>NZ_OZ243912.1:2943958-4415937 GCF_965213695.1 Rubrivirga sp. | reverse complement strand
GGGGGCAGGCTCAAGGTACAGAAAAATCTGCCCGCCGTACAGAAAACTCTTGACATGGTACAGACAAGTCTGTACATTGGGATCAGTCAAAGGCGCTGCAACGCCTCCCCTTTCACCGGCCGACAGGCCACCCCGCACAGAGCCATGTTCAGCATCACCGTCCACGTCCCCTCCGCCCTCCACGGCTCGCTCGCCGTCGTCGCCAACGTCGAGCCCGGCCGCTACGAAGTCGAGGGCGTCAAGGCCCCCCACGGCGCCCCCGTCGCCTGCACGCCCGACCTCCTCGACGAGATCGAGACGTCGATCGAGTACGAGCTCCAGTGCGCGAAGTACGAGGCGCTGTTCTACAACTGCGAGGACCCCGCCCTCATCGCGCTCTACTCCTGATTCCGCCGCCGCCCCAGACCCCCACTCGGTCCGGGGCGCTCCCTTCTGGACAAACTGGACACTCCCCCTCGATTCGCAAACCCATGTACGACACGCTCCGCACGCTCGACGACCCCGCCGACCTCGCCCGTTACCTCCGTCTCAAGGCCGAGCGGAAGCGGCTCGACGCCGAGCTCAAAGCGCTCGAACCCACGATCTACTCGGCGCTCCTCGACGAGGACGGCTCGACGTTCGACACCGACGGCCTCACGCTCTCAGTCCGCACGCGGCGGACGTACGAGTACAGCCCGGCCGTCGACGCGCTGGCGGGCGAGTTGAAGGCGCTCAAGACGTACGAGGTCAAGGCCCGGATCGCTGCCTGCACGAAAGCCACCGGCTACGTCGCCGTCACGAAGACGCCGCCTGCCCCACCGGCCAAGACGGCCCGCCCGCCGCTCCGCCTCGCTGCCTGAGTTGTCGAGCGGCCCGGCTCTACGACGGCCGCTCGGTTCACCGTCCCCCCAATCCATACCCCTTCCACCATGAGTGATCAGACCACCGCACCCCACGCGACGACTCCCGCCGTCGCTCCCGCACCCGCCCTGGACTACCTGAGGACGGGCCGGTACCACGCCACCACGGGTGAGGCTGGAGAGCCCGACGAGCACGACGCGGCCCGAGCTGAGAGGCTCGCCGAGGTCATCGAGGCGCTCTCTCGGCCGGCCCCCGCCTTCATGGCCGACGTCCCGACGGAGGACGCGACCCCGGGCGATCTCGCCCCCGCCGACCACGCCCTGAACACGGACCTCTGGCCCAACGGGGAGACCCTGCCCCGGCTTCTCGCTCGGCTCCGCGCGTTCGCGGCGAGCGAGGGGGCCGTCGACCTCTTCGGCTACTTCGGGGCGTTCCCGTGCCGGAGCTACGGCGCCCCCGCGCTGGGGTGGCGTCCGGGGGAGACAGCCGAGTCTCTCGCTGAGCTGGGGCGGACCCGCGAACGCCTCGGCAAGCCGACGCCCGAGGCGGCGGAGGTGGGCAAGGGGTTCGCCCGGTACACGTGCGCGCTGACGGGGAAGGGGTTCGCCCTCCCGCTCGGCGCCCCGGTCCCCTGTCTCACGCTCCCCCTCGGGGAGCGAGCCCTCGCCGACCCGCTCGCGCTCCCCCCTCGCTCGAAGGACCGTCCCGGAGAGTACGTGGACGCCCTCGACGCCACCCCGCACCGCCTTGATGTCCACCCGGCGCTCGTCGAGGCTGGGCCGGCCTACGTCCTCCGGGCCGCTTGGCAGCGGGTGGAGGATGACCTCTTCTCGTTGACGGAGAAGCTCGACGACGTGCTCGACAGGGCCGCCGCCTTCGCGGGGCTGGAGCCGTCGGACCTCCCTGCCGAGTGGCCTTCCCGAGCCTACCGGAAGTGGACTCGCCAGAGACATGACGGTGGAGCGAAGACGTGGGAGCGCGAGCTCGTCGGGTTCCGGTCCGAGTAGGGCTCGCCCCTCTGTCGCTGCCTCCGTCGGCTCCGGCCGGCGGGGGCACTCGGCCTCGGCCAGTGGTTCCTCGCAAGTAATGTTCTCGTCAGGACGGAAACCATGAGGGGGACCGCCGAGGGTGAGTGCCGGCGGTGGTTCCTGGCAAGTTGTGTTCCCCTCCTGACAGAAACCCCTCCCGGCCTACGCAGCGGCGAGCCGGTCCGTGTCGACGCTGACCCCGACGCCGGCCCGGTGGCAGAGCTTGATGAGGAGGTCCGTCGTGAACTTCGAGAGCCGACCGTTGGCGATCTCGGAGACGCGGGGCTGGCTCACGCCGAGCGCGTCGGCGGCCTCGGCCTGCGTGTCGAACTCGCCGACGTAGGACGCCAGCGCGGAGAGGAGCCGGGACTTGACCGCGAGGAGGGACGCCTCCTCGTCGTCGAAGCCGAGGTCTGCGAAGACGTTGCCAGTGGAAGGGGTGGGGCCGGTCATGGGAACGGGGGGCTGTGGGATACGGGTGCGGTGCGCGTCGAGGCGAGCGGGGTCAATCGAGGCCCTCGGCCGCCCGCCACTCGACGATCTCGCGGTAGCGGCTGGCGGCGAGGTCCTTCTGATGCTTCGGGAGGTCGATCCCCTTCGTCGCCTTCTTGTGGACGACGTAGAAGGCGTAGACGGCCTCCCGGAAGCGGGCGACGTAGAACGTCCGGTAGGTCTCGCCGTCGTGGTTCGTACGGATGGCGTAGACGCCGCGCCCGACGCTCGGCATCGGCTTGGCGCTCCCCGACTTCCCGCCGCGCTGGGCCTCGTCGAGCGCGAACCCCACGTCCTGCTTGACCGGGTCCGGGCAGGCGCGGAGGACGTCGAGCGCGTCAGCCCAGAACTGGAGCGGCTTGAGCGGGGAGGGCATTCGTGAGAGGCGGAGTGTTCAGTATACGCGATCCCGCATAAAGTGTTCCACCCCGCCCGCCGTCGTGTCTCACGGCCCCGATGGGTCTCACTCGCGACCCGTCTCGATAGGTCTCATGTCTCACGTGTCTCACGTCTCAACCGGGCGTTTCCGCTGAGACACGTCCGCTGGGGGCGCCGAGGCCAGCCGGACGAATGTTGTACCCATGTTGTACCCCGAAATGGCAAGCCCCCTGTCCTGCAAGAGGATAGGGGGCTTGTGTCGTGGGCTCTACTGGATTCGAACCAGTGACCTCGTCGATGTCAACGACGCGCTCTAACCAACTGAGCTAAGAGCCCTCAGCCCGCTGGGAGGCCAGCGAGGGCCGAGAACATACCGCGCGGGGCCGAGGCCGGGCAAGGCGCGGGCGCGCGGTCCGTGTGAAGGCGGACGGAAGCTTGCGCTCAGGTCCAGGGGCCACGATTACGATTTGGGCCGACGCCGGGCGTCTCCTGCTCCCCCCGGCAGGCCGAGGCTAGCGGTCAAGGCTGTTCACCAGGCGCGGAACGGCCTCGGTCTCGTGACAAACCCCGTTGCGAAAGCGCGCGCCCGGCCCCGCGCCGAGGCGGCCGACGACGGCGGACCTCACGCTGGCACACGCTTTGGGAGACCGGCCGATCCCCCCCGGTCTCCCATGCTCGCCGTGAGCGCCCCGTCTCCTTTGGCCTCAACGCCCCGTCCCGCGACCGGCGACGCGGTCGCGCGTGCGATCGAGGAGGTCGGGGCGGTCTCGGGGGCGTACGCCGCTCCGCCGTGCGCCTTCCTCGCCCTCCCGCCCCAAGCCGAGGCACTGGTCGCCCCTCTCCGGCCCGACGGCGCCGCACACGGCGCGTGGGTGCTCGTGACGGTCCGCGCCAGCGGCGAGCTGGGCCAGCGCGTCCACCTCCGCGAGCGGTGTCTGACGGCGGCCCAGCGGGTCATGCTCGCGCTCTCGTGCGACGGCGTCGACAACGCCTGGGTGGGGGAGGGGCTGCCCGACGCGGCGGCGTTTCAGGCCGCCGGCGCCGACGTCCGGGGCCGGGTCCCCGTCGGGCTCGTGTGGTGCGCCACGGGCTGAACGCGCCGGCGGTATCGTATGGGGAGACTCCCCACGCCGCCCGTGCCGACCGTCCTCCGCTGGCTCCTGCTCGTCGCCTTCGCCGCCTCCGCCTCGGCGCAGACGGCCGCCCCCGCGCCGCCGGCCACGCCGACCGACACGGCGGCCGTTGACTCGACGGCCCTGGCCGACTCGACCGCCGCCGACTCGG
The DNA here is from genome assembly GCF_965213695.1 of Rubrivirga sp. Classification (GTDB taxonomy): domain Bacteria; phylum Bacteroidota; class Rhodothermia; order Rhodothermales; family Rubricoccaceae; genus Rubrivirga. Next base: position 4,411,915 of record NZ_OZ243912.1, on the reverse strand, counting down.
CCGCCGTCGCGGGCGGCTCGGCCGTCGAGACGCTGTCGGACTCGGCCGCGGCCCAGCTCGACTCGGCCGCCGTCGCGGCCCTCGCCGACACCGCCGCGACCGTCACCGACGCGCTCGAAGAGGGCGTCGACGTGGGCCTGCTCGGGCGGACGCTGTTCCAGGTCTGGGGCGGCCTCGGAAACTTCTCGCCGGAGCAGCGGGCCGAGCGGCTCTCAGAGCGCTTGGCCGACCTCGCCCAGAGCCGCGAGATCGACCCCGAGGCCCTCCGCATCGTCGACGGCAACACGCTCACCACGATCCAGGTCGGCGACGTGATCGTGATGACGGTGACCGACGAGGACGCCGCCGCGCTCGGCCTGACGCGGACGCAGGCCGCCGAGCGCTACCGCGGGCTGATCGTCGAGGGCGTCGTGACGTACCGCGAGCAGGCCACGCTCCGAGGCGTCCTGTGGGGGCTCGCGTACTCGGCCCTCGCCCTGCTCGTGCTGGTCCTGGCGCTGCGGGCACTCGGCCGGCTGTTCGCCTGGCTCGACGCGCGGACGCTCTCGACGCGCGAGCGCTACCTCCGGGGCGTCCGGATCGGGACGCTCGAGGTGGTCGGCAAGGACCAGGTGGCCCGGTTCGGCCGCGTCCTCGTCGGGCTGACCCGGGTGGCCCTCTCGCTCGTCCTGGTCTACACGTTCCTCACGTTCGTCTTCGGCCAGTTCGCGTGGACCCAGAGCTGGAGCGAGAACCTGCTCGAGGCCGCGCTCACGCCGCTCCGCCAGCTCGCCGCCCTCCTGCTGAGCTCGATCGACAACGTCATCGCCATCCTGGTGATCATCGTCGTCGTCCGCTGGATCATGCGGATCTCGGACTACCTGTTCATGCGGGTCTCGCGCGGCGAGGCCGAGCTCAAGGGGTTCCACGCCGAGTTGGCCGACCCGACCCGGAAGATCGTCAAGTTCTTCCTCATCGTAATGGGCATCATGCTCATCTACCCGTACACGCCGATCGCCGACAACCGCGGCTTCCAAGGGCTCACGGTCTTTTTCGGGTTGCTGATCTCGCTCGGGTCCTCGACGGCGATCTCGAACATGGTGGCCGGCGTGGTCCTGACCTACACGCGGGCGTTCCGAGTCGGCGACCGCGTCCGTGTGGGCGAGGCGTTCGGCGACGTGGTCGAGAAGAGCTTCTTGGTGACGCGGATCCGGACGACGAAGAACGAGGACATCTCGGTGCCCAACGCGAACGTCCTGTCGAACCACATCGTCAACTACTCGGCGATGGCACGCGACGGGAGCGGCGTCATCTTGCACACCGAGGTCACCATCGGGTACGACGTGCCGTGGCCGCGCGTCCACCAGCTGCTGACCCAGGCGGCGCGTGACACGGTCGGGGTCGAGCCCGAGCCGCCGCCGTTCGTGTTGCAGACGGGGCTCGGCGACTTCTCGGTGGCCTACCAGCTCAACGCCTACACCAAGGAGGTCACGCGGATGGCTCGGCTCTACAGCGACATCCACCAGCACATCCAGGACCGGTTTGCCGAGGCCGAGATCGAGATCCTGAGCCCGACCTACGAGGCCTACCGCGAGGGCCCCTCGACGGTCCCCGACGCGGCGGCGCTCCGCGACGTCGCCGGCCGCCGCGCCGCCACGACCCCCATCTCGGCCACCGACGGCGCCGACGCCGCGCCGGAGACCGACCCGGCCGACCTCCCGGACGTCGAGCTCCCGACGCTCCCCGAGGTCCCGAAGGTCCACCTCCCGAAGTTCCTGGGCGGTGGGACGGGGGAGGACGGGGCGTAGGCCCCCAGCCAGCGGGACGGGCTGCTCGCTGGAAATGGGAACGGGCAAGCGAGAGGGGAGCCGACCACCGACCCTCCCCGTACGGACACGACTCGTCGTGTCCCTGCCGAGCGCGAGGTCGCCAGCGGGCTGGTCGGACACGACGAATGGTGTCCCTACGCCAGATGGCGGACCGCGGCTGGCGTCCCGTGCGTCCCACCCGTCCACCTGCCCTCCCGCGCCGTGCCCGCCCTCGACCTCCGCCACGCCCACGCCTGGGACGTCACGCCGACGGAGGCCGTCGAGATCCAGCGCCAGCTAGCGCCGCTCGTCCGCCAGGAGCCGCTCGACTTCGAGGCCGTGCGGACCGTTGCCGGGCTCGACGTCAGCGTCCGCGACGACCGGGTCCGGGCGGCCGTCGTGGTGTTCGACGTCCGCGCGCGGGCCGTCGTGGACCAGGCGATCTGGGAGGGGCCGACGCCGTTCCCCTACGTCCCGGGCCTGCTGAGCTTCCGCGAGGTCCCGGCCATCCTGCCGGCGCTGGAGCAGCTCGCGGCGCTGCCCGACGTCTACATGCTGGACGCCCAGGGGCTCGCGCACCCGCGCCGGTTCGGGCTGGCGTGCCACCTCGGGGTTCTGCTCGACGCGCCCGCGCTCGGCGTCGCCAAGTCGATCCTGGTGGGCCGCGTCGAGGGCGAGCTGGGCGAGGCGAAGGGGAGCGGGGCGCCGCTCGTCCACAAGGGGGAGACGGTCGCCGTCGCGCTCAGGACGCGCGAGCGGGTCAAGCCGGTCTACGTGTCGGTCGGCCACCGGATTACGTTGCGCGACGCGGGCCGGCTGGCGCTCCGCCTGGCCGAGAAGGTGAAGCTCCCCCAGCCGACGCACCTCGCGCACCGCCTGAGCTACCGCGGAGAGCTGTAGCTCGCTGCGCTCGCGGGAACGAGGAAATGGGAATGGGGAACGGGCAGAGGCGGACGCCCGCTGTCGTCTCGGAGAGGCCACGAGGCGCCGTCTCGCTCTTCGCTCGGGCGCTCCCTTGACCTTGGCGCAGGTGGTCCTCGGCGCTGGGGTCGGACCAGCGCGCCCTCTGCCAATTCCCATTTCCTCGTTCCCATTTCCCGGCGAGCGCAGCGAGCCCTCGTCTCCTTCCCCTTTTCCCGGTACCCTGGATCTGAAACGGCGATTGTGGGGGGCTAGCGTTGCCTTCCACTCTACCCGCCCCCGTGCCGCTTCCCGACCCGTTCGTCGCCCGGCTCCAGCAGATCGTCCCGGCCGACCGGCTCGACGCCGTCCTCGCCTCGTTCGAGGCGCCCATCGCGACGGGCTTCCGCGTCAACACCATGCTCCGCGACGAGGAGGAGACGGTCGCGGTGCTCGAGGACGAGGACGTGCCCGTCGCGCCGGTCGAGGGCGTGCCCGGCGCCTATTCCGTTCCGCCCGACGGGCGCCCGGCGCTCCTCGCCAGCCGGCCCTATGCCGACGGCCACATCTACATCCAGAACGTGTCGAGCCAGCTGGCCCCGCTCGCGCTCGCGCCGCGCTCCGGCGACCGCGTGCTCGACCTGTGCGCGGCGCCGGGCTCGAAGACGGGCCAGCTCTCGGCCCTCGTCGGGCGGCAGGGCGAGGTCACGGCCGTCGAGAAGGTCCGGCCCCGGTTCTACAAGCTCAAGGCCAACGTCTACGCCCAGGGCGCCACGAATGTGCTCCCGTGGATGGGCAACGGCGCCGTCTACTGGCGCCGCGAGCCCGAGTCGTTCGACCGCGTGCTCGTCGACGCCCCGTGCTCGACCGAGGGCCGCTTCCGGACGCACGAGCCGGAGACGACGGCCTACTGGAGCCCGCGCAAGATCCGCGAGATGCGCTCGAAGCAGGTCAAGCTGCTGTGGGCCGGCATCCAGGCGCTCAAGCCCGGCGGCACCCTCGTCTACTCGACGTGCACGTTCGCGCCCGAGGAGAACGAGGGCGTCGTGGCCAAGGTGCTCAAGACGTTCGGCGACGCCCTCGAGCTCGTCGACGCCGGGCTCCCGACGCGCGGGCCCGTCGCCGACCAGGCCGCGCCGGGGCTGTCGGCGTGGAACGACCGGCCGTTCCCGCAGTCGCTCGAGCTCACGCGGCGCGTGTTGCCGAACGAGCTCTTGGAGGGGTTCTACGTGGCCAAGCTCGCCAAGCGGGCCAGCACCGTCAACGGCAGCTAGCGCGCTCGGCGCGGGGGGGCATCCCAAGTCCTGTCGCCGTGCCTCCGTTCGGAGCTGGGGGGCGTGTGGGGTATGGGCGTGGGGGGTTTGGACGAGACCCTCCTCCCATACCCCCCACGCCGTCCGGTCCCGAACAGAGACCGGGCCGTCGGACGTGGTCGGATCCACCGACTCTACCGCCCCGCCTTGGCCCGGTACTCCGGCCCGACGCAGACGCGGAGGGCACCCGGGACGGCCTCGAACGTGATCGGCGCGTTCGTGCGGAGCTCGCCGTCGACGTTGAACCACATGCCGGGCCGAGACCGGATGCGGAGCCGGGAGACCCGGTTGTAGACGATGTCGCCGTCGTCGAGGTAGTCGCCGGCCAGGACCCGCGCCGCCAACCGCCCCAGGTCGGCCCCGGCGCGGACGACGACGACGTCGAGGAGCCCGTCCTCGGGGTCGGCGCGGGGGGCGACCGGCTTGCCGCCGCCGGCCGTCCGCGCGTTCGCGACGACCACGTTGTAGGCCGCGATCCGCTCGTCGGGCCCGCCGTCCCAGGCGAACCGCGTGTCGTAGTCGGTGAGGTCCGGGAGCGCCTTGACCGCGCCGACGAGGTAGGCCAGCGGCCCCCACGTCGCCTTGAGCTCCGAGGTCATGACCTCGTCGACGGCCCCCGAGAACCCGCCGGCGCAGACGTTGATGGCGTAGTCGGTCTCGTCGTGGTCGTCGGGGTGCGAGACGCGGATGACGTCGAGCAGGCGCCGCTCGGCCCGGCGGATCGCGTCGGCGGCCTCGATGGGGTGGGCGCTCCGGTCGATCCCCAGCGTCCGCGCGAAGTCGTTGCCCGTGCCGACCGGGATCACGCCGAGCGCGGGCCGGGTCTCGGCCGTCGTCCCGGCCCGCATCAGCCCGTTCGCGACCAGGTGGACCGTCCCGTCGCCGCCGGCCGCCACGACCAAGTCGATCCCGGCGTGGGCCGCGTCGGCGGCGGCCTCGATGGTGTCCTCGGGCGCGTCGCAGTCGACGAACTCGACGCCGGGGATCGTGCGGAGCGCCTCGACGTCGGACTGGTCGGCGCTGCCGGCGGCGGAGTTGTAGAGGACGCGCATAGCCAGGGAAAGGGGATCCGGTCTACGTCGCCCGGGACCGCGCGGTCCCGCCCCACGGCCAGCTAGGGCCACCGCTGACGCAGCGGTGACGCTCGCGCGGCGGACCTTGCGGCATGGGACGATTCTTCCTGTGCTCCTACTGGCCGCTCGTCAAGACGCTCGGCGGGCGCCGCGCCGTCGAGGCGTACGCGCTTCCACCGTATGCGAACGGGATGAGCCGCCGCGAGCCCGACTTCGAGCACCCGATGCCGGCGCTCACGTCGTCGAGCCGGGGGCGGGGGTTCGTGCCGCGCCTGGCCGTCGGCGACACCGTGCTGTTCACGACGACGAAGGGGCGGTGGGGCGGCGTGCCGGGCCGGCCGGCGCACTGGCGCCTGGTCGCCGTGCTCGAAGTGGCCGAGCGGTTCGGGTCGCACGCCGACGCCGCGGCGTGGTACGCCGCGCGCCGGATGCGCCCGCCCGGCAACCTGGTCGTCGACGGCAACCCGCCGCTCCCGGTCCCGCTCACGATCCATCATGGGGAAGTCCACGACGGCGACTGGGACGCCGTGTGCGCCGACCGCGCGGCCGAGTGCGGAACCGTGCTCGCGTGCGAGACGCGCGTGCTGGATCTGTTCGACCCGCCGCCCATCGTCCAGGACGACTGGCTCGCCCTCTTCGGCACCGTCCCCAACACGCGGACGCCGCCCGAGATCTCGGAGGCCCAGTTCGACCGCCTCCTCGCAATCGCGGATGACCGGCGCGAACCGGACCTCCGACGGGCGGCCTGAGTCAGCGCGTCGCGTCGTCGAGCGCGGAGCGGAGGGCGTCGGCGAACGCCGCGGGCCGGTCCATCCACAGCGAGTGGCCGGCGCCCTCGACCACGGCCAGCGTCGCGTCGGGCAACCGCCCCACGACGCGGGGCCACACGATGGGACCGGGGTCGACGTAGTCGCACGTCCCAATGATCGCGCGGACCGGCCCCTCGAAGCGCTGGAGCGTCGGCCAGAACGCGGCGACCTGGGCGTCGAGCGTGGAGTCGGAGAGGACGGCGCTCGCGACCGCGCCGTTGTAGAACACGCCGCCGCCCTGCATCTGGCGCCAGTTCGACCCGTCGCACGTGTTGACGGCGGCGAACTCGACCCGCCACGCTCGCGACCGGTCGCGGGCGGAGAGCGCGCGGCGCGCGGCCTGGAACTCGGCGTCGATGGCGCCCGACATCACCTGCTCGGCCGTCACGTCGGCGAACCGCTCGGGCATCAGCCCCTCGTCCACGAGTCGCCGGAGACCGCGCAAGGTCGGGGCGATCAGCCCGTCGATGTAGGCCTGCGACACGGCCGCCGAGTCCGCGTCGGGCCAGACGTCGGCGAGGAACTCGGTCCCGGGTCCGGTCTGCTCGAACGCCGCCGGGAGCACAGGGCCGACGAGGACCAGCCCGCGGACGCGCTCGGGGCGGGCGGCGAGGTAGGCGTAGGCGAGGTGGTTGCCCATCGAGTGGGCCACGAGTGTCACGCGGTCCAGGCCGAGGTCGTCGCGGAGCGCGTCGAGGTCGGCGACCAGGCGGCCCAGCGTGATCGTCGAGTCCGGGGCCGGCGACCGGAGCGACCCCCGCTGGTCGTAGAGCACGAACCGCGTCCGGTCGGCGAGCGGGAGGAGAGCGTCCACGAGGTAGCTGTGCTCGGCGCCCCACCCGCCGTGGAGCACGACGACGGTGTCGCCGGCGGCTTGGGCCCGGCCGACCTCGTAGACGTAGGTCCTGTGCCCGTCGTCGGCCGTGGAGGTCCACTGCTCGCTGGCGAGCGCCGGGTAGACCGGCTGCGCCTGGGCCGGCCCCGCCAGGGCTGCGAGCCCGACCGCGACGGCGGCGGCGAGGGCTCGGCCGGGCACGTCGAGCGACAGCCGGGCGGAGGCGAAAAAGTAGGCGACGTAGCCCAGGGCGGCGCCCAGGGCGGCGAGGCCCCAGGGGGCCGCCCCCTGGCCGTCGAGGCCGAGCGCGCCGCTCACGACGAGGGCCGCGCCGAACCCGGCGAGCACGAGGCCCCAGCGGAGCGCGGTCCAGCGCGCGGCACGGGCCTCGGCGTCGAGGGCGAGCGCGTAGCCCTCGTTGAGCATGCCCTGGTCGATGAGCCGGCGTCGCGTGGCGCCCTTCGACCAGATGAAGGCGATGATGACGGCGGCGACCGAGAGCGTCTCGACGGCCATGTCGAAGGAGTCGAACGGGTCCATGGGAGGACGGGGTGGGTGTGCCCCGACAGAGACCGCATCTCGGCCCAGGGTTGCACGGCACTCCTTTTTTCTGCCCTGTGCAACCCTGCCACTGGCCCACGTCTCTGTTGGGCGCCCATGCCCGACGACTCCGCCCTCCTCCGCTCTGCTCGCTCAGGTGACCCCGACGCCTTCCGCACGCTCGTCGTCCGGTACCAGGGGTTGGTGGCGCACGTCGTCGGCCGCGTCGTCGCGGACCCCGCCGAGCGGGAGGACGTCGGGCAGGAGGTGTTCCTCCAGGTCCACCGCCGGCTCGACCAGTTCCGCGGCGACGCCCAGCTCTCGACCTGGGTCGGGCGGATCGCGTATCACGCCGCGCTCCGCCACGTCCGCAGGCGGCGTCCCACGCCGATCGGGCTCGGCACCGACGCCCCCGAGCCGCCCGGACCCGACGACTCCGACGCGGCGTCCGAGGCCGAGCACCGCGACCGCGTGCTCCGGGCGGCCATCGACTCCCTGCCGCCGGCCCACCGCGTGGCCCTGACGCTGTTCCACCTCGACGGGCTCTCACACGCCCAGGTCGCCGAGACGCTCGGGCTCCCGCTTGGGACGGTCAAGAACACGCTGTTCCGCGCTCGCAAACGGCTCAAAGATCTCCTCCTCACCGCGACCCCCCGCGAGGACTGGCTATGACCCCGCTCTCCGACTCTGACCTCCAGGCCCTCCTCTCCGGCGACCTCGACCCCTCCGACCTCTCGGGACGCCTGGACCCCACGACTCAGGCCGCCCTCGACGCCTACCGCGAGGTCTGGGCCGCGCTGGAGATGGAGCCCGCCCCGTTCGCACCCGGCTTTGCCGACCGGGTCGTAGGGGCCGTCGAGGTCGAGCGCCGGGCGGCCTCGGCTCCACGGCGCTCCCTCGCTGCACCGGCGGTGACCGCCTTGGGAGCCGTCCTTCTGCTGGTGTTTCAGGCCCCTCTCACCCAGGCCTTCGCCGGCCTCGCCCCAGTGGATGCTCTTCCCTGGGTGGCCTTCGGGCTCCTGACGCTTGGTCTTGCCGAGGGGCTCGACCGCGTCGTCCGCCGTCGCGCTTCAGGATTGTAGAAGGACGAGGCTGGCACGTCCCGCCCAGCCGGCGCTCGCGAGCCGGGCGCCCGGCGCCGTCTACGGTCCGTCTCCGACAGGCCGCGTGACCGGGCTCAGAACGTCCGGGTAAACGAGCCGATGAGGAACACCAACAGTGCCGCGATGAGCCCGGAGACGACGACGTGGACCGCTGGCCGGCGCGTCATGGCAAGCGTCGTGGCGAGGCCCGCCACGACCAGCGCGATCCACGGCACGGGGTACCCCCAGCTCCCGTAGTTGAACCCGTAGTCGAGCGCCCCGTGGACGCCGGACGCAGCCATGAGCCCGAAAAAGTAGCGGTGGTTGGCGAAGTAGTACGTGCGGAGGTCCTCCCCGTCGCCCACGTCGTCGGGGAGCGCGGCGGCGCAGAGGAGGAACAGCAGGACCGGGCTCCCGAGGTGGAACGCGAACCGGCCAAACGAGCCGAGCACGGGCGAGGTCACGATCTCCGAAAAGACCCACCAGTACATCAGCACGAGCAGGAACGTCAGGCCTGTCCAGAAGGCCGGGAGCCAGTGCCACCGCCGCCGCGCCCGGACCGTCCGGTGCAAGCTCAGCAGGAGGTCGGCCAGGCCGAGCCCGACGATGATGCCGACGAACGGGAGCAGGACGGTCGCGCGATCCACGGAGCCGGGTGCCAGTGAGCCCGCCAACCTACCCGACGGCAGGCGCACCGGGACGTGGCTCTACCGAGCCTCGCGAGCGCGCTGGGCGTAGGCGAAGAGCGCCTGCATCCGGTCTGGCGAAAGCCCGTTCATCTCCGAGATCTGGTCGTGGTTGTCGTTCCACGCATTCCCGAGGGACTCGTGGAGACCAGCGTCGCCGCCGGTGAACATCGCCACCAGCTCGTCCCAGCGGTCCACGAGCGCCTGGACCTTGGGGTCGGCGGGGTCCGTGCCGGCGTCGAGCTCCCGGCCGAGCGCCTCGAACAGGCGGGGCCACTCGGCCTCGACGGCGCGGACCTGGTCGTCGCCGAGCTGGTGGCGGCGCTCGGCAAGCTGGTCGAGCTGCTCCGGGGTGTAGTGCTTTTCGACGTCGTTCATGGTTTGGGTGAGGGCGAGGAAGGTGGCGGGGTCGACGGGGACGCCGGTCTCGGCGCGGAGCCGGAGGAGCCGTTCGAGGTCGCCGAGCCGGCCGGCGAGGGCGTCGAGGCGGGCGGCCTCAGCGGCGAACGCGGCGCGCTGGTGGGCGACGAGGGCGACGGGGTCGATGTCGGGCGCATCGAGGACGTCGCGGATCACGTCGAGCCCGAGCCCCAGCGCGCGGAGCGCCGTGACGTGGTGGAGCCGCTCGACCTCGGCGGGCCCGTAGCGCCGGTGGCCGGCCGGGCTCCGCCGGGCGCGGACCAGGCCGATCTCGTCGTAGTGGTGGAGCGTGCGGACGGTGACGCCCGACCGGGCGACCACCTCGCCGACACGGAGGTCTGACGTGCTCATGCCCCAGCGTACGGCCCTCACCCAGCGTGAGGAGCAAGCGCCGGACGCTAGCTTCACACACGCTCCACCGACGCCGATGCTCCGCCTCCTCTGCCTCGCCACGCTCATGACTGTCGCCAGCGCCCAGCCCCGCCTCGCCTACGACGGCGGGTGGACCGACACGGCCTCGGGCGACGCCCTCGTCTCGCTCCCCGACGGCTACGACGCCGAGCCCGACCGCGCGTGGCCGCTGCTCCTCTTCCTCCACGGCGCCGGCGAACGCGGCGACAGCCTGGCGCTCGTCGGCGTCCACGGGCCGCTGAAGGAACGGCGCCAAGGGCGCGACCTCCCGTTCGTCATCGTCGCGCCCCAGGTGCCGACGGGCGAGCGGTGGACGGTCGGCCGGGTCGCGGCGGCGCTCGACGCGGCCCTCGCCACGTACCGCATCGACGCCTCGCGCGTAACCCTCACGGGCCTGTCGATGGGCGGGTTCGGCACGTGGGAGGCCATCACGCAGATGCCCGAGCGGTTCGCGGCGGCCGTCCCGATCTGCGGGGGCGGGCTGCCGCTCGGCGTCGAGGCCGCGCGCGGCGTGCCGGTGTGGGCCTTCCACGGGGCGATGGACCCCGTCGTCCCCATCGCGTCGTCGGTCGGGATGGTGGGCGCGCTCCGCCAGGCCGGCGGCGACGTCCGGTTCACGGTCTACCCCGACGCCGGCCACGACTCGTGGACCGAGACGTACGCGAACCCCGAGGTCTACGAGTGGCTCCTCAGCCACCGCCTGGGCGACTGAGCGTCAGGGCCGGCGGGGCGCAGGCTTCGCCCTGTCGGGCTTCGGGGCGGCCGGCGGCTTGGCGGCCGGCTTGGCTGGCGGCGTCCAGCCGGCGAACGTCGGGGCGGGGGCGACCGGCCAGCGGTGCGGGGGGACGGGCGGCTTCGGAGTCGGCATCCGGCGGGGATGTGAGCGAGTGGCCGGCATCGGTCCGCGTGGCCGAGAGTTAAACGGTGGCCGAGACCGTCCGGTGCGCCCCACCAGCGGGCAGGTCGGGCCGCGCCGTCCGCTGCGCGGATCTACGGACGCACCGAACCCACGGATCGGCGGGCTAGGGCCAATCCCGAACCGGTCCCGGGGCCGAACCCGACGCGGTCGGGCTCATACCCACCGCCCGACTCCACCCGCCCGATGCCCGAAGGACCCGAGGTCCAACGCTCCGCCGACCTGCTGCACGACGCGCTCGCCGGCCGCCCCATCCGCGCCATCGGCGCCCGGACGAAGGCGGCCAAGGCGTGGCTGGCCGAGCACCCCGACGCCTTCGTCGGCCAGCGCGTCGAGCGGGTGTGGGCGCACGGCAAGCACCTGGTGGGCGAGGTCGAGGGCGACCTGTTCTTCCACTCTCACTACCTCATGTGGGGCCGCTGGATGGTGGTGGCCCCCGACGCCGACGAGGTGGCCACGCGCGACCGCCGCGAGCGGGCCCGGATCGTGACCGACGACGCGGCGGCGCTGCTGTACTCGGCGCCCAAGTTCACCGTCGGCCGGGGCGACCCGTACGAGCAGATCCCGGCGCTCGGGCTGCTCGGGCCGGACGTGCTCCCGGAGAGCGGCGCCTTCGACGCCGATGAGTTCTTGCGCCGGCTCGACCTCCAGCCCGACCGCGAGATTGGGTCGGCGCTGCTCGACCAGTCGGTCGCCGCGGGCGTCGGCAACTACCTCCGAGCCGAGATCCTCTTCACGTGCCGGATGGACCCGTGGCGTGTGGTCGGCGAACTCGACGACGAGGAGCGGGCGTGCCTGGCCGAGACGACGCCGCGCTTGTGCGCCCAGGCCTACCGCGAGGGCGGGCGGACCGTGCCGGAGGCGGTCCAGGCCCAGCAGGCCGCCGACCGCGACCTGCGCTACTCGCCCCACGCCCACGCCTGGAACACGCGCCACTGGGTCTTCCGCCGGACCAACCTCCCGTGCCTCCGCTGCGACGACTACGTCCGCCAGCAGCACCAGCTCTCGCACGAGTGGACCGACGACGACGGCGCGACGGTCGAGAAAAAGCGGACCATCTACTTCTGCCCGACCTGCCAGGGCGTCGCCGCCGAGCACGTCAAGAAGGCCCGGCCGCACCGGGACCGGCGCCCGCCGGACTCGGAGTGGGCCCCGCCCGAGGAGGCCACCGACCCGGGCACCGACTGATACCAAGTCCGGTTGATCCGTCGCTGATCGGAACTGGAGGGGGTGGGGAGCCCGTGTGGGCGTGGAATGCGGCCTCCTCCCACACCCCCAACCCCACACACTCCACCCGGATTTGGTATGACCGGCCTACGGGCCGAGCGGCGACGCCAGCGACGGGGCCGCGACGCCCTCGCCAAAGTGGGCCACCAGGCGGAGCAGCGCGAGGACGTTCCCGGTCGGCTCGCCGTCGAAGTCGCGGCCGAGCGTGAACGACAGGGCCCGGTCCGGAGCGACGGCGACCGAGAGCTCGCCGGCCACCCGGTAGCGGTCCTCCGCGCCCGAGAGGCCGACGCGGTAGACCCCCTCGGCCGAGACCGTGACCCCGCCTCGCGGCGCGTCCCACAGCAGCCGGCCGCCGAGGTCGACCGCGGCCTCCGAGCGCCGGCCGGAGAGGCCGGGCTCGCGGAGGTACCGCGCCACGCCGAGGAGCGTCGCCGAGCGGCCCGTGACGCCGGCCGTCGTCCACGCGCCCCAGCGGTAGGTCTCGGCGTTGTCGAACGCGCTCCCCGGGAACACCACGGCCCACGCCCCGGCCACGTCCCACGACACGCCGAGCCGCCGTTCGGGCAGCGTCCCAATCGCGCCGGCGGCCCCGGCCTGGGCGGCCACCTCGACGCCCCGGGCGACGGCGGCCTCGCGGTCGCTCCGGGCCTCAATCAGCGCCCGCCGTTGGGCGCCGCTGGCGGACCGGATCTCCTCGGTGAGCCGCTGGATCTCGGCGTCGGCGGCCTGGGCCCGCTCGACGGCCTGCCGGAACGCCGTGGTCGCGACGCGGAGCGCGGCGACCGCCGAGTCGCGGCGGGCCCCGTAGCCTTGGTACCCGCGGTCAATGGCCCCGATGAGGAGCGACGCCCGGGCGCCCAGGGCGACGGCGGGCGCGGGCTCCGCCAGCCCGAGGTCGAGCCGGTCCGTCGCGGCCGAGACGGCGAGCGTCCGGCGGACGGCCTCGACGGGGGCGGAGGTGCCGGCCTCGTAGTCGGCGTAGCTGAGGCCGGCGATCCCGCCCAGCCAGAACGGGGCGAGCTGGACCGCGACGGCGTCGAACAGCGTCCCCTCGGTGGCCCGGGCCACCGTCGAGACGGCGAGGGCGCGGATCGAGCCGGGGGCCTCGACGGCGCTCGGCGCCCCGCCCAGCAGGAGAGACCCCGGGGCCTCGGGCGCGCGGAGGAGCGCCACGGTCACCGTCGTGTCCGGCCCACCGAGCTGGGCGTGGGCCGGGGGCGCGAGCAGGGCGAGCGCCCACAGGGCGAGCGCCCACAGGGCGAGCGCGGGGCGGAGGCGCGTCATGAGAGCAGCAGGTCGACGTTGGCGTAGAACCAGTCGAGCTCCTCGTCCGGCGGGTCCTCGCGGAGCGTGCAGGTCCAGTGCCGGTGCCCGCCGGTGAGCCGGTAGTCGATCCGGTTGGGGACGGACGACTTCGGGCCTTTGACGCTCGTGTAGACCTTGACACGGCTCCCGTCGAGGGCGTCGCTCGCGCCGAGGTCGAGCGCGAGGTGCCCCTCGTGGCCCTCGACCACGAGCGCGCCGTTGACGGTGACGTCCGTGACGGCCAGGCCGGCCGACCCGATCCGGAGCGAGAGCTCGACACGGCGTCCCGGCAAGAGGTCGTAAAGAGTGTTCGTGGTCAGGATCATGGGCGCGGCGGAGGGGGAAGGTGGAGTCTAGAGCGAGCAGGGCGATCCCGCGTCCGCGTCCGCTCTTTTCGGTGGGGCCGGGGCGGGACCCGCGACCGGGCGCGACCGTTGAGAGCGCTCCCCCCGACAGCGCCCGGCCGCCGTGTCCGCTCCGTTTGCCACCCTCGCCGCTGCGCTCGCCGACATCGCCGAGGCATCCGGCCGCCACGACAAGGCGGACCGGTTGGGCGCCCTCCTGGCTGATCTCGACGACGACGACCTCCGCCGCGCCGCGCGGTGGGCCGCCGGCCGCGTCTTCCCACTCAGCGACCAGCGGACGGTCCAGGTCGGGTTCTCGGCCCTCCGCCGGGCGACCGCCGCCGCGACCGGCGCCGACGAGGACGACTTGCGGGCCGCGCTCGTCCGCCAGGGCGACCCCGGCGACGTGGCCGCCGGCGCGCTCGCGGCGCTCGTCCCGCCCGTCGAGCCCACGCTGACGCTGGCCGACGCCGACGCCTTTTTCGCCGAGGTCGCGAGCGCGCGCGGGGGGACGAAAAAGGCGGCGCTCATCGCCGAAACGCTGGGCCGCGCGACGCCGGTCGAGGCCCGGTTCGTGGTCAAGCTGCTGGCGGGCGAGCTCCGGATCGGGATGCTGGAGGGCGGCGTCGAGTCGGCCCTCGCGCGGCTGTACGAGCGGGCCGGCGCCGACGTCCGCCGGGCCCACATGCTGACGGGCGACATCGGCGAGACGGCCGTCCTGGCGCGGCACGGGCGGCTCGGGGAGGCCCGCCTCCGCCTGTTTCACCCGATCAAGTTCATGCTGGCGACGGCCGCCGAGGCGTCGGACGAGCGGACGCTGGCCCAGGAGGTCGGCCGCCAGATCCCGCCGCCGGTCGCCGTCGAGGACAAGTTCGACGGGATTAGGGCCCAGGCCCACGTCGCCGCCGACCCGGGCGGCCCGGACCTGCACGGCGTGGCCGAGGGCGGCGCCCGCGTGGCCCTGTTCTCGCGGACGTTGGACGCGATCACGCCGGCGTTCCCGGACCTCGTCGGCCCGCTGGCGGGGTGGGCTCAGGCGTCGCCCGGCGGCGTGATCGTGGACGGCGAGATCGTCCCGGTCGATGCCGAGGGCGCCGTCGTGCCGTTCCAGGCGTTGCAGCGGCGGCTCGGCCGCAAGACGGCGTCGGCCGACCTCCTGGCCGAGGTGCCCGTCGCGTTCGTCGCCTACGACGTGCTCGCCTGGGACGGCGAGCCGGCGCTCGACCGGGTGTTCCGCGAGCGCCAGGCGCTCCTCGACGGGCTCGCGCTTGGCGGCCCGCTCCGCCGCTCGGCCGTCACCGTGCTCGACGACCTCGACCGGCTCGACGACCTGTTCGACCAGGCGCGGGCGCGGGGCAACGAGGGGCTGATGGTCAAGGCGCTCGGATCGGTCTACAAGCCGGGCCGGCGCGGGCGCGCCTGGCTCAAGGTCAAGAAGGCGCTCGCCACGCTCGACGTGGTCGTAACGTCGGTCGAGCGCGGTCATGGCGGGCGCCGGAAGCTGCTCTCCGACTTCACCTTCGCCGTCCGCGCCGGCGACGACGACCCGGCGCTGCTCAACGTCGGCAAGGCCTACTCCGGCCTGACCGACGCCGAGCTGGCGGCGCTGACCGAGTGGTTCGAGGGCCACACGCTCCAGACGTTCGCCCACGGCAAGGTGCGGACGGTCGTGCCCGAGGTCGTCGTCGAGGTGGCCTTCGACAACGTCCAGGTCTCGAAGCGGCACAAGAGCGGCTACGCGCTCCGCTTCCCCCGGATCGTCCGCTGGCGCCAGGACAAGCCGGCCGACGAGATCGACACGCTGGCGACGGTCGCCGCCCTCGCGGGGGACGTATGACGATCGCCGGACCCCCCGCCAGTCCCGCCATCGCTCCGCTCAAGGCGGCTCTGGCTGTCCCCCTTCAAGGGGAACAGTCCCGTCGCCCCTGAGCGGAGCGATGGGCGACGGGACGGGGGGTCATTCATTGACGAGCATCCTCTTCCACTGATGACGTTTGCCGATCACCTCGCCGCCGCCCGGGCCACGTTCCGCGCCTGGCTCGACGCCGTCCCCGAGGGCGGCCGGGTCGTCGTGTTCTGCCACTTCGACGCCGACGGCCTCGGCGCCGGCGCCGTGTTCGGGCGGGGGCTGGCGCGGCTCGGGCTCGACGTCGAGGTCGTGTCCTCGGGCCGCGACGAGTCGGCGTTCTCGGAGGGCGCCCGCGAGCGGCTGGCGGCGCTCGGGCCGGACGCCCTCGTCGTGACGGACCTGGGCGTGAACGAGGCCGGGACGCTGGAGCCGGCGGTGCCCGTCCTCTACGTGGACCACCACCGGCCGAGCGGCGAGCCCGCCGGCGCGTTCGTCGTGTCCGGCTACGACTGGGACCCGATCCCGTGCTCGGCGTGGCTGGCCTACGACCTGGTGGTCGATGTTGTGGACGTGGCCGACCTCGACTGGATCGCGGCCGTCGGCGTGCTCTCCGATCTCGGTGACAAGGCGCCGTGGCCGATGCTCCCGGCTGTCAAGAAGCGGCACACCGCCAAGTGGCTCAAGGAGACCGTCGCGCTCGTCAACGCCGCCCGGCGCGCGCCGACCTTCGACGCCGAGACGGCGCTCGACGCCCTCATGGCGTTCGACGACCCGAAGACGCTGGCGACCGCCGAGAGCCCGGCGGCCGACCGGCTCCGCGCGGCCCGCACCGTGGTCAAGGACGAGGTGGCTGAGGCGCGCAAGGCGGCGCCCATGTTCTCTGAGCGCGACGTCGCCGTTCCCGACGGCATCGCGCCGGACGGGCTGCGGTTCGCGCTCGTCCGCGTCCACTCGGCGGCCCAGGTCCACCCGCTCATCGCGCAGCAGTGGCGGGGCCGTCTCAAAGAGTACCCCGTGATCTGCGCCAACACGGGTTACCTCGATGGGATCGTGGCGTTCTCGACGCGGGCTGCGCGCCGTGACGTCCGCCTCCCTGAGATCTACCAGGCCATCGACACGCCGGGCTGGAACGGGCGCTGGGGCCACGGCCACGACCAGGCGTCCGGCGGCCACCTCCCGCCCGACGTGTTCAACGCGGTCCTCGACGCGCTCGGCTTTGGACCCGAAGCGCACGTCGGCGGGTAGGCGGTCCGCCCCGCGCCCCCCATCTTCATGGCCGACTGGTTCACGACTTCCTGGAGCGCCGTCGCCGCGATCGCGCTGTCGGCCGTCGCCGTCTACGCGCTGATCCTGGTCTACACGCGCATCGCGGGGTTACGGAGCTTTGCCAAGATGTCGAGCTTCGACTTCGCCATGACCGTCGCCGTCGGGTCGTCGCTGGCCTCGGCCGTGCTGACCCAGCGGCCGACCGTGGCCGAGGCGGCCGTTGGGCTGGGCGTGATCTACGCGCTCCAGTGGTCCGTCGGGCGGCTCCGCCACGACTCGGCCCGGTTCCAGACGGCCGTCGACAACGAGCCGCTGCTGCTCATGGACGGGGACCAGATGATCCGGGAGCACATGCACCAGGCGAGCATCACCGAGGACGACCTGTGGGGCCGGCTCCGCGAGGCGAATGTGCTCGACGTGTCCCAGGTGCGGGCGGTCGTGCTCGAGACGACGGGCGACATCTCGGTCCTGCACGGAGACCCCGGCGGCCTCGACCTCCAGCCGCGCCTGCTCTCGGGCGTCCGCGGCGCCGACCGCCACACCGACGCCGAGGTCGACCTCCGGCCCTCGACCGACCGCACCGTCTGACGCCGCCCGCCATGACCGACTGGTTCGTCGCCTCCCCCACCAGCTTGCTCGCCGTCGTCCTGTCGACGCTGGGCATCTACGCCGTCCTGGTGGCGCTCACCCGGCTGGTGGGCCTCCGGAGCTTCTCGAAGATGACGAGCGTCGACTTCGCGCTGACCATCACGACGGGCGCGGTCCTGGCCTCGACGTTGCTGACCGAGAGCGTGCCCCTCCTCCAGGGCGTCGTGGCGCTGGCGTCGCTGTTCGCGCTCCAGGCGGCCTTGTCGTGGGGCCGGCGGCACGGGCTCTCGGCCGTCGTCGACAACGACCCCATCGTGCTGATGGCGGGCAGCCAGATGCTCCACGACAACCTGCGGCGCGCGCGCGTGACCGAGGCGGACGTCTGGGCCAAGCTCCGCGAGGCCAACGTGCTCCGGCCCGACCAGGTCCGCGCCGTCGTCTTGGAGACGACCGGCGACATCTCGGTCTTGCACGGCGAGGCGGACGGGACCGCGCTCCACCCGTGCCTGCTCCGGGGCGTCGAGGACGCCGACGCGCTCGATCTGGGCGACGACGACTACCCAACAAACTGATGGCCGAGGGCCACGCCGTGATCCGCTGGGCGCGGCGCCTGGCGCCGCTCGTCGGCGAGCCGCTGGTCCACGTCACGATGCCGAAGCGGTGGGGCGGCCGGCCCGCCGGCTTGGTCGGGCAGCGCCTCCTGGAGCCGATCACACGCGGCAAGCACCTGTTGCTGCCGCTCTCGGGCGGCGAGACGATCCACTGCCACGGGGCCCAGTACGGCTCGTGGCAGATGGGCGAGCGCCCGATGGAGCTCCGCAAGGAGTCCCGGCACGTCCGCTTGCGCCTCGACACGGCCGGCTGGGAGGCCGTCTTCTACCACGGCCCGACCGTCGAGCTGCTCACACCCGACGAGCTGGCAACGCACGAGCGCCTCAACAGCCTCGGCCCCGACGTGATGGCGCCGCTCCCCGACCACACGCCGGGTGGGACGTTCGATCGCGCCGAGGCCGCCCGCCGCATCCGCGACAAGGGCGACGATCCCATCAAGCCGACGCTCCTGGACCAGCGGGTGGTGGCCGGCGTCGGCAACATCTACGCGAGCGAGGGCCTCTTTTTGGCGGGCGTCGACCCGCGCCGGCCGGCGGCCTCGGTGACCGACGCCGAGCTCGACGCGCTGTGGGACGCCGTCCGCCCGATGATGTGGGACGGGACCGAGCGGTGGGGCCGCACGATGACGACGCCGCCCGAGATGCGCGAGCGGGGCGAGACGCGGTGGGTGTACCAGCGGAAGGGCAGGCCGTGCCTGGTCTGCGGGACGCCGGTCGAGTTGGTGAGGTTGCCGCCGTACGACCGGGCGAGCTACCTCTGCCCGAGTTGCCAGGGGTAGCGTTACCGGACGTATCGCTGTTGGCACGTCTGGCTTACCCGCTGGAGAGCCGCCGCGTAGGCGTTTGTCGTCTCGGCATACCGGACCCAACGAAACGGGAACGGCTCCTTGTTCGCCGCACTGAAGTCGAGCACGAGGAACTCGTCGAAGGCGTCGGCAGCCCCCGTCGATCCGTCCCGGAGCCGAGCGATGGCATCGGCCGCTTCGGAGGCCGGGGCAGGGCCTGTCCGTCCGGGCTTGTCGTAGAAGCGGTCCGGCCCCTCGTACGAGCGGTAAGCCTCTGCGTGGTTCACCCCGACGACCCCAATCGAGATCGCGCCGGGCGTCACAGACTCGAACTGGCGGGCCTGTTTACGGAGGTCGCCGATCACGCGGTCGATCTGCTTGATCATGGCCGTCGCCAGGATCTTAACCTCGACGCCGATTCGCACGTCCGCCGTCTTGCCACGCGCCACGCCGAACCCGCTCACGAGTGCGGGCTCGACACTCACGAGGCGCTCGCCGAACGTCCCGTCGCCGCGTCGCATCTTGCGCCCGGTCACCTTGTTCTCCGTGTTGACGACGAGTTCTCGACTCTCGACGCCCTCGACGTACGCCCGAGACCGGCCCAGGTCATAGAGGTCCTCGAACACCGTCAGGCTCAGGGCATTGCCAACCGTCGAGCTCCGGTGCTTGTAGGCCTGGCCGGAGAAGGCGGCCTCGAAGGCATCGAGCAGTTTCATGAGGGCGACGTCGTGAACGGGGTCGCGCTCTCGCGGACGCCGGGGATCAGGGGGATCTGGCTGGACAGGGATCGGCGCAGCCGGCTCAGGGCGAGGTCCATGTACGAGGGCTCGACCTCGACGCTCACGCTGTTCCGCCCCCACGTCCCTGCCGCCAGCGCCGTCGTGCCCGTCCCCGAGAACGGGTCGAGCACCGTGTCCCCGACGAACGAGAACATCCGGACGAGCCGCTCGGCGACGGCCAGCGGGTAGGGCGCCGGGTGCTGCCGGGTCGAGGCCCCCCCGATCTGCCAGATCTGTTGGTACCAGTCCCGGTGGTCCTCTGCGGGAATCACCGAGAGCGCTCGCATGGCCGCCGTCGGGCGCCGGTACCCGCCCGGCTTCCGCTCGAACAGGACGTACTCGATGTCGTGCTTGATGATGGCGTTCGGCTCGTAGGGCTTTCCCAAGAACGTCGAGCCGTTCCCGGTGGCTTCCGTCGCCGCGTTCGAGATCTTGTGCCAGATGATCGGGGCGAGGTTGTCGAACCCCAGCTTCCGGCACCGCTCCTGGATGCTCGCGTGGAGCGGGAACACGACGTGCCGGCCGTACTTCCGGCGCGACAGGCACACGTCGCCGACCACGACCACGAGCCGCCCACCGGGAACGAGGAGCCGCTGGACCTCGGCCCACACGCGGTCGAGCTGGTCCAGGAAGTCCTCGTAGTCCTCGACCTCTCCGAGCTGGTCCGCGTGGGGTTCGTACTCCTTGAGCGTCCAATACGGCGGCGACGTTACGACAAGGTGGACGCTCTCGTCCGGCAGGGGGAGCCGCGACCGAGCGTCGCCCAGGAAGAGGGTGTGGGAGGTCGGGACTTGGCGGATCGCCCGCTCGATCTCGGCGACCGCTGCTGGGTCCTTCGCCAGTCCTGGGATGGCGCGCTGGCCCTCCTGCTCGATGCGTTCTGAGACGGCGGCCGGCACGAGGGATTCTAGCGTGCTGCCACCCGCTCCGTCTCCACTCCCCGCGTGCCCCCCACCCGTTTCAAGCGTGACTGTTTTCATGCTGCGAAGATAGAGGCGCGGCCCCCCGGGGCCCCGACATTCCCGCTGTACGACGTACGACCTCCCTCCGCCCTCGTTGCCCGAACGACACCGCCCGCCCCAGCACGGTGGCCAAGGCGGGCGGAGGGAGCCGGAGCCGGGAGGTCAGACCCGGCGGAGGTCGTCGGCCGGCTGGTGCGTCATGACGGGCCGGGCCGGGGCGCCCTCGGGTCCGCCGAGGAAGCCGAGCAGGATCTCGTTGAACCGGTCCGGGTGCGTCAGGTTGAGCCCGTGCGGGGCCCCGTCGATCTCTTCGAGCACGCTGCCGGCGACCATCCGGTGGCCCTGCCGCGCCGACACGTCGATGGGCACGATGTCGTCGCCGGTGCCGTGGACGAACAGGGTCGGCACATCGATGCGGGCCATGTCGGGGCGGAAGTCGGTCGTGCCGAAGGCGTCGACGCAGTCGAGCGTCGCCTCGGGCTGGGCGCTGCACGCGATCCGGTGGGTGTAGTCCAGCATCTCCTCCGAGATCGGGTGGTCGAGCACGCCCCAGCCGACGAACTTCTTGCCGAAGCCCTTGAGGAAGTGGGGCCGGTCCTCTCGGATCCCGTCCTTCATGTCCTCGAACACCTGGGCCTCGACGCCGTCGGGGTTGTCGTCGGTCTGGAGCATGAACGGGACGACGGACGACACGAAGGCGACCTTCCCCACCCGGTCGGTCCCGTAGCGGCCGACGTAGCGGGCGACTTCGCCGCCGCCCATCGAGAACCCGACGAGCGTGGCGTCGCGGAGGTCGAGCTCGTCCATCAAGTCCTTGAGGTCGGCCGCGAGGGTGTCGTAGTCGTAGCCGCCCCACGGGAACGCGCTCGACCCGAACCCGCGCCGGTCGTAGGCGACGACGCGGTAGCCGGCCTCGGTGAGCGGGCCGATCTGGGGCTCCCACATCCGCCAGCTCAGCGGCCAGCCGTGGATGAGGACGACGGTCCCGGCCGTCCCGGACGGGTTGCAGTCTTGGTAGAACAGCTCGGCGGCGGGCTGAGCGGAGGACGTCTCGACGTTGGGCATGCGGAGGGGAGGGAAGGGGGAAGGGAGGGCGCCAGGGCTCCTCGTCTAACCGATCACGCCGCGTCAAGTTTGGAGGCCGGGGGCCGCTGCCGATACGGTTCGGGCCATCCCCTACGCCCCCGGACCGCCCGCCAGTCTGCACCGGGACCGCACAACCCGGCGGCCGGTCCGCGCGTCTCCGGCGTCCTCTCGCCCCGCCCTCCATGCCCACGTTCCCCGCCCCGTTTTTCCGCTGGCGCCCCCACCCGTGGCACGGCCTCGACGCCGGGCCCGACGTGCCGCGTGTGGTCACGGCCTACGTCGAGATCACCCCGTTCGACTCGGTCAAGTACGAGCTCGACAAGGTCACCGGCTACACCCGCGTCGACCGGCCTCAGCGGAGCTCGTCGCACCCGCCGACGCTTTACGGGTTCATCCCGCGGACGTACTGCGCCGAGCGGGTCGCGGCGCTCTCCGGGCCGGAGGCCGTCCGCGGCGACCACGACCCGCTCGACGTCTGTGTCGTCTCCGAGCGGCCCATCGAGCGGGCCGACATCACGCTCGACGCCCGCGTCGTCGGCGGGCTCCAGATGATCGACAATGGGGAGGCCGACGACAAGATCGTGGCCGTCCTGCGCAACGACCTGTTCTGGGGCACGGTCGAGGACCTCAGTGACCTGCCCGACAAGCTGGTCGAGCGGCTCACGCACTACTTCTCGACGTACAAGCTGGTCCCGGGCAGCGGCTCCCAGGCGTCGATCGCGCGGACTTACGGGCGTGAGCACGCCGAGAAGGTCGTCGAGGCGTCCCGGGCCGACTACCGCGACGAGTTCGAGGGGCCGGAGTAGCTGAGGGTGGTGTGTGGGAGGGGGGGAGTGCCGCGCGTGACCGGTTCCCCTCGGCGAGCGGCTCTGGTGGCGACCTTCGCTCTCCCCTCCCGCGTCCGCCATGTTCTCCCGCCTCCTGATCGCGCCGCTCCTGCTCCTCGCCGCCTGCGACTCCGGCGTCGAGAGCCCGCCGCTCTTCGTCGCGCTCGAAGGGACCTGGACGGCCACGGCCGACGCCGAGCCGCCCACGATCCGCTTCTTCTCCGACGGCCGGTACGAGCTCGTCGCCGACGAGTGGGTCGCGGAGCGGGGCCGGTTCAGCCTCGCCTCCGACGGGAACGCCGCCGACCCCGACGCGCTGGCGGCCCTCAACCAGATCCAGCTCTACCCGGAGGACCGCGATCTCAGCCCGACGTTCTTCGACGTGGTCTCGGCCAACAGCTCGGCCCTCTCGCTCCAGCGCTGCTTCGGGGACTGCGAGGGCGTCGCCGTCTGGGTGTACCGGCGGCAGTAGCCACCGCGCTACCGCCCCGACCGCAGCGTCCCGACTCCGAACAGCGCGGCCACGACGGCCAGCGCCAGTGCGATCCCGCCGTCGCTGCCGGCGTAGGCCGCGTACGCGATCCCGCCCGTCCCGACGGCCGCCACGGCCGACGCCAGCCCGCGCACCGACCGGGCCAGCCGCTCGGTCGCCGCGACGGCCGCCGGGTCCGTCACCGCGATCTGGCCGGCCTCGGCCTTCGTGAGGACGCGGTCGAGGTGCGTCGGCAGGCCCAGGAGCGTCCGGCCAGCGGCCTGGACCTCGGCCCACAGCGCGGCTCCGATGGCCGGCGCCGCTTCGCGTGTCAGCGGCCGGATGTGGCGCTCCATCACCCGGAGCGGGTTGACGTCGGGCGCGAGCGCGCTGCACAGCCCGATGAGCAGGAGCGCCGTCCGCTCGAGCAGGATCCAGTCGCGCGGGACGCGGAACGCCGACGCCAGGTCCGTCACGGAGACGCCCAGATCCGCCATCTGGTCGAACGTCTCGGCGTGCTGCTCCATCGCGAACTCGAGCGTGAGGTCGCCCAGGCGGAACGCCAGCGGGTCGAGGTTCTTCAGCACGCGCTCGTGGACGCCCTCGACGAGCGCGCGGACGGCGGCGTCGGCCTGGGCGGAGCCCGCGTCGGCGGTGAAGCCCATGACGTCGAGCGCGGCCGTGACGCGGGCTGGGTTGCGGGCCAGCACGCCGGCGATCATCTCGGCCAGCCCGGTCCGCATGGCCGGCGACAGCCGAGCGACGGCGCCGAAGTCGAGGAACACGAGCTCGAACCCGCCGGGCATCGCGGGGTCGGGCCGGACGAGCAGGTTGCCCGGGTGGGGGTCGGCGTGGTACAGGCCGTCCCTAAAGATCATCCCGCCGTAGGCGTCCAAGATCCGCTCGGCGAGGGCGAGCCGGTCGACGCCGGCCGCGTCGAGGGCCGCCAGGTCGCCGGCCTTGATGCCGTCGACGAAGTCGGTCGTCAGCACGCGCCGGGCCGACCGCTCGGGCACGACGGCCGGGACAGAGACGCCGGGGCCGAGGTGCCGCGCGATCTCGGTCCCGCTCTCGGCCTCGCGCACGAAGTCGAGCTCGCCCAGGATCACGTCCTCGATCTCGCGGAACTGCTCGCGGAGGCCCCGGATCCCGAACCACCGCCCAACGACGCGCAGGATGGTCTCGATGGCGCGCAGGTCGAGCCGCGCGATGGCGTCGATGTCGGTGTGCTGGACCTTGACGGCCACCTCCCGAACCTCCGCCAGCCCGTCGCCGCCCGCTCCGGTCGCCAGCCGCGCGCGGTGGACCTGGGCGAGCGACGCGCTCGCGACCGGCATCGGCTCGAACGCGGCGAACAGCGCCTCGACAGGCGCGCCCAGCTCGGCCTCGACGCGCGCCCGCGCGGCCTCGGGCGGACTCGCCGGGACCCGGTCCTGCAAGCCCTCCAACTCGACGCGGAAGGGCTCAGGCAGCAGGTTCGTCAGGACGCTCGCGAGCTGGCCGGCCTTGATGAACAGGCCCCGCAGCCGCAGGATCGACGCCCGCACGCGGCGTCCGTTGCGGGCGTGGAGCGCCGGCCGCCGGGCCCGAGCCCACCGCTCCCCACGAAACCGCGCGGCGAGGTCGAACGCGAGGTAGCTCAGCGCCACGCGCAACGCCGCCGTGTACGCCCGCGCCAGCCGGAACCGCCGCCGCGCCGGCCGGGCGACGGCAATGGCCGGTCCAGACGCCACCGCCTCCGCCGTCGGGACGACGACGGCCGGCGGGTCGACGGGGAGCGGTTCGGAGGGGGACGTCACACGTCGCCTACGGGCAACGGCGCCCGTTTGTGTCCCGTCCCTCGAATCCTCGCGCGATGCCCGTCCGGCCGGACCGCTTGACTTTGCCTCGCCTCATCCCCCGACATCCGGCCGTAGGGGCGACCCGCCGGGTTGCCCCTACCGAGCCGTTCGTGTGGACTCAGTACGAGACGGAGACCGTACCCGCACGGCTGGCGTTGACGCCCCCCTTGCCTGGCCCCCCATGTCTCCGCGCGTGCTCGTCCTCCTCGTCCTCGCCGGCTGCGCCTCGGACCCGGAGGTCGTCTCCGCTCCGGCGCCGGACGTGCCCGCGCCGGTCTCGGCCCCGCCCGACACGGCCGACGTGCCTTCGGGAGAGGCGGCGCTCGCGCTCGACCCCGACGGGTTCCGCGTGGTGTCGGCGTCCGGCTCGACCTCGCCGCTCGCGTTCGGGATCCCGTTCGAGGACGCCGTCGCCGCCCTGTCCCGACTCCGCGGCGAGCCGGCGAGCCGGGCCGTGAGCCCCGAGTGCGGCGCCGGCCCGCTCGACACCGCGAGTTGGGACGACGGGCTGACGGTCTACGGCCAGGACGACGAGTTCGCCGGCTGGGCCCTCAGCGGTCGGTCCGGCCCGTCGACGTGGACGACGATGGCCGGCGCCGGCATCGGGTCGACGCGCGTCGACCTGGACAGCGCGTACGACCTCGACGTTCAGGAGACGACGTTGGGGACCGAGTTCAGCGCGGGCGGCCTTCACGGCATCCTGTCCGGCCCCGAGACCGACGCAACGGTGACCCATCTCTGGGCCGGCGTGCCGTGCACCTTCCGGTAGGCGCAACCTGAACGGGCGCGGTCGTAGAGCACCCCCGCCTCCGACTCCGCCGATGTCTGTCCGTCTTCTCCGCCTCGAAGGCGCCGCCGTGCTCGCCGTCGCGGTGTGGGGCTACGCGCTCACCGGCGCCTCGTGGCGGATGTTCGCGGCCCTGCTCTTCTCGCCCGACCTGGCGATGGCCGGCTACCTCCGGGGACCCCGGGCCGGCGCCGCGGTCTACAACGCGGCCCACAGCTACGCCGCTCCGGCGCTGCTGGCGGCTGCCGCCAGCGCGGCCGGGTGGACGCTCGCCGTCCCGGTCGCGCTCGTCTGGACCGCCCCCATCGGCCTCGACCGCGCGCTGGGCTACGGCCTCAAGCGGCCCGACGGCTTCCACCACACCCACCTCGGCCCCATCGGGCCCGCCCGCCGTGCCTGACCTCTCCCCCGGCGTCGTGAGGACGC
Source organism: Rubrivirga sp. (assembly GCF_965213695.1). Lineage (GTDB taxonomy): Bacteria > Bacteroidota > Rhodothermia > Rhodothermales > Rubricoccaceae > Rubrivirga. The sequence goes on along the minus strand of NZ_OZ243912.1, from coordinate 4,385,985 downwards.
CCGACGCGCGCTTCGACGGGCTGCCCGAGTGGCCGTTCGTGCCGCAGTACCTGCACGTCGAGGTCCCCGGCGTCGCCGGCCCGCTCCGGATTCACGTCGTCGATGAGGGCCCGCGGGACGCGCCGGAGACCGTCCTGATGCTGCACGGGGAGCCGTCGTGGAGCTACCTCTACCGGCGGATGATCCCGCCGCTTGTGGCCGCCGGCCACCGCGCCGTGTCGTTCGACTTCCCCGGGTTCGGGCGGAGCGACAAGCCGACCGACGTCGGCGCGTACAGCTACGCGATGCACCGGGCCGCGTTGCTGGGCGTCGTTGAGCAGCTCGACGTGAGGAACGTGACGCTGGTGGTCCAGGACTGGGGCGGGCTGATGGGCCTGCCGGCCGCCGCGCTCGACGTCCCCGACCGGGTCGCGCGACTCGTCGTGATGAACACGTTCCTGCCGACCGGCGAGGAGTCGCCGACGCTGGCGTTCCGGCTGTGGAAGCTGGGCGTGCGCCTGCTGGGCCGCCGCCTCCCCATCGGCCAGCTGATGGCGCTGGCGTTGCCGGAGAGCCAGGTCGAGTTCGTGCCCGCGTACCAGGCCCCGTTCCCGTCCGCTCGCTACAAGGCCGGCGCCGCCGCGTGGCCGCTCCTGGTCCCGACCTCGCCCGGCGGCCCGGTCGCCGACGTGATGACGCGGGCCCGCGCCGCGCTGGCCGAGTGGCGCAAGCCGTGCCTCCTGATCTGGTCGCCGTCGGACCCCATCTTGGGAGGCGCACATCGCCTGTTCGAGCGGCTCATCCCGACGGCGGAGCCGGCGACGACGGTCCGCGGCGGCCACTTTTTGCAGGACGCCTCGGGCACCGAGATCGCCGGGCATGTCGTCGCGTTCATCGCGCGGACGAAGACCGCGACACAGCGGTCCTGACTTCCGGATCCACGGTGCGTGATTCGTGAGGCGTGATCCGCCCCGATGAGAGTCACGCATCACGGATCACGCATCCAGAACGCCCTACGACCGCCTCACGGACGCGCGGACCCACTGCGCGAAGCGTCCTCGGCGGCGGCCTCGTTGGGGAGCGACGACGGGTGGGGGAGCGCCGCCGTCTCGACCGCCGCGAGCGCGACCATCAGGCCCGCGCTGACGGCGAGGGCCACCGACGCCCCGACGTTCCCGACGGCGAGGCCCGCGAGCACGGCCGCCACAGCGAGCCGAAGGGCGAGCGACCGGCCCGGGAGTCCGTGAGGCGAGGCCCAGTGGATGGCCGCCATCGCGGCCAGCGCCACGGCCGTCCCCCCCGCCAGCGTCCACCGCGCGGCCGGCACGAAGGCGTGCTCCCCGCCGACGGCCAGGATCGCCTCCTCGACGCCGACGCCGGCCGCGACGACGCCCGCGTACACGCCGTAGTGAGCGTAGCCGTAGACGTGGGAGCGGAGCAGGTCCGAGCGCCCGCCCTCGAGCTCCGCGCTGAGCGCCGAGGCGTCATCGCGGATGAAGTACGTCCACCACAGGGCCGCCGCGAGCGCGAAGCCGGCCCCGCTGGCCGCCAGCACGGCTGGCGTGGAGGGCGTCTCGGCGATCCCTTGGGCGACGGCCACGACCGACTCGCCCAGGGCGATGATCGTGAACAGCCCGAACCGCTCGGGCATGTGGGAGAGCTGGCTCGGCAGGCCCGGGACCTGGTAGTACGCGACCGGCGAGTTGACCATCGGCACGGCGACGGCCGCGAGCCACAGCCCGAACCGGCCCGGCGCCGGCACGACCGCGCTCGCGAGGTAGAGGCCGCCGGCCACCGCCATCGCCACGGCGTACCGCCCCGTGAGCGGGCGGAGCTCGGGGTTCGCCCGGTAGGCCCGGACGTAGAGCCCGCACAGGACCCCGTACATCCCCGCGAACACGAACGCGCCCCACCCCGCCCCGCCCTCGACGATCTCCGACGCGACGCGGCTGACTGACAGGATCCCCGCCATCACCGCCAGCAGCGCCAGCCGGTACACGACGTCGTCGGAGTCGAACTGGTCGGCGTAGTAGCTGAAGTCCATCCACAGCCACCACATCGGGAACAGCAAGAACGCGAACCACCCCAGGCCCGTGGCGCTGAGGTCGTCGCGGAGCAGCCCGGCCAGCCCGGCGACGGCCACGACGAAAACGAGGTCGAAGAACAGCTCGAGCCACGTCGCCTGCCGGTGGACGGCCGAGCCGTCCGCGCGACGGAACAGGGGGGGCTTGAGCCAGCGGTCGTCCATGGGCAGGCCGGGGGTGGGACCCAGAGAACCGTCCGCCCGGGCGGGGGTTGCCGGCGGGCCGAGCGGCCTCGCCCCAGGGCCTCCCTGACGTGCGGGCGTCGGTGGAACAGTGGCCGCCGCGGACCGGTGAGGAGACGCCGCCCCCTCCGCCTGCCCATGCCCCGTCTCCTCGTCGCCGCCGCCGTGCTCGGGCTGGCCCTCCCCGCCGCGGCCCAGCCGCCGCCGTCCCAGGTCGGCTCGTTCCTGGCCGACGCGGGCCCCGTCGGGATCTACCCCGTCGCCGACGGGCTGATGCACCCCTGGGGCATGGCCGTGCTCCCGGACGGGCGGATGCTCGTGACCGAGCGGGCCGGGCGCCTGCGGATCGTCGACCCCTCCGCGAGCGGACCGCCGGCCACCGTCTCGGGCACGCCGACGGTCTACGCCCAAGGGCAGGGCGGGCTGCTCGACGTCGCCCTCGCCCCCGACTTCGCCGAGACCGGCCACGTCTACCTCTCGTTCGCCCGGCCCGGGCCCGGCGGCCAGGCCGCGACGGCGCTCGGCCGCGGCGTCCTCCGGGGCGACAGCCTGGCGGCCTTCGAGACCCTCTTCACCCAGGAGCCGTACGTCGAGGGCCCAGCCCACTTCGGCAGCCGCATCGTGTTCTCGCCGGACGGCCACCTGTTCCTGGCGATGGGCGAGCGGTTCCAGTTCGACCCGGCCCAGGACCTGGGGAACCACCTCGGCACCGTCGTCCGCCTCAACCCGGACGGCTCGGTCCCCGACGACAACCCATTCACCGGCGACGCGAGTGCTCAGGACGAGATCTGGTCGTACGGCCACCGCAACATTCAGGCAGCGGCCTTCGACCCGACCGACGGCCGCCTTTACGTGGCCGAGATGGGCCCGCTCGGCGGCGACGAGCTCAACGTGGTCGAGCGCGGGGCCAACTACGGGTGGCCCGTCGTGAGCTGGGGCATGGACTACGACGGCGAGCTCATCCCCGACCCCCCGACGCGGCCCGAGTTCGAGGACGCCGTGGTGCAGTGGACGCCGACCATCGCCCCGTCGGGCATGGTGTACTACACCGGCGCGGCCTTCCCCGAGTGGCAGGGGAGCTTCTTCATCGGGAGCCTGGTGTACCAGGGCCTGGTCCGCGTCCGGGTCGAGGGTGGCGAGGTCGCGGCCCAGCAGATCCTGCCGCTCGGCGCCCGCATCCGCGAGGTCGAGCAGGGACCCGACGGGACGCTCTTCGTCCTGACAGACAAGGACGACGGCGACGTCTGGCAGCTCCGCCCCATCGAGACGCGGAGGCCGGAAAATGAATAGCGGGTCGGTCGTCTGAGCGGTCGCCGATGGTCCCTACGAGGTCCCCTCTCCCCGCGGGAGGGGGACAGGGTGAGGGGTCCCGACGCCACTGACGACCGACGCACCGACGCACTGTGCAAAGCACGCCAGATCCGGCCGGACCGTCGTCCTCGCCGCGCGCCCGCACCACACCTCGCGGAACAGCACCGTGGCCCAGCGGGTCCGGGACGCTCATTTGCCCCGAGGGCCATGCCCCGATCTCCCGTTCTCCTCGCGTCCCTCTTCCTCGCGGTCGGCGCCTGCGCCCAGCCGCCGAGCTCGGCCGGCCCGGCTGCGCTGGCCACGGCCGACCCGATCAAGACAGTCGAGACCGAGGCCGGGCCGGTCGGCGTGTTCGAGGTGGAGGGCGGGCTCGACCACCCGTGGGGGATCGCGTTCCTGCCGGACGGGCGCGCGCTCGTGACGGAGCGGGCCGGGCGCCTGCGGATCGTCGACGGGACGGGCGACGCAGCCGTCGTCGCGGGCACGCCCGAGGTGTTCGCCGAGGGGCAGGGCGGCCTGCTTGACGTCGCGCTCGGGCCCGACTTCGCCGAGACCGGCCACGTCTACCTCACCTACGCGAAGGCCGGCCCCGGCGGCGCGGCCACGGCCGTCGGCCGCGGTCGGTTCGAGGGCGACGTGCTCGTCGGCTTCGAGGAGATCTGGGTGCAGACGCCGTTCTACCGGGGCGGCAACCACTTCGGCTCGCGCATCGCGTTCACGCCCGACGGCCACTTGCTGGTCTCGACCGGCGAGCGGTTCCAGTTCGACCCGGCCCAGGACCTCGGCAACACGCTGGGCGTGGTCGTCCGCCTCAACCCGGACGGCTCGGTCCCCGACGACAACCCGTTCGTCGGCGACCCGGGCGCGCGGCCGGAGATCTGGTCCTACGGCCACCGCAACGCGCAGAGCCTGGGCGTCCACCCCGAGACCGGCGACGTGTGGGAGGCCGAGTTCGGCCCGCGCGGCGGCGACGAGCTGAACCGGATCGAGCCCGGCCTCAACTACGGGTGGCCGGTCGTGAGCTGGGGCATGAACTACGACCGCTCGCCCATCCCCGACCCGCCGACGCGCCCCGACCTCACCGACGCCGTCCGCCAGTGGACGCCCGTGATCTCGCCCTCCGGCCTCACGTTCTACACCGCCGACGCCTTCCCGGCGTGGACCGGCAGCCTGATGCTCGGCGGGCTCACGGCGCAGGGGGTCGTCCGCCTGGAGGTCGACGGCGGCGCGGTGACGCACGAGGAGCGGGTCGACCTCGGCGAGCGGATCCGCGACGTCGAGCAGGGGCCGGACGGCTTCGTCTACGTCCTGGTCGACGACTCGGACGGGGCCGTGTGGCGCTTGGAGCCGCTGGCGAGCGAGTGACCCGACGCGCCGTTCTGCTCGGCCTGCTCGCGCTCGGCGCGGCGGCCACGGCCCAGCCCGACACGACGGCCGTCCGCGACCTGGGCGCGGTCGAGGTGACGGCGGCGCCGTTCGCGCTCGTCCCGAGCCGGGCGCCGCTGGCGTTGGCGGTCCGCGAGAGGGGAGAGGCCGAGCGGGCGACGGACCCGGCGACGGCGCTCGACGCGGTCGGGCGCGGGCTCCCGGGCCTGTGGATCTCGGACCGCGGCAACCCGTCGACGGGCGAGCGGGTGCTGGTCCGTGGGCTGGGCTGGCGGGCCGCATTCGGCGTCCGGGGAACGCACGTGCTGCTCGACGGCGTCCCCCTCACCCTCGCCGACGGGCAGGGCCAGCTCAACGTGATCGAGCCGGCGCTCGTCGAGCGTGTCGAGGTGTTGCGCGGGCCGGCGTCGGCGTTCTGGGGGAGCGGCTCGGCCGGCGTGCTGGCGCTGTCGACCGAGGGCGCGAGCGGGCCGCGCGTCCGCGTCCGGGCGCTCGGCGGGGCCTACGGGCTGGCCAAGGCCGAGGCGTCGGCGCGGCCGGACCTGGGCGACCGACGGCGGCTGGCGGTCTGGGGCTCGGCCGTCACCCAGCGCGGGTTCCGCGATCAGGCGTCGCTGCAAGCGTTTCGTGGGGGATGGACGGGCTCGGCCGACCTGGGCGACGGGCAGACCCTCGGTGTCGTCGGGCTGGGCGCGGTCGTCCCGCGCGCCGAGTCGCCGGGTGGGATCACGGCGGCGGAAGCGGCGGAGGACCCGCGCCAGGTCCGCGAGTTGTCGATCACCCAGGACGCCCGCAAGCGGCTCGCCCAGGGCCACCTCGCCGTCGTCTACGGCCGGCCCGTCGGCGGCGCCCGCGTCCGGGTCACGGCGACCGGCGCGGGGCGGACGCTCGACAACCCCATCGTCCCGCGCTACATCACGCTCGGCCGGGCATCGGGCGGCCTGCGCGCCGTCGTCGAAGGGCGCGCGCGGGTGGCCTGGGGCGTCGGTGTTGAGGCCGAGGGCCAGCGCGACGACCGTCTGGAGCGGACCAACGACGGCGGACAGCCCGGCTCCGAGGTTCTTACGGACCAGGTCGAGACGGTCCGCTCCGGCGCCCTGTTCGGCCGGCTCGCCGTCCCGCTCGGCGACGCGCTCACGGCCACGGCCGCCCTCCGCGCCGACATCTTGCGCTACGACGCCGACCCGGCCGGCGCTCCGTCGGAGGGGCGGACGTTAGGAGCCGTCAGTCCGTCGGTCGGGCTCGCCTACCGGATCGGCACGTCCCGGGGCGGGGCGACGGTCTACGCCAACGCCGCCGGCGCCCTCGACGCCCCGACGACGACCGAGCTGGGCAACCGGCCCGGCGGCGGGCCCGGCTTCAACCCGGACCTGCGCCCAGAGCGGACGTGGGGCGCGGAGGTCGGCGCCCGAGGCGCGTGGGCCGTCGGCGGCGGCGCGCTCGGCCTGGACGTGGCGGCATTCGCGGCCCTCGCCCGCGACCTGCTGCTGCCCCGCGAGATCGACGACGTGACGGTCTACGAGAACGAGGGACGGGCCCGGCACTCGGGCGTCGAGCTGGCGGTGAGCGCCGACGGCGTCCGCCTGGGCCCCGGCCGGCTGAGCGCGGCGGCGGCGCTGACGGTCGCCCGGGGCACGTTCCTGTCCGGGCCCGAAGGCTCCGAGACGCCGGGGGGCAACCGGGTCCCCGGCTTCCCCCCGCGCCTGGCGACGTGGACGGCGACGTGGACGGCCTGGGGTCCCATCCCGCTCGTGGTCGGCGTCGACGGGGAGGCCGCGGCGGCGTACGCAGCCGACAGCGCGGGCGACCTGCGGACCGAGCCGTACGCGGTCGCGAACGTCCGCCTCGCGCTGGCGGGGCTGCCCCTCGGCCCAGCGCAGGCGACGCCGTTCGTGGCGGTCCGCAACGTGGGCGACGTGGCCTACGCCGGCTCGGTCGTCGTGAACGCCTTCGGCGGCCGGTTCGTCGAGCCCGCGCCCGGCCGGCACCTCGCGGCCGGGGTCTCCGTGGCCCTGCCGTAAGGCGTGGCCGCCTCGCGAGCAGGGCGACCGCCCCGCCAGAGCGGGGAGCGCTCCTCGGCGCGGACGGTGCGAGGTGAAGAAGGGTCGGCCGCGTCGGGGCCGGGGGCCGGTCGGCCGTCCACGTGATAGGTTCTCCGCCGACCATGCCCGCCCCCGACGTCCCCTCCGACCGCGACCTGCTCGACGCCTGGACCGCTCACGTCCGCGCAGAACGGGGCGGGACGTCCGCGCCTCCGGACGTGTGGGGGCTCGGCCGGATCTGGACGGTCGCTGGCCGCGCGAGGCCGACGGCCCCCGCCGTCAGTCGGCCTCGAACGCCGCCAAGCGCTCCCGGAGATGCCGGAGCGACCGGCTCATCTGGGTCTCGACCGTCTTGACGGACACCCCGAGGCGGTCGGCGATCTCCTGGTACGTTAGGTGCCCGTAGCGGGACAGCTCGAAGACCTCCCGGCGGCGGTCCGGGAGCTCGGCGATCCACCGCGCCATCGCCGTGTCGAGCGCCTCGGCCTCGAGGTGGCGGACGGCCTCCGGCTCCCGGCCCACCCCGGACGCCGCGTGGTCCGACCGCTCGGCCTCGGCGTGCGCTCGGCGGACCCGCTGCTTCGAGTAGTGGCTCCAGACGTGGTTCCGAGCGGCCGAAAACAGGTACGTCCGCATGTCGCCCCGGACCTCCCACCGGTCGATCCGCGACCAGATGTTAAGGAACAGGTCGTGGAGGATGTCCTCGGCGAGGTCGCGCGAGCCTACCTTCTCGTAGATGAACCCGATCAGAGGGCGCCGGTGCTCCAGGTACAGCTGGTCGAGAGAAGCCTGCGGGCGGAGGGTGGACGGGGAAGCATGGGGCATGGGCACGTGAACATGTGTTCACTGTAGATCATGCGTTCAAACGTAAGCGCTTCCGGCTCTGATGTCAAGGGATTGTAAAGGACGGTCTGGGTCCCTGACCCTCGCGCAGGGAGTAGACTTCCGACATGCCTCCCGCCTCCGAAACGTCTCCCCGCACCCTGGCCAAGGTGGCCGCGCTGTACTACCTCCAGGGGCAGACCCAGCAGCAGATCGCCGACCGGCTCCGGGTCTCCCGCCCGACCGTCTCGCGCATGATCAAAGAGGCCCGCGAGCGCGGGATCGTCCAGATCACCGTGGCCCACGTCGACGGGCTCGCGGTCGACCTCGAGAGCGAGCTCGAGACGGCCTTCGGGCTGTCCGAGGTGGTCGTGGCCGACGTCGAGGGCGACGACGTGGTCGCCCGGCTCGGGGCGGCGGCGGCCGGGTTCCTGGCCCGGACGTTGGAGCCCGGCGACGTGGTCGGACTCACGTGGGGCTCCACGTTGCGTGCGATGGTCAAAGCCGTGGCCCCCCGCCGGACGGACGGCGTGACGGTCGTCCAGACCTTGGGCGGCGTCGGCCCGCCGCTCGGCGAGGCCCACGCCGCCGACCTCCCGCGCCGACTGGCCGGGGCGCTCGGCGCCGACCTCCGCCTGCTCCAGGCGCCCGGCGTGGTGGCCAGCCCCGAGGCCCGGGCCGTCCTCGAAGCCGACCCCCAGATCCGGGCGTCCCTCGACGCCCTGGCGACGATGACGGTCGCGTTCGTCGGGATCGGCTCGTTGGACACCAACCCGGTCCTGGGCGACGGCGCGCTCGCGAGCGAGGTCGACCTCCCGCCGACGCTCGCCGCCGAGCTCGAAGCCGGCGACGCCGTCGGCGACGTGGCCCTCCGCTTTTTCGACGTCGAGGGTCGCCCGGTCCCGACCTCGCTCGACGACCGGATCGTCGGGGTCGACTTCGAGACGCTGGCCGACGTCGACTGCGTGGTCGGGGTGGCCGGCGGCGCCGCCAAGGTCGACGCGATCCGCGCCGCCGTGCGCGGCCGGCTCGTCGACGTCTTGATCACCGACGACGCGACGGCCCGGGCCCTCCGCGCGACGTGACGACAAAAGAGGGGGGACGGGCCCGAGCCCGTCCCCCCTAGAACCGCCGAGCGGCCGCGCTAGCGGGCGACCGACAGGCGCCGCGACTGGACGAACGTCTCGCCCCGGACGACAACGACGTAGGTCCCCGGCGCGAGCCGGCTCGCGTCGACCCGGACCGGGACGGCCGCGCTCGGCGAGGCGAGGCCCTCGAACGCCGTCTGAACCGACCGGCCCAACACGTCGACCACGGTCGCCGTGACGCGCTGGGACGTCTCGACGGCCAGGTCGAGCGTGGCCGCCGCCGCGCTCGGGTTGGGGTAGGCCGCCGACAGGCTGCGGAGGCCAGGCTGGCCCTCGACCGCGACCGGCCGGGCCTCGACCGTGACCAGGTCGAGCTGGACGTTGCCGCCCCAGTTCTGGCCCTCGATGGGCGTGATGGTCCCGTCGGCGTCTTCCGTCGCCACGACGGGCGTGCCGCCCGTGGCGTCGGTGTCGGCGTGGCGGCCGGCGGCCTCGATGGCCGTGATGCGGTCGAGCCCGTCGAACTCGCTGAGGTCGAACGTCAAGACCTCCCAGTCGTTGACGAACGAGTTGTTGGACGTCCCGTCGTCGGCCCCCTCGGACTTGAGCCCCTCGTAGATCATCTCGGTCGTGTCGGTGCCGGCGACGACGCGGATCCGGAACTGGTGGCGCTCGCTGTTCGGGCCGTTCGCGTACATCGAGGCGGCCAGCTTGAGGATCGGCGTCATCGTCCAGTCTTGGGGCGTGGCCCACTCGTACTTCATCCCGCGGAAGTTGGCCGCGAGGATGGGCCGGTTCGCGACGGCCTCGAGCATCCAGGTGCCCTCGAAGGCGTCGATCTGGTTGCCGCCGCCGACCGGCTTGGTGTCGAGGGTCCGGACGAGGGAGCGGGCGTTCTCGCCGAGGTCGGGGTCCGGTGCGACGTCGGGCTGCCAGCCCTGGGTGTCGCCGCCGGCGCCCTCGAAGTCGAAGAGGACGGTCGGCGTCTGGGCCAGGGCGGCGGGGGCGGCGAGGGCGAGGACGCCGGCGAGAGCGAGGAGTAGCGGAATGCGCATGGCGACAGGGGAGGTGGAGGTGGGAGCGCGCGAAACGTGCGCGTCAGAGAGAAAGACCGGTCACGCCCGGGCCTCCCCTACACGGATGCTCTCGCGGGCACAGATTCCTACGCCAACCGTCTCGGCCCCCGTCGCGCCGGGCCTCGCCTGACGGAATTGGCGGCGGCGCGTCAGGGTCGGGTTCGCCCCGGCCGTCTCTCGGGCAGTCCTCCGCCCCCCGATGGCCGCTCCCTCCGCCCGCCCCTCGCTCTCCGAGCGGCTCGACGCGATCAACGAGTACGACCGCGAGCCCGTCCCCGAGCACGCGCTCCAGGGGCCGTCCAACTTCGCGGGGCTCTACGCGGGCGAGCACGTGGCCGGGACCGAGTTCGTCATCGGCCCGCTGTTCGTGGCGCATGGCGTGGCGGCCGTCGACCTGGTCGTCGGACTCTTGGTGGGCAACCTGCTCGCGACGCTGTCGTGGGGGTTCATGACCGGGCCCATCGCCACCCGGACCCGGCTCAACCTCTACTGGCAGCTCCGCAAGATCGCCGGGCCGTGGCTGCTCATCGGCTACAACCTGGTCAACGCGGCCATGTTCTGCTTCCTGGCGGGGAGCATGATCGCCGTCTCGGCGACGGCCGTCGGGCTCCCGTTCGACATGCCGATGCCGGGCCTGGCCGACGTCTACCCGACGAGCCTGTCGTGGGTCGTCGTGGTCCTATTGGTGGGTGCCGTGGTGACCGTCCTGGCGGTGCTCGGGTTCGAGAAGATCGCCGCGTTCTCGAAGGTGGCCGCGCCCTGGATGTTCCTGGTGTTCGTCGCGTGCGGGCTGGCCGTGTTGCCCCAGCTCGGCGTCGAGCGGCCGTCGGACTTCTGGCGCGTCGCGAACGACGTGATCTGGACGGGCGTCCCGCTCGAAGGGCAGAGCAAGTTCACCGTCTGGCACGTCCTGTTTTTCGCGTGGTTCGCCAACATGGCCATGCACATCGGGATGGCCGACATGACCGTCCTGCGGTACGCGCGCAAGTGGACCTACGGGTTCTTCTCGGGCCTCGGGATGTACCTCGGCCACTTCGTGGCCTGGATCGCCGCAAGCATCCTGTACGCGCTCGCGCTCCAGCAGGGCGAGACGTCGCCGGCCCCGGGCCCCATCGCGTTTTTGGGCGCGGGCTACGCCGGCGTCGTCGCCGTCGTGATCGCCGGGTGGACCACGGCCAACCCGACCATCTACCGCGCCGGGCTGGCGCTCCAGACCGTCACGCCGGGGTGGAAGCGCTGGAAGGTGACCGCCGCCGTCGGCGCCGTGACGACGGTCGTGGCCCTGTTCCCGGCCGTCGTGATGAACCTGCTCGGGCTGGTCGCTTTGTACGGCCTGATCCTGATGCCGATGGGCGCCGTCATCTTCGCCGACTTCTGGCTCGTGCCCCGGCTCGGCCTGCGCCCGCTCTACGCCGAGTGGCGCGACTTGGTCTTCAGCTGGCCGACGGCGCTGGCGTGGCTCGGGACGCTGGCGGCGTGCTGGGGGATCAACGCCGTGTTCGGGCTCGACCTGTTCTTCCTCGGGCTGCCGGGCTGGTTCATCGCCGTCGGGCTCTACCTCGGCGCGGCGTTCCTCCAGCAGCGCGGGGCCGTCGCCGAGCCCGCTCCCGTCGCCGACGCCGAGACGCCGCTGGGCGTCCCCGCCAACCCCACCGTCGCATGACCGCCGTCCTCAAGCTGCTCTCGGCCCTCGGGCTGGCGCTGACCGTCGTCCCGGCCGTGCTCGTGTTCCTGGCGGACCTGCCGTGGGACACGCACGCGACGCTGATGGCCGTCGGCACGGTGTTGTGGTTCGCCACGGCCCCGTTCTGGTTGCGCGACGCCGCGCCGGACCCAGAGCTCTGGGAGCAGGGGAGGGTCGAGTGAGCCCTGTCGCGTGTTCCGTGTCGCGTGTCCGAGCGCGACGTCGGAGCACGCGCGCCACACGAAACACGCCACATGGAACCCGCTGATCTCCGCCGCGACCTCGACGCGCTCGACCACCGCCTGCGCGACTCGCCGAAGAGCGGCCAAGACGCCGTGGCCGCCGCCGCCGCGTTCACCGTCGCCGTCCCGTCGTGGGCGCTGGGGACGGGCGGGACGCGGTTCGGGCGGTTCCCCGGGCCGGGCGAGCCGCGCGACGTGTTCGAGAAGCTCGACGACTGCGCCCAGATCCACGCGCTCACCGGGGCCACGCCGACCGTCTCGCTCCACCTCCCGTGGGACGAGCCCGACGACCCCCAAGCGCTCCTCGACAAAGCGAAGGAGCTGGGGCTCACGTTCGACGCCGTCAACTCGAACACCTTCCAGGACGCGCCCGGCGCCGCCCACTCGTACAAGCTGGGGAGCTTCTCGAACCCCGATCCGGGCGTCCGCCAGCAGGCCGTCGATCACAACCTCCACGTGATCGAGGTGGGCGAGGCTCTGGGCTCGGACGCGCTCACGGTCTGGCTCGCCGACGGGACCAACTACCCGGGCCAGGGCAACCTGCGCCGCGGCTACGAGCGCGTGCTCGACTCGCTCCACCAGGTCTACGCCGGCCTGCCCGACGGCTGGCGGCTGTTCACCGAGCACAAGCCCTACGAGCCCGCCTTCTACTCGACCGTCGTCCAGGACTGGGGGACGTCGCTGATGCTGGCCCAGGCGCTCGGCGACCGGGCGTCGTGCCTGGTCGATCTCGGCCACCACCTGCCCAACACGAACGTCGAGTTGGTCGTCGCCCGGCTGCTCTCGGCCGGCAAGCTCGGCGGGTTCCACTTCAACGACTCGAAGTACGGCGACGACGACCTCACGGCCGGCTCGATCAAGCCGTACCAGCTCTTCCTCGTCTTCCACGAGCTGACGCTGGCGGCGGCCGACGAGGGCGACTTCCGGCCAGCGTACATGATCGACCAGTCGCACAACCTCAAGGACCCCATCGAAGCGCTGTTGCAGACCGTCGACCAGCTCCAGCAGGCGGCGGCCAAGGCGGCGCTCGTCGACCGCGACGCGCTGGCGGGCTACCAGGACGCCGGCGACGTGCTGATGGCCGAGCGCACGCTCAAGGACGCCTACGAGACCGACGTCCGCCCGGCCGTCGCCCAGGCCCGGTTGGAGGCGGGCGGCGCGGCCGATCCCGTCGCCGCGTTCCGCGCGAGCGGCTACCGCGCCCGCGTCGCCGACGAGCGCGCGGCCGGCGCCTACGTCCCGCCCCAAAGCCTGTAGCGAGTGGGGGGGCAAGGGTGATGAGTGAAGGGCCGCTCGTGCCCTGTCTCCTCACCCCTCACCCCTCACCCCTCACTCGATGTCCCTCCCCCCCTCGTTCCTCGCCATCGACCTCGGCGCCTCGTCGGGCCGGGCGGTCGTGGGCGCGCTCGACGGGGCACGGATCCAGCTCAGCGAGGTCCACCGGTTCCCGACCCCGCTGAGGGAGCGCGAGGGGAACTTGGTGTGGGACCTCGACACGCTGTGGCGCGAGGTCCGGGTCGGGCTGGCGCTCGCGCTCCGGATGGTCCCCGGCCTCCGCGCCGTTTCGGTCGACACCTGGGGCGTCGACTACGTCCCGCTCGGCCCCGACGGCACGGCCTTGCGCGACCCGTTCGCCTACCGCGACCCGCGGACGCAGGGCCAGATGGCGGCCGTCCTGGCCGACGTCCCCGCCGCCGACCTCTACGGCCGGACGGGCATCCAGTTTTTGGAGTTCAACTCCATCTTCCAGGTCGCCGCCGACCTCGCCTTGGAGCCCGACCTGGTGGCCCGGACCGAGACCCGGCTCCTGATCGCGGACTACCTCCTGTACCGCCTGAGCGGCGTCGCCGTCGCCGAGCGAACGCTCGCCAGCACGACCGGCCTGTTCGACGCCCAGACCGGCGACTGGGCCGCCGACCTCATCGAGCGGATCGGCGACGAGCCCGGCCGGTGGCCCCGCGTCGTCGAGCCCGGCGAGGTGCTGGGGCCGGTCGTGCCCGAGGCGCTGCCCGACGGGTTCCGCGGCACGCCGCCCGTCGTCGTGGCGACGTGCTCGCACGACACGGCCGCCGCCGTCGCCGCCGTGCCCGCCGACGGGGACCGGCCGTGGGCCTACGTCTCGTCCGGAACGTGGGCCCTCGTCGGCGTCGAGCGCGACGCGCCCGTCCTCACCGACGCCGCGTGCCGGGCCAACTTCACGAACGAGGCCGGCATCGACGGGACCACGCGGTTCCTCAAAAACCGGACGGGGTTCTGGGTTTTGGAGGAGTGCATCCGCGAGTGGACCGAGATCGACGGGGCCCGGCCGGACTACGACTCGCTCGTGGCTGAGGCCGCCGCCGCGCCGCCGGTCGGCCGGTACGTCGCGCTCAACGACCCGCCGTTCGCGCTTCGGGGCGAGATGCGGGCCAAGATCCGGGCGTACTGCCGCGAGCACGAGGTGCCCGTCCCCGACTCGCGCGGCGCGCTCGTCCGGCTCGTGTTCGAGAGCATGGCCGAGAGCACGCGCCGCGTCCTGGCCGACCTCGACACGCTGACCGGCGAGGCGGCCGAGGTCGTCCACGTCGTCGGCGGCGGGGCCCACAACGACTTGCTCAACCAGTGGACGGCCGACGCCTGCGGCGTCCCCGTCGTCGCCGGCCCGGCCGAGGCGACGGCACTGGGCAACCTGGCCGTCCAGGCCCGGGCCCTGGGCAGTCTGCCCGCCGACGTCCCGGTCCGCGCCGCCGTCCGCTCCCTCACCACTCTTCGCACGTACGCGCCGGTCCCCGCGCCGGCCGCCTGACCCATCATGCCTACCGACACCGCCCTTGACGCCGCCGCCGACCTCGACGCCGGCACCGACTACCTCCGCTCCCGCTGGGACGACGCCCACGCCGCCGGGCTCGATCCGGTCGACCGGCTCGTCTATCGCTCGAATCTGTTGGGCGAGGACGCCCGGATCACCAACACCGGCGGCGGCAACACGTCGTCGAAGATCGAGATGCCGGACCCGATCACGGGCGAGGCCACGACGGTCCTGTGGGTGAAGGGCTCCGGCGGCGACTTGCGCACGGCCGAGCGCGCCAACTTCGCGTCGCTCTATCAGGACGCGCTGATGAGGTTGCAGGACGTTTACGCGGCCAAGGAGAACCGGGGCGTCAAGACGCCGGCCGAGGACGAGATGGTGGCCACCTACCCCCACACGACGTTCGACCTCAACCCGCGCGCGCCGTCCATCGACACGCCGCTCCACGCCTACATCCCCCACGCCCACGTCGACCACATGCACCCGGTCGCCGTCATCGCCATCGCCACGGCCGCCGACGGGCCTACGCTGACGCGCGAGATCTATGGCGGCGAGGTGATCTGGACCGACTGGCAACGCCCCGGCTTCGAGCTGGGCCTCGAGCTCCAGCGGATCTGCCGCGAGCACCCCGACGCCCGGGGCGTCGTGATGGGCGGCCACGGACTCATCAACTGGGCCGACGACGACCGCGACTGCTACGAGCTCACGCTCGACCTCATCCGCCGCGCCCAGGACTTTTTGGACGCGCGCCAGAATGGGGAGCCCGACTTCGGCGGCCGGAAGACGGCGCCGCTCGACGAGGCCGAGCGCCGCGCTGTGCTCGACGAGGTTCTGCCCTGGCTCCGCGGCAAGGTGTCGAGCGAGGCGCGGATGATCGGGACCGTCCAGGCGACGGACGAGGTACTCGAGTTCGTCGGCTCCCACGACGCCGCGCGGCTGGCGGAGCTGGGCACGAGCTGCCCCGACCACTTCCTGCGGACCAAGATCAAGCCGCTCTACGTGGACTGGGACCCGGCCTCCGGCACGGACGCGCTCAAGGGCAAGCTCGACGCCGGGCTCGACCAGTACGTCGAGGACTACCGCGACTACTACCAGGCTCATCGGCACGACGACTCGCCCGCGCTCCGGCCGTCGTCCCCGTCGGTCGTGCTGATCCCGGGCGTCGGCATGCTCGCGTGGGGCAAGTCGAAGTCCGAGAGCCGGGTCACGGCCGAGTTCTACACGGCCGCCATCGGCGTGATGCGGGGGGCCGAGCGCGTCTCGCGCTACACGGCGCTGGCGCGGCAGGAGGCGTTCGACATCGAGTACTGGCTGTTGGAGGAGGCCAAGCTCCAGCGGATGCCCAAGGAGAAGGCCCTCGCTCGCCAGGTCGCCGTCGTCGTCGGCGCCGGCTCCGGGATCGGCCGCGAGGTGGTCGACCAGCTCATCGCTGAAGGCGCCGTCGTGGCCGCCGTCGACCTCGACGCCGAGACGGCCCGGGCCGCGGCCGACGAGGTGATGGGTGAGATCGGGATGGGGATCGGCGTGGCCGGGACCGGGCTCTCGGGCTCGGGCGACGTCGTCGGGCTCGGCGCCGACATGACGGACCGCGAGGCGGTCCGCCGGATGGTCTCGGACGTCCTGCTGGCGTACGGCGGCGTCGACCACGTGGTCGTGACGGCCGGCTACTACCCGACGCCGGCCCCAGACGGGACCGTCGCCGACGAGCAGTGGGCGACGGCGTTCGCGGTCAACGTGACGGGCCCGTTCATCGCCGTCGACGAGGCCCGCCGCGTGTGGAAGGCCCAGGGCCTGAGCGGGACGGCCGTCATCACGACGAGCGTGAACGCGGTCGTGCCCAAAGCCGGCTCGTTCGCCTACGACACGTCGAAGGCGGCGGCCAACCACCTGGTCCGCGAGCTGGCCGTCGCGCTGGCGCCGGCCGTCCGCGTCAACGGCGTGGCCCCGGCGACGGTCGTCGAGGGCTCGTCGATGTTCCCGCGCGACCGCGTCCGGGCGTCGCTCACGAAGTACGGGATCGACCACTCCAACGACGAGTCGACGGAGGACCTGCGCGGCAAGCTCGCCCGGTTCTACGCCGCCCGGACGCTGACCGACCAGCCCATCACGCCGGCCGACCAAGCCCGCGCCATCTTGGCTCTCGTCACCGACGACCTGTCCAAGACGACCGGCCAGATCATCAGCGTCGACGGCGGCCTGCGCGACGCCTTCCTCCGGTGATGATGGGTACAGGGTACACGGTACGGGGTACGGTGGGTCGGGGGCGCACGGCCTTCGTACCGCGTACCCTCTGCCCCATACCTGCTCATCGGGTGCTCTAATGGCCGCTGCGCTCGGCATCCTGCTCCACGGCATCGGCGGCTTCGCGGCCGGCAGCTTCTACCTCCCCATCCAGCGGATCAAGGATTGGGCGTGGGAGTCGTCGTGGCTCGTCAACGGGCTGGCGGCGTGGCTCGTCGTGCCGTGGGTGGTCGGGCTCCTCACGGTCCCCGACGTGGGCGGCGTGCTGGCGTCGGCCCCGCCACGGGCGCTGTTCTGGTGCTTCGCGTTCGGCGTGCTGTGGGGCGTCGGGAGCCTGACGTTCGGGATGGCGATGCGCTACCTCGGCATCTCGCTGGGGATGGCCGTCGCGCTCGGGTTCACGGCCGCGTTCGGGACGCTCGTGCCGCCGATCTACGAGGGCACGTTCGGCGACCTGCTCCAGACTGGGAGCGGGCTCATCACACTCGCGGGGGTGGCGCTCTGCCTCGTCGGGATCGCCGTCGTCGGGCGGGCGGGGCGGATGAAGGAGGGCGACCTGACCGACGAGCAGAAGACGGCGGTCGTTGAGGAGTTCGACCTGAAAAAGGGCGTGACGGTCGCCGTCGTGGCCGGCGTCTTGAGCGCGTGCTTCGCGTTCGGGCTCGCGGCCGGGGCGCCGATTGCCGAGGCGGCCATCGCCGCCGGCACGGCCCCGCTCTACCAGAACAACGCGGTCTTGATCGCCGTCCTCGCGGGTGGCTTGACGACGAACGGGCTCGCGTGCCTGTGGATGGGCTGGCGCAACCGGACCTTCGGGGACTACCGCGACGACGACGCCCGCCTCGCGCGCAACTACGGGCTCGCCGCGCTCGCCGGGCTCACGTGGTACCTCCAGTTCTTCTTCTACGGCATGGGCACGACGTTCTTGGGCGAGCAGTACGAGTTCGCGTCGTGGAGCATCCACATGGCGTTCATCATCCTGTTCTCGAACGCGATCGGCGTCGGGCAGGGCGAGTGGCGCGGGGCGGGGCGGTCGACGATGCGGACGCTGGGCCTCGGACTGGTGGTGCTCCTGGGCTCGGTCGTGCTCATCGGTCTCGCCAGCCAGATCGCGGGTGGGTAACGGCCACTGACGTGGCCTGCCGAGATCTCCCCCGACCGGAGATGGTGAGCAGGGGCCGTGCGGGAAGGTGACTCGGGCGGGATGGCCGGACACTCCTTTCCGAACGGGTTTCCGAACGGTGGACGGCGTCGCCAGGGCTGATCCGCTCCGCCCCGCCCGGGTGTCGGGAAGAGGGCGTTTGCGGGAGGCCGTGTCGTTTGACAAGCTCGGCCCGGGCTACCGAAGCCGAAACGAGGCCGAAGCCTGACCTACGCTCACGGCGAATACTCCAGGTTCCAGGACCGGCCGGCCGTCGGCGTCGGGCCCGCTCAGGTCCGCAGCGGTGAGCGTGAACCCGACCTCGCGGCGCTCGCCCGGCGCCAACTCCACCACGTCCACGCGTTTCAGGAGGCGGACCGGCCGCGCGACCGTCCCCACCTCGTCGGTCACGAACCACAGGACGGACTCCCGAACCCGGGCGCGATCCGGTCTCACGACGCCTCGCCCATCTCCGCCTCGGTCAGCTGACGGGGGTAGCGGATCTGCTCGACGAGCGACTGGACGTGGGCCGGCGGCGGCGGCGTCGCCAGGCTCACCCCGACCGTCAGCGCGAAGTTCAAGAGCATCCCCACCACGCCGATCCCCTGGGCCTTGATGCCCAGGACGGAGTCCACGAGCGGCGCGTCGCCGAACACGCCCGGCGCGACGACGTGCGCTCGCATCAGCACGATGGCGACGAACGTAAACGCCAGCCCGACGGCCATGCCGGCGATGGCGCCCTGCTTGTTGGCCCGCTTCCAGAAGATGCCCAGCACGATGGTCGGGAAGAACGAGGCCGCGGCGAGCCCGAACGCGAACGCGACGACCTCGGCCACGAACCCCAGGGGGAAGATGCCCAACAGGCCGGCCCCGACGACGGCCACCAGGATCATCCAGCGGCCCACCCGGAGCCGCTGCGCGTCGTCGGCGTCGGGGTTGATGACCTTGCCATAAATGTCGTGGGCCAGCGCCGACGAGATCACCAGCAGCAGGCCCGACGCGGTCGACAGCGCCGCCGCCAGCCCGCCGGCCGCCACAAGGGCGACGATGAACGCGCCGAGGCCGGCGATCTCGGGCGTCGCCAGCACGATGATGTCGCGGTTGATCGCCTCCAAAAAGAGCCCCACGTCGCCCCCGCTGGCGGAGATCGCGTCGAGGTCGATGAGCCCCGTCGAGGCCCAGCTCTGGACCCAGCCCTGGGCCACGAACGCCTCCGGCCCGAGGTCCACGAACTGTTGCAGGATGGCCGTCTTGGCGAAGATGGCGATGGCCGGCGCCGTCGTGTACAGCAGCGCGATAAACAGCAGCGCCCAGAACGCCGACCACCGCGCCGCGCGGACCGACTTGACGGTGTAGAACCGGACGATGACGTGGGGGAGCCCGGCCGTCCCGACCATCAGGCACAGCGTGATCGCGATCACGTTGAGCGCGTCGTTGTTGACGAACGGGCTCGTGTACGGGTCGAGCCCGAGGTCGGTCTGGAGCCCGTTCAAGAGCGGGATCGCCTCGCCGATGGCGACCTGGGGGATCGGGTTGCCGAACAGCAACAGCGCGATGGCGACGGCCGGGATCGTGTACGCCACGATGAGCACGCAGTACTGGGCGACCTGGGTGTAGGTGATCCCCTTCATCCCGCCCAGCCCCGCGAAAAAGGCCACGATCACCATGCCGATCCCGACGCCCACCTCGAACGGGACCTGCAAAAACCGGCTGAACGCCACGCCGACCCCGCCCATCTGCCCGGCGACGTAGGTGAACGAGACGAAGATGGCCGCGACAGCCGCCACCAGCCGCGCCGCCGTCGAGTCGTAGCGGGCGGCCACGAAGTCGGGCACGGTGTACTGGCCGAACTTGCGCAGGAACGGGGCCAGCAGGAGCGCCAGCAGGACGTACCCGCCGGTCCACCCGAGCAGGTAGACGCTCCCGTCGTAGCCGGCGAACGCGATGATCCCGGCCATCGAGATGAACGAGGCCGCGCTCATCCAGTCGGCCGCCGTCGCGGCGCCGTTGGCGATGGCCGGCACGCCCTGGCCGGCCACGTAGAACCCGCGCGTCGAGCCGACCCGGCTCCGGTACCCGATCCACAGGTACGCCGCGAACGTGATGCCGACGGTGACCCAGGTCCACTCTTGAATGCTCATGGGGTGGGGGGGCTGGGGCCGGCCGGCCGCCCGGCGCGGGGGGGTGCGTGATGCGTGATGCGTGACTCTTCGGATCGGGGCGCCGAGCTGGCCCGGCCCCGCGTCGGCACGTCGTGGCCGGTGAGGGGCTGGGTCCCGCCGTTCGACGTTCGCCGACTCCCGTTCGCCGTGCTCTCCATCAGTGCCCCTCGCCCGACTGGGTGGTCGTATCGGGCGTCTCGTCGAGGCCGGCGGCGCGGTCGGCGCGGTCGCTGGTCCAGGCGTAGATCCAGACCAAAGCGACGAACACGAAGATGGCGCCCTGCTGGGCCATCCAGAACCCGAGCGGGACGCCGCCGAACGAGACCTCGTTGAGCTGGGGCGCCAGCAGGATCGACAGGCCGAACCCGACGACGGCCCACACCGCCAGCAGGATCACAATGCGGCGCTTCTGAGCGCGCCAGTAGTCGTCGCGTGAAGTCATGGGCGGAGGGTGGCGGGCGCAGGGGGAAGCCGTAGGTTACTAAAACGTTTCACCCGTGTGCTATGCCGATTCTCGCCCGTCTCGCGGCCTTCGTCCTGGTGCTCGCCGGGCCGGCGCTGGCCCAGGACCCGACGCCGATCCGCGTCGCCGTGCTGGGTGACTCGAACTCGGCCGGCGCCGGCCCGAGCGACCGCGACGACGTGTGGGTCAACCGGCTCCGGCGCCACCTGGAAGCGACCCGGCCGGGGAGCACCGTGTTCAACTACGCCGTCAACGGGTACACGACGTACAACGCCGTCCCAACGAACCGGAACCCGCCGCCGAACCGGCCGCCGCCCGACCCCTCGCGCAACGTGTCCGCGGCGCTCCGCACTGGCCCCGACGTCATCGTCATCGCCATGACGTCGAACGACGCGAACCGGGGCTACGGCGTCGCGGAGCAGCTAGCGAACTACGACGCCATCGTCGCGGCGGCCGGCGAGACGCCGGTGTTCGTCGCCACCACGACGCCGCGGAACTCGTTCCGCCAGATCGACACGGTCTCGGTCGAGACCCGGATGGGCTATCAGATCGCCATGCGCGACTCGACGCTGGCGCGGTGGGGCCGGCTCGCCATCGACTTCTGGACGCCGCTGGCGACGCCCGACGACCGTCTGAGCCCGGACTACGACGTCGGCGACGGCGTCCACTTCAACGCCGAGGCGCACCGGCTGCTGTTCGAGGCCGTCGTGGCCTCGGCGCTGGTGTCGGTCGCGCTGCCCACCGACGGCGGGCCGGGCGCGGGGCTCTCCGTGGTGCCGCTCCCCCACCCCTCGCCCGCCGCGCTGGCGGTCCGCGTGGACCGCGTCGGGCCGGTGCGGGTCGAGATGTTCGACGCCCGGGGCCGGCTCGTGGCGACGCTGGCCGACGACGTGTGGGCGCCGGGCGAGCGCCGCCTCCCCCTCCCCCGCCTCGCCCCGGGCCTCTACCTCGCCCGGCTCTCCCAGGACGGCCGCCAGCGGACGGCGACGGTCGCAGTGGCGAGGTAGCGCCTCCGCGCGCGCTCCGCTCACTCCGCGTCGAGCGCCGCGCTCACGAGGGCGGCCACGACGCGCTGGCCCTCGGCCGTCATGTGGACGCCGTCGGGCGCCAGCTCGGCCATCCGGTCCGCCAGCGGCGAGTGGGCATCCACGAACCGGGCGCCGGCCGCTCGGGCGACGGCCTCGAACGCCGGCCGGAACGCGGCGACGCGGGCGCCGGCGCCGCGGTACTTGTCGGCGAGCTGGTCGTCCGGCCCGTAGGGCGGCGGGGCGACGACGGTCACGCGGGGGACGGCGCCGCCGGGGTACGGGTACGTCTGGACGCGCTCGACGAGCGTCCGCAGGTTCTCGACCACTTCGTCGTGGCGGCCGTCGAACACGGCCTTGGCGTCGTTCGTGCCGAGCCCGATCACGACCTCGTCGAGGGGCCAGCCGTCGGCCTCCCGGAGCGCGCTCGACAGGTACCCGTCGAGCTGGCGGAGCGCGTTGAGGCGCTCGTTGTCGAGGTTGTCGAACCCGAGGGTCCCGCCCGAGACCGAGCGGTTGACGACGACGTCGGCCGGGCGGAGGTCTCGGAGGGCGGCCACCCAGCCCGTCTCCGAGGCCCCGTTCGAGTCGCCGACGGTGAGCACGACGCGCCGCCGGGTCCGCGTCGAGAGCCGGTGGCCGAGGAGCCAGTCGTAGACGCCGGAGTCGCCGTAGGCGGGGTCCCAGGCGTTGTGGCCGACGTCGGGGTAGACGGTGAACCGGACGTCCCCGCCGCAGCGCTCCAAGCGGGACACCATCTCGACCGACCGGTCGGGGTGGACGACCCGGTCGCGCGCGCCGTGGAACGCCCAGACCGGCACGTCGCGCGCGGCGCACAGCCCGATCCAGTTGCCGCCGCCGCAGACCGGCGCCGCCGCCGCGATCCGGTCCGGGAAGGCCTCGACGGCCTCCCAGGTGCCGAACCCGCCCATCGACAGGCCGGTCACGTAGACGCGGTCGGCGTCGATGCGGAACCGGGCCTGGGCGTCGTCCAGCGCCGCGCCGATGCGGGCCGCCGTCCACCGCCCGCCGAACGGGACCTGGGGCGCGACGACGACGAACGGCATCGGCCGCCCCTCGCGCGCCTCTTTCAGCGGCCCGTGCACGCCCACGAGGTCGAGGTCGGTCCCCCGCTCGCCGGCGCCGTGCAGGAACAGGAGCAGCGGCCACGGCTCGCTCGTGTCGTCGTAGCCGTCCGGCAGCCGGGCGAGGTACTGACCGTCGACGGGTTCCGTGTGGCTGCCGGAGAAGCCGTAGGCCGCGACGCGCGGGTCCGGCTCGTCGGCGGGCTGGGCGCTGGCAGCGGTCGCCAGCAGGGCGAGGAGCATCGGGAACGCGCGCGTCATGGCGAGGCGGAGAACGTGGCGAGCCAGGCGACGAACCGGTCGGGCCACGACGCGACGGGTCCGCCGGCGACGCCCATCCCGAAGCCGTGGCCGCCGCCCGCGTACAGGTGCGCCTCCGAACGGACGCCGGCCGCCAGCAGCGCGGCCCAGACCTCGGCCGAGGCCGCGGCCGGGTACCGGTCGTCGGCGGCGTGGGCGAAAAACATCGGCGGCGACTCCGACGTGACGCGCTCGGCGTAGCCCTCCGGCACGACGGGGTAGACGGCTGCCACGAACGACGGCGCCCCGCTGGCGGACGCGCCCTCCGCTGCCGCCAGCGCATGGTGCCCGCCGGCCGAGAACCCCAGCAGCCCGACGCGCGCCGGGTCGATCCGCCAGCCGGCGGCCCGCTCGCGGACCCAAGCGACGGCGGCGCGGGCGTCCTGTGCGCCGAGCGCGTTCGGCCACCCGCCCGTCCGGTAGGTCAGCACGAACGCGGCCACGCCGCGCGCGGCGAGCCACCGCCCCAGGTCGTGCCCCTCCTTGTCCACGACGACCCGGCCGAACCCGCCGCCGGGCAGGATCACGACGGCCGCGCCGGTGCGCAAGCTGTCGGGCGGGAGGTGCGCCTGGACGGCCGGCGAGGTCACGTCGCTCAGGCTCCGGTTGAGGCCGAGCGCGTTCCGGGGTCGCTCGCGGTTCTCGACCGTCGGCGTCGGCAGCGCGCCCGCCAGCGGGACCGCGACGGGGTCCGCGACGTGCGGCCAGTCTTGCGCCGCGACGGGCAGGGCCAGCACGAGCAGCAGCGCCAGCCGGCTCACTCCCGTTCCGGGACCTCGGCCAGCGCGCCGACTACGACCGGCAGCATCCGGTCGGCGACGAACCGGTTGCCGGCGTCGTTGAGGTGGACGCCGTCCTTCGTCAGCACGTCCTGGTAGGCGTCGTCGGGGTTGTGGTCGGCGAGGAACGAGACGAACGACTGGCGGAGGTCGCAGACGGGCGCGTCGTGGTCGGCGGCGACGCGGCGGACGACGGCGGCGAAGGCGTCGAGCATGGCGTCGGGCTCGTTCCCGCTCGTCCGCTCGCCGATCACGCTGGGCGTGCAGAGGACGAGGTCGGCCCCGCTCGCGTCGACGCGGGCCGCCAGCTCGCGAAGGCGCGTCTCGTAGACGTCGATAGGCGTGCCCGGCGGGTCCCACCGGAAGTGCCGCCAGACGTCGTTGATGCCGATGTAGACGACGGCCACGTCGGGCCGGCGGGCGGCGAGGTCGCGCTCGAAGCGTTGGAGCAGGTCGGCGACGGTGTTGCCGCTCACGCCGGCGCCGATCACGTCCACGTCGGGCGCGACGGTGCGCAGGCTGTCGCGGACGAGCGAGACGTAGCCGGCCGGGCGCGCGCCGGCCTCGGTGATCGAGTCGCCGAAAAAGAGGACGCGGCGCCGGCGGTCCGGCGCGGGCGCGTCGGCGGCGAGGTCGAGGGCCACGTCGTCGAGCATCTCGTGGCGGCCCTGGAACACGGTCAGGGAGATCGGCCCCGACTGGCGCTCGTAGAGCACGTCGCGCCCGCCGATCTGACGCGCGGGCGGGTCGGGCCAGCCGAGCGAGGCCAGCAAGACGGCCGCGTCTCCGCCCACGAAGTCTTCGCCGTCCGGCGCCTCGCCCGATTCTTCCGCCAGCGACCGCGCGAGGTGGTCGTAGAAGAACAGCGAGTGCGTGATCGGGACGCTCCCGTCGGTCCCGTCGCGGACGCCGGCGTACAGCCGCACGCGCGTCGGGTTCTCGTAGGTGAGCTTGCCGAGCGGGGCCGGCTGCCACAGCGGCGACCGCCGGCGGGCCTCGGCCACGTCCAGCGCGCCGCCCTCTGAGCCCGTGCAGTCGAGCACGTCGCGGTGGTACTTCGACGCCCGCGCCGCCGACTCCCGGTGCCACGCCTCCAAATCCGTGATCGGCACCCAGGCGTCGTACGAATCCACCGGCTCCGCCCCGCGCATGAGGTGGACGAGCGCCGCGTACCCCCCGCCGCTCGACCCGACGACGCGGACTTCACTCGCCTCGGTTTCCGCCCGCGCGAACGCGATGGCGTCGTCGAGATCGGACACCACGGCGTCGGAGCCGCACGCGGTCGGCTGGGTGTTCGGCCCCTGGAAGTCGGGGTGGACCCAGTTCCAATCCCGCTCCATCGCCTGCCCGATCAGGCTCGCCGAGCGCTGGCGCCAGTCGCCGCTCCAGGTGTGGAGCGAGACCACGAGCGGCCGGCCGGGCCGGCTCGCGCGCCACAGCAGGGCCGGCTGGTGGGAGCCGTCGGCGCGGGCGATCTCGACGGCCTCGACGCCGTCGGGCCAGCCGTCGGTGGCCGGGTCGTCGTAGTCCGGCTGGGCGCCGGCCGACGCCGCCAGCGCGACCAAGAGGACGGCGCGCGCCAGCGTCGCGTACCAGCGCCGTCCTCCCCGCGCGCCCATCTGGGGAGGGCGGGGGTCGTGGTGCGGAGTCAGAGCCCGCCCGATGAGCACATCGGGTCCCCTCTCCTCGGGGAGAGGGTTAGGGTGAGGGGGCGGCCGGTCCAAGCACAGCGCCCGTCGCGAGACGCCAGACCCCTCACCCCGTCCCTCTCCCGTGGGGAGAGCGGACCTCGCGAGCGACGTCCGCGTCTCGACCCGCAATGCCCCGTCCCAGAACGTGCGAGTCGACGAACCCCGAACCCTAAACCCCGAACCTGTCATTTGATGATCGCCAGCTTGCCGATGTACTCGCCCACACCGGGCGCCTCGACGTGGTAGATGTACATCCCCGACGCGATGTCGAGGTTCTCGGACGTCTTGAGGTCCCACGACAACTGACCGTCGCCGCCGAACCCCTGGTGATCCAGCCTCCGGATCAGCTCGCCCCGGATGTTGAAGATGCGGATCGTCGCCGTCTCGGGGAGGTGGCGGAACTGGACCTCGCGCTCGCCGCGCCCGCCGGCTTGGGGGCTCGCCTGCTCCCACGCCGCCGCGCCGACGTAGGGGTTCGGGACGACGCGGATCGCGTCCAGCTCGCTCGTCGCCGTCTCGGTGTCGGTGAAGGAGCCGCGCACAGTGAACTGGAAAAAGTCGCCGGTCGCGAACGGGCGGAGCCGGTTGATCTGGAGCCGGGCGCCGTCGCGCGGGCTCGGCCCGCCGTCGGACTCGAACGTGATCCGGTGGCGGATCGTCCGGTCGTTGTCGGCGTTGCGTTCCAGGATCAGCAGGGCGTCGGCCGGGCCGAAGGCGCCGTCGTCGTCGAGGTCGCGGATGACGAGGTCGGCCTCGGTCCCCAGCGTGGTGTTGACGGCGAAAATGGGGATCTCGGTCCGCAGGAACCGGTCGATCCGGTAGCGCGGCGGGAGGTAGAGCGGCCCGTTGGGGTCGGTCCACATGACCTCGTAGTCGTAGACCGAGAACCCGTAGTCCTCCTCCCCGACCGGCTCCTCGACGGTGATTTGCCAGTCGGTCATGTAGCTCGGCAGCGTCGTCGGGTCGCGCGAGTAGATGAGCCCGTCGGGGCCGTCGCCGACCCAGCCCAGGCGCTCGCGGTCGACATCGAACGAGTCGTCGTTGTCGAAGGTCAGGAACAGGCCGGCCAGGCCAGGCGAGGACGGGTTGAACGGCGTGCGCGGCAGCAGGACCTCGCCCGAGGCCACGTCGACCACGCGGTACTCGGCCGTCTGATACTCGTCGTCGCCGGCCTCCTCGGCGCCGAAGAACTCGACGCGGAACACACGGTCGCCGGCCGCCAGCGCCTCGTCGTAGACCGTCACCGAGACCGAGCCGGTCCCGACGGGCTGGCCGTCGGGCGCGCCGGCCAGCGGCGAGGTCCCGTCGTTCGGCGACGTCCGCCCGGTCGGGCGGCTCAGGTCCTCGTTGACGCCGGCCGAGACGAATCCGGCCGCGTCGGCGCGCGGGGTCACCACGGCCGCGTTCCGGCTCAGGCCCCGCAAGTTGAAGAGGGCGTCGACCGAGATGTTGAACGTGTTGATCTGGGGCTCGACGCTTTCCGAGTCGTCGCCCTCGGCCGGCCGGCCCACGCCGTCGTCGCCAATCTCGAAGCGGCCGCAGCCGCGGTCGTAGGCCACAAGCGCGTAGTAGTACGTGAACCCGTTGCGGACGTCGTCGTCGACGTAGAAGAACTGCAAGCCGCTGTCGGTGCCGAGGTTGAACCGGAGGTCGCCGCCGAGCGCGTCGGTGGTCCCGGTAATCCCGTTCTGGATGTCCCACTGGGCGATGGGCTCGTAGAACGTCGGCGTGCCGAAGGCGTCGGAGATCGTCCGGGCGTCGGACAGGAGCGGGTCGGTCCCGCGGTAGAGCTTGTAGCCCTCGAAGTCGAAGGCCTGGCAGAACCGGTCGAAGCTTTGGAGCGACAGGTTGTCCCAGGTCAGCGTCACGCGGCCGTCGCCGGCCTGGGCCGTCAGGCGCGGCGCGATGGGCGGCTGGGCAAACTGGTAGTCGGCGTTGTAGATCGACTGGACAGTGACGCGGTTCTTGAAGAAGTCCCGCTCGTCGGAGCCGAACAGCCAGGCCGTCGAGAAAAAGTCGGTCGAGAGCGACGGGTCCTGGTCGAACGGCACGAGCCCGGTCGGGCCGGAGGCGAACAGCAGGAACGGCTCGAGGTCGCCCTGCTGGCGGCTCGGGCGCGTGCCGAGCGGGAACTGCGCGTCCAGGATCTCGCTGAAGATGAGCTCGTCGAAGCGCAGGATGCCCTCGTAGTAGCTCCGCGAGTCGAGGTCGAAGCCCGTCAGCCCGATCTGGTCCGACTCGTCGACGTCGGTCCGGTCGAAGTCGGGCTCGCCGCGGTCCGGCACGCCGTCGGCCTCGCCGGTGTCGGGGCCGGGGTAGCCGACGTCGAACGGGCCGAGCCCGTCGAGGCCGAAGTCGCTCCCCAGCGGCTCGCCGTCGTCGAACTGGCCGTTCTCGTCGAGGTCGGTGAACGTGACCCAGTCGAGGTTCTCGTCGCCGGTCCACCAGCGGCCCTGCTCGTAGGCCGGGCGCCGGGCGAGCACGTCCTCCAGCGTGGTCTGGCCGGGCTCGGCGTTGAACGCGATAAAGTTGGCGACGTCGTAGTTGGCCTCGACGTAGGCCCGGATGTTGTCCTGGCCGGTGATGAGCGTGCCCGGCCCGCTAAACCGGCTCTCGTCGGTGATCCCGTCCTCGTCGTTGTCCAGCCCGTCGACCGGCTCGGCCGGGCTCTCCAAAAAGGCGATGCCGGTGTAGCCGCAGTCGTAGGTCCCGCCGGTCGGGCGCGTGCACAGGCCGGCCTCGTCGTAGCCGAACGCCACGTCGATCTGGGGGTCGAACGCCGCGATCTCGTTGCCCTCGGGCGGCAGGCCGTAGTCGATGATCTGCGAGAAGTACAGCCGGTCGTGGTTGTACCCGCCGACGTTGCTGACGGTGTACAGGATGAACATGGCGTCCTCGCTCAGCACGTTCGCCCACTGCAACGAGCGGATGGCGACCTGGAGCCCCAGCCCGCCCAAGCTCTCGTCGGACGGGTCGTTGTAGAAGACGCCGAACTCGCTGTTGAGCCGGCCCGTCGTGGGGTCGATCCGGTACGTGTAGTCCGTCCGGTCGTTCATGACGTAGTACGCCTCCAAATCCGCGTTGAACACCCCCTTGCCGAAGATCCCGTTCCAGCCGGCCGTGCTCGGGTCGTTGTCCACGTCGTCGTAGCGCCAGCCGGGGTCGTCGGGGTTGTCCAGTCGGTCGGGCCAGAAGGCGGGCCACGAGGTCGGATCGTTCGAGAGCGCCGGCGTGGGCCGGCGGCGGCCGGTCACGGGGTCGATGCGGAGCGGGTTGTTGAACCCCTCGATGGGCAGGAACCCCCAGATCAGGTCGTCCGGCCCGCGCACGACACCGCTCCGGTAGTTGAGCACGACGGGCGTGAGCGTCGTCGGGCTGCCGTCCTCCATCCGGCCCTCGACCTGGCCGGCGATCACGACGCCGATCCCGTCGATGTGGCGCCCGCCGATCCCGCGCGGCCAGACGCCGTGCGGCGTGTCGCCGAACCGAGCCCACTCGCCGTGGTTGCGGAAGTTGGTCTCGATCAGGTTGCCGTCCAGGATGCCGCGAGCAATCGCCGTCTCGCGCGACAGGAACTCGGGCGGGACGATGGTCTGGGCCGCCGCCGCCGGGGCGAGCAGAACAGCCGCCAGCAGCAAGGCGCGCATGGGGGGAAGGGTCGGAGTCATCGGATGGTAACCGTGTGGGAGGCGCGGGCGGGCAGGCGCCCCAGGCGGACCGTCAGGGTGCGGGCGCCGGCGTCGTACGACCAGCCGCGGCCGTCGGCGGTCTCGGCGAGCGCCGCCCCGCTGGCGGTCACACTCGCGGGCCGGTCCTGGTCGCGGACGGAGAGCGTCCACGCGCGGTCGGTCGGGGCGCCGTCGAACGTGCCGGCCATCGCGCCGACGGTCACCGCCAGCGCGTCGCCGTCGCGCCGGGCCGTCAGCTCGGTCCGGCCGACGGCGCCGTCGAGGTAGGCCGGGCTCGTCCCGTCGTCCTCGGCGAGTGTGAACCGGGCAGTGCCCGAGGTCGGGGGCGTGACGTCGAGCGTGAGGTGGTCGTTCGTGCCGGCCTCGACCGACCGCGCGTAGTCGCGCATCGGGACGATGGAGCCGGCGCGGACGAACAGCGGCAGCCGGTCCATCGGCGCCTCGACCGTCGCCGTGGTGCCGCCGGCGTGGCGCTGGCCGGTCCAGTAGTCGACCCACTCGCCCTCGGGGAACGCGACTGGGCGCGACGTCGCGCCGTACTCGGTGACCGGGGCGACCAAGAACGCCGGGCCGAACGTGAACTGGTCGGGGTGCTCGGTCGTCCCCTCGACCATCGGCTCGCCCGTGTCGCGCAGGCGGTGGGCGACGGCGTAGCGGTACGGGAAAAGGCGGGCGCGGAGGTGGGTGTACTCCCGAAACGTCTCCTGGGCGCTCGGGCCGAAGTTGAACGGCATGTTCGACGTCGGATTCTGGTACGACGCGAACACGTGCATGACCGGGGCGAAGGCCGAGAACTGGACCCAGCGCATGTAGAGCGCGTCGCCCATCTCGGTCGAGCCGTAGAAGTTGAACCCGCCGGTGTCGTGGCTGAGGAACGGGATCTCGGACGTGGACAGGAGCGGGTCGGCCAGCATCTCGACGTTCTCGCGGTAGGCGCCCATCGCGTAGACCCGCTGGTCGGGCCAGCCGGGCTGGCTCCACGCCGTCTTGGCGTCGCCGGACCATTTGGCGGGGTAGCGCACGAAGTCGGGGTCGTCGGAGAAGTGGAGGTGGGCGAGCACGAAGCCGCGCCCGCCGGTCTCGTGGCCCATCTCGGCGGTCGCCTCAAAGTTGGTGCGCGTGAACGGGACGTCGGCGCTCCGGTCGAGTTTGAGGAAGTCGAGGCCGGCGTCGAAGAACGGGGCCAGCTTGCCGCGCCAGTAGGCCACGACCTCGGGGCTCTCGAAGTCGAGGTCGCACGTCATCGAGTCGGAGCCCTCGTTGTGCCACCCGCTCGTGTTCCGCTCGACGCGGACGCACAGGCCGCGGTCGACGGCGTCCTGGAATACTTCCTCATTCCCGTCCTGCAAAATCGTGTTCCAGATCCAGATGCCCGACTTGACGCCCTGCGCTTCGAGCGCGCTCCAAAACGCTTCGACGTCGGGGTACGCCTCCCGGTCGCCCTCGAAGTCCAGGTAGCCGCCCGGCCCGTCGCCCTGGCGCGTGTAATCCCAGAACCACGAGTCGACCCAGTAGGCGTCGATGGGGTAGTCGTCGGCGACCAACCGGTCGACGCGGTCGACGGATTCTTGCTGGTCGGTGTATCCGCCGTACAGCACGCCGAAGGCCCACGCCGGCGGGAGCACGACGTCGGGCCGCGGGCCGGCGGCCCGCTGGCGGACGCCGCGGTCGGTCGTTTCGGGCGGGCCGATCCCCTCGGGCGTCCAGTCGGCGTCCCACGCCAGCACCAGCTTGTCGACGCGGGCGTTCTCCGGCCCCGTCACCAGCACGCTCGACCGGCCCGCCGGCACCGCCAGCCGCGCCGCGCCGCGCGTCCAGCGTATCGCGTAGTCCTCGAAGGCGACCTCCGACGTGTGCCCATCGAGCGAGACCGTCACTGGCCCCTCGGCCCCCCTCCCTTGCCGGCCGAGCACCCAGACCGTGACCGTGCCCGGCTGGGCCACGTCGAGCGCCACCTCGAACGGCGTCTCGTCGCGCGCGCGGAGGTGCGTCCCGGTCCACTCGTCGTGCCGCGTCCAGCCGCCCACCGTCGGCGTGTGCTCGACCTCGACGGACACCAGCCCGGCCGCGTCGACGTAGGGCGCGCGGCGGACCTCGGCGCCATCGGGCGTCGTGAACAGGGCCTGGGCGAGGAAGAACGTGAGGGCGAGGGTCATGTCGAGGCGTGCGTCGGCTGAAAGGGGTGCGGAGAGAAGAGGAGGTGAGGAGAAGAGGTCTGATGTGAGGCTGGGCAGTCCCTACTCGTCTGTCACGCCGAGGCTCGGCGGGCGGCGCGCATCAGGGCGCGGAAGGCGGACGAGTCGACGCGGACCTCGGCCCGCTGGCGGAGCGCCGGGAGCAGCGCCAGCTCGGGCACGCGCGGGGCCAGCCGGCGGGCGACCGAGTCGCGCTGGGCCGCCGTGATGCGGACGCCGTCGTCGGACCGCCGCGCGACGTGGACGACGGCCCACGCCCCGTCCGGCAAGCCCGTCACGACGGTCTGGCCGACGGGCGCGCGGCGGAGCGCGTCGCGGAGGTTCTGGGCCTGGGCCACCGCCAGCCCGTCGAGCGCGCGGTAGCCGGGCCGTGCGGCGGGGTCGGCGCCCGCGTCGCGGACGGCCTCGCCCTCGGCCGCGGACGCGACGGGGACCGCCCAGCCGTCGACGCGCGTCGTCCGGGCGAGGCGGGCGCGGAGCCGGTCGAGCGCCCGGTCGGTGACGTCGGCCGGGGCGCGGTCGGGGGCCTCGGCCTCCAACGTGCGGCGCATCAGGGCCGTCAGGATCTGGCGCTCGGCCCGAGCCGTCTCACGCTGGACGAACGGGTCGTCGGCCAGGCCGGCGGCTTGGGCGCGGCGGGCGAACACCTCGTTGCGGAGGGCGCGGCCGACGGACGCGGCCGGCCGCGTCATCAGCTCGGCGAACGGCATCGTCGGGAGCCAGCGGACGGCGTCGGCGGCGGTGAACGCGCGCGTCTGGCCGCCCTCGGCGTACGTCAGCAGGACGGTGCCCGGCGCCAGCGCCTCGCTCAGCGCCCGGGCGTCCTGGACCCGCAACTCGCCCGGCCCCTCCGTCGGCGCCTCGACCGGCTCTAGCCCAGTCACGGCCTGGGCAAACTGGCGCATCGCCTCGGGCCGCACGCGGACGTTCAGGGCCGCCATCTGGGACCGCACGAACGCGCCGCCGTCCAACCGCCGCTTGCGCTGGGCCACCTGGTTCGTCAGCCCCTCGCGGCGGGCGTCGAGCCCGTCGGCCGTCAGCAGCGGGGCCGTCACGACGTCCAACGTCTGGACCAGGTGCCAGCCGTACGGCGAGCGAACCGGCCGCGACACGGAGCCGGGGTTCTGCCCGAACGCCGCTTCGGCGACCGCGTCGTCGATCTCGAAGTAGCCGACCTCGCCCAGCACGCCCGCCGAGTCGGCGCCGACGCCGAACGCCTGGGCGGCCACCTCCGCGAACGGCCGGCCCGCGACGACCTGGGCGTAGGCGGCAGCGGCTTCGTCCTCCGTCTGGAACAGCGCGTGGCGGACCGACGCCTTCGCTGCGTCGCGGGCGTAGGCGCTGCGAATCTCGGCCTCCGTTGGCGTCGGCAGCGACGCCAGAAAAGCGTGGTCGTAGTACGCCGACGCCAGCGCCTGGTCGCGCCGTGCCGCGAGCGACTGGCGGACGGCCGGGTCGGCGTCGAGCCCGCGCGCGCGCGCCTCTTGGGCCAACAGCGCCTCGGCGATCAGGCGGTCGAGGTGCGCCCAGCGGCCGGCCTCGGTGTCCGGCTCGCCCGTTCGGAGCAGGCGGTCGATGTAGGTTCGCTCGAAGTCCTCCGCCCGGATCGGTTCGCCCGCGACCTCGGCCACGACGCCGGCCGGCGCGGGCACGGCCGGCTCAGCGTCCGGGCCGCAGCCGGCCGCCAGCACCGCGAGCAGGAGGAGCCATCGGGTCATGTCGTAGCGCTTCAAATCGAGCCCGACGAGTGCGAGAGGTGTCGCGTGCTGCGTGTCGCGTGGCGGACGTCAGGACACGCACCACGCACTACGCACGATGTCCGAGCACACGCGAGGAGAAAATCTCGGAGGTCCACTAAAACGTCATCCGGACGTCGATGAGCTGGGTCGAGCCCAGGAAGTCGAACGGGACGTAGGCCATGTCGACGCCCAGGCGGATGCGGCCGGCGTCGACCTCGATGCCAGCGCCGTAGGCGAGGTGCGCGTCGACGGTCGCCTCGCCCGCCGTCAGGTTCTGGTAGCCGACGCGGCCCGCCAGCGCGACGCTGCCCAGGACGTACCGGGCCTCGGCGCCGAAGTCGCCGTTGAGCTCGAAGTCGTTGATCTGCTCGACGTCGGCCATGAGCCGGACCTCGGCGTTGCCCTGGCGGATGGCCGGGACCGACACGCCGAGCTCGAACGAGAGCGGGAGGTTCCAGGCCGAGATGTCGTAGCTGGCCGGGATCTGGTCGTTGTTGCCGGCATTCGTCGGGTCGGGGTCGACGAACACGCGGCCGTTGATCCCCTCCATCTCGAGCGCGCTGCCGAAGTTGCGGATCGACGCCGCCAGCCGGGACCCGTTGAGGTACGGCGTCTCGAGCACGAACCCGAGGTCGAAGGCCACCGACGTCCCCGCCATGTCCCGGATCGACTGGCGGACGTACTTGGCCGTCCCGCCGACCGTGAACCGGTCCGTCAGCGGCAGCGCGTACGTCAGGCCCGCCACCAAGTCGCTGGCCCCGTACGTCTCGCCGGTGTCCTCGTCGAACTCCGTCGTCACGTCGACGCGGCCGTAGTCGACGCTCACGACGTGGAACCCCACGACGCCCGCGCCAATCGGCACCGTCAGCGCGCCGACGTCTTGGGTGATGTCGGCGAACAGCTCCTGATGCGACAGGAGCACGCCGCCCTCGCCGATCCGCTGGGCCGAGGCCGCCGCACCGGGGTTCCACAAGAGCGCCTCCGTCCCGTTCACCGCCGCCGTGCCGGCGCCGCCGAGCGCCGTCGTCCGGGCACCAGCGTTCATGGTCAAAAAGGGCGCCGCCGTCGTGCCCACGCGGGTCTGGGCGGAGGCGGGGACGGCGAGGAGGGCGGCGAGCGCCCCGAGCAGAAGCAGCTTCATGGCGCTAGAGGGACACGCGGAGCCCCAGGCTCACGCGGCGGGGGGAGCCGAAAAAGCTCGGCTGGTACACGTACTCGTCGATTGAGTTGATGCCGCGGATGAGCGAGCCCCGGTACAGCTCGGCCTGGACCGACTCCGTCGCCAGCCCGGTGTCGGGGTAGACCCGGCGCTGGACCACGGCGTCCGTCAGGTTATCCACCTGCAAGAACGCCTCGGCCTTGGGCACGAACGGGACCCGGTAAAAGACGCGGGCGTCGACGGTGAACGAGGCCGGCTGGTCCTGGTCGTTCTTGACGACGGAGTTGATGAACTCCCGGACCGACGTGTACGGCGTCCCGCTCTGCAACCGGCCCAGCAGGCTCGCCCGGAGCGGCCCCTGGCGGTAGCCCAGCGTCCCGTTGAGCGAGTGCCGACGGTCCCAGTTGAGCCGGACCAGCCGGACCTCCTCGCGCTCGCCGCTGGCGCCCCGGATGAACGACTCGCCGGGGTCCGACGCCGTGCCCTCGGCGAACTGGTAGGTGTAGTCGACGGTCCAGTTGATCGGGCTCGTGCGGCTGGCCCGCTGGAACAGCGACAGCGTCACGCCCCGCACCGTCCCGATGTCGACGTTGATCCAGCGCGAGACGAAGTTGCCGCGCGGGTCGAGCTCGACCTGCGTCCCGGTCAGGTTGCGGATGTCCTTCGAGTAGGCCGTGACCTCGATGCCCAGCGAGTTCGTGATGCCCTGCTGGATGCCCATCTCGAACGCCATCGTCCGCTCGGGGTCGAGCGCGGCGTTGCCGAACAGGCCCGGCTCGTACTCCGGGTTCGTGTACAACAGCGAGAACCGGGGCGTCTGGAAGAACATCCCGGCCGAGAACCGGAGCACGCCCGTCGCCGAGATCGGGAAGGCGATGCCGAGCCGGGGGCTGACCTGGAACGAGGCCGGCGCGTCGGTCCGGTTGAAGACCGAGTCGGCCGGGCTGGCGGGGTCGCGGAAGTAGAGGCTGTCGGCGAGCGCCCACTCGACGGGGATGAGGTAGTTCGGGTCGAAGTAGTCGGCGCGGACGCCGGCGTTGATGATGAGCGCGTCGAGCTCGATCCGGTCCTGGACGTAGACGCCGGCCTCGAACGGCTGGGCGTCGAGCCGGTCGTCGGCGAACCGGCTCGGGTTGAGCCGGACCGTCTGGCCCTCGGCCGACGGCTCGACGAGGGTGGCCTGCTCGCGGTTGTTGAGCGAGTGCGCCCGGACCTGGAACCCGGTCTTGATCAGGTGGACCGAGTTCAGCTGGCTCTCGACGCTGCCCACGACCGTGTGCGTCGCCGTGGTCCGGTCGGTCCGCCCGAGGTTGTTGCCGCCGAGCGAGAAGGCGTACAGGCCGGACCCGCCCAGGTTGGACGCGACGTAGCGGGGGTCGAGCGGGTCCTCGTAGAGGTAGCTCTCGGTGTTGTCGCGGAGGAAGCTGTAGCTGAGGTTGACGAACATGTTCGTCCCGGCGAGGTAGCGGATGGCCGCGATGTGCGTCTGGGTGAACCCGTACGACGACGCGAGCCCGTCGGGGTTGTACTTGAACGGCTGCGAGTACGGCGTGTAGTCGCTGCCCTGCAAGAACACGTTGTAGTCCAGCTTGAGCGCGTCGGTCACGTTGTAGACCGCGTTGCCGTTCAAGCTCATCCGGGTGCCGCCGTCGAGCGGGACGAAGGCGCCGTCGCCGTTCGAGTCGATCCGCCACGTCTCCGGGTCGCCGCTGGCAATGCCGAAGAACGTGTCGCCGCGGTCGTTCTGCGACGACGAGCTGTCGGACGGCAGGAACAGCCGCCGGCCGATGTCGGTGCCGCGGTCCTGGATGTAGCGGCCGGACACCCGGACGCCGAACCGGCCGGGGAGGATCGGCCCGCCGAACGACAGTTGCTGGTCGACCACGTTGACCAGCCCGGCGGCCTCGCCGTACGGGACCCGGACGGTCTGGAATGCCGTGATCGGCAAGCCGTCGCCGGCCGCCTCCGTCCGCTCGGTGAACTCGAGGTCGCGGCCCGACGCAATCGTCCCGGCGTAGCCGAGGTACGACGCCGTCCAGGCTCGGGGCACGTCCTTCGTCACGATGTTGACCACGCCCGACTGGGCCTGGCCGTACTCGGCGTTGAACACGCCCGAGATCACCTCGAGGTTTTCGACCTGGTTCTGCTCGACGGTGAACGCGGCCTGGCCGCTGAACGCGTTGTTGATGGGGACGCCGTTGACGAGGTACGCGACCTCCTGGATGCGCCCGCCGCGGAAGTGGCCGTCCACGACGCCGGCCTGCAAGTTCACGACCTCCTGCAAGTTGATGGCCGGGAGCGCGTCGAGCTGCTCCGAGTCCACGACGGCCTTCGTCGTTGTCCGGTCGGTCTCGACGAGCGGGCGCTCGGCGGTCACGACCACCTCCTCGCCGCCCAGGCTCTCCTCCCGAAGCGTGACGTCGAACGTCGTCGTCTGGTCGATGCGGACCGAGACGTCCTCGGCCCGGGCCGTCGCGTACCCGACGAACCGGTACAGCAGCGTGTACGTGCCCGGCCGGAGCAGCAGGCTGTACTCGCCGTCGACGTTCGTCGCCACGCCGCGCGTGGTCCCGTCGACGACCACGTTCACGGCCGGCATCGGGTTGCCGTCGGCGTCGGTGACCGTCCCGGCCACGCGGCCGGTCGACTGGGCCGCGGCCGGGGCGGCGACGGCCGCCGCCAGCAGGGCGAGCGTGAGGAGGGCGCGGTGCATCGTGGGTCCGGCCAGGCCGGGGCTTCCGACAGAAAAAAGGGCGGGGGACGCCTTCACGCCCCCCGCCCCGAGGGGCGTCCTAGCGGACGACGACCATCCGGCTCGTGGCCGTCCGGTCGCCCGCGTTCAGGCGGTAGACGTAGAGCCCGGCCGCCAGGCCGGAGACGTCGACGCGGACCGTGTGCGGCCCGGCGCGGCGGTCCTCGCGGTCCATCACGCGCAGGACCTCCTGGCCGAGCACGTTGTACACCGTCAGCGAGACCGGGGCGGACTCGGGCAGGTCGAACGAGACCGACGCCGTGCCCGACGCGACCGGGTTCGGGTGGCTCTGGCCCAAGCGGAAGCCGTCGTCGGCCGGGCCGCCTTCCTCAGCCACCGCGACCACGTCGCTGCCCACGAGCGCGACGGCGGGCCACTGGAGCGGCGTGGCGAAGATCTGGCCGTAGGCGCCGTTGATGTCGCCGCGGTCCGTGTCGTAGTACAGCGTCCGGTTCGACGTCGAGAACACGTTGTCGAAGTCCTGATCCTGCAAGTTGAGCGAGAACGGGATAAGCGAGATCTCGTTCGAGGCCGGCCGTTCGAACACGTCCTCGCCGTCGCGGACGATCTCGCTGGCGCCGAACACGGCCATGAACCGGTAGCCCGTCGCCGTGACCTCGACCGCCGGCGAGACGATCTCGCCGATGGGGTCGGAGCCCGAGAACATGTCGACGCCGGTCACCATCCGCTGGCTCGTGTCGTCGGGGTTGTCGCGGAGGAGTTGGAAGAAGACCACGTAGTCCGGCCGGTCGGTCCCGACCTCGGGGAAGAGGTTGCCGCCCGAGGCGATGCCGTCCTCGATCTCGTAGCCGCCGAAGCGCATGAAGATCGAGTCGTACTTCTCCTGGTTGCCCGTCCCGTCGAACCGGCCGTCCTGGTCAGCGTCCTGGCCGGCGATCAGGATGTCGTCCTCGACCTCGGCGTAGACGATGAACAGCGTGTTGTCCTCGTCCTCGGAGTCCTCCGCGAAGGCGACCCAGACGTTGGCGCTGGCGTCGCCGGCCACCTCGGGGTCGCCGAAGTTGAACCCGGTGCCCTCCCCGACGCCCAACTGGAACGGGCGGCGGCCCGAGAGCTCCAGCGCGGCCGGGTCGACGTCGCCGTCGGCGAGGTCGCCGATGATGTCGTCGGCGGCGTCGGCAGAGACCTCGAAGATCCACGGCCGCGTCTCGCGCGTGACCTGGACCGGCCCGCCGGTCGCCAGCGTCATCGTCTCCTCGCCAAACAGGTTGAACGTCGAGACGCCGTAGTACAGGTCGACCGTCTCGTCGCCCACGTTCGGGTGCGGCCGGAGCGCGACGTAGCGGGCCGCGACGTCCTCGGCGTCGGTCGGGTCGAGCGTCGGGAACAGGCGGGGCTCGATGATCGACGTGGCGATCACGTTCATCGAGTCGGCGGCCGTGGCCGGGACGCCCGAGATCGGCGAGCCGCTGAAGTAGGCCCGGTACGCCACGTACGCCGGGTCCTGGACCAAGTCGAGCGTGACCACGTTGTCCGAGACGGCCGGCGTCAGCGGGGCGGCGTAGACCTCGGGCGCGTCGCGGAGGTCGGCGAGGTCGACGTCGCTGTTCCCGATGTAGAAGTCGTCGAACCAGACGGTCGCCGAACCGTCGCCGGACGGGTCGACGGGCCAGTAGGTCCCGACGTTGTAGACATTGGACCACTCGAACTCACGCCAGAACTGGGGGCGCTCGTTCGTGTTCGGGCCGAGCCCGTCGGTCCCGATCGGCCCCTCGGGGTCGACGGCGCCGTCGACGCCGCCGGTCGAGCCGGAGTACTCCCAGTTGGCCGTGAACGGGTCGGGGTTGGCGCCGTCCTTGATGGCCTGGAGCTCGTTGTACGTCTGGGGCGGGAGCGGGATGGCGAGGTCGTGCCACGTCCCGTCGAGCAGGGAGTCCGGGAACGTCCAGTCGAGCCGGAACGGGACGTTGTTGCCGTCGGAGACGTTGCCGAGCGAGCCGAACCGGTCCTCGAACCGGAGCGTGAAGTTGTCGTCGCCCTGGCCGGCGTGGACGGGCTCGGCGCGGAACTTGAAGAACAGCGTGTCGCCCTCGGTCACGTTGTCGAGGAAGCTGATCCCCTCGCGCCCGCCGCTAAAGCGGAAGCCCAGCGTGCGGCTGTCGTTAAAGAAGTCGTACTCGGCGACCATCCCCTCCTCGCCGATCGGGTCCTCGACGGTGCGGAAGTAGGTCCGGGAGCCTTCCAGCGTGAGGCGGAAGTTGAGCCCCTCGGAGAAGAACACGAAGTTGTCCCCAGCCGCGCGCCCGAACTGGGCGCTGGCCTGTGGGACCAGGAGGGTGACGAGGGCGGCCAGGAGGCCGAGACGGGTAGCGGTACGCATGGGCGTCGGGGGTGGAGAGGGAAAAGCGCTTCCAGAAAAGGGCATCGCGCCCTCGGCTGATGAGGGTCAGACGACCTGGGACGAGGCCCGGACCACCAAGTGGGTGTCGAGGACGACGTGGGTCGGCTGGGCCGGGGCGCCGTCGGTGAGGTGCTCGAACAGCAGGGCCGCCGAGCGCCGGCCGAGCTCGACGTTGGGGCTGTGGACCGACGAGAGCCCGAGCGGCAGCTGCTGCACCAGCTCGATGTCGTCGAGCCCGACGAGCGCCACGTCCTCGGGCACGGACCAGCCGGCCTCCAGCGCGGCCCGCCAGACGCCGAGGGCGACGAGGTCGTTGTAGCACGTCACGCCCAGCGGGCGCGGGCCGTCGTAGCCGGCGAACAGGCGCCGGCCGGCGTCGTAGCCCTCCTCGATGGAGGCGCCGGCCTCGACGATATAGCCCGGCTCGAACGTCCGCGAGGACTCGCTGTAGGCGGCGCGGACGCCCTCGATCCGCTCCCGACTGTGCTGGGAGTACGCCGGGCCGGCGACGTGGACGACCCGCTCGAGCCCGGCGTCGAGCAGGTGCTGGGCCGCCGTCTTGGCCGCCTCGGTGCTGTCGACGGAGACGGCCGAGGCCTGGATACCGACGACCGAGCCCAGCAGGACGAACGGGAACCGCTGGCGGCGGAGGTCGAAAAGGTGGGCGTAGTCGGCCCCGTCGCCACGCACGGGCGAGACGATGATGCCCTCGGCCCCGTGATCGCGCAGCACGCGGCACGAGCGGGCCTCCTCGGCCGCGCTCCCCTCGGTGTCGCAGACCACCAGGAGGTAGCCGCGCTCGGCGGCCTCGGCCCGGACGCCCTTGACGATCTCGGCGAAGTACGGGTTGGCGATCTCCTTGATCACCAGCCCGATCACCGGCGACGACCGGCGCTCGCCACGGAGCCGCGCCGACGCGCGGGGGCGGTAGTTGAGGTCGGCGATCACCTTGCGGACGCGGTCGCGCGTCGCCGGCCCCACGTTCGGACGGTCGTTGAGGACGGCGGAGACGGTGGCCTTCGAGACTCCGGCCTCGTCGGCGACGTCGGTGATGGTGATCGTGCTCACGGGCGGTTCAGGTAGACCGGCTCGAACTCAGGTAAACCGGTTTACTAAACATAAAACAATGCGCAGCCGTTTGCAAGCCCTTCACCGAGGCCGTTTCCCGCGGCCGAGCGCCGCGCCCGCCGCCGGTGGGGTCGGCGGTTCAGGATTCGCCAAAACGGGGCTCCCGACTCGTGGCTGCCGGCGGTTCGAGGCTCGGGGTTCGAGATTCACACCCGTTTGCTGGGACCCCGCGACTCGCTCCGAGGCCGGTCGTGCGGGCATACCGCCGGTATGCCCCTACCGAACATCGAGCAGGGGCGGAGCGTGGCGCAGGATCCGCCAGAGCGGGTATCGGGGTTCGCCGAGACACGGCTCCGGACTCGCGGCCGACGAACCCTGAACCCTGAACAGAAATCGGCGTCCCGGTGCGTCTCAGGCCCGAACGGACAACGTCGGCTGGGCTACCGCTCGACGCGGCCGGAGCCCGACCCGCCGGCCAGCTTCTCGACCTCGGCCGCCGTCGTCAAGTTGAGGTCGCCGGGGATCGTCTGTTTGAGGGCGCTCGCGGCGACGGCGAACTCGAGCGCGTCGGCGGCCTCGTCCTTCGTCAGCAGGCCGTGGATGAGGCCGGCGGCGAAGCTATCGCCGCCGCCCACGCGGTCGACCAGGCGGACGTCGTACCGCCGGCTCCGCACGGGCTCCGCGAGTGGCGCGGCCGTCCCGGCGCCGCCCAGGAGCATGGCGCTCCACCCGTTGTCGCTGGCGCTGTGGCTCTCGCGCAGCGTGATCGCCACGGCGTCGAACCCGAACTCGCCGCGCAGCCGCTCCGCCAGCCGGGCGTAGCCGGCCTCGTCCAGCTCGGCGCCCTCGACGTCGGTCTCGCCGGCCGTCAGCCCGAGCGAGCGGTCGGCGTCCTCCTCGTTGGCGACGCACACGTCGACCGACTCCATCAACGGGCGCATCGTGGCCCGGGCCTGGTCGACGGTCCACAGCTTCGAACGGTAGTTGAGGTCGCACGAGACGGTGACGCCAGCCGCTTTCGCGGCGTCGAGCGCGGCCCGGAGCGCGGCGCGCGGCTGGTCCCCCAGGGCCGGCGTGATCCCGGTCCAGTGGAACCAGTCGGCCCCGGAGAACGCGGCGACCCAGTCGACGTCGCCGGGCTCGATCTCGGACACGGCCGAGTGCGCCCGGTCGTAGATGACCTTCGACGGCCGCTGGCTCGCGCCGGTCTCCAAAAAGTAGATCCCCACGCGGTCCCCTCCGCGCGCGACGAATCGCGTGTCGACGCCGAACTGGCGGAGCCGGTCGACGGCCGCCTGACCGATGGCGTGCTCGGGGAGCCGGGACACGAACCGGGCGTCGTGGCCGAAGTAGGCCAGCGAGACGGCGACGTTGGCCTCGCCCCCGCCGAACGTGGCCTCGAACTGGGCGGCCTGGGAAAAGCGCTGGAAGCCGGGCGTGGCGAGCCGGAGCATGATCTCGCCGAAGGTGACGACGGTGGGCATGGGGAGGCGGGGTCAGGGGTGGCTACAAGCTGTGAGCAAAAACACGCAATACGAAACACGCAACACCGAGCACGAACGGTCAGGATTCTGCTCACGCCCCGACCGCGTCGGCGGCGGCGCGGAAGAGGCGGGCGCGCTCGGCGAGGGCGTCCCAGTCGCGGCGGGCGACCAGGGCCGGGTCGACGAGCGCGCTCCCGGCGCCGACGGCGACGACGCCGGCCGCCAGCCAGTCGGCGATGGTGTCGAGGAAGACGCCGCCCGTTGGCATGATCTTGAGGTGGGGGAGCGGGGCGCGGACGGCGCGGACGAACGCCGGGCCGAGCGCGTCGGCGGGGAACAGCTTGACCACGTCGGCGCCGGCGTCGGTCGCCGCCTGCATCTCGGTCGGCGTGAAGCAGCCGGGCATGGCCGCGGCGCCGGCGGCGTGGGCGGCCTCCACGACCTCGGCCTGGAACACCGGGCTGACGACGTAGCGCGCGCCGGCCTCCACGACCGCCCGGACGTCGTCGGCGCCGACGACGCTCCCGGCGCCGAGCACCACGTCGTCGCCCAGGGCGTCGGCGATCCGGGCGATCCCGTCGAGCGCGCCGGGCACGGTCATCGTGACCTCGACGGCCGAGACGCCGCCCCGGACGAGCGCTCGGGCGACGTCCACCAGGTCCCGCCCGTCGTCGGTGCGGACGACGGCGACGACGCGCTCTCGCGCGATGCGGTGGACGGTCTCGGGGCGGGTCATCGGGCGGAGGGGACGGAGAGCAGGGACTCGACGGCGGCCGGGATGCCCTCGGCCTGGGCGGTGCGGAGGTGGCGCGCGACGGCCGCCTCGAACGGGCCGCCGCTGAGGTCGGCGCCCCAGAGGCCGGCGTCGGACAGGACGCGCCGGACCAGGTCGCCGGGGCTCGTGGCCCGCTGCCACGCCTCGCGGACCGGGCCGGCGTCGGCGTCGGCGGGGAGCGCGGACGGGTCGAGGCCGGGGAAGTGGAGCCCGTCGAGCCCGGCCGCCGCCTTTTGTAGCAGGAGGTACGCCGCGACGCCGAGCGCGACGGCCTCGGGCGCGTCGGCGTGGGCCAGCGCCGGCACCACGCGCGCGCGCAGCTTGGCCGTCTGGTGCAGCGCGATCCCCACCAGCTCGTGGCGGACCGCCGGGTTCGCCAGCCGGTCCCGGACCGACCGCGCGAACGGCCGCGCCGTCTCCGGCTCGGCGCCGGCCTGGGCCAGCTCGCGCTCGACGGCCGGCACCAGGTCCTCGAACAGCCGGTCCAAGAACGGCCCGACCGCCGGGTCCGTCACCGCCCCTTCGACCGTCTCGACGCCGCACCCCAGCGCGACCGGGACGAGGAGCGTGTGCGCCGCGTTGAGCAGCCGGACCTTGCGGACCCGGAACGGGCCGATGTCGCCGGCCACCACGACGGCCTCGCCGTCGGCGAACGCGAGCCGCTGGCGGAGCGCGTCGTCGCCCTCAATGGCCCACAGGCGGTACGGCTCGGCGTCGGTCATCAGCGGGTCCGCCCAGCCGACGGCGCGCTCGGCCGCCGCGAGGTCGGGCGGCGTGCCCGTCACGATCCGGTCCACGAGCGTGTCGGCGAACGTGCAGCCGGCGACGAAGTCGACGAAGCCGCTCCCCCACCCCGCGCGGTCGCCCCAGCGCAGGACGAGGTCGCGGAGCACGGCGCCGTTGTCTTCCACCAGCTCGGTCGGGAGGACCACGACGCCCCAGCCGTCGTCGCCGTCGGCGGCGCGCTGGCGAGCGCGGAGCCACGCGGCCAGCTTGGCGGGGA
Organism: Rubrivirga sp.; assembly: GCF_965213695.1. Classification (GTDB taxonomy): domain Bacteria; phylum Bacteroidota; class Rhodothermia; order Rhodothermales; family Rubricoccaceae; genus Rubrivirga. The sequence goes on along the minus strand of NZ_OZ243912.1, from coordinate 4,342,188 downwards.
ACGAGCGCGGCGGCTCGGCCTGGGCGTCGTCGCCATCGTCCCACGTCAGGCCGATCTCGGTCGTGTTCGACACGACGAGTTCGACGGCGCGGTCTCGGGCCAGCGCGATCACCTTGTCCCAGTCGTCCTGGGCCGAGAGCGCGCGGGCCACCGCCGTCACCACCCGAGCGCGCTCGACGGTCTCGCCCCCCTCGACCCCGCGCTCGCGAATCGTGAACAGCCCGTCCTGCTCGTTGAACGCGGCGCCGCGCCCGCTGCCGGTCTGGCTCACCGCGACGGCGCGGCCGTCCCACCGCCCGTCGCGCGCGGCCCGGTCGAAGGCGTCGTCCACCAGCCCGCGGAGCAGGGCGCCCGTCCCGAACTGGACGGCGCGGACGGGCCGGCTCAGACCCGGCGCGCCGGGGTCGGCGGCGGGCAGCTGGCGGGCGTCGAGGCGGGGGAGGTCGGACATGAGAAAAAGAGGGATGGAGAAGGATCGAGGGATGGGGGATGCGGGGCGCGGGCTCATTCGGATCAGGCTCATCCCTCATCCCTCCATCCCGCGTCCCTCCGCTTACAACGTCACGCCGCCCTTCCAGATCGCGATCTCGCGGTAGTCGTTGTCCTCGTTCCGCGTCCGCTCGCCGCTGGCGACGCGCAGGACGTGGGCGGCGAGGTCGCCGGCGAGTCCGTCGAGGTCGGCGTCGCCGGTCAGGAGCGGGCCGGCGCCGAAGTCGATCCAGTGCGGCTTGGTCTCGGCGAGCGTGGGGTTGGTGGCGATCTTGACGGTCGGCGCGGGGAAGCCGAGCGGGGTGCCCCGGCCCGTCGTGAACAGCAGGACCGTGCAGCCGGCCGCCGTCAGCGCGGTGCACGAGACGCCGTCGTTGCCGGGCGCCTCCAACAGCGCGAGCCCGCCGCCGGTCTCCGACGCCGCCGACGCCTGGCCGGCGTACGGGACGACCTCGACGATGGGCGCCCGACCGCCTTTTTGGATCGCGCCCAGCGACTTTTCTTCCAACGTCGTCAGCCCGCCGGCCTTGTTGCCGGGCGAGGGGTTCTCGTAGACCGGCTGGTCGTGGTCGATGAAGTAGCGCTTGAACTCGTTGACGAGCCCGACGGTGCCGTCGAACACGTCCCGGCTGACGGCCCGGCCCATCAGCACGCGCTCGGCGCCGAACATCTCGGGGACCTCGGTGAGCACGGCCCGCCCGCCCCACCCGACGAGCAGGTCCGCGACGCGGCCCACGAGGGGGTTTGCCGTCACGCCCGAGAACCCGTCCGACCCGCCGCATTTGAGCCCGAGCACCAGGTCGCTCGCCGGCACCTCCTCCCGACGGTCCCCGCGCATCGCCTCCACCAGCTCGGCGACGGCGTCGAGCCCGGCCTCCGTCTCGTCGCCGACCATCTGGGCCGCGATCCCGCGCACGCGGTCCGAATCGAAGCCCGTCCCCTCGGCCGCGCGGCGCAAGAAGGCGTCGAGTTGGTTGTTCTCGCACCCGAGCCCGAGCACGACCACGCCGCCCGCGTTGGGGTGGCGGGCCAGCGCCGCGAGCACGTCGCGCGTCCGGTCGAGGTCGCCGCCGAGCTGGCTGCACCCGAACGGGTGGGCGAAGGCGTGCGCCCCGTCGATGGCGCCCTCGCCGTCCGGCCCCCACCGTTGGTCAGCGATCCGGGCGATCCGCTCCGCGGTCCGGTTGACGCAGCCGACGGTGTTGAGCACCCAGACCTCGTTCCGCGTCCCGACGCGCCCGCCGGCCCGGCGGTACCCGCGCCACGTCGGCGCGTCCAGAGCGGGAGCCGTGGGCGACAAACCGGAGGGGGCGAACGTGTACCCCTCCTCCCTATCGAGCGCCGTCGCGAGGTTGTGGCTGTGGACGTGCTCGCCCGGTGCGATGGCGGCCGTCGCCCGCCCGATGGCGAACCCGTACTTCGTCACCGGCTCGCCGGCCGCGTGCGCCACCAGCGCCACCTTGTGCCCCGCCGGCACCTCGGCCTGGGTCGTCACGCCACCCACCCTCTCCCCCGCCGCCAGCGGCTCGACAGCCACGGCGACGGTGTCGGCCGGGTGGATCTGGATCGTGCGGGGCGGGGCGACGGCGACGGGCATCGGAATGGTGGTTCAGGGTTCAGGAGGTTCAGGGTTCGCTCGGTGTGGGTCCTGGCGAACCCTGAACCCCGCATCAGTAGCCCAGCAGACGCGGGAGCCACAGGCTCAGCTCGGGGAAGACGGTGACCAGGACGAGCGCGACGACCATCGCCAGGAAGAACGGGAGCAGCGGGCGGACGACGCGCGAGATCGTCGTGCCCGCCACGCCGACGCCGACGAACAGGACGGTCCCGACGGGCGGCGTGCACAGGCCGATGCACAGGTTCAAGACCATGATGATCCCGAAGTGGACCGGGTCGATCCCCAGCTCGACCGCGATGGGCAGGAAGATCGGCGTCAGGATCAAGACGGCCGGCGTCATGTCCATAAACGTGCCGACGCCCAACAGGATGAGGTTGATCAAGAGCAGCGTCAGGACCGGGCTCTCGACCGCCGCCAGCGCCGCCGTGACGCCCTGGGGGAGGTTGGCGTAGGCCATCGCCCAGCTCATCGCCAGGCTGGTGGCGATCAGGAGCAGCACGACGGCCGTCGTCGCGGAGGCGTCGAGCAGGATCTGGGGCAGGTCGCCGACGCGGACCTCGCGGTAGGCGAACGCCAGCACGCCGGCGTAGAGCACGGCCACGGCCGCCGCCTCGGTCGCCGTGAACACGCCGGCCACGATCCCGCCGATCACGACGACCAGCAGGAACAGGCTCGGGAGCGCCCGGCCGAACGCGCGCGCGACCTCCGCCAGCGGGACGCGCGGGGCCGTCGCGTAGCCCCGGCGCACGGCCACCACGGCGGCCACCCCCATCAGCAACAGGCCGACGAGCAGGCCCGGCACGTAGCCGGCCAAAAACAGCGCCGCAATCGAGGCGCCGCCGCTCGCAAGCGAGTACACGATCAGGATGTTCGAGGGCGGGATCACCAGCCCCGTCGTCGCGGCGGTGATGTTGACGGCGGCGGCGACGTCGCGGTCGTAGCCCTCGGCCTCCATCCGCGGCCCCAACGCCGTCCCGATGGCGGAGGCGGCGGCGACGGCCGAGCCCGAGATCGCCCCGAACAGCATGGCCGAGACGATGTTGACGAACGCCAACCCGCCCGGCAGCGAGCCCACGAGCGCCTTCGCCAAGTCGATGAGCCGCGCTGCGATGCCGCCCCGGTTCATGATCTGGCCGGCGAGCACGAAAAAGGGGATCGCGAGCAGCGTGAAGCTGTCGAGCCCGGTCGCCATGCGCTGCGCGACGGTCGTGAGCGCCGGCTCGGGCGGGAGCACGACGAGCAGCGACGCCACGGTCGAGAGCCCGATGGCGTAGGCGACGGGCACGCCCAGCGCCAGCAACGCCAGGAACACGCCGACGAGAGCTAGGATCGCGGTCCAGTCCATCGGCTCAGGCGTCGGCGTGCCACGCCCGCCGGTGCTCGGCGATGGCGTGGGCGGCGTAGAACGCGATGAGCAGCCCGCTCAGCGGGAGCACGGCGTAGACGAACCCCAACGGCAACCCCAGCGACGACGACGTCTGGCCCAGCTCGAACGACAGCGCCACGAGCCACCCGCCGCCGAGCACCATCGCGCCGAGTGCGAACGCGATCACGACCGCCTCGATCACGACACCCAGCGCCGCCCGCCGGCGCCCCCGGAGCGCGCCCGGCAGCAGGTCGATGGCGAGGTGCATCCCCTGCCCCGCCGCGTACGCCGCGCCCAGCAGGCCGACCCAGATCAGTAGGTACCGCGCGATCTCGTCCGTCACCGCGCTCGGCTGCAAGCCCGGAATGACGCGGGACCCGAACCGCGTGCCGACCTGCCACAGCACGTTGACCACGCTCGCGCCCATCAGCGCGACGAGTGCCCACCCGAGCGCCCGGTCCGTCGCGTGCTTGGTCCGGTCGAAGGCGCTCACGAGTCGCCCCCGTCCGCTGGCGCCCCGGTCTGGCGGATCTCGCGGATGAGCCCGCCCAGCTCGGGGTCGGCCTCCAGCTCGGCCACCAGCGGGGCGACGCGCTCGCGGAACGGGGCCTTGTCGACCGTCGTGACCTCGACGCCCGCTTCGCGGACGGCCGCCAGCGCTTGGGCCGTCGCCTCCGCCCACAGCACGCGCTGGACCTCGGCGCTCTCGCGCGCCGCCTGCCGGAGCCACGTTTGTTGTTGGTCCGTCAATCCGTCCCACACCGGGCCGGAGATCAGCAACACGTCGGGGACCGCCGTGTGCTCGTCGAGCGCGTAGTGCCGCGCGACCTCGTAGTGCCGCGAGAGGTAGAAGCTGGGCGGGTTGTTCTCGGCCCCGTCGACCACGCCCTGTTGGAGCGCCGTGTACAGCTCGCCGTACGAGATCGGCGTGGGGCTGCCGCCGAGCGCGCGGACCATCCGGATGGCCGACTGGCTCTCCTGGGTCCGAACTTTGAGCCCGTCGAGGTCGGCCGGCGAGCGGACCGGGCGGCCGACGGTGTAAAAACTCCGCGCGCCGGCGTCGTAGAACGCGAGCCCGCGCAGTCGGAACCGGGCCGGCGACGCCAAGAGCCGGTCGCCGATGGGGCCGTCCAGGACGGTGACCTGGTGGGCGCTGTCGCGGAACAGGTACGGCACGGCCAGCACCGACGCGCTGGGGGCGAAGTTCTCGAGCACGCTCGCCGACACCTTCGTCATGGCGAGGCTCCCGATCTGCAACAGCTCCAGGCTCTCGCGCTCGTTGCCCAGCTGGCGGCTCGGGAACACCTCGACGCGCATGGTCCCGCCGGACAGCGCTTGCAGCCGCTCGTCGAGGTGGAGCATCGCCCGATGGACCGGATGGGCCGTGTCCAGCTCGTGGCCCAGCCGGAGCACCGTCGCCTCGCCGGCGGCCGGGCCGCAGCCGGCGCACCCGAGCGCGAGCGCGGCGGCGGCGAGACGGAGGGCGACGGGCGACATGGCCCCCAACTTAATCGATTAAGTTGAGGCGCGGCCCGGCCGCCTCCATTTCGTTCGGAGCTTCCGCCCGTGCCCCGCCCCACGCTCAAAGACGTCTCCGCCCGCGCCGGCGTCTCCGTCGCCACCGCCAGCGCCGTCGTCAACCGCGCCGGCTGGGTGACGGAGGCCACGCGCGAGCGGGTCCAGGCGGCCATCGACGCGCTGGGCTACCGGCCCAACCGGGCGGCGCGGGCGCTTCGGACACGGCGCGAGGGGACGGTCGGCGTGGTCGTGTCGGCGCTGTCGGACCCGTTCCAGTCGGCGTTCGTGCGGGCGCTCTCCCAAGCGCTCCACGGCGGGGGCCGCAGCCTCTTCCTCTCCGACGCCGACGGCGACGCTGCCCTCGGTGACTCGCTCGTGGACTCGCTCGTCGAGCGGTCGGTCGACGGGCTGGTGGTCGGGGCGTCGGTCGTGAGCCCGGCCCGGCTGGCGGCGCTCGCCGGCGGGTCGGTGCCGGCCGTGGTCGCGGGCGAGACGGACGTGGCCGGCCTGCCGTCGGTCGGCTCGGACCTCGCGGCCGGCGCCGCTCAGGCGACGGCGTACCTGCGAGACCGGGGCGCCCGGCGCGTCGCGCTCGTCACCGCCCCCTCGCCCCAAGCGGACCTCTTGCGCGCCGGCTGGCGGTCGGTCCAGGCCGACGACGCGCTCGACCTCGGCGCCGGCGCGCTGGCGGACCTGTGGGCGCTCGGCGCCGACGCCGTGCTGGCCGGCTCGGACGCGCTCGCCGCCGAGGTCGTCCAGTCGGCTAGGGACGCCGGCCGCTCGGTGCCTGGCGACGTCCAGGTGATCGCGGTGGGGAACGGGCCGCTGGCGCCCCTCGTCCGGCCGGCGCTCACGTCGGTCTCGCTCGACGCCCCGGCCGTCGCCGCGGCGGCCCTCTCCGCCCTCGACGCCGGCGGCTCGGCGCTCGTCCCCACGCGGCTGGTCCCGCGCGCCTCGACGCTGCCCTGATGCCCGACCCGCTCCGCCTCCACCCCGACCGGTTCTTCGACCCGGACCCCGCCGTCCGCGCCGCCGCGCGCGACGTGTACCAAGCCACGCGCGGCCTCCCCATCGTGAGCCCCCACGGCCACGTCGACCCGGCGCTGCTCGCCGACGACCGCCCGTTCCCGGAGCCGACCGAGCTGCTGGTCACGCCCGACCACTACGTGTTTCGGATGCTGTACAGCCAGGGGATCGACCTCGACACGCTGGGCATCCCTCGGGCCGACGGGACCCGCGCCGAGACCGACCCGCGCGAGGTGTGGCGCCTGTTCTGCGCCCACTACCACCTGTTCTTGGGGACGCCCTCGCGCGCGTGGCTCGACTACGAGCTGGCCGAGGTGTTCGGCGTCGACGTCGTGCCGAGCGCCGAGACGGCCGACCGGGTCTACGACCACGTCGCCGAGCGACTGGCGTCGCCGGAGTACCGGCCGCGCGCGCTCTACGACCGGTTCGACATCGAGGTCCTCGCCACGACCGACGCCGCGACCGACGACCTCCGCCACCACCGCCGGATCGCCGACGCCAACGCGAGCGGCGAGTGGTCCGGCCGCGTGGTCCCGACGTTCCGCCCCGACGCCGTGATGCGGATCGCCCGGGCGGGGTGGCAGGCCGAGGTCGCCGCGCTGGCGGAGGCCGCCGGCCGCGAGGTCACCGACTACGGCGAGTTCGTCGACGCCCTCGCCGACCGCCGCGCCTTTTTCCAGTCGCTCGGCGCGACCGCGACGGACCACGCCGTCGTGGAGCCCCGGACCGGCTGGCTCTCGGACGCCGACCGCGACGCCGTCTTCGCCCGCGCGCTCGACGGCCGGGCGACGCCCCAGGACCAGGCCGCGTTCGAGGCCCACTTTCTGATGGAGATGGCCCGCCAGTCGGCCTCCGACGGGCTGGTGATGCAGCTCCACGCCGGAGCCCTCCGCGACCACAACGGCCCGCTGGCCGAGGTCTTCGGCCCCGACAAGGGCGCCGACGTGCCGGTCGCGACCGAGTGGACCCGGAACCTCCGGCCGCTCCTGTCGGCGTTCGGCAACGACTCTCGGTTGCGGCTGATCCTGTTCACGCTCGACGAGACGACGTACGCCCGCGAGCTCGCCCCGCTGGCGGGCCACTACCCCGCCGTCGTCCTCGGCCCGGCGTGGTGGTTCCACGACTCGCCCGAGGGCATCGCCCGCTACCGCCGCCGCACGACGGAGACGGCCGGCCTGTCGAACACGGCCGGGTTCAACGACGACACTCGGGCGTTCTGCTCCATCCCGGCCCGGCACGACCTCGCCCGGCGTGTCGACGCAAACTGGCTCGGCGGGCTCGTTGTCCGGCACGTTCTCTCCTCCGCCGACGCCCGCCGACTCGGTACGGACCTCGCGGTCGGGCTCGCCCGAGCGGCATACCGGCTGGGCTCTGCGGGCTGAGGTGACTCCGGGACGCGCGAACGGTCCAGTCCACGAACGCGGCGAACGGCGGGCGCCCAGCTCGATTGGGGCACCTCGGGCGGGAACCCCCAAGCGGACGGACCGCACGGTCCGAGACCGCCCTTCCCGGTCCACAGCCGTCCTGCACGCTCGGCCTCGGACGTCATGGTGAGCTCGGTGCGGGGCCGTTCAGCCCCCGTGGGTACGTCTGGGAAGCGCCGTTAATCGGACCTCCGGCAAGGGAAAACGGATGCCACCGAAACCTGTCGGCAGCGCCCTCGCAGGCGGCGGGAGCATACCTTCTCGCCCCACGCGAGCGGGGCGGGAGAGTCAGCAGATCTGGACGACCTCCAGCCCCAGCAGCGCCCCCAGCTTCTCGATGCGCGAGCCCTGGTGGCCGACCCCGATGGCGCAGTGGTGGTGCGGCCCCTCGGCGCACCAGCGGTCCATGAACGCCCGGACGCCGAGGGGGAAGCGGTAGCGCGAGTTCGTGTTGCCGATTTCCAGGATCGGCCCCGGCACTGCCTCGCCCTCGGCGACGAGCAGCTTGAGCCGCCCCGCCCCCGTCTGCACGACCGCCAGCGCGGTCGCCGGCCCGTGCGCGACGGACATCTCGACCGAGAGCCCGTGGCTCGGCTTCCCGTGGTAGACCGCGAGGGGCTTGAGGCGCGGCTTCCCCTCGGCGATGCGGATGTGGCCCGGCCCGTCGTGGCCCATGAGCACCACGTCGTCGTCGAAGTCCATCCCGTAGAACTCGGTGAAGGAGCCGCCGGCGCCGAGCGCGTCCATGACCTTCATGGCCTGGGCGTTCTTGACGTCGTACTCGCCCGCGACCGGCACGCCCCGCGCCGTCAAGAGCGACGTGCCGACGATGACCGAGCCGATGAGGTCCTCATACGTCCCGCCCGGGACGCCCTCGTAGTAGTACGCGAGCGCGCCGAGCCGCTCGGCGTCCGCCAGCCGGTCGAGGGCGACGGCCGTCCGGGCGGCGCGGCGGAGCTCGTCGCGTGCGCACTCGGGCGAGACGTCGAACGCCTCGTCGATCTCGTCGAGCATGGCGTCGACCTCGCCGTCCGTGACCGACTCGCGGAGGGCCTGGAGCGCGTCCATCTCGAGGTGGACGACCTCGCTCCCGAACGCGACCGACTGCAGGGTCGGGTCGGTGTAGAGGTCGAGCATCCCGTTGTAGTAGTGGCCGAGGAGCCCGAGCCGGCTCTCTCGCAAGACGCGGGCGGCGCGGGCGGCGTCGGTCCAGGCGTCGATCTCGGCCCAGGCGACGTCGTCGTCCAGCGTGCCGGTGACCTGGTGGAACCCCACGCCGGCCCGCATCAGGACCGACGCGATCTCCGGCACCGCGCACGCCTGGCAGTTCGCCAGCCACTCGCCCGTCATCGCGTGCCGGTCCTTCAACCCGTTGAACCAGCCGTAGTCGATGGCCGCCGTCGGCTGGAGGTTGAGGACCACGACCGGCACGCCGACCCGCTGGACGACGGGCAGGACGGTCGAGGAGAGCGCGTACGTCGAGACGTAGAGAAACACGACGTCGACGTCCCCGTGTCGGAACCGCTCGGCCGCCTCGCGCGCGGCCTCCACCGAGTCGACCAGGCCCCCGTCGACGACCTCCCCGGCGAGGCGGTCGGCGATCTGGGCCTGGTAGCCCTCGAGCCGGTCCCGGAGGCCGTCGAACTGGGCCCAGTACGTGTCGAGACCGACCCCGAACAGGCCGACGCGGGCGGGGAGGTTACGGGTAGCGGACGGCATGGCGTAGGGGGGCGGAGGGGACTGGCGAGACTCCTAGGGTAGACTCCTCACCTCGTCCGTCCCCCGATGCGCCCTCTCGTCCTGCTCGCCGCGCTCGCGGCCGTGGCCTCGGCCCAGCCGTCGCCGGTCTGGGACGTCGACGCCGACTGGACGGCGGGGTGGGTCGGCCCGACGGACCTGAGCCCGGCCGACACCCAGAACGTGTGGACGGCCTACCGCGCCGGGCTCGACCTCGACCGCGTGCCGGAGGCCGCCGTCGCCCGGATCGCTGTCGACTCGAAGTACTGGCTCTGGGTCAACGGCCGCGTCGTCGTGCGCGAGGGCGGGCTCAAGCGCGGGCCGATGCGCGGGGCCACCTACGCCGACGCCGTCGACCTGGCGCCGTTTCTGGTCGCCGGCGAGAACGCGGTCGCCGTGCTGGTGTGGACGTGGGGGAAGGAGGGGTTCAGCCACGCCTCGACCGATACGCCGGGCCTGCTGTTCGACCTCGCCCTCGACGGGGCGCCGACGGCGCTCGACTGGCGCGCGCGCGTCCACCCGGCCTACGGCGACACCGGCCCGCCGCACCCGAACTACCGGCTCCCCGAGTCGAACGTCCGCTACGACGCCGGCCGCGAGCTCCGCGGCTGGACCACGCGCGGCTACCGTGACGGCCTGTGGCCCCGCGCCGTGCCGCTCGCCCCGGCCGGCGCCGATCCGTGGGGCCCGCTCGTCACCCGGCCCGTGCCGCAGTGGCGCGACTTCGGCCTGCGCGACTACGCCGACGCCCCGGCGACCCCGTTCGTCACGGCCGGCGACACGGTCGTGGTCTCGCTCCCCTACAACGCCCAGGTCACGCCCGCCTTCGAGATCGACGCGCCGGCCGGGCTCACCATCGACATTCGGACGGACAACTACCGCGGCGGCGGCCCGCCCAACCTCCGCGCCGAGGTCGTCACGACCGAGGGCCGGCAGCGCGTCGAGGTGCCGGGCTGGATCAACGGCCACCGCGTCCGCTACGCCTTCCCGGCCGGCGTCACCGTCCACCGCCTGATGTTCCGCGAGACCGGCTACGACGCCGACTTCGCGGGCGCCTTCGCGTCGTCGCGGCCGGCGCTCGACACGCTGTGGCAGAAGTCGCTGCGCACGCTCTACATCACCATGCGCGACAGCTACATGGACTGCCCCGACCGCGAGCGGGCCCAGTGGTGGGGCGACGTGGTGCTCGAGATGGGCGAGAGCTTCTACGCCCTCGACCGCCGCGCCGACGCGCTCAGCCGCAAGGCCGTCCTGGAGCTGGCGGCGTGGCAGCGGCCCGACTCGACGCTGTACTCGCCGGTCCCCTCGGGCCCGATCTGGAGCGCCGAGCTGCCGACCCAGATGCTGGCGTCGGTCGGCCACTACGGGTTCTGGACCTACGTCGAGCAGACCGGCGACCTCGACACGGCCCGGCGCGTCTACCCGGCCGTGCGCGACTACCTCGCGCTGTGGGAGCTGGACGCCGACGGGCTCGTGGTGATGCGGCCCGGCGGGTGGACCTGGGGCGACTGGGGCGACGACAAGGACCTGCCGCTGATCTTCAACGGGTGGATGGCGCTCGCGCTCAAGGGCCAGCGCGCGCTCGCCCTGGCGACCGGCCACGACGCCGACGTGCCGGCCATCGACGCGGCGCTCGGCCGGCTGACGGAGGCGTTCGACGCCCGGTTCTGGACCGGGACCGCTTACCGTTCGCCCGACCACGACGGGGCCACCGACGACCGGGGCAACGCGCTCGCCGTCGTCGCCGGGCTGGCGCCCGAGATCCGGTGGCCGGCGCTCCGCCGCGTGCTGGTCGAGGAGCGCCACGCGAGCCCCTACTTCGAGAAGTACGTCGCCGAGGCCCTTATCCAGATGGGCCACACCGACGACGCGCTCGACCGGCTCGAAGACCGCTACGCCGAGATGATCGCGAGCCCCATCACGACGCTGTGGGAGGGCTGGGAGCTCAACTCGGCGACGTACGGCGGCGGGACCTACAACCACGCCTGGAGCGGCGGCCCGCTCACGCTGCTGTCGAGCCGGGTCGTCGGCGTCGAGCCGCTGGAGGTCGGGTGGGCCACGTTCCGCGTTGCCCCTCGGATGGGGTCGCTGGCGTCGGCCCGGGCCGTCGTGCCGTCGATTCGGGGCGAGGTGGTGGCCGAGGTGCGACGCGGGCCCGACCGCTTCGCCCTAGACGTGACGGTCCCGGCGACGACGCGGGCCCGGCTCGAGGTGCCCGTCGCCGGTCGCCAGTCCGTGACGCTCGGCGACGCCGTCGTGTGGACGGCCGACGGATCGGGAGAGGCCGAGGTCGTCGAGACGCCGGGCGGTCCGGTGGCCGAGGTGTGGGTCGGCCCCGGCCGGTGGTCCGTGGTGGCCGAGTGACGGGGGAGTGTGGGAGGAGGGAGTGTCGGCCCCCTCCCACACCCCCACCCTCCTACGCTTGGTGTGAGTTCGGCAGGACCGCCGCTGCGGGCTGATGGCGGCGGGGGGGCGCCCTCGACAGACCTGCCAGGTCTCGGACCGCGCCCCGCACGGGGCCCCTTGGACCCAACCGGAGGACGCGCGATCTCACACCGAGCGTTCCTCGCTCCGTACCGCAACGGACCGACCGGACTCGGAGCACCGGGGGGACGCCGAGATGCCCTGGGAAAAGCGCTCCCGGTGTAGGGGTGGCGCCCGCGACGGGGCACTATAGGGGCAGTCCGGGGGCCCACGCCCCGGCCCCCGGCCCGTGCCTCGCTCACACGTCTCCACTCGACCGACATGGATCTCGCACCGCGCCTTCGAGGCGCCCTCCTCGGGCTCGTCGTCGCCCTCGCCCTCGCCGGCCCCGTGGCCGCCCAGGGGTTCCCCGTCACCGGCCAAGTCGTCTCGGCCGACGACCGGCTCCCGCTCCCCGGCGTCAACGTCGTCGTCGCCGGCACGACGATCGGGGCCGCGACCGACGTCGACGGGCGGTACTCGCTCACGGTCCCGTCCGAGACCGACTCGCTCCAGGTCTCGTTCGTCGGCTACGAGACCCAGGTCATCCCGGTCCTCGGGCGGACCGACATCAACATCTCGCTGAGCCCGCGCAACTACGGCGGCAACGAGGTGGTCGTGATCGGGTACGGGACGTCGGAGGTCCGCGACCTGACGGGCTCGGTCGGGGCCGTGACGGCCGAGGAGATCGAGGGCCGCCCGCTCGTCTCGTTCGAGGACGCGCTGGCGGGCCGCGTGGCCGGCGTCAACGTCCAGCAGAACTCGGGCGACTTGCAGGGCAACTTCCAGATCGACATCCGGGGCGTCGGGTCGTTCGGGAGCACGAACCGGCCGCTCTACATCGTCGACGGGATCCCGCTCGAGCCGACCGACAACTCGTTCCTGTCGACGCTCAACACGGAGGACATCGAGTCGATCTCGGTGTTGAAGGACGCCTCGTCGGCCTCGATCTACGGCGTCCGCGCGGCCGACGGCGTCGTCATCATCACGACGAAGACGGGGGCCGGGCAGAAGCCGGCCGTCGAGTTCTCGACCGAGTTCGACGCGGCCTCGCCGGTCCGCCAGCTCGACATGCTCAACTCGGCCCAGCTCGCCCAGTACCGGCTCGACGCCGTCCGGAACTCGCAGGGGGCGAATCCGACGTTCGAGCTCCCGGACCCGCTCCAGGACCCCGCCTTCTTGGCGGCCAACGACACCGACTGGCAGGACGCCGTGACCCAGACGGGCCTGAGCCAGCGCTACAACGTGAGCGCGCGCGGGAGCTCGGGGCCGATCCAGTTCGCGACGTCGGGCAACTTCGAGAACATCCAGGGCCGGCTCATCGGGTCCAACATCAAGCGGGGCTCGATCCGGGTCAACTCGGTCGTCGACCTGAGCCGGCGGGCGACGCTCGACGTCCGCCTCAACGGCTCGCGCCAGTGGGGCGACGTCGTGGCCAACGACCAGACGTTCGGGGGCTCGCTCCGCGACGCGCTCTACAAGTACCCTTGGGAGACCCCGTACAACGACGACGGCACGTTCGCCGAGTACGACGTGAACGACCCCGAGCTGGGCGCCATCTACTCCCAGCCGTTCCCGCAGAACCCCGTCGCCGACCTGCTCGAGAACGAGCGGGCCCGGCAGTGGCAGCAGGTCATCGCCACGACGGCGCTGACGTTCCGGCTCCCGTTCGACCTCCGCTACCGGGGGAGCGCCTCGGCGAACTTGTCGTCGAACACGGCCGACGACTTCTTCCCGACGCGGGACCGGGCCCGCCAGATGCGCGAGGTCGTCTCGCTGGCGGCGTTCGACCAGCTCGGCTACAACTACTTCACCGACCACACGCTGACCTACGACCGCGAGTTCGGGCCCCACGACGTCGAGGTCCTGGGCGGGATGAGCGTCCAGGAGGACTACCTCGAGTTCACGTTCGCCGAGGGGTCCGGGGGGACGAACAACGCGCAGGCCCAGATCAGCCTCCAGCCGACGCGGTCGGGGACGAGCGCGCGTGAGCAGACCCAGCGCCTGCTCTCGTACTTCAGCCGGGTCACGTACGACTACGCCGACAAGTACTTCGTGACCGGGACCGTCCGCGCCGACGGGGCCTCGAAGTTCTCGCCCGAGCGGCGGTGGGCCACGTTGCCGGCCGTCGGCCTGGCGTGGCGGATCTCGAACGAGCCGTTCTTGCGCGGGGTCTCGGTGATCAACGACCTCAAGCTCCGGGCCAGCTACGGGCTCTTGGGCGACCGGGCCGGCGTCGGCGACAACGCCTTCCTGACGCGCGTCAGCAACGGGTTCGTGGCGTTCGGGGAGAACCCGGTCCAGCAGACGCCGCTGCTCAACATCGCCCTGCCCGACGGCGTGGGCTGGGAGACCATCCGCCAGCTCGACATCGGGTTCGACCTGACGGCGTTCCGCGGCCGGCTCGGGCTCACGGCCGACTACTACCACCGCTACACCGAGGACGTGCTCGGGTCGGTCCCGGCCCCGCCGGCCTACCCGGTCGGCAGCGTGAGCGGGAACGTGGGCGCGGTCACGAACCAGGGCTTCGAGTTCGCCCTGAGCGCGACGCCCCTCGACGCGGGCCGGTTCACCTGGCGCTCGACGACGACGTTCGGCTACAACACGAACGAGGTCGACAACATCCGCGAGGACGTGCTCGGCGAGAGCGGGGCGTTGGGCGGGCGGAACCTCAACGACGGCCCGCTCCAGTTCGGGACGGTCAACCAGACGGCGGCCGGCCGGCCCATCGGCGAGCTCTGGGCCTGGGACTTCGTCGGGATCTGCTCGACGGACCAGTACGACCCCGCGACCAACTCGTGCGCCGGGCTCACCGCGCGCGGCGGCGTCAACGGGGTCCAGCCGGGCGACACGATCTACCGCGACGTCAACGGCGACGGCATCATCGACGACGCCGACCGGGTGTTCCTGGGCAGCGGGCTCCCCAAGATCTTCGGCGGCCTGACGAACGTGTTCGGGCTCGGGGCCTTCGAGGTCGAGACGCTGTTCACGTATGCCTTCGGGCGGAAGCTGTTCGACACGTCGCTCATGTTCGGGATCTCGGGCGACTCGAACATCAACAAGCGGGCCGAGGTGCTCGACCGCTGGACGCCGGAGAACCAGGACACCGACATCCCCCGGGCGTTCCAGGGCCGCCGCGGCTACATCAACGCGCTCCCGTCGGACTTCTTTATCCAGAGCGCCGACTTCGTCCGCCTTCGGACGCTGCGCGTGACCTACACGCTGCCCGGGCCGTTCGCGTCGGTCGTCGGTGCGAGCGCGGCCCAGATCTCGGTGATCGGGACCAACCTGCTCACGTTCACGGACTACTCCGGCTACGACCCCGAGGCGTCGAGCGGCAACCGGAGCAACAGCGGCAACCTCGACGCGGCCTCGGCCCCGCTCTCGCCCGGCTTGGACCTCACGACCTACCCCATCGCCAAGACCGTCGGCGTCCGCCTCAACGTCACCCTCTAGGATGCCTCCCATGACCCGACTCCGCTCTGTTGTGCCCGTCCGTCTCGCGCTCGCGCTCTGCGCCGCGCTGGCCGTCGCCGGCTGCGACTCGATCCTCGACACCGAGCCGCTCAACGTCCAGACCTTCGACAACCAGCTCGCGAGCCCCGAGGGGGCCGTCGGGTTCGTCAACAGCTTGTACGGCGCGCTCCCGGGCCTCTACAACGGGGCCATCCCCAACCTGGTCGAGAGCGGGACCGACGACGGGTGGCCGTTCGCCCAGAGCTTCCAGGGGCTCAAGACGCGCGAGATCGACGCGACCCAGGGCCAGCTCGGCAACGTCTGGACGCCCAGCCTGACCGAGATCGCCTCGGCCAACTACTACCTCAACCGCGAGCCGAGCATCGACTTCGGCGACGACGACGACCTCAAGGACCAGCTCCGCGGCGAGGCCCTGTTCCTGCGGGCGTTCTACTACTTCAACCTGGTCCGCCTGTTCGGCGAGGTCCCGATCTACGACGAGTCGGTCGCGATCGACCAGATCTCGGAGGCCCAGCGGCCCCGGGACTCCGTCGCCGACGTCTACGCCTTCATCAAGCGCGACCTCGGGCAGGCCATCGAGCTGCTGCCGGCGAGCTACACCGACAGCGGGCTGGCCCAGGAGCGCGGCCGGGCCACGAGCGGGGCGGCCCGGACGCTGCTCGCCAAGGTCCACCTCACGCTCGAAGAGTGGTCCGACGTGCTCGCCGTGACCGACGGGATCACGGGGTACTCGCTCCGCCCGAGCTACATCGACAACTTCTACGGGCTCCTGCGCGACGCCTCGGGCGAGAACCGGGTCGAGTCGATCTTCGAGGTCCAATACTCCCAGGAGGGCGACGGGCCGAAGTCGTTCATCCGCGTCGCGTTCACGCCGCGCGGGATCCGCGACGGCCAGAACCAGATCCTGCCGACCGACGACGCGTACCCCGACTTTGAAGTCGGCGCCGGCGGTCCCAACGCGATCATCCAGGCCTACGGCGAGGGCGACGCGCGCTTCGACGTCGTGTTCGACAAGTTCGGGGCGTCGCGTGGGGCGGTCACCGAGTCGTACGGCTCGCGCGAGTGGTTCGTGCAGAAGTGGTACTCCGACATCGGCAACAACGCGACGTCGTTCAACATCGTCGTCTTCCGCTACGCGGAGGTGTTGCTGATGCGGGCCGAGGCGCTCGCCGAGCTGGGCCGGCCGGCCGAGGCCATCCCGCTCGTCAACCAGATCCGCGCCCGCGCTGGCGTCGACGCGCTCGGCGACGACGTGGACGACCAGGGCGAGGTCCGCCAAGCCGTCCGCCTCGAGCGCCGCCTCGAGCTGGCGTTCGAGTTCAAGCGGCTGTTCGACCTTAACCGCTGGGGCATCCTGACCGACGTCCTGGCCCCGCAGGGCATCACGATCAACCCGGCCAAGGTCACCGCCCACCCGATCACGGGCAAGCCCGAGGTCCTCTACCCGATCCCCCTCGGGGAGCTCCAGCGGAACCCGAACGCGACCCAGAACGCGGGCTACTAGGGCCTCCTTCGGATAGGTACGGGGTACCGGGTACGAGGTACGGGGCCTTCAAAGCCCGAGGGCGCCGTACCCCGTACCGAGTACCCCGTACTCACCTTCATTCCGCTCTAGGCCTTCTCGTCCGCCTCAGCGTCGTGGCCAGGGCGGATCCCGACGACCCCTCGACATGCGCCTCGCCTTCCTCGTCCTGATCGCCGTGCTGGCGGGGTGCAGCGGGACGTCCCCCGAGGACCCCGGGCCCATCACCCCGGAGCCGACCGAGCCTGGCCCAGCGCCGTCCGGCCCACCGAATGTGATCCTCATCGTGGCCGACGACCTCGGCTGGCACGACCTGGGCGTCTACGGCAACCGGTTCCACCTGACGCCGCGGTTGGACCGGATGGCCGCCGAGGGCATGCGCTTTACCGACGGCTACGCGGCGTCGCCGATCTGCTCGCCGTCGCGGGCGGCGCTGATGACGGGCCAGTCGCCGGCGGCCCTCCACATCACGGAGCACTTCCGCGGCACGCCGCCCGTCGAGGACTGGCAGCGGCTGATCCCGCCGGACCAGGAGTCGAACCTCCCGCTCTCGACCACGACGATCGCCGAGGCGGCCAAGCGCGTGGGTTACACGACGGCCCACATCGGCAAGTGGCACCTGGGATACGAGGGCTCGCTTCCCGAGGACCACGGGTTCGACGTCAACGTCGCCGGGAGCGGGCGGGGGCTGCCGCCGAGCTTCTTCTACCCCTACGTCGACGGCGGGTCGACCGACCTGTTCGGCCGGCCCATCGACCCGGACCGCCAGGGCGAGTACCTCACGGACCGGCTGACGAATGAGGCCATCGACTACATCGAGGCCCACCGCGACACGGCGTTCGTCCTCCACCTGGCGTACTACGCGCCCCACGTGCCCATCGAGGGCGAGCCCGAGAAGGTGCGGGCGTACCAGGCGCGCGCGGCGGCGGGCGACTACGGGTTCGAGAACCCGGAGTACGCGGCGATGGTCGAGACCATCGACGACAACGTGGGCCGGGTGCTCGACGCGCTCGACCGGCTGGGGCTGGCGCAGAACACCCTCGTCGTGTTCTTGTCCGACAACGGCGGGCTGAGCGTCGAGGAGGTCCCGGCGTTCGCAGCGCACACGCCGGCGACCGACAACGGCCCGCTCCGGGCGGGCAAGGGCTACCTGTTCGAGGGCGGCACGCGCGTCCCGTTTATCGCGTGGTGGCCCGGCGTCGTGCAGGCGGCCACGAGCGGCGAGCCGGTCTCGAACCTCGACCTGTTCTCGACCGTCGCCGACTGGATCGGGTCGCCGGTCCCGGCCGCCGTCGAGGGCGTCAGCCTGCGCGGGCTCTTGACGACGGGCGCCGCGCCGATGCGAGCGTCGCCGCTGACGTGGTACTTCCCGCACTACAGCCCCCAGGGCACGCGCCCGGCCCGATCCATCCGCGACGGCCGGCTCAAGCTGATCGAGAAGCTCGAGTTCGGCGACACGTTCCTGTTCGACGTGGTGGCCGACCCCGGCGAGACGACCAACCTCGCCGACGACCGGCCCGACGACGTGGCCCGGCTCCGTCAAATCCTGGACGAGACGCTCGCTCGGCAGGACGCCCCGCCGCCCCGCCGCAACCCGAGCTACAGCTCGGTCGCCCCGGTCCCCGCTCGCTGGGTCACGCCGGACAGCTAGGGCGGGTGCGTGCTACGTGCGAATCGAGCCTCTGGACTGTGGCCCTTTTCATTCACTCACACCTTGTCATCCTGAGCTTGCGAAGGATCTCGACTCGGACGTCCCAGTCCGTCAGCACCGGTGCTTTCAGCGTGCGGATTCGGCGTCGAGATCCTTCGCTCCGCTCAGGATGACACGGGTGGGGTCCAAAAGCATCCATCCCCACGACCATGCCCAGACCGCTCCGCTCCGCCCTCGTCCTCGGGCTCGTCGCGGCCACGTCGCTGGCGGCCTCCGCCCAGGAGATCCGCGTCCTCGCCGACGCGCCGCAGCACCGGTTCGACGGGGCCGGCGTCTCGTTTGGGCTGTTCTTGGGCCACCACTACAGCATGCCGGCGGCCGGCCAGGACGAGGCCGTCCGCCTGATCGCTGAGGACCTCGACCTGGCATTCCTTCAGGACTACCCCGACGGCGAGATCGAGCCGGCCGACGACCCCGGCTACTACGACCGCCGCGCCGACTACGTCCGGGCCGCTCGGGCCTACCGGCCCGGCCTCGAGTTCTCGCTCGTCACGAACAAGTACCCCAGCCGGCTCCGCACCGAGATCACGGTCAACGGCCGGCAGTACCTCGTGCTCGACGTGGACCGCGAGGGGATCTACGACGAGGTCGCCGAGTGGTACTTCTCCCTTTTCCAGGCCTTCGCCGAGCGCGGCGTCTCGGTCGAGGTGCTCAACGTGGTCAACGAGCCCGACCTCGACGTCTGCGGGAACGACCCGCTCCAGTGCCGGCCGTACCACTACGGGTACGGCGACGACACCCGGCGGGGCGTGGCCGAGGTGTTCGCCCAGGCCGTCCCGGCGTTCCTGGCCCTCTTCGACGACCCGGACGTCAACACGCTCGGCATGGCGAAGCCCCGGATCATGGGCCCGAGCACGATCGCGCCCAATGGGGCCCTCGACTTCATCCGCTACATGAAGGCGGAGCGGCCTGAGGCGTGGGACCAGATCGACATCGTGGCCACGCACCAGTACATCAACGGCGTCCGCGGCGACCTTTTCCAGGCGCTCCGCGTCGAGGCCGAGGGCAAGCCGATCTGGCAGTCCGAGACGCACGCCTCGAAAACGTTCGGGCCGGACGCGCTCCGCCCCGGCCACCGGACGTCGCTGTCCCTAGCTCAACTGTTCGGCGCGGCCGTCAACTTCGGGACGAGCATGTGGGCCTACTTCGAGACCAACTATCCCAACCCGGCCGACCCCGACGACCCGGGCCAGTTCAACCCGGGCGGGCTCCTGTCGGTCCCGTTCAACACGACGGCGCCCGAGCCCTACAAGCACTACTACGCCTTCCGCCAGCTCACCTCGACCCAGCCCGACTCGTCGGACGTCCTCGACTACACCGCCAGCGCCGGCCGCCGCGCCGACGTCGTCGCGTTCCGCAAGGCTGGGCAGGACACGGTCTACGTGACGGTCACCAACACGGGCGGGGAGACCAAGTCGATCACGTTGGAGGTGGAGGAGGGCGGAGGGCTCCGCACCGTCGCCTCGGTCGCGACCCGGATCACGGACGCGGACCGGAGCGACGAGCCGGCGGGCACGGTGACGCCGCCGGCGGGGACGGCCACGCTCGCGCTCGACCTCGGCCCGTACTCGATCCACACCTACGTGATCGCGCTCGGCGCCCCCGTCGCGGCCGACGACGGGCCGGACGCGCTCGCGGCCACGCTCGCCGCTCCGGCTCCGAACCCGGCCGCCAGCTCGACGACGCTGGGCTACGCGCTCGCCGCGCCGGGCGACGTAGCGCTGACCGTCCACGACGCGCTAGGCCGCGAGGTCGCCCGGCTGGCCGAGGGTGCCCGGAGCGCCGGCCCGCACCGGGTCGCGTTCGACACGCACACGCTGGCGAGCGGCGTCTACGTCGTCCGCCTGCGGGCCGGCGGCGCCGTGACGACCCAACGCATGACCGTCATCCGATGACCCCGAGAGATTGTCCGTTGATGCTGAGCCCTCCTGCGAAGGCGGCATCCCCCGTAGGGGCACGCCGGTGGCGTGCCCTCGTCCCATCGCGGTCGTCACGGGCACGCCACCGGCGTGCCCCTACGTGCAGACTCGCGCTGCTTCTCGCCCTGGTGGCCGTCGGCGTGCAGGCGCAGGTCCGGCCGGTCGATCTCCGCGTCGAGCACTTCCGCGCGCCGATGGGGCTCGACGCCGAGCGCCCCCGTCTGAGCTGGGCGCTCGACGCCGGCGACGCGCGGGGCGAGCGCCAGACGGCGTACCAGATCGTGGTGGCCACCACTGCAGACCGGCTCGCGCCCGGCGCCGCCGACGTGTGGGACTCCGGCCGCGTCGTGGGCAGCCGCCAGCACCTCGTCTCGGTCGAGGGCCCGGCGCTCCGGCCCGGGACCCGGTATCACTGGGCCGTCCGCGCGTGGAGCCGCGACGGCGAGCCGTCGGACTGGGCCGCCTCGACGTGGACGACCGGGCGGATGGGCAACTGGGGCGCCGCGCGGTGGATCGGCCTCGACAGCACGCTCGCGGACGCCATCGGGCTGGGGCTGACCGGAACGCCGCGGCTCCGGCACGAGGTCGAGATCGCCAAGCCCGTCACTCGGGCGACCGTCCACGTCACGGGCTTGGGCCACTACGCGCTCTCGATCAACGGCCGCCGCGTGGGCGACGACCTGCTCGGGCCGGGCTGGACCGAGCCGGCGCACCGCGTGCTCGTCAACACGTACGACGTGACGGAGCATCTCCGCCGGGGCGCGAACGCGCTCGGGATCGGGTTGGGCGGCGGGCTCTACCGGATCCCGCGCGGCGGGCCCCACGCCGAGGACCGCTACGCCAAGTACTGGGACTCCATCGGCCCCTTCCAGGCCATCGCGCACCTGACCGTCGAGCACCCGGACGGGACCGAGACCGTGATCGTGACCGACGGCGACTGGGCAGTCGGCGCGAGCCCGACGGTGTTCTCGTCGATCTGGGGCGGCGAGGACTTCGACGCGCGGCTCGAAGCGCCCGGCTGGGACCGGCCCGGCTTCTCGGCCGAGGGCTGGCGTCCGGTCCGCGTCCTCGACGGGCCGGGTGGAGCGCTCGTCGCCCAGACGACCCCGCCGATCCGGGCGCACGAGCGGTTCGAGGCCGTCGCCGTCACCGAGCCGAGCCCGGGCGTCTTTGTCGTGGACCTCGGCCAGAACCACTCCGGCGTGCCGCGCCTGACGGTCTCCGGCGAGCGCGGGCAGACGGTGACGCTGCGGCCGGCCGAGGTCCTGGGCGCCGACGGGCTCGCGGACCCGACGAGCATGAAGCATTGGGGCGAGATCGTGTTCCGCTATACCCTGTCCGGCGACTCCGTCGAGTCGTGGCAGCCCCAGTTCACCTACACCGGCTACCGCTACGTCCAGGTCGAGGGCGCCGCGTTCGACGCCGCCGACGCCCGCGGCGTCCCGCTCGTGGCCCGCGTCGCCAGCGACTGGGTCCACGCCGACGCGCCGCTCGCGGGCACCTTCGAGACGTCGGACGACCTGGTGAACGGGATCCACGGGATGATCCGGGGCGCCATCCGCAGCAACATGATGTCGGTGCTCACCGACTGCCCGCACCGCGAGAAGCTGGGCTGGCTCGAGGAGGCGTACCTGATGGGCCCCTCGGTCCTGTTCAACTACGACGTGGCGCCGATCCTCGCCAAGTGGACCGACGACATGGCCGACGCCCAGGAGCCGAGCGGGCTCGTCCCGACGACGGCGCCGGAGTACACGTTCTTCGGCGGCAACTTCCGCGACTCGCCCGAGTGGGGGAGCGCCGTCGTCCAGGTCCCGTGGCTCGTCCACGTCTGGGCCGGCGACGACAGGCCGCTGCGCACGCACCACGACGCCCAGGCCCGCTACGTCGACTACCTCGCCGGCCGCGCCGAGCCGGACGGGACGATCCGCCACGGGCTCGGCGACTGGTACGACATCGGCCCGAACTTCCCCGGCGAGAGCCAGCTCACGAGCAAGGGCGTCACGGCGACGGCGACGCAGGCGGCCAACCTCCAGGTGATGGCCGCGGCCTCACGGCTGATGGGCCGGCCCGACGAGGCCGCCCGCTACGCCGCCCGCGCGGTCGACCTCCGCCGCGCGTTCAACCGCGCGTTCTGGGACGCCGAGGCCGACCACTACGACACGGGCAGCCAGACGGCCCAGGCCATGCCGCTCGTCCTGGACCTCGCCCTCCCGGGCCGCCGCGACGACGCCCTCGCCACGCTCGTCGCCGACGTCCGAGGCCGTGGGTTCCACCCGACCGCCGGCGACGTCGGCCACCGCTACCTCATCCAGGCGTTGCAGGCCGCCGGCCGGTCGGACGTCGTGTGGCGGTTGGCGACCCAGACCGGGGCGCCGAGCTACGGCGCCCAGCTCCTGGCCGGCGCGACGACGCTGACCGAGGCGTGGGACGCCAACCCGGTCCAGAGCCAGAACCACTTTATGCTGGGCCACATGGAGGAGTGGTTCTTCGCCGGGCTCGGCGGCCTGCGGCCCGACCCCGGCTACCCCGGCTGGCGCCGGTTCGCGGTCCGCCCCGAGGTCGTCGGCGACCTCGGCCACGTCCGGGCCACGCACCGGTCGCCCTACGGCGAGATCGTCAGCGAGTGGACGCGCGACGGCGACGAGGTCACGCTGACGGTCGAGGTCCCGGTCGGGTCCGCCGCGACGGTCTGGGTGCCGACGGCCGATCCCGCCAGCGTGCGAGAAGGGGACGTGCTCGCGGCCGACGCGGACGGGCTGGAGCCGCGCGGCCTGGACGAGGGCCGGGTCGGGTTCGAGGCCCAGCCGGGCCGCTACGTGTTCCGCTCGACGCTGGCGCCGTGACGCGGGCCACGCTCGCGGCGGTGGCCGTCGGGCTCGCGTCGTGCGCGGCGCCGAGCGCGCCGGGTCTGCCCGAGCGCGACGCCGAGCGGCCTAACGTGATCGTGATCGTCACCGACGACCAGCGGGCCGACGCGCTCTCGGCCGCCGGCAACGCCGTCATCGAAACGCCGGCCCTCGACGCGCTCGCCGCCGACGGCACCCGGTTCACGAACGGCTACGTCACGACGTCGATCTGCGCCGTCAGCCGGGCCTCGATCCTGAGCGGCCAGTACGCCCGCCGCCACGGCGTGACCGACTTCGCGACCGGGTTCTCGGCCGAGCAGATCCGCGACACCTACCTCGCCCGGTTCGAGGCGGCCGGCTACGTCACGGGCTTCGTCGGGAAGTGGGGGCTGGGCGGGGCGCTCCCGGACACGCTCGTCGACGTGTGGCACGGGTTCGGCGGCCAGGGGAGCTACGCCGCGACGGACGCTGACGGCGAGTCGGTCCACCTGACGCGCCTGCTGGAGCGGCAGGCGGTCGGCTTCCTCCGCGAGGCCGCCGCCCAGCGCGCCCCGTTCCACCTCTCGATCTCGTTCAAGGCGCCCCACGTCGAGGACCCCAACCGCTTCCCCTCGGATCCCGCCTTCGACGCGCTCTACGCTGGCGTCCCGATCCCGCCGCCGGCCGACACGGCGTACGTCCGCACAGAGAGCCTGCCCGCGTTCGGCTTCGCCGACAACGCGCGCGAAGAGGGACGGGCGCGCTGGCGCGTCCGCTTCGCCACCGACTCGCTCCGCCAGGAGAACGTCCGGCGGTACTACCGGTTGGTGGCCGGCGTCGACCGGGCCGTCGCCGCGATCCGGGCCGAGCTGGAGCGGCTGGGCGTGGCCGAGCGCACGGTCGTCGTGTTCACGAGCGACAACGGGTTCTTCCTGGGCGAGCACGGGCTGGCCGGGAAGTGGTACGGCCACCAAGAGTCGGTCCGTGTTCCGTTATTGATATTCGATCCACGGTCCCCGGCCAGCGGCCAGGTCCGCGACGAGATCGCGCTCAACATCGACGTCGCGCCGACGGTCTTGGACCTGGCCGGGCTGGCGGTGCCGGCCGGGATGCAGGGGCAGAGCCTGCGCCCGCTCGTCTGGGGCGAGGCGGTGCCGTGGCGGACGGAGTTCTTCTACGAGCATCTGTTCGGCTACGACGGCCGGATCCCCCGGACCGAGGGCGTGATCGGGGAGCGATTCTCGTACCTCCGCTACGTCGACCCCGAGCCGGCCGTCGAGACCCTGTTCGACCACGCCGTCGACCCGACCGAGTCCGTCGACTGGACGCGCCACCTCGACGCGCGGCCCGCGCTGGCCGACACGCTCGCCGCGCTCCGCCAGCGGTGGGCCCGGTACCGCGACGCGCTCCGGTAACCGGGCCGTCAGGGTCGGGCGGCGGCGGGCGGTCTCTTGAGGGCCCACCCTCCGTGCCCGTGCTCGTCCGCCTCGCTCTGCTCCTCGCGCTCGCCGCTGGCGCCCACGCGCAAGAGCCGCTGTACCGCGACGCGAGCGCGCCCATCGAGCGTCGCGTGGCCGACCTCGTCGGGCGGATGACGCTCGCCGAGAAGATCGGCCAGCTCACGCAGTACACGGCCCACGGGACGGACGAGGCGCTCTACGAAGGCCAGATGCGCGAGGGCTCGGCCGGGAGCTACCTCAACGTCGCCTTCTCGTGGATTACCGTCGACACGTCGGGCGTCTACCAGCTCGACCCGAACGGGACGCTGGCGGAGGGCGCGCGGCGCACGAACCGGTTGCAGCGGATCGCGGTCGAGGAGAGCCGCCTGGGCATCCCGGCCCTGTTCGCCCACGACGTGATCCACGGGCTGCGGACCATCTTCCCGGTCCCGCTCGGGATGGCGTCGTCGTGGAACCCGGCGGCGACCGAGCGGGCGGCCCGGATCGCCGCCGTCGAGGCCTCGTCCATCGGCATCCGCTGGGTCTTCGCCCCGATGGTCGACGTGTCGCCGGACCCGCGGTGGGGGCGGATCGTCGAGGGCGCCGGCGAGGACACGTACCTCAACTCGGTCATGGCCGCCGCCGCCGTCCGCGGCTTCCAGACCGACGACCTCACGGACCCGACGGCCACGCTCGCGACGCCCAAGCACTACGTCGCCTACGGCGCGGCCCTCGGCGGGCGCGACTACAACACCGTCGACGTCTCGATGCAGACGTTGCGCGAGGTGTACCTCCCGCCGTTCCAGGCCGCGCTCGCCGAGGGCGCCGGCTCGGTCATGGTCGCGTTCAACGAGATCGCCGGCGTCCCGGCCACCTCGAACCCGACGACCGTCCGCGACATCCTGCGCGGCGAGTATGGGTTCGACGGGATCGTCGTGAGCGACTGGGGCTCGATCTGGGAGACGCAGCCGCACGGCTACGTCGCCGACAACTGCGAGGCCGGCGCCCGCGCGCTCCAGGCCGGCGTCGACGTCGACATGCAGTCGAACGCCTACCGCGACTGCCTCGCCGACCTGGTCGCGAGCAGGCGCGTGTCGCTAGCGGACGTGGACCGGGCCGTCGCCAACGTGCTCCGGGCCAAGTTCCGGCTCGGCCTGTTCGAGACCCCGTACACGGACGAGAGCCGGGCCGACCGCGAGCTGCTCTCGGACGAGCACGCGGCGGCAGCCCGCGAGATCGCCGGCCAGTCCATCGTCCTCCTGAAGAACGAGCCCGTCGGCGGCGCGCCCGTGCTGCCGCTGGCGACCGACGTCGGGCGGATCGCCGTGATCGGATCGCTCGCGGACGATCCGAAGGCCCAGCTCGGAAGCTGGTCGGCCGCTGGGGCGACCGGCGACGCCATCACGGTCTTGGACGCGATTCGCCAGCAGGCGACTGGCGAGGTCGTCTACGCCCGGGGCGCGGCGCCCGACACGTCGGACGCGAGCGGGATCGAGGAGGCCGTCCAGCTCGCGGCCGGCGCCGACATCGCCGTGCTCGTCGTCGGCGAGACGGCCGACATGTCGGGCGAGGCCCACAGTCGGGCGTCGCTCGACCTGCCCGGCGCCCAGCCCGAACTGGTCCGGGCCGTCCACGCGACGGGCACGCCGGTCGTGGTCGTGCTGATGAACGGCCGGCCGCTCTCGACAACGTGGGAGGCCGAGCACGTGCCGGCGATTGTCGAGGCCTGGTTCGGAGGGACGATGGCGGGCCCGGCCGTGGCCGACGTCCTGTTCGGCGCGCGCAACCCGTCCGGCAAGCTGCCGGTCACGGTGCCGCGGACGGTCGGCCAGGTGCCGCTGACGTACAACCCCAAGAACACGGGGCGCCCGTGGCTCGAGGGCTACGTCGACATCGAGAACGGTCCGCTGTACCCGTTCGGCTGGGGCCTCAGCTACACGACGTTCGCGTACTCGGACCTCGCGGTCGCCGACACGACGGTGGCCGTCGGGGGCGATGTCGAGGTGTCGGTGACGCTCGCCAACACGGGCGGCCGGGGCGGCACCGAGACCGTCCAGCTCTACCTCCGCGACGAGGTCGCGAACGTGACGCGGCCCGTGATGGAGCTCAAGGCGTTCCGTCAGGTCGTGCTGGCGCCGGGCGAGCGGCGGACGGTGTCGTTCGCGCTCGGGCCCGACGACCTCGGCTACCTCGACGCGGCCGGCGTTCGCCAGGTCGAGCCCGGGCGGCACCGGGTGTTCGTCGGCGGGTCGTCGGCGGAGACGCTGGAGGCCGCGTTTCATCTTGTCCCGTAGGTCCCCGTGGGGACACCATGCATGGTGTCCCTACCGCCCGCGCCCCTCTTTCGTAGAACGCTGCTCGCTATGACCCGTCGCCTCGCCCCGCTTGCCGTGCTCCTGCTCGCGGCCTCCGCCAGCGCCCAGCCGTTCCACCGCGACCGGACGCCCGACCAGGCGCCGGACTGGGAGACGCTCGACGTCCTCCACATCAACCGCGACGCGCCCCGGGCCACGTTCTTCCCGTTCGCCGACCGGGCCGCCGCGCTCGCCAGCGACCCCGTCCAGACGCCGACCTCGCCGTGGCGCCTGAGCTTGGACGGCCGGTGGGCCTTCGCGTTCTCGCCCAACCCGGCGGCTCGGGACCGCGACTTCTGGCAGCCCGGCTACGACGACGCCGAGTGGGACGCCATCGACGTGCCGAGCGACTGGCACATGCGCGGCTACGGCCAGCCGATCTACCTCAACGTCCGCTACCCCTTCCCGAAAGCGTGGCCCGACATCCCCGACGAGATCAACGAGGTCGGCCAGTACCGGCGGTCGTTCGACGTGCCCGCCGACTGGAGCGGGCGGCGCGTGACGCTGCACTTCGGCGGCGTCAACTCGGCGTTCTACGTCTGGGTCAACGGGCGCGAGGTCGGGTACAGCCAGGACTCGAAGGTGCCGGCCGAGTTCGACGTGACCGACCACGTGCGGCCGGGGCGGAATGAGATCGCCGTCGAGGTGTACCGCTGGAACGACGGGTCGTACCTCGAGAACCAGGACTTCTGGCGGCTCGCCGGCATCGAGCGCGAGGTCTTTTTGGTGGCCGAGCCCAACCTCCGCATCGCCGACGTGGACGCCGTCGCGGGACTGGACGAGGACGACCGCGACGGGACGCTCGACCTGGCCGTGACGCTCGACCACCGCACGGGCGCCGTCCCGGCGGGCGCGGCGACCGTCCGCGCCGAGCTGCTCGACGGCGTGGCCGGCGACCGCACGCCCGACGTGCTGTGGACCGACGAGCGCGCGGCCCGCGTCTCGACCGGCCAGCGGACGGTGGTCCCGTTCGACACCGTGGTCCCCGACGTCCGCGCGTGGACGGCCGAGACGCCGCACCTCTACACGCTCCTGGTCACGCTCCTCGACGCCGACGGGCGGACGCTGGCGGTGACCCGCCACGACCTCGGCTTCCGCGACGTCCGCATCGAGGGCGGGCAGCTCTTGGTCAACGGCCGGCCGGTCACCATCCGAGGCGTCAACCGGCACGAGCACGACCCCATCGACGGCCACGTGGTCTCGCTGGCGGGCATGGTCCGCGACCTGGAGCTGATGCGGGAGGGCCACGTCAACGCCGTCCGCACGAGCCACTACCCGAACGACCCCCGGTTCTACGCGCTCACGGATCGGCACGGGTTCTACGTCGTCGACGAGGCCAACATCGAGAGCCACGGGTACCTCTACGACGGGCCCGGCAACTCGCTCGGCGAGCAGCCCGAGCTGATGGAGAGCCACCTCGACCGGATGCGGCGGATGGTCGAGCGCGACAAGAACCACGCCTCCATCGTCCTGTGGTCGATGGGCAACGAGGCCGGGCCGGGCGTCAACTTCGAGGCCGGCTACCAGATGATGACCGAGCGCGACCCGACGCGGCCCGTCGTCTACGAGCCCGTCGGCCGCCAGCCGATCACCGACGTCGTGGCGCCGATGTACGCCCAGGTCCCCGGCATCCTGGAGTTTGCCGACTCGGGCGACGCCCGCCCGCTCATCTTGATCGAGTACGCCCACGCGATGGGCAACTCGCTGGGCAACTTCCAGGACTACTGGGACGCCATCGAGAGCCGGCCCAACTTGCAGGGCGGGTTCGTCTGGGACTGGGTGGACCAGGCGTTCCGCGAGACGGCCGGCGGCGACCCGCGCTTGGTCGGCATCGAGACCCTGCCCCCAGGCACGCCCTTCTGGGCCTACGGCGGCGACTACGGCGAGACGACGCACGACTCGACGTTCGTCAACAACGGGCTCGTCCGCGGCGACCGGACGCCGCACCCGCACTTCTGGGAGATGCAGCGCGTCTACGAGCCGGTCGACGTGGTGGCCGAGGACGTGAATGCGGGCCGGTTCGCGCTCGTCAACAAGTACGACTTCGTCTCGACCGAGGGACTCGTGGTCGATTGGCGTGTCACGTCGGACGGCCGCGCGGTCGCGGAGTGGACGTCGCCGGCGCCGGTCGTGGCGGCGGGGGAGAGGGGCGCGCTCGACTTCCGACCGCCGGCTCTGGGCGTCGTCGAGCCCGGCGCCGAGGGCCACCTGACCGTCGAGGTCCGCCGGCCGGAGGCCCGGCCGCTGGCGCCGGCCGGCGTCGTCGTCGGGCGCGGCCAGTTCGAGCTGGGCGTCTCGCGCGAGGCCCCCGCCCCGGACCCGGCGCCGCGCGCGCCGCTCGTCGTCACCGACGGGGGCGACGGCGTGGCCGTCGAAGGCCAGGACTTCGCGCTCACCATCGGCGGCGCGAGCGGGACCATCGACGCCTGGACGCACCGGGGCGTCGCGGTGATCGGGCCCGGCGACGCCGGCCCGGTCCCGAGCTACTGGCGCGCGCCGACGGACAACGACCTGGGCAACCAGCTCGAGCGGCGCCTGGGCGCGTGGGAAACGGCGACCGCCGAGCAGTCCGTCCGGTCGATGGAGCACCGGATGCAGGGGGAGGACGCCGTGGTGACGGTCCAGCGCGCCCTCGCCGGCAACGTCGGCACGGCGACGGTGACGTTCACGGTGCGGCCGGACGGGGCGGTCCACGTCGAGCACGCGCTGGCGCCGGGCGCCGGGGCGCCGGACGAGGTGCCACGGGTGGGGTTCGACCTCGCGCTGGCACCGGCGTTCGACCGGATGACGTGGTTCGGGCGCGGGCCGCACGAGAGCTACCGCGACCGCGAGACGTCGGCGTTGGTCGGCCGCTACGACCTGGCCCTGGCCGACGCCGTCGAGCCGTACGTCCGGCCCCAGGAGACGGGCAACCGGACCGACGTCCGGTGGCTGGCCGTCCACGACGGCCACGGGGCCGGCCTCCTGGCCGTCGGCGACTCGCTGCTGGAGGCGTCGGCGTGGCCGTTCGGGATCGAGGCCCTCGCGCTCGACCGGAGCCGGTCGCGCCACGGCGCCGAGGTCGAGCTCGCCGCCAGGGAACACGCCGTGACGACGGTCCGCCTCGACTGGGGCCAGTTCGGCGTCGGCGGCGACAACTCGTGGGGCTTCCCCGTCAACGAGCCGTACCGGATCGCGACGCGGCCGGTCCGCTACGGCGTCACGCTCCGCCCGTTCACGACGGCCGACGGCGACCTGGGCACGCTGGCCCGCCGGTTGCGCCCGACGCGCTCGCCCGGCTGAGCGCCGGTTGTCGGCCCGAGGTCCAGGCGCAAGGGGTGGCCTTGGCGAAGCCGCGCCGATGGCCTACACTCGACGTGTCCTCCCGTCACACCGATGCGTGTCGTCTGCCTGGCTGTCTTGTCCTGCGCACTCGCGCTCGTCCCGGCCCAAGCGCAAGAGGTGCCCGATGGGCCGCCCGTCCTTCGGGTGCCGTCCATGCCCTCTCCCCCGCCGGGCGCCACGAAGCAGCCGCGGTTCGGCGTGCCCGACGGCGCCGACCCGGTCCTCCCCGTCCCCGGCATCTACCCGGCGGAGGGGCCGGAGGGCACCTCGCCTGCGACGCTCGCCCGGACTCGAGCGATGGCCGACCTCGTCAACGCCGTCCTCCTGGCGGAGACGTGGCAAGACGCCGAGACCGTCGCCGCCGAGGCCGTGGCGAGCGCGCCCACCGAGACGCCGCGCTACGTCCTCGAGCAGAGCGCCGGGATGGCCCTGCTCCTGCGCCCCGACTACCTGGGCGGGCCCCCGACGGCGGGCGAGATCGCGTCGGCGGGGCAGTGGCTGGACCGCCTCAACGAGACCCGCTACGCGCACCTCCCGGACCTCCTGCGGCTGGTCGAGGCGGTCGAGGGGACGTGGCCGCGCGAGCGCGTTCGGGCCGCCGCCGCTCGCGCGGTGGCGTCGGACCATGAGTGGCAGATCCGCCAGTCGGCGCTGACGCAGATGGCAGCGTGGGCCGCGACGGTCGAAGGCGTCGAGCCCGTCCTCATCCCGTCGTTCCCGGACGGGGTGGCGGAGGCCACGCACGTCGTGGCGCACCGCCGTCTCGTGGATCTGGCCGAGTGATCGGGCGGAGCCGTCCGCGCGCACGAGTGTCGGGGACGGACGGCGCTGGGGGGTCTTCCCCCCGATGACCGTCGCCCTGTTCGCCCCCTGCTACGTCGACCAGTTCTACCCCGGCGCGGCCGTCGCCACGCTGCGGCTGCTGGAGGCGCTCGGCCTCGACGTGGCCGTGCCCGACGGGGCCGTCTGCTGCGGGCAGCCGATGGCGAACGCCGGGTTCGCCCAGGCCGGCGCGGCGACCGAGGCCGCGTTCGAGCGGACGTTCGCGCCGTTCGACGTGGTCGTCACGCCGTCGGCGAGCTGCGCCGGCCACTTGCGGGCCCACGTTCCGGGCGCGGGCGGGCGGACGCAGGAGCTGTGCGGGTTCCTCCACCAGACCATCGGCTTGGACCGGGTCGCGGCGCTCGGCGCGCGGTGGGACGCCCGCGTCGGCGTCCACGTCGGGTGCCACGGGATCCGCGGGCTGGGTCTGGCGACCCCGACCGAGGCCGGCCCCGACGCCGACGGCCCGACGGGCACGCTCCGCCACGACGTCGTCGCCGCGCTGCTGGGGACCGTCGCCGGGCTCGACCAGGTCGAGCTGGCGCGGCCCGACGAGTGCTGCGGGTTCGGCGGCACGTTCGCTGTCGCCGAGCCGGCCGTCTCGGTCGCGATGGGGCGCGCGAAGCTGGCCGATCACCTCGGCCACGGGGCCCAGGCCATCGTCACGACAGACCTCTCGTGCGGGATGCACCTCGACGGGCTCGCCCGCCGCGCCGGCGAGCGCCTGCCGGTCGTCCACGTGGCCCAGGCGTTGATGACGGGCGTCGGGGTACCGGCATGATCCCGCTCCCGGTCCTCACCCACACGGCCGCACCCGGGCCGGTTGACCACGCCGCCGCGGCGGCCACCTTCACCGCCGACGCCGAGCGGACCGACTGGCACGACGGGGCGCTGTGGCACGTCCGCGAGAAGCGCGACCGGGCCGTCGCCCAGGTCCCCGAGTGGGAGGCGCTGCGCGCGACGGCCTCCGCCATCAAGGACCACACGCTCTCTCACCTCGCCGCCTATCTGGAGCAGTTCGAGGCGGCGGCGACCGCCAACGGCGTGACGGTGCATTGGGCCCGCGACGCCGCCGAGCACAACCAGATCGTCGGCGGGATCCTCGCGGACGCAGGCGCGACGCGCCTGGTCAAGTCGAAGTCGATGCTGACCGAGGAGTGCGCGCTCAACCCGTTCCTGGAGGCGCGCGGAGTCGAAGTCGTGGACACGGACCTGGGCGAGCGGATCGTCCAGTTTTTGGACCAGGACGCGGCGTCGGGCGACGGCGTCCGCGTCGAGGCGCATGGCGGCGGGCCGAGCCACATCGTGATGCCGGCGATCCACCTCAAAAAGGAGGAGGTCGGGCGGCTGTTCGAGCGCCGGCTCGGCACGGCCCCCGGCGACGCCGACCCGACGCGGCTCACGCGCGCCGCCCGCGCCCACCTCCGCGCCCACTTCCTCCAGGCCGACGCCGCGCTGACGGGCGTCAACTTCGCCGTGGCCGAGACGGGCGAGGCCGTCGTGTGCACGAACGAGGGCAACGCCGACCTGGGCGTCCACCTCGCGCCGGTCCAGATCCACTCGATGGGGATCGAGAAGGTGATCCCGCGCCGGGCCGACCTGGGCGTGTTCACACGGCTCCTGGGCCGGAGCGCGACCGGCCAGCCGATCACGGTCTACACGGCCCACTACCGGCGCCCGCGGCCGGGCACGGCGATGCACGTCGTGATCGTCGACAACGGACGGACGGAGCAGCTGGGGCGCCCGGCGTTCCGAGGCTCGCTCAAGTGCATCCGCTGCGGGGCCTGCATGAACACGTGCCCGGTCTACCGCCGGAGCGGCGGCCACAGCTACGGCTCGACGGTCCCGGGCCCCATCGGCTCGATCCTGACGCCGGGCCTCGACCTCGAAAAATACGCCGCGCTCCCGTTCGCGTCGACGCTGTGCGGCTCATGCACGGCCGTCTGCCCGGTCATGATCGACATCGACGCCCAGCTCTACGCCTGGCGCCAGGTCGTCGCGGACGCGGGCCATGCCGGTCGGGCCAAGGGGCTCGCGATGACGGTCGCCGGGGCCACGCTCGGCGGCGCCTCCCGTTTTTCTCGGCTGGGGCGGACGGCCCGGTGGGCGCTCCGCCGGCTCCCGCGCTGGCTGACCCACGCCCGGCCCAACGTGTGGGCCCAGACCCGCGACCTGCCCGAGCCGCCCGCGCAGTCGTTCCGCCAGTGGGTGAAGGCGCATCGCCCCGACGTCGAGTGACCGCCCGCGACGCCATCTTAGAGGCCGCCCGGCGCAACGCGCCCGCGCCGACCCCACTGCCCGACCTGCCCGGCGGCCGGACTGGCGCGGAGCCTGGGCTCGTCGCCCGGTTCCGCGCCCAGATCGAGGCGTCCGGCGCGACCGTCGTCGAGGCCGACGGCGACGCGGCCCGCGCCGTTCAGGCAGCGGTCCCCGACGCCGTCCGCATCGCGTCCGCGGCCGACGGCGTGGCCGGGACGGTCGCCCTCGACGGCGACCCGCACGCCCTCGCCGACCTCGACCTGTTCGTGTGCCGGGCCGCGCTGGGCGTGGCCGAGAACGGGGCGATGTGGCTTCCCGAGTCGGCGCTGGGCGCGCGGGCGGCCCCGTTCCTGGCGCCGCACGTGGCCGTGGTGCTCTCGGCGGCGACGGTCGTCCCGACGATGCACGACGCCTACGGGGCGCTCGGGGAGGCCGAGGGGTTCGGCGTGTTCGTGGCCGGGCCGAGCAAGACGGCCGACATCGAGCAGTCGCTGGTGATCGGCGCGCACGGCCCGCTGGGGCTGACGGTCGTGCTGGTGCCGTAGCGACGTACCCTTGGGAACGCCTCGCCTGCCATGCGCCCTCTCGCCCTCGCGCTCGTCCTGGTGGCCGTCTCGGGGTGCGGGACGGCCGGGCCGGAGGCGACGCCGGTCGGCGGGATCTCCGACGCCGAGCGGAACGGGGCCCGCAACGCTCTCGAGCTGCTCCGCGGGCGCTACCCGGCCCTCCAGGTCGAGGAGACCGGGCAGGGCCTCCGCCTCACGATCCGGCGGACGGGCGAGTCGCCGGTCGTCGTCATCGACGGGACGCGGTCGGTCGGCACCGGCGAGGCCGTCGGGATCCCGCCCGGCGAGGTCGCCGAGATCGAAGTGCTGACGTCGATGGCCGACACGCTGATCTACGGGGCCGAGGCCGCCCGGCGCGGCGTCGTCCGGATCACGACGCGGATGGGACAGCGGGGCCGCGAGTAGAGCCGCCGTCAGGGTCTCCCCGGGGCCGGGCGTCTTGGGCTAGACTGCGGACTCCCTCACCCGACCCGCTCGCATGGACTTCGCCCTCATTGACTACGTCGTCTTCGGCGCCTACGCTGCCCTCATCATCGGCGTCGGCCTGTGGGTCTCGCGCGAGAAGGAGGGCCACGTCAAGGACTCCGAGGACTACTTCCTGGCCGGCAAGTCCCTCCCGTGGTGGGCCATCGGCGCCAGCCTGATCGCCTCGAACATTTCGGCCGAGCAGTTTATCGGGATGTCGGGGTCCGGCTTCCGGCTCGGCTTGGCCATCGCGAGCTACGAGTGGATGGCGGCGATCACGCTCTTGGTCATCGCCTACTTCTTCCTCCCGATCTACCTCGACAAGGGCATCTTCACGATGCCCCAGTTCCTGGAGAAGCGGTTCGACGGCCGCGTGCGGACGTTGCTGGCGGTGTTCTGGCTGCTCGTCTACGTGTTCGTCAACCTGACGGCGGTCCTGTACCTCGGCGCGCTCGCGCTCGAGGGGATCATGGGCGTCCCGCTGTTCTGGGGGATCGCCGGGCTCGCCTTGTTCGCGACGGTCTACTCGATCTACGGCGGGCTCGAGGCCGTCGCCTGGACCGACGTCGTCCAGGTCGTCGTGCTCATCGGCGGCGGGCTCCTGACGACGGTCCTGGCCCTCGACGCCTACGCCGACGGGGGCGGGGCCGCGGCCGGGTTCGTCCAGCTCGCGCGGGACCTGCCCGGCCGGTTCGACATGATCCTGGGCCCGGGCGACCTCCTCTACGAGACCGACGCCGGGACGACCGAGGACGCCTACCAGCTCCTGCCCGGGCTCGGCGTGCTGCTGGGCGGGATGTGGGTGGCCAACCTGTTCTACTGGGGCTGCAACCAGTACATCATCCAGCGGGCGCTCGCGGGCAAGTCGCTGAAGGAGGCCCAGCGCGGGCTCGCGTTCGCGGGCGGGCTCAAGCTCATCCTCCCGCTCATCGTCGTGATCCCGGGCATCGTGGCCTTCGGGCTCGACGCGCCCATCGACAAGGCGGACCAGGCGTACCCGTGGCTCCTGTCGAGCTACATCGGGCCGGGCCTGAAGGGGCTGGCGTTCGCCGCGCTCGCCGCCGCCATCGTCTCGTCGCTGGCGTCGATGATGAACTCGACGGCGACCATCTTCACCATCGACCTCTACAAGTCGCGGAACCCCGGCGCGTCCGAGACCCGGCTGGTGACCATCGGCCGGATCGTGAGCCTGGTGGCCATCACGATCGCGGCGCTCGTGGCGTACCCGCTCTTGGGCGCCATCGACCAGGCGTTCCAGTACATCCAGGAGTACACCGGCTTTATCAGCCCGGGCGTCCTGGCCGTCTTCGTGATGGGCCTGTTCTGGCGGAAGGCGACGGCGAACGCGGCCCTCGTAACGGCGGTCTTGTCGATCCCGCTCTCGGCCCTCGCCAAGGTGCTCCTGCCGTCGATCCCGTTCCTCAACCGGATGGGCTACGTGTTCCTGGTCTCGGTGGCCCTCATCGTCATCATCTCGCTCATCGAGGGGAAGGGGGCCGAGAGCCCGAAGGCCGTCCACGTCGGCGACGTCGACCGGGGGAAGGACCCGGTGTTCCTGGTCTCGGCCTTCGCCATCCTGGGCGTGACGGCCGTCCTCTACGCCATGTTCTGGTAGCCGCGTGCCCGACGCCGACCTCGACCGCCAGCGGGCCGCCGCCCGGGCCGCGCATGCCGACGCCTTCGGCCCGGGCCCGACCTGGGCCGCCTACGCGCCGGGCCGCGTCAACCTCATCGGCGACCACACCGACTACACGGGCGGGTGGGTCCTGCCCATGACCATCCACCGCGGCACGCACGCCGTCGCCCGTGCCCGGACGGACGGGACGGTCCGGGCGGTCGCGGAGGGCTACGGGACGGCCGCGCCGCTCCGGCTGGGCGAGCCCGTCGGCGACCGGCCGCTGTGGCAGCGCTACGTGCTGGGCGTCGCCCGCGAAGTGGCCGCCCGCGCCGACGGCCCGCCCGGCGGGGCCGACGTGCTCACGACCGGCGACATGCCCATCGGGGCTGGGCTGTCGTCGTCGGCGTCGCTCGCGGTCGCCGTCGGGCTGGCGCTGGCGGCGGCGTGGGACGTCGAGATCGGCGAGACCGAGATGGCGCTCTTGGCCCAGCACGTCGAGCACGTCGACGCCGGGGTGAACTGCGGGATCATGGACCAGGTGGCCGTCCGCTCGGGCCGGGCGGGCCACGCGGTCCTACTCGACTGCCGGTCGCTGGCCCACCGGGCGGTGCCGGTCCCGACCGACCGGGCGGCCGTCGTGATCGTCGACAGCGGGGTCGGGCGGAGCCTGGCGGGCTCGGCCTACAACGAGCGGCGGGCGTCGGTCGAGCGGGCCGCCGAGGTGCTGGCCGAGCGCGGCGTGGCCGGGCCCGACGGCGCGCCCGTCGCCTCGCTCCGCGACGTGACCGCGGCCGACCTCGACGCCCACGCCGACGCGCTCGGCGACCTCTTGCCCCGGGCCCGCCACGTCGTGACCGAGAACGCGCGCGCCGTCGCCGCCGCCGACGCGCTGGCGGCCGGCGACGTGGCCGAGGTGGGCCGGCGGATGGCTGGCTCGCACGCCTCGCTCCGCGACGACTACGACGTGTCGGGGCCGGAGCTCGACCGGCTCGTCGCCCTCGCCCACGCCGCCGGCTCGTTCGGCTCGCGGCTGACGGGCGCCGGCTTCGGCGGCTGCACCGTCAACCTCGTCCGCCCAGACCGTGTCGAGGCGTGGACGGCCGCCGTCCGCGAGGGCTACCGCCGGGAGACCGGGCGCGACGCCGACGTGTTCGTGGTCCGCCAGAACCGCGAGGCCGGCGTCGCGGCGCCCGGGGACCCGGCGTGATCGGGCCCGGACACCACACGGTGCCGGACGGCCGGGCGGTCCACGTCGTCGAGATCGCGGGCGGAGGGCTGCGGGCGCGCGTCGCGACGCTGGGCGCGGCGTTGCTGTCGCTGGAGGTCCCCGGCCCGGATGGCCCGGCCGACGTCGCGCTCGGCCACGCGGGGCTGGAGGACTACGTCGACGACCCGGCCTACCTCGGCGTCGCCATCGGCCGCGTCGCCGGGCGGATCGGGGGGGCGACCGTCGAGGTCGACGGCGTCCGCCACGCGCTCGGCGCCAACGACGGGGCGGCCACGCTCCACAGCGGGCCGAGCGGGCTCCACAGCAGGGTCTGGGAGGTCGCCGCGACCGCGCCCGACCGCGTGGTCCTGACGACGACGAGCCCGGACGGCGAGGGCGGCTTCCCGGGCACGCTCCGCGTTCGGCTCGCCTTCTCGCTCGCCGACGGGGCGCTCGCGCTCGACTGGACGGCCACGACGGACCGGTCGACGCCGGTCGCCCTCACGCACCACGGCTACCTCCACCTCGACGGCCACGACGCGGGCTCGGTCCGCGCCCTCACCGTCCAGTCGGACGCCGACCGGTTCGTGGCCCTGAGCCCGGCGCTCGTCCCGACCGGCGAGATCCTCGCCGTCGAGGGGACGCCGTTCGACCTGCGCGCGCCGGTCCCGCTGGGCGACGTGCTCGACGCGGACGACCCCCAGATCGAGGCGGCGGGTGGCCTCGACCACGACCTGCTCGTCCCGCCCCACGACGGCCGCCAGTCGGACCTCCGCCGCGTCGCGACGGTCCGCGGCCAGGCGCGCGCCGTCGAGGTGTGGACGACCGAGCCCGGCGTCCACCTCTATGCGGGCGGCGCGCTCGACGTCGGGACGGGCAAGGGCGGCGCCCGCTACGGCCCGTTCTCTGGCCTGGCGCTGGAAACCCAGCCCCCGGCCGACGCGACGGCGCACCCCGGCTTCCCCGACATCGTCCTCCGCCCCGGCGACACGTTCCGCTCGCGGACCGAGCTCCGGTTCTCGCCCTCCTGACCCATGCGTCTGATCGTCCCGATGGGAGGCCGCGGCACTCGGCTGCGCCCGTTTAGCCACACCACGCCGAAGGCGCTCCTGCCCGTCGCCGGCCGGCCCGCCATCGCCCGGTCGCTCGGCGCGTTCGCCGACGCGCTCCCGCGGCCCGTCCGCGAGGTCGTGTTCGTCCTCAACCCGACCGACCGGGCCGGCGACGTGCCGGGCCAGCTCGAGGCGGCGTGCGGCGCGCTCGGCGTGGCGACGTCGTTCGCGGTCCAGGACGAGCCGCTCGGCACGGCCCACGCCGTCGCCTCGGCCGGCGACAAGCTCGACGGCGAGGTCCTGACCGTGTGGTCCGACACGCTCTTCCGCCCCGCCCGCCGGGCGGACCTCGACGGCCCGACGCCGGCCGGCTTGGTCGCGTGGACGACCGAGGTCGAGGACCCCCGCCGGTTCGGCGTCGTCGTCCGCGACGGGGCGGGCCGGGCGACGGGGCTCCTGGAGAAGCCGCCGGACGCCCGCTGGACCGAGACGCTGATCGGGGCCTACTACGTCCGCCAGGGCGGCGCCCTGCGCGAGGTCGTCCGCGAGATGATGGCCCAGGGCCGAACCGGCGCGGGCGGCGAGTATCAGCTGACCGACGCGCTCGACGGGCTGGTGCAGCGGGGCGCCGAGGTCCGCACGGAGCCCGTCGCCGAGTGGCTCGACGTGGGCACGGTCCCGGCCTACCTCGACGCCGTCGCGCGGACGCTCGACCGCGAGGGGACGTCGCCGCCGGCTCGGCCGGGCGTCACGGTTCGCCCGCCCGTCTTCGTCGCCGACGACGCCGTCGTCGAGCGCTCGACGGTAGGGCCGTACGCGAGCATCGAGACCGGCGCGGTCGTGGTCGAGTCCGAGGTCCAGAACGCCATCGTGTTCGCCCAAGCCGAGGTCCGCGAGAGCCGGCTCGACGGGGGCGTCCTGGGCCGGCGGGCGGTCGCTCGCGGCGTCACCGGCTCGGCCCTGCTCGGCGACGACGCGGCGGTCGGCGTCGAAGTCGAGGCCCGGTCTCCGCTCGCCTGAGGTGGGCATGGAGGGAGGAGCGTGGGGGTATGGGAGGAGGTGTTCTCTCCCACACTCCCTCCTCCCACACTCGGCCCCCGCCGAACCGGCGTAGTGTCATGACCCTTTGGTCGTGGACCGGACCCCCCGTCCGTCCGCCCCTCGCTCCGCTCATCGGGCGCCCGGACGGCCCCCCTTGAAGGGCAGGGTCGTTAAGTTCTGCTCGCCTCTCGCAATCGACTCCGTAAAACCAATAGTCATCCCCGCGCAGGCGGGGACCCATACGGTCCTGC
Organism: Rubrivirga sp.; assembly: GCF_965213695.1. Classification (GTDB taxonomy): domain Bacteria; phylum Bacteroidota; class Rhodothermia; order Rhodothermales; family Rubricoccaceae; genus Rubrivirga. The sequence goes on along the minus strand of NZ_OZ243912.1, from coordinate 4,302,695 downwards.
TCGTGGGCGGAGCGCCGCATGGATTGGCTGCGCCGACGCTTCGCGGTCCCGCGTGCGCGGGAATGACTCGTGTTGTTTGAGTGGTCGAAAAAGAACTTAACAGCCCTGCCCTTCAAGGGGGACAGCTCCCCGACCTGGGAGCTGTGCGACCGGAAGGGGAGCGGGGGGTCGGCCCACGAGCAATTTGGCATCACTCTAGAGCAGCCGGACACTCCTCCCGGGATCTACGGCCTCGGCGGGAGGTCGGGAAGGGCCGTCCCCGTCAGGAGCGGGACGAGGACGAGCGTCGCGGCCGTCACCACGACCACGAACACCACGTTGAGCCACAGCCCGGCGCGGGCCATCTCGCGAATCGAGACGTGGCTGCTCCCGAACACGATGGCGTTGGGCGGCGTGGCCACCGGGAGCATGAACGCGCACGACGCCGCCGCCGTGGCCGGGACCAGCAACAGGAGCGGGTCCGTCTCGGTCGAGCCCGCGAGCGCCGCCAGGACCGGTAGGAAGGCGGCGGCCGTGGCCGTGTTGCTCGTGAGCTCGGTCAGGACCACGATGAGCGCGACGACGAGCCCGACGAGGGCCCACGTCGGCAGCGCGCCGGCGCCGGCGAGACGTCCGCCGAGCCAAGCCGCCAGGCCGGTGTCGGCGATGGCGGCGGCCAGCGACAGGCCGCCCCCGAAGAGCAGCAGGACGCCCCACGGCAGCGTCCGCGCGGTCTCCCAGTCGAGGAGCCGGGTCCCGGGGCGAGCGCCGCCGGCCGGGAGCGCGAACAGCGCGAGCGCCCCGGCGATGGCGATGCCGGCGTCCGAGAGCCCGCCGACGACGGCCTCCAGAAGCGGACGGGCCACCCACAGCACCGCCACCGTTCCGAAGACCACAGCCACCCTGCGCTCAGGCACGGCGAGCGGGCCGAGCGCCCGGAGCCGCTCGCGCACGAACGCCCGTCCGCCCGGGATCGACGCCAGGCGGACCGGGAAGACGACGCGCGTCAGCATCCCGTAGACCACGGCCAGCCCCACGACGGCCAGCGGCAACCCGACCGCGAGCCACCCCGCGAACGACAGGTCGGCGCCGTAGGTCTCGGCCACGAACCCGGCCAGCAGCGCGTTCGTCGGCGTCCCGACGAGCGTCGCCAGGCCCCCGACGGAGCAGGCGTAGGCCACGCCCAGCATCAGCACGAGCGCGAACGACCGGTCGTCGGCCTCGGACCCGACTTCGTCCCGGCGCGCCAGCTCGACGACGGACAGCGCGATGGGCAGCAGCATCACGGCCGTGGCCGTGTTCGAGATGCCCATCGACAGCAGGCCGGCGGCCAGCATGAACCCGAGCACGATCCGCCGCGGCTCGGTCCCCACGCGCGCGATGACGCCGAGCGCGAGCCGCCGGTGGAGCCCCCACCGCTCCATCCCCTTCGCCAGCAGGAACCCGCCGAGGAACAGGAAGATGATCGGGTTCGCGTAGGGCCCCGCCGCGTCTCCCACCGGCGCCACGCCGACGAGCGGGAACAGGGCGATGGGCACCAACGACGTGGCCGCGATGGGGAGCGCCTCGGTCATCCACCACACGGCCATCAGGACGGCCACCGCCGCGGCCCGCCACCCGGCCGGCTCCAGCCCGTCCGGCGCCGGGAGCACGAGGAGGACGCCGAACGCGGCGAGCCCGGCCACCAAGCCCACGAGCTGAGACCGGGAGGGGAGAGGGGGCGTCGGCGGGTCGAGGTCTGCGATGGGTCTGGCGGGTTGGGGTCGGGACTCGTTCCTCCCCGGGGCGGGCGGAGCCGAAGGGTAGCCGCTGGACTCGGCCCGGTCCAGAGGAGACTCGGCGGCCACGCCGCCGAGGGGAAGCTCCGGGACCTCGACGGCCGGAGCGGCGCGTCGTCGCCGTGGCCGGGAGTGCCGGCCGCGCTCGGACGACGATGCCGGAGGCCGCGGGGGGAGGCGCCGAGGTGGTTTGAAACCCTTCAAAGACGCACGTCGTGACAGGTCGCCTGATCGTCTGAGAGGCGTCCCGTTCTCTGCACCCCATGCCTCGCTACCAGCCCCAGCCCTCCGACCGCTTCACCTTCGGGCTCTGGACCGTCGGCCACACCGGCCGCGACCCGTTCGGCGAGCCGACGCGGGCGCCGCTCTCGGCCCCCGAGGTCGTCCGCCTGGTCGCCGAGGCCGGGGCCGCTGGCGTCAACTTCCACGACAACGACCTCGTCCCGATCGACGCGAGCCCGGCCGAGCGCGACCGGATCGTCCGCGACTTCCGGGCGGCCCTCGACGAGACCGGGCTGACGGTCCCGATGGCCACGACGAACCTGTTCTCGGACCCGGCCTTCCGCGACGGCGCGTTCACGAACCCCGACCCGGCCGTCCGCGCGCTCGCGCTCCAGAAGACGATGGGCGCCATCGACCTCGGCGTCGAGCTCGGGGCCGAGACCTACGTGTTCTGGGGGGGCCGCGAGGGGACCGAGGTCGACGCCGGGCGCGACGTGGTCGACGGGTTGAAGTGGTTCCGGGAGGCGATCAACTACCTCCTGGCTTACTGCGCCGACAACGGCTACGACCTGCGGTTCGCCCTGGAGCCGAAGCCGAACGAGCCGCGCGGCGACATCTTCCTGCCGACGGTCGGCGCGATGCTCGCGTTCATCGAGACGCTCGACGACCCGGACCGCGTGGGGGTCAACCCCGAGGTGGCCCACGAGACGATGGCCGGGCTCAACGTCACGCACGCGGTGGCCCAGGCGTGGGACGCGGGGAAGCTGTTCCACATCGACCTCAACGACCAGAACCCGGGCCGGTACGACCAGGACTTCCGGTTCGGGGCGCACAACCCGAAGGCCGCGTTCCACCTGGTCCGGTTCCTCGAGGGCGTCGGCTACGACGGGCCACTCCACTTCGACGCCCACGCCTACCGGACGAGCGATCCGGAGGACGTGAAGGCGTTCGCGGCCGGGTGCATGCGGACGTACCTCGTGCTGAAGGAGAAGGCCGAGCAGTTCGCTCAGGACGACGAGATCCAGGCGCTGCTCGCCGAGGTCACGGGGACCGACGACGCCCAAGGTGCCGGGCTCGTCGGGCCGTACTCGACCGACGGCGCGGCGGCGCTCCGGGCCCACGACTTCGACCGGGCCGCGCTCGGGCGGCGGGGCCGTCCGTACGAGCGGCTCGACCAGCTCACGACCGACCTCCTCCTGGGCGTCCGCTAGAGCGATGCCAGGTTGGTCGTAGGTCGACCCCCCGCTCCCGCGGCCATCGCTCCGCTCCGTGCCGCAGGAGCTGTCCCCCTTGAAGGGCAGGGCTGTTAAGTTCTTTTTCGACCACTCAAACAACACGAGTCATTCCCGCGCACGCGGGAATCCATGCGGCGCTCCGCCCACGAGCAGGACCGTATGGGTCCCCGCCTGCGCGGGGATGACTATTGGTTTTACGGAGTCGATTGCGAGAGGCGAGCAGAACTTAACGACCCTGCCCTTCAAGGGGACCGTCCGGGCGCCCGCTGAGCGACGTGTCACGGCGCTAGCGGACGCCGCGCCCTTCGTTCCGTCGGACGTAGGGGGAGGCCGAAGGACGACGCACCCTCTCCTCCTACGCCGTCCGCCCCTTCTGCCCGGCGGGACTGGAACGGGCCGCCCCCGGCCGCTCGTCGCCGACGGAACGGCTCGCGTCGTGGCCGAGGGCAATCGCCCCCAGCACGCCCGCACGGCCGCCGAGCGCGGGCGGGACGATCAGGTCGTCGAGCGAGTCCGGCAGGTCCACGTAGCCGCCCAGCAGTGCCTGAACCTCCTGGCGGATCAGGGGGAACAGGTGGCGCTGGTTCATGACGCCGCCGCCCAGGATCACGCGCCGAGGCGACACCGTGAGCACAAGGTTCACGATGCCGAGCGCGACGTAGTGGGCCTCGATGGGCCACGCCGGATGGTCCGGGGGGAGCCGGTCGGCCGGTTGCCCCCACCGCGCCTCGATGGCGGGGCCGTTCGCCAGGCCCTCCCAGCAGTCGCCGTGGAACGGGCAGACGCCCTCAAAGCCGTCGTCCGGGTGGCGGGGGACGCGCACGTGCCCCATCTCGGGGTGCGTCCGCCCGTGGAGGCGTCGGCCGCCGACGAAGCCGCCGCCGCCGATGCCGGTCCCGATGGTGAGGTAGACGAACGTGTCGAGGTCCCGGGCGGCGCCCCAGCGGTGCTCGCCGAGCGCGGCCGCGTTGACGTCGGTGTCGAACGCGACGGGCACGCCGAGGGCGCGGCCGACGGCCCCGGCCACGTCGGCGCCGCGCCAGCCCGGCTTCGGCGTTGTCGTGATGCGGCCGTAGGTCGGCGAGTCCGGGTCGACGTCGGCCGGCCCGAACGTGCCGATGCCGACGGCGGCGACGGGCTCGGGCTGGCGCTCGAAAAAGGCGACGGCCCGGGACAGCGTCTCCTCGGGCGTCGTCGTCGGGAACCGCTCGACGGCGCGCAGGTCGCCCGGCCCCGTGCCGACGGCGCAGACGAACTTGGTGCCCCCCGCCTCGATGCCGCCGACGATCATGGGCCCAGGGGAGAAAGCGAGGGGGGGGCGTCCTCGACGCGCGTCGCGCGGTCGGTGTTCGGCGTCGGCCCCATCTCGAACCGGAGCGTTCCGCCCGCCGCCAGCGCGTCGTGCGGCACCCAGGACGCGGCGTGCTCGGCGCCGCCGAGATGCACGGACCGGACGTAGGGCGAGCCGGGCCCGTTGCCCGGCGCCTCGACCGCGAGGTCGCCGGCCGGCAGGTGGAGCACGGCCCGCTCGAACAGGGGGCTGCCGAGCACCCAGACCGGCGCGCCCGGCGCGACGGCGTACAGACCGAGCGCGCTCAGGACGTACCACGCCGACATCTCGCCGTTGTCCTCGTCGCCCGGCAGCCCGTCCGGCGTCGCCTGGTACATCCGGTCCATAACCTCGCGCGCGCGGCGCTGCGTCTTCCACGGCTGGCCGGCCCAGACGTAGAGGTAGAGCGCGTGGTGGATGGGCTGGTTGCACTGGGCGTACTGGCCCATCTGCCCGCGCACCATCTCGGCCATCTCGTGGATCACGAACCCGTAGCTCCCGACCCGGAACTCGCCCGGCGTCTCGAACACGGCGTCCAGCGTCTCGGCCATCGCCTGGCGCCCGCCGAGCAGCGTCGCCAGCCCGGCCGGGTCGTGGGGGACGGCCCACAAAAAATGCCACGCCGAGCCCTCGGTGAACGGCCCGCCCCACTCGACCGGGTCGAAGCCGGGCCGCCACGAGCCGTCGGCGCGGCGCCCGCGCATGAAGCCGACCTCGGGGTCGAACACGTGGCGGTAGCTCAGCGCGCGCGCGTCGAACCGGGCGGCGTCCTCGGGCTTGCCCAGCGCCTGGGCGAGCCGGGCCACGCACCAGTCGCCGTAGGCGAACTCCAGCGTCCGCGACGTGGCCTCCGAGACCTCGTCGCACGGGACCCAGCCCAGCGCGTGGTACCGCTCGACCCCGCGCCGCCCGACGGCCGGGTTGTCGCTGGCGACCGTCGCGTCTTGGAGGACCGCTTGGTACGCCGTCTCGATGTCGAAGTCGCGCAATCCCTTGGCGACGGCGTCCGCGATGACGGCCGCCGCGTGCGTGCCGATCATGCAGTCGCGGTAGCCGGGGCTCATCCACTTGGGCAGCCAGCCGCCCTCGCGGGTCGTGTGGACGAGCCCGCGAATGACGGACTCGACGCGCTCGGGGAAGAGGAGCGTCAGGAGCGGGTAGACCGTTCGGAACGTGTCCCAGAACCCGTTGTCGGTGTACAGCTCGCCGGGGTGGACGCCGCCCGCGAACGGACTCCAGTGCCTCAGCGCGCCGGTCTCGTCCGGCTCGTGGAGCGCCCGGGGGAACAGGAGCGACCGCCACAGCGCCGTCGTGAACGTGGTCCGCTGGGCGTCGGTCGCCCCCTCGATCTCGATCACGCCGAGGTGCTCGTCCCACGTCCGCTTCGCCAGCCCGCGCAGCGCGTTGTAGTCGAGCGTGCCGACCTCGCGGCGCAGGTTGAGCGCGGCCTGCTCGTCGGAGATGAACGACGTCCCGATGCGCACCTCGACCGTCCGGCTCGCGGTCGCGTCGAGCCGGACGACGCCGCAGACGCGGTCGCCCTCCAGCGCCTCGGCGTCCCAAACGATCTCGTCCGCGAGGGCGTCGCCGAAGCCGGTCACGGGCCGGTCGAACTCGACGATGACGTGGTGCGCGAAGTCGTCCGGCACGCCGCCCGAGTTGGACGCGGTGAAGCCGACCAGGCGGTTGCCGTCGAGTCGCAGCGCGCCGCCGTCGCGGTGCGTGTCGAACAGCAGAAAGGCGGCCTCGGTCGCGGGGAACGTGACGCGGAGCACGCCGCACCGCTCGGTCGCCGTCACCTCGACGCGCGTGTCGTAGCGGTCGAGGTCGACCCGGTAGGCGTACGGCGTGGCCCGCTCGCGGTCGTGCGAGAACGCCGACGCCCGGGCCGCCGGGTCCGCCTCGACGGTCCCGGTCTGGGGCGAGATCGTGACCCGGCCGTAGTCGCCGATCCACGGGCTCGGCTGGTGCGTCAGGCGGACGCCCTGGATGGCCGTGTCGCGCCAGCGGTAGGTCCAGCCGTTGTCCTGGGTCTGGGGCGTCCAGGCCGCCATCCCCCACGGCATCGCCACGGCGGGGACCGTGTTGCCGTTCGAGAACTCGTACGACGAGTCGGTCCCGATGAGCGGGTCCACCCAGTCGGCCGGGGAGCGCCGGCCCGTCATGCCGGGCGAACGCGGACCGTGCGGATCTCGAACGGCAACACGTGGAACGCGAGGGCGCCGTCGTCGAGGGCCACCGTCTCGTCGCACGGCCGCTCCATCAGGTCCACGGCCTCGGCCGACGCGACCTCGAACGGGAGCCGGACCGTCGCCGCGCCGCGCGCGCCATGCGCCTCGTAGACGCGGACGATGAAGCCGTCGCCGTCGTCGGCCTGCTTGAGCGCCTCCAGCTTGACGCCGTCGGTCGTGATCGCCCCGCCCGCGGTCGCCGCCGCCACGCCGGGCACGACGCGGAGCGGGCTGTTGAAGGCGCGCGCCTGGTGGACCGTCCCCGCCCGCCAGTCGCCGGCGTGGGGGTGGACGGCGTAGCGGATGCGGTGCTTGCCGGTGTCGGTGTGCCTCACCTCGTCCTCGCGGCCCGGCAACCGGTACTCCTGCCACGGCGAGCGCGGGTCGGGGAAGACCGGGTTGCGGAGCAGCGTGATCCGCATGACGTCGTCGCGGATGTCGTGGCCGTACTTCGAGTCGTTGAGCAGGCTGAGGCCGCCGCCGCCCTCGGAGAGGTCGGTCCACTTGTGGGCGGCCACCTCGAAGCGCGACTGCTCCCAGCTCGTGTTGCGGCTCGTCGGGCGCTCAATCGTCCCGAACTGGATCTCGTAGGCCGCGTGCGCGCTGTGGACCGCGACGGGGAACGCCACCTTCAGCAGCACGCGCCGCTCCCGCCAGTCGACGTGCGTGTCGAAGTCGACGCGCGGGACCGTGCGGTAGACGATCACGTCCTGGCGGATGGTGCTGCCGGCCGGCGTCGTGTGGGTCTGGCGGAGCACGGCCCGCACCGGCCCGGCCTCGATCACCTCGGACGACTCGAGCGAGAACAGGCCGAGCGGTTTCTCGGCGTACCAGTCGTTGACGTCCCACGCCTCCCACTGGTTAGGCCGGTCGTCGAACGTCTGGAACACGTTGCCCGGGCCGCTCAGCCACTGGCGGTCGAGCGCGGTGTCGGCCAGCGACGTGATCGTGCCGTCGTCGCCGAAGGCGAGGCGGAAGCGGCCAGAGTCGAGGGAACGGTCGGTGGCCACGAGGTCGGCAACCCCCTCACCCTGTTTCTCTCCCACGGGGAGAGGGGACGTCGTGGGGGGCACCGCACCAGGGTGAACCGTGTAGGTCGAGGAGCCGAGCGCCGGGACCGTCGCCTCGAAGCCGATCCGGCCGTCGTGCGTGCGCTGGCTCGGGACGACGGCGCCGCTCGCGTCCACGACGTGGGCCAGGCCCGCCGGCGCCCCAACCTCGACCCAGTCCGTGACGGGGTGGCCCAGGCTGTTCACGACGGCGACCTGCTCGCCGTCGCCGAGCAGCGCCGCGAGGGCGTCGGCGAGGGCCCGGTCGGCGGTCGCCAGCGTCTCGGCGTAGCGGGCGTGGACGCCGTCGTAGACGGGCTCGATGCTGGTGCCGGGGACGATGTCGTGGAACTGGTTGAGCAGCACGTTCTTCCACGCCGCGTCGAGCGCGTCGGCTGGGTAGGCGTAGTCGGTCTGGGCCGCCGCCAGCGACGCCCAGACCTCGGCCTCGCGGAGCCGCAGTTCGCCGTCGCGGTTGCCCTTCTTGACGCGCGCGTGCGTCGTCAGCGTGCCGCGGTGGGATTCGAGGTAGAGCTCGCCCTTCCACACGGGGACGTCGCGGCCGGTCCGCTCGGCGATGCCGTCGGCCTCGTCGCGGATCTTGTCGAGCGCGTCGCGCGCCGTCGAGAACGTGCAGCGCGGGAACCCGGGCACGTCGCCCAGCCGCTCGCCGATCTCGACGTCCTCCCGCACCGGCCCGCCGCCGCCGTCGCCGTAGCCGTAGAGGAACATGAGCCCCTCGACGGTCTCGGTCTCCGGGATCCGCTGGTAGAACGTGGCGATGGTCTCCGGCGTGACGCGGGCGACGTAGACCTGCGGGAACGTGCAGCGGACGCGCGTGCCGTCGACGCCCTCCCACTCGAAGTGGCCGTAGGGGAACGTGTTCTCGTTGTTCCAGGTCAGCTTCTGGGTCACGAACGTGTCGATCCCGCTCTTGGCCAGGATCTGGGGCAGCGCCCACGCATAGCCGAACGTGTCGGGCAGCCACATCACGTCGGACGTCCGCCCAAAGTGCTCCTGCCAGAACCGCTGGCCGTGGAGGATCTGGCGGACGAGCGACTCGCCGCCGGTGATGTTGCAGTCGGGCTCGAGCCAGCTCGCGCCGATGATCTCCCACCGGCCCTCGGCCACGCGCGCCTGGACGCGCGCGAACAGGTCGGGGAAGTCCTGGCGCAGGAACTCGTAGAGCTGGGGCTGGCTCTGGACAAAGCGGTACGACGGCAGCTCGTCGAGAGTGCGGAGCGCGGTCGCCGTCGTCCGGCCCATCTTGGCGCGCGTCTCGGGCAGCGTCCACAGCCACGTCACGTCGATGTGCGAGTTGCCGACCAAGTGGACGTCGACGTCCGTGGGCGGAATCCGCTCGCGCAGCGCGTCGACCTCGTCGCGCAGGACGCGCGCGGCCTCGGCCACGTCGACCGACCCGTAGGCCGAGTGGAAGTCGAGGGCGTTCGTGGACGCCACCAACGCCTGGCGGAGACGGGCCGCCACAGGCCCGCCGTCGCCCTGCGAGGTCCGCCCCTGCGTCGGGTCGCCCTCGACCGTTCCGCTGAGCGCGCGGACGACGCCCAGGATTGCGCGGAGGTCGAACCGGTACGCCTCGACCGCCGGGTCGACGCGGGCGAACTCGGCCGTCAGCGACTTGGGGAGCCGGTCGCGCGACGAGAACAGCATGACGTCGACCCGGTACGCCCGCCCGGCCTCCCCGGCGTCGGCCAGGACGATGTGGCCGCGGTTCTCGTCGAGCGCCTGCCACGGCTCGCCGTCGACGTAGACCATCGACTCGGCGTCGGTGTGCATGAGCAGCGTCACCCGCTCACCGGCGAGGGCGTCGGGGACGGTGGCCGTCGTGCTCAGCCAGTACGTCTGGGCGTCCTTGGGCGCGGCCGAGAAGCCGTCGGGCGTGCTCGCGTCCGCGACCTTTTGGTTCATCCGGTCCAGGTCGTCGGCGAACGTCGGCCGGGCGACGTCGTCGGGCCACGTGCGCGAGACCGACCACCCGCCGACGGGCCACCGCTCGGGGGTCACGTGGTGCTCCAGTTCGTCGAGGCGCCGCTGGATGCGGGCGTCGGTCATCGAGCGGTCCAGCGGCACGAGGGGAGGGGGCGGGCAAGGGGCGACGTCGTCAACATAAAAACGTTTGCATCGCCCCAGACGACCGCCCTGCGCGCTTGTTGCGTTCGGTCGAGCGCCTCGCCGGCGCGAAGAGCTGTTTGGCGAAGTCGGAGCGCTCCTCACGAGGTCCCCTCTCCCCGTGGGCGAGCAGGGTCGCTACGTTCTAATCTTGTCCACAAATCGAGCACACAACAACAAGAGTCATCCCCGCGAAGGCGGGGACCCATACGGTCCTGACCGCTGCGCCGACGCCGCATGGGTCGGCTGGCGCCGTCGCTTCGCGGTCCCGCCTGTGCGGGAATGACTCATCTTATTTCTGTAGTCGCCAGAGCCAGTCCGGGCCAGCACCTATCATTCGTTCTCCTTCCCACGGTGTCCATGCTCCGCCTCATGCTCGCGCTCCTCGTCGTCTCGCCAGCCGCTGCGCAGACGGAGAGCCCGCCGCTCGCGCTCGTCCCGCTGCCGGAGTCGGTGGCCGTCCTGGGCGGGGACCCGTTCGTGATGACGGGCGCGACGCCGATTGCGACCGAGCCGGCCGACGGCCCAGCCGCCCGCATCGGCGCCGTCCTCGATGCGCTCGTCGGCTCGTCGCTGTCCGACTACATGAGCGCCCCGGGGCAGCCCGATCCCGCCGACCCCGGGTCGGGCACGGTCCACCTCCGGCTGCTCGACCGGTCGGACCTCGGGGCGGAGGGCTACGAGCTGGAGGTGACGGCCGACCGCGTGACGGTCGACGCGGCGACGCCGGCCGGCCTGTTCTACGGCGTCCAGACGCTGCGCCAGCTGATGCCGGCCCGGGTCGAGTACGGCGCCGCGATGCCGGGCCCGTTTGAGATCCCGGCCGTCCGGATCGTCGACCGGCCGCGGTTCGCGTGGCGCGGGATGATGCTCGACGTGGCCCGCCACTTTTTCGAGGTGGAGGACGTCGAGCGGGTCCTGGACCTGATGGCGCTCCACAAGCTGAACCGGCTCCACCTTCACCTCTCCGACGACCAGGGCTGGCGCGTCGAGGTCCCCGGCCGGCCGGCGCTCACCGAGGTCGGCGGCCGGAGCGAGGTCGGCGGTGGGCCCGGCGGGTTCTACACCACGGCCGACGTCGAGCGGATCGTCCGGTACGCGGCCGAGCGGTTCGTCACGGTCGTCCCCGAGATCGACCTGCCGGGCCACACGAACGCGGCGCTCGTGGCCACGCCCGAGATCACGTGCGATGGCGTCGCGCCCGTCCCGTACACCGGGATCCGGGTCGGCTTCAGCGCGGTCTGCGTCGACCGTGAGGAGACCTACACGTTCGTCGAGGACGTCGTGAACGCGCTGGCGGCGACGTTCCCGGGCGAGGTGGTCCACCTGGGCGGGGACGAGGTGCAGACGCTGGAGCCGGACGAGTACGCCGGGTTCATGACGCGGGCGCAGGCGATCGTCGCGGCCCGGGGCAAGCGGTTCATGGCGTGGGACGAGGTGGCCGAGGTCGACCTCGCCCTGACGCCCGGCGCCATCGTCCAGGTGTGGCGCCCGCAGTCGCCCGAGCGGGCCGAGCACGTGGCCCGGGCCGTCGCGGATGGCGCCCGGCTCGTTCTGTCGCCGGCCGACCGGATCTACCTCGACATGAAGATGGACTCGACGACGGCGCTCGGCCTGATGTGGGCCGGCGTCAACGGCGTCCGCGACGCCTACGACTGGGACCCCGCCACGTTCGTCCCGGGCGTGCCCGAGGCGTCCGTGCTGGGCGTCGAGGCCCCGCTGTGGTCGGAGACGCTGGCGACGGTCCGCGACATCGAGTTCATGGCGTTCCCCCGGCTGGCCGGCGTCGCCGAGATCGGGTGGTCGCCGCAAGAAGTGCGGTCGTGGGACGGCTACCGGGCCCGGCTCGGCGCGCTGGGCGCCCGGTGGACCGCGCTCGGCGTGGCCTTTTTCCGCTCGCCGGAGGTGGACTGGGCGGAGTGACTCGGTAGGGGCGCCGTGCGTGGCGTCCGTGCGGCCAGCGTACGCATCCTCCGTCTTCCAGGCGACCGCATGCTCAGACCCCCGGCTTTCCGGCCGGTCGCTGTGCTCCCAAGCTCGGAAAGCTGTCCCCCTTCAAGGGCAGGGCTGGTAAGTTCTTTTTCGACCACTCAAACAACACGAGTCATTCCCGCGCACGCGGGAATCCATGCGGCGCTCCGCCCACGAGCAGGACCGTATGGGTCCCCGCCTGCGCGGGGATGACTATTGGTTTTACGGAGTCGATTGCGAGAGGCGAGCAGAACTTAACGACCCTGCCCTTCAAGGGGGACAGTCTGAGCGCCCTTGAGCGAAGCGATGGGCGCTCCGACGGGGGGGTTCGGGCCGGAGATCATCAGCGTGCGGTCGCCCTGCTCCGTTCTCCCCTTGCGCCGCGCCCGGATCGGGGCGACTCTGTGCGTCCACCGCCGACGCCCCCATGCGGATCGCCCCCTGCCTCGTCCTCCTCGCCCTCGCCGTCGGCGCCTCGGCCCAGCCGCAGGAGATCGTCGACAAGTTCGAGCGGCGGTCCATCGAGTCGAACGGGGTCACGATGAGCTACGGCCTGTTCGTGCCGGAGGACTACGACCCGGACGTCGAGTACCCGCTCGTGGTCGCGTTCCACGGGCTGGGCGAGTCCGGGACCGACCTCAAGAACCTCCGCGCGCACCGGCTCGCGACGTCGTGGGCCGACCCGGACACGCAGGCCGAGCACCCGGCGTTCGTGCTCGCGCCCCAGACGCTCGTCGGCCGCCGCTGGACGACCGACCAGGACCCCGACGAGTCCGACTTCGTGGCGGTCCAGCTCGCCGTCCTCGACATCCTCGACCTCGTCGAGGACGAGTTCTCCATCGACGCCGACCGCGTCTACGCCGTCGGGCTGTCGCTCGGCGGGCACGCCACGTGGGACTTCGTGTCGCGCCTGCCGGACCGGTTCGCGGCGGCCGTCCCGATGAGCGGGCGCGGCTTCCCGTCCCAGGCCGACGACCTGGGCGACCTCCCCATCTGGGCGTTCACCGGCGAGACCGACACCGTGGTGCCGCCGTCGCAGACGCGGCGCGTGATCCAGGCGCTGGAGGACCTGGGCCGCGACGTGATCTACACGCACTGCCGGCGGTCGCCGGTCGAGGCACGCGCGTTCGACTGCCCGGGCTACATCGGGCAGGACTCGCTGGCGGCGGCCATCGACGCGCACGCGACCCTGATCTACACGAGCGAGCCGACGGTCGGGCACGGGCCGTGGGCCCCGTGGTTCGACCACCCGCTGCTGGCGCCGTGGCTGTTCTCCCAGGTCCGCCAGGACCCCGACGCCATCGCCGTCGTCTCTCCCGCGGCCGGCGCGCGGTGGGACGGGACGCGCACCGTGACCTGGACCACGACGCGGGCGACCGACGACGTGGTCGAGGTCTGGCTCAACCGGACCGATGACCCCGCCGACTGGCAGAAGCTCGGCGAGGCCCCGATCTCGGCCGGCGCGTTCGCCCTCGACACCGAGGCGCTGGCCGACGCCGCGCTCGCGCGCGTCCGCCTGTTCGTCCGCAACGCCGACGGGCGGATCGCGGGGCGCGCCACCAGTGCCCGGTTCGCCATCGACAACCCCGGCAACGCGGCGCCCGAGCTCCGGCTCCGCGATGAGGGCTTGCGCTTCGACCCACGGATCCTCGACACGATGTACGGTCTCGGTTTCGTAGTCGCCGACGCCGAGGACGACGCGCTCTCCGGGAGCATCTCCTACAGCATCGACGGCGGGGAGACGTACGTGACGGTGCTCACCATCGTCCCGGAGATCCTCGACCCATACGGCTCTCGACAGAGCCTCACGGTCGACCTGCGACCGCTCCCGAACTCTCGCACCGCCCGGTTCCGAATCGACATCACCGACGGGACGAACACGGTCTCGGCGGAGACGCCGGTGTTCCTCAAGCAGACGCCGCGCGAGGCGACCGGGGCCGTCGAGCAGGTCCAGGGCGAGGGCGAGGGCTCCGTCGAGCTCCGCGTCGTCGACGAGGACGCGCTGACGGGCCACCGCTACCGGATCACGGTCGACGCCACGGGCGAGGCCAAGACGTACGCCGTCACCGACCTCGACGACGGCGCCGTCGTCCTCTCTGGCGTCCCCCTGTCGGACGGTGTCCAGGAGAGCCCGGTGTTCGACGGGCTCACGCTCGTGGTCGAAGACCTCGCCGAGGGCCGCGCCGACCTCGACGCGACGGGCTGGGTCGAGGGCGACACCGACCTGGGCGTGACCGTCTCGGGCGGGAGCGTCCGCATCGCGATCTTGACCGTCGATCTCCTGGCGACCGAGACCGACTACGAGGTTACGGTCACCGACGACGTGGTCGGCCAGTCGATCCGGCTCCACAACATCCCGGTCACCGACCTCCGCTTTACCGTCACCGGCGACGACGGCCAGCCGCGCGACGTCGTGTTCGCGGACGCCAACGACGACGGGCTCCCCGGCGACGGCGACGTCCTGTACATCGTCGAGCCCGACGCCGACGGCGAGCCAGCGCTCGCGTGGAAGCTCGAGTTCTCGGCCACCGACGCGACCGTCTTGCCCGAGCCCGGCGACGTGTTCCGTCTGGTCCCCGTCCGCTCGCTCGGGGCCGGCGACGTGTTCGAGTTCGAGGGCCGGCTGGGCACGGCCGTGCTGGAGGCCCCGCGCGGCGGGCTCGCGCTCCAGACCTACCCCAACCCGTCCGCCGGGCCGATCACGCTGGCGTACCAGCTCGGCGCCGCGGCCGACGTCCGGATCGAGGTGTTCGACGCCCGCGGCCGTCTCATCACCACCCTCGCCGACGGGCCCGCGAGCGCCGGCGGCCACCGGACGACGTGGTCCGCCGACGCCGCGAGCGGCGTGTTCCTGGTCCGGCTCACCGCGCGGACGGCCGGCGGGGCCTCCGAGAGCGTCCGCCAGTCGGTCGTGCTGATCCGGCGGTAGCTCCGCTTTCTGCCCTCCCGCCCGACGTGCCCGTCCTCCGCGTCCTGCTGTTCGACGTGCTCCGCCGCGAGGTCGGGGCCAGCACGGTGACGGCCGAGGTCCCCGACGGGGCGACCGGTTCCGACCTGCTCGACCGGCTCGCCGAGGCGCACCCGTCGGTGGCCCGGCACCGCCCGGTCGTCCGGCTCGCCGTCAACCGCCAGTACGTGCCGGACGGGACGGCGCTCGCCGACGGCGACGAGGTGGCCCTCATCACGCCCGTCAGCGGGGGGTAGGGTTCCGTTCGCTTCGCAAGCCAGAGCCCACAAATCCCGACCCGATTGCAGGAGGTCACGAACCGGGCTAGACTGAACAGCACCAGCCAGTGGGGGTCATGAGTACCCAAGAGATCGAACAGGCCATCGCGGATCTGCCGGAGCAGGAGCGAGTGCAGTTGCGGGAGTGGCTGAACGAGCAGGTTCGGACGGCACGCAAGCCATCCGAGGGACAGGCGGACGAGCTGCGCGCGCTGGCCGCCGCCGCCGGCGCCCATTGGGAGGGCGGGGACGGTCTCGACTACCAGCTCCGGATGCGCGCCGAGTGGGACGACCGCCCAGCGCGGAACCGCTAGTGCTGCTCGATTCCGTCATCGTCATCGACTGGAAGGTCGCCCGCCGCGGCTCTTCGTCCGGCTCGCGCTCAACGAGGGCGGCGGCCTGTACTGACGCGGATCAGCGCGCGACGGCGACGGCGCGGACCTCGCGGATGACGGTCACCTTGATCTGGCCCGGGTACTCCATCTCGCGCTCGATCCGCCGCGAGATGTCGAGCGCGAGCGACTCCGCGACGGCGTCCGACACGAGGGCCGTGTCGACGACGACGCGGATCTCGCGGCCGGCCTGGATGGCGTAGGCCTGGACGACCCCCTCGAAGTCGGCCGCGATCCCTTCGAGGCCCTTGAGCCGCTGGACGTAGCGTTCGAGCGCCTCGCGCCGAGCGCCGGGCCGCGCCCCCGACGCCGCGTCGGCGGCCTGGACAAGTGGCGCGATGGGCGTCGCCATCGGGACCTCGTCGTGGTGGGCCCCGACGGCATTCGCCACGTCGGGGTGCTCCTTGTAGCGCCGCGCCAGCTCCATGCCGGCGATGGCGTGGGGCTGCTCGAGGTCGCCCTCGATCACCTTCCCGACGTCGTGGAGCAGGCCGGCGCGCCGCGCCTTGCGGGCGTCGAGACCGAGCTCGGCCGCCATCAGGCCCGCCAGCTTGGCCGTCTCGACCGAGTGCTGGAGCAAGTTCTGGCCGTAGCTCGCCCGGTACTTCATCCGCCCGACCAGGCGGACCAACTCGGGGTGGAGCCCGTGGATCTGGAGCTCGAGCGCCGTCTGCTCGCCGGCCTCGACGATCTCGGCGTCGATCTCTTGGCGGACGGCCTCGACGACCTCCTCGATCCGGGCCGGGTGGATCCGCCCGTCGTCGAGCAGGCGGACGAGCGCCAGCCGGGCCACCTCGCGGCGGACCGGGTCGAAGCCCGACACGAGCACGGCGTCCGGCGTGTCGTCGACGATGACCTCGACGCCCGTCGCGGCCTCGAACGCCCGGATGTTGCGGCCCTCGCGCCCGATCACGCGGCCCTTCATGTCCTCGCTCTTGAGCGGGACCGCCGAGACGGTGTGCTCGATGGTGGCCGTGGCCGCCAGCCGCTGGATGGCCTTGAGTACGACCTTGGTCGCCTCGCGCTGGGCCGTCCGCCGGGCCTCGTCGCGGGCGTCCTTGACGGCGCCGGCGGCCTCGAGCTTGGCCTCGCGCGTGAGCTCGGCGACGAGCCGGTCGCGGGCCTGGTCGCGCGAGAGGTCGGCGGCGCGTTCGAGCTTGCCGAGGTGCTCCTCGACCAAGCGGTCGAGCCGGGCGGTCCCCTCCTCCAGCCGGGCCTGGAGGGCGTCCACCTCGCGCTCGCGCTCGGCGAGCTCCTGCTGGCGTCGGCCGACGGTCGCGGCGAGTCCCTGGACCTGCTCCCGGAGCGCGTCGGCCTCGGTCCGGCGGCGCTCGGCCGCCGCGGTCAGCGCGTCGAGCGCGTCGGCGGCCCCGTCGAGGGCGGACTCCCGCGCCGCCAGCCGCTTCGTCTTCTTGTCGATGCGGAGCCGGGCCGCGTCGATCTTCTCGCGCGCCTTTTGGTGACGCTCTTTGACCTCGGCCACGCGCTGCTCCAGGCGGGCCCGGCGCCGGCGGACCTCGTCGCGAGCGGCGGCCAGCTCGGCCTGAGCCACGTCGGCGCGCTCCTGGAAGCGCGCGGCGTCGGCTTCGGCGCGTGCGGCGACGTCCTCGGCCTGGCGGGCCGCGTCTCGGAACCGGACGGCGGCGGCCTCGCCCCGCCCAACGCGCCCGCCGACGAACCCGACGGCCAGCGCCAGGGCGACACCGAGGGCGGCGAGGGCGAGCGAGAGCAGGTCCATCGGGGCGGGGGCGGGGCGGAACGGTGCGCGACGAGCGCCCCGGAGCCATCTCCGAGGCGCTCGCGCGCGGACCCGGCCGGCGCAGGGCGGAGTTCCGCCGGCGGCCCGGGTCGAACAAGGGCACCAGCCTGCAGCTCTTGACGAGAACCTTGCTCGTCTGACAATGTGGGAGCCCCTTGGACCCTCTCGCCTTCCGCGGCCCGGGGCGGTGCCCCAGGGTCCCGCAAGCGGGATGCGGCCTGATGGTCAGGTCCTAAACAGAGCCCCCGCGGTAAACGCTGTTCAGGTTCCCATGCGGTGGCTGCAAGCCGGTGAGCGCGGTCCGGGCGAGCCCGAGCCGCGCGTCCCCAATATCGCGCGGCCCGGCGCGGCGTTCCGAGAGAGACCGCGAATTCCCCGCTCCGGCCGTGCAGGAAGAAGAGCATCTCGGTCTGATGCCGAACCCACGTGGCGAGTAGGGCTGCTACGTTCTCAGGCGCGAGTCGTATCCCTACACAAAACGACAGTCATCCCCGCGAAGGTGGGGACCCATACGGCGCCGCTCGCCGGACACGAGAGCCGCATGGATTCCCGCGTGCGCGGGACCGCGAAGCGACGGCGCCAGCCAATGACGACTGTGATTTGATCGCTATCGACAGAACGTAGCAGCCCTGCACGTGGCGAGGCACGGGCCTCGACGTCACGGGACCGAGGGCCGGGGATAGGTCCACCAAGCGGTCTTCCGTCCCCGGTCCTCCGTCGGCCTCGGGATCAGCCGCCGTCCGGTCCCGCGTCGGTCGAGGCGCCGTCGCCGCTCCCCAACACGGACTCGATCCGGTCGACGAGCGCGGCGGACTCGATCTCGAGCCGGGCCCGCAGGCGGTCCGTCTCGGCGCGGGCGGCGTAGAGCTCCTCGGCCAGCTCGAGCGCGACCAGGACGGCGTGCGTCATGTCGGGCTGGGACGGGAGCTGCTGGCGGAGCCGCCGGAGCCGCTCGTCGACGCGGGCTGCGAGGTGGACCGTGTAGTCCTCGTCGCCGGGGGCCACCCGGAGCGGGTAGTCGCGGTCGAGGATCCGGACGCGGACCGAGACGGGGACGGCCGTGCTCATGGCGACGGGGGCGTGGAGGCGCTGCCGTCGCCCTGCTCGCCGGCCTGGAGCAGGTCGTCGACGAGCGCGATGAACCCCTGGACGCGGGCCCGAAGCACGGCCGGGTCCTCGCCCTCGCCGAACGAGAACGACGGGGCCGAGGCCTGGCCCTCCTGGAGCTCCAGCAGCCGCTTGGCGAGCGCCGCGTTCTCCGACCGGAGCCGCTCGATCTCCCGGACAGCGGCCTCCACACGGTCGCGGAGGTGACTCAGCGACCGCCACTCGGGCCGGGACTCCGGGCGGACCGGGTCGGCCTCGGACGGGGCGGTGGGCTCCATGGGGGGAGGCGGTGACACGTCAAGATAAACACGAACGGTTGCCGGCCTTCCCCCGGTCCGTGCCTAGAGCTGTGCGGCCGACGGATGCGCCCGGCGTCGGGGCGCTCCAGGTGCCGTGGGTCGCGTCTCCAGACCCCCCTTCCAGAGCCGCATCCAAAGGTGCGGTCGGCCGGTGGGAGAGCGGTCGCCTCGGCGCTACGACCGGAGCGTCGCCTGGTGCTGGGCCTCCAGCGCCTTCACGATCCGGCGGACGCGGCCGTCGACCTCTTGGTCGCGCAGCGTCTTGTCGGCCCCGAAGCGCAGGGCGATGGCCAGGCTCTTCGAGCCCTCCGGCACGCCCTCGCCGCGGTACACGTCGAACACGCGGGCGTCCTGGAGCAGCGGCCGGCCGGCTTGGCGGATCGTGCGGAGCAGCGGCGCCGCGGGCTGGGCCTCGGGGACGACGAGCGCCAGGTCGCGGTCGACGGTCGGGAACCGCGAGATCGGCCGGTAGGCCGGCGGCTGGTCCCGCGTCGCGAGCCGGGCGAGGGCGTCCCAGTCGAGCTCGGCCACGAACAGCTCGGACGTGAGGTCGGCCGCGTCGGCCACAGCGTCGGCGACGCGGCCCAGGCGGCCCAGGCGGACGTCGCCGACGGACAGGTCGAGCGCGTAGGCCGTCAGCGCGTCGGGCGCCGGGTGCGGCGTCTCCTCGACCTCGTCGATCCCGAGGTCGGCCAGGAGGTCCATCACGACGCCCTTGAGGTCGTAGACGTCGACGGGCCGGGCGGGCGCGTTCCAAGTCGACGGCGTCTCGCCGCTCATCCCGACGGCGAGAGACGTGTGCTCGTGGTAGCCCTCGACCGTGTCGCTGGCGTCGGCCGAGCGGCGCATGACGTGGCCGGCCTCGAACAGACGGAGCGGCCCGGCGCCGCGCGCCTGGTTGTAGCTGGCGACGGCGAGCAGGCCGGGCAGGAGCGACGGCCGGAGCGCGGCCATCTCTTGGGAGATCGGGTTGAGCGTCTCGACCGGCGGCCCGTCCATCCCCGTCCACGCGGCGTCGGCGAAGGTCTCGGCGGTGGCCGTCGGTAGGAGCGAGTTGGTGGCGAGCTCGCGGAAGCCAAGGGCCGCGAGCCGCCGGCGCGTCCGGTCGAGCAGGCGGGCGTCGGGCGTGTCGCCGGCCGGCACGAGCGGGACCGGCGTCGCGGCCGGCGCCGGGAGCCGGTCGTAGCCCCAGAGCCGGGCGACCTCCTCGATCACGTCGATCTCGCGCTCGACGTCGGGCCGGAACGGGGGGACGGTGACCTCCAGGCCGCCCCCGGCTGCCTCGGCGAGCGCGGCGTCGACGCCCTCCTCGCGCATCACGGCGTCGGCGAAGGCGTCGAGCCCGCCGGAGCGGGCCTCGGCCACCCCGAACCCGATGGCCGTGAGCAGCCGGCGGACGTCGGCCTCGGGCACGTCCATCCCCAGCACGTGGGCGATCCGGGACGGGCGGACGGTGACGGTGCGGGGCCGGTACGGGACCGGGTTCTCGTCGATGCGACCGTCGACGATCTCGCCGCCGCCGGTCTCGGCGACGAGCGCCGCCGCGCGGGCGACCGCGAGCGGCTGAGCGGTCGGGTCGGCGCCGCGCTCGAAGCG
Source organism: Rubrivirga sp. (assembly GCF_965213695.1). Lineage (GTDB taxonomy): Bacteria > Bacteroidota > Rhodothermia > Rhodothermales > Rubricoccaceae > Rubrivirga. Next base: position 4,282,392 of record NZ_OZ243912.1, on the reverse strand, counting down.
GTAGCTCGCGTCGGTCTGCATCCCCAACACCTTGGCCGCGCGGCGGATGGCGGCCGGGTTCCAGTACGCCCCCTCGAGGAAGACCGTCGTCGTCGCGTCGGTGACCTCGGTGCTCGCGCCGCCCATCACGCCCGCGATGCCGACGGCTTGGGACGGCGTCGCCACGACGACGGTGCCGGCCGGCAACGTGCGCTCGACGCCGTCCAGCGTCGTGACGGTCTCGCCCTCGGCCGCCGCGCGGACGACGACCTCGGGCCCGAGCCGGTCGAGGTCGTAGGCGTGGAGCGGCTGGCCGAGCTCCATCATCACCCAGTTGGTCACGTCGACCACGTTCGAGATCGGCCGCAGGCCGACGGCGCGGAGCCGCTCCTGCATCCACTCCGGCGACGGCCCGACGGTCACGTCGCGGACCACCATCCCGACGAAGCGGGGGCAGTCCTCAGGCACCTCGATGGTCACCGACACCATCTCCTCTACGTCGCCGCCGACCGGGGGCACGTCCACCTCGGGCCGGCGCAGCTCGGCCCCGGTGAGCGCGGCCACGTCCCGAGCCACGCCGAGGTGGCTGGTGGCGTCGGGCCGGTTCGGGGTGATGGCGATGTCGAGGACGGCGTCGCCGGGGAGCGCGTCGCGCTCGGCGAGGTAGCGCTCGAACGGCTGGCCGACCTCGGCGTCGGCGTTCAAAACCAAGATGCCGTCGTGGGCGTCGCCGAGCCCGAGCTCGTCCTCGGCGCAGATCATCCCGTTCGAGACCTCGCCCCGGATCTTCCCCTTCTTGATCGTCACCGGCGCCCGTGAGCCGTCCTTCGCTGGCAGCATCAGTTCCGTGCCGACGGTCGCCACCGGCACCTTCTGACCGGCGGCCACGTTCGGCGCGCCGCACACGATCTGGACCGGCTCGCCGTCGCCGAGGTCGACGTCACACACGCGGAGCCGGTCGGCGTTGGGGTGCGGCCGGACGTCCACGACCGCGCCCACGACGACGCCGTCGAGCGACGGCCCGCTCGTCGCGACCTCCTCGACTTCGAGGCCGGACATGGTCAGCAGCTCCGCGAGCGCGTCGGCGTCGAGGCCATGCGCGACGAGGTCGGAGAGCCAGTTGTTCGACAGGTACATGGGTACGGGGTACTGGGTACGGGAGGCCGGGGCGCACGTACCGTGTACCCCGTACCGTGTACCCTAGAATTGACGCAGGAAGCGGACGTCGTTCTCGTACAGCAGCCGGATGTCGTCGATGCCGTGGCGGAGCATGGCGAGCCGCTCGACGCCCATCCCGAAGGCGTAGCCCGTGTAGCGCTCCGGGTCCACGCCGACGTTGGCGAGCACGTTGGGGTCGACCATGCCGGAGCCCAGGATCTCCATCCACCGGCCGCCGCCGGGCAGGGCGTCGTCGGCCCACCAGACGTCGACCTCGGCCGAGGGCTCGGTGAAGGGGAAGAAGCTGGGCCGGAACCGCATCCGCGCTTGGCGCGCCGGCCCGTCGCTGGCGCCGAAGAAGGCCCGGGCGAACGCCGTCAGCATCGCCTTGAGGTCGGCGAAGCTCACCCCCTCGTCCACGACCAGCCCCTCGACTTGGTGGAACAGGCAGTAGCTCTTGTACGAGATGGCCTCGTTGCGGAACACGCGGCCCGGCGCGATCACGCGGACCGGCGGGGCCTGGCGCTCCATGACCCGCACCTGGACCGGCGACGTGTGCGTGCGGAGGAGGACGCCGCGGCCGTCGGGCGGCGGGGGCTCCAGGAAGAACGTGTCCTGCATGTCCCGCGCCGGGTGGTCGGGCGGGAAGTTGAGCGCGCTGAAGTTGTGCCAGTCGTCTTCGATCTCGGGGCCCCGGGCGACGGCGAACCCGAACGACTGGAAGATGGCCTGGATGTCGGCCAGCGTCTGGGTCAGGACGTGCAGGCTCCCGCGCTCGACCGGGGCCGGGACGCGGCCCGGCAACGTCAGGTCGAGGTCCGTCGCGCCGGCCTCGGTGTCCATCGCCAAGCCCGCGAGCGCGGCGTCGAGGCGGTCCTGGGCGGCCTGCTTGAGCGCGTTGAGCCGCTGGCCCGCCGCCCGGCGGTCCTCCGGGGCGACGGTCCCGATCTGGGTGAACAGGTCCGTGATCGCGCCCGCCTTGCGCCCGAGGAACCGGACCCGGAAGGCTTCGGCCTGGTCAGCGTCGGTGAGCGGCAGCGTGTCGATCTCGGCCTGGACGGCGGCGATCTGGTCGTCGAGGGACGTGTCGGACATATCCGGATGCGTGATGGCGTGACTCCCAACGAGCGCGGGACGTGCCGGCGGGCACCCTCACGCAGCACGAATCACGTATCAGAAAAAACTCCCGCCGGGCCGGGGCCGAGCGGGAGTCGCGGGGTCGAGCGGGCGAGGCGGCTAGGCCGCGGCCTGCTCGACCACGGCCGTAAACGCGGCCTTGTCGTGGACCGCGAGGTCGGCGAGGACCTTCCGGTTCAGCGGGATCTCGGCCTTGTTGAGGCCGGCGATCAGACGCGAGTAGGTGGTCCCGTTCTGACGGGCGGCGGCGTTGATCCGGGCGATCCAGAGGCGCCGGAACTGCCGCTTGCGTGCGCGGCGGTCCCGGTAGGCGTACTGAAGGCCCTTCTCAACGCTCATCTTGGCAACGGTGTGAACGTTGCCACGGCGTCCCCAGTAGCCTTTCGCCAGCTTCAGGAGCTTGCGGCGACGGCGACGGGAGGCCACGAGATTTCGTGCTCGGGGCATCTTGGTTCCGTGGTGAGGGTGAGGGAGGGGGCGTGGGGCCGATCAGGGCCGGCCCGTCGCTACTTGACGATGAGCACCTTCATGCGCTTCTCGTCGGCCTTGTCGACCAGGGTCGCCTCGCGGAGGTTGCGCTTCCGCTTGGGCGACTTCTTGGTCAGGATGTGACTGGCGAACGCCTTCTTGCGCTTGACGCGACCCGTTCCGGTCAGCGAGAAGCGCTTCTTGGCGCCGCTGTTGGACTTCATCTTCGGCATCGGTCTCTGGGCGTTCGAGGGGGGCCAGACAAGACCGCCCGCCGCAAGCACGCGGCGGGCGGGAGGCGTGGAAGCTAGAGGCGGCCAGCGGCCGGGCCAACCGGCGTCCGGGGTCTTCGCAGAGTGTTCGGGCGCGTGCGCCGGCCCTACTTGTTCTTGTCCGGCGTCAGCATCGTCGTCATGCGGCGGCCCTCCATCGTGGGCGCCTGGTCCACCTTGGCGATGTCGGCCAAGTCCTCCGTAAACCGCTCCAGCATGTCCAAGCCCTGGTCCTTGTAGATGATGTCGCGGCCTCGGAACTGGACCCACGCCTTGACCTTGTTCCCCTTCTCGAGGAACTCGCGGGCGTGCTTCAACTTGAAGTCGTAGTCGTGGTCGTCGGTGCGCGGGCGGAAGCGGACCTCCTTGAGCTCGCCCTGGTGGGCCTGCTTTTTCCGCTGCTCCTTCGCCTTCTTCTGCTGCTCGTACCGGTACTTCCCGAAGTCCATGATCTTGGTCACGGGCGGGTCGGACGTAGCCGAGATCTCGACCAGGTCGAGGCCCATGCTGCGGGCCAGGTCGATGGCCTTCTCGGTCGGCATCACGCCCTTCTGCCCCTCGCCGTCGATGACGACGCGGACCTGGGCGGCGCGGATGTTCTCGTTGATGTTGGCGTCGGGCTCGCGGCGCTTGGGCTCGGGCCGGCGGGATCTGCGTCGGGCTATGGTGGACCTCTTCGGGTTGTGGAGGAGACGGCGCCGAGGCGGCGCGGGGGAGTGTGAGATACGCCGTCCGGTCTGATGGGTTCGGGCGCATCCCTCGAAAAATGGGCCGAGAACGCGGTTCGTGGAGTCCCCGATAGGGGCTGCGTCCGCCCCGCTGCGCGCGTTCGGCCTGGTGGCCGGTCTAGCTTGCGGCCGTCACCACCGCTGCCGTCATGGACTTTACCGCCGTCGACCTCCGGGTCGGGACCGTCGTCGAGGCCGTCGCCGAGCGCGACGCGCTCCACCTCGTGATCGACGTGGGCGGCGTCCGGCGCCGGGCGGTCTCCCACATCACCGAGAACTACGGGCCGGCCGACCTGCTCGGGACCCAGGTCGTCGTGGTCGCCAGCGGGCCCGAGGCCGTCGTGCTGGCCGCCGTCAGCCCCAGCGACGGCGCCGCCGTGCTCCGCCCGGACCGGCCGGTCGCCGATGGGACGCAGGTCGTCTAGCAGTCGAGCCCGCGGACGAACCGGAGCGTCTCGGGCCCGACGACGCGGTCGGGGTGGCTCAGGTTGAACACGCCGGCCTCGTGGTTGAGCGCCGGCATCGTCGCCGTCTCGTGCGGGACGCCGGCCGCCGCCAGCGCCCGGGCCAGCGCCTCCGCCTGCGTCCGGAACAGGGCCGACTCGCCGGGCGAGTAGACGATGAGGACAGGCGGGTCGTCCGGGGTGGCGTAGCTCACGGGCGACGCCTCGACCTGCCAGTCGAACGGCTCGGCCGGCGGCTCGGCGATCCGCTCGCGCTCGGGCGAGAAGCGGACCGAGTAGTAGTCGAACTCGGTCCCCGTCGCCCACGTGGCCGGGTCGATCAGGTCGAGCGCGGCGCCGCTCACACTGACCAACCCGCACGCGGGCGCGGCTCCGGCGGCCTCCCGCACGTCGGGGTCGAAGACAACGTGGGCTGCGAGCTGGGCGCCCGCCGAGTGGCCCATCAGCACGACCGACGCCGGGTCGCCGCCGAGCGTGGCCACGGTGTCCTGCACGAACGCCAACGCCGCCGCGACATCGGCCACCTGAGCCTGCCAGTCGACCGCCGGAAGCAGGCGGTAGCTGATGACGGCCGTCCCGATCCCGTGCCCCGCGAAGAACCGCCCGACGTTGCCGTACAGGTCCTCGCCGCCGAACGTGAAGTCCCGGTCGCCCTCGGTCCACCCGCCGCCGTGGACGAACAGGACGACCGGCCACCGCTCGCTCCGGACGGAGTCGGGGAGGGGGAGGAACAGGTTGAGGCGGTGCTTCGGGTCACCGCTCGGCAGGTACGCGAGGTCGGCGCGGACGTTGGCGTCGGGGAGCTCGGCCTCGTTGTACCCCAGCGCGTCGACGGCGACGGACTTGGCGAGACCACAGCCGCTGAGGGCGAGCGCGGCGGCGAGGAGCAGGAGTCGGGTCATCCACGAGCAACGACGGCCCGGCGGCCGGGTGCCCGCCTCGGCGCGGAGGTGGCGCGGAGTCCTACGCCCGACGCCGGGCGTTCTACTTTCAGGTCCCCGCCCTGCCTCCCCATGCTCTCCGCCCCGCCTGCCGATCCGATCCGCGTCGACGAGATGACGAGCGAGCCGGCCTCGTTCGAGACGTTCCTCGCCCTGCCCGAGGGGACGCCCGCCCAGTACCTCGACGGCCAGATCTACACGTCTCCTGCCCCGCGCCCGCGCCACCAGGACGTCGTCCAAAACCTGTACCGCGCGCTCCGCGAGTACGCCAGCGAGCACAGCGGGTACGCCGGCGTGGCGCCGTTCGACGTGTACCTCGCGCCCGAGCGGGCCGTCCAGCCCGACGTGCTCTACCTCTCGTCCGACCGCCGCGACCGGATCAGCGAGCGAGGCATCGAGGGCGCGCCGACGCTCGTCGCCGAAGTGCTGTCGCCCTCGACGGCGTACCTCGACGTGTCGGTCAAGCGGACGGCCTACGAGGAGGCCGAGGTCGAGGAGTTGTGGGTGATCGACCCCGGCGAGCAGACGGTGATGGTGCTCACGCGCGAGCACCCCGGCCGGACAGGCTTGGCGCGGACGGCCTACGTCTACGAGGCCGGCCCGGTCGCGTCGACGGCGCTGGCCGGCTTCGAGGTCGAGGCCGCCGACCTGTTCGCCCGGCCGTAGCGGGCGACGGGGCTACGCCCGGCCGAGCCCCCGCGCGATCTCGTCGGCGAGGGACCGGCGGAGGGCGTCGACCGTCTGCGCGCCCTGGTCGGAGTCGTCGCCCAACCCGTGGCGGCGGACGGACACCGTCCCCGCCTCGGCCTCCTTTTGGCCGACGATCAGCATCACCGGCACCTTCTCGACCTCGGCGTCGCGGATCTTCCGCCCGACCTTCTCCGACCGCGTGTCCACCACCGCGCGCAGGCCGTCCTGGCGGAGCGCGTCGGCCGTCGCCTCGGCCACCTCGTTCTGGGCGTCCGTGATGGGCAGGATCTGGACCTGGACCGGCGCCAGCCACAGCGGCAAGTTGCCGCCCGTGTGCTCCAGCATCACCCCGATAAACCGCTCGAGCGACCCGAACGGCGCCCGGTGGATCATGACCGGGCGGACGCGGTCGTCGGTCTCGTCGATGTATTCGAGGTCGAACCGCTCGGGCAGGTTGTAGTCGAGCTGGACCGTCCCGAGCTGCCAGCTCCGGCCGAGCGCGTCCTTGACCATGAAGTCGAGCTTGGGGCCGTAGAACGCGGCCTCGCCCTCCTCCTCGACCGTCTCCAACCCCATCTCGGCGGCGGCTTGGCGGATGGCCTCCTCGGCCGCGTCCCAGTCGGCCGCGTCGCCGATGTACTTCTCGGTGTTGGCCGGGTCGCGGAGCGAGACCTGGGCCGTGAACTCCCGGAAGTCGAGGGCCTTCAGCACCGTCATCGTCAGGTCGATGGCCGCCTTGAACTCGTCCTTGACCTGGTCCGGCCGGCAGAACACGTGGGCGTCGTCCTGGGTAAAGCCGCGGACGCGCGTCAGCCCGCCGAGCTCGCCCGACTGCTCGTAGCGGTAGACCGTCCCGAACTCGGCCAGCCGGACCGGGAGGTCGCGGTAGCTCCTCGGCTTGTGGGCGTAGATCTGGGTGTGGTGCGGGCAGTTCATCGGCTTGAGCAGGTAGCCCTGCTCGTCGTCCGTGGTCGGGCCGCTGCCGGGGTCGTGGCTCCGCGCCTCGGGGTGCTCGCCCTCCGGGATCGCCGGCCCCTTCTGCCCCTCGATCATCGGGGGGAACTGGCTGTCCGAGTAGTACGGGTAGTGACCGGAAGTCCGGAACAGGTCGAGCCGGCCGATGTGCGGCGTGACGACGGGCTCGTAGCCGCGCGCGACCTGCTCCTCCTTGAGGAAGTCAACGAGGGTCTCACGCAAGCGGGCGCCCTTGGGGAGCCAGATCGGCAAGCCCGGCCCGACCTTGTCGGAGAACATGAACAGCTCGAGCTCCCGGCCCAGCTTACGGTGGTCCCGCTGCTTCGCCAGCTCCAGCCGCTCCAGGTACTCCGTCAGCATCGACGCCTTGGGGAAGCTGACGCCGTAGATCCGCGTGAGCTGCGGGCGGCTCTCATCGCCGCGCCAGTAGGCGCCGGCCAGCGACATCACCTTGACGGCCTTGATCGGCTTGGTGGACGTGATGTGCGGCCCGCGGCACAGGTCGACGAAGCCGCCCTGCTGGTAAAACGTGATCTCGCCGTCGTCCAGGCCCTCCAGCAGCTCCAGCTTGTACGGGTCGCCCTTCGCCTCGAAGTGGCCGACGGCCTCCGCCTTCGAGACCTCGCGGCGCTCGAACCGGCTGTCGGCCCGCGCCAGCTCCGTCATCTTCTTCTCGATGGCCGGGAAGTCGTCGGACGACAGGACCGGGTGGTCGGTCTCGGACAGGTCGACGTCGTAGTAGAACCCGGTCTCGATGGCCGGCCCGATGCCCAGCTTGACGCCGGGGTACAACGCCTCCAGCGCCTCCGCCAGCAGGTGCGCCGACGAGTGCCAGAACGCCTGCTTGCCGCCTTCCGCGTCCCACGTCAGGATCGAGACCGTCGCGCCGTCGGGGAGGGGCCGGTCGAGGTCGCGGACCTCGCCATCCACCTCGACGGCGAGCGCGGCGCGGGCCAGGCCGGCGGAGATGGACTCGGCGAGGTCGCGGCCGGTCGCGCCGTCGTCGAGGGTGCGGGCGGAGCCGTCGGGGAGCGTGATCTGCATGGGGATGCGGGGTCCGAGCGGAAAGCTACCCGTGCCCTTCGCCAGGGCTCCGCGAGGCGGGCGAAGAGGGCGCGAGAACCGACGGTGTCAGGAAGCTCTTACTTCCAAAACGCGAAGCGAGAAAGGCCCTTCCTCCGCCAAACCGAAAGCGATCAAAGGGCCGAGGCTACAGAATGGCAACAGGTTTGCCGACATCATGTTATAGTAAGAGAGACCAGGCACATCACCACGGCGCTGGAGAGCGCATTCCCCCATGGCCACCCCCAAGATGAACCACGACTGGCACCGCCTCCGAGACCGCATCAAGTCCATGTGGTCCGACGTCGAGTTCGACGACCAGCGGATGAAGAAGACCCGCGGCAGCTTGCGCCAGATGGTCACCTTGATCCAGGAGCGGACCGACGAGCCGCGCGCCCAGATCCGCCAGAAGATCGTCGCCGTGATGTGACCGACCGGCCTCCGCCCGACCACGCGCCCCGCACCGAGCTCCGGTGTGGGGCGCGGTCGTTTCGAGGCCGGGCGTACCCCGCGCCTCGGGACCGAGGCGGACGAGAGCGCGAGCAACGCGGGGGGACTCTCGACGCACACCCCTCCCACACCCCTACACTCTCCTCCATCGGGCGGCTCCAGGCTCCCGAGCTGGCCGACGCCAGCGGGTCGGGCCGCGCCGGCTCGGCGCCGGTCTGGTGGGCGACCTCGGCGGGCGCGTTCGGGGCCGAGGGGCGTCGCTGTTCGTCGGGCGTCTCCACGCGCGCCGGCCAACGCCGGGTCGGCCGTCCCGTTCGGCTACGGTCGTGCGCGCTCGGTGAATGCCGGCACGCCGGGCACACGGGTCGCGGGGCCGCCGTTCCTTGCGCCCCGCCCGACTCCGCCCCGATGCCCGCCACCGCCGCCCTCGACGTCGCCGCTCTCCGCGCCGACTTCCCCATCTTGCAGCGGACCGTCCACGACGGCCGGCCGCTCGTCTACCTCGACAACGCGGCGACGACGCAGAAGCCGCGCGTCGTGCTGGACCGGCTGGCGGCGTACTACGGCAACGAGAACGCCAACGTCCACCGGGGCGTCCACGTGTTGAGCGCCGAGGGGACGGAGGCGTACGAGCACGCGCGGCGCTCCGTCCAGCGGTTCCTCGGCGCCGAGCACGCCCGCGAGGTCGTGTTCACGCGCGGCACGACGGAGGCCATCAACCTGGTCGCCCACGGGCTCGCGTCGTTTTTGGAGGAGGGCGACGAGATCGTGGTGTCGGCGCTGGAGCACCACGCCAACATCGTCCCGTGGCAGATGGCCGCCGAGCGGACCGGCGCGCGGCTCCGCGTCATCCCCGTCCTCGACACCGGCGACCTCGACCTGTCGACGCTGGACGAGGTGATCACGGACCGAACGAAGGTCGTCGCCGTCACGCACACGTCGAACGCGCTCGGGACGGTCGTCGACCTCGCGCCCATCGTCGCGGCGGCCCGGGCCGTCGGCGCGGCCGTACTGATCGACGGGGCACAGGCGGCGCCGCACACGACGGTCGACGTGCAGGCCCTCGGCGCCGACTTCTTCGTGTTCTCGGGCCACAAGACGTTCGGCCCGACCGGCATCGGCGCGCTGTGGGGCCGCGAGGCGTGGCTCGAACGGCTGCCCCCGTACCAGGGCGGCGGCGACATGATCGACCGGGTCACGTTCGAAAAAACGACGTTCGCCGGGCTGCCGGCCAAGTTCGAGGCCGGCACGCCGCACGTGGCCGGCGGCATCGGGCTCGGCACGGCGCTCGACTACCTGATGGAGGTCGGGATGGACGCCGTCGAGGCGAGCGAGCACGAGCTGATCGGCTACGCCGAGGACCGGCTCGGCGCGGTCGACGGGCTCCGCTTCGTCGGGACGCCCCGCAAGCGCGCCGGCGCGATCTCGTTCGTGCTCGACGGCATCCACCCGTACGACGCCGGCACCGTGCTCGACCGGCTCGGGATCGCCGTCCGCACCGGCCAGCACTGCGCCCAGCCCGTGATGGACCGGTTCGGCGTCGACGGCACCATCCGCGCCTCGTTCGCCCTCTACAACACGCCGGCCGACGTCGACGCCCTCGTCGAGGGGCTGGCGACCGTCCGCACGATGTTCGGCTAAGCCGGTACGGGGTACCGGGTACGCGGTACGGGTGCTCGCCCGGGACGTACCCCGTACTCCGTACCTCGTACCGATATGACCGAATCCGACCGCCGCCAGCGCGAGATCGCCGACGAGTTCGCGTTCCTCGACGACTGGATGCTCCGCTTCCAGCAGCTCATCGAGCACGGCCAAGCGATGGAGCCACTGCCCGAGGCCGACCGGACCGACGACCGGCTCGTGAGAGGGTGCCAGTCGCGGGTGTGGCTCGACGCCCACGCTGAGGCCGGCACGTTCCGCGTCCGCGCCGAGTCCGAGAGCCAGCTCGTCCGGGGGCTGGCGTCGCTGCTGGTCCGCGTGTACGACGGGTTGCCGGCGGCGGAGGCCGCTGCGGTCGACCTGTGGGTGCCCGCCGAGATCGGGCTCGCCGAGCACCTGTCGCCGAACCGCGCGAACGGGCTCGACGCCATGCGCCGGGCCATCGAGGCCGCCGCCTGGGCCGAGGGGTAGCGATGGCGTTCGGCCCGTGTCGCGTACCCTGGCGGAGACCGCTCCCCCTCCGCTATGCATCCCGAGTACCGCTACCACGCCATCGTCGCCTCGATCTACGACGGCGACACGTTCCGGGCCGACGTCGACCTCGGCTTCTCGGCGTGGCTCAAGAACGTCAACTTCCGGATGTTCGGGATCGACACGCCCGAACTGCGTGGGGACGCCGCCGAGAAGGCCGCCGGGCGCGCTGCTCGGGCCCGCCTCGAAGAGCTGATGCCCATCGGGTCGCCCGTCCTCATCGAGTCCACGAAGGCCGGCAAGTACGGCCGCTACCTCGCCGACGTGTTCGTCGAGGCGGCCGAGGGCGTGACGGTCCACGTGAACCAGGTGCTCGTCGCCGAGGGCCACGCGGTCGCGTACGACGGCGGGGCCCGCTAGAACAGGCTCCGCTGGCGGCTCTCCAGGTCGAGCAGTGCCCGCTTCCGGTCGAGGCCACCCGCGTAGCCCGTCAGCGACCCGTCCGCCCCGACGACGCGGTGGCACGGGACGACGACGGCCACGGGGTTCTGCCCATTCGCCGCGCCGACGGCCTGAGCCGCCTTCGGGTCGCCGACGCGCGCGGCCAGCGTTCCGTAGCTGATTGTCTCGCCGTGAGGGATCGCGCGCAGCGCCGCCCACACGCTCGCCTGGAACGGCGTGCCCCCGAGGCGGACCGGCACGTCGAACGCGACCGGCTCGCCCGCGAAGTAGGCCGCGAGTTGGGCTCCTGCGGCGTCGAGCACCGCGTCGGTCTCCTCGTGGCCGGCGGGCGGAGAGCCGTCGAAGGTGGCCGCCGTCAACGCTTGGCCGTCGGAGACGAGCACGAGCGGGCCGAGCGGCGTGTCGAGGGTAACGTGGGGCACGGCGCGAAGCTACTGTCCGAGGGGTGAAGAACGGTTTGGTGAACGCCTTGACGCCGCTCGTGAGGTCCCCTCTCCCCCCGTAGGGCTGCTACGTTCTCTGGCGACTTCAGAAACAATGAGGAGTCATTCCCGCGCACGCGGGAATCCATGCGCGGCCGTGTCCCGGCGAGCGCCGTCCTATGGATCCCCGCGTGCGCGGGGATGACTGTTGTTCGGGTTAGCACGTTGACCGGATGCACAGAGCGTAGCAGCCCTACCCTCCCCCCGACCGGATGCCACGCTGCGCGTTCCTCACGACGGACACGCTCGACGACTTCGTGACCTACGACCGCCAGGCCGTCGCCCCGCTGGCGGCGCTCGGGTGGACCGTCGACGAGGTGCCGTGGCGGGCCGAGGCGGACTGGGACGCCTTTGACGTGGTCGTCGTCCGGTCGCCGTGGGACTACCAGGACGACCCGGACGCCTTCCTCGACGTGCTCGCCGCCATCGACGCCTCGACGGCCCGGCTCGAGAACCCGCTGGCGGTGATGCGGTGGAACTTGCGGAAGACGTATCTCCGCGACCTCGACGCCGCCGGCGTCCCCATCGTCCCCACGCGCTGGGCCGACGGGCTGGCCGGCGCCGACCTCGACGGGGCCTTCGGCGCGTGGGGCACGCCCGAGGTCGTCGCCAAGCCCGTCGTGAGCGCGAACGCCGACGGCACGTTCCGCCTGGGGCCGGACCCGGCGACGTGGGCTGAGGCGCTGGTTGCCCTCGCCGACCGGCCGTGCTTGGTCCAGCCGTTCGTGCCCGACGTGGTGGCCCGGGGCGAGTGGTCGGTGTTCGCGTTCGGCGGCGCCGTTAGCCACGCCATCCTGAAGACGCCGGCGCCGGGCGACTTCCGGGTGCAGGAGGAGCACGGCGGCGTGATCCGGGGCGTCTCCCCCGAGCCCGACCTGCTGGCGCTCGCCGACGCCGCCCTGGCCGCCGTGCCGTGGCCGGAGCCGCTGCTCTACGCCCGCGTCGACGCCGTCCGGATGCCGTCCGGGTCGCTGGCGGTGATGGAGCTCGAGCTGATCGAGCCGTCGCTGTACTTCCCGTACGCGCCCGGCTCGGCCGCCCGGTTCGCGGCGGCCCTCGACGCGCTGAGGTAGAGGCGAGGGGGCGTCGCGCGTACCTTCATCGGGCGCTCATGTTCGGGGAGGTCGGGGTGTCCAGTTTTGACCGGCCCACCGCCGTTGGCGGGCCCCGGTCCCCGCCCGATGACCGCTCACGACGCCCCCACCACGCCCGCCGCCTTCGAGGCCTGGCTCGACCAGCCCGGCTTTCCCTTCGCTCACCCGCCGCCGGTGCCACTCGACGCCCTGTTCGTGGCGCCGCCCCTCGTCGTCTCCTCGGCGACAGCGGCGGGGACGCGCGTCGAGACCCCGGCGACCGACGCCGTCACCCTCGCGCTCGACCGGCCGCGGCTGCTCGTCGCCGGGTCCCGGCGGAGCGGGCGGACGATGCTCGCCAAGCGGGTCGTGGCCGCCGCCCGAGCGCGCGGCGAGGTCGCCGTCTACGCCCGGGGCGGGTTCCTCCACGGCGACGACGCCCCCGCCGCCGTCGCTGGGCGGCTCGCCGCGCTCGTGGCCGAGCAGCACGAGGGTCCCGACCAGCCCCCGGCCCTCCTGGTCTTGGACGACCTCGAGCTGGCCCGGCTCCCCGGCCGTCGCGGGGTCCACGCCCTCGGCCGCCAGGCGGTCCTGGCCGCCGTCGAGGGCCAGGTCGAGCGCGTCGTCGCGTTCGCCGACGACGCCGCCCTGGCCGACCACGTCAACGGGCCACAGGGGCCGGCCCTCCAGTACGACCGGGCCACCATCGGCGCGCTCGACCCCGAGCGGCGGGCCGCCTTCGCTTCCCGGTTCGTTGAGGCCGTCGCCCCGGTCGAGGGCTGGCGCGCGTTCGTTCGCCCGACGCGGGAGGTTCTGGCCGAGCTGTTCGACGAGGGCGCGGTGCCGGCCTTCCCGTACTACGTCCTGTGCGCCTTGGGCGAGCTCTACGCCGGCGAGAGCGTCCCGCTGGTGGGCAGCGGCTACGGCCCGTACTACGCCCGGACGATCCACGAGGCCGTCATCCGCGCGGCCCACCACCACCTGCTCTCCTGATGCCCGAGCCCCTCGTTCTCCCTGCTGCCCCGCTGCCTGCCCCGGCCCCCGACGTCCCGGCCGACGCGGACGGCGGCCCGCCCCCCGGCCCCAAGCTGTTCGGGACGTTCGCCGGCGTGTTCACCCCGACGCTGCTGACGATCCTGGGCGTCATCATGTACCTCCGGCTGGGGTGGGTGGTGGGCAACGCCGGCCTCTTCGGGGGGCTCTTGATCATCGCGCTGGCGAACGGGATCACGCTCTGCACCGGGCTCTCGCTCTCGTCCATCGCCACGAACACGCGGCTGGGCGCGGGCGGGCCGTACGCGATCATCTCGAAGTCGCTGGGCTACGAGGTCGGCGGGAGCGTCGGGGTGCCGCTGTACCTGTCGCAGGCGCTGGCCGTCGCGATGTACGTGTTCGGGTTCCGCGAGGGGTGGGCGTGGATCTTCCCCGAGCACCCGGCCATCCTGGTCGACCTCGTCACGTTCGGGGTCGTGTTCGGGATCGCCTACGTCTCGGCGAGCCTGGCGTTCAAGATCCAGTACGTGGTGATGGCCGTGATCGTGGGCTCGCTCGTGTCCATCTTCGCCGCGCCCGACTTCCTGCACGGAACGGCCGTCGCCGACGTCCAGCTCTGGGGCCGCTACCCGGGCTCGCCCGAGGACGGGTTCTCGGAGACCAGCTTCTGGCTCGTGTTCGCCGTGTTCTTCCCGGCGGCGACCGGCGTCATGGCCGGGGCCAACATGTCGGGCGAGCTCAAGGACCCCCGCCGGAGCATCCCCGTGGGCACGCTCTCGGCCATCGCCGTCTCGCTCGTGGTCTACGTGGCCCTCGCCGTCTGGGTGGCCCGGGCGGCGGGCCCCGGCGAGCTGGTCTCGAACTACACCGTCATGATCGACAAGGCCCTGTGGGGGCCGATCGTGGTGGCCGGGCTCCTGGGCGCCACGTTCTCGTCGGCGCTGACGTCGCTGGTGGGGGCGCCCCGGATCATGCAGGCGTTGGGGAAGGACCGGCTCGTGCCCGGCGGCGGGTGGCTCGCGCGGACGACCCGGGGCGAGCCGCGCCGAGCCATGCTCGTGACCGGCGTGATCGTGCTGGCGGCGCTCCTGATCCGCGACCTCAACGTGATCGCGCCGATGATCACGATGTTTTTCCTCATCACCTACGCCGTGATCAACGTGGTGATGCTGGCCGAGGCGAGCCTGGGGCTCATGAGCTTCCGGCCGACGTTCCGGTTGCCGCGCGTGGTCCCGCTCTTGGGCGCGCTCGGGTGCGTGTTCGCCATGTTCATCGTGAGCCCGACGGTCGGGCTGCTGTCGGTCGGGGTCGTTGTGGGGATCTACGTCTGGATCACGTGGCGCGGCGTGACGCCACGGACGGGGACCGTCCGGAGCGGCATCTTCGCGGCGTTCGCCGAGTGGGCCGCCGGCAAGGTCATCGCCCTCGACATGACGGCGAGCCGGGCGTGGAAGCCGTCGCTGCTGGTCCCGGTCCTGGACCCGGCCACGGTCCGGGGCGAGCTCCGGCTCTTGATCGACGTGTGCCGGCCCGAGGGCTCGGTCAAGCTCTTGGGCATCGCGACGACCGAGACCGTCTCCGACCTCACGCCCCGGATCGACACGCTGGCGCGGACGCTGCGCAAGAACGGCGTGCTCACCACGAGCTCGGTGATCGACTCGGCCGGGTTCGCGACCGGCGTCGTGACGGGCGTGCAGGCGCTGAAGAGCGCGTTCTTCGCCCCAAACGTCCTGTTCCTCTCGCTCCCCCGCCGCGTCGAGCGGTACCCGGAGTTGGGCGCCATCGTCGGGGAGGCCCATCGGCTCGAGGTCGGCGTGATGTTGCTGGCGCTCCACCAAGAGGCCGGGCTGGGGATGGGGAAGGTGGTCAACCTGTGGGTCCGCCCGCGCCCGCTGGCGCTGTCGATCGAGGGGTACCTGGGGCGGTCGGACCTCAACCTGGGCATCCTGACGGCGCTCCGGCTGTCCCACGCCTGGAACGCCGAGCTCAACCTCATCACGGTCGTCGGCGCGGCGCAGGACGAGGCCGCCGCGTGGGGCCACCTCGCCGAGCTCCGCGACCTCGCCCGGATCCCCCAGTCCGCCCGGTCCCACGTGATGGTCGGCCCGTTCGAGGCGTGCGTCACCCGAGCGCCCCAGTCGGACATCGACGTGATGGGCCTGCGCCGGGGCGACGACCGCCGGGCGCCGGACCTCGCGTTCATGGCCGAGATGGTCCGCGTGACGCGGAGCGCGTGCCTGTTCTGCGGGGCCTCCGGGCGCGAGAACGCGCTCGCGTAGCGGCGCGGGATGGCCGGGATGGAGAGGGCGGAAGGGGCGGGGGGGCTCTCCATTCCCTTCGGTCCTTCCTGTCTCTCCACCCTTCTACCGGTGTGTCTCGGATGGGCTGACGGGTTGTCCTCGGGCGCTCTCGATGCGTGATCCGTGATGCGTGACCTTCGTCGGGAAAGATCACGCATCACGAATCACCATCGCTGATCTGGAACCCATCAGCCGGACTGTGACGCGGTACTAGCCCTCTCTGCCCTTGCGGCGCGGGACCCGGACGGCCCGGCGGCGTACGAGCGCCCCCCGTTCCCCGACCGCTATGCAGCCGCCCCCGATCCCCCCCGACAGCACGCCCGACGAGATCGACGCGGCCCTGGCCGACCTGGCCACGCACGCGACCGAGTGGGCCCGGCTCCCGCTCGCCACCAAGATCGAGATGCTGGAGGGGATCCTCCCCCGGATCGCGGACGTAGCCGGGCGCTGGGTGACGGCCGCGTCGCGCGCCAAGGGGATCGCCGTCGGGTCGCCGCTGCGAGGCGAGGAGTGGACGTCGGGCCCGTGGGCGCTCGCGAGCTACGTCGGGCCCCTCGCCGAGACGCTGCGCCACGTCCAAGCCGGGACGCTGGACCGCGCGCTCGACGGCCGCGTCCGCCAGCGGCCGGACGGGCAGACGGTCGTCCGCGTGGTGCCGGACGGGCTGTACGACCGCGTCCTGCTCAGCGGCATCGAGGCCGAGGTCTGGATGGAGCCGGGCGTGACGCCTGAGTCGCTGCCTAGCACGATGGCCACGTTCTACGACGAGGCCGACCCCGAGGGCGCGGTCGCGCTCGTGCTCGGGGCCGGCAACATCTCGTCGATCCCGCCGCTCGACGTCCTCTACAAGCTGTACGCCGAGGGCCAGGTGGTGATGCTCAAGATGAACCCGGTGAACGCCTACCTCCAGCCGCTCTTGGAGACCATCTTCGAGGCGTTCGTCGAGGCCGGCTACGTCCGGTTCGCGGCCGGTGGCGCCGAGGTCGGCCAGTATCTCACGACGCACGACGCGGTCGACGCCATCCACATGACGGGGAGCGCGGCGACGCACGACGCCATCGTCTACGGGACCGGCGACGAGGGCGCGCGGCGGAAGGCGGCCGACGAGCCCCGGATCGACACGCCGGTGACGAGCGAGCTCGGCGGCGTCAGCCCGTGCCTGGTGGTGCCGGGCGACTGGTCCGAGCCGGACCTCGCGTTCCAGGCCGAGCACGTGGCCTCCCAGAAGCTCCACAACAGCGGGTTCAACTGCATCGCGAGCCAGGTGCTGGTCCTGCCCGAGGCGTGGGCCCAGCGCGGCTCGTTCCTGGGCGAGGTCCGCCGCGTCCTCGACGCCGTCGACGACCGCCCGGCCTACTACCCCGGCGCCGACGACCGCCTGGCGACCTTCGCCGAGGCGTACCCCGACGCCGAGCGGTTGGGCCCGGACGGCACGCGCCTGCTGGCGACCGTCCCGCCCGACGCCGACCAACCGGCGTTCCGCAGCGAGGTGTTCGGCCCGGCGCTCGCGGTCACGGCCCTGCCCGGCGGCGGGCCCGACGAAGACCCCGGGGACTGGCTCGAGCGCGCCGTCGAGTGGTGCAACGAGACGCTGGCGGGCACGCTGGGGGCCACCATCCTGATCCATCCGCGGACGCGCCGCGCGCTCGGCGACCGGTTCGAGGCGATCATCGGGCGGCTCCGCTACGGGACCATCGGGGTCAACGTGTGGTCCGGCGCCGGCTACTTCCTGGCGCAGGGGACGTGGGGCGCGTTCCCCGGCCACGCCCGCGACGACATCCAGAGCGGGGCCGGCGTGGTCCACAACGCCTGGCTGTTCGACCGGCCCCACAAGACGGTCGTGTCGGGCCCGTTCGCGCCGTTCCCGCGGTCGCTCCTGCTCGGCGAGACGCACACGGCCCCGACGCCGATCTTCTTCGTGACCAACCAGACGGCCGAGACGACGGCCCGGCGCGTGACCGAGTTCGCCGTCGCCCCGAGCCCGGCGCGGCTGCCCGGCATCGTCGCCTCGGCGGTCCGGGGGTAGGATCGGGGGAGTGTGGGAGGAACGTGTCTGAGAAACTGTTTGGCAGAGGCTCGGCGTCCGCTACGGGGTCCCCTCTCCCCCCGGGAGAGGGACAGGGTGAGGGGTCCGAGGGTTCTCGACGGCTACCGCGCTGCGAGCCGACCGCCCCCCCTCACCCTAGCCCTCTCCCCCCAGGGGGTGGAGAGGGGACCTGATCTCGCTTACCAAACCGTCTCTGAATCCCTCCTGCTCCACGCTCTACGGCCCTCCCGCCTTCGTGTCCCCCGCATCGGGTGCGCCCCGAGGGGTCGGAAAGTCGGCGGGACGACGGACCCCGGGCCGGGCCCGGTCGTTCCTCCGTCTCCACTCCAGACCTCTCAGCCATGGCCACCGAGCCCACCAAAAAAGACGGCCCCCTCCTCACGACCGCCGACGGCGCCCCGATCCCCGATCAGGAGAACGCGCTGACGGCCGGCCCGCGCGGGCCGGTCCTGATGCAGGACGTGGTCTTGCAGGAGCAGATCCAGCGGTTCAACCGCGAGCGCGTGCCCGAGCGCGCCGTCCACGCCAAGGGCTCCGGCGCCTACGGCACGTTCACCGTGACCGGCGACATCACCGAGTACACCCGAGCGTCGATCTTCAGCGAGGTCGGCAAGGAGACCGAGTGCGTGGCCCGGTTCTCGACCGTCGCCGGCGAGCGCGGCGCGGCCGACGCCGAGCGGGACCCGCGCGGGTTCTCGCTCAAGTTCTACACCGACGAGGGCAACTGGGATTTGGTGGGCAACAACACGCCCGTCTTTTTTGTGCGCGACCCGTACAAGTTCCAGATGTTCATCCACTCGCAGAAGCGGCACCCGCACACGAACTTGCGCGACGCCGACATGCAGTGGGACTTCTGGAGCCTGTGCCCGGAGTCGCTCCACCAGGTCACGTGGCTGTTCGGCGACCGCGGCATCCCCAAGACGTACCGCCACATGAACGGGTACGGGAGCCACACCTTCTCGCTCATCAACAAGGACGGCGTCCGGACGTGGTGCAAGTTCCACTTTAAGACGGACCAGGGCATCGAGTGCCTGACCAACGAGGAGGCGACCGAGCTCATCGGGCAGGACCGCGAGAGCCACCAGCGCGACCTGTGGCAAGCCATCGACAACGGCGACTTCCCGTCGTGGACGATGTACGTCCAACTCATGACGCAGGACGAGGCCGACGCCTTCGAGTGGAATCCGTTCGACCTCACCAAGGTGTGGCCGCACGCGGACTTCCCGCTCGTCGAGGTCGGAAAGCTGGAGCTCAACCGGAACCCGCAGAACTACTTCCACGAGGTCGAGCAGGCCGCGTTCAACCCGAACGTGATGATTCCAGGCGTCGGGCCGAGCCCGGACAAGATGCTCCAGGCGCGGCTGATGAGCTACCAGGACGCGCACCTCTACCGGATCGGGGCCAACTACCGCGACCTCAAGGTGAACCGGCCGCACGTGCCCGTCCGCAACTACATGCGCGACGGCCAGTTCGGCGGCCAGCTCGACGACGGGACGGGCCACCCGAACTACTACCCGAACTCGGTCCCCGGCGCCCCGCGCCCGGACCCGAGCTACGCCGAGCCGGCGTGGGCCTTGGGCGACGTGACCGTCGACCGCTACAACAGCCGCCTCGACCCCGACGACTTCAGCCAGGCCGCCGACCTCTACAACCTCATGTCGGAGGACGAGAAGGGGCGCCTCGTTGAGAGCCTGGCCGGCTCGCTCGGCGGGTGCCAGCGCCAGGAGGTCGTCGACCGCCAGCTGGCGCTGTTCGACCGGGTGGACCCAGACTACGGCCGGCGCGTCCGCGAGGCCGTGTCGAAGGTCCGCAGCGGTGGCGGCGACGGGCAGTCGGTCGACGCGGCGATGGCCGTGCGCGACGCGGTCCCCGAGGGCGAGGCCCAGCGCGACTAGGAAGAGGTACACGGTACCGGGTGCGAGGTACGGCGAGGTCACCTACCCGGTACCGTGGACCCCGTACCCATGTCAGACCCCATCGACCTCAACCACGTCGACCACCACGAGATCGCCCGGCGCGGCGACGCCGAGGTGCTGGCCGTCTTCCTCGACGCCGGCCTCGACCCCGACCTCCGCGACGCCAGGGGCCACACGTTGCTGATGATCGCGGCCTACAACGACCAGCACCCGACGACGGCCCTCCTGCTCGCGCGCGGCGCCGACCCCGACGCGCCCGACGCCAGCGGCAACACGCCGCTGATGGGGATGGCCTTCAAAGGCCACCTCGACCGCGCCCGCCAGCTCGTGGACGCCGGGGCCGACCCGAACGCCCAGAACCCCGCCGGCGCGACGGCCCTCCACTTCGCGGCCCTGTTCCGCCAGCCCGAGTTGGCCGATGTCCTGCTAGCGGCCGGTGCCGACCCGTCGCTCCGCGACGCTCGCGGGATGACGCCGGCCGACCTCGCCGCCGCCCACGGCCACGCCGACCTCGCCGAGCGGCTACGCTCGGGCGGCTGACCGCCCGGGGCCTCAGTAACCCAAGCTGTGCCTCCGGTCCTCGCGTTCGTCGGGACCGAGGACGGGGGACGGAGGACCGCCTGGGACCCGTCAGGAGAGCCGGTCCCCGGTCTTCCGTCTCCGGTCCCACCGCCTCTTCCGGTTCCGACACAACTCGGGTTCAGTATCATCGGCGCCCCACCCGCCGTCCGTCCATGCCGTCCGTCCCCCATTTCCACGTCGCCATCGTCGGGACCGGGTTCGGGGGGATCGGCGCGGCCGTCCGGCTGATGCAGGAGGGCGTCGAGGACGTGGTCCTGTTCGAGCGGGCGGACGCCGTCGGCGGGGTGTGGCGGGACAACACGTATCCGGGCGCGGCGTGCGACGTCGAGTCGCACCTCTACGCCTTCTCGTTCGCGCCGAACCCGGACTGGAGCCGGCGGTTCTCGCCTCAGGCCGAGATCCGGGCCTACCTCGAGGACGTCGCCGAGCGGTTCGGCGTCCTTCCCCACATCCGCTTCGGCCACGACGTCCGCGACGCGACGTGGGACGACGACGCGGCGCGGTGGCGGATCGAGACGAGCCGGGGCCCGTTCACGGCCGACGTGCTGGTGGCCGCGCCGGGCGGGCTCGCCGAGCCGCGCCTGCCCGAGATCCCCGGCCTCGACACGTTCCAGGGCGACGTGATGCACACGGCGCGGTGGGACGACGCCGTCGAGGTCGACGGCCGGGCCGTGGCCGTCGTGGGGACCGGCGCCTCTGCGATCCAGGTGGTGCCGCCGCTCCAGCGGGTCGCCGAGACGCTGACGATCTACCAGCGGACACCGCCCTGGATCATCCCGCGCCGCGACGGCCCGTTCTCTCGGGCCGCGCGCGAGCGGTTCCGCCAGCGGCCGGCGCTCCAGCGGGCGCTGCGGACGTCGCTGTTCGGCTACCACGAGACGTACGGGCTCGCCTTCCGCCACCCCTGGATCGCCCGCCAGGCCGAGGCCGTGATGGCCCGCCGCCACCTCCGCGCCCAGGTCCCGGACCCGGCCCTCCGCCGCGTCCTGACGCCGGACTACCGGCTCGGCTGCAAGCGGATCCTGCTCTCCGACGACTACTACCCGGCCCTCACCCGGCCCAACGTGACCGTCGTCGACGGCGCGCTCGTCGAGGTGAGGGAGCGCGAGACGGTCGGGGCCGACGGCGTCGCGCGGCCGACCGACGTGATCGTGTTCGCGACCGGGTTCTACGCGACCGAGATGCCGTTCGGCCAGCACGTCGCCGGGCGCGACGGGCGGCGGCTGTCGGAGGTCTGGGGCCGGAGCCCCACGGCCCACCTCGGGACGACGGTGGCCGGCTTCCCCAACTTCTTCCTGATCCAGGGGCCGAACACCGGCCTGGGCCATTCGTCGGTCGTGCTGATGGCCGAGGCCCAGATCGAGCACGTCGCGAACGCCGTCGGCGCGATGCGGCGGCACTCGCTGGCGTCCGTCGAGCCGACGGCGGAGGCGCAGCAGGCGTGGGTCGACGAGGTGGACCGACGGGCGGAGGGGACCGTCTGGACGTCGGGCTGCGAGTCGTGGTACCTCGACGAGACCGGCCGGAACGCGGCGATCTGGCCGGGCTCGGTCCCCGCGTTCCGGCGCCGCGTCGCGCCGTTCGACCCGTCCGAGTACCGGCTCCGCCCGCTCGGCCCCGAGGCCGGCGACGGGGCGGCCGGCGAGCCCGCTCGTCTCGGTTCCCTCGCCCCCACGCCCGACGTGCCGGGCGAGCCCTCGGCCGTCGACCGCCTCCGAGGGGCCGCCGCGCGCGTCGTCGGCCGGCTGCCCGACGCCGCGCAGGTTGCCCTCGCCGGGTCCCCACCGCCCGAGGTCGACGGCCAGCGGCTCGACCCGGCGACCCACGCCGTGCTGGCGCTCAACCCCCGCGAGGACGGCGCCGCGCTCGTCCGCCACGACGTCGAGGACGCCCGGGCGCGCTACCGGCGCGACACGGCCGCGGTCACCGGCACGCCGACGCCCGTCGGCGCCGTCCGCGACCTCGCGGTCGACGGGGCCGCGGGCCCGCTCGACGCCCGGTTGTACGCGCCGGCCGGCGTCGACCGGCCGCCACTGCTGGTGTTCTTCCACGGCGGCGGCTACGTCGAGGGCGACCTCGACACGCACGACGAGCCGTGCCGGCTGCTGTGCCGCCAGGCCGGCCACACCGTCTTGAGCGTGGCCTACCGGCTCGCGCCCGAACACCCGTTCCCCGCCGCCGTCGACGACGTGGTCGCCGCGTTCCGGTGGGCGCAGCTGCACGCCAGCCGTCTCGGGACCGACGCGAGCCGCGTGGCCGTCGGCGGCGACAGCGCGGGGGGGGCGCTCGCGACCGTCGTGGCCCAGGCCACCAAGGGCGACGCGCCGCCGGTCGCCCAGCTCCTGCTCTACCCAGCGACCGACCACCCGACGTGGCGGCCCTCGCGCGACCTGTTCGACGGCTACCTGCTGACCGAGGCCGAGCGGCGCGCGTTCTTCGACGTGTACACGGCCGGTCGAGAAGACGGCACGGACTGGCGGATCTCGCCGATCCGGGGCCGCCTTGACGGGCTCGCGCCCGCGCTCGTGGTGACCGCCGGGTTCGACGTGCTCCGCGACGAGGGCGAGGCCTACGCCCGCGCGCTCCAGGCCGCCGGCACTCCGGCCGCCCTCTACCGCCAGGCCGACCTGCCCCACGGGTTCATCCACCTGACGTCGGTCAGCCCGTCGGCGAAGCGCGCTACCGTCGCCGTCGCGCGGCGCTGGCGCCAGCTGGTGCGGGAGACGTGAGGCGACTGGACCTGAGCGGCGGCGTCGCCGTCGTGACCGGCGCGGCGTCGGGCATCGGCCGGGCGACGGCGCTCGCGCTGGGCCGCCGCGGGTGCGCCCTCGCGCTCGTTGACCGCGACGCCGACGGGCTGGCGTCGGCGGCGACGGAGGCCCGCGCCCTCGGCGCCGACGCCAGCGAGCACGTCGTGGACGTGGCCGACGCGGACGCCGTCGCGGCGCTGCCCGAGGTGGTCCTGAGCCGGCACGGCCGGGCGACCGTCCTGGTCAACGCGGCTGGCGTCGCGCTGAACGGCCGGTTCGAGGAGTTGTCGATGGACGAGGTCCGGTGGCTCTTCGAGATCAACGTGTTCGGGCTCATCGGATTGACCAAGGCGTTCCTGCCGGCACTCACCGCGAGCGGCGGCCAGATCGCCAACGTGTCGAGCCTGTTCGGCATCCTCGCGCCGGCCGAGCAGACCGCCTACGCGGCCTCGAAGTTCGCCGTCCGCGGGTTCAGCGAGGCGCTCCGGCACGAGCTCGAGGAGACCGGCGTCGGCGTGACGGTCGTCCACCCGGGCGGCGTGGCGACGGCCATCTCGCGCAACGCCCGGCTCGCGGCCGGCGCCGACGCCTCAGCGCTCGCGGCCCAGGCCGAGCGGTTCGAAAAAACGTTCCTGACGACGCCGCCCCACCGCGTCGGCGAGGCCATCGCACGGGCGGTCGAGCGGCGACGGCCCCGGCTGATCGTGGCCAAGGGCGCGCGCGCCGGGGCGTGGCTCCAGCGGCTGATGCCGGTGGGCTACTGGCGCGTGCTGGCGCCCGGCTTCCGCCGGACCGTCGGGCGCTGAGAGGGGTCCGCGTGGGGCCCGTGACCCGGGCACGCCACCGGCGTGCCTACGATGGGCGGCCCGGTCGTCCGCCTCCGACCACGCGCACCGTCACCAGCAACTGCCCCACGTGCCGCTGGGTGTGCTCGGCGGCGTGGACGAGCGTCCCGACCACCGTCGACGGCAAGCGCTGGCGGCCGACGGGCCGGGCGTCGGCGAGCGTGGCCGGGTCGGTGGCCCGGAGCTGGGCCAGCGCGGCGTCGACCCCGTCGCCGAAGGCGTCCGCCAGCGCGGCCGGCGTGAGCGCCTCGTCCCGCGCGCCCTCCGCCGCGAGCGTGGCGAGCTGTTTGTCGGAGAGCGGCTCGCCGCGGGCGTAGGTCAGCATCCGGTCCAGGACGCCGGCGAGGTGCTGGAGGTGGAAGCCGGCCGAAGCTGCGCCGCCGGGCCGGTCCCACAGGCGATCCGCCGGAAGCTCGTCCGTCAGCGCCGTCACGTCTTCGCGCGCCTGGAGCAGCGCGTGGGCGACGGGCTGGAGCAGCGCCGGCACGCCGTCGACGGGGCCACGGAGCCAGACTTCGGGCATCATGGGGTGGGAAGGATGTCGCCTTCGGACGGACTGTAGCGGGCTCCGGTGCGTGATCCGTGATGCGTGATCCTCGGCGAGGAGAGCCACGGATCACGCATCCGCTCTCAAGAGACCCGTCGAGGACGACCGACGAGGCTCCCTCACGCCAGGTTGTGGAAGACGCGCTGGACGTCCTCGTCGGCCTCGATCTTGGCGACCAACTCCAGGACCGCGTCGGCCTGCTCGTCGGGGAGCTCGGTCGTCGTCGTGGGGACGTACTCGACCTCGGCGGCGATGGGCTCGATGCCGCGCTCGTCGAGCGCCTTCTGCATCGTGCCGAAGTCGGAAAAGGAGCACCGGGCCAGGAGCGCGTCGCGCCCGTCCTCGGTCGTCGTCTCGCCGAGGTCCTCCAGGCCCGCGTCGATCAGCTCGAGCTCGAGCTCGTCGCGGTCGCCGACGGTCGCGGGGTCGAGCGTGAACGCGCCCATCTTGGTGAACTGGAACGCGACGCTCCCACTGGTGCCCAAGTTGCCGCCGCCGCGCGCGAGCACGGCCCGGAGGTTGGCGACGGTCCGGTTCACGTTGTCCGTCGCCGCGTCGACCAGGAGCGGGACGCCGTGGGGCCCGTAGCCCTCGTAGAGCACCTCGTCGTAGCTCGCGGTGTCCTTCCCGAGCGCCCGCTTGATGGCGGCCTCGACCTTCTCCTTGGGCATGTTGACGCCCTTGGCGTTCTGCATGGCCCGCCGGAGCTGCGGGTTGAGGTCGGGGTCCGGCCCCCCGGCCCTGACGGCGATTACGATGTCCTTCCCGATCCGGGTGAACTGCTTCGCCATCCGGTCGTAGCGCGCGAACATCGTGTGCTTGCGCTTCTCGAACATGCGGCCCATGCGCGCGGGGTACTGGTGAGCCCGCAAGCTACCGACCGCACCGGGAGCGGTCGTCCGCCGTCATGCCACGTCCTTGCGGCTCGTCCCGTCCATCTCGAGCGCGAAGTCGGCGCCGAAGGCGGTCGAGGGCGTCTGGAAGCCGATGTCGGCGCGGCCGTCCAAGACCGCGAGCGCCGAGCGGAGCGCGGCGTCGGCGGTGAAGGCGTAGCCCTCCGGCCCGGCCCACGTCGCCACGGCCCGCCCGCCCGCGTCGTCGGTCGCTTGGCCCCAGACGAACGACGCGCCCCGCTCGCGCTCGGCCTCCGTCGGCCCGGACACGCGCCAGGACACGAGCCGGCGCAGGGCCGCCTGCACCGGGGCCGCCTGCAAGACGGGGCCGAGGGCTCGGCTCGCCTTCATCACCCGGACCGCCGTGTCGGGGAAGGCCGCGTAGGTCGTGATGGTCGGGATGCCGGTCGAGTGGAACGCCGTGCTCACGTCGCCCCACGGGATCGCGACGCACCGCCGCGCCTTGCCGTCGCTGAAGGTGGCCTCGACCGTGTCGTGGGCCGCCGGCACCGTCACGATCTGGCCGTCGCGCCGCATCGCCCCGCCCGCGCCCAGGTTCTCGACCGCCGTCTGCGCCGTCCCGTGCGACGCCGACGACAGCGCGCGGATCGCCAGCTTGAGCGTGGTCGCCGTCGGCAGCCGCTCCTTGAGGTGCATCGCCAAGCAGTCGGTCGGGACCACGTCGAAGCCGGTGCCGGGCAGCACGGTGATGCCGGCCCGGCGGGCGGCCGAGTCGCGGCCGGCGAGCGCCTCGAACACCTCGATCTCGCCGGTCACGTCGAGGTAGTGCGTGCCCGTCCGCAGGCACGCCTCGATCATCGGGGCGGACGTGCGCGAGAACGGGCCGGCGGCGTGGAGCACCAGCGGGTGGCTTGTGAGCACGCGGTCGAGCGTGGCGGTGTCGTCGAGCGAGACCGTGACGGCGTCGAGCTCGGTCCTCTCGGCCACGACCGCGAGCTTGTCGGCGTCGCGGCCGGCGAGCGTGGGGCGGTGGCCGCGCGAGACGGCGAGGTCGGCGATCAGGCGACCGGTGTAGCCGGTGGCGCCGTAGAGCAAAAAGGGCATGGGCCGATCAACGCGGGCCGGCGGGCGGGGTGCCCCGCGCCGCCGCTCAGCAGGCCTCCGCCACCGGGACGCCGCCGACGGTCACCAGCCGGTCCGCGCGGACCTCGGCGCCGGTCCCCAGCCGCACCCAGTCGGCGCCGTCGCGTGCGAACACGTCGTCGACGGTCGTCTCGGCCGTCCGCTCGGCGTCGCCGTCGCGCCAGACGACGGCGACGGTCTCGCGGCGGACGGCCCAGCGTTCGAGCCGGTCGTGCATTGAGCAGGCGATGGGCGTGTAGGCAAGGTCAGGCATGGGCGGTGGGCCACAGCGAGTGGCGGCGGGATCCGACGAACAACGCGGCCACCACGACGACGCCGGCGGCGACCATCGCACCCCACAGCACGCCCTCCGCGCCGACGCCGATGGCGACGAACGCCCACAGCAGCACGAGCGCGACCGCGAGGTCGGCCGTCCGCGCCAGCAGCCACGCGCCGACGCTGGCGACCGCCAGCACCACGAGCGCGGGCCAGACGACGGCGTCGGTGGTCCAGCCGAGGTCGCGGATCCAGACAGTCACGTTGAGCGGCGTGGCCACCGCGAGCCACGCCAGGAACAGCGACACCGGCACGCCGAGCGCCCACCGCTCGGCGCCCCGCAGCCCCATCCGGTCGAGCCGGACGTACGTCGCCACGAGCGACGCCACGAGCGACGCCACGAGCGACGCCACGAGCGACGCCAGGATCGCCACGATCACGAGCGCCGCGATCCCGAAGTGCCCGGTCAGCCACGGGATCTGCCACAGCCCGTTGAGCCCGTTGGCCGCGACGAACGGGACGGCGACCCGGTAGTAGCGCGCGCCCCGCTGGGCCGGCAGCGCCTGCCAGACGGCGAACACGGCCACGCCCGCGAAGATGACGGACCACACCGAGAACGCCCAGCCGGCCGGCGTGATCGGCGTCGGCGCCGCGTCGGAGACGGCGCCGGTGTCGACGCCGAACAGCACGCCGGCCCCGGCGAGCCCGTTCATCGTCAGGTTGAAGGCGACGGCGAGCCCGACGGCGATCTGTCGCGAGAGTCCGCGCATGGAGGGGGAGGGCGGGGCGGGCCTACGCCGATCCCCCACCCCGCGCTCCGCCGGACCCGATGGCCCGCCTGACCGTTCGGTCACACCCTCCCCCCAGACCATGTTCGGACTCGACGCCCTCACCCCCGACGACCAGGAGCAGGTCCGCGCCGACCTCCGGATCGCGCTCACCGGCGGCCTGGTCGCCGCGGTCCTGATGGGGACCGTGCTGGTCCTGGTCGGCAACGTCGGCGACAGCGAGGCGCGGTCGCTGCTCCAGGCGGCGATCCCGACCATCCGCTCGTTCACGTCGACGGTGATGGTGGTCAGCGCCTCGACGTTGGCGCTCATGCTCACGATCCTCGGGCTGACGTCGGACACCGACCGCCAGATCCGGGGCAGCCACTTTGAGCGGATCCGCCAGATCGCCCTCGCCGACGTCGTCGTGTTCGGCGCGGCGACGCTGCTGCTCGTGAGCCTGGTGGTCCCGTTCGGCGACGCCTCCGGCATCCCGCACCGCTGGTACGACGTGGTCTACTACGTCGCGACGGGCCTGTCGGCGCTCGTCGGCGGCGCGGTGATCGGCGTCATGCTCCTGATCTACGCGGCCGTCCGCGACCTTACGGAGACGTTCGGGCCGGGCGACGAGAGCCCGCTCCTCGACGAGGAGGAGCCGGAGGACGGCTGACGCCACA
The DNA here is from genome assembly GCF_965213695.1 of Rubrivirga sp. Taxonomy (GTDB): domain Bacteria; phylum Bacteroidota; class Rhodothermia; order Rhodothermales; family Rubricoccaceae; genus Rubrivirga. The sequence goes on along the minus strand of NZ_OZ243912.1, from coordinate 4,254,245 downwards.
TCCGGCCGGGTCCGCGCTCGATGGGACACCGTGCGCGGGGTCGCTGCCGGGACGGACGCCGGCCCGTTCAGACGCAGCGCTCCCCGCCGTCGGCCCGCTACGCGAACGCCGCCGCGACGAGGGTCTCGGCCTGGTCGTAGGCGTCGGCCGCCGCGGTCAGCTTGCCGAAGGCGTCCTCGAGCGAGCCGCCGCCGCCGGACGCCGTGACCTCCTCGGGCGACCCGGTCTGTAGGATGTGCCCGTCCCGGATCACGACGACCAGGTCGGCCACTTTCTCGACGGCGTCGAGAAGGTGCGACGAGTAGAACACGGTCCGCCCGCGCGCGGCCAGCGTGCGCAAGAGCGCCCGCGTTTGCAGGACGGCGTGGGCGTCGAGGCCGCCGAGCGGCTCGTCCAGGAGCAGGACCGGCGGGTCGTGCAGGAGGGCGGCCGAGAGCAGCACCTTCTGCTTCATCCCCTTCGAGAACCCGACCATCGAGCGGTCGCCGGCCTCGCTCAGGTCCCAGAAGGCGAGGTGGGCCGCGCTCCGCTCGCGGATCGTGGCCTCGGGCAGCCGGTGCATCCGGCCGATGAACGTGAGGTACTCGTCGGGCGTGAAGCTCTCGTAGACGTGGCCGTGCTCGGGGACGTAGCCGAACCGGCGCTTGGCCTCGACGGGCTCGGCCACCACGTCGACCCCGCCGACGGTGACGCGGCCGGCGTCGGGCGGGAGGGCGCCCGTGAGCAGCCGCATCGTCGTCGTCTTGCCGGCCCCGTTCGGGCCGACGTACCCGGCCACCGTCCCGGCCGCGACCTCGAACGAGACCCCGTGGAGGATCTCGACCCCGTCGATGGCGACGCGGACGTCGTGGACTGCGATCATAGAGGAAAGAGGAGTCAGGGTTCAGGAATCAGGGGGAGGTGCCAACGACCTCCTGATTCCCGATTCCTGTTGCCTGGGGCCTATCCCGGCGGCCACTGGAGCCCGCGCCCGCCGAGCAGGTGGACGTGGAGGTGGAACACGCTCTGCCCCGCGCCCGCCCCGTTGTTGACGACCAAGCGGTAGTCGCTCAGGCCTTCGGCGTGGGCCACGCGGCGGGCGACCGTGAACAGGTGGCCCACGAGCGCCTCGTCCTCGGGCTCGACGGCGTCGGCGCGCGGGATCGGCTTGCGGGGGACGACCAGGACGTGGGTCGGCGCCTGGGGCGAGATGTCGCGGAAGGCGATGGCTTGGTCGTCCTGGTAGACGAGGTCGGCCGGGACGTCGCCGTCGGCGATCTTCTGGAAGAGCGTTTTGTCGGAGTCGTCGGCCATGGGGGCGGGGGTATCGGCAGGGCGACCGCCAAGCTAACCGGCCGGACGGCCGACGCTCGGGACCGCGAGTGGGGGCCGAGGCGTCGCACGGAGGTTGCCACCTCCTTTCGTCGCCATGCGCCCGTACGTCCTCGCCGACCTGACCTGGGCCGTCGCTCGAGACGCCGCAACCGCCGTCGCGGTGTTGCCATGGGGCGCGACGGAGCCCCACAACACGCACCTGCCGTACGCCACGGACACGATCCAGGCCGAGGCCGTTGCCGTCGAGGCGGCGCGGCGGGCGTGGGAGCGCGGGGCCCGCGTGCTCGTGCTGCCGCCGGTCCCGTTCGGGGCGAACGCGATGCAGCTCGGCCTGGGGCCGACCATTGACTTGAGCCCGTCGACCCAGGCCCGCGTGCTGGCCGACGTCGTGCGGAGCCTGGAGGCCGCCGAGATCGGCCGGCTCGTGATCATCAACGGCCACGGCGGCAACGACTTCAAGCCGATGGTCCGGGAGCTCCAGGGCCGGACCAACGTGTTCCTGTGCGCGCTCGACTGGTGGCGCGCGGCGCCGGCCGCCGACCACTTCGACGTGCCGGGCGACCACGCCGGCGAGCTCGAAACGAGCGTCGTGATGCACCTCCGACCCGACCTCGTCCGCCCGCTCGGCGAGGCCGGCGACGGGGCCGAGCGCCCGTTCCGCGTGGCCGCGCTCCGCGAGGGCTGGGCGTGGGCACCCCGCGACTGGCGCCAGATGACGGCCGACACCGGCGTCGGCGACCCGCGCGCAGCGACGGCCGACAAGGGGGCCGCCTTCGTCGACGCCGTGGCCGACCGCGTGGCGTCGTTCCTCGTCGACCTGGCAGCGATGGACCCGTCCGACCCGTATCGGTAGGCACGCCAGCGGGGCGTCGCAGCCGAGCCGGAGGCGGCCGAAGGGCGTAACCTGCCGCACCAAGCCCGACGACAGCGCCGTCATGCGCCCGCTTACGCTGTTCTACTCCTACGCACACAAGGACGAAGACCTGCGCGACGAGCTGGAGAAACACCTCGCTATGCTCCGGCGGCAGGGCGTGATCGAGGAGTGGCACGACCGTCAGATCGTGGCTGGTGACGAGTGGGACAACGAGATCGACCAGCGTCTGGAGCAGGCCGGCATCGTCCTCTTCCTCGTCAGCTCAGATTTTCTCGCCTCGGACTACTGCTACAGCGTCGAGGTGGTCCGAGCGATGGAGCGCCACGAGGCGGGCGCGGCCCGCGTGATCCCCGTCTTCCTCCGGGCCTGCGACTGGAAGGGGACGCCGTTCGGGAAGCTCCAGGGGCCACCCAGGAACGCCCGGCCCGTCACGAGCTGGGAGAACCGGGACGAAGCGTTTACTGACGTCGCCAAAGCCATCCGGCGTGCGGCGGAAGAGATGCAGAAGCGCCAAGTGTCCCCGCCTGCGCCGGGAGCCGTCTGGAACATCCCCGCCTCGACGCGGACGTTTACGGGGCGAGAGGAGCAACTGGCCGCGATAGAGAAGGCGCTTGCAGGCGGTGGGCGTGTGGCGCTCACGGCGCTCTGCGGCCTCGGCGGCGTTGGCAAGACGCAGCTCGCTCTAGAGTTCGCCAAGCGCCACCGCGACGACTACCGCGTGGGCTGGCTGGTCCGGACCAAGGAACGGGGCGTGCTCACGAGCGACTTGGCCGAGTTGGCGGCCCGCCTGGGCGTCGCGGAGCGCGACGCGGGGCCGGAGGCCGTGATCGCCGCGCTCCAACAGTGGTGGGCCGAGCACGACCGCTGGCTTCTCGTCTACGACAACGCCGAGGACGCCGGGGCCGTCCGGGGCGTTCTTCCCGAGGCGGGGCGGGGCCACGTCCTCGTCACCTCCCGGGCCGCCGCATGGCGGGGCGTGGCAGAGCCGGTCCCGGTCCGCGTGCTGGGTCGGGACGAGGCCGCCCACCTTCTGCTCCGCCGGGCGGGGCGGCCGGAGACGGAGCGGCCAGCGGCCGAGCGGCTGGCGGAGGCGCTAGGGGACCTCCCGCTCGCGTTGGAGCAGGCTGCCGCGTACGCCGAGGAGACGGGGCTCTCGTTCGACGACTACCTCGACCTGTTCCGCCAGCGCCGGGCCGACCTGCTCGCCCAGCGGTCTGAGATGATCGACTACCCGGACTCCGTGGCGACGACGTGGAGCCTCGCATTCGAGCGCGTCGATGCGGCGGAGCCGGCCGCCGCCGCGCTCCTCAAACTCTGCGCCTGCCTCGCGCCGGATGATATCCCCGGCCGGCGCATCCGCGAGTGGGAGGTGACGTGGCCGGCGTCGCTCGACGTGGTCCAGACTGACCCACTCGCGTGGGGGCGAGTCCTCGGGGCGCTCCGGCGGCACTCGCTTGTCCGTGTGGACGGCGACCGCCTCGCCGTCCACCGCCTCGTCCAGGCCGTCACTCTCGACCGGATGGACAACGGGGAGCGGGAGAAGTGGACCGGGGTGGCCCTCCGGTTCGTGTGCGACGCGTTCAGGGTCAGCAGTTCGGAGATGTCCGGGCGGATGGTCGAGTTCGCCGCGCTCGTCCCGCACGCCTACGCGGTGACGGGTCTCGACGGGGGGGACGTCGCGGACGAATCGTACCTTCTGGACCGCATGGCTGCGCTCGCTCAGCTCCAGGCTGACTACGCCGACGCGCAGGCGCTGTTTGAGCGGGCCCTCGCCCTTGACGAGGCGGCGCTCGGGCCGGACCATCCCAATGTTGCTGCCGCCCTGAGCAACCTCGGAGGCGTGCTCCGCGCCTCGGGCGACCTCAAAGGCGCCGAGGCAGCGTACCGCCGCGCCCTCGCCATTGCTGAGGCGGCGTACGGGCCGGACCACCCCGATGTCGCCACGACCCTGAACAACCTCGGGCTCGTGCTCCGCGCCCGGGGCGACCTCGAAGGCGCCGAGGCTGCCCACCGCTGTGCCCTCGCCACTTTTGAGGCGGTGTACGGGCCGGACTACCCTCACGTCGCCACAGCCCTGAACAACCTCGGGCTCGCGCTCCACGACCGGGGCGACCTCGAAGGCGCCGAGGCGGCGTACCGTCGCGCCCTTGCCATCGGCGAAGCGGCGCTTGGGCCGGACCACCCCGATGTCGCCAACCGCCTAGGCAACCTCGGGGACGTGCTTCGCGATCGAGGCGACCTCGACGGGGCTGAGGCGGGGTACCGACGCGCCCTCGCCATCTTCGAGCAGAAGCTGGGTTCCGATCACCCGAGCACACGCATAGCCCGCTCGCGCCTCGCTAGCCTCCGCCCCTAGCCGGCGTCGGGGCGTCTCCGCCAGCGGTCGCCGGAACGCCGTCCGCGCCGCGCGGTACCCGCCGGCCCCGCCCTCCGCCCCATGCCGACGGTCTACGTCACCCGCAAGGCCCACTTCAACGCGGCCCACCGCCTCCACAACCCGGCCCAGTCCGACGAGTGGAATCGGGCGACGTTCGGGAAGTGCAACAGCCCCAACTGGCACGGCCACAACTACGAGCTCGACGTGACCGTCGCCGGCGAGCCCGACCCCGACACCGGCTTCGTGGTGGACCTGGCGGCGCTCAAGGCGACCATCGAGGCCGAGGTCGTCGAGCCGCTCGACCACAAGAATCTCAACCTCGACGTCCCCTTCCTGGAGGGGAAGAAGACGTCGACCGAGACCCTCGCCGTCGCCATCTGGGAGCGGCTCGCGCCCCACGTCCCCGGCCTCCACGAGGTGACCCTCCGCGAGACCCCCAACAACTCCGTCGTGTACCGTGGCGAATGATTCCTCGCGCCCCGGCGGCGCCACCGACCTCGCCGTCCGGGACGCCAGCCCGCTCCTGTACGAGCGCCAGGACGTCTACCACGACGCGGCCACCGACGAGCTGGCCGCGCTCACCCGTCGCCAGCTCGAGCTGATCGGCGAGGACCCCGGGCGCGAGGGGCTCATCAAGACGCCCGAGCGCGTCGCGAAGGCGTGGCAGTTCCTGACGCACGGCTACGGCCTCGACCCCGACGAGATCTTGCGGAGCGCCCTCTTTGCCGAGGACTACTCCGAGATGGTCGTCGTCCGCGACGTCGAGGTCTACAGCCTGTGCGAGCACCACGCGCTCCCGTTCTTCGGCAAGGCCCACGTCGCCTACATCCCGAACGGCCACATCGTCGGGCTGAGCAAGATCCCGCGCCTGGTCGACGTCTACGCGCGGCGGCTCCAGGTCCAGGAGCGGCTGACGCTCCAGATCCGCGACGCCGTCGACCGGGTGCTCCGGCCCGAGGGCGTGGCCGTCGTCATCGAGGCCCAGCACCTGTGCATGATGATGCGGGGCGCCGAGAAGCAGAACTCGATGACGACGACGAGCGCCATGAGCGGCGTCTTCCTCGACCAGCCCGACACGCGGGCCGAGTTCATGCGGCTCATCGCGAGCTAGCGCGTTCCCGCTTCGCGCGTCTCCAGACCAAGGCGATCAGGTCCCCCGATGCCCCCCGTGCTGTCGTCCCGAGCGGGAACGAGGGGTCTAGCGGCTCGCCGTTCGGGGGCTTCGACCGACTCGGCGCCCGCGTCCAGCAGATCCTTCGCGTCCGCTCAGGATGACAACGGGGGGAGGTTGTGGTGGCCGATGGCCCTGAGTTCCAGGCCGACGTGAAGGACGCCCCCGGCGCCGCGCGCTAGCTTGGCCGCCCCCTGCCGACCCCCGCCGTGTCCGAGTTCCACCGCCTCGACGCCGACGCCGACGCCCGCTTCTTGCGCGCCCGCGTCGCCGACCCGCTCACCCGCGTCCCGTTCCGCCCGACCAACCAGGTCGTGATGTGCGGGGCCTGCGGGCTCGTCTCGCTGCGCGAGACGTGGGAGGCCCTCGGCGGGTGCCCCAACGGCCACCGGGCGGCCGCCCCGTGGAACGTCGCCGCGGCCGTCGCCGGGGGAGACGGCGCCGCCACCGCTCCGCCTCGCGCCGCTCGTCCGGCGCCGGTCGCCGAGCCCCGGAACCGCTGGCTGACCCCGTTGCTGCTAGCCGTCGGCGTCGCGGGCTTGGTCGTGCTCGGCGTCGTCGTCTTCGGCCTGCTCACCGACCGCGACGACGCGCCCGTCGCCGAGGCCCCCACGCCGACGGCGGAGCCGACCGGGCCGGAAGCGGTCTCTCTCGCCGAGCCGGGGCTCATCGAGGGGACGCTCTCCGAGACCGACTTCGCGACGGCCGACGGCCGGTACCAGGACCTCTACACGTTCGCCGCCGACTCGTCCGGCCGCGTCCTCGCCTTCCGGATGTCGTCGGAGGACTTCTACCCGGACCTGGTGGTCGAGACGCCCGAGGGCGACCGCGTCGAGGCCGAGCTGGTCTCCGAGGACCCCGACACGGGCACCCGGATCGTGGCCGTGACCGGGCTCCGCGGGCCGGGCCTGTACCGGATCCTGGTTGGGTCGCGGGTGCCGGCGCAGACCGGGGCCTACGCCTTCCGCCTGGTCTCCGAGGACCCCGTCCGCCCCCTCGCGCCGGGCGGCCCGGCCGTTCGCGCCGAGCTGGGCGAGTTCAGCGAGCAGGTCGAGGGGTTCTTCCGTGACCGCTACCGCTTCTCGGGCGCCGGGGGGCGCGAGCACACCGTGACCGTCCGGTCGAGCGCGTTCGCGCCCGTCGTCCAACTCCAAGGCCCCGACGGGGCCGTCCGCGGCGAGACGGGCCGTGCCGGGGGCGTCGTGACGTTCGTGTTCACGCCGGCAAAGAGCGGGACCCACACCCTCGTGGTCTCGTCGCAGACGGCCGGGCAGAAGGGGGCGTACTCGGTCCAGCTCGCCGTCGAGGCCGAGCGGGTGACGGCGGAGGTGCCCGACGCCACCCTCCGGGCGCTCCCCACCGACGGCCGCGCCGTCGCCGACTCGCTGGCGGCCGGCGAGACGCTGACGTACGCGATCCGGGGCCGCGTCGGCGACCGGGTCCGGCTCGAGGTCCGGGCCGACGGGTTCACGCCGTCGCTCACGCTCGTCGGCCCGGACGGCACGCGGACGCCGGCGGCGCCCGACGGCGACCGGGCCCGGCTCCGGCTCACGTTGCCCTCGGCCGGGACCTACCGCGTCGTGGTCGGGGCCAGCGGAGGCAGCGGCCTGGCGCGGACGACGCTCGAGCAGCAGGCGGCCGTGGCCGCCGACGACATCCCGCGCCTGCCCGGCGCCGGCGGCTCGGAGACCCCTCCGCCCCCCCCGTCCGACGGCGACCCGGGCTATCGGCCCCAGCCCATCGGCGACGGCGCGCCGGACCCCGGGCGCTGAGCCCGCCGCCCGCCGTAGCTTTCGGTCCCCACAGGCCGGGCCCCACGCCCCGACATGAGCGACGACGCCGACACGATCCGAGTCCCGACGGCCCGCCTCCGCGAGGTGAAGGCCGAGATTGACCAGCTCAAGCGCGACCTCGCCGCCCTCCGGGAGGAGCACGAGAACCTGAGGGCCCACCTCAAGGGCTCGATCCAAGAGGTGGCCCGACTGACCCAGGAGAACGAGCGGCTCCGCGGCTGAGCGCGCCGGGCCCGGCCTCGGACGGCTCGCTAGTGCCGTGATACCAAATCCGGGAGGAGTGTGGGGGTATGGGAGGAGGGAGGGTCCCCTCCCACACCCCCTCCTCCCACACTCGGCCCCACGCCGAACCGGCATCGAGCAGCCGGACTTGGTACGACACGTTGCTCGCGAGCGGACCCCCTGGCCGGCCGCCCCTCGCTCCGCTCAGCGGCCGGCCGACCTATCCAAGGGACAGCTCCTGCGGCACGGAGCGGAGCGATGGCCGCGGGAGCGGGGGCGGCCTACGAGCACCCTGGCATCGCTCTAGTCGATGATCGCCAGCTCGGCCCCACGGAGCAGGTCGTACGGGTTGACCGGGGTGCCCCGGCCGTCGCCCCGCTTGTCGAGGACCTGGAGGTGGAGGTGTGGCCCCCGCGCGTTCCCCGTCGAGCCGACGGTCCCCAGCACCTGCCCGCGCCGGACGCGCGTGCCGACCTCGATCCCGTCCTGGTAGGCGTCGAGGTGGGCGTAGTAGAAGTCCATCCGGCCGTCGGCCGAGGCGAGGTAGAGCGTGTTGCCCCCGAGCCGGTTCCAGTGGCGCCGCGTGATCGTCCCGTCGACGACGGCCACGATGGGCGTCCCGCGAGGGGCGGCGATGTCGATCGCGTGGTGGGTCCGCCCGCCCGAGCGCGGCGCGTCGAACGAGTCCCGCAGCTCGTGGCCCCCGACGCCGACGACGGGGATCACCATCCCGGACGACGCGGCAGAGGGACGGACGACGGGGCGTGGCCGTGCCTCCCGTGGCCGGTCGGCGGGCCGAGCGGGGGGGCGCTCGGCGACGGCGGGCCGCTCGCCACGGGGGGCGCCCCATCCGTTCGGTCGGGCGCCGCCGGTGCCGGCGCAGGCAGAGAGGGCGAGGCCGGCGAGCAAGATCGACGCGGAAGCGAGGCGCATGGCGGGTGCAGCGGGGGGTCGGCACACAGCGAGGGAGAATACGCCCGCCGGAGAGCCGCCATGCGGGCGCGGCGTGTGGGAGTTCATCCGCGCTTGAAAACAACGAACGCTGAGATGCATACTACCCATCGACCGGCAGGAACGCCCCGCCGGGTTTCCCCTCTTCTAGAATCCAATCTATCCAGTGAATACGCTTCTCTCAACCTCCAGCATCCGCAACACGACTGTCGTCAACCGCCAGGGCGAGACGCTCGGGTCCATCGAGGACATCATGCTCGACCCCCAGAACGGGCGCGTCGAGTACGCCGTGCTCGACTTCGGCGGGTTCCTCGGCATCGGCGACAAGCTGTTCGCCGTCCCGCTCCAGGCCTTCGAGATCGACCGCACGAACGAGCGGTTCGTCCTGAACGTGACCAAGGACAAGCTCGAGTCGGCCCCCGGGTTCGACAAGAACGACTGGCCGCAGACGGCCAACCGCGAGTTCGTCGAGGGCGTGTACGACTTCTACGGTCAGCGCGACACGTACCTCCGGTCGCGTGTGAACGAGCCGGCGCTCGCTAACTAGCGCGCCGCACGCAGTCGCGCCCCGTGGAGGGCCGCATCGGCCCCCCGGTTCTCGGCACCGGGGGGCCTTTTTGTGTCCGGTTCACGCGCCGGCCGCCCGCTCGTTGTCGGACAGGCCGGCCCACCAGTCGGCGTAGGGCGTGTTCTCGGGCGCGTGGCGGTTGACGTCGTCGTCGCCGTCCCACCACGTCGGCCCGCGCTCGCCCAGGGCGACCTTGGCGTCGTGGACGCGCGCCCGGGCCTCGCGCTCGGCGTCGGCGTCGTCGGCACGTTTGGCGGTGCCGACGGCGCGGCGGGCGTCCATCAGCTCGGAGACGAGCCGGGCGCGCTCGTCGTCGGAGAGCGAGGGGTTCGAGCACCGCCAGAGACGACCGCCGTGGACGAAGTAGCGGCCGTCCGGCGTGGACGGCAGGTGGTCCGGGCAGCTAGACATGGGGACGGGCGCTGGGCCCGCCCTCTACGCCTGGATCGCGGACAGGATGCCGCCGACCTCGTCGGGGGCAGGCAGCGCCTCGGCCACGTCGCCCGTGGCGAGCACGTCGAGGTAGAACCGGGCGAACGCGAGCCGCTCCTGGGCCGACGCCGACGTGTCCTCGAACAGGTCGTCGAAGCGGGCCATCGCATCGTCGCTGACGCGGCCGGTGACGTAGCCGGCCAAGAGGGCGGTGAAGGGGGTGGGGCGAGCGGGGGTGACCTGGGTCATGGGCGGGGAGGGATGAGCTTGACACGCCCTTCGTCAAGTCGCGTGCCAACCGGCCGATCTCCGCGAGGCCGAGGGCTGGGGAGAGTCGGGGAGCCGTCCGGTCGGTCGGGTCGGAACGCGGGCGTTACCATTCGGCCCCTCGGTCCCGCTCGCCATGACGCCGCTCGCCGCCGCCCGCCGTCAGTTTCAGCACCACGCGTGGGCAGGACGCACCTTGGTCGGGGTCCTGGAGGAGCACCCCGTCCCCGACGCGCTCCGGCCGGCGGCCCACGCGCTCGCCGCCGACCGCGTGTGGCACCGGCGCCTAACGGGTGGCCCGACGGACGGCTTGGAGATCTGGCCGGCCCTCGACGCCGGCGGCTGCCGCGCCCTCCTCAACGAGACCACCGCCGACTGGCGCGCGTTCCTCGCCAGCGTGGACGACCTCGGCGGCACCGCCGTGTATCGGACCACGCGGGGCGACGCCTTCGAGAGCCCGGTCGCCGACGTGCTCGACCACGTCCGCCTCCACGGTGCCCACCACCGGGGCCAGGCGTGCGTCGCCCTGCGCGCGGCCGGCGTCGCGCCGCCCGCCCTCGACCTTATCGTCTGGTCCCGCACACGCTGATGCGCCTCGCCCTGCTCCTCGCGCTCGCCGTCGCCGGCTGCGCCCAGACGCCCCCTGTCGCCGACGCCTCGCCGGCCCCGGCCGACACCACGGACCGGCCGCCCCGGATGGGCCCCGTCTTCGCCGGCCCCATGCGGGCCGACCCCGTGTTCGACGCCGCCTCGCTCGTCGAGGCCATGGCGACGCGCTACCCCGAGTGGGCCCGCACGCTCTCGTTCACCCAACGGACGAGCCGCCGCGAGCCCGACGGCGCCGTCTCGGTCGAGACCTGGCGCGAGTGGGCCGCGCTCCCCGGCCGCCTCCGCATCGAGATGGGCGACCCGATGGTCGGAACCGACATCCTGTTCGTCGGCGACACGATGTACGTGGTCCAGGACGGCCGGCTCGAAGCGGCCGTCGCCGACCGGAACCCGCTCCTGCTGTGGGGCTTCGACGTCTACACGCAGGACCCGGTCGAGACGCTCCGCATCGCGGCCGAGGACGGCGTCGATCTCGCGGCGTTTCGGACGGACGTGTGGGACGGCACCCCGGCCTACGTGCTCGGCGCGCCCGAGACCGGCGAGGTCTGGGTCGAGCGCGACCGGCTCCTGTTCGTCCGCCTGGTGGAGACGGGGCCCGAGGGCGCGCGCCGCGACGTCCGGTTCGAGAACTACCGCCCGCTCGGCGGCGGCTGGATCGCGCCGCTCGTCGAGGTCTGGCAGGACGGCGAGCGCGTGTTCTGGGAGGAGTACTCCGACATCGTGGCCGACCCCGTCCTCGACCCGGTCCTGTTCGAGCCCCGCCGCTGGGCCGAGGGCGTGGCCGAGACCGTGGCCGAGACCCACTGACGCTCAGAGACGGACTCCGCAATCCGAGTGACGAGGGACAGACCTCGGCCCCGCGAGACCAGGGACCGAAGACGGAGGACGGGCATGGGTGTCGGTCTCCCGTCCTCCGTCTCCGGTCCCACAGTCTCTCAGCGTACGCGCCGCGACGTGATGCGGAACCTCCGGGCGTAGGCCGACCCGACCCCCTCCCACTCCATCGTGTCGTCGCGGAGCGAGACGGCCCACGTGCTGTCGTCGTCCGGCCCGAGGTCGCTGTCGAGGCCGAGCCGGCGCGTGCGGGCGTTGTAGACCCAGCGGCCCGTGTTGCGGCCGTAGGGCCGGCCGCCGCTCTCGAACGTGCCGTCGGCGTGGAGGACGATGAAGCGGTCGCCGGCCGGGTTGGCCGTGGCCGAGACATCGTTGCCGCCGTCGGTCACGCGCTCCATCGTCCACCGGCCGACGAGAGCGTCGCGGGCCGAAACGGACCCGGAGGCCGTGGCGCAGCCGCTCGCGACGAGCGCCGCGAGCACGAGGAGAACGGGACGAGACATCGAGATCGGGCAGGTGAGGGACGGAGACCCGGGACGGCAGGCGAGGTTGCGGCGCAGGCTACGATGTGACTCAGCGTCGCCTCGCGGGCCCCCTGTTTGAGCGTCCCTCGCTCCGCTCAGCGGGCACCCGCACTGTCCCCCTCGAAGGGCAGGGCCGCTACGTTCTTTCCGACCATACAGACAACAGGTGTCATTGGCTGGCGCCGTCGCTTCGCGGTCCCGCGCACGCGGGAACCCATATGCAACGGCGCCTCAGCGAGCGGCCCCCTATGGATCCCCGCGTGCGCGGGGATGACGGCCGTTCCGTTTAGGACTCTGACTCGTTTCGCAGAACGTAGCAGCCCTGCCCTCGAAGGGGGACAGCTCCCCGACTTGGGAGCGGAGCGACCGGAAGGGGCGCAGGGGGTCGACGCGAGGGGGGTGGAGAAACGGTCCCCCTCCGAGAGGCACAGCGTGCCACTCCGGAGGGTGCCCGTGACGCGCCAGCCGTCACCCGGGCGGGCCTAGAGCTTGTCATGGACTCAGAACGCCCAGGGCCGCCAACTGACGCAGCAGCAGCGCGACGAACGCCAAGAAGTGGAGGCTCGCCAGCGTCTCCGGCAGCCGCTCGTAGTCCCGAGCGAGCCGCCGGAACCGCGCCAGCCACCCGAACGAACGCTCGACGACCCACCGGCGCGGTAGCAGTACGAACCCCCGCTTCGCCTCGGTGTGCTTGACGACCTCCAGCCGGATCTTGTGCGCGGCCCCCGCCGCTCGCGCCGGCGCCCCGGTGTAGCCCTGGTCCACGAACGCGACCTCGACCCGCTCGCCGCACACCGCCTGGACCCGCTCACAGAGCGCGCCGACCTGGTCGCGGTCGCCCTCGTTGGCCGGCGTCACTACGACCGCGAGCAGGTTGCCGAGCGTGTCGACGGCGGCGTGGACCTTCGAGCCCTTCCGCCGCTTGGCCCCGTCGTACCCGGCGCGCGCGCCGCTCGTGGGCGTCGATTGGAGCGTCCGGCTGTCGAGGATGGCCGCCGACGGGTCGGCGTGGCGGCCGTCGAGCCACCGGACGATGGCGCGGAGGTCGTGGGCCATGGCCTCGAAGACGCCCGCCGCGGTCCAGCGCTCGGCCTGCTGCTGGACGGCCTGCCAGGGCGGGAAGTCGCCCGGGAGGTAGCGCCAGGGCGCGCCGGTGCGGGTGACGTAGCGGAGGCCGTCGAAGACGGCGCGGAGGTCGTGCTTGCGCTGGGGGGCGTCCTCGCGGACGAGGGCGAGGTACCCGACGCAGAAGGCCCACTCGTCGTCGGAGACGTCGGAGGGGTAGGAGTAGGGCTGCGGCATCGCCGAAGCTCACCCCGCCACCGAGTCCATGACAAGCTCTAGCTTGCGGCATGGCCGCCCCGACCGCGACTGCGACCGAGCCCTCGGTCCTCGACACCGACATCGAAGAGCTCCCCGGCGCGGGCGAGCGCCGCGCCGAGCCGCTCCGCAAGGCCGGCGTCAAGACGTTCCGCGACCTCCTGCGGTACTACCCGCGCCGCTACCTCGACCGGAGCACCGTCACGCCCATCCGCGACATCGTTGAGCCCGGCGAGTACACCGTCGTCGGGACGGTCACGGCCAAGGGGCTGGTTCCGGGCCGCGGAGGCCGCAGTCGCTTCGAGCTCCGGGTGACCGACGACTCGGGCGGCACGCTCAAGTGCGTCTGGTTCCGCGGCGCGAACTGGATCCACCGGCTCTACAACCGCGGCGACCTCTACGCCTTCCACGGCAAGGCCGAGAAGTACGGGTCCCAGTTCTCCATCGCCCACCCCGAGGCCGACAAGCTCGACGACGCGAGCGCGGCGCTCACGACCGGCCGGATCGTCCCGCTGTACCCCGGCGGCGCGGCGCTCGACAAGGTCGGCCTCAACAGCCGCGTGTTCCGCACGCTGATCTACCGGCTCATCAAAGAGCACGGGCTGGCGATCCCCGAGGTGCTGCCGGCGTCGGTCCGCGAGCGGTACGACCTCATCGACGGCAACGTCGCGCTCCGGGCCGTCCACTTTCCACGCGACGCGGCCGAGCGCGGGCGGGCCCGCCGCCGGCTCATCTTCGAGGAGTTCTTCTTCCTCCAGTTGTTGCTGGCGCTGACGAAGGGGCGCCAGGAGAAACGGGCCGGCGTCGTGCTCGACGGGCTCGGAAACCACGCCCGCCAGTTTCTCGACGAGGTGCTCCCGTTCGAGCTGACGGGCGCCCAGCAGCGGGTTTTGGACACCATCGCGGCCGACACGGCCTCCGGCCACCAGATGAACCGCTTGGTCCAGGGCGACGTCGGGAGCGGCAAGACGGTCGTCGGCGTGGCGTCGATGCTGATGGCCGTCGACGCCGGCCACCAGGCCGCATTCATGGCGCCGACCGAGATCCTGACCGAGCAGCACTACGCCAACATCCGCCGGTTTCTGGAGCCGCTGGGTCTGGAGACGCGGCTCCTCATCGGCGGCCAGCGCAAGAAGCTCCGCGACGAGATCCTGGCCGAGATCGCCGACGGGACGGCGTCGGTCGTCGTCGGCACGCACGCGATCATCGAGGACAAGGTCGAGTTCAAAAACCTCGGGCTGGCCGTCGTCGACGAGCAGCACCGGTTCGGCGTCGTCCAGCGGGCCCGGATGTTCAAGAAGGGCCAGCGGCCCCACGTCCTGATGATGACGGCGACGCCCATCCCGCGCTCGCTCGCCATGACGGTCTACGGCGACCTCGACGTCTCGGCCATCGACGAGCTCCCCGCCGGCCGCAAGCCCATCGACACGCGCGTCTACAGCGACAAGCGGCGCGACGAGATGCTCGACTTCGTCAAGCGCCAACTGAGGGAGGGCCGCCAGGCCTACGTCGTCTACCCGCTCGTGGAGGAGTCGGAGTCCGAGACGCTGGCGGACGTGAAGGACGCCGAGAACGGCGCGGCCGAGTTGATGGAGCAGCTCCGCCCGTACCGCGTGGACCTCGTCCACGGACGGATGTTCGCCTACGAAAAGGAGGAGGCGATGGACCGGTTCAAGGCCGGCGAGACCGACGTGCTGGTGGCCACGACCGTCATCGAGGTCGGCGTCGACGTGCCGAACGCGACGGTCATGGTGATCGAGCACGCCGAGCGGTTCGGCCTCAGCCAACTCCACCAGCTTCGCGGTCGCGTCGGGCGCGGGGCCGACCAGAGCTACTGTTTTTTGATGGCGTCCTACAAACGCACGTCGGAGGCCGAGGAGCGCCTGGAGACGATGGAGGCCACGACCGACGGGTTCGAGATCTCCGAGGCCGACCTCCGCCTCCGCGGCGCCGGCGACTTTTTCGGCACGCGCCAGTCCGGCCTGCCCGACCTCAAGATCGCCGACATCGTGAGGGACGCCGAGATCCTGGCCGAGGCGCGCGAGGCCGCCTTCGCCATCGCCGAGGCGGACCCCACGCTGGCGGCGCCGGAGCTGGCGGCCACCCGCCAGCACTTCGGCCGGACGGCGCCGCGGAGCTTGGGGTTCGCGCGCGTGGGCTGAGGTCGAAGGCTACGCTACAGCGGCTCGGTGCCGCGGTCCAGGATGTCCATGTACGGCTTGTAGAGGTACACCATCCCGTACCTCCCTCCCGTCACCTCGCGGGTGATCCCAAGCCGCGCCATCTGCTCCAGCGACTTCTGGGCCGTGGGGCGGGACAGGCCGCTGTGGTGCTCCGCGTCCTTGATCGTCAGGAGCGGGCGGCGTTGCATGGCCTCGTGGACTCGGAGCGCGGAGCTGGCACGACCTCCGAGCGACTCCCGGATCCGCTCGCGGTCGCGCCCGAACAGATCGAGAATCTCCTTCGCCGTGTCGACGGCCTGCTTCGACGTCTCATACACCCCTCGGAGGAAAAACCGGAGCCACTCCTCCCACTCCCCGTGCGTGCGGACACGCTGGAGCCGGTCGTAGTACTCCTGCCGGTTCGACTTGAAGTACAGCGAGAGGTAGAGGATGGGGTCCGCGAGAACCTCGTGGGCGCACAGCAGGAAGGTGATGAGGAGCCGACCGACGCGGCCGTTGCCATCGAGGAACGGGTGGATCGTCTCGAACTGGACGTGGGCGAGAGCCGCTTTCATCAGGATGGGCACGCCGGGCTCGTAGAGGAAGTGCTCGAACCGATCCAGGCACGCCATGACCTCGTTCGCAGGAGGGGGGACGAAGTGAGCCGTCTCCGGACGGCCGCCGCCCAGCCAGACTTGTGAGCGCCTGAACTCGCCGGGCGTCTTGTCCGCCCCTCGCCCCTCTTGCAGGAGGACGCCGTGGATCTCGCGGATGAGCCGGAGGGACAGCGGGAACCCATCCCGGAGGCGATCCAGCCCGTGGTTCAGAGCCGCCACGTAGTTCGAGACCTCTCGAACGTCGTCTAGCGGGACGTTCGGGGCGCGGTCGTCTTCGAACAGGAGGAGGTCCGAGAGAGACGACTGCGTCCCCTCAATCTGAGACGACAGGACCGCCTCTTTGCGGACGTAGAGGTAGAGGAAGAGGTCGCGGTCGGGGAGGAGCGCAGAGATCCCGTCGAGCCGCCCGAGTGCCCGGTTCGCGCGCTCCATGAGGTCGAGGTCCTCCGGTCCCAAGTCCAGGTCAGGAGGGAGCGGGTTCGGAACGAACGCCCGTACCGTCTCCCCTCCCGCTGTGCTGATCCGGTAGGTCCCTGTCGGCGTGGTTGGCATCGGCAATTGCAAAACAGTTGCATCGGGTCGGTCCGAATGAAAATATAGGACCCAGATTTTACATTTGCCGTCGCCTCGGGCCCAGGGCTATCGCATACTCCGCTGACCTCCCGGTTATGTCATCCTGAGCGCCAGCGAAGGATCTAGCCGCTCGTCGCTCGGTGGCCCCGACCGGCTCCGCGCCTGCGTCTAGTAGATCCTTCGCTCCGCTCAGGATGACAAGGGGCGAGTATGCGATAGCCCTGACCTCGGGCCCGAGATGGGGGAACCGAGCGCTGGGGCCGGCGCTCTCACCGGGCCCCCCGCGACCGCCATGCTCCAGAAAGCCCTCGTCGTCACCGCCGGCCCGACCGGCGCGCGGACGGTCTCGCTCGACGCCCTCGACGATCTCCTGCGCGCCGGCTGGCGTGTGGCCCACACCTCGCCGATGGGCGGCGGCGGGGCGACGGACGGGTTCGCCGCGCTCGTGGTCGTGGAGCGGGCCGCCGAGACCGAGGCCGAGGCCATCCTCGAACAGATCGAGGAGGAGATCGACGGCGACGGCGCCCCGGACGAGATCCAGGACCCCGTTCTCCGCTGGATCGCGGGGGACGACGACACCTGATACCGAGCCCGAGGTGCGAGGACAGGCCTCGGCCTCACGAGACAGAGGGCGGCCCGATCTCGCGGACGAGGCACGGCCGGTCGTCCCCTCCATCGCCGACCGGACCGTCGCGGGCGGAGGCCCGGGCTCACCGTCCGTCCGCCACCACGAAGGGGACCGAGAAGGCGTCGTGGTCCCACCGCAGCGAGAGTCGCCCTTCGTCGCCCTCGGCCTCGACGACAATCGTGAACGCCTCGACGGTGTCGGGCAGCGGCGCCCGGGTGAGCGGCACGCGGCCGAGGTCCTGGCCCGCGTCGTAGGTCGTCCCGCCCTGTCCCGTCTGGCGGTTGACGATCAGCACGCCGCCGTCGGGCTGGGGGATCGAGAAGAGGGTGTACGCGCCCGCCGGGACGGCCAGCGCGGCGCCGTCGGGGTCGAGGACCAGCGCGCGGTCGGTGGTGAGGTGCGTCGCCCGGTTGGCGCCGGTGCGCCAGAGGCCGTCCCACGGGACGAGCGCGCCCCAGATCGCGCGGCCCCGCCTCCGCGGCTGCCCGTAGTCGACCGCGACGGTCGCGCCGCCGACGGTGCCGACCGCCTCGCCTCGGCCCGAGAGCTCGCCGACGGCCAGCCCGGCCGCGTCCATCTCGGCGTAGCGCGTCGCGGCGGCCTCCACGTCCACGTCGGCCACGCGGCGGACGACCAGCTTGCGCGTCGTGGCCCCGGCGTCGAGCGTCTCGAGGCGGCCCTCGGCATCGGCCTCGACGGTCATGGGGCCCCGGAAGGGGTGGCGCACGACGACCGTGCCGTCGGCCTCGACGTCGCTCGTGAAGGCGACCGCCGCACGCTCGGTGAAGAGCGGTTGGTCCAGCGGCCCGCCCGCGTCGACGGCGCGCGTGACCATCAGCTCGAACGGCCAATGGACCATGTCGATAAACGGCAGCGGGCGCGCGGCACCCGGGACCATCCGGGTCGTCGTCTCGCCCCCTGTCTCCTCCACCGTCATCCGGAGGCTGTCGCCGACCGGCTCGGCGGTGTGGCGGCGCAGGACCTCGCCGGTGAGCGGCTGGCGGACGACGGCCTGGTAGCGCTCCAGCCCGCCGTCGGGGTCGAGGACGAGGCGGTAGGTCGTCAGCGTGGTGCGGGGCGCGCGCAAGGCGACGGTCGCCTCCAGGCCGTCGGCGGTGCGTGTGAACCGTTCGACGGCGAGCGTGTCGTCGCCGAGGAGGGTCACGAACGCGCCGGTCTCGGCCGTCGGCGGCGCGCCGGGCGTCTGCGACGTGGCGCAGCCCGCGAGGACGACCGCGGCGGTGAGGAGGAGCGAGCGGCGCATGGCGGTCCTGGGAGGAGACCGGAGCAAAGCACCGCGCGGGTTCCGGGTTCCCCACCCCCTCGGCGCCCCGGCGCGCGGAGGGCTACGCGGGGACGCGGGCCACGCCGATCTCTTGGGCGAGCCGGTCGAGCTGGTCGAACGTGAGCGACTGGGGCCCGTCCGAGAGCGCGCGGTCGGGGTCCGGGTGGGCCTCCACGATCAGCCCGTGGGCGCCGGCGGCGATGGCGGCCTTGGCGAGCGCCGGCACCCAGCGCCGGAGCCCGGCCGCGTGGCTCGGGTCGACGATGACCGGCAGGTGCGTCCGCTCACGGGCCACGACCACCGACGACAGGTCGAGCGTGTTGCGCGTGGCCGTCTCGAACGTCCGGATGCCGCGCTCGCACAGGATCACGCGCTCGTTGCCGCCGGCCATCACGTACTCGGCCGCCGCCAGCCACTCGTCGATGCTCGACGACATCCCGCGCTTGAGCAGGACCGCCGCGTGGCTCTTCCCGACCTCCTTGAGGAGTTCGAAGTTCTGCATGTTGCGGGCCCCGATCTGGAGCACGTCGGCCTCGCGCGCGACGGCCTCGACGTCGCGGGGGTGAACGACCTCGGTCACGATGGGCAGCCCGTTCTCGCGGCCGGCGTCGTGCATCATCGCGAGCCCCTCGTAGCCGAGCCCCTGGAAGTCGTACGGCAACGTCCGCGGCTTGAAGCAGCCGCCGCGCAGCATGAGCCCGCCGGCCGAGCGGACGGCCCGGGCCGAGGCGAAGATCTGGTCCCGGCTCTCGACCGAGCACGGCCCGGCGATGAGCACGGGCGGCTCGTCGCCGCCGACGCGGACGCCGGCGATCTCGACGACCGAGTCCGGCCGGTCGCCGCGGTCAACGAGGGTTCGCCGGCTCGGCTTGACGCTGGGCGCTGCCGTCGCCTTCGGGCGGGCCGGGGCGCCATCGCCGGCTGAGACCGTCACGACCGCAGCGCGGGGCGTCTCGGCGCGGAAGACGGGGTACGAGCCGAGCACCCGGAGCGACCGCGTGTGGGCCCGAGCGCCCTCGATGGCAGCGGCGGTCGCCTCTTGGTGCATCCCGCCCTCGACGTCGAGGTAGAACAGGCTCTCGAACGGGGTCGTCGGGCTGGGGCGGCTCTCGAGCTTGGTCAGATTGACGTCGGCGTCGGCGAAGGCCTGGAGGACCTGGGCGAGCGCGCCGGTCCGGTGGTCGGTCGAGAGCACGAGCGACGTCTTGTGGGGGAGCCGCGGGTCGTGTTCGAGCGGCTCGGTCGCGACGATCAGGAACCGGGTGAAGTTGTCCTTCCGGTTGGCCACGTGGCGCTTGACGACGTGGAGCCCGTAGAGCTCGGCGGCGTCCTCGCCCGCGATGGCCCCCCGCGTCCGGTCGCCCGAGGCGGCGACGGCCTTGGCCGCGCCCGCCGTGTCCGCCTCGGCGTCGACGTGGACGCCGTCGAGCGCGTCCAAGAACAGGCTGCACTGGCGGATGGCCTGGGGGTGCGTCCCGATCCGCCGGAGGTCCGCCAGCGCCACGCCGGGGAGCGCGAGCAGGCAGTGCTCGACCTTGAGCACCTCCTCGCCGACGATGTGCAAGCCGGGCTCGACCAACAGGTCGTAGACGCCCGAGATCGGGCCGGCCGTCGTGTTCTCGACCGGCAACAGCGCCCGCTCGGCGTCGCCCCGCTTGAGCGCCTCGATGGCGCCGCCGAACGTGCTCGTCCCGACGTAGCTCGCCTCGGGCACGGCCGCGAAGTGGTGCCGCGCCGCCGAGTGGCTGTAGCACCCCTCGACGCCCTGGTACGCCACCCGGACGCGGCCCTCGCCGCCCGACTGCCGGACGGCCTGGAAGCGGACCGAGTGGCGCAGGATCTGGCGGTACAGCTGGGACGCGAAGTACCCGTCGACGCCCGCGTCCTCGGCGAGCGCGTGGACGCGCGCCAACAGGTCCTGCTCGCGGCTCGGGTCCTGGATGGGCAGCGCGCCGTCGGTGGCCTTGACGGCGGCCACGTCGGCGACGAGCCGTTGGCGCTCGGCGAGCGCGTCGACCAGGCGGCGGTCGACGGCGTCGAGGTCGTGACGGAGGCCGTCGAGATCGGAGGGTTCGGACATGGGGAGAGACGGCAAAAAAAAAGCCCGCCGGGAGGCGGGCTGGGGGACGCTGGGAGGACGAGCTATCCCAGGTGCCTCCGGCCCGCCGGGCACGCAAACCAATACCCCGTAAACGAGGCGGGCGCGAGCAGGAAGCGGGTGGAGGTCATGGTCTGATGGTAGCCGCCGGAGGCGGACCTGTGCAAGGGGGCCACCGATGCCCCGGCCCGATTCGGCCTCGGAAGCGCTTTTCTTCTCGCGTGGGAGCCGTCCCCCGAGCTCTCCAGAGACCAGGACGAGCCAGGTCGAGCCCCAGTCCCCAAAGGCGTCCCGGTGACGGACGCGGCGTCCGCCGGCCGCGTCCTCGGCCGCCGGCGGTCACCGCCGAGGCCAACGTGCCCGATCCTCCGGACTCTCCAACCCCGCTAGCCGCCCGGCCCGGCGAACCGGACCTCGCGGACGGCCACCGCTCCCACGCGCCCGTACCCGCCGACGACGTTGAGCGGGAGGTCGGCCGGCTCGGCGAACGGGTTCTCGTCGAGCTCGAAGTTGGTGATCTGGTAGGCGTCGTAGAGCTCGGCCGTCATCGCGGTGACCTGGACGCGGACGGCGCCCGTGTCGCCGGAGTGGCTGCCGCGCGGCGCCGCGTCCAGGACGAAGTCGCGGGCGCGCCCGTCGAAGGCGTCGTCGGGGAACGTGACGAAGTGGATCGAACTGCCGGCCTCCCGGGCGCCCGTCACCAAGACCGGGTCGGTCGTCGAGAAGTCGCTCCGGTAGACCTGGGGCCGGGTGAGCACGACGAGCGTGTCGACCGGCCCGCCGACGCGGCACAGCGAGGCCGTGTAGCGGTCGAGCTCGCGGTGGATCGTCAGCCCGTAGCGGTGGCCGCGCCCCGGCGGGTCCGTCAGGCGGACGCGGAACCGGCGCAGGCCGCCCGCTCCGGCCTCCTCGGTCGCCTCGACGGTGGGCGCGTCGGGGACGGTGACCGTCGCTTCGGCCGGCGCCAGCCCGGGCACCTCGGCGCGGACGGTGTAGGTCGCGCCGGCCTCCAAGCGGACCGCCCCCCGGTAGCTCCCGCACTCGAACGGGTCCTCGTCGGACCGCTCCACCTGGCCCGTCTCGGCGTTGCACGTCGCCGTCGAGGCCCGGTAGCACGTCCGCCCAGAGGCCCGGAGCGTCTCGACCTCGACCCCGTCGCGCAAGAGCACCACGCGCCCGTCGACCCGGGACGGCCGGGCCACCAGCCCCTCGCCCGCCGGGTCCACGGCGTACGGGTCACGGCTCACGCTCAGCCGGACCTCGGCCACCCCGTCGGCCGCCAGCACCGACCGGACGACGACCTCGGCTTGGTACGGCGGCGTCTCGATGTCGAGCGTCGTCGAGACGTCGCAGCCGGCGAGCGTCAGCAGGGCGAGAAGGGCGGGGAGGCGCATGTGGAGGGGGGCGCAGGCAGGGATCGATGAACGGCGACTCTCAGACTCTCGTGAGACGGACGGGCCGATCCTAGATCAGCCGCCGATGCGTGATCCGTGATTCGTGACTCCCATCGGGAAGGATCACGCATCACGCATCACGCAGCGTTGCTCTGGAGCCCGTCAGACGCGCTGTGAGCCGCACTAAAACCCAAAGCGGTACGACAGCGACGGGAGGACGGGGAAGAGGGCGATGCCGACCAGCTGCTGGCGGACCTCGCCCGTCGCCGAGTCGGTCCGCTCGTCCAAGAGCGTGACGAAGGGGTTCTTGCGGTTGAGCGCGTTGTAGACGTGGAGCGCGACCGCGTGGGGCCGGTCGCCGCGCCGGAGGTGGAGGGTCAGGCCGAGGTCGAGGCGGGCGTAGGCCGGGAGCCGGTGGCCGTTGCGCGGGCCGTAGGCCACCTCCGACGCCGCCGCCGGCACCGACGCCGTCCAGTACCCGACCGAGCCCGAGCTCAAGAACGTCGCGTCGTAGGTCGCCGCCGGCAGCGTGACCGCGTCGCCGGTCCCGTAGACGGCGGCGACCGACGCATCGACCCGGCCCAGTCTCGCGACGGCGACGGCCGAGACGTCGTGGCGGCGGTCGTAGCGGTAGGGGAACCACGCGCCGCCGGCGATGGCGTCGAACCGGCGGTCGGTCCGGGCCAGGGTGTACGCGAGCCACGCCGTCAGCCGGTCCGTCCGGTGCTCGACGAGCGCCTCGAACCCGCGGCTCCGCCCCTCGCCGGTGACGACGAGCTCCTGCCAGTCGTCGAACGGCGTCGTGAAGGCGGCGCCGTCGCGGTAGGCCACGAGCCCCCGCATCGAGCGCCAGTAGCCCTCGACCGACCACGTCGTCCGGCCCGACCGCGACGAGCCGGCCAGCCCGAGGGCGACCTGGGCCCCGCGCTCGGGCCCGACCGAGTCGGCGGGGACCCACAGGTCGGCGGGCAGGCCGATGCCGGCGCCGGTCGTCAAGAGGTGGACGGGTTGCTGGGTCACGGCCGCGCTCGCCTTCATGGCGAGCCGGGGGAAGAGACGGAGCGCGGCCGAGAGGCGCGGCTCGATGGACGGGTACCGGTGCCGGCCCGAGGCGTAGAGCGCGCCGTGGACCCCGAGCCCCAGTGTCAGTGGGCCGATCTGCCAGGTGTCGTCGACGTAGACGACGGCCTGGACGCCGACCGAGGCGCCGCCACCGAGGGTCGTGTCCGAGGGGACGCCGGTCGCCGCGTCGTCGCCGACGAGCGACAGGGCGCCGGGCGTGAACCGGTGCCGCGTGACGGCCGCGCCGACGCGGAGCGCGTGGTCGGCGTGGGCGGCCACGTCGAGGTCGAGCCGGGCGCTGAGGTCGCGGATCCCCGAGCGGTAGGCCGCCGCCGCCGTCACCGGGCTCGGCCCGTTCCGCCCCTCGTCCGACGTCACCTCGACGTCGAACCCGTAGTCGCTGGCCGTCACCGTGAGCGCGGCGAACACGCGCGGCGACAGCACGCGGGTGGCCCGGATCGAGCCGGTCAGCGAGCCCCAGTCGAGGCCTCCGCCCGTCACGTTCTCGACGCCGGTCGCCCGGCAGGCCCCGTCGCGGCAGGCCACCTCGGGGTCGACGGACGTGAACGCGAAGGCGTCGCCGCCCCGGTAGACGCTGACCGAGACCCGGTCCCGGTCGGTCGGCCGCCAGCCGATTTTGGCGTTGAGGTCGTAGAACGACAGGGAGGGGTCGAGCGTCGCGTCGTCGCGCGCGGCGGCGTCCCGGTTGGCCCGGTCGATGAAGGGGCCGGCGAGCAGGCCGATGTGGGTCCGCCGGCCGGAGACCAGAAACGACGCCCGGCCCGGCACGATCGGCCCCTCGGCCAGGACGGTCGTCGCCAGCAGCCCGACCTGCCCGCGCACGCGGTGCCGCTCGAGGTCGCCGTCGCGCAGGCGGACGTCCAGGACCGACGCGAGCCGGCCGCCGAACCGGGCCGGGTACGCCCCCTTCGTCAGCTCGACCCGGCTCACGGCGTCGGCGTTGAACGTGGACAAGAAACCGAACAGGTGACTCGCGTTGTAGAGCGGCGTCCCGTCCAAGAGCACCAGCGTCTGGTCCGGCGAGCCGCCGCGGACGTAGAGCCCGGCCGTCCCCTCCTGCCCCGCGCGGACGCCCGGCAGCAGCTGGACGGCCTTCAGCACGTCGGCCTCGCCCAAGAGCGCCGGGAGCGCCTGGACGTCGCGTCCCGAGAGCGCCGTCTGGCCCATCTGGGGCGTCGCCTCGGGCCGCCGCGCCGCGCCCGCGTCGGCCTCGACCACGACCTCGTCCAGGTCGACCGGCGCCAGCGCCAGGTCGAGCCGCCCTTCGACGGCGCGTTCGCTCCAGACCTCGGCCGGCCGGTACCCGACGGACGACACCACCAGCCGGACCGAGTCGTCGGGGAGGGGGAGGCTGTAGTGGCCGTAGGCGTTCGTGACGGCGCCGCGACCGAAGGCCGGGGCGACCACGGCCGCGCCGATCAGCACTTCGCCCGTCGTCACGTCCGTCACCGTCCCGCTCACGACTCGCTCCTGGGCGGACGCGCGGGCACAGAGGAGGAGCAAGAGGCCGGCGGCGAGGCGCACCATGAGACAGTTCGTGAGGACCGTCCCCCGCCTTCACCGCGGGGGCCGGAGGCGCGGCCAGGACGGCTCCGGGCCAAGAACATACGGGGTTCACCGCCGCTCTACAATGACGGTGCCGTTGTGCCATCGGTGCGGGACACCTCGTGCGTCTGGACCGCGTTGGTGGGCTATGTCCGCCCCGACGCCGCTTGTGCCCGCGCCCACTCTCGACGCGCTCGTCGACCTGCTGCGGGGTCGGCGGCTGGCGGTGCTGGCCGGCGCCGGGATCTCGACCGAGTCGGGCATCCCGGACTACCGCGGGCCCGAGACGCGGCACGTCGAGCGCCGCCCGGTCCAGTACGACGACTTCGTCCGCGACCCGGCCGCGCGCCGGCGGTACTGGGCCCGCGCCAGCCGAGGCTGGGCTCGGGTGACCGGCGCGCGCCCCAACGACGGCCACCGCGCGCTGGCGCGTCTCGAAGCGGCCGGCTGCGTCGAGGGCGTCGTCACCCAGAACGTCGACGGGCTCCACCAGCGGGCCGGCTCGCGGCGGGTCGTCGAGCTGCACGGGGCGCTCGACCGGGTCGTCTGCCTCGGCTGCGGCGGACGGCTGACCCGAGAGACCGTCCAGCGCCAGATCGCTCGCCGCAACCCCAGCTGGCTCGACGTCGCCACGCCAACGGGCCGCGTCGCGCCGGACGGCGACGTTGAGATCGAAGCCGGGCTGGCGACGTTCGACCCGCCGGTGTGCCCGGCCTGCGCCGGACCGCTCAAGCCGGACGTTGTGTTCTTCGGCGAGAACGTCCCCAAGCCCCGCGTAGCCGCGGCATCAGACGTCGTGTCGCGAGCCGACGCGCTGCTGGTCGTCGGGTCGAGCCTGGCGGTCTACAGCGGCTACCGGTTCGTCCGCCAGGCCGAGGCCGAGGGGACGCCGGTCGCCATCGTGACGTTGGGCGAGACGCGCGGCCACCGCCACGCCGCCGTCGCCCTCGACGCGCGTCTGGGCGACGCGCTGCCGGCGCTGGCGGACGCGCTCGGGGCGTGACTCGTGGGGCGACCCCGCGCGGTGCCCTCACGTCCTGTCACCTCCCGTCGCCGCCGACCGGCGCGCGCGAGCCGTAGAGGATCACGTCGAGCGGCGTCGTCCGCGCCTTCTCCAAGCGGGCGTGGCGCTTCTGGAACTGGCCCTGGGCAAACGCCAGGAACGGGTCGACGGACAGGCCGAACGGGACGTCGTCGCCGTAGGGCGCCAGCATCTCGGCGACCACCTGCATCGCGCCCATCAGGACCTCGGCGAGCCGGGCCTCGACCTGGTCCCACACCGCGTCGCCGTGCTCGGCGATGAGCCGGCTGAGCAGGTAGATCCCGTAGCCGACGTGGCGGCTCTCGTCGCGCTGGATGAGCTGGACGATCTGCTGCATCCCGGGCAGGATGCCGCGCTCCTGGAGGACGGTGTAGTAGGCGTGGTAGCCGGTCTCGGCCAGGATGCCCTCGGTCCCCATCTGGTACGTCACGAGCGCGTCGACGAGCGCCTCCGTCGAGTGGTCGCCGCGGAGGCGGTCCATCGCGGCGGGCTGGGCGTCGGCGAAGTGGGCACGGTAGGCGGGCGTGAGGTAGGCCTCCAGGTCGCCCTCGAACCGGGCCACCTCGCGCAAGAAGCGGTCGAAGGCCTCGACGTGCTTGGCCTCCTCCCAGAGGTACGACGTCAGGAACAGCTCGTCCTCCAGCCGGCCCTGAGCAGCGGCCCAGCCCAAGAGCGGGAGGAGGTCCGTCGTGACCGACTCCTCGCCGGCGCCGAACTGGGCGCTCAGGCGGAGGAGCAGGTCTTGCTCCGGGTCCGAGAGCGTCCGCCAGTCGGCGGCGTCCTGCGCGAGGTCGATGGCCGCCGGGTCCCAGGTGCCGAGCGTCTTGGCCTTGGCGAACAGCCGCATCGGCCGCAAGCCGTGGTCGATCCCCTCGCGGGTGGTCTTGAACGTGGCCGTCGTCATGGCAGAGGAGGAGGGTGGGGGGCCAACGTACGCCGCCCCAGCGCCGTCCCGCTCCGCCGGGCAGGGCTATCGCGTACTCGGCGCTCGATCCCCCTGCCGTGTCGTCCTGAGCTTGCGAAGAGCCTGCCCCCGCGGAGGCGGGGGATCTCAGCTTGACGCCTCCGTCCTCCGGCGCCGTCTCCTACGACTTGGAAGGTCGGCGTTGAGATCCTTCGCTGGCGCTCAGGATGACAAACTGGGGGCCTCACCGGAGGTCGCGATAGCCCGGCTCCGCCGGGGGCCTGAGGTGGGCGAGTCCGCTACGCCGCCGGCCCGCCGACGGGCCCGCCCATCCGCCCCTCATCGCCGCGCATCAGGTGGACCAGCCCGACCGGCTTGGTC
Organism: Rubrivirga sp.; assembly: GCF_965213695.1. Classification (GTDB taxonomy): domain Bacteria; phylum Bacteroidota; class Rhodothermia; order Rhodothermales; family Rubricoccaceae; genus Rubrivirga. Next base: position 4,227,277 of record NZ_OZ243912.1, on the reverse strand, counting down.
AGCCCGCGCGCGAGCCCGATGGCCTCGTTGCCGCCCCACGGCCGTCCGCGCCCGAAGTCGGGGTCGCCGGCCTGGAGCAGCGTCACGGCGCGCTGGCGGAGCCGGTCGCTCTCGGGCCGCCCGAACGTGTCGTCCAAGACGAGCCCGACGATCGCCAGCGCCATCCCGTCGAACGGGACCCCGTGCGCCTGGCACAGCCCGTCGACCGCCCCCACCATGTAGCCGAGCGCGAACGGCGTCGTCCAGGCCACGTCGGGCGGGAACGGGGCGCCCTCGGCCTCGGCCCGAGCGCGCTGGTCGCGGACGAGCCGGAGCGCGTCGTCGAGGACGCGACGCTGGGGCTTGGAGAGGGGGGACGAGGGCACGGGGAACGAGGAAAGGGGAACGGGCAGATGCCGACGCGGCGACCGGGAATCTGCCCGTTCCCCGGCCCCCGTTCCTCATTCCCCTCCCTCCCCGAACCCGTCGACGCCCATGTCGTGGGCGGCGGCTTCCAAGCCGGCGTCCTGGGGCGCCGCGTGGTCGTGGGGCAGCGTCCCGCGCGGGCTCCGGAGGTAGACGAACGGCGTGTAGTGGAGGAAGTTGGAGACCCGGGCCGTGTAGATGTCGGCCGACGCCTCGATCTGGCGCGCCAGGTGGCTCTTGTCGTTGCCGGCCCACATCAGCGGGCCCCACCGCGGGCTGACCAACCGGCTCGCCTCGATGGCGAGCGGCCCGATCTCGGCGTCGAGGCGGACGAGCCGGTCGCGGACGGCCGTGATCTGGTCGCTCAGCCACGCGGCCGAGCGCTCGGTCTGGGGCCCGTAGCCCTGTTGGTTCCGCTGGCGTTCCAGGCGGAGCGCCGAGAAGTACGCCTCCAACCGCTCCTTCTCGGCCATCATCGCCGTGAGGCGTTGCTGCGCGCCGCGCCAGGCGTCGAGCGCCTCGATCTCGTCCTCGAGCGGCCGCAGCACGAGGGCCGTCCGCCAGCGGAGCACGCTCTTCGACGCCTTGACGTCGGCGTAGACGTGGTCGCCGACGTACAAGATCTCGGACCCGCGCAGGCCCAGGCTCGCCTCGACGAGCGCCGCGTGGCCGCCGACGTAGACGCGGTCCTCCTCCAGCAGCCCGGCGTGGCTCCGCAGCACGGCCCGCCCGTCGTCGTCCTCGGCGACGACCTCGAAGGCCGGCGCTTGCTCGTCGAAGAACGCCGGCTTGCGGGCGCCGACGATGGCGAGGTCGAACAGGTCCCGCCACGTCATGTCGCCCGGCAGGTACGGGTCGAAGGCGTAGCGCAGGATGGGCGCGGCGTACTCCCACTCGGAGTTCGTGATCAGGAGCACCTTCTTGCCCGCCATCTTCTGGTCGAGCAGCGCCAGCGGGACGTCGGGGTCGCGCTCGACGAACCGGTCGGGGTCGGCCAGGATCTCGGCCTTGAGGAGCCCTTCGAGGTGGGCCGCGTCGAGCGACTGGCGGATGGTCTGGTACAGCTCCTCGTAGCCGATCCGGTCGGGCAGCTCGCCCGCGTCGAGCTTGTCGACGAGCTGGAGGTAGATGCCGGCCTCCGAGATCGAGAACAGCGTGTTCATGAACCGCCAGCGGCGGTCGTGCAAGTCGACGAGCGTCCGGCGGTAGGCGTGGCGCTGCTCGTCGTACCTCAGCGGCTGCGTCCCGTGGAACGCCCGCTTGACGTAGCCGAACCGGTTGGCCTTGACCACGTTGCCCCGCTCGGTGTCCACGACCAGTCCCTGGACCACCAGGTCGGGGTCGAAGACGAGGTCGTCGACGGGCCAGCCCAGCTTGGTGAGCCCGTTCTTGATGTAGGCGTAGGCCCGCTCCTCCCACAGGGCCACGTGGTAGTGGACGAGCGTGTAGTCCATGTCGTACCCGACGGCCTGGATCTTCCGGAGGTTGAGCGTCCGGTTGCAGAAGAGGCCGCGGGGGTGGTCGAAGGCGTCGGGCACGCCGGGCGCGCCGTGGGTCCCGGTGCCGATGGTGGCGTCCATAGGTCGTTGTGTTTCGGCCCGAACGCCAGCCCGGCCCCGCCTCGTTCCCCTCGCGCCGGCTGTTCACCGTTGGGCAACGCTGGCGAGGGGGCCCCACGAGGGATCCGAGCACGGAAACGACCCGCACGTGTAGGGACGTGATTCATCATGTCCCGAGGCGGATGTCCCCGGGGCCTCGGCGGTCGGCAGGGACACGATGAATCGTGTCCGTACGGCCCCCGCCGACCTCCGCCCCTTCCCGCTCCTCTCTCACGCGCCTGCCCCGCTTGCGGGGAGCGCCAGCGAGCCCCCTACCCCACCAGGTCCAGCCACCGATACACGATCCACCACAGCTGAACCTGGGGCACCAGCAACCCGAACAAAGCGCCGGCCAGCACCTGGCCCGGCGTGTGGGCCCCGACCCGGACGCGCGCCCACATCAGCAGCGGCACCAGCAGCACGAGCGGCCCGACCGTCGCCAGCGTCAGCGCCGTCTCGACGCCGGTGGGGAGGTCGCGCCAGACCGTCAGCGCGGTGAACAGCAGGACGCCCACGAACCCGGCCAGGCTCGTCATGTGGAGCGAGATCTTCCACCGCGTGTTGATGAGCAGGATCACGGCCGTGTTGATCGGGAAGAGCGCCGCGAACGCCACGATGAGCGGCAACGCCGGCCCCTCGACCGTCCGCCACAGCAGCAGCGCGCCGACGGCGTACGACGCGATCCCGACCAGCAGCGGCCCCAGCCGCGCCGACCGCTCGCGGACCTCCAGGCTCTCGGCACGCCCGCGCCGGATCATCCCCATCACGTAGAACAGGGGGACCAGGCAGAAGAAGACGACCGACACCCCGAACGTCCACGCGATCTGGACCGGCCCGGCCCCGAAGTGCGCGTCGATCAGGGCGAACGCGATGGGCGGGAAGATGAGCGGGTTGAGGAAATACGAGACCGCGTTCGCCAGCCGGTAGCCGTGGTCGCGGACCGCCTCGCGGGTCGGAGCAAGCCCGTCACGCATCGCCCCACCGCTCAGTACGCCCGGGCGTAGACCACGCGCCGCTCGGCGGGCGCCCCGCTGACGGGGTCCGTCCCGGCCTCCTCGGTGTCGACGCCGGGGAACTGGCCGGGGAACGGGACGCAGCGGATGGTCGCCTTCGTCTCCTCCTTGACCCGGGCCTCCGTCTCGGCCGTCCCGTCCCAGTGCATGAGCGCGAACCCGCCCGCGTTCATCACCTCCTGGAACCGGTCGTACTCGTCGACGACGTGGGTGTGGTCGCGGCGGAAGGCGTAGGCCCGGTCGTAGAGCGCCTTCTGAATGTCGTGGATCGCCTCGCGGACGGCCGGTACGATCTCGCGCGCGCTCACCGACTTCTTCTCGCCCGTGTCGCGCCGGGCCATCTCGGCCGTCCCGTTCTTGACGTCGCGCGGGCCGACGGCCAGCCGGACGGGCACGCCCTCGACCTCGTACTGGGCGAACTTCCAGCCCGGCCGGTACTGCTCGCGGTCGTCCAGGACCACGCGGTAGCCGGCCTTGGTGAGCGCGTCGCGCATGCCCTCGGCGGCCTCGATCACCGCCTCGTTGTCGTCGTCCTTCCTAAGAATCGGGACGATGGCGATCTGGACCGGCGCCAGCTTGGGCGGCAGGATCACGCCGGCGTCGTCGCCGTGGACCATGATGAGCGCGCCGATAAGTCGCGTGCTCACGCCCCACGACGTGGCCCAGACGTACTCCTGCTCGTTGTCCTGGTTCTGGAACGTGCACTCGAAGGCCCGGGCGAAGTTCTGCCCCAGGAAGTGGCTCGTCCCGGCCTGGAGCGCCTTCCCGTCCTGCATCAGCCCCTCGATGCAGTACGTGTCGACGGCGCCGGGGAACCGCTCGCTCGCCGTCTTGACGCCCTTGATGACCGGCATCGCCATCCACTCCTCGGCGAACTGGGCGTAGACGTCGAGCATGGTCCGGGTCTCCTCGACGGCCTCGTCGGACGTCGCGTGGGCCGTGTGGCCCTCCTGCCACAGGAACTCGGCCGTGCGCAGGAACAGCCGCGTCCGCATCTCCCACCGGACGACGTTGGCCCACTGGTTCAGCTTGAGCGGCAAGTCGCGCCACGACTGGATCCAGCGGCTGTAGGTGTCCCAGATGATGGTCTCGGACGTGGGCCGGACGACGAGCGGCTCGTCGAGCTCGGCGTCGGGGTCGACGACCAAGTCGCCGTCCTCCTCCTTGAGCCGGTAGTGCGTGACGACGGCGCACTCCTTGGCGAACCCCTCGACGTGCTCGGCTTCCTTCGCGAGGAAGCTCTTGGGGATGAACAGGGGGAAGTAGGCGTTTCGGTGGCCGGTCGCCTTGAACATGCCGTCGAGCCCGCGCTGCATGTTCTCCCACAGCTCGTAGCCGTTCGGCGGCAGGACCATCGAGCCCCGCACGGGCGACGTCTCGGCCAGCTTGGCCGCCCGGATGACGTCCTGGTACCACTGGGCGTAGTCGTCGGCGCGCTTGGTGATCGTCTCGGCCATGGGGCAGTCCGTCCGGGATGGGGCGCGCGAGCGCCGAGGTGTACCTTGGTGTGCGGACCGTGTGCGGCGCTGGGGGGATCGTCCCGTCGCCGGGCGGCGTTACCTCGCCTGCGGAGGGCGCGGCTCTCTCGACACGGGCCGACGAATATACCCGGGCTCACGGGTATACCCGGGCTCACGGGTGGAGCCGGCCCGAACACACCCTCTTCGCGCGGCCTCCGCACCGACGTTCCTCCCGCCGCTATGCGCCTCTCGTCCTCCCGACGGCTCGCCGTCCTCGTCTTCGCCGCCGCGCTCGCCGGCTGCTCCTCGTCCCGCCCGGACGCTACCTGGGCCGACCGCCCCGCGCGCGCGCCCGTCGCCCAGGCCGACACCGCCGGCCCGGCCCGCGTCGGCCTCGCGGCCACCATGGACATCCCGGACAACCCCTACGGCGACTCGGCGCTGATCGACGTGCCGGCGCCCGAGGACATCGCCTCCGGCGCCGTCCCGCTCGGCCGCCCCGCCGCCGAGGGCGACGTCGACCCCGACGCGATCACCGTCGGCCGGTACTACTACGACGACGAGGGGACGACCTACTACGAGGACGTGGCCGACGACCTCTACGACCAGGGCCAGGGCACCGACGACGACGTCTACTACGGGGGCTACTACGCCGACTACTACCGCTACGGCGACCCGGCCTACTACCCGTCGCCGTACACCTACTACCGCCCGTACTCGACGTACCGCCCGTACGTCCGCTACGGCTGGTACCCGACGTGGCACCACCGCCGGTACTGGGCCTACAGCCCGTACTACAACGGGTACTACTACGCGGGCCACGTCGACCCGTACTTCGGCTGGGGCTACGACTCGTTCGGCTACGGCTACGGCCCGGGCCTGTACGTCTCGGTCGGGTTCGGCTACGGCTACAGGGGGTACGGGTACGGCGGCTACGGCTACGGGAGCGGCTACCGCCACGGCTATTACGACGGCTACTCCGACGGCCGCTACTGGAGCGCGGGCTACTACGGCCCCGGCTACTACGGCCGGCCCCGCAACCGCGGCTACTACGACGACTACCGCGACGACTACCGGGGCGGGGACGACGGTCGCCGGAGCCGCGTCCGCGGCCTCCCGGGCACGAACACGTCGCCCATCGCGGAGTCCGGCCCCGACCCCTCGCGCCAGCCGGCGCGGCGCGGCCTGGCCCCGGCCCGGTTGCCGCGCCCGTCCGCCGACCGCGGCATCACGCGCTCGACAGGCCGCACGGCGCCCGACCGGGCGGACCGCGCCGAGGACGGCCCGGCCCGCCTCCCCCGGCCCGGCGGCGTGACGTCGAGCGCCCCCGGCCGCACCGGCACCGCGACGCCGACTCGCTCAGCCACGCCGACCCGCTCGGCGCCGACCCGGACCGCCACGCCCACGCGGACGTCGCCGCCCACGCGCCAGGCCTCGCCGACGCGGGAGGCCCCCGTCCGCCAGGCCGAGCCCGTTCGCCGCGCCGACCCGCCGACGCGGTCCGAGGCCCCGACGCGGACGGAGCGTCCCGAGCCCGTCCGCCAGGCCGAGCCGGTGCGCCGCGCGGAGCCCGTCCGCCAGGCCCCGCGCCGCGACACTCGTCCCGAGCCCGCGCCTCGTCGGGACACCCGCCCGGCGCCGGCGCCCCGGCGGGATACGAGGCCCGCCCCGGCGCCCCGTCGCGAGAGCCGCCCGGCCCCAGCGCCGCGGCGGGACACGCGCCCGGCTCCGGCTCCGCGTCGTGAGAGCCGGCCCGCGCCCGCCCCCCGCCGTGAAAGTCGGCCCGCGCCCGCGCCTCGCCGGGAGAGCCGCCCGGCGCCGGCCCCGCGCCGCGAGACGCGGTCGGCCCCGAGCCGGTCGTCGTCTGACAGCCGGCCGTCGCGCTCGCGGCGCGGAGACAACGAGTAGCGCCCCTCCAGTCCGACCTCGCGCGGCCTCTGCCTTAGCGGGCGGAGGCCGCGTGCGTTAAGGCCGGCGTGGCCGGCGCCGCTCGGCGCTGCCGGGGCCACCGGAGGACGGCCTCGCCGACCAGCGCCGAGACCATCAGGACGCCGCCCGTCACGGCCAACGCCCGCCCGGGCGTCGCGAACGCCCACACCTGGACGATCATCACGCCGAGCGAGGCCGGGATCGACACCAGCAGGGGGCCGAACCGCGAGGCCGCGTTGAACCGGTCGCCTCGGCTCGAGAACGGCGGCGACCGGTACGCCACGGCCATCACGCGCGACACCAAGGCCGAGACGGCGAACCAGAACGCCGCGTGGAGCACGGCCGCCGCCGCCGGCATCGTCAGCGTCAACAGGACGGCGATCCCGACGTGGAGCGGGAACAGCACGCGCCACGTCAGCGCCTGCTGGGCGCCGAGCTGGGCCACGCGAGGCCGCGCCTCGGGCAGCACGCCGAACACCCACGACGCCTCGGCGTGGTCCGACGTCTGGAGCGTCTGGACGAGCGTCTGGACGCAGAACATCAGGACGACCAGGATCGAGAGGTGGAGCTGCGTCGCCGAGTCCTGCATCACGTCGAGCGTGCCGGCCAGCGCCCCCTCGGCGCCCGCCCCCATCAGGCTGCCCAGGCCGTCGCTCAGCCAGCCGAACACGACGAACCCGGCGGGCAGCAGCGCCGCCGGCCACAGACGCCCCCGCACCAGCCGGTCGTCGGCGAAGGCGGACGTGGCGAACCCGTAGGCCGCCCGGAGCGGGCCGTTCGGCGTGGCCCACCGTTCGAGCGCCGTCATCTGGCGGCCGACCCGGGTGCGGGCGCCGTCGCGCCGGGACCCGTCCGCGAGCCGGCGGAGCAAGCGGAAGTAGCGGCCCGGAAACACGGCGCCGAACACGACGCCGAACGCCAGCAGCGAGCCGGCCAGCGCCGCCAGCCCGGCCGTCGCCCGGCCGCCCAACAGGTCGGCGATCCAGGCGCCCGGCCACCACGGCGCCGCGAGCGCCTCCGGCGACGACCCCACAAACTGGAAGCCCAGCACCAGGACCGCGATGAGTGCCGTCCGCCCGACCGACAGCGCCGAGCGGAGCGCACGGACGGGGAGCGCGAGCGTGAGCCCCCACAGGACGCCCAGCGCCAGCAGCGCCGTCCACACCGTCGCCCCGCCGATGCCGAGCCCGACCAGCCCTCCGAGCCCGGGCCCCCACGTCAGCCCGACACGGAGGCCGACCGGGAGCCCGATGCCGACGGCCATCAGGGACACGTAGACGCCGACGTTCGCCAGCCGCGCCGCGTAGTGCTGGCGCTCCGACGCCGGCAGCGTCGCCAGCCAGGCGTTGTCCCGGGGTCGCCCCATCAGCTCGTCGTACGAGCCGACCACGCCGAACGCGGCCAGCACGATCCCGAAGCTCCCACCCACGAACAGGGCCGTCGTCGCCGAGGCCTGGCCGAGCGAGAGCGCCAGCACCAGGCCCGAGAACCCGTACGCCAGCATCGTCGTCGCCAGGCGCCCCGAGCCGCGCCGGCCCGAGCGGGCGTGGCGGAGGTCGGCCCGGAGCTGGGCGCCAGCGAGCGTGAGGACCGGGCTCATTCGGTGGATCGGTGCGTCAGTGGTCAGTGTGTCGGTCGGTCCTGTGCTCGGCTGAAGCCGCGGCGCTGGCGGCGTCCCGCCACTGGCGTGAAACGGGCCGGCGCTCGTGGGCCCGACGGACGCACTGATCACTGACGACTGAGAGGCTGTTTGGGACGAGGAGATCAGGTCCCCTCTCCACCCCTTGGGGGGAGAGGGTGAGGGTGAGGGGGGCGGTCGGGACGAGCAGTGGAGCCGTTGCCGCACCTCCGGCCCCTCACCGGGCCTCTCCCAGAGGGAGAGGGGACGTCGTAGGCCGCTTTGGATAGATCCCAAACAGCCTCTGACTCACTGGCCCGCCGCCTCGCGCTGGCGGCGGATGCGCGTCTGCTCCTGCATGTACTGGCTCCAGCGGCGGGCCTTCGCGTTGTGCTCGGCGACGGTCCGGCTAAAGTCGTGGCCGCCCGTCCCGTCGGCGACGAAGTAGAGGAAGTCGTGGGCCTCGTTCTCGAGCACGGCCTCGATGGTCCCGTCGGACGGGTTCGTGATCGGGCCGGGCGGCAAGCCGTCGATGAGGTAGGTGTTGTAGGCGCTCGGGAACCGGTAGTCGACGAACAGGAGCCGCCGCATCCGGGGCTCGCCGCCCTCCTCCATCAGCGCGAACTGGACCGTCGGGTCGGCCTGGAGCCGCATCCGCCCCGACGACGTCCGCCCCAACAGGCGGTTGACGTAGACGCCGGCGATCCGACGCCGCTCCTCCGGCTTGCGGGCCTCCCACTCGACGATCGACGCGAGCGTGACCGCCTCGTCGGGCGTCAGGCCGAGGGCCTGGGCCTGGGCCTTCCGCTCGTCGGTCCAGAACCGGTCGTAGCGCTCGTGGATGCGTCGGAGCGCCGTCTCGGCGTCGTCGGTCCAGTACATGTCGAACGTCTCGGCCAGCATCTGCCCGTGGAGGTGGGCCACGTCGGTCCCGAGCGACTCGGCGAAGGCGGGGTCGCGCAGGAGCCGGGCGACCGCGGTCGAGTCGGTCCCGAGCTGGTTGCGGAGGACCCGAGCGGTCCTCTCGGGCCGCGAGCCCGGCGGGATCGTGATCCGGATCGGGTCCTGGAGCCCCTTGCGGATCTTGTCGAGCACGGCCCAGTTGCTCATCCCAGGCTCGATGTAGTAGTGGCCCGTCTTGACCTGGTCGGCCCACCCGGTGAGCCGGCCGAACGCGGTCATCGAGGCCCGGTTGCCGAGGGCGCCGGCGGCCCCGAGCGAGTCGAGCGCGGCCTCGAACCCGGTCCCCTCCGGCAGGCGGACGCTGTGGCGCTCGTCGCCGCCCACGTTCGGGAGGAACGCGAGCCACGCGACAGCGCCCGCGGCGATGAGGCCGAGGACAACCAGGAGCAGGAGGAGCTTTTTCATGTCAGATCAGGCGATGTCAGATCGGGCGAGGGGGCAGAGCCACTCGCCCGCGATGGAGGCGCTGCGCGGGGCCCCTACTTCCCCCGATCACCCGATCCGACCTCGCCCATTCCCTGGTCGCGGCTGTCGACGGCGCAGACGGTGTGGATCCCGCCCCGGACGGTGTAGTCGGTGGTCACGACGAGCCGGTGCGGGTCGTCGAGGTGGCGCATGAGGTCCTCGAACAGGAGCGCCGTGATGTCCTCCTGGGCCGCGCCGATGTGGCGCCAGCTCATGAGGTAGTACTTCAGGCTCTTGAGCTCCAGCAGCCACGAGCCCGGGACGTACTCGATCTCGACCGTCCCCGAGTCGGGCAGGCCCGAGAACGGGCACAGCGCCGTGAACTCGCCGGGCTCGGTCGTGTAGCGGACCACCTGCCGCGCGGCGTGGGCGTACGGCATCCGGTGGATCTCCTGCTGGCGGGCCTCGGGCGGGAGGAACAGGGCGACGCGGCCCTCGGGCTCGATCCCGTAGGTCGCCATGTGCGCCAGCGACGCCTTCGTGTGGTCGAGGGCGCGCTGGTGGAAGGCGTCGAGGCGGTCGGCCGCGGTCGGCGTGTCGGCCATGCGGAGGTCGGGGGGACGGGACGAGGATAGCAACGGCCCCACCGAAGCCCCGGTGCGCGGCGAAGAAGAGGGAATGGGGAAATGAGGAGAGAGGAATCAGGAATGAGGAATCGGGAATCGGACCTTGTGGGTCCACAGCTGAACTCGACGGTACAGACCCGGCTCCGAGCCCCCGATTCCTGACTCCCGATGCCTGATTCCTCAGACGCCCTCGTCCTGTTCTCCGGCGGCCAGGACTCGACGACGTGCCTGTTCTGGGCCCTCTCGCCCGACCACGGCGCGTTCGACCGGGTCGAGGCCGTCGCCTTCCGGTACGGCCAGCGCCACGCCGTCGAGATCGAGCAGGCCCAAACCATCGCCCAAGCGGCCGGCGTCCCGCTCACCGTCCTCGATCTGAGCGGTCTGCTGTCGGGCTCCGCCCTGCTGGCGGACGAGGCCGCCGACACGAACGCGGCGCACAGTCTCGCCCCGGACCTCCCCGCGTCGTTCGTGCCCGGCCGGAACGCGCTCTTTCTGACCGCCGCCGCGTCGTTCGGCTTCACGCGCGGCTTTTCCGACCTGGTCGGCGGGATGTGCCAGACCGATTACTCGGGCTACCCCGACTGCCGGCTCGACTTCGTCGAGAGCCAGGCTCAGACGCTGTCGCTCGCGCTCGACACAGACCTCCGCATCTGGACGCCGCTCATGTCGCTGACGAAGGCCGAGACGTGGAGGCTGGCCGCCGACCTCGGGACCGTCCGCGGGCTCGACGTGCTGGAGACCGTCCGCGAGCACAGCCACACCGACTACCACGGCGACCGGACCGAGCGCCACGCCTGGGGCTACGGCCGGCTCGACAACCCCGCCAGCGTACTCCGCGCCAAGGGCTATGCCGAGGCCGTCGCGAAGGGCTGGATCCCGGACGACGCCTCGGCCGCCTAGCTGAAGAATCGGGCCGTTCCTCGCTCGGCACCCGACCAGTCTCTCGGGGTCGTTTTCTTCCGACATGGTCCCCCTGCTCCCCACCGACGAGACCGAAGCCGGGCTGGCCGACCGGCTGGCGGCGTCGCCGGCCGGCGCGCGGCGCTACGCCGTCAAAGCGCTCTGGCGGACGGTCCAGGGCGAGGGCGCGCACGCCGGGCGTCCGGCCGTGTTCGTCCGGCTGGCGGGGTGCAACCTGTGGAGCGGGTTCGACGCCGACCGCGCGCGCGACGCGGCGCGCTCTCAGGCGAGCTGTCCGATGTGGTGCGACACCGACTTCACGCCGGCCGGCGCCGTCAAGCTCTCGGCGAGCGACCTCGCGCGGGCGGCGGCCGAGACCGGCGGAGCCGTCCGGTTCTGCGTGCTGACCGGCGGCGAGCCGCTCTTGCAGGCGGATGCCGCGCTCGTCGCCGCGCTCCACGCCCAGGGCTTCACCGTCGCCGTCGAGACGAACGGGACGCAGACGCTGGCCGACGCCTTCGGCGACGGGCCCCGACCGGACTGGGTCGTGTGCAGCCCCAAGCTGACCGAGGACCGGCTGCCGCTCGAGGCGTGCGACGAGCTCAAGCTGGTCGTCCCCGACTACCGGCCCCAAGCGTTCCGCGAGCTGGCGGCCCGCGTCCGCCCGCAGCCCGACGGGCGGCGCTACCTGTGGCTCCAGCCCGAGGACGGGCCCCGGCTGGCGCAAGCGACGCGGTTGGCGCTCGACCTGTGCTTCGACGACCCGAGGTGGCGGGTCTCCGTCCAGACCCACAAGGCGCTCGGCGTGGACTGAGCGGGCGTAGCCTTGGGGCTCTTCCCCCCGCCCCCATGTCCGACATCACCCCGTTCGACCTCCACCGGATGGTCGTGGGCGACGTGCCCCTGTGGTTCGCCGCCGAGATCGCCGTCCGCACGGCGGTCATGTACCTCTACGCGCTCGGCGCCGTCCGCCTGGTCAGCCGCCGGGCCATCGGCCAGCTCTCGCTCGTCGAGTTCCTGCTCATCATCGCGCTGGGCTCGGCCGTCGGCGACCCGATGTTCTACCCCGACGTCCCGCTGTTGCACGGGATGGTCGTGGTGACGGTCGTGGTGGCGATGAACCGGGGGATCACCGAGCTCCTCAACCGCTCCGAGACGGTCGAGCGCGTGGTCGAGGGGCGGCCGTTGACGCTCGTCTCGGACGGGCGGATGGTGCCCGACGAGATGGACCAGGCCGAGCTCAACCGCGAGATGTTGTTCAGCCTGCTCCGGGTCGAGGGCGTCCGCCACCTCGGCGAGGTCGGGGGCGTGTGGATGGAGCAGAAGGGGGTGCTCAGCCTCGACCGGCTCGACCCCGACGACCACCGGCCGGGGCTCCGGACGATGCCGCCGTGGGACGTCGAGACGCCCGACCGCGTCGGCGCCGGCGACCGCGCTGGCGCCGACGGCGCGCTCGGGTGCGATCGGTGCGGCGAGGTCCGCTGGGTCCAGGCCGGCGACGCGCTCCCCGCGTGTCCCACGTGCGGTGGGGACAGCTGGGCCGACGCCGTCCGCACGCCCGACGACTGAGCGGAGGCGGGTGCCGGCCGCCCTATACTTCGGGACCACGCCGCCCGACCCGATGCGCCTCGCCCCGCTCCTCGCCGCCCTCCTCGTCGTCGCGCCCGCGCTCGCGCAGGACGACCCGCTCGCGTACCAGACGCCCGACGCCGCGCTGGCGTCCTTGGTCGACGCGCCGCGGACGCCGGCCGTGTCGCTGGCGCCCGGCGGCGCGACGATGGCGCTGCTGGCGCAGCCGAGCGCCCCGCCCGTCGCCGAGCTGGCCGAGCCCGAGCTGGGGCTCGCGGGTGTCCGCATCAACCCGCGCACGACGGGGCCGAGCCGGGCGAGCGGCTACACCGGCGTCACGCTCCGGTCTGTCACGGGCGGCGACGAGCGGGCCGTGACCGGCTTCCCCGCCGGCGCCCGCTTGAGGAGCCCATCGTGGAGCCCCGACGGCTCGGCGATGGCCGTGCTCGTGGACCGCGAGGACCGCGTCGAGCTGTGGACGGTCGACGTGGCGACGGCCCGAGCCAAGCTCGCGCTCGGCAACGCCGTCAACGACGCCGCGCCGGGCGCTTCGGTCGCCTGGCTCCCGTCGTCCGACGCGCTCGTCGTCCGGATCGTCCCGACCGACCGGGGCGACGCGCCGGCCGAGGAGCTCGTCCCGACCGGCCCCGTCGTCCAGGAGTCGACGGGCGAGGCGGCCCCGGCGCGGACGTACCAGGACTTGTTGGAGAGCCCGCGCGACGAGGCCCTGTTCGACCACTACATGACGGGCGCGCTCGTCGTCGTCCCGCTCGCACACACCGAGCACGCGCGCGGCGTCGGGGGGGCCGGCGTGGTCACGTCGTTCGAGCCGTCGCCGGACGGGCGGTTCTTGCTCACCGAGACGCGGCACCGGCCGTACTCGTACCTCGTCCCGTGGTACCGATTCCCCGCCCGCGTCGACGTGTGGGACCTGGCGACGGGCGACCGGGTGGCGACGGTCCACGACGCGCCGCTCGCCGAGCGCGTGCCCATCGCGTTCGGGTCGGTCCCGACGGGCCCCCGCTCCCACGAGTGGCGGGCCGACGCGCCGGCCACGCTCGTTTGGGCCGAGGCCCAGGACGGCGGCGACGCGGGCGCCCCCGCCGAGACGCGGGACCGGCTGATGACGCTCGACGCCCCGTTCACCGGAGTCGGCACGGAGCTGGCGACGCTGCCCCTGCGCTACGCCGGCGTCACCTGGGGCGACGACCGCGCGGCCATCGTCGAGGAGTACTACTGGCAGGACCGGACGCGCCGGGCGTACGTCTTGGATCCGACCGACCGCACCACGCGCGAGCTGTTCACGGTCTCGTTCGAGAACCGCTACGACGACCCCGGCCGGCCGATGACCGCGCCGAACGCCGCCGGCCAGGACGTGCTCGTGCTCGACGGCGACGCCTCGTTCTGGAGCGGCCAGGGCGCCTCGGCCGAGGGCAACCGCCCGTTCGTCCGCCGCCTCGACCTGGCGACCGGCGAGAGCACCGAGCTCTTCCGCTCCGACGCCCCCTACTACGAGGTCCCCGTCGACTTCCTGGGCGAGCCCGGCACGGTCCTGCTCACGCGCCGCGAGACCGTCACCGACCCGCCGAACTACGTCGCCCGCGACCTGGCCACCGGCGACGTCCGCACGCTGACGCGCTTCCCGCACCCGTACCCCGAGCTGGCCGACGTCCACAAGGAGACCATCGAGTACGCCCGCGCCGACGGCGTCCCGCTCACGGCCACGCTCTACCTCCCGCCCAGCTACGACGCCGAGCGCGACGGCCCGCTCCCGACGCTCGTCTGGGCCTACCCGACCGAGTTCAAGAGCGCCGACGCGGCCGGCCAGCGGACCGACAGCCCGTACCAGTTCACGTACGTCAGCTACTGGGGCGCCGTCCCGTTCGTGACCCAGGGCTACGCCGTCTTGGACGACGCCTCGTTCCCGGTTGTCGGCGAGGGCGACGTGGAGCCGAACGACAGCTTCCGCGAGCAACTCGTGATGAACGCCCGGGCCGCCATCGACGCGGGTGTCGCGCGCGGCGTCGTCGACCCGGACCGCGTGGCCGTCGGCGGGCACAGCTACGGGGCGTTCATGGTCGGCAACCTGCTGGCGCACTCGGACCTGTTCCGTGCCGGGATCGCGCGGTCGGGCGCCTACAACCGGACGCTGACGCCGTTCGGCTTCCAGCGCGAGGAGCGGACGTTCTGGGACGACCCGATGCTCTACGTCGGCATGAGCCCGTTCATGCACGCGGACAAGATCGACGAGCCGATCCTGCTCATCCACGGCGACGCCGACAACAACCCGGGCACGTTCACGCTCCAGTCCGAGCGGCTCTACGGGGCGCTGAAGGGGCTCGGCGGAACGGCGCGGCTGGTCCTCCTTCCGGCCGAGAGCCACGGCTACCGCGCTCGCGAGTCGCTGCTGCACATGCTGTGGGAGGAGGACCAGTGGCTCGACCGCTACGTCAAGAGCGCTGGCCCGCGCGAGGCGGCCGACCTCGGCGCTCCGGCGGACACGGCGGGCGGGAGGTAGCCATCCTGCCCTGCTCAGGCGGGTGTCGTGACGTACTGTTAGTAGTAGTAGTTTATTGACAGTACGGACAGCACTCGTGTGATCCGCCCCCCACAGCCGCCCCGCCCGTTCCCTCTCCTCGTCCGCGACGCCCAGCGAGCCGGCCGTCTGGAGGTCGTTTTCGAGCACGCCTTCGACCCCACCCCGGGGGGGAAGTATCTCCCCTGGGACAAGCTCCGTCACCAGACGCCGCCTGCTGACCTCTCGCCCCAGGAGTGGTGGCTCGGGACGAAGTTCGCCCGGCAGCCTCTGCTCCGGGACCTCCCGCTCGTCGGCACGACGGGCGCGGCGCTCCGGTACGCGACGCCGGACCCCGTCACCGAGCGGTTGCAGCGGATCGACCGGGACGCGAGCGGGCAGATCCTGATGGCCGAGCAGGCGGTCAGCCCTGGGCACCGGGACCGCTACGTGGTCAGCTCCCTGATCGAGGAGTCGATCATGTCGAGCCTCCTCGAAGGCGCCGCGACGACCCGACGGGAAGCCAAAGAGATGCTCCGGGCGGGGCGGAAGCCGACGACGAAAGGGGAGCGGATGGTCCTCAACAACTTCCGCGCGATGCAGAGGATCAAGACGCTCACCGACGAGGACCTGAGTCCGGACCTGATCCGACACCTCCACGCGATCCTGACGGAGCGTGCGGCCGACGCCGGCGAGCCGGGGCAGTACCGGGGTCCCGACGACGAGGACCGCTTCGGCGTGTGGAGCGGTGACCGCCGCCTCTACAAGCCCCCATCCCACGACAAGGTCGAGGTGTACGTCGAGCAGGTCTGCGCGTTCATTAATGGGGCGGACGGCTCGTACGTCCACCCCGTCATCAAGGCGATCGCGCTGCACTTCTGGATCGGATACGTCCACCCGTTCGAGGACGGCAACGGGCGGACGGCGCGGGCGCTGTTCTACTGGTTCATGCTCCGAGAGGGATACTGGCTCTTCGAGTTCGTGTCGATCTCCAGCGTTCTCACCGACGCCTACGCGAAGTATGCCCGGGCGTACCTCTACACCGAGACCGACGAGAACGACCTCACCTACTTTCTCCTCTTCCACCTCGACGTGATCGACCGGGCGCTGAATAGCGTCCAGGCGTACATCCGCCGGAAGGTGCAGGAGATCCAGGAGACGAAGGCGGTGCTCCACCCCGACGCGGGGCTGAATGCGCGGCAGATCGCCCTGCTACGTCACGCGCTCCATCACCCGGACGCGGTCTACACGTTCGCGTCGCACCAGACGAGCCACGGGGTCGTCTACCAGACAGCCCGGACCGACCTGCTCGCGCTCGCCGACCGTGGGCTCTTGACGGCGGGACGGACGGGGCGGAAGTACGTGTTCCGGGTCCCGCCGGACCTGTCGGAGCGGGTTCGCGACGCGCCGTGACCACCCCGGCCCGCCCCCACGCGGCCCCAGCGGATCGGCCGGGATCGCGGGCACGGCGTGGCCGAGGCGCTGGAAACACCTGCCGAGGCCACGTGACCCGTCGCCGCCGGCCTGTGGCGACGCGGTGAACCGAAAGGGCTTCCGCCGCAGAGGTCGGGAGAAGACGGGCCAAACGCCGTCAGGACCTGGGCACAGTCCGTAATTTTTCGAGCACGCGGCACGGTTGGTGCCGTCGCTTCAGGACTCGCGCCTCGCGGCGCGGGTCCTTTTTGTTTCGACCGCCTGAGTCCGCTTGACGCTCCGCCTGCCCGCCTCCCTCGACCCCGCCACGCTCCGCCACGAGTGGTTCGGCAACGTCCGCGCCGACCTGCTCGCGGGCGTCGTCGTGGCCCTGGCCCTCATCCCCGAGGCCATCGCCTTCTCGATCATCGCCGGCGTCGACCCGAAGGTCGGGCTCTACGCCTCGTTCGTGATCGCCGTCACGACGTCGTTCGTCGGCGGCCGGCCGGGCATGATCTCGGCGGCCACCGGCGCGATGGCGCTCCTGATGATCACGCTCGTGCGCGACCACGGGCTCGAGTACCTGTTCGCCGCGACGATCCTGACGGGCGTCATCCAGTTCGCGTTCGGCGCCTTCAAGCTCGGCCGGGCCATGAAGTTCGTCCCGAAGGCCGTGATGGTCGGGTTCGTGAACGCGCTCGCGATCCTGATCTTCATGGCGCAGCTCCCGCAGTTCGCGGGGCAGGGCTGGATGATGTACGCCTTCGTGGCCGCCGGGCTGGCGATCATCTACGGGCTCCCCCGCATCACGACCGCGATCCCGTCGCCGCTCGTCGCCATCGTGGCGCTGACGGCCGTGAGCCTGACGCTGGCGGGCGGGTTCGGCCTCAACACGGTCGGCGACATGGGCGAGCTGCCGACGGTGATGCCGCTGCTCTCGCTGCCCGCGGTCGCGCTGACCTGGGAGACGCTGTCGATCATCCTCCCGGTCTCGTTCGCGCTCGCGCTCGTCGGCCTCATCGAGTCGCTGCTGACGGCCCAGATCGTGGACGAGCGGACGGACACGGACTCCGACAAGAACCGCGAGGCGCGTGGGCAGGGCATCGCGAACGTCATCTCCGGCATGTTCGGCGGAATGGCGGGCTGCGCGATGATCGGCCAGTCGGTCATCAACGTGTCGTCGGGCGGGCGCGGTCGGCTGTCGACGTTCTCGGCCGGCGCGTTCCTGCTGCTGTTCATCCTGGTCCTGTCGGACTGGCTGGTCCTGATCCCGATGGGTGCGCTCGTCGCCGTCATGGTGATGGTGTCGGTCGGCACGTTCGACTGGGGCTCGATCCCAGCGCTGGCCCGGGCGCCTAAGTCCGAGTCGTTCGTGATGCTCGTCACCGTCGCGGCCGTCGTGGTCACGCACGACCTGTTGATCGGCGTGCTCGCGGGCGTCGTCCTGAGCGCGCTGTTCTTCGCCCGCCAGGTGGCCGACCACGCCTTCATGGAGGTCGAGGAGACGCACGGGCCGCTCGGCCGGACGCACACCTACGCCGTGACCGGCTCGCTCTTTTTCGTGACCGTCCAGGGCTTCCTCGCCACGTTCGACTTCCAGGAGGACGTCGACCGCGTGGTGATCGACCTGTCGAAGGCGCACGTCTGGGACGGCTCGGCCGTCGACGCCATCGACCGGGCCGTGCTCCGGTTCCGCCGCCGCGGCGTCGAGGTCGAGGTGATCGGCCTCAACGACGCGAGCCAGTCGCTCGTCGACCGGCTCGCGGTCTCCGACAAGCCGGGCGCGCTGGCGCTGGCGGGTCACTGAGTTCAGGGTTCGGGGTTTAGGGTTCGTCGCCCGAGAGGCCGCCGCATCTCGATAAACCGCGCCCCCGCCGACCGGCGGAGTTCGTTCGCATGGGGCCATCAGTCCCCGAACCCTGACGACCCTCTACAGCGCCAGGCTCGGGTCGATGCCCACGTCGAGCCCGGCGGTGTGGCCCGCGGCCCACTTCGCGGCGGCCGTGACGGCGATCATGGCCGCGTTGTCGACCGAGTGCGCGGGGTCGGGGACGAACACCTCGAACCCGTCACTCTCGCCCGCCTCGGCCATCGCCGCGCGCAGGCCGCGGTTGGCCGAGACCCCGCCCACGACGGCCACAGCCCGCACGCCGGTCTGGTCGACGGCCTCGCGCACGCCCTCGACCAGCGACTCGACGACGACGCGCTGGAACGAGGCCGCCACGTCGGCGCGGTGCTGCTCGACCGTCGCCTCGCGCTCGGCGCCCAGATCCGCCAGCCAGTAGCGGACGGCCGTCTTGATGCCCGAGAACGAGAGGTCGAAGAGCGCGTCGCCGCGGCGGCCCTTCGGCCCCAGGCGGGGCGAGGGCAGGTCGAGGAACCCAGCGTCGCCGTCCGCCGCGAGCCGGTCGACGTGCGGGCCGCCGGGGTAGGGCAGCCCGAGCAGCTTGGCGACCTTGTCGAACGCCTCGCCCGCCGCGTCGTCGCGCGTCCGCCCCAGCTCGCGGTGGCGGAACCCCTCCTCGACGAGCGTCAGCAGCGTGTGGCCGCCGGAGACGGTCAGGCACAGGAAGGGGAGCGGCGGCCGGGGCGCCTCGATCATCACCGAGTAGACGTGGCCCTCCAGGTGGTTGACGCCGATGAGGGGGACGCCCGCGCCGAGGGCCAGCCCCTTCGCCACGCTCAGCCCAACGAGGAGCGAGCCGGCCAGTCCGGGCCCGACCGTCACGGCGACGGCGCCCACGTCGCCCATCTCGACCCCGGCCTCGTCGAGCGCGGCCCGGATCGTCGGCACGATCAACCGCTCGTGGGCCCGGCTGGCGTGCTCGGGCACGACGCCGCCGAACCGCTCGTGGACCCGCTGCCCGGCGACCACGCTCGACGCCAGCCGGTCGTCCGCCCAGACGGCCGCGGCGGTGTCGTCGCACGACGTCTCGATGGCGAGGATGGGGGGGAGGGGCACGAGGGATGGAGGGGTGCGGGATGGAGGGATGACGGGGTCGCGCGGAGGATCCGTCTACGGCGACAAGTTCGGGCGACTTTCCGCGGGCGCCCTGGCGAGTCTGCCCTCGAGCCCCCACCTTCCGCATTCCGCATTCCGCATCCCTCCATGCTCTACGTCACCATCATCCTCGACGGGGCCGGCGTCGGCGACGCGCCGGACGCCCAGGCCTACGGCGACCGTGGCGCCGACACGCTCGGCCACGTCGTCCGCCAGCAGCGGCCGGCCCTCCCGAACCTGACGCGCTGGGGGCTCGGCCACCTCGTCGACGGTCTCGACGCGGTCGACGCGCCGGCCGCCTCGTGGGGACGCCTGACGGAGCGGGCCGCGGGCAAGGACTCCACAACGGGCCATTGGGCGCTGGCGGGGCTCGTCCTCGAAACGCCGTTCCCGACGTATCCCGACGGCTTCCCGGACGACGTGGTGGCCGCGTTCTGCGAGCGCGCCGGCGTCGACGGCGTCTTGTCGAACGCGCCCGCGTCGGGGACGACGGTGATCGCGGAGCTGGGCGACGAGCACCAGCGGACGGGGCGGCCCATCGTCTACACGTCGGCCGACAGCGTTTTTCAGATCGCGGCGCACACCGACACGATCCCGCTCGACGAGCTGTACCGGATGTGCCGAGTCGCCCGCAAGGAGGTGATGGTCGGCGAGCACGCCGTCGGGCGCGTCATCGCGCGGCCGTTCGAGGGCGAGCCCGGCGCGTACCAGCGGATCTCTGCGAAGCGGAAGGACTACTCGCTCGCGCCCCACGGCCCGGCGCTGCTCGACCGGCTCCAGGGCGCGGGCGTGCGGACGGTCTGCGTCGGCAAGATCGCGGCGCTGTTCGGCGGGGCCGGCGTGGGCGAGGAGATCAAGACGGCCGGCAACGCGGACGGCATCCAGAAAACGTTGGCGGCGATCCGCGAGGCGGCGGCGTCCGGCCAGCCGACGTTCGTCTGGACCAACCTCGTCGACTTCGACGAACTCTACGGCCACCGCAACGACGCGCCCGGCTACGCCGCCGCGCTCGAAGCGTTCGACGCCGCCCTCCCCGACCTCGAAGCGGCGCTCCCTCCGGGCGCCGTGCTCACGCTGACGGCCGACCACGGCAACGACCCGACGTACCCGGGCTCCGACCACACGCGCGAGCGGGTCCCGGTCCTCCGGTTCGACGGAACGCCCGGCCGCGACCTCGGCACCGCCGACACGTTCGCCGCCCACGCTGCGGACGTCGCGAGGCACTTCGGCATGGAGTGGGCCGGGCCGACCGCTGGCGGGATGAGCCGAGGCGTGTGAAGATGCTCGTGCTGGGCATTCCAATGAAACCGACGGCGTTGATGGGCCGCTCGGCCGCCGGAGAGACCCGCACCGAGCCTCCACCCCCCCCGACCCGGATGCGCCTCTCGCTGCTCGCCCTCGTCCTCGCGGCCTCCGCCGCGTCCGCCCAGCCCGAGTGGCGGACCCACCCCGCCAGGCCGTCCGTCTCGCTCGACGCCCTCTACGCCGTCGGCGACGACGACCTCGTGGCCACCGACGACCAGGGCAACCTCGTCGGGACCGTCGACGCGGTGTCGTCGGTGCTGCTGCTCTCCGGTCGCGTTCCGGTCGGGGCGCGGTGGGGCGTGCGGGCCGAGGTGCCCCTCGCCTACACCCGCTTCTCCGGCCCCAACGGGCTCGGCGGCGTCCTCGACGAGTCGGACACGGCGATTGGCAACCCGTACGTCGGCGTCGAGGCGAGCGTCGGCCGCAGCGTGGTGCTGGGCGCGGGCGTCCGCGTGCCCTTGTTCAACGACGTTGCGGAGTCCGAGGGGTTCGGTTGGCAGGGCGGCCTCGGGGCCGACTTCGAGCGGTTCGAGGCGTACGTCCCCGATCTCCTGACGGTCTCGGCCTCGGCCGTGTACGCCCGGGCGCTCGGCCCGGCCGTCCGCCTCCGCGGGCGGCTGACGCCGGCGGTCGTCGCCGACGTCTCGGGCGCGGAGAACGCGAACGGCCCGGGCACGACGGACGTGGTGGTCGGGTACGGGCTCCAGGCCGAGGCCGACGTCCGCGCGGTCGCGCTGCGGGGTGGAGTCGTCGGCCGACAGTTCCTGACGGGGCGGCGGTTCGAGGCCTTCGAGACAACGGCGACGGTGGTGGCCGGGGCCACGGTCGAGGTCGTCGGCATCCGGCCCGGGCTCCTGGTCCGCGTCCCGCTCGACCGCGACCGATTCTACCTCGACCCCGACGCGACCGTCGGCCTGACGCTCGACGTCCCGTTGCGCTAGGCCGGCCTCTCGGCATGGCGTGGGACGGCCCCGGCCGGCCGCTGGCGGGACGAGCCGGCTTGTGAGCCGGGGGACTGGCGTGTGGGACCGATTCGCTCCGGCGCCCGTCACAGACCGGACTACGCGGACGGAGGCTCCGGCGCCTTGTCGCGGAGCAGGCCGGTGATCTCGGCCACCGTCGTGAACAGCGCGTCGCCCATGAACCGGAGGCTCTCCAGCGCCCGCGCGCCGGCCGCGGCGTGGCCTGGGCCGCAGGCGTCCTCGATCACGACGGGCAGGTACCCGAGGTCGGCCGCGTGCCGGACGGTCGGCTCGATCCCGATCTCGGTCGCGACGCCGCAGACGAGGAGCGTACGGACGTCGCAGTCGCGGAGTGCGAAGTCGAGCGGGGTCCCCTCAAAGGCCGACATAGACAGCTTGTCGAACACGGCCTCTGTCGCGCGCGGCGCCAGCTCCGGCGTGATCTGCGTCCCCTCCGCGTCGGGGGGGAACCAGGGGGTGATCTCGTCGGGGTCGTCCGTCCGCTGCCAC
This sequence comes from Rubrivirga sp., assembly GCF_965213695.1. Classification (GTDB taxonomy): domain Bacteria; phylum Bacteroidota; class Rhodothermia; order Rhodothermales; family Rubricoccaceae; genus Rubrivirga. Next base: position 4,205,085 of record NZ_OZ243912.1, on the reverse strand, counting down.
GCGAGGGCCTGCCGGATCTGGAACCGGCCCATCAGGTTCTTCGGGAGCGACGTGTGACGGACGAAGTACGTCCGCAGGCCGACGTCGCGGGCCGCGTCGAGGACGGCCCTCACCTTCTCGACGACGGCGTCGGCCCCGGCCAGCTGGCGCAGGATGCCGACTTGCATGTCGTAGACGAGGAGCGCCGCGCGGTCGAGGCACACGGCCTCCTCCACGGTGCGCGGGACGTCGATGCCGGAGACAGTGAGCATGGTCTTGGACTCGTTCGCGGGAAGGTAGGCCCGCTCGCGCGACGCCGGTCGGGCCCACTGCGACGCTACGCCGGCATCTCGGCCTTCGCCTCGGCGATCGTCTTGCGGACGGACCGGACGGTGCTCCACGCGCCGAACGCCACCAGCAGCGCGACGAACCCGTAGACCCACGCCGGCACGTTCTCGCCGGCGATGAGGAGGTAGACGTAGGCCGAGACGAAGCACGCGCCGGCCGCCAGGATTGGCACGACCGGGCTCTTCTTCGCCTTCACGTTCCGGCCGAGCCACGCCAGCGACGCGAAGAACAGCGGGATCGCGCCGACGTAGATCGCCCCGAAAACGAGCGGATCGACGCCGTACTGGGCGCCCAAGCCGAAGAACCAGTCGCGCAAGGCGTCGAACATGGGGCCGGTGGAGGACGCCCGTAGACTACGGGCCGGCCCCGTCCCTTACGCCGCCCCGCCCGTGCCCAAGAGCCTCTCCGACTTCCCCGCCCGCGAGACCCTGGGCGACACGCTCGGCATCGAGATCGTCGAGGGGACGGCCGGGCGGTGCGTGGCGACGATGCCGGTCGAGCCGCGGCACCACCAGCCGCTCGGGTACCTCCACGGCGGCGCGACCGTCGCCCTCGCTGAGACGGTCGCCAGCGTCGGGGCCTACCTCGCGGCGCCCGACGGGTTCACGGCGTTCGGCCAGGAGATCAACGCGAACCACCTCCGCCCGATGCGCGAGGGCCGGCTGACGGCGACGGGCACCCCGGTCCACGTCGGCAAGACGAGCCAGGTGTGGGGCGTCGAGGTCCGCGACGACGCGGGCCACCTCGTCTGCATCAGCCGCTGCACCTTGGCCGTCGTCCCGCTCCGGTGACGGCGGCGGCCGTGCTCGTCCGGCTGGCCGCGGCCAGCCGCGCGGCCGTCGAGGTCCGGTCCGGGGCGGACGGCGGCTCGGGCGCGGGCGACGTGACGGCGACGACCGACGGAGGCGCCGTCGTGCTGGCCGAGGCGGGCACCTGGACGCCGGCCGGCGCTCGGCCGATGCGCTGGCGGGCCGTCTCGCGGTGGCGGGCCCAAGGCGCCGCACTCGCCGTCGAGCACCTCCGCCAAGAAGCCCCCGCGCGGGTCGTCCTCGACCTCGGGCCGGACGGTGTGTGGGCCGGCCGCGAGCCCCACGCCTGCGGGGCCGACCTCTACGCGGTGGGGCTCCGGATCGTCGGCGACGCCCTTGAGGTGACGTGGACGGTCTCGGGGCCGCGCAAGTCCGCCCGGGTCGTGACGCGGTACGGCGGCCCAGGCTTGGCGCCTTGAGACAGCGGGGGCGGCCCGTACCTTCTCCGACCCCTCCCCGCTCCCATGCTCCTCGGCGAAGTCATCGGCACCGTCTGGGCCACGCGCAAGGACCCCGGCCTCGTCGGGATGACGTTCCTCATCGTCCGCGAGGTTGACCTCGACGGCGAGCCGCTGCCGACGGTCGTGGTCGCCGCCGACGCGGTCGGCGCGGGCGTGGGCGAGACGGTGCTGGTGGCCCAGGGCTCGTCCGGCCGTCAGACGGCGGTGACCCAGGGGAAGGCCGTCGACGCCGTCATCATGGCCATCGTGGACCGGCTCGACGTGGTCGAGGAGGAGGCCGCGTTGCCCGAGGTTGCTGAGGCGACCGACCCCCTCGTCCTGTGAGGCTGGGCCGCGTCATCGGCTCGATCTGGGCGACCCAGAAGGACCCGTCGCTGCAAGCCCGCCGGATGCTCCTCGTCCAGCCGCTCCGCGCCGACGGGACCGACGCGGGCCGCCCGACGACGGCGCTCGACACGTGCGACGCCGGGCCGGGCGACACGGTCCTGTTCGTGACCTCGGCCGAGGCCGCGATCCCGTTCCTCGACGCCCACGACCTGACGGCCACCGACGCCACCATCGTCGGCGTCGTCGACCAGGTGAGCCTGGGCTGACGCCGCCGGTGCTACGCCGCGTGGATCTCGTCGTGCTCGTCGGCCAGGATCTCGTCGCCTTGGTCGAGCCGCTTCCGGCCGGCCCAGGCGAGGGCTGTCACGGCGCCGAACCCGAGCAGCGCCAGCGCCAGCACGGGCCCCCAGCCGACGCCCCCGCCGCCCAACAACGTCGCCGGGTCGGCGCCCGGGCCGAGCAGGACCGACGGGTCCGGCACGCGCTCGACCACGCCGTCGGACCCGACGTGCTCGGCGGTGCCCACCCAGGGCCACAGCGCCCGGAGCGAGCCGGCGAGCAGGCCCACGAGCACCGTCATCGTCAGGTCGTGGTAGCGGTCCAAGAGCCAGCTCAGCCCCTTCGCCGCCAGCCCCAGCCCGACCCCGGCGCCGCCCGCGAACGCGGCCACGTAGCCCACGTCGAGGCTCCGCAGCGCCTCCAGCGTCGGCCGGTACAGGCCGAACACTTCGAGCAGGAACGCGCCGCTCACGCCGGGCAGGATCATCGCGTTGATGGCGACGGCCGCCGTCCCCGCCACGCGCCACATCGACGGGTCGGCGGCGTCGCCGCTGCGGGGCAGGCCGGTCAGGACGAACGCCGCGATGGCCGCCACGACGGCCACGGCGACGTGCCACGTGTGGTGCTCGCGCCGCTCGCGCCACGGGATCACGAGCGACGCCGCCACCAGCCCGAAGAACAGGGCCCGGCACTGGACCGGGTACGCCACGAGCAGCTCCGGCACGAACAGCGACCCGATCCCGATGGCGACGAAGATCCCCCCGACGACGGGCAGCAGCAGCGCCCAGTTCAGCGCCCGCACCATCCCGAATGCCGTCCCGACGCGCCCGCGCACCAACGTCAGCACGGCCGAGAACGCCTCGCCGATGGCGTCGATCAGGTCCTTGTAGATCCCGACGATCAGCGCCATCGTGCCGCCGCTGACGCCGGGGATGATGTCGGCGCCGCCCATGAGGAAACCCTGGAGAAAGCGGCGGAGGAGGGGGGGCATCGGAGGGTGGAGGGTGGAGGGTGAAGGGTGGAGGGTTCCACAACGCGGCTGAAAAGGTTCCGCCGGGGCCCCGCCGTAGGGGCACGGCGTGCCGTGCCCTCGGCCCGCCCCGTCGCCAGCCGCGTCGCGGCGTGCGGCCCCCGTCCGCTCTGCCATTTCCCCATTCCCCAATTCCCCATTCCCGCGAGCGCCAGCGAGCTAGCGGTCGCGGACGAGCGGGACGAAGACGACGCCGTCGAACGTCTCGTCGGCCAGCGTGTCCGCCCCGGTCCGCGTGATCCGGTGGAGCGCCTGGCGCTCGGGCGGGCCGACGGGGATGAGCAGGCGGGCGTCGGGCCGGCCCTCGGCGGGCTCGCGGAGCTGGTCGGTGAGCTCGGTCGGGACGGTGGGGCCGCCGGCCGTCACGACGATGGCGTCGAAGGGGGCGTAGCCGGGCCACCCGTAGGTCCCGTCGCCCGCCCGGGTACGGATGGACAGGCCGAGCGCCTTCAGGACCGGCGTCGTCTTCTGCAAGAGCGCGGCGTGGCGCTCGACCGAGAACACTCTCGCGCCGAGCTCGGCCAGGACGGCGGCCTGGTAGCCGCTGCCCGTCCCGACTTCGAGCACGCGGTCGCCGGGCTGGACCTCCAGGAGCTCCGTCATCCGGGCGACCGTGAACGGCTGCGAGATCGTCTGGCCCTCGCCGATGGGCAGGGCCACGTCGTCGTAGGCCTGGCGGTGGAGGCCCGTGTCCGGGATGAACCGGTGGCGCGGGACGCGGCCGATGGCGTCGAGCACGCGCTCGTCGGCGATCCCCTTGTCGCGGAGGGCGCGGACGAGGCGGCGGCGGAAGGCGGAGGCCTGGCGGTCGGTCAGGAGCACGGGACGGGGCGGGTGAAGCGCGACGGGCGATGGGGGTAGGAGTGACGGGCCCATCACCCTTTCCCCATCACCCGTCGCTCAGGTGGTCGCGTCGGGCGGCGGCGGGGGCGGGTCCTCGGGTGTCCCGCCGGGGGCCGACTCGCGGCGGTCGGGCGAAAAGGCGTCGAGAAGGCGCGTCTCGACCTCCTCGAGCGAGAGGCCCACGTCGAGCCGGCCGTTCTCGGCGACCGAGATCTTGCCCGTCTCCTCGCTCGTCACGATGACGAAGGCGTCGGTCCGCTCCGTCAGCCCGACGGCGGCGCGGTGGCGGAGGCCGAGGTGGGGGTCGAGGTGGCGCGCGTCGGAGACCGGCAGGATGCACCGGGCCGCCTCGACCTTCTGGCCCTGGACGATCACGGCGCCGTCGTGGAGCGGTGAGTTGGGGAAGAAGATGGCCGTCAACAGGTCGCGCTCGACGTCGGCCGAGATCTGGGTTCCGGACTCGATGTAGTTCCGTAGGCCCGTGCTCCGGGCGAACGCGATGAGCGAGCCCACGCGGTCGCGGCTCATCTCCTGGATCGCCCCGATCACCTCGTCGGTGATCTTCTGGCGCGGCGGCTGCGTCACCAGCCGCCGGACGATGGGGTTCCGGCCCAGCAGGAACAGGGCCTGGCGGATCTCGGGCGCGAACAGGATCAGGACGGCCAGCACGAACACGTCGCCGACGGCCCCGAACAGCGTCGTCAGCGTCGTCAGGCCGACCGCCCGGACCACCTCGTTGACGGCGTACAGGCCCAGGAGCGCCACGGCCACCTGGACCGCGATCGTCCCCCGGATCAGCCGGTACACCTGGTAGACCAGGAACGCCGTGACCCCGATGTCGACCAGGTCCAGCCAGCGGACCGGCACGAACCCGATCCGCAGGCCCTCCTGGAGCAGCAGCGCGAGCCCGGTCATGGGCCGTCGGCGGCGACCGCCGCGTCGGACGCCGCGAGCGCCGCCCCGACCACCCGGAGCACGTCGGCCGTCTCGCGGACGTCGTGGGCCCGGACGATGGAGGCGCCTCGGGCGACGGCGAGCGCAGCCAGCCCGAGCGACCCGGACAGCCGCTCGCCGACCGGCGCGGGCGGCCCGTCTCCGCCCAGCACGGCGCCGACGGTGCTCTTGCGCGAGACGCCGACCAGGACGGGCCACCGCTCCGCCAGCCGGCCCACCTCGGCGATCAGCCGCAAGTTCTGGGCGACCGTCTTCCCGAACCCGAACCCCGGGTCGACGACCACGTCGCGGACGCCAGCGGCGTGGGCACGGGCGACCGACCGCGCCAGCGACGCGGCCACGTCGTCCACGACATCGCCGTAGGCGCCGGCCGGGGCCGAGCCGCCGGTCTTCTGGAGCCCGTGCATCACCACGAGCGGCGCGCCGTACTCGGCCGCCGCTGCGGCCGTCCCGAGCCCCTCGCGCAGGCCCGTCACGTCGTTGACGAGGTGGGCTCCGGCCCGGAGCGCCTCGCGCGCGACGGCCCCCTTGGTGGTGTCGACCGAGATCAGGACGTGTGGGACCTCGCGCGCGACGGCCTCGACCACGGGCACGACGCGCGCCAGCTCCTCGTCCAGCCCCACCGGGAGCGCCCCGGGCCGCGTCGACTCGCCGCCGACATCGACGAGGGTCGCGCCGGCCTCGGCCATGGCGCGGGCCCGGCCGACGGCGGCCTCGACCGTCGCGTAGCGCCCGCCGTCCGAGAACGAGTCGGGCGTGACGTTGAGGACGCCCATCACGTGGGGCCGGTCGAGCGGGAGGGCCCGGCCCCGACAGTCCAGCACGCGGCGGGCCGAGTCGGTTGAGGGCGGGGCGAGGGGGGGCATGGGGCGAGATCGGGCGCCTCGAAGCTACGACGCGGGGCCCCCCGCCCCCGGATGCGGAACCCGCGCGGCTTCATCCCTCGTACACATTTCCGAGGGCCGCGGTACACTGCGCCCCCCGACGTCCCGCCGCCCCCCTCTGCGGCCTCACCCGACCCCAGCGCCTAGCTCCCGTTCGCCCTCCCCAGCCGCCCCTGGCCGCGCCATGTACGTCCCCCGAAGCCAGCGGATGCTGGACCAATACCTCCAGGAGATCGGCCAGATCCCCCTGTTGACGGCCGACCAGGAGGTCGAGCTCGCCCAGCGGATCAAGGAGGGCGACGAGGACGCGCTGCACCAGATGGTCCGGGCCAACCTCCGGTTCGTGGTCTCGGTGGCCAAAAAGTACCAGGGACAGGGGCTCACCTTAAGCGACCTGATCAACGAGGGGAACTACGGGCTCATCAAAGCGGCCAACCGGTTCGACGAGACGCGCGGGTTCAAGTTCATCTCGTACGCCGTCTGGTGGATCCGCCAGGCCATCCTCCAGGCGCTCGCCGAGCAGGCCCGGACGGTCCGGCTCCCGCTCAACCGGATCGGGACCATCTCGAAGATCCGCAAGGCGTCGGCGCGGCTGGCCCAGACCTACAAGCGCCCGCCCAACGTCGAGGAGTTGGCGGCCGAGCTCGACCTACCGCCCCAGAAGATCGAGGACGCGCTCCGCCACCAGGCCCGCTCGCTCTCGGTCGACGAGCCGTTCGGCGACGAGGACGACAACAACCTCTTGGACGTCCTCGAAGACGCCGCCGACGTCCCGCCGGACGAGTCGCTGCTGGACGAGAGTGTGACGAGCGACATCGAGCGGGCGCTCGCCACGCTGGCCCCGCGCGAGGCCGAGATCACCCGGCTCTACTTCGGGATCGGCCGCGAGACGCCGATGACGCTGGAGGAGATCGGCCAGGAGTACGAGCTCACGCGCGAGCGCGTCCGCCAGATCAAGGAGAAGGCGCTCCGCAAGCTCCGCCAGAAGGGCCGCCGCGCCGAGCTCCGCAGCCACATCAGCGGGTAGCCAGCCGCGCGGTCCCCGCCGAGGCCCACGCCTACTTCGGGCTGAGGTCGTGGTAGCCCCGGGCCAGCGCTTCGGCCGTCGGCATGGCCCGGGTCGTCTCGCGGAAGAACACGACGGCGTCGAACCCGTCGGCAACGACGGTCTCCTCCACGAAGTCGTCGGGCCGGTCGGGGTCGTACGAGTTGCCGATGTTGCGGGCCGGGCGGGGCGTCCGGAACCACTCGGCGACGGGGCCGGACGCGGGGAGCTCGCGGAGGTCGAGGGCGAAGGCGTCGAGGCCCGTCGCCCACAGGGCGGCCTCGAACGAGCCCGGCGCGGGCGGCCCGAGCGTGAACGCGCGGTACGGCGGGCCGGGCCAGTCGTCGGCCCGGGACCGCGTGTCGTAGGCCTGGAAGGAGCCCTCGCCGAAGAACGTCCCGACGGCGAGGTAGTCGTCGCCCAGCCCGTCGCGGACGAACGCGCCGGACGACTTCCGCGCCAGCGTGATCGACGGGTTGTAGCCGACGTGGCCGTTGTGGGCGCCGAACACCATCCGCCCGCCCCGGCCGAGCCGGCGGGCCACGGCCGGCAGCGTCAGGCCGATGGCCACCTCTCGCTCGTTGTCGAAGTCCATGTGGGTCGGCGGCGTCCGGAGCGACTCGTGGAGCAGGTCGAGGTGCAGCACGAGCGTGTCGGCGGCGGCGAGCAGGGCGCCGTCGTCGCCGTAGCGGCCGGTCGCGACGCGGGCGCGGACGCCGCGGACGGCCTCGTCCCAGGCGTAGCGCTCCGCCGGATTCAGCGAGTCGCGGTAGGCGTCGAGCCCGCCCGGCAGCGCCGTGACGACCGGCTCGACGCCCGCCCACCACGCCGGGTCGCGCGTGCCGAGTGCGGCAGACAGCGTGTCGGCCGCGCGCCGGACGCCCGCCGCGACGGCGGAGACGTGGCCTTCGAGGTCGGCCAGCGACCGCGCGTCGGTCCGGAGCGGGAGCTCCATCAGGGCGAACTGGAGACGATGCCGGGTGCTGCGCTCGGCGATCCGGGCGGCGACCGCGCCGGTCCACTCGTCCGGCTCGCCGTCGAGCGCGTCGGCGAGCCAGGCCGCGCCCTCGGCGAACTGGCGGGCCCGCCCGGGGCTCATCCCGAACAGTGCCCGCCAGCAGGCGCGGGGGTCGGCGCAGGTCTGGCTGGGGTCCGTCCCGAACGCCTCGGCCATGACCGCGACCGCCTCGGTGGCCTCGCCCCCGACCCGGCCCGCCGCGTCGAGCGCGGCCACGACGCTCCGCGGGAGGTCGAACGCGTCGACGCCGACGAACCGGACGGGCGTCCCGGCCGACTGGTTGTGGGCGCGGACGAAGGCCAGCAGCGCCTCGTTCTCGTCCGTCACCCAGACGTTGTTGAACAGGCCGACCTCGGCGACGGGCACGGACGGGTCGTTGAGGGCCGGCTCGCGGTCCAGGCTCTGGACGAACTCGGCCTCCCACAGCACGGCGTCGAGCTCGCCGCGCCGCGCCAGCCAGCGGACGACGCGGTCGCGGAACGCGAAAAACTCGGACGTCCCGTGCGTCCCCTCGCCGAGCCCGATCACCTGGGCGTCGCCCAAGAGCGCGTCGAGCGCGTCGAGGTCGTCGTCGGGCAGGGCCGGGTCGGCACCGGCGAGCGGGACGGCGTGCGCGCGGATCCAGTCGACCACCTCGGGCGGCGGCTCCGACGCGCGGTCCTGGGCTGTGGTGGGAAGGGGAAACAAGGCGGCCAGGGCGGCCACCGCGAGGAGAGAGGAACGGAGGGGCATGGGGGAGGGGAAGGCCGAACGAGCGCCCTGGGGACGCAGCTCAGGCTCGGGAGGTTACAGCGTCTGACGGCCCATTCCGGCGGACGGCCAGCGGACGGCCGGCGGACGGCCCGCTCTCGCGCGTCCGAATTGTCCGGCGTCGACCCGCGCGGCGTCGGAGCTTGCGGCCCCCCGCCCGACGCCCGATGCCCTCGCCCTGGTGGCGCGCCCGCCGCGACGCGCTCCTCGCCCTCGCCGACGCCCAGACGCCGCGCTACGTCTACGACTTGGCGACCGTCCGCGACCGCGCGCGGGCGCTCCGGGCCGCCGTCCCGGCCGACCGCTACCTCTACGCCGTCAAGGCCAACGGCCACGCCGACGTGGTGCGCGCGCTCGCCGCAGAGGGGTTACGGCCCGAGTGCGTGTCGGGCTTCGAGATCGCCCACGTCCGCCAAGTGCTGCCGGCGCTCGACCCCGCCGAGGTCCTGTACACGCCCAACTTCGCGCCCCGCGCCGAGGTGGCCCAGGCCCTGGCCGACGGCGTCCGCGTGACGCTCGACAACGCGGCGACGCTCGACGTCTGGGCGGAGGTGTGGCGCGGCCACGACGTGTTCGTCCGCGTCGACCCCGGCGTGGGGAAGGGCCACCACGCCCACGTCCGGACGGCCGGGACCGCGTCGAAGTTCGGCGTCGCGGGGGCCGACCTCGGGCCGCTCGCCGTGCGGGCCGGCGCGCTCGGCGTCCGCGTGGTCGGGCTCCACGCCCACGTCGGGTCGGGCGTCGACGAGCCGGAGGCGTGGGCCCAGACGGCCCGGACGCTGGCGGCCCACGCCGACGCCCACTTCCCCGATGCGGCCGTCCTCGACGTGGGCGGCGGGCTGCCCGTGCCGACCGGCGGCGCGCCCGCGTTCGACTTGGCGGCGGCGGGCCGAGCCCTCGCGGCGTTCCGCGCCGAGCGGCCCGAGTTCGAGGTCTGGGTCGAGCCCGGCCGCTACCTCGTCGCCGAGGCCGGCGTCCTGCTGACGCGCGTGACCCAGGTCAAGCGGAAGGGCGACGTCCGCTACGTCGGGCTCGACGCGGGGATGAACTCGCTCGTCCGCCCGGCGCTGTACGGGGCCCACCACGACGTCGTGAACCTGTCGCGGCCGGACGCGCCGGTGGAGGGGCCGGCCGAGATCGTCGGGCCCATCTGCGAGACCGGCGACGCCTTCGCCCACGCCCGCCCGTTCCCCCACGCCCAAGAGGGCGACGTCGTGCTGATCGACACGGCCGGGGCGTACGGGGCCGTCATGGCGTCGAGCTACAACCGCCGCCCGCCGGCCGAGGAGGTGGCCGTCTAGGCGCCGGGCCTGAGCCGGGACTCCCCTCACCCTGCCCCTACTCCAGGCTCAGGGCCGCTACGTCCTCGGATCTGTTTTCGATCGACGGCCAAACCAAACGAGTCCTTCCCGCGCAGGCGGGAATCCAGGGCTCGTGCGGCACAGTGCTCAGCCTCTCTGGATTCCCGCCTGCGCGGGAATGACTACACGTACTTGTGCATCTGCCACAGAACGTAGCAGCCCTGCTCTCCCGGCGGGAGAGGAGACGCCGTAGGAGGCCGCGTTCCTCGCGAACTCGTATCAGCCGTCGAGGACCGAGTTGGCCTCAGTCGGGGGCGTGCCCGCGAGCGGCCCGCGGACGAGGAGCGGGCCCGTCCCGCCGGCCGGCGCAACGCCCGGCGCCTCGACGGCGGCGAGGGCGGCGGCGAGCGCGTCGCGGCGGAGCGGCTTGGTGAGGTAGCCGTCCATGCCGGCCTCGCGCGCGGCCTGGTCGTCGCCGTCGAGCGCGTTGGCGGTGAGCGCGACCACGGCCGGCCCCCGGTCGCCGAGCGCGGCCCGGATCTGGCGCGTGGCCTCGAGGCCGTCGACCCGGGGCATCTGGATGTCCATCAGGACCACGTCGTAGTCGCCGGCGAGCGCGGCCTCGACCGCCTCGGCGCCGTCGGCGGCCACGTCGGCGGTGTAGCCGAGCGCGGCGAGGGTCCGCAGGGCCACCTTTCGGTTGACCGCGTTGTCCTCGGCCAGCAGGATGCGGAGGGCCCGCGACGGCGGGGCCGACGGCGTCGGCGCGGGCGGGGGCTCGTCGGCGTCGCTGGTCCGCCGGGCAACGGCGCGGCAGAGCGTGGCGTGCCGGGCCGGCTTGAGGAGGCTCGCGTCGACCCCCTCGGCGGCCGGCCCGTCGTGGGCCCGGAGCTCCACGAGCACGGGCGGCGTCGCCCGGCGCGAGCGGAGCGCGCGGGTCCACGCCAGATCGGCGTCGGGCCCGGCGTCGACGAGGACGGCCTCGAACGGGCGGCCTCGCGCGTCGGCCTCGGCGGAGAGGGCCAGGGCGGCGTGGGCGTCGTCGGCCTGGGCGACGTCGGCGCCGGCGCGTTCGAGGTGGCCGGCGACCATCCGGCGGCTCGCGGCGCAGTCGTCGACGACGAGCGCGCGGAGCCCGTCCAACTCCGCCGCCGCCGTCGTGGGCGCCTCGGCCGGGACCACGCGGAGGGTGACCGTGAACGTCGAGCCGTGGCCCGGCGCCGGGGCCGGCGTGCTCTCGACCCCGATCTCGCCGCCCATCAGCTCGACCAGTCGTTTCGAGATGGCCAGTCCGAGCCCGGTCCCGCCGTGCGTCCGGGTGGTCGAGGCGTCGGCCTGGGTGAACGCCTCGAACAAGCGGGCCCGCTGCTCGGCCGTGATCCCCATGCCGGTGTCGCGGACGGCGACCTGGAGCTGCCCGTCGGGGTCCATCGACACGTCGACCGTCACCTCGCCCTGGAGCCGGCCCGTCTCCATCCGGACGAGCCCCCGGTCGGTCGCCAGCAGCGCGCGGCCGGCCCGGTCAAACGCGACCCCGTTGACGAACGGGTCCGCGAGCCCGTCGGCCTCACCGTAGGACGCGACGGACCCGTCCGGCGACACGATCGACAGGCCATCGTTGGTCCCCGCCCACATCCGCCCGTCGGGCCCCTCGGCGAGGTCGTAGACGTAGTTCGAGGCCAGGCCGTCGGCGACGGTGTAGAGTTGGCGCCGTCCGTCCGGCCGTCGGCGGAGCAGGCCGTGGTACGTCCCGATCCAGACGTCGCCCGAGGACGCCCGCCGGATCACGTTGACCCGGGTGTCGGGGGGCGCCGGCGCGAGGGAGAGCGGGCGGAACGGGCCGTCGGGCGGGCCCCGGAACGCGCCGCGGCCGGTCCCCACCCAGACCTCGCCGCCGATCTCGGCCGACGCCCAGATGATGGGGACGTCGAGGCCCGTCGACGCGCCGAAGTGGGCGAATGCGTGGCTCGTGAACACCCCGACGCCGAGCCCGGTGAGCCCGGTCCAGACCTCGCCGTCGCGGCCGACGTGGAGCGCGCGGACCTCGCGGTTGGTGAACCCGTTGGCCTCGGTGTAGAGCGCCCCGAGCGGCGCCGCCGGCGTCGCCTGGTCCAGCCAGCCGACCTCGCCGAGGTCGGTCCCGATCCAGACGCGGCCTCGGGCGTCGGGCGCCAGCGACCGGATCCGGCCCGTCACGCCGTCGGCCGGGGTCAGGGGCCGGGCCGTCACGCGGTCCCCGACGATCCGAGCGAGCCCGCGCGGGCCGGCGACCCAGAGCGCCCCGTCCGGCGCCACGGCGAGCGCGACCGGTTGGGCGGGGACGCCGTCGGCTGGGCGGAACGTTCGGAGCCGGCCGTCGACGATCCGGGCGAGCCCGCGCGGGGTTGCCAGCCACACCGCGCGGCGGGTCGTGGCGATGTCGGTGACGGTGTCGCTGGGGAGTCCCTGGGCCCGCCCGACGCGGCGGACCCGGCCGCCCTCGACCACGAACGCGCCCTCGCGCTCGGACCCGACCCAGAGCCGCGAGCCCTCGACCGCGAGCGACCCCACGTGGCGGCGGAGCGCGGCTCCCCCGACCGGCCGGAACCGGCCGCCGTCCAACACCGCGACGCCGTTGGGCGTCGCCGCCCAGATCCGCCCGCGCCCGTCCACCGCCAAGTCGCCGACGTAGTTGCGGGGCAGGCCCTCCTGGGCCGTGAACGTGACGAACTCGGTCCCGTCGAACCGGGAGACGCCGCCCTGGGTGGCGAACCAGAGGTAGCCGTCCGGCCCTTGGGCGACGGCGTTGACCCGGGTCTGCGGGAGCCCGTCGGCCAGCCCGTACGTCCGCACGGCGAACTGCTGGGCCGAGGCCGCGCCGGCGGTGAGGAGGAGGGCCGCGAGGGCGGTGAGGAGAGGGCGCATACGCGGACCGGTCGTGCGCGACGTATCGGCCGCGAGCCCGTCCCGGATAAAGGGCGCAGTCCCGTTCCCGCGTCGAGCGCTGCTGGGGGCGCAGGGCGCGCGCGTTCTCGCCGAGCACCCCCGCTTCCCAGCAGGTCGCGGAGCCTGTCCTGAGCGGAGCCGAAGGGCTCTCGGCTCGGAACGCTGTCCTCCTCATCGAGGGGGACAGTCTGGGCGTCCGCTGAGCGAAGCGGTGGGCGCTCGGACGGGGGTCGGGCGGAGGTGGTTTAGAGCGCGCTCGCCCTGGCTGGGGGCGTCGGAGAGGATACCGACGGGGCTGTCCCCCCGTTATTCTCAGCCCCCGTCTCCCACCACGCTCCCCCATGCGACGACTGATTCTCTCGGCCCTCGTGCTCGCGACCGCGCCCGCCTTCGCCCAGGGCGCCCTCGGCATCGACACGGAGGGCATGGACCCGACGGTCCGCCCCCAGGACGACCTCTACCGCTACGTCAACGGCCGCTGGCTCGAGACGACCGAGATCCCGGCCGACCGGCCGCGCTACGGCTCGTTCGACGTCCTGCGCGAGCGGTCCGAGGAGGACGTCCGCGCCATCATCGAGGACGCGGCCTCCGGCGCCGTCGTCGACCCCGACGCCCGGAAGGTCGGCGACTACTACACGGCCTACATGGACTCGGCCCGCGTCGAGGCGCTGGGCATCGCGCCGCTCCAGCCCGACCTCGACCGGATCGACGCCGTGTCCTCGGCCGAGGATCTGGCCCGCTACTTCGCCCAGAACTCGGCGGCCTACGGCCCGTCGCCCGTCGCCGGCTTCGTCACTGTCGACTCGAAAAACTCCGACCGCCACGTGTACACCCTGTGGCAGTCGGGGACCGGCCTCCCCGACCGGAGCTACTACCTCGAGGACCGCTTCGCGGACGCCCGCGCCGGCTACCTCACCTACCTCGAGACGCTCTACGACCTGGCCGGCTGGGACGGCGGCGCCCAAGCCGCTCAGGACATCCTGGCGCTCGAGACGCGGATCGCCCAAGACCAGTGGACCCGCGTCCAGAACCGCGACCCCGAGGCCCGCTACAACCCGATGGCCGTCGCCGACGTCGTCGCGCGCTACCCCCACCTCCGGTTCGACGTGATGGCCGAGACCATGGGGCTCCCGTCGTCGCTCGACTCGGTCGTCGTGGGCCAGCCCTCGTACCTCGCCGGGCTCGACAGCCTGCTGGCCGAGGTGCCGCTCGAGACCTGGAAAGCGTACGCCCGCGCGCGGACGCTCTCCGAGGCCGCCGGCGAGCTCCCGGCCGCCTTCGCCCAGGCCCACTTCGACTTCTACGGCCGCGTGCTCAACGGCCAGGACCAAGACCGCCCGCGCTGGAAGAAGGCCGTCGGCGCCACGTCGGGCGCGCTCGGCGAGGCCATCGGCCGGATCTACGTCGACCGCCACTACCCCCAGGCCGCGGCCGACCGGATGGCGGAGCTCATCGAGAACCTGCGCCAAGCGTTCCGCCAGTCGATCACCGGCAACCCGTGGATGTCCGACGCCACCCAGGCCGAGGCGCTCGACAAGCTCGAGAACTACACCTACAAGATCGGCCACCCCGACGAGTGGGAGGACTACTCGGCGCTGGAGGTTTCGCCGACCGACCTCGTCGGCAACAGCCGCTCGCTCCGCGAGTGGGCCCGGGCCGACAACCTCTCGAAGCTGGGCCAAGCGCCGGACCGGGCCGAGTGGGGCATGACGCCCCAGACCGTCAACGCCTACTACAACCCGGCCTTCAACGAGATCGTCTTCCCGGCCGCCATCTTGCAGCCGCCGTTCTTCAACGTCGAGGCCGACGACGCGGTCAACTACGGCGGCATCGGCGCCGTCATCGGCCACGAGTACTCGCACGGGTTCGACGACTCGGGCAGCCAGTACGACGCGGCCGGCAACCTCCGCAACTGGTGGACCGAGACCGACCGGGCCGAGTTCGAAGCCCGCGCCGACCGCCTCGTGGCCCAGTACGACGCCTACGCGCCGTTCGACGACGCCAACGTCCAGGGCCGGCTCACGCTCGGCGAGAACATCGGCGACTTGTCGGGCCTGACGATGGCCTACCGCGCCTACCGCCTGTCGCTCGACACCGACGGCGACGGCGTGGTCTCGGCGAGCGAGGAGGCCCCGGTCATCGACGGGTTCACGGGCGACCAGCGGTTCTTCATGGGCTGGGCCCAGGTCTGGCGGATCTTGCACCGCGAGCCGTACCTCCGCCAACTCCTGCAGGTCGACTCGCACTCGCCGGGCGAGTACCGCGCGAACGGCCCGCTCGCGCACATCCCCGGCTTCTACGAGGCCTTCGACGTCCAGCCGGGCGACGACCTCTACCTCCCGCCGGACGAGCGGATCGTGCTCTGGTAGCGACCGCACACGGGCTGAGCCCGTAGGGGCGACTCGCCGAGTCGCCCCTACGGCCGCCGAACCCGCCGTCTCTGGGCGCGCGAGCGGCGATTCTGGAGTCGGAAGCGCTTTTTGTTTCGGTCCGCCCTTGCGCGCGCCGACCGGACGGCCACGACGTCGGCCGCGGGCGGGGCCGCGAGGACGCCGCGACGGCGCTGGCCCAGCTCCGCGCCGAGGCCTTGTGCGTCGGCATCTCGTCGGACCTGCTGTACCCGCCAGGCGAGGCGCGAGCGCTCGCCGCGCTCCTCCCGAACGGGCGCTACGCCGAGCTCGACTCGCCGTTCGGCCACGACGCCTTCCTGGTCGACGTCGGCGCGCTCGACGCGCTCGTCCGCCCCTTCCTGGTCGAGAGCGGGTTCCTCGCCGACACCGACTCCCTCGCGGCCTGAGTGCGGACGGGCCGCGCCCACGTTACGTCCTATGCCTTCGGGGCGTCGGGAACGGAAGACCGAGGACCGGGGACGGCCCAATCCGGCGGTCTTCCGTCCTCCGTCCCGTGGCACCCGAGCCGGTACTCCGGAACGTGGGGTTAGGCCATCGGCTCGGGGGCCGGCGTCCGGTCCGGGGCGCGGGCGGTCAGCGCGTCGCGAGCGGCCTTGCGGGCGACGGCCTCGGAGAGCGCGCCCGAGAGCGCGTCGGGGCGGATCGGCTTGGAGACGTAGCCGTCCATGCCGGCCGCGACGCACGCCTCACGGTCGCCCTCCATCGCGTTGGCCGTGAGGGCGACGATCAGCGGCTGCGCCTCCGGCGCGACGGTCTGGCGGATCTGGGCCGTCGCCGCGAACCCGTCGAGCACGGGCATCTGGACGTCCATCAGCACCAGGTCGTAAGGTTGGGCGCCCGCGTCCCGGACGGCGGCGACGGCCTCGGCCCCGTCGCCCACGGCGTCGGCACGGACGCCCATCTTCTCCAGGATGCGGAGGGCCACCTTCTGGTTGACGGCGTTGTCCTCGGCGAGGAGCACCCGGAGGTCGCCGTAGTCCGTGCGTTCCGCGCGGGCGCGGGCGGGCGCCGCCTGGGCGCGGCCGAGGCCCTGGGCGAGCGCGCGGTGGAGCGTGGCCCGCTTGGTCGGTTTCGGGAGCCAGGTGTCGAACAGGTCGTCGGCGTCGGCGGGCCGCTCGGCGAGCGAGCTGAGCATGAGCAGGACGGGCGCCCAGCCGGCGTCGAGCGCGCGGAGCCGCCGGGCGAGGTCCACGCCGTCCATGCCCGGCATGTGGTAGTCGAGCACGACGGCGTCGAAGGGGCGGCCGGCGTCGAGGGCGGCTCGGGCCTGGTCGAGCGCCCCGAGGCCGCCCGGGGCCAGCGTCACCGCGATGTCGGCCCGGCCGAGCTGGAGGCCGATCATCCGCCGGTTTGTCGGGTTGTCGTCCACGACGAGCACGCGGCGGCCGGCCAGGGCCGCCTCGACCGGCGGGGCCGGGACCTCGACCGCCTCGGTGGCGATGGTGAACGCGAACGTGGAGCCGTGGTCGGGCGCCGGGGCCGGCGTGCTCTCGACCGAGAGGGCGCCGCCCATGAGCTCGGCGAGCCGCTTCGAGATGGCCAGGCCCAGGCCGGTCCCGCCGTACCTGCGCGTGGTCGAGGCGTCGGCCTGGACGAAGGGCTGGAACAGCGTCGCCTGCTGCTCGGCCGTGATCCCGATGCCCGTGTCGCGGACGGCGAACCGGACCCCGCCCGGCGCCGCCGTCGCGCGGACGACGACCTCGCCCTCGTGCGTGAACTTGACGGCGTTCGACAGCAGGTTGAGGAGCACCTGCCGCACGCGCGTCACGTCGCCCCGGACGGCCCGCGGCACGTCCTCGGCGACGAGGTAGGCGAGGTCGAGGCCGGCCTCGGCCGCGCGCGGGGCCACCAGGTCGAGCGCCTCCTCGACGACGCTGTGGACCTCGAACGGCTGCGACTCGAAGTCGACCTTGCCCGCCTCGATCTTCGAGAAGTCGAGGATGTCGTTGATGATGGTGAGCAGGGCCTCGCCCGAGACCCGGATGGTCTCGACGAACTCGGTCTGGTCGGGGTCGAGGGCCGTGTCGAGCAGGAGCCCCGTCATCCCGATGACCCCGTTCATGGGCGTCCGGATCTCGTGGCTCATGGTCGCCAGGAACTCGGACTTGGCCCGGGCCGCCGCCAACGCCTCCGTGCGGGCGGTGTCGAGGGCCCTGTTGGTCTCGGCGAGCCGGGCGTTGGCGCCCTCGACCCGCTCCTTCTCGGCGCGGAGGTCGTCCGTCCGCTCGGCGACGGCCCGTTCGAGCGCGGCCCGCTGGCGGGCGTGCCGGCGCGACTGCCACCGCCCGGCGGCGACGACGAGCCCGAGGACCGCGAGCGCGGCTAGCGCCCACACCCCGGGCCGCTGCCACACGGCCGGCCGGACGACGACCCGGACCGGCCCCGGCGCCTCGACCCACGGCCCCGGCCCCGTCCGCGCGCGGACGTGGAAGGCGTACTCGCCCGGGGGGAGGTTCGCGTAGACCGCCCGCCGCTCGGCCGTCTCCGGGCTCCAGCCCTCGTCGAACCCGTCCAGGCGGAACTGGTACCGGACGCCCCCGGGGTCGGCGAAGCTGACGCCGGAAAAGTCGAACGTGAGGTGGTTCCGGTTGTGGGGGAGCCGGAGCGCGACCGGGAGCCCGTCGGCCCGGACCGAGTCGGCGTAGGGCCGCCAGTCGCGCTCGCCGTAGGACAGCTCGACGCCGGTCATCCGGAGGACCGGCCGCGTCGGACGGGCCACGTCGGCGCGGGGGTCGTAGCGGACGGCCCCGGCGATCGTCCCGAACCAGAGCTGGCCCTCGGCGTCCTCGGCGAACGCGCCCGTATTCGCCTCGAGCGCGGTGAACCCCTCGGCCGGCCCGTAGAACCGGTAGCGCGGGGCGCCCCGCCCGTCGTACCGCGCGAGGTCGACGCGGGCGAGCCCCCGGTTCGTCCCCAGCCAGAGCTGGTCCCGGCTGTCGATGGCGGCGAGGAAGAGCGCGGCCCCGCTCAGCCGTCCGCCGACCCGGAAGGTGCGGGCCGTCCCGTCCGGCGTGATTCGGGTGACGGCCCCGTCGCTCGACGCATGCCACACCGTGCCGTCGGAGGCGACGGCGACCTGGCCGGAGCCGGGGAGGAGCCCGTCGTCAGTTGTGAACGCGCGCGTCGTGCCGTCCGGCGCGAGCCGGACGAGCCTCCCGAGCCCGGAGATCCAGACGGCCCCATCCGGCGCCTCGTCCATGCCGAGGGCGAAGTGGTCGAAGCCGAGCGAGCCGTTTGGGATCAGCCGCGTCCGCCCGCCGTCGAGGACGGCCACGCCGTCGGAGTGCAGGGCGTAGACGCGGCCGTCGGAGGCCCGGAGCACCCTCCGGATCACGCCCTCGTCGGCCGGCGCCGTCCCGGGGACGCGCGTCGCCCGGCCGTCCCGGTACCGGACGAGCCCCGCCCTCGTCCCGATCCACAGGCCGCCCTCGCCGTCCTCGTCGATGGTGATCGGGAGCGTGCCGGGGAGGCCGTCGCCGGGGACGTACTGGCGAGGGCCGCCCGGCCCGAGCCGCGTGAGCCCGGGCGCTTGCCCGACGAGCACGTCGCCGTTGCCGGCAACGCCCAAGCCCCACACGGAGTCGTCGAGGAGGCCGGTGTCGGTGTCGTAGGTGACGAACCGGTCGCGCCCCCGGTGGAAGCCGGTGTAGCGGAAGGCCCCGCTGTTGTGGGTCCCGATCCACAGGCCGCCCTCGTGGTCCGGGAGGAACGACGTCGTGGTCTCGGTGACGTAGCCGTCGCGGGCGCCGAGGCAAGTGAGCGCGAGGCCAGGCGCGTCCGCGTAGCAGGCCCCGGCCCCGTTCCCGACCCAGACGCGCCCCTCCGGCCCGACGCCGAGCGCGACCGCGACGTCCTCGGCCAACCCGTCGGTCTCGGTGAACCGGTGGACGAGCGTGCCCCGCGAGTCGAAGTGGTAGAGCCCGTCGCCCAGCGTGGCGACCCACACGTGCCCGTCGACTTCGAGGACGTCGCTCGTCGGGGTGGTGACCCCGAGCGGCCGGTCCCAGCGCCCGCCGCGGAGCCGGACCGGGCCGACGTCGGTGGCCAGCCAGAGCGTGCCCCGCCCCCCCTCGGTAACTCGGGACACCGTGCCAACGTCGAGGCCGGCCGGCGGCCGGACGACGTGGAACCGGCCGTCGCGCCCCAGACGGGCGACGCCGCCGTCTCCGCCCGCCCAGATCCTCCCGTCACGGGTCGCGGTGACGTCGTGGATGTCGTCGGAGGGGAGCCCGTCGTCGGCGCCGTAGGCGTGGAACCGGCGCCCGTCGAACACGGCGACCCCGCCGCCGCTCGTCGACCCGATCCAGAGGCGGCCCCGCGCGTCGATGTCGAGGGCCTCGATCTGGTTGCTCGGGAGGCCGTCCGCGACCGTGTAGTTCGTGAACTGCCGTCCGTCGAACCGGCCCAGGCCGCTCTCGGTCCCGAACCAGATCGGCCCGGACGGGTCCAGGGCCATCGCGAGGACGTGGGCCTGCGGGAGCCCGTCGGCGACGCCGACCCGCTGGAAGTGCCGCTTCTGCGCGCTCGCCGGGAGGGCGGCGCACGCGAGGAGCAGGACGATCCAGAAGCGTCGGGGCATGGCCGAAGGCAGGAGGGGCGGGTATCGGCGCTCGGGCGACCGCCTGAAGTTCGCGCTGCCGTGAGGGCTGCTGCCGTCCGGCCCCGTCGGGGGGGGATCCCCGGCGCGGCGGCGCGGGTAAGGCGCGCCCACCCGCCTCCCCAGACCATGACCCGATCCCTCCCCATCCTCCTCGGCCTGTTCGTCGCCGTCGCGGCCTGCGCCCAAGACACCCCCATGTCCCACGATGACATGGACATGGAGATGAGCAACGACATGGAGACGGCCGACGACAGGGCCATGGACATGCCGCCCATGCGCGCCCACGACGAGGCCCGCGTGAGCCCCAACGCCGGCGTCATGACGACGGTCGGCACGACCAACGTCATGGTCCACTACGGCCGCCCGAGCCTCAAGGGGCGCGCGTACTTCGGCGAGGGCGCCGAGCTGGCCCCGGCCGGCACGGTCTGGCGGACCGGCGCCAACGAGGCCCCGACCGTCACCTTCTCCGGCGACGTGATGGTCGGTGGCGAAATGGTGCCCGCCGGCACCTACGCCCTGCTCACGATCCCCGGCGACGAGTGGACCGTCATCTTGAACGACACGGCCCAGCAGTGGGGCGCCTTCCGCTACGACGCCAGCCAGGACCGCGTCCGCGTGATGGCCACGCCGATGACGGACGCCCCGATGCAGGAGCAGTTCGAGATCCGCTTCGTCGACGTCACTGAGGACTCGGCCACGATGCTCCTCCACTGGGGGACCGTCGGCGTGCCGGTCCCGATCACGGAGGCCAGGATGTAGACCGGCCCCGGCTTTGCCCGCTCGCGCCCCGCTGGATCCGTCCGGCGGGGCGCTTTTTTGCGAGCGGCCAGCGGTTCCCTCGGAGCAGTCATACCAGTCCGGTTGATCTGTCGCTGATCGGGACTGGAGGGACTGGGGAGTATGGGGGTGTGGGCGTGGAACGCGGTCTTCTCCCACACCCCCAACCCCGCACACTCCACCCGGACTTGGTGTCAGGCGTCCCAGTCGGGGGCGAAGTCCGGGTCGATGGTCCGGTGGTCCTTGGGGAGCGCGTCGAGGGCGGCGCGCTCGTCGGCCGTCAGCACGAGGTCGGCGGCGGCGAGGTTGGCGGCCCGGTGGGCGTCCGACGACGCCTTGGGGATGGCGGCCACGCGGTCCTGCCCCAGGAGCCACGCCAGCGCCACCTGGGCCGGCCCGACGCCGCGCGCCTCAGCGATCTCGCGGACGGTCTCGTTGGACAGCGCCTCGCCCTGGGCGAGCGGGCTGTAGGCCGTGAGCACCATCCGGGGGCGGACCACGTCGAGCAGCCGGTCCTGGCCGAGCAGCACATGGTGCTCGACCTGGTCGGTGGCCAGGTCCGGCACCAACTCCAGCGCGTCGCGGAGCAGGCCCGCCGGGTAGTTGCTGACCCCGACGGCCCGGGCCTTGCCCGCGTCGCGGATGGCCACCAAGGCCTCAAGCTGGGCTTCGAGCTCGACCTCGTCGACCGGCCAGTGGAGCAGCAAGAGATCCACGGTGTCGGTCCCGAGCTTGCGCAGGCTCTCGTCGACCGACGCCGCCAGCCGGGACGGGGCGACGTGGTCGCGCCACACCTTCGTCGTCACGAACACGTCGTCGCGCGAGACGGACGAGGCCGCCAGCCCGGCGCCGACCTCGGCCTCGTTGCGGTAGATCTGGGCCGTGTCGATGTGGCGATACCCGATGGACAGCGCGTGCTCGACGCCGCGCCGGGCGTCGTCGCCGGTGAGCTGCCACGTGCCGAGCCCGAGGGCGGGGATGGACACGCCGTGGACGTCGTAGTGGGTCATGGACGGGAGGGGAGAGGGGGCGGAGGCACGCGCTCGACGCGGCGCGGGTTCGGGATCTCGCCGAGACGTCATCGGCCCGGCGGAACGCCCGCCCTGAGCCCCGGTACCCCCCCGTCCCCTCTCTACCGATCTCCATGCCGACCATCACCGACCTCCACGGCCTCTTCCTCCACACGCTCAAGGACATCTACTACGCCGAGCAGCAGGTCCAGAAGCTCATGCCGATGCTCGCCGAGAAGGCGACCTCGGACGCCCTGACGGCGCTCCTCCAGGACCACGCCGACCAGTCGGAGGAGCACGTCGACCGGCTCGAGCGGGTGTTTGAGATGATCGGCGAGGCGGCCGCCGGCGTGACCTGCGAGGCCATGGACGGCATCGTGAAGGAGGCGAAGCACCTGCTGGGCGACATCGAGGACGCGGCGACGCGCGACGCGGCCATCGTGGCCTCCGCCCAGGCCATCGACCACTACGAGATCACGCGCTACGGCTCGCTCACGACGTGGGCCGAGGAGCTCGGCCACCCCGACGCCGCCAACCTCTTGGGCGAGTCGCTCGCCGACGAGGAGGAGTCCGACGACGCGCTGACGGCGCTCGCGGAGGACCGGCTGAACCAGAAGGCGGCCTGATAGTCCGGACACTCTGCCCCCGTCTGGAACTGGACGTGTGGGGCGTGGGCGAACTCCCCTCTTCCGTCTTCGACCCCTCCTCCCGGATCGGGCAACACGCCTTGTGCCTAGCCCCTTGGGCATGGGGAACGGAAGACCGCCGGACGGACCCGTCTTCGGTCCCCGGTCCTGTGACGTCAAGGCCTGCCTCTTACGACGCGGGCGGGTACGAGGCCCCCGTCTCGGCCACCGGGGCGCCAGGCGCGGGGACTCCGGGATTGCCGGAGCGCCGGGCTGGGCGGAACGGCGGGAGGGGCCAGTCGGTACCCCGCCTCCCTTTCTCTCCACCCCTCCCCATGTCCAAGATCACCGACCTCCGCGGCCTCTTCCTCCACGGCCTCAAGGACCTGTACTACGCCGAGAAGCAGTCGAAGAAGACGCTCTCCGACATGGCCGACAAGGCCACCCACGCCGACCTCAAGTCGCTCCTGAAGGAGCACGGGAGCTCGTCCGACACCCACCTCAAGCGCCTCGACAAAGTGTTCGAGCTGATCGGCGAGCAGGCCGAGGGCGTCCGGTGCGAGGCCATGGACGGCATCCTCAAGGAGTCGAAGCACCTCATGGAGGAGGTCGAGGACGCCGAGACGCGCGACGCGGCCATCGTTTTCTCGGCCCAGGCCATCGACCACTACGAGATCACGCGCTACGGGAGCCTGGCCACGTTCGCCGAGCGCCTGGGCTTGGAGGAGGCCTCCGAACTGCTCGGCGAGACGCTGGGCGAGGAGGAGGAGACCGACGAGCGCCTGACGCGGCTCGCCGAGGACACGCTGAACAAGAAGGCGGTCTAGACTCCGGCCTCCGCTCGTCGCGCCGCCCCGCGTCCCCCGGGATGCGGGGCGGCGCGCGTTCTGGGCGGTACGGGCCCCACTGCGCCGTCGGACCTGGCGGAGGGGGGCGATGCCGGTACCGGAGGTGGGACGACTGGGCAGAGGCGACGGGCCAGCTTCCGGGCTCACCTGTCGTCCTCATGTGCTCTACGCTCGTTCTCGCCCTGGCCCTGGCCGCCTGCGCCGGCACCCCGCCGCTCGGCTCCGACCCCGGTCTCGACGGCGCGTGGCGGCTCGTCAGCGCCCAGGCGTTCGACGCCGGCGGCGCGCTGGTCTACGACCCCGACGTCCAGACCGGCCTGCTCGTCGTCGCCGATGGCCGGTACAGCTTCCTGTGGACGCGGGCGCCGCGCCCAGCCGCCGCGACGCCGTGGGCGGCAACCGAGCCCGAGCGGTTGGTCAGCTTCGCCACGATGATCGCCCACGCCGGACGTCTGACGGCCGTCGCGTCCGACACGGTCCGCGCCGACGCCCAAGCGGCCAAGTCGCCCGAGTTCGTCGGCGGCCACGAGACGTTCGCGCTCGTCCTCGACGGCGACACGCTGCGGCTGACGGCGGTCTGGGCCGAGGCCGGCGAGGGCACGCCGGTCCCGTTCTACGCGGCGGGCGGGCGGCAGGACTACGTGTTCGTCCGGGCCCGCTAGAGCGATGCCATGTTGGTCGTAGGCCGACCCCCCGCTCCCGCGGCCGTCGCTCCGCTCCGTGCCGCAGGAGCTGTCCCCCTTGAAGGGCAGGGCTGGTAAGTTCTGTCATGACCCTCCTCGACCACCTCGCCGCCGTCCCCGACCCCCGACGCCGCCAGGGCCGCCGACACCCGCTCGGACCCCTCCTCGTCGGCGCCGTCATGGCCATGATGACCGGGCACCACGGCTACCGGCCCATCAGCCGCTTCCTCCGCGACAACGCCGACGCGCTCCGACGCCACGTCGGGTTCACCCGCCACGCCCTCCCGTCCCACGTCACCGTCCGCGCCGTCTTCCAGGCCCTCGACTTCGAGGCCCTCGCCGGCGCCTTCCGGACCTGGGCCGCCGAGCGGTTGCCCGACGGCGAGGTCCTCGCCGTCGACGCCAAGGCCGTCCGCTCGACCTACACCGGCGATGGCACCGCCGAGCAGGACTTCGTCGCGCTGGTCTCCGCCTACGGCGTCCGGTCCGGCATCGCGGTCACGGCCACGGCTTACCAGAACGGCGAGGCGAGCGAGGTCGCCGCCGCGCAAGAGCTCGTCGCCGACCTCGCCTCGGCGCTCGACCTCGGGGGCGTCACGGTGACGCTCGACGCGCTCCACTGCACAAAAAAACGCTCCGGAGCATCCGGGGGGCCGGGGGCCACTGGCTCGCCAAGCTGAAACGGAACTGCCCCCGGCTCCACGCCGAG
The DNA here is from genome assembly GCF_965213695.1 of Rubrivirga sp. Taxonomy (GTDB): domain Bacteria; phylum Bacteroidota; class Rhodothermia; order Rhodothermales; family Rubricoccaceae; genus Rubrivirga. The sequence goes on along the minus strand of NZ_OZ243912.1, from coordinate 4,180,468 downwards.
TGCGCCGCCGAAGCCGAGCGCCATGAGCCGCTGAGCGTCGACGACACGGTCGAGCGGAGCCGGAGGCGGACGGCGCGGCGTGTGGTGGAGGTGTACGGCCCGCCGGGGTGGCAAGACGGCTGGCCCGCGATTGGAGCCGTGGTGCGGGTGACGCGCTCCGGCTACCGCGACGGCGAGTGGTACTCGAAGTCGGGGCTGTACGTGACGAGCCGAGCCGACGACGCCCACGCGCTCGGCGCGGTGGTCCGGTCGCACTGGCACGTCGAGAACCGCCTGCACTGGTGCAAGGACGCGCTGATGAGCGAGGACTCCGGGGGCGTCCGGTCGATGGCCGGGGCGGCCGCGCTGTCGCTGGTCCGGGGGATGGCGCTGTCGGTCCTCCGGGCGTGCGGGCTGTGGTCGCCGACGGCGGCCCGGTCGAAGCTGGCGAACCGGGTGCCGGAGATGGTGCGGCTGATGAGAACTTAACGGCCCTGCCCTCGAAGGGGGACAGGCCGTCCGCCCGCTGAGCGGAGCGAGGGGCGGACGACCAGGGGGTCCGCTCACGAGCAACGTGTCACGGCACGAGAGCCGAGTTCAGGGCGGTGTGGGAGTCGTCGGCACGGAACCGAATCGCCCCTTCCACCCTCGGCTCGGCTAGAACGGCACGGCGGCCTGGATGCGGTAGTACAGGTCGAGGTCGTCGAAGGCCCGCTCGCCGTCCCACAGTTCGTCCAGCGTCGAGGCCGGCGTCGCCAGCCCGACGGCGTGGCGCAGCTCGAACCCGCCGAGCGACACGAGGTTGGCCACCTCGACGCCGACGCCGACGCGCCGAGCGGCGTTGTCGAAGTCCGAGCCCGTCCACACCAGCCCGCCGTCGACGAACAGCGAGGGCGAGATGGGCCCGAACCGTGCCAGCCCGAGCACCGTCGTCTGGAGGTCGACCAGGATCGGCAGTCGCAGCTCGGCCGTCCCGAACAGGGACCGCGTGCCGACGGCGTAGCTCCGGTACCCGCGCACGCGCTCGGCGTCGTCCAGCGTCAGCGCGCCGACGAACGGGAGCTGGACGTCGACGTCGTCATAGCGCGCCAGGCCGACGTAGTCCTGAGCGAGGGTCTCGCCGACCACGGCCGTCGCGCGGCCCTTCAAGAAGAGCCGCGTCCGCCCCAAGCCGACCGGCTGGACGTGGTAGCCGAGCGCGTCCGGCCGGAGGAAGGCATCGCCGCCGAGCGCGGGCACGCCGGCCGTGAGCCGGGCGCGGAGGCCGGTCCCGTCGAGCGGCGTGATCCCGTTCCACCGGTACGGCCGCTGGAACTTGTACGCGGCCCCGACCTGGACGTCGAACCGGGTCCCGGCCTCGGGCACGCCCAGCCCCGTCGTCTCGATGTCGTCGAACCGGTCGAGCGCGAGCGGGCTGGCGTAGGCGTAGCGGACGCGCGCGCCGACGAGGGTCGTCGTGTACGGCCGGTCGATGAGGTCGAGCGCCAGCGACGCCGAGAGGTCGCCGCCGGTCAGGTCCTCGACGAGCACGCTCGACCCGTAGAAGCTCGACGGCGACGGGAAGCGGTACAGGTCCAGCGTCAGCGTCGGCGCGAGCTGCTGGTTGACGTACGACAGCAGCAGGAACGACTTGTCGACGGGCCGGGTGACGGAGACGCCCGCGAGCACCGCCAGCTGGTGCTTGCCGAGCGGCTCGAGAAAGAGCGAGTTGGCGAACACGCCCCAGTCGTCGTCGGCCGTGAAGAGGGCGCCGTCCTCGCCGGGGTCGCCATAGGGGAGCGCGAGCGTGATCGCGTGCGTGACGTTCGCCCACGAGTTGTACGGCCGGCGCTCCCGGATCAGCGCCGGGTCGGGCGCGATGGCGTCGGGGATGGTGACCGGCGGCCGGTGCGAGGTCCACGCGGCGTACGCCGGCGGCACCGCTACGGAGTCGGCCACGACCGTCGGCCGGCGCCGGGCGTCGACGACGAACACGCGGTCGCGGCGCTTGGTCTCGCTCGACACGAGCACCAACCGGCCGGCCGGATGGAGGCTGTCCGGCGGCAACCAGTCGTGGACCGCGGCCCCGTCGTAGAGGAACGTGACGCGCTGCGCGCTGCGCGCGGGGACTCGGGACTGGGGACTGGGGGCAAGCGAGTCTGAGCCGAGAGGGCGGGCCGAGACCGCTTGTTCCATCTCTTCCCTCACGTTCGGAGCAGAGGGGGAGCGGACCACATCCCCGGTCCCCAGTCCCCAGTCCCCAGTCCCCCCCACAAACACATTGGGCGCCCGGTCCCGGAGCGACGTGAACGCCAGCGAGTCGCCGGCCGCGTTCCAGACCGGCAAGCGGTCGTCGCGCTCGGCCCGAGGTGTGGCCGCGTCGGTGTCGAGGCGGGTGACGGTGCCCGTCGCCGTGTCGAGCGTGGCGAGGTGGCGTGTGCCGTCGGCGTCGAAGAGCGAGAACGCGATGCGCGCCCCGTCGGGCGACCACCGGGCCGTCGGGATCTGGACGTCGCCGGTGAAGGCCGTCAGCGGACGCTCGGCGCCGGTCTCGAGGTCGAGCTCGAACAGGTTGGCCGTCGAGCCGTCCGCGCCAACGAAGGCGAGCCGCCGGCCGTCGGGGGCGAACGTGGGTGAGATGGCCCGGCGGTCCGTCGTCAGCCGCCGGAGGCCGCCGCCGGCCGAGCGGACGAGGTACAGGTCGTTGACGAGCGAGCCGAAGGCGCCCCGGCGCGTCCGCGCGAACGCGAGGTGCTCGCCGTCGGGGCTCCACGAGATCGGGCCGGTGATCGACCCCTCGGCCAGAATGCGCAGGTCGCCCGACGTGCTGTCGGCCCCGGGGTTCTTGATCGTGATGAGCCGGCGGACGGGCCGGTTGAGGCTCGGCAACACCACGGCCGCCACGCGCGCCGTGTCCGGGCTGAACGCCACGTCGTACACGACCTGCCCCGGGAGGCCGAACGGCCGTGCGTCGAGCGAGTCGAGCCGCTCCATCTGCCCCGCCTGCGTGTTGTAGTACACGTTGACGTGCTTCCGCCACTCCTCGTTGAACGTGGCGTAGCTCTCGCCCGTCACCGCGCGGAACGCGGTCCCGAAGTCGTGGATCCGCCCGAGCCCGAGCAGGACCGGCGTCCGATGCGCCAGGATCTTGGCGAGCGTCGAGTCGCCGCGGCTCTGGGCGAGGTACCGGACCTGGCTGTTGCCGACGGCGTAGCGGAGCCGGCCGTTCTGGGGGCTCGTCCCGTCGGCGTAGCTCAGGCGGTCCTCGAAGGTGGCGGTCCTCAGCCAGCGGTCGCCGCGCTGGGCGTCCCACCGCTCGGTCGCGTACTGGGCCAGCCCCTCGGTCCAGAAGCTCGGCAGCGGGTCGCCGAAAAAGATGTCGAGCAGGCCCAGGTTCGAGCGGATCGCCCGGTAATGGACCAGGTGGGCCACCTCGTGGGCGATCACCTTGCGGAGCCACTTGACGTCGCCGGTCCAGATCTCGGCCGTCTCGTTGACGTGGACCCAGATGGTCGTGAACCCGCTCGGCCCGACGTTGTAGGCGATCCCGTTGGCGATCTCGTCCTCGTCCGAGAGGTAGATCCGGATGGGCTCGGGGAACGCGAGCGCCGTCGAGTCCGGGCTGAAGGTGACCGTGAGCGCGTCGAACGTGGCCTCGGCGACGGCGGCGGCCTCGGCCTCGATGCCCGCCAGCCGCGACGGGTAGATGATCTCGAAGTGCTCGGTCGTGGCCACCTGCCAGTCGAGCTCGGGGTGGTTCCGCCCGTTGAACAGCCCGAACCCGACCTGGGCCGACGGCGCGCCGGCGACGAGCGCCAGCAGGGCGAGCAGAAGCGGGAGGCGAGACATGGGCGTCCGGGGAGGGCGGAAGGTAGGCCGCTCGCCAGGTGACTCGGGTCTCGGGAGAGGGCGACGTGGGGCGAGCGCCGTCTCCCCAGATCTGTCATCCTGAGCCTGCGAAGAGCCTGCCCCCGCGAAGGCGGGGGATCTCAGCACGATCTCCGAGCCCTCTCCACCGCTCCCTGCGACTCGGCTACCGCGTCGAGATCCTTGGCTCCGCTCAGGATGACAAGGGGAGAGGGTGCCAGCGAACGGAGAGCCACTCCGCCAGTCGTCCGGTCCGCCGTCCTCGGTCCGCCGCCCTCGGCGTGTGACAAAGCGGTGGCACCCGCACCCTATATCATTCGCGTGCGCGTGCGCGAGACGCCGCGCCCCCCTTCCCCAACTCCGCCATGACCCGCGTCCCCACCCCCGCCCGCCTCGGCGGCCCGTCCGACTGGGCCCGCGCCCTCGCCACCGGCCCGCACTACGAGCCGCCGTACCCCGGCGCCGTCCAGGACGAGCTCGCGTGGCACCTCGTGAAGGTGCTCCGCGAGGACGCCCACCTCCGGTCCGAGGTCGAGGTCGAAGTCCCCGCCTCGGCCGACTGGCCCGCCTCGGGCTCCGGCCCGGCGTTCTTCACGCTCGACCTGGTCGTCGAGGTGCCCGTCGCGACCGACGGCGGTGTGCCCGAGGTCCGGCGCGTCGCGTTCGAGTCCGCCGGGGCAACCGGCCACCGCGCGCTCCGCGACCACGACCGCCGGCTCCGCCGCGACGCGACGCTCCTGGCGAACGGCGCCGTCGACACGATCTACCGGCTCCGTGGGTCCGACCTGCTCGGCCACATGGACGACGTGCTCTACCTGGCGAGCCAGTGGGACGCCGACCTGTTCTCGGAGCGCGGCCGGACGAACCTGGCGACGCTCGCCAGCCGGGAGGCCCGCCAGGTCTCGGTCCGCCCCGAGCAGCCGAGCGTCTTGGTGCCGTACGCGCTCGACGCCGAGGGCGGCTCGCCGGAGCGCCACCTGTGGCACGTCGCGAACGGCCAGGCGCCCCACGTGCTCGTCCGCCGGCTCGACCGCCGGTTCGAGTCGGTGTGGGCCCCCTACGCCGACCGGCCGCTCCGCGCCGTCGAGGCCGACCGGGCGCCGCTCCGCAAGGCGAGCTGATCCGAGTCCGGCCGGCCGGGTGCGGCGTGTGACACGTCGTTGACACCCGGCTGCCCTAGGCTGTGACCACTGGCGATCCCCCCCCCAAAAATGACTCCCGTCCATCCCCTCAGCCGTCGGCCGCAGCAGCGGCGTCTCGTCGTCGCCGTCCGCGGCCCGGCGGGCACCGGCAAAAGCTGGTTCGCCGCGTCCCTCGCCGACGCCGGCCTGGGCCGACTGTGCTTTTTCGACACCGAGCGGAAAGCGCGGCTGTTGCCCGGCGCCGACGGCTCGCACTACGACGCCATCGAGGTCGAGCATCCCGACGAGCTGTTGCCGTTCGTCGACTGGGCGCTCGGCGAGGGCCGTACCGAACAGGGCTACGGCTGCTTCGCCCTCGACAGCTGGGCCATGTACTTCGGCCGGAAGCACCGGGCGACGGTTCAGGCCGTTCGAGACCGGACCGGCGACCCGACGGCCCAGCCTTCGGCCGACGAGCTCCAGGCCGACCAGGTCGTGTTCCAGGAAGTCCTGCGCCGGCTGTGTGTCGACTCCGGCGCCTGCGTCGTCATCACGGACCAGATTGCGGCGCGCGGCAAGCAGGACCGCGAGGAGAACGAGGTCGGCCGCGTGCTGCCGATGACGACGTCCGGCCTCGAGTACTTCGTCGACGTCATGTTGGAGCTGTCGCTGCGGCAGGACGGGTTCGAGACGCGCCGTGTGGCGACCGTCGTCAAGTCGAACGCGCCGGACCTCCCCGTCGGGACGGAGTTCGACGACCCGTCGTTCGCCGACGTTCTGGCCCAGCTCGGCGTGGGCCCGACGCCCCAGCCGGTCGAGACGCCCGTGTTGCCCGAGCCGGCCCTCGACGCGCCGGCCGGCCCGACGCTGGCGGACCTGTTGGCGGAGGCCGAGGGCGTCGGCGTCGGCCGGCCCCAGGTGCTGCTGGCGGCCCGTCACTACTGCGGCGTCCAGGCCCTCGACGAGCTCACGCCGGACCAGACGGCCGACCTCCTCGACCGGATGCGCGAGCGCTACGCGGCGTCCGGCGACAGCGCAGCGACGGAGGAGCCGGAGGTCCGGGTGAGCCGGCGCAAGAAGGCCGCCTGACCTCGTCGGCGCGTCGGTAGCGGGCCGCTTCTCGTTCGGCGGGCCGGCGCCGTCACTGGCGACCGGCCCGGACGCCTGGCTCGGCCAGAGCCGGATGGGGCCCGAAGACGCACCGGAACCGGTGGGCGCCGAGCGGGACGACCCAGACGCCGAACGCCGGGGCGGTCTCGGTCGCGGCGTAACGAACCACGCACGCCCCGCCCGGCGGAGCGGTGCCGCCCGGCGTCCACCGGCCCGGGCGGCTGGCGGCGTCGTAGTCGACCTTCCGCGTGCCGCCGCGCGTGCGGTGGATCCGGACGGTGCACGTCGGGTACGTCCGCGGGTCCAGGCCGGCGGGGTAGCGCGAGCTGGGTCTCGGAGGCGGCGTGGGCGCCGTCCGCCACCGGCGGCGGGCGCCTTCGAGGTCGTCGGTCAGCACGGCGTAGGCGGCGCGGACGTGGTGGAAGGCCTCGGCCGAGCCGCCCCGGTCGGGGTGGGTCTCCCGAGCGAGGCGCCGGAACGCCCGGCGGACGTCGTCGAGGTCGGCGTCGTACGTCAGCGACAGGACGCGGAAGGGGTCTCGGGGGCCGTCCAACACAGCGGCGAGCGGTCACTGAAAGGGCGCGCGGAAAGGGCGGACGCCGGGGCCTCGACGGCCGGGTGCACCGGCCGCGAGGGGCGGAGTTCCGCCGGAGACTGAGCAGCAACGGCGGACGGGCGCCGGGACCGCCGCCGACCGTGCGTTTTGGGAGATCGGAAGCGCTACCGGCTCGCGGCCCGTTGGCAGACGACCCGGCGTGCCCCTATCCTGCGGCAACCGATCCGCTTTCTGCGTTGACCTTCCTCGCTCTCCTCCGACGTCCCCGACGCCGACCGGCCCCCGCCGGTCCGGGAGACGAGGCCTAGACGGACGGCGCCGCTTTCACCCCAGCGGATCAGCCCTCTCCGACGCCGACTCTTCCCGAGAGTCGGCGTTTTTCGTTTCTGCGCTCCATGCCCGCCCCCATCGCCCTCGCCTTCTCCGGCGGCCTCGACACGTCGTTCTGCGTCCCGTACCTCCGCGAGGAGACGGGCCGCGACGTCCAGACCGTGACCGTCGACACGGGCGGCTTCGACGACGCCGAGCGCGAGCAGATCGCCGCGCGGTCCGCCGAGCTCGGCGCCTCCGGCCACCGGTTGGTTGACGCCCGACGCGACCTGTGGGACCGCGTGCTCCAGTACCTCGTCAAGGGCAACGTGCTGCGGGGCGGCGTCTACCCGCTGTGCGTCGGGCCCGAGCGCGTGGTCCAGGCCCAAGCGCTGGCGACGGCGGCCCGCGAGCTGGGCGCCACGGCCGTGGCCCACGGCTCGACCGGCGCCGGCAACGACCAGATCCGGTTCGACACCGCCCTCCGCCTGCTGGCCGACGCCGGCGACGGCGGGCCGCTCGAAATCCTGACGCCGATCCGCACGCTCTCGCTATCCCGAGACGACTCGACGGCCTACCTGGAGGAACGCGGGGTCGAGGTCGAGACGAAGACGACGGAGTATTCGGTCAACCGTGGGCTGTGGGGGACGACCATCGGCGGCAAGGAGACCCACGACACCGACGGCGTTCTCCCCGAGTCGGCGTGGCCCGACACGGTCGCCCCGGCCGACGCGCCCGACACGCCGCACCGCTTTCAGATCCGGTTCGAGGCCGGCGTCCCCGTCGCCGTCGACGGCGAGATGCTCGACCCGGTGTCGCTCGTCGAGCGGCTCAACCGCGAGGGCGCGGCGCACGGCGTCGGCCGGGGGATCCACGTGGGCGACACGATTCTGGGCATCAAGGGGCGGATCGCGTTCGAGGCGCCGGGCGCGCTCACGCTCGTCGCCGCCCACCGCGAGCTCGAAAAGCTGGTGCTGACGCAGCTCCAGCTCGTCCAGAAGGCGGCGCTCGGCGACCTCTACGGCCGGCTCGTCCACGAGGGCCTCTTTTTCGACCCCGTCTGCCGCGACCTGGAAGCGTTCCTCGACAGCAGCCAGCGGCGCGTGATGGGCGACGTGACGGTCGAGTGGCTCAAGGGCTCGATCCGCGTTCTCGGGGCGACGTCACCGCACTCGCTGTTCGACACGGGCGTGGCCCGCTACGGCGAGGACAACGCCCTGTGGTCCGGCCGCGACGCCGAGGGGTTCGCCCAGATCTACGGGTTGCAGGCACGGCTCGCGGCTCGCGCGGTCGGTGGCGTGCTTCACGAATCGTAGGGGCCCACACGTGTTTCGTGTTGCACGATGGCAGCCCGAGGCACCGACACGCAACACGCAATACGCAGCACCTCCCCATGCCCACCCGCACCATCACGACGCTCACCGCCGACCACGTCGCCAGCAGCGCGGGCCCGTGCGGGCTGGGCCACGAGGTTCGCGTCTCGCCCTACGTCGTCGCCGAGGAGGGGTACTGCTTGGCCGTCCGCGCGCTCGACGCGAAGGACGTCTACAACCAGCTCGAAGGGGCCGACGGCGTCTTTCGGACCATCGAGAAAGGGCAGACGCTGGTCGGCGCGCTCGGCGAACGGCAGGCGCTGAAGGGGTACTCGGGGCGGATCCCCCGCCACGTGTCCGTCGGCGACGTGCTCCACGTCCAGAACATGGGCGGCATCCTGGGCAAGGTGGCCACGCCGCACCCCGACCTCGGCCCGGCGCTCCGCGTCGAGGTGTTGGGCGCCGTGCTGACGGGCGAGCCGCCGCGCCACGCCCGCATTCAGGACACGGCCATCGAGCCGGTCGAGACGCTGGCGACCTCCGCGCCCCTGGTGATGGTGTCCGGGACGGCGATGAACACGGGCAAGACGTTCGCCGCCGCCGCCCTCGTCGGCGGGCTGACGGCGCGGGGGTTGCGCGTCGCTGCGGCCAAGCTGACCGGCGCGGCGTTGCAGCGCGACGTCCGGGCGATGGTGGCGCAGGGGGCCGTCGTGTCCGCCAGCTTTATCGAGGCCGGCGCCGTCGCCACGACGGGCCGCGACATGGTGCCCGTCGCCAAGGGGATCATCGCCCACCTCAACCGCGCGGCCCAAGCCCAGGGCGGCCCGCCCGACGTGCTGGTGCTCGAGCTCGGCGACGGCGTGATCGGGCCGTACGGCGTCGACCAGATCCTGGAGGACATGGAGCTCCAGCGGCTGACGGCCGTCCACGTGTTGGCGGCGACGGACCTGGCGGGCGCGTGGGCGTGTGACCAGCTGTTCCGCCAGCGCTACCGCGCCGAGATCGGCGTCGTCGTCGGCCCGGCGACCGACACCGACGTGGGCAAACGGTACCTCCAGACGTCGCTCGGCATCCCGGCCCTCAACGCGCGCTCCGAGCCCGACGCGCTCGTCTCGCTCGTCGCCGAGGACGTGCTCGAGCGGAAGGCGTGGGCCGAGGCGCCGAGCCCGCTCCCCACGTTCAACGGCCCCCGGCGGCCCCTCACCCCGAGCCCATGAGCCCGATCCGAGCGGCCGTCCTCCACGGCGCCGGCTACGCGGGCGGCGAGCTGCTGGCGCTGCTGCTGTCGCACCCGCTGGCGGAGCCCACCGTCGTCACGTCCCGCAGCCAGGCCGGCGAGCCGGTGTGGACGACGCACCCGCGCCTGCGCGGCCAGTCCGATCTCGTCTATTCGGACCCCGCCGATCTCGATCCGGAGTCGTTCGACGTGGCCTTCGTCTGCGCCGAGCACGGGCAGGGCGCAGCGGCCGTGGGGTCGCTCCGCGCGTCCGGTTTCGACGGGCTCATCGTCGACCTCAGCGCCGACCACCGGCTCGACTCAGTGGCCACCTACGAAGCCGTCTACGGCCTGACGCACCCGGACCCCGAGGCGATGCGCTCGGCCGTCTACGGGCTGGCGGAGGTGAACGCGGACCGGATCGCGGGGGCGACCCTGGTGGCCAACCCGGGCTGCTTTGCGACCGGCCTGAGCCTGGCGCTGTGGCCGTTGGTCGGTCTCCTCGGACGGTTCGAGGCGTCGGTGACGGCGCTGACCGGGGCCTCGGGCTCTGGCGCCCGGCCCTCGGCGACGACGCACTACCCGCGGCGCGACGGCAACGTGCGGGCGTACAAGCCGCTGGCGCACCGTCACCTGGCGGAGGTGCAGGAGGTGCTGGGCGACGGCGCGTCCGTCCACTTTGTCCCGGTCTCGGGCCCGTGGACGCGCGGGATCTGGGGGACAGCGCATGTCGCGCTGCCCGAATCCGTCGACTTCGACACCGTGACCGGCACGTTCGAGTCGGCCTACGGTGGGCGCCCGTGTGTCCGGCTGTCGCCCGGCGTGCTGCCCGAGCTCCTGCCGACGGTCGGGACGCCGTTCTGCGACCTCGGCTGGGTGGCGCGCGACGGCCACCTCGTCGTCGGGGTCGCGCTCGACAACCTGCTGAAGGGGGCCGCGTCGCAGGCGGTTCAGAACCTCAACCTCGCGTGTGGCTGGCCCGAGGCGCTGGGCCTGCTGCCCGGCGTGGCCGTAGGGGACACGGTTCGTCGTGTTCCTGCTTCTCCCTTTCATTCCATGTCATCCTGAGCGAATGCGAAGGATCTAGCTGCTCGCCGTTCGGTGGCCGCGACAGACTCGGAGGCAGCGTCCGGCAGATCCTTCGCTGACGCTCAGGATGACAAGGGTGGGGGACCGTACCCGCCTCCCCCATCGTCCCTCCCCCGATCATCCATCACCCGATGACTGAGACCCTGACCGACCCGATGGCGCTCGAAGACGCCGTCACGCTGCCGACCTACGCCAAGCCGCCGGTCGCGCTCGTGCGCGGCGACGGCACGCGCGTGTGGGACGTCGACGGGGCCGAGTACCTCGACTTCTACGGTGGCCACTGCGTCGCGCTGCTCGGCCACTGCCCGCCGCGCGTGGTCGAGGCGATCCGCCGGCAGGCGGGCGAACTGCTGTTCTACTCGAACGCCGTCTACAGCCCCGTCCGCGCCGATGCCGCCCAGGCGCTGGTGGAGCTGGCGCCCGACGGGCTCGGCCGCGTGTTCTGGTGCAACTCGGGGACCGAGGCCAACGAGGCCGCCCTCAAGCTGGCGCGGGCGTTCACCGGCCGGAGCCGCGTCGTCGCCTTCGGCGACGGGTTCCACGGACGAACGCTAGGCGCGCTCGCGGCCACCCACGGTGACAGCTACCACGCGCCGTACCGGGCCGTCCTGCCCGAGACCGCGTGGGTCCCGTTCGGCTGGGAGGGCGCCGTCGAACAAGCGCTGGCCGATGAGGACGTGGCCGCGCTCATCTTGGAGCCGATGCAGTCGATGGCCGGCGTCACCGAGGCCCGGCCCGCGTTCTACCGCGCCATCCGCGAGCTCTGCGACCAGACCGGGACCGTGCTCATCTTCGACGAGGTCCAGACCGGCGTCGGGCGGACGGGCGCGTTCCTCTACGGCGACCACGTCGGCGTGACGCCGGACCTGGTGACGCTGGCGAAGAGCCTGGGCGCGGGCGTCCCGGTCGGCGCCGTCCTGGTGAACGACGCCATCGCCGCGACGGTGAAGCCGGGCGACCAGGGGACGACGTTCGGCGGGGGGATGCTGGCGATGGCCGCCGCGAAGGCCACGCTGCGCCAGCTCACCGACGATGGGCTGATGGCTCGGGCCGCCGAGCTGTTCGACCGGATCTCGGATGGGCTGGGCCGAATCGAGGGCGTCGTCGAGGTCCGCGGCCGGGGCTGCCTGATCGGCGTCGCGCTCGACCGGGAGGCCCGGCCGGTTGCCGGCGCGCTCCGTCAGGCGGGCGTCATCGTCGGCACCTCGGGCCGGGCGGACACGCTCCGCCTCATGCCGCCGCTCACGACGACGGACGAGGACGTGGACGAACTGATCCGGCGATTCGCGGCGGTGTTGGGTCGGGGTCCGATGCGTGATCCGTGATGCGTGACTCCCTCGGCAAGCATCACGCATCACGTATCAGCCCCTATGGACCACCTCACCTCCTGGACCGACCTGCCCGCGGCGACGTGGGACGCCTGCCTCGACCGCGCGCTCTGGCACCGGCGGAACCGGACGTGGACCCAGACGGCCGCCGGCCGCGCGCTCGGGCTCGTCTTCTTCAACCCGTCGCTGCGGACGCGCGCGTCGATGGACCTCGCGGCGGCCCACCTCGGCGCGCACGCCGTGACGCTGACGCCCGGCAGCGGGACGTGGGGCTTGGAGACGCGCGACGACGGGCCGATGGACGGCGACGCCGCCGAGCACGTGAAAGAAGCGTTCGGCGTGCTGAGCCGCTACGTCGACGCCCTCGGAGTCCGCACGTTCGCGACCCTGACAGACGCCCAAGCCGACGCCGAGGACCGCGCGTTCCGGGCCGTCGTGGCCGCCTCGACGGTGCCGGTCGTCAACCTCGAGTCGGCGCGGTGGCACCCGTGCCAGGAGCTGGGCGACGCGGCCACGATCACCGACCACCTCGGCGACGTGCGCGGCAAGAGGTTGGTGCTCCACTGGGCGCCGCACCCGAAGCCACTGCCCCGGGCCGTGCCGAACTCGGCGCTGCTGATGGCGGCCCGCCTGGGGATGGAGGTCGTCGTCGCCCGCCCCGACGGGTTCGGGATTGACGAGGACGTGCTCGACGTGGCGCGGCAGGCCGCGGGCCGGTCCGGCGGCTCCGTCACCGAGTCGGCCGACCGGGCTGGGGCGCTGCCGGGCGCTCACGTCGTCTACGCGAAGGCGTGGGCGGGCAACGCCGTCTATGGCTCCCCCGACGCCGAGGCCCGCCAGCGCGCGGCCCACACCGACTGGCGCCTCACGTCCGGCGACCTCGCTCGGACCGACCGCGCGGCCTTCATGCACTGCCTCCCCGTCCGCCGCGGCGTCGTGGTGGACGGCGACGTGCTCGACGGCGACCGGGCCATCCACCTCCTCCAGGCCGAGTACCGGCTCCACGCCCAGAAGGCGATCCTGGAGTGGGTGTGGGGGCTCGGCGAATTTGGAACTCGGAGTTCAGGGGTGGGGGGGGACGGAGCATGAGCGACCCCCACGCGACCTCGGGGATGCGGGCGGAGACCCCCAATCCCCAATCTCCAGTCCCCCGTCCCCTCGTGGTGAAGCTGGGCGGGGCGATCCTGGCCGATGCCGAGGCGCTGGCGGACGTCTGGGCGGGCGTCGCCGCGACGGGTGGGCCGGTGGTGGTCGTCCACGGGGGCGGGCCTCAGGCGACGGCGCTGGCGCGGCGCTTGGGCCACGAGCCGACCCTCGTCGCCGGGCGGCGCGTGACGGGCGACCTCGACCTGGAGGTGGCCCTCTACACGCTGCGCGGCGCGCTCAACGCGCGGCTGGTCGGCGCGGCGCGGGCGGCGGGCACGCGGGCGGTCGGCGTCAGCGGGGCGGATGGGGCGCTCGTGACGGTCACGCGGCGGCCACCCGTCGAGGTGGATGGCGAAGCGGTCGACTTCGGCCACGTCGGCGACGTCGAGGCCGTCGACCCGACGCTCGTGCGGACGCTGCTCGGGGCCGGCTTCGTGCCCGTCGTGGCGACCGTCTGCGCCGACGCGGCGGGCGCGCTCTACAACGTCAACGCCGACACGGTCGCCTTCGAGCTGGCGGCGGCGCTCGGCGCGTCGCGGCTCGACGTGGTGACCGAGGCCGGCGGCGTCCGCCGCGACCCGTCGGACCCCGCCAGCGTCCTCGCCCGGCTCACCGGGGCCGAGGTCGCCGCCGGCGTGGCCGAGGGCTGGATCGCGGGCGGGATGCGGCCCAAGCTCGAGACGGCGCTGGCGGCGCTGGCGCGCGGCGTCCCGTCCGTCCGCGTCTGCGCCCCGGCCGACCTGGGCGGCGACGGGGGCACGGTCGTGGTGCCGTGACATCATCTTCCTCACGTGTCATCCTGAGCAGAGCGAAGGATCTACTCGACGCTGCCTCCGAGCCTGTCGCGACCCCCGAGCGACGAGCGGCTAGATCGACTCCGGCCGAGGACGGCCTCCGCTCAGGATGACAAGGGTGGCCCCACTTCACCCGCACCCCTCTCCCACCTCTCCCTCCCGCATTCCTCCCCGTGACCGTCGTCTCCCTCCACGCTGACCTCGTCCGCATCCCCTCGCTGAGCTTCCAGGAGGCGGCGGCGGCCGACCACGTCGAGGCGGTCCTGCGCGGCGTCGGCGGGCTCGACGTGCTCCGCCACGACCACAACGTGGTCGCCAGCCTGGGCGACGGCGACGACGTGCTCCTGCTGTGCTCGCACCTCGACGTGGTCCCGCCGAGCCAGGGCCACCCCCACCCCCCGTTCTCGCCGACGACCGTCGACGGCGCGGTCTACGGGCGCGGCGCCGTCGACGCGAAGGCCAGCGGCGCGGCCATGCTGACGGCGCTCGCGACGCTGGCCGAGTCGGGCTGGCGGCCTCCGGCGACCGGCCGCCTGGTCGTCGCGCTGACCGAGTGCGAGGAGACCGGCGCCGAGAACAACGGGATGGAGAAGCTCCGCGAGCGCGTGTTCGGGACGGCGCTCCCCGAGGTCTCCGCCGCCATCGTCGGCGAGCCGACCGAGCTGCGGCCGTGCCTCGCCCAGAAGGGACTGCTCATCCTGACGGCGACGGCCGAGGGCGAGACGGCCCACGCCGCGCGTGCCCACCTCGGCACAAACGCGCTGACGGTCGCCGCTCGCGACCTCTTGGCCATCGACGCGCTGGCGTTCGAGAGGAGCGACCCGCTGCTCGGCTGGCCGACGGCGACGGCCACGATGATCGAGGGCGGGACGGCCAAAAACGTCGTCCCGGACCGGTGCCGGATCACGCTCGACGTCCGCTCGACGCCCGCGTACACGCACGCCGAGTTGACCGCGCTCGTCCGCGACGCGCTCGAAAGCCGGGTCGAGGTCTATTCCGACCGGCTCGTCCCGTGCGCCACCGCCGCCGACTGCCGGATTGTGCAGGCGACCACCGGCGCCCTCTCCGCCCTCGGCTGGGACGCCGCGCCGTTCGGCAGTCCCACGGCCTCCGACTGGATCCACCTCGCCGACGTGCCGGCCGTCAAGATCGGCCCCGGCCGCAGCGAGCTTTCCCACACGCCCGACGAGCACGTCGAGATCGCCCAGCTCGAGGCCGCCGTCGAGGTCTACGCCGAGATCGCCCGGCGGTATTTCCGGTAGGTACGGGGTACACGGTACCTGGTACGCCCTCCCACTTCTCTCCGAGTCATGTCTGACCGTACCCCGAACCTCGTACCCCGTACCCCCATCTGGCACAAAGGCACCGCCGCCGCCGACTGGGTGACGCGGTTCACCGTCGGCGAGGACTGGCGGTGGGACACGGTCCTGCTGCCGTACGACCTGGAGGGGACGCGGGCCCACGCCTGGGCGCTCGGCCGGGTCGGCGTGCTGACGGAGGCGGAGGTGGCCGAGGTCGGCGCGGCGCTCGACGCGATCCGGGCCGAGTGGGAGGCCGGAGACGTCGTCGTCCGCCCGGAGGACGAGGACATGCACACCGTCATCGAGCGCGAGCTGACGGCGCGGCTGGGCGACGCGGGGAAAAAGATCCACGCTGGCCGCTCGCGGAACGACCAGGTGCTGGTGGCCCTCCGCCTGTGGCTCCGCGACGCGCTGGCGCAGGTGGCCGAGGGCGCGGAGGCGGTGGGCGGGGGGCTGCTCGGCCACGCCGACGCGGGCCAGTCGTTGCTGATGCCGGGCTACACGCATGGCCAGCGCGCCATGCCGACGACCGTCGCCGTCTGGGCCGCCGGCTACGCCGACCTCCTGGCCGACGACCTCGGCACGTTGGCTGCGGCGCGTCGGCTGGCGAACACGTCGCCGTGGGGGAGCGCGGCCGGCTACGGCGTCCCCGTCCTCGACCTCCCCCGCGACGCCGTCGCCGACCGACTCGGGTTCGAGCGGACGCAGGCCGTCGCCGCGGTCCAATTGTCGCGGGGGAAGTCGGAGGGCGCCGTCGTCCACGCCCTCGTCCAGATCGGGCTCACGCTGAACCGGCTGGCGAGCGACCTCGCCCTGTTCGCGACGGCCGAGTTCGGGTTCGTCACGCTACCGGCCGAGCACACGACGGGCTCGTCGATCATGCCCCAGAAGCGGAACCCGGACGTCCTGGAGCTCGCGCGGGCGACGGCCCACCGGCTCACGGCTGAGCTCCACCTGCTGCTCACGCTGCCCGCGAACCTCCCCGGCGGCTACCACCGCGACCTCCAGCTCACGAAGGAGGCCACGATGCGGGCCGTCCTCGCCGCCCAAAACCTGGTGACGGCCGTCGCCGCCGTCCTTCCCAGCGTCCGGTGGCAACCCGACGCGATGCGCGCGGCGCTCTCGCCCGACCTGTTCGCCACGGCCGAGGCGCTCCGGCTCGTGGTCGAGGGGACGCCGTTCCGCGACGCCTACCGCGCCGTCGGCGCCGACCTCGGCTCGCTCTCCGTGCCGAGCGCGGACGACGCGCTGGCAGCCTACACGTCGGACGGGACGCCGGGCCACGTGGACGTCGCCGCGCTCCGCGAGCGGCTGGCGACAGCGGGTTAGCCGCGAGCGCCCGTCGCCTTCGGCAAGCGTTCAAGCTCGACCTCGGCCGTGCCCGACCGCGTCAGGCCGATCTCGTCGGCGGCGGCGCGCGAGACGTCGATCACACGCTCGCCGTGGAACGGGCCCCGGTCGTTGACGCGGACGACGACGCTCCGGCCCGTCCGCGCGTGCGTCACGCGAACGCGGGTGCCGAGCGGCAACGTCCGGTGGGCCGCCGTCAGGTCGGCCGGGTCGAACGGCTCGCCGCTGGCGGTCGGGTTGCCGGCGAGCTCGGCCCCGTAGTAGCTCGCGCGCCCACCCTCGATGGCCGAGGCTGTCCTGGACGGCTCGGCGTCGCTGACGAGGTGGATGGGGACGGCCGGCGGCAGCATCGTCGCGGGCGGCGGGGTCGAGGGCTCAGCGGGAGCGGCCACGACAGCGGGGGCCTCCGAGACCGTCGGCGAGACCGTCGGCGCGTCGGTGCAGGCGGTGCTGCCAGCGGCCAGCAGCGCTACGCTCGTCACGACGGCGGCCCGGCGCCGCGCCCCGGCGATTCGGGACCCGAGCCGGCGGATGCGGCCAGCCACGCGGGAACGGCGGCTGGAGAGGGCGGGGTCAGTCGGCGTCGTCATGGCGTTCGGGATCGGTCGGCCAGGGGGACGCCAGAACCGTTCCGGGCTCCGCAAGGATACGACGCTTCACCCGGGAGTCACGCGGGCTGCCTTCAACCGGCCAGGCTGGCGCGATCCCTGCCGCCGTGTCCGCGACAGGCCGACGCGGGCGCGACGGACTGCGGGCGGGGCCCTGGCCAGCGCTCGCGCCGCGAATCGCTTGGAAAAAAGGGGTGACAGTCTGGTGTCGCCCGCGAGCCGGACCTTTCGGTCCATCCTGCTCCAGACTCCGATGAAGGCCTCCGACCTCCCCCGCCTCGCCGAGCCGTTCGCCCCCTCCGACGTCGAGTGGAAGCCCGGCGCGACCACTCGAGACAAGACCAAGGGCCTGGCCATGGCCTACCTCACCAGCCGCGCCGTCCAGCAGCGGTTCGACGACGTCTGCGGCCCGGGCGACTGGCGGAACGAGTTCCAGTCCGGCCCCGACGGCGGCGTCCTGTGCGGGATCTCCGTCCGCGTCGACCGGGCAGACGGGACGGCCGAGTGGGTCACGAAGTGGGACGGCGCCGACAACTCCCAGGTCGAGGCCGTCAAGGGCGGGCTGTCGGGCGCGATGAAGCGGGCGGCCGTCCAGTGGGGCGTCGGGCGGTACCTCTACGAGCTGCCGGCGACCTGGGTGCGGCTCGACGACCGCGGCCGGTTCGCCGAGCCGCCCCGGATCCCGCGCGAGTTCCTGCCCGACGGGTCGTCTCCTGCGTCGGCCGGCCCCCGCGACGACGCCCGACCGGAGCCCACGCCGCCGAGCCGGGGCCGGGCCGACGGGCCCCCGCAAGAGCCCCGCACGCGGCCCGTTCCGCGGAGCGGGCAGAAGCGGATCGTCCGCCCGGCGTCGTCGGGCGACGGGGACGGCCGGCCCGCCGGTCTGGCCCGCTGATCTGGCAAGGGGGGCGGGGGCTGCACCCGCGGGCTAGGCGGCGCCCCGATTCACGGCCGAGCCCTTGCGCTGGACCCGCCTAAACCCGTACCTAGGGGCGGACCCGCCCCCGCCCCCCATGACCCCGACCGCGATTCGTGGTGCGCTCGCCGTGCTCGCGTTCGGCGTGGGGCCGGCTGTGATGGCCCAGGGCACGTTCCAGACGCTCGACCCGTCGTACGGCGGCGAGACGGCCCGCCGTGGGTTCTATGGCGGGTTCGCCGTCTCCGGCGAGGCGGCCTACCGCGACGCCGACCTCTTGGACCGCGTCGAGCCCGGCGCTCCGGCCCCCAGCGACCTCTCGCTCGCGGCCCGGCTCGACTACGCCTTGCTCCCCCAGGTCGACCTCGCGCTCGTCGCCGAGCTCACCGGGGCCGCCCAGAACGGGCGGATGGGGCTGAGCTGGGTCGTCGTCAAGCCGTACTGGCACAACGAGGGGACCGACTACGCCATCCGCGTCGCCGTCGACCCGGTCAGCGAGGGGGGCCTCGGGTTCCGCCAGACCGACGTCGCGTTCCTGTCCACGACGGCCCTCTCGCCGACGGTGACGAGCGACCTCTCGATCGGCCTGCGCCGCTTGCGCACGGGCTACAGCGACCCGGCCCCGGGTGAGATCGACCTGGACCCCGACGCCGAGCCCGTCTTCGCCGACGACCGGCTGAACGGGAGCACGACGGGCCTCGTCCGGACCCGAGCCGTCGGGCAGTCGGTGCGTGGGGCGTGGGGCTACAACGTCCTCTTCGACCCGGCCGGCAGCCGGTTCGCGTTCGGCTTGGTCGCCGAGGCGGCCGACTACACCATCCTCCGCGCCGACGGCGGCCTGGCCGAGGGCGACGTGGGGGCGGAGCCCGAGGAGGGAGCGTCGGACCGGGTGCGGAGCGCCGTCGGGTGGGCCCGCGTGGGCGTCGAGTTTAGCCGGCCGTACTACCAGCTGGCCCCGTTCGTGAGCGTGCCGATGTTCACCCTGGCCGACGTCCAGGGCGAGCCGGTCCGCCACGGCCCGCGGCTCGAAAAGCTCCGCGTCGGGCTCCGGCTAACGCTCCGGTAGCGTGGACGTGTGGGTCGGTGGACGAGTGGGCACGTGGGCTCACTCGGGAGCGAAGTTGCGCCGGGATTCCACAAGTCCACGAGTCCACGTCCTCACACGTCCACGCTCTTGCGCCTCGGCATCGTCTCGGACACCCACGGGTTCTACCACCCCGAGCTGGACGACGTGTTCGCCGGCGTCGACCTGATCCTGCACGCGGGCGACGTGGGGCCGGCGGAGGTGGTCGACCGGCTCGAACGGATGGCGCCGGTCGTCGGCGTGTACGGGAACGTGGATGGGCCGCCGGTGCGGGGGCGGTTCAAGGAGCACGTCC
Source organism: Rubrivirga sp. (assembly GCF_965213695.1). Classification (GTDB taxonomy): domain Bacteria; phylum Bacteroidota; class Rhodothermia; order Rhodothermales; family Rubricoccaceae; genus Rubrivirga. The sequence continues at coordinate 4,161,107 of NZ_OZ243912.1, read as the reverse complement.
GGATCCGCGTCGGCGGCGTGCGGCTGTGGATGACGCACATCGGCGGCCGGCCAGGGCGGTGGGCGCCCGGCATCGGCGCCGCGCTCCGGGCCGACCCGCCCGACCTGTTCGTCTGCGGCCACAGCCACATCCTGCGCGTTGAGCGTGTGCCGACGCTCGACCGGATGCTCTACCTCAACCCCGGCGCCGCCGGCCGGCAGGGGTTCCACCAGGTCAAGACGTGCGTCCGGCTGACCGTCGAGGGCGGGCAGATGAGCCAGGCCGAGGTCATCCACCTGGAGAAGGAGGGGCCGCAGACGGGCTAGCTTCCGGCCATGGCCGCCCCCGCCCCGTCGGGCGCCGTCGACGACCCGTCCGACGCCGCGCTCGCCCTCGCCGACCCGCTCGGCGCGCTCGTGCTCGCGCTCATGAGCCGGTTGCTGACGACCCGCGCGGTTGGCGCCGTGGTCGACGGCTCCGGGCTCCGGGTCGAGGTCGTCAAGGGCCGCGTCGGGGTAGAGCGCGGCGACCGCTTAGACGTCGGCGAGGATCTGCCTCCACCGCTGGCCCGGGCCGGGCTGACGCTCGGGCTCCCGCTCCGCTACGCCGACGCCCTGCTCGGCGTCGTGGCGCTCGGGCCCAAGCTGAGCGGCGAGCCGTACGCGCCGGCCGAGGTCGGGCTGGCGCGGTCGCTGGCCGGGGCGACGGCGGCCTCGCTCGCGGCCCGACGATCGGCCCGGGAGCTCGGGGTCGCCCACCGGGCCCTGGCCGCCCGCGCCCACGCGCTGCGGACGCTGTTCGAGCTGTCACAGGCGTTCGGGCGGTCGCTCGACCGCGACGCCATCGTCGGTCGGCTCGCGTTCGCGCTGATGGGCCAGTTGCTGGTCCGCCGCGTGGCCGTCGCCCTGTGCGACTCCGACGCGGCCGACGGCCCGCTCGACCTGGTCCTGACTCGGGGGGCGGACGCCGTCGACGTCCCCTGGGACCTCTGCGCCCTGACCCAGCCCATGGCCTTGACCGACGCCGGCCTCGTCGCCGACGGCTGGCGCTGGGTGGTCCCGCTCCGGGCCGGCGACGTCACGCGCGGAGCGGTCCTTCTCGGCGCGCCCGCCTTCGCCGGGCCCGACTGGGTCCCCGACGCCGACACGGTCGACTTCACGGCGGCGCTCGCGGCGCTCGCCGTCGGCGCGCTTGAGACGGCCGACCGGGTCGAGGAGCGCGTCGAGCGCGAGCGGCTGCGCGAGGAGGTCCGGCTGGCGCGCGAGGTCCAGGCCCGGCTGCTGCCGGCGTCGCTCCCGGCGCTCCCCGGCCTCGACGTCGCCGCGCGCTGGCGGCCTAGCCGCGACGTCTCGGGCGACACGTACCACGTCGCCGACCTGGGCGGCCGGCTGCTCGTCGCCGTGGCCGACGTGGTCGGCAAGGGGATCGGCGCATCGCTGCTGATGGCGACGCTCCAGGCCGGCTTCCGCCTGGTCGAGCCCGACCTCCTCGCCGCCGGTGACCCCGGCCCCGCGCTCGAAGCGGCGACGGCCCGCCTCGACCGGCTCGTCCACGTGAGCACCGAGCCGCACCAGTTCGTGACGTTGGCGTGGGCCGTCGTCGACCCGGCCGGGGGCGACGTGTGGTCCGTCGTCGCGGGGCACCCCCCGCCGCGCCTGCTCCGGACCGATGGGCGGGTGGAGCCGCTCGCGCCGGGAGGGCCGCTGTTGGGCGTCCTGCCCGGCGCGGTGTTCTCGGCCTCGCGCGCCACGCTCGCGTCGGGCGACGCGCTCGTGCTTTACACCGACGGGGCGACGGAGGCTCAGAACCCCGACGGCGACGAGCTCGAGACCGACGGGCTCGACCGGATCCTCACCGCCGCCCCTCGGTCCGCCGCCGCCCTCGTCGAGGCCGTGATCAAGGCCGTCGGCGAGTGGTCGGACGGGGGCGAGGCCGAAGACGACGACCTCACCATCGTCGCCGTCTGTCGGGCGGCGTGACTCACTCGCGCGTGCGGAACGGGGCGGCGGGCAACCCCTCCGCGTTCACGAGCGTCGCCGCGACGGGGTTGTTCGCCCACGCATAGCGGACGGCGACGGGCGTCCGCACGGCTGGCGTCGAGGCGACGACGCGGTCGCCCTCAATCCGGGCGTCGGCGTCGTGCCATCGGCCGTCGGAGCCGGCGAGAGCGAAGCCACCGAGCGGGAGCCCGTCGCGCGTCCCGAGCCCTCCGCCGACGTGGTCGAACGAGACGGCGACCCGGTCGCCCTCGATGGCGTGGTCTCGGTATCTCGGTCCCGACGTTACGAGCCCGTCCTCGCCGTAGACCATCGCCCGCGCCGCGAGCGCCAGCCGCTCCCCGACCGACCGCTTGTCGCGCGGGTGGATGTCGTCGGCCTCGCCGACGTCGAGCAGGACGGCCTCGGCCGTGCGGTCGAGCGCGAGCGCCGAGCTCTGGCCCTCGCGGACGGTCGGCCACACGCCGGTGTCCTCGGGACCCGTCGGCGGGGGGTGGAAGGCGGCGAGCTGGGCCCAGAGGAACGGGAGGTCGTCGTCCGACCAGGCGGCGCGCCACCCCTCGATGAGCGTGCGGAACTGGTCGCCGTAGGCGGCGGCGTCCTCCATGCTGCCGCCGTTCGACTCGCCCTGGTACCACAGCACGCCGGCCACCGGCTGCGCCGTGAGCGGGTACACCATCTGGTTCCATAGGACCGTCGGCTCCTGGTTTTTGTGGGTGTCGGCGTCGAGCCGGACGACGGCCACCCGGAATCGCCAGTCGCCGACGAGCGAGCGGCGCTGCCCGTCGGCGGTCTCGAGGTACACCAGGTCTTCGGCGCCCGCGATGCCGCCGCCCCAGCCGTTGTCGGTCACCCGAACCGCGAGCGTGTTGGCGCCGGCCCGGAGCGCCTCGGCCGGGACCGCGTAGCGCCGGGGCCGATTCCATCCGTTGACCATCCGCCCGACCTCGACGCCGTTGACCCACGTCACGTCGTCGTCGTCGATCGTGCCGAGCCCGAGCGTGACGCCTTGGGCCGCCTGGTCGGCGCTGAGCGCGAACGCGGTGCGGACCCACGCGACGCCATCGAGGCCCGGGTAGCCGGTGTCCTCCCACAGCGACGGGACGTGGATCTGGTCCCAACTCCGGTCGTCGAGGTCGGGGTCGGCCCAGAGCGGGACGTCGCCGTCCATCCCCGCGTCCTCCGTCGGCAGGTCGCCGATGCGGGCGCGGAGGCGGTCGGCGAGCGCGTCTTGCCGAGCCTGTTCCTCTGCTTGCATCGCCTCAACATCGGCGCGCGAGAGGCCGAGCATGTCGGCACTCATCCACGGCTCGATCCGGCTCCCGCCCCACGACGTGTGCAGCAGCCCGATGGCAACGTCGTGGTGCTGGCGGACGGCCCGGGCGAAAAAGACCCCGACCGCCGAGAACTCGCCGACCGTCTCGGGCGAGCCGACCGCCCACGCGCCGCCGGTCAGGTCGTTCTGGGGCTCGGTGGCGAACGACCTCGGCACCTTGAAGTGTCGGATCCGGTCGTCGTCGGCGGTCGCGATCGTGGCCACCGCGTCGTCGGCGTCGCGGAGCACCCACTCCATGTTGGACTGGCCGGAGAGGACCCAGACGTCGCCCACGAGCAGGTCAGCCGCCTCGACCCGGTCGCCGCCGGAGGTGACGACGAGGGTGTGCGGGCCCCCGGCCGGCATCGCTGGGAGCGTGGTCCGCCAGTGGCCGTCCGCGCCCGCCCGGGCCTCGGCCGTCCCGGCGCCAAGGCGGACGGCGACCTCAGCGCCGGGTGTGGCCCAGCCCCACACCGGTATCGAGTGGTCGCGCTGGAGGACGGCGCCGTCGCTGAGGACGAGCGGGAGGCGGAGCTGGGCCGAGGCGTCGGCCACGGTTAGAACGAGGGCGAGGGCGAGGAGGGGCGAGCGCATAGGACAGACAGGCCGGAATGGACGGACAGGTCCCCATCGTACGGCTCCCACGCTCCGTGTGCGCCAACCGTCCGGGATGGCTGGTAGCCACCCGCTGGCCACGACGCTTCGTCCTCCGGTCGGTCGGACAACCTCCACGTAGCCACCGACGGCGAACGGCCGCGATGTGCTTCGCATCGCGGCCGTTCAAGGTGGAGCTAAGCGGATTCGAACCGCTGGCCTCTGCAGTGCGATTGCAGCGCTCTACCAACTGAGCTATAGCCCCGGGGGATCGGCGTCAGGGCGCCGAGCGGAGGCAAAAATAGCGTCTCGACCCTCGGGCACGCAACCACTGCCACGGGGACAATCGGCAAAGGTCCCGGCTCGGTCCCCATGCCGAGGCCCCAAACGCAGCGGTGGCCGCCCCCCGGAGGGAGCGGCCACCGCTGGTTCCGTCAGGGCCGCCGGCCGGTCATGGGCACCGACCGGCAGGGTCCGCTAGCGGACGACGACGGCCTGTCGCGTGAGCACCTGGCCCCCGGCCTCGAGCCGGACCACGTACACGCCCGCCGCGAGCGACCCGCTCGACAGCACGGCCTCGTGCCGGCCCGCCGCCATCGTGCCGTCGACGAGCACGGCGACCTCCCGGCCCCGCACGTCGTACACGGCCACCCGGACGGCCCCGGCCTCCGGGACCGCGAACGACACGCGGGCCGAGCCCGACGACGGGTTCGGCGCCACGGCCTCCAGCGCGACCTCGGCCACGCCGGCCTCGGCCGAGGCCAGCCCGGTCCCGATCCGCAGCACGAACCGGTCCGTCGCCGCCGACCCGTCGGCGACCTCGGCCGTCGGGGCCTCGTCGTGCGCCGCCCGCGCGGCGACCTCGAACGAGTAGCTCGACCGGGCCCGGACGTCGACCTCGGCGCCCGTCGCCAGGTCGACCAAGACGACGGGGAGCCCGGCCGGGAGCGCCGAGCCGTCCCACCGGAGCGTGAACGCGGCCTCGGTCCCCCGGGCCTCGACGGCCAGCGGGATCTCGGCGTCGGCGAACGGCCGGGCGTCGTGTCCGACGAAGGCCCGCCCGTTCCGGGCCCCGATGAGCGCGTAGGCCGTGGCCGGGGTCTGGAACTTCTCGACGTCCTCCGAGGCGTCGAACGCGGCCCGGGCCTCGTCGCGGAAGGCGAACGTCATGGCCCGGTCCCCGATGGCGACGCCGTCGGCGTCGGTCCCGGAGAGCGTGAGCGAGAGGCCCGGCGCCGCCGCGCGGTCGGACCGACGAGCGAACGTCGGCTCAGCGCTCGACGCCGGGATCGTCAGGGTCCGGGGCCGGTCGATGGTCCGGGGACCCTTCGCGCGGACGCGGAAGGCCTCCCACGGCCCGATCGAGTTCGGCGCGGCCGTCCACATCCGAGCGACCGGGTCATAGGTCCAGACCGGCGACGGGGACAGGTTGTCGGCCCCCTCCCAGTCCTCGATCCCGAACAGCTCAAGGTCCTCGCCGAACGGGTTGGCGAGGTAGTTGAACCGCGTCCCGTCGGTCTGGAGCTCGACGGTCACCGGGTCCTCGTTCGTGTCGAGCGTCGTCGACAACGTGAACGGGAGCTCGACCGACACCGAGATGTCGGGGTTGCCCATGTTCTTGTCGTAGAACCGCCACCGGAACGCCTTGCCCAGCTCGAGCACCTCGCCGGTCCCGTCCGACTCGATCCACTCGTCGGTGGTCGCGTCGTACTCGGTCCAGAGGTTGGCCGGGTCGGCGGCCGGGTAGTACCCGGGCACGCCGCGGACGAGGTTCTGCTCGGCGAGGTCGTCGACGGTCAGGCCCTCAGCGGGCGTCCCGAGGAAGCGGAACCCCTTCGGGCCGTTGATCACGATCGACGTCACGTTGTCCTCTTCGACCGTGAGCGTGATCGGGACGATCACCTCCTGGGCGTCGGGGTCGTTCGTTTCGATCAAGAGCTCGGCCGTGTAGATCCCCGCAGGGAGCTCCGTGGCGTCGACCATGACCGTAACGTCGGCCGACTCGCCCTCGTCGATGGTCCCCTCGTTGGGGGAGACCGTGGCCCAGATGACCGGGCTGAAGAAGAGGACGGCCTTGTCGGACGTGATGTAGGGCTCGTTGGACGCGACCTCGAGGCCGACGGTGCCGTCGGCGTTCTCGATCCCGACCGTGGCGCTGGCCAGCGTCGAGGCCGCCATCGACCCGTACTGGAACTCGATGTCGCCCTCGGGCCCCAGGATCGCCTGGAAGGTCAGCGACGACGACGAGTCGAAGTACCGCTTGACCTGGTCGAACTGGACGACGAACCGGCCGTCCGGCAGCGTCCCCGTGTAGACCGTCCCGCCGTTGGTGACGGACATGTCGAGGTCGTCCCAGAACGGAGCGATAAGGTTGTTCGGCGCGCCCGGGGACGGGATGGCCGTGTTGATGAACGAGTTGGACGCGAAGTCCGAGAACGTCAAGAACCCGTTGGCGACCACGCGGACGGTCGAGTAGTCCATCCCGTAGAACGGGAAGTCGAACGGGAGCTCGATGTCGGCGTAGCCCTCGTCGCCGGCCGGGAACGAGCCCTGCTGGACGAAGGTGACCTCGTCGCCGGTGCCCGAGATGTCCTGGAACTCGACCTCGGGGCCGCCTTCCTCGTCGGAGTCGATCCAGGCGTACCCGAACGCATCGGGGCCGCCCGAGCCGAGGTCGTCGTCGTCCTCCGGCTGGTCCTGACGGGAGATCGTCGCCGTGAACAGGACGTCTCCGTCACCGGGGTTGCCGGTGTTCGAGATCGTCACGTCGGCCTCGGACGACCCGCCCTCGGTCACGTTGAACGTGAGCTCGTCCGGGGTGACCTCGACGACGCCCGGCGCGACCGGGGTGTCGAACGCCTCGGTGTTGTCGGCGTTGGTCGAGGACGAGCCCTGGTCGGCGGAGACGCCGAGACCGCGGCGCGCGAACGCGCTCCACAGGAGGTCGTAGTTGAGCCCGCGGCCCGGGTTCTCCGCGTCGGGGTAGAGCGCGGCGTCGGCGGCGAAGATGGCGTCGCGGCCATCGACGAAGCCGGGCGAGCACGCCTGGAGCTTCATGGCCTCCGTGACCAGCGCGATGGCGGCCTGGTTGCCCGAGCCGCCGTCGGCGTCGTAGAAGTCCGAGCTGTAGCCGTACTCGTCGATCAGGTCCCAAGTGACCTCCCAGAGGATGGTCGCCCAGACGAAGCCGACGCCGTGCGGGACGGCGAGCGTCCGGGTGTCCTGGTACGTGAAGTCGTTCTCGCTGAAGTCCGTCGAGTACGGGGCCGGGCGGATGCCGACGCCGTCGGTCGGCTGGTTAAGGGCGTAGGTGCCGATGCCGCGCCGCATGGGGCCGGTGTCGCCCTCTTGCTGCGTGAACATCAGGCCGTAGTAGTCACTCCAACCCTCACCCATCTGCTCCGAGTTGCTGAGGCAGCCGACGTTGGCCGGGCCGCCAGTCAGGCGGTTCGAGGTGCCGTGCGTGTACTCGTGGATGATGATGCCGGCGTCGAAGTCGCCGTCAATGCGCGGCGTCGCCGTGGTCCACTCGAACATCTGCATCCGCGGCTGCTGGCCGTCGGGGGGCGTGAACATATTGGCGTTGTTGGACTTGCCGGTGTTCGCGCCGTCCTGGGCCTCGGCCCGGACGTCGTCGTTGCCGAGGCCGCCGTTGCCGTAGTTGTTGACCTGGAAGTTGCCCGCGGCCTCATCAAACCCGTACTGGTACTTGATGTCGTGGGTGATGTTGTTCCAGTAGAACAGGTTCGTGACCGCCGCGTCGGTGTAGGTCGAAGGGGCCTGCGTCAGGTCGAGGTCGAACACGCAGTCGAGGTCAGCGCCACAGTCGGGCGAGTCGGCGGCCGTGCCCGTGTTGTCGTCGTTCCGGTCCTGGTAGGCCCGGACGTTGTTGCCCCAGGTGATCGTGAACTCGGCGCCGTCGGCGCCATCAGTGTCGTGCCACCCGAACGGCGACGCGACCGCGTCGGCCGGCTCCTCAATGAGCTCGCGGCCGTCGGCCGGCGGGACCGTCGGCGAGTGGATCGGGCTCTCGTAGGGGATGGGGTAGACGAGGTAGCTCGAGCCGTCCTCCGGCGAGACCGCCGCGAGGTTCGGGCTCGGGACGGCCTCGACGAACGGCGCCATCGTGGCGGCTGTGGCCGTGCGGGCCGGCGTCGGCTCGCCCCAGTGGTCGCTCACGACCAGGTCGTGCCGGAACAGCTCGGCGCCGGTCGCGGCGTTGAGCCGGACGAGCCAGACGTGCTCGGCGTTGTCCGCCGGGACCTGGACCTCCCAGGCCAGCGTGGCCGAGCGGCCGTCCACGACGTAGACGTACCGGGCGGTGACCAGGACGCCGGCGACCTCGCCGAACGTCGTGAACCGCTCGGCGCCCGAGCCGACCGTGACCGGCGTCGTCGGGGTCTTGGGGGCGCCTACGAGGGCGGCGGCAGCCGAGACCGCAGCCGAGGCCGAGAGCGCCGCGGCGCTCGAGGTCGCCGGCGAGTCGATCCCCGGGACGAGGTCGCCAGCGGCGTGGACCACCTGGCCCTGCCCGTTGACGGCGACCGTGACGATCCCGTCCACGACGGGGACGCCGTTGTAGCGCTGCTGGACGTAGACGTAGTTGATGCCACTGAGCGCGCTCCGGTGCCCGGCGGAGACCGTGAGGTCGGCGACGTCGCCGGCCGTCAGGCCCATGGAAGGCGCCTGGGCGCGTAGATAGTCGAGCGCCGCCTGTTCGGCGGACGCTGACGAGGGTGAGGACTGGGCGTGCGCAGACGCAGCCAGCCCCAGCGCGAGCGCGCTGACGAGTAGGAGTCGTGACATGACTTGGGGAGGGATGACCCTAGAGGGACGGAGAGAGAGGTCTCCAGGCAGAGGCACAGGACGAGCGCGCCGCGAGCGTGGGGGACCACGATGCCTCCGAATATATCGGGAGTCGAACAATCCGTGAAACCGACGGGCCTCTTTTTTTACCTCGCCTTACCACAGGAGCCCGAAAAGCTCGGGGGAGTCCCTACCAGAGGCGCGGAGCCCTGGTCTTGAAATCTCAACCGCTTAGATCGCTAGCACAGAACGAGACCCGTCCGAACCGTTCAGGAACCCGTAGTGCACGAAGCCGACGTCCGGGGGCCCTCGACGTTTCTGAGGTCGCCATGCCGGCCCGTCTCCGGCGGCACGGGCGGACGCCGCTCAACCCGGTGACGTAGATCCTACCGACACCAGTAGTGATGCACTAGCCACATCGGTCGGCCGTCAGCAAGCGGGTGTCTCGGGGGCGCGGCCGAACAAGAGAGCCCCGCTAGCGACATCGCCAGCGGGGCTCCCAGCGGACCCAACGTGGACCTAGCGGACGACGACGGCCTGTCGCGTGAGCACCTGGCCCCCGGCCTCCAGCCGGACCACGTACACGCCGGCCGCGAGCGACCCGCTCGACAGCACGGCCTCGTGCCGGCCCGCGGCCATCGTGCCGTCGACGAGCACGGCGACCTCGCGGCCCCGCACGTCGTACACGGCCACCCGGACGGCCCCGGCCTCGGGGACGGCGAACGACACGCGCGCGCCGCCCGACGACGGGTTCGGCGCGACGGCCGAGAGCTCGACCTCGGCCACGCCGGCCTCGGCCGACGCCAGGCCCGACCCGATCCGCAAGACGAACCGGTCCGTCGCCTGGGCCCCGTCGGCGACCTCGCCGTCGGGCGCCTCGGCGTACGCTTCGCGCGCGGCGACCTCGAACGAGTAGCTCGACCGGGCCCGGACGTCGACCTCGGCGCCGGTCGCCAGGTCGACGAGCACGACGGGGAGCCCGGCCGGGAGCGCCGCGGCGTCCCACCGGAGCGTGAACGCGGCCTCGGTCCCCCGGGCCTCGACGGCCAGCGGGATCTCGGCGTCGGCGAACGGCCGGGCGTCGTGGCCGACGAAGGCCCGGCCGTTCCGGGCCCCGATGAGCGCGTAGGCCGTGGCCGGGGTCTGGAACTTCTCGACGTCCTCGGACGGGTCGAACGCGGCCCGGGCGTCGTCGGAGAACGCGAACGTCATGGCCCGGTCGCCGATCCGGACGCCGTCGGCGTCGGTCCCCGAGAGCGTGAGCGAGAGGCCGGGCGCCGCCGCGCGGTCGGACCGACGGGCGAGCGGCGCCGAGGCCGCGGCCGAGGCGGGGATCGTCACGACGCGCGGGACGCCGTTGACCCGCGTCCCCTTGGCGCGGACGCGGAACCCCATCCAGGCCGGGATCGACGCCGGCGCGGCGACGAACGACCGGCCCACCGGGTCGTAGACCCAGACGGGCGCGTTCGGGCTGATCTCGTCGCCGCCGGGCCACCCCGCGATCCCGGTCAGGTCGAGGTCCGTCCCGAACGGGTTGGCGAGGTAGTTCATCCGCGTTCCCTCCGTGTCGAGCGTGATCTCGACATCGGCCGTGTTGGCGGGCAGGTCGGTCGAGAGCGTGAACGGGAGCTTGCGCGACCGGCTGACGTCCGGGTTGCCGATGTCGCGGTCGTAGAAGAACCACCGGAACCCCTTGCCGAGCTCGAGCACCTCGCCGGTCCCGTCCGACTCGATCCAGTCGCCGGTGGCCGCGTCGTATGTGGTGAAGAGGTTGGCCGGGTCGGCGGCCGGGTAGTACCCGGGGACGCCGCGGACGAGGTTCTGCTCGGCGAGGTCGTCGATGGTCAGCCCAGCGGCGGGCGTCCCGAGGAAGCGGAACCCGCGAGGCCCGTCAATCACGATCGACACGTTGCCGGACTCGCCGACCGTCAGCGTGACGGGGACGGTCACCGTCGGTGTGGACGGGTCGTTCGAGGACACGACCAAGTCGGCCGTGTAGGTGCCCTCCTCGCGCTCGGTCGCGTCCAGGGTCACCGTGAACGTGTCGCTCTCGCCCGGGGCCACGGTCCCGGCGCTCGGCGACACCGTGACGAACGGCGGGACCGGCGGCGTCAAGCGGACGGCCTTGTCGGACGTGACGTAGGCCGCGTTGAAGGCGACCTGGAGCCCGTCCGTCCCCCCGCCGTTCTCGATCCCGACCGTGGCGCTGGTCAGCGTCCCGGTCATCGTCCCGTATTGGAACTCGACGTTGCCGTCGGGCGACAGGATCGACTGGAAGGTCAGCGGCGCGGTCGTGTTGTAGCGCGGGACCTCGTCGAACTGGACGACGAACCGGCCGTCCGGCAACGTCCCCGTGTAGACCGTCCCGCCGGAGCTCTGGTCGAGGTCGTCCCAGAACGGGGCGATCACGTTGTTCGGGCCGCCCGAGGACGGGATGCCCGCGTTCGTGAACGAGTTGGCGGCGAAGTCCGAGAACGTCAGGAACCCGTTCGCGACCACGCGGACGGTCGCGTACTCGGCCCCGTAGAACGGGAAGTCGAACGGGAGCTCGATGTCGGCGTAGCCCTCGTCACCGGCCGGGAACGAGCCCTGCTGGACGAAGGTGACCACGTCGCCGGTGCCCGAGACGTCCTGGAACTCGACGGAGGGCCCGTCGGCCTCGTCGGAGTCGACCCAGGTGTAGCCGAACCCGTCCGGCCCGCCACTCCCGAGCAGAGCCGCTGCCCCGGTTCCGTCATCTTGCGCCGAGCCCTTGGGCAGGTCGCGCGCTGGGGCCTGCGCGGGCAAAAGCGCCGCGTCCTCGACCACGTCGACGCTCCAGACCAGGTCGAGCGCGCCGGGCGCGGCCGTGTTCGAGACCGTCACCGTCTCGGTCGCCGTCCCGCCCTCGGGCACCGTCCGCGAGATCGAGGCCGGGTCGACGGCGATCATCGGCGGGTCCTGGTCGGTGATCGTGAACGGCTGGGGGTTCACGTTGAAGAACACGTTGCCGACGGCGCGGATCAGGAGTCGGGCGTTGTCGGTGAACGTCGAGAAGAAGACCTCTTCGGACCCGTCGTTCGGTGTGCTCGATTTGATCGGCGTGAACGACTCCCCGCCGTCAGTCGAGAGCAAGATGTCGACGGTCGGCGTGTTGACCGCGCCGCCGTCGGTCCCGGCCACGTCCCACGTCACCGTCGCCGGGCCGGACGAGTAGACTTGGTTGGGCGTCGTGGCGAAGGTGACCACGAAGGGCCCCGCCGAGCCGTCGGTGTCGATCGTGACCGCGGCGTCGTCGATGGCGCCGCCGCCGGGCTCGTTGTCGCGCGCCGTGAGCCGGAACGTCAGCGTCCGCGTCCCCTGCGGGTAGGCCTCGCCGATGACCGGCGGGAGGCCGGCCAGGAGCCGGTCGAACTGGGGGAACACCCGCGTCGCGCTGTCGGTCGGGACGAACGAGCGGAAGTAAGGCGGCGTGGCGCTCCCGGGCGGGCCCGCCGGGCCTAGGTCGAACTCCTCCCAGATGTAGGTCAGCGTCTCCGGCGTGTCGTCGGTGGCGTTGCCCGTGAGCACGAACGGCGTGCCGACGGGGATCGTGAAGCCGCCGGTTGCGAAGACGCTCGGGACCGGGTTGCCGGTCGGCGTCGCCGTGCCGCACGTCGAGCCGCCGCCCGTCGTGATGAACGCGGTCACCTCGTCGAGCGACGCGACGTGGAAGATGTCGTCGCTGTTGGACTGGATGTTCTGGGCGCCGCAGATGCCCGCGTAGGCCATGATCGTCGAGCCCGAGCCGGGCTCGTAGGCCGTCGACCCGTTCCGGTTGCCACCGGCGCACGCGCCGGCGTTCCCGTTGAACGTGTGGTTGCCCGCGAACTGGTGGCCGATCTCGTGCGCCACGTAGTCGATGTAGAAAGCGTCGCCGACGGGCGAGCCGAGCCCGGTCACGCCGCCGGCCTTGATCTCGCTGTCGCACACGGCGCCGAGGTAAGCGACGCCGCCGCCGCCGGTCGAGAAGACGTGGCCGATGTCGTAGTTCGACGTGCCGATCACGGCGTCGAGCGTCACCTGGTTCTGGCTCAGCATGGCCCCCCCGCTGCTGTTCGTGTAGGGGTCGGTCGCGCCGTCGGTGAAGACGACCTGGTCGTTGTCGGCGACGAGCGTAAACGTGACCGAGAAGTCGCGCTCGTAGACGCCCGTCACCCGGTTGATCGCGACGACGATGGCCGCCTGCCCGTCGGCGACGGTGCCGCCGTGGAACTGGGTGTACTCGCCGGTCGCGGCGACCGCCAGCCGGTACGTCCGCAGCGTCTCGCCGTTCGTGGCCGCGAGCCCCGGCGTGCCCAGGTCGGCCCCGCCGTCGCGGACCTCGTCGGCCACGCGCCCGCGGAGCGCGGGGTCGACGACCAGGTCCCGGGCCCGGTACACGACGTAGACCTCGGCCCCGTCGCGCGCGTACGGGTCGACGTAGAGCGTGCCCTGGGGCGTGAACAGCATCCCCGCGAAGCCGGCCGGCGTCAGGCTCAGCCGGCCGTGGACCCCGCCTGGCCCCTCCGCGAGGTACGTCCGGATCTCGGGGTAGCGGGCCTGGAGCGCGGGCGCCAGGATCGACGCCTCGACCACGCGGACGTCGACGAGCCCGCCCTCGGGGAGAGGGATCGAGACCACCACGCCGCGGGCGAGGTCGCGGTCCGGCGCCGCCGCCAGCCGGTCGGCCATCGCGGCGCGGTCGAGCGCGACCGTGCGGAACGCCGTCGGCAGCGTCGGGAGGTCGGACGGGCCGAGCGACGCGGCGGCAACGTCCGTCCACAGGGCGGACTGGGCCTGGGCGGGACCGGAGGACACGAGGGTCGCGCAGGCGGCGACGAGGAGGGCAAGGCGCATGGTGGTGGGAGCGGGCGGAAGGGCCGGAGGATAGGTCACTTGGAGCACCGAGGGGTGCCCCGGCCGTCGAGCCAGGCCGTATTCATGGCCCGGCCCGCGCGGCCGGGCCCCGGGCGGGGGGCGGCACCCGTGGAGATCCGGTCCGGAGCGCCGGCCACCGGCACCATTCCGCCGCCGGCGCGTCTAGACCGTCCCTCGCCGAACCCGCTCCCCCTCATGGCTGACAGCCTCTTCGACGCCCGCGACACGCTCGACACCTCCGCCGGCGCCCACACCGTCTACCGACTCGACCGCGTCGCCGAGGCGACCGGCGCCGACCTCGACCGGCTCCCGTTCTCGATCAAGGTCCTCCTCGAAAACGCCCTCCGCCAGGCCGACCTGCCCGGCCCCGTCGGCGAGGACGACGTGCGCCACCTGGCGGCCTACGACCCGGCGGCGCCGGCCGAGGTCGAGATCCCGTACACGCCGGCGCGCGTGCTGCTCCAGGACTTTACCGGCGTCCCGGCCGTCGTCGACCTGGCGGCGCTGCGGAGCGCGATGGCCCGCAACGGCGGCGACCCCGAGGCCATCAACCCGCGCGTGCCCGTCGACCTGGTGATCGACCACTCGGTCCAGGTGGACTCGTTCGCGCTCCCGCAGGCGTTCCAGATCAACGCCGACATCGAGTTCCAGCGGAACCAGGAGCGCTACGAGTTCTTGCGGTGGGGCTCGAAGGCGTTCGAGAACTTCAGCGTGGTCCCGCCCGAGCGCGGGATCTGCCACCAGGTCAACTTGGAGTACCTCGCGCGGACCGTCTGGACGTCGCCCGGCGACGACGGGCTCCCGGTCGCCTACCCCGACACACTCGTCGGGACCGACTCCCACACGACGATGATCAACGGGCTCGGCGTGCTCGGGTGGGGCGTCGGCGGGATCGAGGCCGAGGCGGCCATGTTGGGCCAGCCCATCTACATGCTGATGCCCAAGGTGGTCGGCTTCCGCTTGAGCGGCAAGCTCAAGGAGGGCGTCACGGCGACCGACCTCACGCTGACGGTCACCCAGATGCTGCGGGCGCACGGCGTCGTCGGCAAGTTCGTCGAGTTCTTTGGGACGGGGCTGTCCACCATGAGCCTGCCGGACCGGGCGACGATCGCCAACATGGCGCCCGAGTACGGGGCCACAATGGGCTTTTTCCCCGTCGACGCCGAGACGCTCGACTACCTCCGCCGCACGAACCGCGACGAGGCCGACGTCGAGCTGGTCGAGGCGTACTGCAAGATGCAGGGCCTCTTCCGGACCGACGCCACGCCGGACCCCGAGTTCGAGGCCGTCCTGGAGCTCGACCTCGCCGAGGTCCAGCCGTCCATGTCCGGCCCGAAGCGGCCCCAGGACCGGATCGTGCTCGGCGACGTCCAGCGCGAGTTCCGCGAGAGCCTGACGCGGCCGGCCTCGCCCCAGGGCTTCGGCCTGACCGAGGACGCGCTCGGCAACACCGGCCGCTACGCCGACGCCGAGGGCAACGAGCTTGACCTCAAGCACGGCGACGTGGCGATTGCGGCCATCACGAGCTGCACCAACACGTCGAACCCGAGCGTGATGCTGGCGGCCGGGCTGCTCGCCAAGAAGGCCGTCGAGCGCGGGATGCGCGTCAAGCCCTACGTCAAAACGAGCCTGGCGCCGGGCAGCCGCGTGGTCACGGCCTACCTCGAGAAGGCCGGGCTCCAGCCCTACCTCGACGAGCTCGGCTACAACCTGGTCGGCTACGGCTGCACGACGTGCATCGGCAACTCGGGCCCGCTCCCGGTCCCGGTCGCCGAAGCGGTCACCGACGGCGACCTCATCGTGTCGGGCGTGCTGAGCGGCAACCGGAACTTCGAGGGCCGCATCCACGCGCTCGTCAAGGCCAACTACCTCGCGAGCCCGCCGCTCGTGGTCGCCTACGCGCTCGCCGGGACCGTCGACATCGACTTGCAGAACGACGTGTTGGGGCAGGACCAGGACGGCAACGACGTGTACCTCAAGGACCTCTGGCCGTCGCAGCAGGAGATCCTCGACGCGGTCCAGCAGGCCGTGACGCGCGAGCAGTTCGAGGAGCTCTACGACGGGATCGAGGACTCGAACCCGCGCTGGAACGCCATCGACACGTCGGAGGGCGCCGTCTACGACTGGCAGGAGTCGAGCACTTACATCCAGGAGCCCCCGTTCTTCCTGGACGTGACCCCCGAGGTCCCGGCCATCGAGCCGATCACCGGCGCCAAGACGCTCGTCAAGGTCGGCGACTCGGTCACGACCGACCACATCTCGCCGGCCGGCGCCATCCCCAAGTCCGAGCCCGCCGGGCAGTACCTCCAGGACCGCGGCGTCGAGCCGAAGGACTTCAACTCGTTCGGGAGCCGCCGTGGCAACGACCGCGTGATGACGCGCGGCACGTTCGGCAACATCCGCTTAAGGAACCAGATGGCGCCCGGCACCGAGGGCTGCTGGACGACGAAGGACGGCGAGCAGATGTACATCTACGACGCGGCCCAGGCCTACGCCGCCGAGCGCACGCCGCTCGTCGTGTTCGCGGGGAAGGACTACGGGATGGGCTCGTCGCGCGACTGGGCTGCCAAGGGCACGCTGCTGCTCGGCATCAAGGCGGTCGTGGCCGAGTCGTTCGAGCGGATCCACCGGTCGAACCTGGTCGGGATGGGCGTCTTGCCGCTCCTGTTCCAGCCCGGCGAGACGCTGGCGACGCACGGGCTCGACGGGACCGAGACGTTCGACCTCCCCGTCGCCGACGACCTCGCGCCGGGCCAGACCCTCGCCGTCACGGCCACCAACGCCGACGGCGCGGAGACGACGTTCGACGTGACGGTCGCGCTCAACACGCCGGTCGAGGTCGAGTACTACCGCCACGGCGGGATCTTGAACTACGTGCTCCGCGACTTCCTCAACGCCCAGCTCGAACTGGCGTAGGCGTCGGCCCCGGCCCGCTGGCCGCGTGCGTTCAGCGGGTCGGGGCCGGTCGTCCTTCGCGCTCGCGCCCTACCTTCCAGGCACGTTCTCCCTTCCGCCATGCCGACGAAGAAGCGCGACATTGTCCAGGTCAAGAACCCCCGGAGCGGCCGGTACGTCAAGGTCGACCGGACGAGGGGGCTGATCCTGGGCCACAAAAAATCGGAGGGGCCCTACGCAAACGTCCCCATCGCGCGGAAGCGGAAGACCGCGAAATGATCGTCTACCGGCTCACGGACGGGGACGCCCACACGGTCCCCATCGCGACCCGCTGCCGGACGTGCTTCCTGATGACGCAGTTGGGAGGCGCGCTCCCTCCCGAGCTGGTCACGATCCGCGAGCGAGTGGAGGCCGCGTTCCGTGGGGACGGGTTCGACGTGGTCGATGCCAACAGCTTCACGACCGGCCGGGACTTCCTCCACAAGATCTGGGAGATCATCGTGGCTGTCCCCGTCGGCGTGGCCCTCCTCCACCAGGATGTCGCGCCGAAGACGCTGGCGAACATCTTCTACGAGATCGGGGTGATGCAGGCGCTCGGCAAGGAGACGCTGGTCGTGAAGGCGCCGGGTGCGAACGTGCCCTCGGACTTCGTCCGGACGGAGTACGTGACGGCCGACGACAAGCTTGAGCAGAAGCTCGCCCGGTACCTGACGTATCTCGGCGAGCAAGAAGCGCACTACGGCCAGATGGGCGCGCTCGTCGAGAACAACCCGCTCCTGGCACTGGACTACACACGCCGTGCGTACCTGCTCTCCGGAGACGAAGCGTGGCAGGAGCAAGCGGACCAAATCGTCGGGGCCTCAGACCTCTCCGAGCGCGCCGCGGACAGCGTGGAGATGATCTTAGCCTCCTTCGCCCGTCGGTCAGAATGAACGTCGCCCAATAGCGGCGCTCGTTCGGTCTGTCCGGAGGGGCCATGAGACGCTGGGCCGCTCGGGGGAGGCGACGGCCGCCTCCCGGGGAAGCCCTGGCATCGGCCGGGCCCGCCGTCGGGGCGGGACCTCCCGGGCCCGCCCGGCGTCCCAGGCCCATGACACCGGAGCACCACACCCCCCTCGACACGCCCGAGGCGTTCCGCCAGCGCGCGCGGTACGTCGTCGCGCTCGTGGTCGTGGCCGTCGTCGGGCTGTTCGTGCTGTGGACGACGCGGCAGGTGCTGCTCCTCGTGTTCCTGGGCGCCGCCATCGGCGTCCTGTTCTTCCACACGAGCCGGTGGCTGGCGGAACACACCGGCGTCCCGCGCGGGGCGACGCTGGCCGCCGTCGTGCTGACGGTGCTCGGCGTGCTGGGCGCGGCGGCCGTCTTCGGCGGGCCGCGGCTGGCGGACGAGGCGACGGCGCTGGCGGAGCGGGCGCCGGAGCTGCTGGAGCTGGCGCGGAACCGGCTCGGCCTGCCCGAGAGCGCGCTGACGTTGCCGGAGGCGCTGGGGACGGTCGGCGGCCAGCTGCTCGGGTGGTTCTCGACGGCGGCGGGCGTCGTCTCCGGCGTCCTCGTCGTCCTCATCGTGGCCGTTTACACGGCCGCGGCGCCGAGCCAATACACGGCCGCCGTGACGCGGCTGTTCGACCACGAGCACCAGGCGTTCGTCCGCGACGTCCTGGCCGAGATGGGGTCGACGCTGCTGGCGTGGCTCCGGGGCGTCGGCATCGCCGTCGCGCTGCTGGGGACGATGGCGGCCGTCGGGCTGAGCCTGATCGGCGTGCCGGGCGCGCTCGCGCTGGCCGCGTTCGCGGCGGCGTTGACCGTCATCCCCACGTTCGGCCCGTTCATCGGGTGGGCCCCGGCCGTCGTCGTCGGCTTCGCCGAGGGGACGACGATGGGCCTGTGGACGCTGGGGCTGGCGATCACGGCCCAGCAGATCGAGGGGAGCGTGATCACGCCGAAGGTCCAGGGCTCGATGGTCCGCGTGGGCCCGGCGTTCATTGTGGCCGGCCAGATCGTGCTCGGCTCGCTGGCGGGCTTCCTCGGCATCCTGCTGGTGGTGCCGGTGCTCGGCGTCGGGCTCATCCTGATCCAGCGCCTCTACATCGGCCCGTTCGTCAAGGGCGAGCCGGCCGACCCGGAAAACCCGCCGCGCGTGTCCTCCCCAGACGGAGAGGTCGTGCGGGCCGATCACCCGGCGGGCTCCGCGCTCACCGGGCGACGGTGAAGCGGAGCGTCGCGGTGCCGCCCGGGTGCCGAAGGACCGCGAGGTAGACGCCGGGCGCGGCGCCCGACGCGTCCCACAGGACCGTGGGGCCCGACGGGAGCGCCACCACGCGCCGCCCGAGCACGTCGACGATGGCGAGCGAGGCGTCGCCCGGGACGTCGGCCAGCCGGAAGCGGACGACGTCGCGGACGGGGTTTGCCCCGGCGAGGGTGAGGCGGGGCCGCCGCGTGGGCTCGTCCTCCACGGCGACACCGGTCGAGAACATGCGCGTCGTGAGGGTTGCGCGGCCCCCAGTCGCCGCCTCGAACGAGAGCCCGGCACCGCTCGCCGAGGCCTGCTCGTAGGCCCGCAGGGTGTAGTCGAAGTACGAGAACTCGACGTCGGTCAGCGGCCGGTCGTAGACGACGTGGGTCGCCATCGAGAACGCCGTCGGGGACTGGCCAACGGCCGGCTGGCGGGGGCCCTCTGCGGCGACGATCTCGTCCATCGTCACCTCGCGGACGCCGTCGGCGACGAACACGTAGGTGCCGGCCTCGATGCCGACCTGGTCGGCGTCCCGGAGGGCCCGGATCGGCGAGGCCACGGCGTCGGGCCCGACGAGGCCCATGAGGTAGAGCTCGAGGTCGTTGTAGTGCCCGTCGCGCGGGAGGAGAGCCGCGCGGACGGTATCGCCCGCGGCCGGCGTGAGCGCGGGGTACGCGCCCCAGGTCGGACTGCCGAACCCGGTCGAGGGCCGCTCGGTCGCAGCCCAATGAGACCCCCGGTTTAGGTCGAGCGCGGGGTCGAGGAACGCGAACCAATAGTGCCCGAGCTCGTGGTTCAGGAGGCCGGGGTTCGGGAACGGGTACGTCTGAACGACGCCGCGGAGGGCGCCCGTCGCCCCGAAGTCGGCCGAGCGGTCCACGGTCCCCAATCCGATCCCACCGATCTCGGCCTTGACGTGGAGAAACTGGCCCGCCGCCGTTTCGAGCGGGTCCGGGTGCGGGGCCGCGATGTGCACGAAGTCCGGCTCCAGCGGCACGAGCCCGAGCAGCGTCGCCGTCGCCCCCTCGACGTCGTCGAACGCGCCGACGGTCGCGACGAGGTGGTCGGTCCGGTCGATGCCGGCGCCGAGGCCGGCGCCGAGGTCGCCACGCTGAGGCCGGACGATGGGGACCGCGTCGGTCAGGATGCCGAGGCTTAGCGGGAGGACCACGCTCGCCCGCTCGGTCCGTCCGTCGGCGTAGGTCACGCGCGCACGGCGGTAGCCGTTGAAGAACCCGGTCGCCGGCCCGAACGAGCCGTCGTAGGTGAGCCGAGCGGGCGCGGCCGAGAACACGCCGTCGCCGGCGGCCGCGTCGGCCCCGGCGCCGTCGTCGCGCAAGACGAGGGAGTCGACCGGCACCCCGGCTTGGGTCGTGTAGAAGGTGGGCCAGGCGATCTCGACCACGGCAGGGTCCGAGACGGTCAGGGTCAGGACCGTCTCGTCGAGGCCGGAGCGGACGACGAACGGATCGAAGCGGCCGTCGACGAAGAGGGCCTCCACCGTCCGGGCGGAGGGCTCGGCGCCGGTGGCGCACCGGTCGGTAGGGGAGAGGGCGGGCTGGGCGGAGGCGGCCGTGACCGCGACGGCAGCGACGAGGACGAAGCGCATGGTGGAGGGCGATGTGTGTCCCCGTTACGGGAGATCAGCCCCGCGACCGTCAGCCGCCCGGCGCCTGCTTCTCGGTGAGGTACGGCCAGTAGCGCCTGGGCACGTGACGGAGGTGGAGCTTGAGGTTCCGGCGCTCCGGGATGGTGACGGCCTGGAAGTAGGCCCGCCACATGGTCTGGTAGGCCGCCTCGTCGGGCGCCGGGTCGCCGAGCCCCACCGTGGCCGCCGGGACGATCCGGCTGGCGGGCTCGCCGGGGGCCCGGTCCGGCGCGGGCGTGTGGACGAGCGCCAGCCCGCGCCGGACGTCGACGATCCGCCACGCCAGCGTCGGGTAGCGCGCCTCGAAGTGCGGATGCAAGATCGGCAGCACGTGGACCTCGGGCCGGGTCGTGGCCACCCAGGTCTCGGCGCCGCCGGAGTCGTGCCGCTCGAAGCGAACGAACGCCTCCATCCGGTGCGCCTCGCGCCCGACGCGGCCGGACCACTGGGCCACGACGCGGGCCGGCTCGAACGTCCAGTCCTCGGCCGGCGCGGCGCCCTCGGCGCGGACCGCGTCGGCCAGCCGGAGCGCGGCGACCTCGATGCCGGGCCGCTCGCTGAGGACGGCCCGCCGCAGCCGTCCGACCAGCCCTGGCACGAGCTGCTCCAGCCCCCGCTCGACCCGGTCGGCGACGGCCGCCTCGGTCTCGACCCGCACGACGTCGCCGAACAGCGCCCCGCTCGCGGGCTCGCCAATCAGGCCGACCGACACCGGGAGCGCGCCACGACGGTAGCCCTCGGCGTAGGCGCAGAGCAGGCCCGCGAACGTCCCGTCGGTCTCGACCGCGAGGTGCGGGTCGACGGGCAGCGCGGGCGGTTGCCGTCGGTCAGTAGGGACACCACGCATGGTGTCCCCACGGGCGGAGGAGGGCGCCAGTCGCGTCACGCCGCCTGCGCCAGCGGCGCCGGCGCGAACAGCGACAGCTGGGGCGCGCCCGAGTGACCGCCGACGATCCGCTGGCGGACGGCCCCCGGATCGCGGCCGATCAGGTGGGGCCGGTGGTCGGGCGTCGTCAGGAAGTGCTGGGCCCGCTTGAGCACGACGCCCATCGACCGCAAGTCCTCCCACCGGACGACGCCGCGCCGCCGGGCCGCCACGATCCGCCGGGCCGACTTGAGCCCCAAGCCCGGCACC
The DNA here is from genome assembly GCF_965213695.1 of Rubrivirga sp. Taxonomy (GTDB): domain Bacteria; phylum Bacteroidota; class Rhodothermia; order Rhodothermales; family Rubricoccaceae; genus Rubrivirga. Next base: position 4,139,627 of record NZ_OZ243912.1, on the reverse strand, counting down.
CGCTGGAGCCACTCGATCGGCGCGCGGTTCACGTCGACCGGGAACAGCTCGGGGAAGCGGAGCGCGTACGACGTCTTGGGGTCGATCTCCGAGTCCAGGTTCTCGGAGCCCGGCGGGGCCACCTCGTCGAGCTCGAACCCGTACTTGCGCAAGAGCCAGTCGGCCTGGTAGAGCCGGTGCTCGCGGTGGAGCGGGGCCCGGTAGGTCGCGGGGTCCGGCACGCGGTCGTCGCCGCCGAGCGCGATGAACCCGGAGTAGTAGACGCGCCGGAGCTTCTGCTCGCTGTAGAGCCCGTCGACGAGCTCGAGCACCTGGCGGTCGCTCTCGGGCGTCGCCCCGATGACGAGCTGGGTCGACTGGCCGCCGGCGGCGAACCGGGGCGCGCGGCGGTCCGTCTTCCGCTCCTCCTTCGCCGCCTCGATCCCGTCGCGGACCGTCGCCATCGGCGCGAACACGCTGTCGTAGTCCTTCTCCGGGGCCACCGTTTTCAGGCCGGCCTCGCTCGGGATCTCGACGTTGACGCTCAGGCGGTCCGCCAGCCGGCCGGCCGCGGTCAGCAACTCGGGGCTGGCGCCGGGGATCACCTTGAGGTGGATGTATCCGTTGAACCCGTGGTCGTGGCGGAGCGACCGGGCCACGGCCACCAGCTTCTCCGTCGTCGTGTCGGCGTCCTTGAAGATGCCGGACGACAGGAACAGGCCCTCGATGTAGTTCCGCTTGTAGAACTCCATCGTCAGGTCGACGACCTCCTGGACGGTGAAGGCCACGCGCGTGACCTCCTCGTTCGACCGGCGCGAGACGCAGTAGGCGCAGTCGTAGATGCAGACGTTCGAGAACAGGACCTTGAGGAGCGAGACGCACCGGCCGTCCTCGGTGTACGAGTGGCAGATGCCGGCCCCAGTCGAGTTGCCGATGCCTGTCTTGGTGTTCTCGCGCTTGCCGCCGGACGAGGCGCACGAGGCGTCGTACTTGGCCGCGTCGGCGAGGATTTCGAGCTTTTCGATGACCTGTCGGCGCATACGCGAGCGGGCCCGTAGCGGGCCGGTTGGGCGGAGCCCAAAGGTCGGGGGCCGGGGTGACAGCGGCGCGTCGCGCGCTCATCGCCGGGTCTCCCCAACGACCGTAGGGACGCGATGAATCGTGTCCCCTCCCCGACCGCGGGACACCGCCGGGGACATGATGAATCATGTCCCTACGTGTTGGGTGCGTGGTCGCCGTGTGGCGGTAGTGCGCCAGTCCCATGACCCGGGGCTGGCACCCGTCGGCGCGAGCCTGCCGGTCCCACCGCGCCCGTCATGGACCTCACCGTCGGCGTCGGGCCGCCGCGCTCGGCGCTCCCGCCCGACCTCGACGTCGGCGTGCCGCTCGTCAAGGCGGCGCTGCTCTACGGCGACCGCGTCACGCTGTGCAGCCCGGCCGCGAGCCTGCTCGTCCGCCTGCGCGACCACACCCCGACGGGCGTGGCCGCCCGCCTCGACGTGCTCGCCGGCCTGGCCGACGACCTCGGCCTGGACGACGCGCCGGCCCGGCTGGCGGCCGTCGCCGGCTCGCGCCACGTCGACCGGGACGTCGTCCGGGCCACGGTCGACGGGTGGTGGAGGCGCTACCGCCGGCTGCTCGCCGAGGCCGTCGTCGAGAGCGGGCTCGACGCCCTCGCCCCGGCGGTCGCGGCCGGCCGGCTGACGGTCGAGACGCTGGGTGTCGGGGCCGTCGCCCGGCCGTCGGACTTTGCCGAGGCGGCGGCCGAGACCTACGCCGCCGTCGTCGCGGACGCGGTCGCGCGCGGCCACACGACGCCGTTGCTCGACGGGCCCACGGCCGACGCCCTGCGCGACGCCGTTGCCGAGGGCCGCGTCGGTGTGTCGGAGCCCCGAGCGCACCGGGCGCGCGACGGCGGGCTCGCCGGCCACGTGCTGCAAACGCTCCCCCTGTTCGACCGGGCGACGGTCGCCGAGGTCTTGGACATCCGGGCCGACCTCGACCCCGCGCTCGCCCGGTTCCGCGCCGCCGTCGACGAGTTCGCCGCCGAGGTGGCGTCGGCCGCTTGGGACCCCGACTTCGCCGTCGAGGCCGACCGCGTCTATCGCCAGCGCGTGGCGCCGGCCGTGGCCGAGATCGAAGACTCCGTCTCGTCGGTCGGCTACCTCCGCGAGCTGGTCACGCGCTACGCCGAGCGGCCGGGCCAGTTTATCCCGCTCGCCGCGCCGGCCTTGTCGGTCGCGCTGGCGACGCCCGACTTCCTGGTCCAGAGCGTGACGGCCGCGCTGTCCGGCTTGTCGCTGGGGGCGAACGCCGCCCAAGCTGGCTGGGCCGTCGCCGACGGCCGCCGCGAGGTCCGGGCCCGCCGCCTGTTCTTCGTCTACGCCGCGTCCCGCCGGTTCGCTGGCGACGCCTCGTGGCAGACGCGGGCGCGCTGAAGCGCTTCGCGCAGTGGGCCAGTGATACCACGTCTTCGGGTTTGTGCCTCACTCCTCGCGCCGGGTCCTTCCCGCGCAGGCGGGACCGCAGAGCGAAGGCGCCAGACCATCCAGAGAGTGGGGGGCACCCAGCCCGCCCGTCCTGGCTCTCCGCCTTCGCGGGGATGACCCCAAACCAGAGAGGGCGGGTATGAGTCAGTCGTTCCGCGTCGATGCGGACCGTCTCGCCTGGATCGACCACCCCGCTGACGCACCGGAGTACTGACCCACCGACTCTAGTCGCAGCCGAACGCGGCGTCGGCGGGCGGCACCAGCTCCATGCGGACCCGTCCGCGCCCGACCGCGCAGGTCCCGCGGAGGGCGCCCTCCGCGTCGGCCGAGAGGTCGCACGCGAGCGCGCGTGGCAGCAGCGCCCCGGGCAGGCGGACGCGGCTCGTGGTGAACCGGAGCCGCCCGCGCTCCCATATCGCCGGGGCGTCCTCCGAGACGGTCGCCGTCCGCCCGTCGACAGTCACGTCCACCGTGAAGCCGGACGCGCACCGCTCGATCTCGGCCTCGATCGCGTGGCGGTCGCCGTCGGCGTCGGTGAGCGTGCCGGTCCAGGTGCCGGACGGGAGCATCTGGGCGCCGGCGACCGGCGCGAGCGCGACGAGCAGAACGAGGAGTCGGAGCGGGACGGGCATGGCGGATCGGCGGTCGTCACGAGGCGAGGAGGCGGCCGGCAAGATCGTCGGGGACCGGCACCGGGTCCGGGCGGACGCGGCCGATCTCGAACGTGGCCGCGACCTCCGCTGGTGTCCGCCGTCCCACGTCGCCCTGGCCGAGCGTCGCCGCGAGCCACCCGACGACCGCCTCGGCCGCGACGCCGGCCGCCCGGAGCGACCGGATCGTGAGCGAGTCGTCGCGCTTGGACAGCTTCTCGCCGTCGGCCGCGACCAGCAGGGGGACGTGCGCGTAGGCTGGGACACGGCCGCCGAGCGCGCGAATGAGCAGGATCTGCCGCGCCGTCGAGTGCAGCAGATCGTGCCCTCGGACCACCTCGGTGACGCCCATCGCCAGGTCGTCCACGACCACGGCGAGCTGGTACGCGACCACGCCGTCGCGCCGCTCCAGCACGAAGTCGCCGACGGACCGGCGGACGTCCTCAACGACGCGGCCCGCCACGGCGTCCTCGAACGACACCTCGCCGGGCGGGACGCGGAACCGGAGCGCAGCGTCGGCGCGTGCGGCGGGGTCGTCGAACCAGCCGGGGGCCAGGTCTGTCGGGCGGAGCGAGGCGGGGTAGGGCGTCCCGCCGTCCGGCCCGTGCGGCGCGCTCGCCAGCTCGCGGAGGTCGCGCCGCGAGACGCGGCAGGGGAACAGGTGGCCGCCCTCCGCCAGCGCCCGCAGCGCGGCCCGGTACACGTCGCCCCGCTCGGACTGGCGGTACGGCCCGTGCGGTCCGCCCACGTCGGGGCCCTCGTTCCAGTCCAGGCCGAGCCAGCGCGCGTCCTCGATCTGGCGCCCGGCCGCGCCCGGGACCGCGCGGGGCCCGTCCAAGTCCTCGACGCGCCACACGAACCGGCCGCCCCGGCGCCGAGCGCTCGCCCAGGCTGCCAGCGCCGCCAGCGCGCTGCCCAAGTGGAGGTCGCCGGTCGGGCTCGGCGCGAAGCGGCCGACGGGGCGGAAGGAGGGCGGAGGGGACACGGGCCGACCGACGCGCCCGGATCGCTCGGGGTTCGCAAGCGCCCTTGTCGGGACAACACTGAGATCCCAGTCCGCTTCGGAACGAGGAGAACGTGTCCCGGTAACGCTTCGACCCCCCGATGGAATCGGCTGCCAGATGGCGCCGGCGACCGCGTCACACATTCCTGCAACCCCCATGCGCCTCCCCTTCGCCTTCGCCCTCCTGGCCGCTCTCGCGGCCCCCGTCGTCGCTCAGCCCGACCTCACCGTCAGCGGCTCCGTCGAGGCGTCCGACCAAGGTGTCGAGCCCGGCGAGGACGTCAGCGTCGACTACACGGTGTTCAACAGTGGGACCGGCGAGGTCGAGCCGCTCGTCGGGTTCTACCTCTCGGACGACGAGGTGCTGGACAGCGCGGACACGTTCCTCGGGGCCGACGAGGCCGGCGAGGTCGGCCCGGGCGAGTCGGAGGACGACAGCGAGGACGTCGACATCCCGTCGGACACGGCCGAGGGCCAGTACTTCCTCCTGTTCGTCGTCGACTACAACGGGGCGATCTCCGAGACCGACGAGACCAACAACGTCGACGCCGCCGCGCTGACGGTCGGCGACGGTGGCGCCGGAGGGGCCGACCTGGTTGTCTCCGCCGCGCTCTCGGACGACGATGACGATGAGGACGACGACCTCCAGCCGGACGCGGGCGAGGACGTCGACATCGACTACACCGTCTCGAACGTCGGCAGCGCCAGCGCGGGCGACTTCGTGCTCCGCGTCACCTTCTCGACCGACACGACGCCCGACGACTCGGACGAGGTGCTGACCAACGTCGACATCGACGGGCTCGACGCGGGCGACAACACGGACGACACGGTGACGGTCACGATCCCCGAGGGCACGCCGGCCGGGACGTACTACGTCCTCTTCCAAGCCGACGCGGGCGGCGAGGTGGCCGAGACCGACGAGACCAACAACACGGCGGCCGTCGAGATCGAGGTCACCGGCGGCGACGACGGGACGGTCGCCATTGGCGAGGTCGGGACGTTCAACTGGCCGGAGCAGGAGCCGGACACGTTCTACCCGGTCTTCCTGTCGCGGTCGTACACGAACCCGGTCGTCGTCGCGCCGTCGTTCTCGTCGGCCCAGGAGGACGTCCCGGCGGTCCCGCGCGTCCAGGCGATCACGGCTGATCAGTTCGAGATCCAGCTCGCCGAGTGGCCCTACCTCGACGGCACGCACCTCGACCTCGACATCCCGTACCTCGTGGTCGAGGCCGGCGCCCACACGCTCGACGACGGGCGCCGCGTCGAGGCCGGGTTCGTCACGGCCAACGGGAACGGCGTCGGGCGGATCGACTTTTCGGAGGCGTTCCCCGGCACGCCGGTCGTGTTCGCCCAGCCCGTCGGCGGCGACGCCGTGGTGACGGCGCGGCTGCGCGTCCGGGAGGACCGAGCGCAGGTCCGGCTGGTGCAGCAGGAGGCCGGCGGCGCCGACCTCGGCCCGACGACGGTCGCCTGGGTCGCCATCGAGGCCGGGCTGGGCGACGGCGAGCGCCCGGTCGTGGCCAAGCGGATCCGCGCCGACAGCGAGCTCACGCGGACCCGCTTCGGGGCCGTCGTGTCGACGAGCGCGGTGATGCTCGCGGCGACGCAGTCGGTGTCTGAGGACGACCCGGTGACGGTCCGCGTGCTGCTCTCGGGTCGGATCGGGGGGCGCCTCGTGCTCCAAGAGGAGCGGTCGGCCGACGCCGAGACGTCGCACGCGCCAGAGCTGGTGGGCTACGCCGTCTTCGAGCCGGGCACGCTCCGGGCCTCGTCGGCCGCCGCGTCCGCGTCCACCGCCTCGGTGGCCGCCGCCGTGACCGCCGCGGAGGCGCCGCTGGGCGTCTACCCGAACCCGCTCCGGGACCGGGCCACCGTCGCGTTCGACCTGCCCGCCGCGGACCGGGTCCGGCTCGACGTGTTCGACGTCACCGGCCGGCTCGTGGCTAGGCTGGCGGCCGGCGCTCTCACCGAAGGCCGTCACGACGTAGCCGTCGACGCCTCGGCGTGGCCGTCGGGCGTGTACGTCTACCGGCTCGTCTCCGAGAGCGGGGCCGTCTCGTCCGGGACGATGACCGTCGTCCGCTAGCGCCTGGCGAGGTCGCCCAAGACGCGGTCGTTGAGCCGGTGCTCGCCGGCGAACGACCGCGTCTCGACCGGGATGCCGGCCGCGCGCAGCCGGGCTTCTTGCTCGATCACCTTGCCCGGCGTCGCGAACCCGTCGCGGTCGCCGGCCACGAGCGTGACGCCGGCCTCGGTGAGCCACCCGGCGTGGTCGGCCAGATCGAGGTCGTGCGGGAGCCCTCCGCCCCACAGGATCAGCCGGTCGGCCCGCCGTGCGCGCCGGGCCACGAGCGGGCTGAGGGCCAGCCACCGGACGACGGTCGCGGTCCCCTGGCTGAACCCGAAGCCGGTGAGCGGGACCGCGTGCGGGTCGGCGTCGGCGCGGGCGCAGGCGGCCACGAACACGTCGTCGAGGTAGCGGGTGACGTCGGCGATGTCGGCCTCGCGGTCCTCGCGCGTCATCCAGCTCGCGCCCACGCGCCGGTCCCGGCCCGTGAGGTCGCCGACGTAGAACCGGCTCAGCGCCTCGGGCACCACGATCAGCCGGCCCGGCCGCTCGGCGGCCCGGAAGTGGCGCGCGAAGAACGGCGCGAGCTGGCCGTAGCCGTGGCACGCCACCCAGACCTCGTCGACCGGCCCGTCCTCCGGCCCGAGCACGGCGTAACGGGCCGTCTTGACGGCGGCGATGGGGCGGACGGTCATCGGCGGGGCGGGCGGGGTCAGCGGGTTTCGCGGATCGGGCGCGTCCGGTTCCTCACCACCCGGCGCATCTTCTCCTGCCGAACCCGCTGACCGCGCCCGTGGCCCACCGCAAGCCCCACCTCCCGACCAAAGTCTGCCCCGTCTGCCGGCGCCCGTTCGCGTGGCGCAAAAAGTGGGCGCGTGACTGGGACGCCGTCGTGTACTGCTCCGAGCGCTGCCGGCGGTCCAAGGACCGGCCCGGCGCGCGGGGCGCTACTGGCGCCGGAGCGAGAACTCGTCGGCGTTCGTCGGGCTGAGGCGGACCGTGAACCGGGCGTCGTAGTCCTCGAACACCTCGAACGAGTAGCCGTGGACGACGGTCGTGTTGTCGAGCCGGGCCCGGTCGCCGACGACCACGAACGTCCACAGGTCCTTGGGGAAGACGTCGGCCGCCTCGGCTTCCGGGAGGTCCACCTCGAGCGTCGGTCGGTCGTAGGTGCCGTAGACCGGCCACGACTCGACCAGGTCGTCGTCCCACGTCACGGACCGCTCGGCGATGGTCTGGCCGCCGACGTCGCGCGGCTCGCGGACGCGGAGCGTGCCCGTGTTGTAGATGTTGACGAACCCGAGGACCAGGCCGTCCTCGTCCTCGGTCAGCTCGAACTCGTACCGGGTCTCGTAGTCCGAGACCACGCGGAAGTTCTGGTCCGACATCAGCGTGTCGACCTTGAACTCGGCGGTGCCGACCCAGACGCCGGACGTGGTGCCGACGTCGGGCCCGCCGGCGTCGCAGGCGGAGAGGCCGAGCAGGACGGCGGAGGCGAGGAGAACGCGGAGGGGCTGCATGGGGGGCGCGTGCGGACGGTCGCACCCGATATCGGCCCCGCGCGGGCGCCCTTAAGCCGGCCCGCGCTCCGCGCGCGGCCGGCGCCGGGCCCGCCGGTGCCCCGACGCTAGGCCTGCGCCTCCACCTGGGCCCGGACGATCCCGTAGGGACCGGCGTGGCCGGCGTAGCGGCCGAGCACCTCGGGCGACGTGGTCGGCTCGTCGCACTCGACGCAGCCGTCGGCGCCGATCCGGCCCAGCGACAGCCGCCCGCCGTCCACCACGACGACCGTCTCGCCTTCGGGCGCGTCGCCCTCCGAGACGAACACGTAGCGGGCCTCGCCGAGCTCCGACGTCCGCGCGACGTCCGGGCCGATCTCGAGCGCGTGGAAGCCCGTGAGGTCGGGGAACAGGGTGGTCAGCGAGAGCCGGTCCGAGGGGGACGGCTCGATCCGCCCGCCCCGGAGCGCGCCGCGCAGGTGGATCGAACCGTCGCGCGGGCCGGTCTCGACGAGCGCGTACCCGTTCCGCCCCCGCTCCAGGAACCCCTTGCGCGAGAGGGCCTGGAGGTTCTGTGTCACCGAGTTCGGCGACCGGTACTCGAAGTGGTCGGCGATCTCGCGGTAGGTCGGCCAGACCTTGTGGCGGTCGACGTGCTCGCGGAGGTACTCGAGGAAGGAGTGCTGCTTCTGGGTCAGCTGTCGGCGGCTCATGGGGAGGCCTGGGGGTCTGCGACGAAGGTAGGGCACGGGTCGGTGACACACAACTCCGCACAGATGAGCGATGGAGCCCCGCTCGGCCCGTTCTGGCGCGTCAGGGCCGAGGAGCGGCGGCGGGCGCTCACATATCTCCGCCCCGGCCGAGCCCGGCGTCGAGCTGGTCGGCCACGCCCCGGACGCGCTCGGGGAACGTCGACTCGGTGTGGACCCGGACGAAGGCGTCGACCAACCCCTCGACCTCGCGGCGGACGTCGGGGGCCAGCCGCATCCGGCCGGCCGTGGCCAGCGGGGTCCGCGCGAGCACGGCGAACGCCCGGAGCGCGGCCCGGCTCGCCGCCACCCCGCCGTCGGACGAGGACCGCCCGTAGGCCCCGGTCTCGGCGCCGGCCGCCACGACGGCCCCGCTCTGGAGCAGGAGCCGCCCGCCCTCGTCGTCGAGCGCCTCGACGTCGTCCCGCTGGACGTCGGGCGCGAACCCGAGCAGCGACGCCAGGTGGAGCTGGAACCACGGGACGGCGTTCGCCACGTTCGCGTCGGTCTCGTCGAGGTGCTCCAGCGTCCGGACCACCACGTCGAGCACGAGGGGGTGGGCCTCGCCCTCCTCGACGAGGGCCCGCGTCACTTCGAGCACGCGGAGCCCCAGCGTCACCCGGTCGATCTCGGACGTGAGCCGCTTGAACCGGACCACGTGGGCCGTCTCCTTCAGCGTCTGGAGCCCGCGCTCCGAGCGGTAGTAGTAGACGGCCTGGACGTACGAAAGCGGCTGGAGCGTCGACCCGAACGTGCTCGTCGGCCGCCGGGCCCCGCGCGCGATCACGCCGATCACGCCGTGCGGGCGCGTCAGAAGCCGGACGATCCGGCTGGTCTCGCCGTAGTCGAAGGCGTGGAGGACGACGGCGTCGGTGCGGACGATCATGGCATGGGCCCGGCGTCAATGCGAGGCTCAAAAGCGTGGAGAACGGTGGCGCCGGTGCGGACGATCACGGGACGGACCGCTCGGTGTGGAGGCGGCGTCGGGGGAGGGGCGGCCTACGCCGGGCCGACGGGCGCGGTGCCGGGGTTACACGGGACGCGCGCCGGGGTCTATGGGGGCCACGCTTCCTGTTCCGTCCCATGCGCTGGCTCTACCGCTTGCAGGCGCGCACGGGCCTGACCGGCCCCGAGGGCACGGCCGCCCTCGTCATCGTCCTGGCGCTGCTCGGGGGGACGGTCGCCCGCCACGTCCAGTCCTCGGCGGCGCCCGTCCCCGCCGACCTCTACGCCGCGGCCGACGCCGCCTTCGCGACCGCCGCCGACACGGCCGCGGTGGCGACGGCGTGGTCGAGCGCGCCGACGCCGTCCCCTGCCAGCCCGTCCGCCTCGTGGCCGCCGGACTCGTCCGCGTCCGACTCGTCGGCGTCCCAGATCGCCGAGGCCGTCGTGGAGCGCGCCGCGGCGCCGCGGCGGTCGGGCAAGCCGCCGCCCGCGCCGACGAACGTCAACACGGCGTCGGCGGAGGAGCTCCAGCGGTTGCCGCGGATCGGGCCCGCGCTGGCCGGCCGGATCGTCGAGCACCGGCGCGTCCACGGCCCGTTCCGGAGCGCCGAGGCGCTCACCGACGTCCGGGGCATCGGCGACAAGACGCTCGAAAAGCTCCGCCCGTGGGTCCGCCTGTAACGGTCGGCCGAGGGACGGGCTCGGAGCGCCGGGTCAGTCGTCGGCCGGCGGCTTCTTGCCGCGCTCGAGGTCCTGCACCCGCCGGGCGACCGCGTGAGGCGTCCAGTCGTCGGCCAGGCGCTCCTGGCGGCGCATGAAGCGGTAGACCGGGTACAGCAGGACGAACGCGAGCGCGATGAACCCGAAGAAGGTCCCGGCGATGACGAGGTAGATGCTGCCGTCCATGCCGGATGAACCCCGCCCGTCCGGTTCCGTTCTCCGGCCGTGCCCGTCCTCTCGCTCCACGCCGTCGACGTCTACCCGTACCGCCGGTCCCCGAGTGGCGCCGAGTGGTTGGTGGTCCGCCGCGCGGCTGGCCACGCCTACGCCGGCACGTGGCGGATGGTCGGGGGGAAGGTGGAGCCGGGCGAGGCCGCCTGGGAGACGGCGCTCCGCGAGCTCGCCGAGGAGACGGGGTGGCGGGCCGGCCGGGGCCTCCGCCAGCTCTGGACCCTGCCGTCGGTCAACGCCCACTACGACTGGGCCGGGGACCGGGTGGTCTTGGCGCCGGCCTTCGCAGCGGAGGTCGAGGGCGACCCCACGCTCGACGACGAGCACGACACGTCGGCGTGGCTTCCGGCCGAGGCCGCCGCCGCGCGCCTGGCGTGGCCGGAGCAGGCCCGGCTCCTCCGCTTGGCCGCGGCCCTCGCCGGCGCCGACCGGCCCGAGGCCTGGGCCGTCCCGCTCGGCCCCCGGGGGGCATGAGGGCGTGGCCGGCGTGCGGTCAGGAGATCTCCGATCCACGAGTGAAATGGAGATGATTGCAGATCTTGGGACCCGGCGGCCGGTTAGAGCGCCCTCACCCTCGCCCCCGCTGATGACCCGCTTCTCTGTCCTCCTCGTCTTGGCCCTCCCGTTCGCGGCGTGCGAGTCCGAGCCCGAGACCGTCGACACGGACGTCGTCGATATTGAGACCGTCGACCCGATGGACGACGCCATGACGGACGGCACGATGGACGACCCGATGACGGATGATCCGATGATGGACGCTCCGGCCGTGACCGCCCAGGGCACTGTCGACGCCGTCACCAACGCCGGCGGCCTGACGAGCCTCCCGGTCGCCGCCGCCGTCGACAACATCAACGGCTGGATCGCTCAGCTCGAGGGCAACCCGGACTTCGCGCCCGTCGTCTCGGACCTCGAGACGCTCCGCGGTCAGCTCCAGGTCTCGCCCATCGACGGCGCCGCCGTCGGCGCCACGCTCCAGCGGCTCGGAGAGGCGACGACCGGCGCGGCCGGCGGCGACTCGGCCCTCCAGACGCTCGGCACGACCCTGACCGAGGCGGGCAACCAACTCGCGGGCATGTAACCCCGTCAACTGCGGTCCCGGCCGTCGACCGGCTCCCTCGGGAGACCCGGTCGGCGGCCGTCGTTTTGGGCCCCTCCGTTCTCCCATTTCTCTTCCGTGATGGTCCGCCTCCCTCTCCTCCTCGCCCTCGTCCTGGCCGCTTGCGGGCCCGATGCGTCCCCCCCGGACTCGGCCTCGCCGACCGACGTCTCGTCGGCCAGCGCGGAGGCGCGCGCCGTGGCGGCCGACACCGCGATGGTCCGCGACGTCTCGGCCGAGGGCACGCTCGACCTCGTCTCGCGCGACCTCGTCCGGCTCTCGCCGAGCGTGGCCATCCAGACCATCGACCTGTGGGTCGCGCGGCTCGACACGGTCTCGGCCGACGGCGTGCCCGACGTCCGCGACGAGCTGACGACGCTCCGCAACCTGCTCCAGTCGAGCCCGCTCGACGGCCCGGCCATCGGCCGGACGCTCCGGTCGCTCAGTGACCACACGGGGGCGCTCGCCGAGCCCGGGACGCCGCTGGCCGCGCTCGCGCAGTCGCTCCATGCGCAGGGCCTCCGGCTGGCGCCCGACACCACGCGGACGGAGCTGGAGGGGAACACGAAGATCGAGTGATGTCCATCATATTGGACTCCTGTGTCCAGTGACCTGGGCAACACGCCGGGTATCTTGTCGTTGTAGGGGCGCTCGACCCCTCACCCCGTCGAGCCTCGGAGATCGCTCCCGAGATCCGTTTCACCCACCCCTCCTATTGTCATGATGAACCGCATTGCCCTCTTCGCGCTCGCGCTCGCCCTCCCCCTCGCCGCGTGCGAGTCCGAGCCCGACGTGATCGAGACCGACACGACCACCATCGAGGCGCCCGACGTCGACGCCACCATGGACGAGATGGGCGCCGAGACCGACGCCGCGATGGACGAGATGGGCGCCGAGACCGACGCCGCCATGGACGACATCGACGCCGCCGCCGATGGGGCCATGGACGACATGGACGCTGCTGCCGACGAGGCCGCTGTCGAGGTCGACGAGGCCGTCGACGGCGACATGTAGGTCCACCCGGACCTCCGTCCTGCGGGGCGGTCCCTCTCGGGGGGCCGCCCCGCTTCTCGTTTGGAGGAGCGGCCGCCGCCCCGGGCCGTCGGAGCTACGGCACGTCGACGGCGGTGGGGCTACCTGTCGGACGACGGCCGGCCTCGACGCGCAGGGCGACCGCACGCTACCCTCGGTGGTCTGCCGCCGCACGCTCCCCCCGTCCGAGCGCCCGCTGAGCGCAGCGAGGGGGAAAGCCCGCCAGTGTGCGGTCATCCTGTCTCGACGCGCTCGGCCTGGCGCTCGTCGTCCTCAGACCGCGGGGAGGGGGCAACACAACGCCGTCGACGACGCGGCCACGCGCCGCCGGCTGCTGGACGGGCACGGGGTCGAGGTCGGCGGGTTGGGGAGCCGGCCTGGAAGGCGCGGCGGGCCGGACCAGGTCGAGCCCGCGCCCGACGCGACGCCCGAGCTCGCCGACCCCGACGCCGATACGCCCCTGGACGTCGACCCGCTCTCGCGCGACGACGGCTAGACGGTGGACGACGACATGGACGCCGCGCCCGAGACCGGCGACGACCTGTTCGAGGGCCCCGTCGAAGACGCCACGCCGCCCGTCGACGCGCCCGACGACACAATGGAGTAGCGCGGCCGGCGGCGTCCGTGCGATGTTGTGCCATGGCCGCTCGCCTTGGCGCCCTGCCCGCGCTCACCGAGCGTCGCCGGCTCCGGCTGGCGGCGCTCGTCGCGCTGTACGTGGGGCAGGGGATCCCGCAGGGGCTTCTGGTGGTCGCGCTGCCGGCGTTCCTCGCCGAGCGGGGCGTGGGCGCGGGCGCCATCGGGGCCTACCTCGGGCTGGTGCTGCTGCCGTTCACACTGAAGGTGGTGGCGGGCCCGGTCATGGACCGGTTCACGTTTTTGGCGATGGGCCGGCGGAGGCCCTGGGTGCTGGCGGGCGGCCTCGGCGTGATCGCCGCCGTCGTCGCGATGGCGTTCGTGCCCGATGCCGCGACGCACCTCTCGTGGCTGACGGCCTGCGGGGTCGCTATCAACACGTCGGTGGCCGTGCTCGACGTGGCCGTCGACGGGATGGCCGTCGACGTACTCGAAGTCGAGGAGCAGCCCCGGGCCAACGCGCTGATGTGGGGCGGGGCGACGATCGGCGTGGCCGCGTCGGCGGTGGGGACGGCGCGGCTGCTGGACGTGGGCGGGATCGGGCCGGCGGCGGGCGCGGTGGCCGTCGCGCTGTCGGCCCTGTTCCTCGTCCCCCTTCTGGTCCGCGAGCGGCCCGGCGAGCGGCTCCTGCCGTGGACCGCCGGCCACGCCTCGGCCGACGCCCTCCAGCCGCACGGTTGGCGCGGCGTGTGGGGCCGGCTCCGACGGGCCGCCTTCCTCCCGGCGAGCCTGCTCCTGCTCGGCGCGGCGTGGTGCGCGGGCGCGCTCGACGGCCTGGTGATCGCGTTCATGCCCGTCCTGGCCGTCGGCGAGCTGGGGTGGACCGACACCGGCTACGCGGACGTGGTGGCCCTGGGCCAGGTCGCGGCGGGCCTGCTGGGGATGGCGGTGGGGAGCGTCCTGATCGAGCGGGTCGGCCGCGTGCGGATGCTGGTCGGGCTGGCGGCCCTCGTCGCGCTCGTGCTGGTGACGATGGCCGCGGTGCCCGGCCTGTGGACGGTCCGCGCGACGGTGGTGGCGTTCGCGCTCGGCTACCTCGTCACGTTCGTGTTGCTGACGATCACGCTGCTGGCGACGGGGATGGCCCTGTGCAGCCGGGCTGTCGCCTCGACCCAGTTCGCGCTGTTCACGGCGGCCATGAACGTGGGCCGGTCGTCGGGGTCCGGGGTGCTGGGGGCGCTCGACGCCGTGCTCGGCGCGTCGGCGCTGTTCGGGGTCGCGGCGGTGCTGGCGGTCGCCGTCGGCGCGCTGACCTCGCGGATCGACCTGGCGGCGCACCGCGCCCGCATCGGGGCGGCGGAGGCCGGGGCGATTTCGTCGCCCCCGGTTCCGGACCGGGCACCACGCGCCAGCGCCGAGCGTTGACGAGGGCCCGACGCTCCCGGCCGGCCGGTTGACTCCCGCCCCCCGCCCAGCCTATCCTGCCCGACCCGCTCCGCCGCCCCGATGCGCATCCTCGCCCTCGCTGCTCTCCTCGCCTTCGCCGTGCCCGTCCGCGCCCAGCGCGCGGCCGACGTGCCCGCCCGCATGGCCACGACGGTGCTCTCGGAGACGCCCAATGCGCTCGGGCTCGGCCAGCTCTTCAACGCGCAGACGCTCCAGTTCAGCCAGTCCGCCGAGGTGTCGTACGGCGGCGGGGCCGGCGGCGCCGTCGGGCTCGGGCTGTACACGGCCTCGCTCCGCTGGCAGCCCTCGACCAAGCTGGCCGGCCGCGTCGACATTGGGGTGGCCCAGGCGCTCGCGGGCTCCGGGTTCTACGCCGGTCTCCAAAGCGACCAGCCGCAGGTGTTCTTGCGCAACGCGGAGCTGGCATACCGGCCGACCGAGAACGCCACGTTCCACCTGAGCGTCCGGCAGAGCCCGTACGGGACGTATGCGTCGCCGTACGGCACGCCCTATGGCTCCCGCGGCTACGGGGCGTACGGCGGCTACGGCCGGAGCGGGTTCGGGGTCGGCGTCGGGTCCGGCTCGGCCGGCGACCTCTTCTTCCGCGACGCCGAGTAGCCCTCTTTGTCCGGCTCCCGCCTGAGCAACGGCCTCCTCAACGCGGCCCTGGTCGTGGGCGGGCTGGTGGTGCTCGTCCTGCTCTACGGGCTCGCCACGCGCGCGTTCACGCCGCGGACGGTCCCGGACCGGGCCGCCGCCGACCACTCCCGGATCCAGGTCGAGGTCCGAAACGCGGCCGGCGTCGACGGGCTCGCGGCCGAGGTTACGGCCCACCTCCGCCGACGCGGGTTCGACGTGGTCGACATCGGCAACGCGGCGGCCCGGGACACTACGACGGTCCTGGTGCGTTCAGGGACGGCCCTCGACGCCCGATACGTCGCCCAGGCCCTCGGGCTCGACGCCGACCGCGTCGTCACGGGCGGCCCCTCCACCGACTACTCCCTCGACGTGACCGTAACCGTCGGCGCCGACTACCGCGCGCTGGCCTCGTACGCCGACTGACCCCTCGACTTCTATGTCCGCAGCTTCCACCCAGTCCCAACGCTCCCGCCGGTCCGGCCCGACGCCCGGCCGCGAGCTTGCCCGGATCGCCCTCGACGCGGCGCTCGACAAGCGCGCGCGCGACGTGACGGTGATGGACTTGCGCGGGATCTCGGGCGAGGTCGACTACTTCGTGATCGCGACCGGCGAGTCGGACCTGCAGATCCGGGCCATCGTCGACGGCGTGGTCGACGCGATCCGGAGCCAGGCCGGCGAGCGGCCCGTGGCCCGCGATGGCCAGCCCGGCACGAGTCGGTGGATCGTCCTGGACTACTTCGACCTGGCCGTCCACGTGTTCGACCCCGAGCTCCGGGCCCACTACGACCTGGAGCGGCTCTGGGGCGACGCGCCGACGGAGACCGTCACCGACGACCAGCCCGAGGCGGCGCTGCTGGCGGCCGACACGCCACGCCCGAGCGGCGACGACGGCTCGAGCCCCGTCGAGGCCGGGCCCGACGGCGGCGACGCGGCCTCGACCGACGGGGCCGCCTGATGCGCGCGTTCCTCGTGACGCTGGCCCTCGTCGCGGCCGGCTGCGGCGGCTCCTCGGCCACGGCCGACGGGCCCGACCGCGACCGGTTCGGCTACCGCGTCGGGAGCGACCCGAATCGGGAGACCATGTTGCTCCGGCCGGTCAGCGACAGCACGCGCTACCTCGTGTACCCGGCCGTCGTGGACTCGGTCGCCGTCCGCCCGGCCGGCCGGCCGCTGCCCGGCGACGGCGTGGCCGTCGAGGTCCTGGTCCAGGGCGCCCTCCCCGACGCCTGCGCCGAGCTGACCGACGTGACGCAGGCGCGCCAGAGCCACTTCGTGACCGTCGACCTGCTCATGCGCCAGCCGCGCGAGACCGTGTGCGCGGCCGTCGTCCGGCCGTTCCGGTTCTACCTCATGCTCGACGGGGCGTACCCGGCCGGGAGCTACACGCTGCGGCTCAACGGGGCGGCTGTCCCGTTCCAGGTGTTGCCGGCGCCGGCCACGTCCGCGAGCGGCGATGCGGGCTGAGCACGGCTGGCGCCTCGCGGCCGTCGCCGCGGCGCTGGGCGGGCTGGCCGTCGCGCCCTTGGCTTATGTGTGTAGGAATCGTTGACCACAGGTGCGCGCTCACAGTTGTCAGATGAGCGCCCAGCTTGGTTCGACAGCGACGACGGCGATGGTTGGCGAGGAGAACATGCCCTCGCGTGCTCGGTGGAGGAGGACACGAATTGGTGGTTGACAGGGGGCGAAGGATGTCCTACTGTTCACCAGTTGTGGGACCCAGCCATCGGGTGGTTTGTCGCGTGGCCGGCGAACATTCCCTGGGCCGTGTCGAGAGGCCTCTTCCTCCTTCTCTCTCAGTCATGTCCCGTTCCCCACTCGCGCTGTTCGCCGTCGTTCTCGCCCTCTCGGGCTGCGACACCGTCGGCGAGGTCCCCACGTTCGACGAGCTCCGGTCCCGGTACGGGTCGCTCGCCGAGAGCACGTTCCGGCTCTACGACGCCGAGGCCGACTCGACATACGTAGGGCCGGCCGCATACATCGTCAACGCGGGGGGAGACGGCTTTACAGGCCTTTCGCTTCTGACCGCCGACTACGACGAAAACAGTCTCTCGTCCGGCATCGCCCTCTCGCTGTCGTCTGAGCAATTCCGGTCGCCCGAGGTGGGCGACCAGTTCGACGTGTTGAGCGCCTACAATACGTTCACCTTGCAGTTCAATGGGTCCGATGGACAGGTCGAAGTGACGGCCGTCACCCCAACCGAGGTCTCCGGGGTGTTCTGGGTTGCTGTTCGTCCCAGCGACGGTCTTGGTATCGGCCGTCGCATTGTCGAAGGGGGCTTCCGGGCCCTCCATGCCGCAGAGCAGCAGTAGTTACCTCCGGTGGCATTGGGGCCGTCTCCATCCTGGCGGTCTTCGTTTCACCTATTCTCCGATAGCATGCGCGTTTTAGCTTTCCTCACCGCTGGCGTGTGTGTCTTAGCTCCGTCCATTGCGAGCGCCCAGTCCGCGACGCTCGCCGCCGAGCTCGACTACACGTACCAGCCGCTCGACCTCTCCGAGACGAACTCGGGCATCCTCGCCAACCGGCGCCCGCTCCTCGTCGATCCCGGGCGCTACGACGGGGTCCAGGGCTCCCAGATCCAGGCCACCCAGTGGAAGGCGCTCCACTACCAGCTCCGGAACAGCGCGGCGTCCCCGAGCTCGATCCCCCAACTCGCCACGCTCGACGCGGCGGCGGCCCAGGAACGGGCGGCCGGCCGGCTCCCGCTCGCCCTGACGTACCGGCCCTACGACTACATCGCGCCGGCCGACATCGCCGACGGCACGTTCGTCCGGACACCGGCCAACCAGCTCCAGGTCTCGCAGCAGGCCCGCCAGGAGGTCGAGGACCGGATCCGCCCGCCCGGCTCGCTCTACAACCTCTCGGCCGTGTTCGCAGGGACCGTCTACCACCACGTCCTCGAGGAGGAGCTCTACGCCGGGGGGGCCGTCGTCGGGGTCCCCACGACGTTCCGGCTCCCGACGGCCCTCTACCTCGCCCCAACTGGGACGGTTACGAACCTCCGGGTCGACCTCGGCGACGGGGGCGGGTACCGGCCGCTCACCGTGGGGGCCGACGTCGTCGCGACGTACGGCTCGACGGGGAGGAAGACGATCCGGTTCTCGGCAATTGTCGGCGGGCAGACGCTCACGTCCATCACGACGATCCTCGTGACGCGCCAGGTCGACATCGGCTCGTCGAGCTGCGCGGAGACGGCCACCAATCCGGCGCCCTCACAGGTGGTCTGCAACGTGACGCCTCGGTCCGGGCTCAGCTTCGACCCGGTCCGGGAAGACGGAGTCCCGTCTCGGTTCGCCGGGAGCCGGACGGCCAAGTACCACTACGCCGTCTACCTCGCCCCCAACCGGACGGCGCTCACCAAGCCCGTCCTCGTGCTCGACGGGATCGACCCCGGCGAGGTCCGGGTCACAGTCGGGAGCGGGTTCACGGTCAACGTGAATCCTCAGGGGTTCGATTACGTCACCCAGAGGCTCCTCAACGCAGAGAGCTCGATCAGCGACAACTTCTACAATCGCCTCCGCGACGCTGGGTACGACGTCGTCGTCCTTACGTACGACCAGTCGAAGGACTACGTACAGCGTAACGGGCGAGCCGTCGTGGACCTCATCGAACGGCTCGATGCGGAGCTCGCCTCGAACGGGGCCGCGGGCCGGGGAGGGACCAGCCAGGTCGAGTCCGTCATCGGGTTCAGCATGGGCGGGCTCGTCGGTCGGTACGCCCTCGCGTACATGGAGAGCCCGGGGTACCTCTCGGGCCGGTCGGCCCACGGCGTTCGTCTCTTCGTCTCCTACGATGCCCCGCAGCAGGGAGCCAACGTCCCGATCAGCACTCAGATCTTCCTCCACGAGGTCGTCAACAACCTGTTCACGAACGCGGCCATCGCCTTCACGTCGATAGGAGCAGAGATTCGCTCCCCGGCGATCCAGCAGCTCCTCGCGTACTGGGCCTACGGGCAGGGCCTCGACGTGACGACGACCGTGGCCACGCGGAACCCGCTCCGGGTCGAGCTCTACGATGACCTGCGAGCCCTCCAGGACTACCCCCAGCGGCCCCGGCGTGTCGCAGTGACGAACGGAGCGACGAACGGGACGGGCCAACGAACTCGCGTGGCTACGAGCGGGGCTATGGCACCCGGTGCGCCCCAGCTCCACATCGACGTCGGCGCCGGTTTCCTGTGGGGGCTCGTGAGCAAGGGGCTCCGGTTCAAGCTCTACGCCGCCAACCACACGGCGCAGACCGACGTGTACTTCCGCGAGTCGACCACCTGCATCCTCATTTGTTTCTCGAAGGAGCGGCGCGTCCGTCTTCAGACGCCGGCCGGCTACGACAGCGCTCCCGGCGGCTATCAGACTCCCTTCCCCAGGCTGCGAACCGACTTCGACTCCCGGGACAACCTCTTCGGGGTCATCGCCTACCTCTCCCCGCTCGGGTTCTACGCCCTCGCCGACATCCAAGACTCCGCCGACGGATTCTCGTTCATTCCCACTGTGAGCGCGGCCGACTACAACGCGACGTCGAAGACGCGGAGCGCCTTCCTCTCCAGCTACTTCGACGGCCAGGTCTACACGTCGCCCATCGACCCCGCCGCCCCTACGCGGACGCCGTTCCAGCGGGTGCTCACTACCGACCCAGCGCTCAACTACGGTCACACGGCAGTGACAGGTTCCATCGTGACCGCCTTGCTCGCGGAGCTAGCGACGACCCCACCCCCCCCGACGCCCGCCCCGCTGAACTTCCGTCGGAGCAACCCGACGGCGAACAACGTGCCCCCCGCGTTCGCCTGGGACGCCCCCGCTGGCGCGACGCCGACCTCGTACCGCGTGTACCGCCGGTGCTACCAGTCGAGCACGCCCGAGTGCATCCCGGCGACGCCGTGGCGCCTCATGGCCGTGACGACGGTCTCCTCGAGGACGTTCACCGACGCCTCGATCACGGCGCAGACGTCGGGGGCCATCTACGCCTTCCAGTACCACGCCCGAGCCGTGTACTCGGCGACCGAGTCGGTCGCCTCGAACGTCGTGGCCGTGAACGGCAAGACGAACCCCGGCCAGTCCCCGAGCGTCGGCGACAGCACGGCGTCCGAGTTGAGCATGGCCACGTCCGACAGGCAAGCGGTCGTGGCCGCTCCTCTCCCGGAGGTGTTCGCCGTCCTCGGCACACGGCCGAACCCTGCGCAGGTTGAAGCCCGCCTCCGCGTCGACCTCCCCGAGCCCGAACGTCTTCGGGTCTCCGTCTACGACGTGACCGGTCGGCTCGTGCTCCAACCCATCGAGGAGGACCGGCCGGGGGGCCACCATCTGATCGGTCTCGACGTCCGAGCGCTTCCGAGCGGCACATACGTCTACCGAGTCGAGGCCGGCACCGCTGTGCTGTCCGGGACGTTCGCCGTAGTCCGGTGAGCATGGAGAGGATCTTCGTCTTGGACGCAACGAGCCATGCTGTCACGAAAGGTGCGGGCTGAGCACGGCTGGCGGCTGGCCGCCGTCGCGGCGGCACTCGGCGGGCTGGCCGTCGCGCTCGGCGCGTTCGGCACGCATGGCCTGGCCGACGCGGTCTCGCCGGACCGGCTGGCGACGTGGCGGACGGCGGCGCAGTACCACTTGGTCCACGCCCTCGCGGCCGTCGGGGCAGGAGTCCTGGCAGCGATGCGCGGCTCTTCGTCGGCGCGGTGGGCTGGGTGGCTGTTTCTAGCCGGCGTCGTTCTGTTCTCGGGGAGCCTGTACGCGCTCGTCTTGCTGGACCTCGGCGTGCTCGGGGCCGTCGCGCCGCTCGGAGGGCTCGCGTTTGTCGCGGGGTGGGGAGCGCTGGCGGCGGCGCTGTGGCGGGACGGGGAGAGGAAGGGGCTCTCGTAACGGCGCCGCTACCACCGCAGCGCGAGGTCGACGGTGGGCAGCACGCCCGCGTCGTACACGTCGAGCGGAACGAGAGCGAAGCGGGCGTCCACCGGCGAGCCGCGCCGGCGCACGACGGCCGTCTGCTCGCGCGTGACGGCGTTGTCGCGGTCGAGCGCGTTGCGGACGGCGACCGACAGCGAGGCCGACGTCCGGCCCCACGCTCGAGACGCGGTCAGGCGGAGGTCGAGCCGCGAGATCGGCGCCAGCCGCTCGGCCTCGCCGTCGGCGCTCGCCAGCGGGTTGGGCGCGCCCGAGGCGACCGTCCACGCGCCCGCCAGCCGGACGCCCGGCAGCACGGGCCCGTCGGCCAGCAACGTCAGCCGTCCCAAGCGGTCCCAGTCGGCCGGGAACGGGGTGCCGCCGTCGAGGGCGGGGTGGCTCAGGTCGGCGCGGGCGAGCGCGGCGCTGGCGCCGAGGGTCCACAGGCGGATGGGGACGCGAGCGAGCGCCTCGATGCCTCGTGCCCAACCCCCGACGCCCGTCAGCCACGGCCGTCCAAGGACGGTCGCGTCCGTGCGCTGGCGGACGGCGCGGTCCTCGGCGTGGAACCAGAGCCCGCGTGTCCGCTTGGCGTAGGCCGTCAGGTGGAGCCCGGCGCCGATCTCGACCGTGGCCTCCGCGAGGTCGGCCTCGGTGACCGTGTCGTCGGTGTCGGAGAGCGCCCACGTCGCCGCCCCGGCCACGTCGCCCAGCGTCAGCCGGTGCACGAACTGGGTGGTCCGGCCGGCGGCGGCGGCGACGGCCAGCCCGGGCGCGACGGCGAGCCGGGCGCGCAGGCGCGGGCTCAGGCGCAGCCCGCCCACCGACGTGAGGTGCGCCCGGACGCCCGCGTCGAGGTCGAGGCCCGGCGCGGCGAGGCCGTCCCATCCGGCGTGGAGGTCGAGGCGCGTCGCGGCCTGATCGGCCACGTAGGTCGGCCGGGCGAGGGCGGCCTCCTCGTAGCGCTGGCGGTAG
The DNA here is from genome assembly GCF_965213695.1 of Rubrivirga sp. Lineage (GTDB taxonomy): Bacteria > Bacteroidota > Rhodothermia > Rhodothermales > Rubricoccaceae > Rubrivirga. The sequence goes on along the minus strand of NZ_OZ243912.1, from coordinate 4,117,657 downwards.
TGGTGGAGGCTGTAGCCACCCGAGGCCACGCCGTCGCCCCAAACGGCGTCGAGGCGTTGCGCGGCCAGCGCCTCCCCAAAGCCGTTGTCGTAGCCCAAGGTGTCGACCTGGAAAACGGCGTTGGCGCGGAACGAGAAGTCGTCTTGGGCGAAGCGGGCGTGGTAGACGCTGCCGCCGACGTGGGAGGAGAGCACCACGCGCGGGGTGAGCACGCGCCGGTCGGCCACGCTCGCCATCCCGCTGCCCCAGCGGTTGCGCGTGGCGACGGGGCGCCGGACCGCGCGGTCGCCGGTGGGGACGAGGCGGGTCGCGTCGAGCCGCGTGTCGTCGCCGCCGAGGTAGGCCGTGACGACGGTCCGCCCGCCGCCGACGCGCTCGTCGGCCGCGCCGAGGTGGACGTCCCAGAACGACGCCTCGGCGTGGGTGACCTCGACGACGCGGGAGGTCAGCTCGGCCGTCGAGGAGGGCAGCGGGCTCGTCCGCCGGAGCGCGCCCAAGCCCTGCTCGACGACCGCGCCATGAGCCCACGGCGCCGCCCCCAGCACCGACGCCCGCGCGCCGACGAGCGCCGTCGTCCGCCCCGGCCGCACCGGGACCGCGACGGCGCCCCGAACGGCCAGGCTCGACACGCCCGCCTGGACCACCGTCCGCCGCGGCGCGCCCGCCGCCGTGACGTACTCGATGGCCCCGCCGGGCGAGACCGCCACTCGCGCCGGCGCCACGCCGACGTGGAGCGCGACGGCCCGCAGCGCGTCGCCGTTGAAGGCGTCCACCAGCCCGAACAGGTGGTGCGGGTTGTACACCGGGACCCCGTCGAGGCGCACCTCGAAGGCGTCGCCCGGGCTCCCCCGCACGATGGGGCCGTCGCTAAAGAGGCCCGACGGCGCGACCGACGGCAGCCCTTCCAGCGCACGCAGTCCGCCGCCTTCGCCCACCGCGTCGAACCGGCCGGGCTGCGCCGCCCACGCCGTGTCGATCCGTGCCGAGAGCGAGGACGCGCTCACCACCACGACCGGCTGGGCCACGGCCTCGGCGCGCAGCCGGAACACGGCCGACCCGCCGCGCGGCGCCGCCGTCTGCGCCCGGTAACCGACGAACGACGCGGTCAGCGGGACCGCGCCGGTCGCGGCTGCGTCGCGGAGGGTGAGCACGAACGCGCCCGCGTCGTCCGCCGCGACGCCGCGCTGGCCGCCGTCCCAGGTGACGGTCGAGAACGGGAGCGGCTCGCCCGTCTCGTTGTCGAGCACGCGCCCGCGCACGATTCGCTGGGGCCTCGGCGCCGGGGCTGCAGGGGCCGCCGTCGGGGGCCGCCTCGGCGCGGGCACGAGCAGGATCCGCCGCCGCTCCCGGTCCGCCTCGACGCCGACGCCCTGCGCCGCCAGCGCCCGCCGGAGCGCGTCGGGCAGCGACACGGGGTCGGCGCGGACGTGGACGCGCTTGCCCGCCACGAGCGCGTCGGAGTAGAGGAACCGCCAGTCGGTGCGCGCCTCGACGTCCGTGATGACATCGCGGAGGGCACCGCCGTCGTAGGCCAACGTCTGCGCCTCGGCCGAGCCCACGGCCAGCGCGGCGAGCGCGAGCACGCGCAGGGACGGCCCGATCTGGAGGTGACCCGGCGGGCCGACCCCACGCGACGGGCAGACGGAGGCACGGCCCATCGAGGTCACCCCCGGACGAACCGGAAGCCGCCGTCCGTCGGCTCGAACCGGCCGCCCAGGATGCGGCCGAGGTCGGCGAGGGCCTGCTCCGCGCTGTCGAGGGCCAGCGCGCCCGAGACCGACTGGCCCGCCACGTCGGTGGGCAGCGTCACGGCGACGCCGAAGTGCTGGCCGATCTCGTCGGCCACGCGGCGGACCGACTCGCGCACGAACACGGCCTCGCCGCGCCGCCAGTCCAGCGCCGACTCGGCGGACGCTTGGGTGCGCGCCACGCCCGACGGGCTCGCAGTTGCCGCCTGGCCCGCGCCCAGCGTCACGGCCTCGCCCCCAGCCTCGACCGCGACCCGGCCCTCGTCCACGTACACCGCCGTCCGGCCGCCCCACGTGCTCACGTCGAACCGCGTCCCGAGCACGCGGACGGTCCCGGCCCCGGCCTCAACCGTGAACGGGCCGCCGGCGGTGACGGCGAAAAACGCCTCGCCCTCGACCCGGTACGCCCGCTCGTCGAGGCGCACCAACCGGCTGTGCGGGCGCAGCGTCACCGCTGTGCCGTCGGCCGCGCGGTACGTCTCGGCCGACATCGCGGCCACCGCCACCACGTCCGGCCGCGACGTCATCCACCACGTGCCGACGGCCAGCAGCACGCCCGCGGCAACGGCCCACCGCGCGACTCGCGCCAGGCGCAGCGCTGGCCGGTCTGGCGCAACCCGCTCGGGCCGAGTCCGCGCTGTCGGCGGAGGCCCGATCTCGGCCTCGATCCGCCCCCACAGCCGCTCCGAGACCTCCTCGCCGACCGCTGGCGGCTCCGACCGGACCGCGCGGAGGGCGGCGTCGAGCGGGTCCCGCTCGTCCGCCGGCTCCCCACGGTCGAGGCGCCGGGCGAGGTCGCGGTCGCGGTCATCGGAGGGAAGCGGAGGCACGGCGGTACGATACAGCCGAGACGGCTCGGGGGGTGGAGAGGACGGGAGGGGACGGAGGAGGGCGGGCCGAATCACCCGTCGCTCTCTCCGTCCCCTCCGGCTCGGTGGTGGCTCCTCTCGCAGGTCAGAGCCCCCGCCCTACGCGCTCCGGTCGGTCTCGCCGTCGGCGAGCGACACGCGGTAGACGCCCCGGAGGCCGAAGATGCGGAGCAGCGCGCGGCCGTTGCCCTCCAGCTCGACCACGCCCTCGACCTCGCGCGTCTGGGTCTCCCCGTTGCGGGTCACCTCGACCGTGAGCGTGTACGCGAGCTCGCCGCTGGCCGTCGGGGTGAGGCCGCCGTCGCCCTCGCGCAGCTGGATGTCCTCGCCGCTCAGGGTGATCGTGTAGGACCGCGATGCCGAGCCGTCGGGGGTGACGCGGGCGCGCGTGCCGGTGCGCGTCTGCCGGCCCGACAGGAGCGCCGGCGTGGCGTCGTCGGCGAGCTGGGAGAGCGCCCAGCGCCCGTCCTGCTCGAACGTCGACTGGCTCCAGCGCACGCTGTCGCGGCGCAGGGTCACGGAGCCGTTGCGGGTGCCCTCGAAGCGGACCGTGTCGACCGTGTCCCACATCGCGACCGGGCGGGGCACGAAACCGCCCGCGGCGTCGCGGTACTGGTACCCGATGCGGACGGCGTAGTGCTTCTTGACGACGTCAGTCTCGACGTTGCATTGGTACGAGACGACGTGCGTGCCGGTGGTCGCGTTGTAGGTGAGGCGGTAGTCGTTTCGGCAGGGGGCGTCGACGCGCGCGCCGCGCGGACCCCACGCCATGCCGCCGTCCGAGACGGAGGCGGTCAGGTCGCGGGCCGAGGCGACGAAGCCGCCGGTGTCCTCGGCGAGCGCCTCGGCGACGATCTGGGTGGCGTCGGCGATCTCGGCCTCGGTAAGGTCGGCCGGGGCCGAGTCGGCCGGGTCGAGGGTGGCGTCGCAGGCGGAAAAGAGGAACGCCGCGCCGAGCGCGAGGGCCAGCGGGCGGAAGGAGAACCGTGTCATGGAACAGGGGGGAATGGTGAAACTCGACGGACGACCCGTCGCCCGGACTACACCGCCGGGTCTCCGCTCCCCCTATTCCCGGGTCCATCTTTTTCGTCGCCCTTCAGAAACGGCGCCAGCCGGGCCCGGATCGCCGTCAGCGCCGCCGCCATCTGGTGCTCGACCGTCCGGGGGCTGACGCCCATGACCTCGGCGGCCTCGCGGTGGGAGAGGCCGTCGGTAAAGCAGAGCGTGAACGTCTGGCGTCGTCGCTCGGGTAGTGCGGCCACGGCGTCGGCGAGGGCGCGGCGGAGGTCGGCGAGGGCGGCCGGGTCGCCGGGCGCGTCGTCGGCGAGGTCGGCGTCCGGCAGCGGGTCCGTCCGTCCGGCGTCGCGGAGGTGGTTGAGCCCGCGCGTCAGGCCGATGCGGAAGAGGAGGCCCCGCAGCGAGCGGGCCGGGTCGATGCGGTCGCGGTGCTCCCAGATCCAGACGTAGGCCCGCTGGGCGACGTCCTCGGCGGCGTCCGGGCCGAGGCCACGCCGCGCGAGCGAGCGGAGCAGGTCGGCGTGGGTGGCGTCGAAAAAGCGCCGGAACGCTTGGGCGTCGCCCTCGCGGACGCGCGCCGCCAGGCCGCCGGGCTCGTCTCGGCCCCCCGCGCTGGCGAGGAGGGCGGCGAGCCACGCGGCGAGGGCCAGGCTGGGCGCAGTCATGGCCCCAAGCTATCGGCGCGGCGGATGGCGCGCGGCGCCGGCTCCCGGTCGGCGGCAGTCCCTCGCCCGCCCCCCAGCTACGCCGCGTCCTCGTCGAACAGGATCATGAAGCTCGGCCCGAGGTTGTTCTCGCGCGCCAGCGTCATCAGCACCTCGGCCGCGGCCTCCGGCGTCTCGTAGGTCCCGTATTCCTGGCCGTCGACGGCCAGCGCGTAGTCGACCTCGCCGTCCTCGTCGGCGTCGAGCTCCTCCCACTCGACGGCCTCCTCGATAAGGTACGTGTCGCGGTCGGGGTCGTACGACGCGAGGTACCGCTCGCGGACGCTCTCCTTGTCGATCAGGCTGACGTTGCCGAGCGCGCCGTACTCCTCGTCGTAGAAGAGGGCCTCGGCGAGGAGCTGGCGGGAAAACTGGTCGTCGTTGAAGGGGGGCATGGGCGCGGGGAGAGGGGTTTGGGGGAACGTACGCAGCGGCCCCGTCAAGTTGCCCCGGCGGCCACATTCTCCCCGGCGATCTCGCGGGGGCTCGCGGGACTGGGCTCGCTGGCGCTCGCGGGAAATGGGAACGGGGAACTGGGAAATGGCAGAGGGGAACGCGAGGTGGCGCGAGATGGGAATGGGGGCCATCCTTCGCTCACCGCTCACCGCTCACCGCTCACCGCTCACCGCTCACCGCGTCCCACGCCTCCGCGCCCGCCCGCTCCGTGACCGCCAGCCCCAGCCGGTCGGCGAGGTGCGCGAGCAGGCGGTCGGCGACGGCCTCCATCGACACGTCGTGGCCGGACTCCTGTGCCAGCGACGTCACCCCGCGGTCGTCGATGCCGCACGGGACGATGTGTTCGAACCACCCCAGGTCCGTCGTCACGTTGAGGGCCAGGCCGTGCATCGTGACCCAGCGGCTGCACCGGACGCCGAGCGCGCACACCTTCCGCTCGTCGCCCCGGGCGTCGGGCCCGACCCAGACGCCGGTCCGCCCAGCGACGCGGCCGGCCGTCACGCCCCACTCGGCGCACGTCCGGACGACGGCCTCTTCGAGCTCGCGGAGGTAGCGGTGCAAGTCGTGGAGCGACTCGCCTTCGGGCGTCGCCAGCCGGTCGAGGTCCACGATGGGGTAGACGACGAGCTGGCCCGGCCCGTGGAACGTGACGTCGCCGCCGCGGTCGACCGGGACGAACGTCGCGCCGAGCGCGTCGAGCTCGGCCTCGGTCGCCAGCAGGTTCGAGACGTTGCCGCTCTTGCCGAGCGTGAACACGGGCGGGTGCTCGACCACGAGCACGGCGTGCGGGACCGGCCGAGGCGGCTCGGCCCGCTTGGCGGCGACCAGCCGGTCCTGGAGCCGCTGCTGGAGCGCCCACGCCTCCCGGTACGGCACGCGGCCCAAGCGGAAGACGTCGGCCCTCTGAGTGGACTCGTGGACCTGTGGACGGGTGGACATGTGAAAGCCGGTCAGGCCACGGAGCGCCGTGGGCTCCGGGACACACGTCCACGAGTCCACACGCTCACGGGTCCACTAGTTGGAAAACAGAATCCGCAGGCTGACGCCGCCCGTGAACCGGTTCGTCCGGCCGGCCAGCTCCGAGTTGGTCTGCTCGTACTGGGCGATCAGGTTGGCCGTGACCTGGCTCGAGACGGTGTAGCTGATCTGGGGCGAGAGCTGGAGCCGGGACGTCTTCTGCGGTGTCTGCTCCGTGAGCTCGAGACCCTGGGCCGCCAGGATCACGTCCTGCTGGAGCGGGAGCCCCGTGAACGTCTCGTCGTCGGCGACGGCGGCCGTGAGCTGGAACCGGATCTGGTTGTTGATCCCCCGCAGCCCGAACAGCCGCATCCCCGTCCGGGCGTACGACAGGTCGACGCGCAAGTCGCGCGACGTCTTCTTGTAGACCTGGGCCGAGAGCGCCTGCAACGTGAACAGCGACGTCCGGTTGGTGGACAGGCTCGCCTGGATGTTCTTCTTGAACCCGAACGAGAGCCCGATGAGCGGCTGGAACCGCTCGTTCACCGTGACCGACGTCGGCTCGTCGAAGCCGTCGCTGGTCAGGGCCGCGCCGCCGGCGTAGACGGCGCCGCCCAGCTCGGCCGGGCTCTGGATAAAGCGGGCCGTCGAGTCGAACAAGGTCGAGAACTGCGTCTGCGACGTGGCCGAGTAGCCGTGCTGCAAGCTGATCTGGTTGGCGACCGCGCGCAGGATCGGGAGCCGCTCCAACCCGGAGTACGTCACGTTCCAGTTGGGGAGCGGGATCGGGAACAGCCCGTTCGGGCCGAACGCGCCGAACCCGCGCGCCAGCTCGCCCGCGAAGTCGTCGGCGTAGCCGGTCGGGGACAGGAACTCGGACTCGACGACGGCGCCGTTGACCGGGTCGGTCGGGACCGCCGCCGGGTCGTAGCGGTCGGCGTGGCGGTTGACGACGGCCTCGTAGCCGCCGCCGAACGCGAACACCGTGGACTCGCCCTGCCCCGCCCGCCGGCCGACCGAGCGGGTGACGCCGCCGCCGTCCTGCGGGCTCGCGATCGCGAAGTCGATCTCCTCCGACGAGCCCCAGGCCGTCCGCAGGCTGAGCCCGATGGACAAGCCGCGGAACGGCGAGAGCTGGGTCCGCACGTCGACGTCGTGGTTGGCGCCGAGCAGGTCCGAGAACTGGTTGAACGCGGCGTCGCTGGCGATCCGCTGGTCGAGCGCGATCTGGCGGTCGAGCCCCAAGCGGTAGGCCAGCGACGGGGCGTCGCCGGTCAGGGCCGAGAGCAGGCTGTATTCCTGGCCCTCGAGCCCGGACGTGGCCGCCGTCGTCGAGCCCCGGTACGTCAGCGTGACGTCGTCGACGCCCGTCGCTGCGAGGAACAGGCGCCGGGCGAGCCCGAACGGGCTGAAGCCGCCGCCGCCCCCGCCGGTCGAGTCGGTCGCGGCCACCACGGCCGGGCCGGCGGGCCGCTCCCAGCTGCGGTAGAACGGGAACAGCCGCCAGAACGTCCGCGGCGCGATCCGGACCGAGCTCTGGACCGACGCCGACGTGCCGGCCGAGGCCACGTCGAAGTCGGGCACGTTGTTCGTCACGTCGCGCCAGCTGTAGTTCGTCGAGACGCTGACGGGCTGGAGCTGGAGCCACGAGAGCCACTTGAGCCGGCCCGTGCTGATCCGGAGCGAGCCCGTCGCCTGCTGGGTGTACTGGCGCGTCCGGATGCCGCCGCTGAACACGTTCCCGAGGGCCTCGCCCAACGGCAGGACCTCGATGTTCGAGCCGCCCAGGATCTCGACGCGGTCGGAGGGGAAGGCGCCGCCCTCGAACCCGTCGAGCTCGGCGAGCAGGTCCTGGTAGACCACGCTCGTGTCGGAGCGGGCCTGGGACGGGCTGAGGTCGTACTCCCGCGAGAACCCGCCGTCCCGCTCGCGGACGAGCACGCGGAACTCCTCGCGCTGGCCGGCCCCGCCCAGGTCCTGGTCCGTGTTCGACCCGAACGAGAGCTGCAAGAACGGGAGCGGCGTGTACTGGACGTTCATCTGGCGGCCGTGCTCGAACCGCTGCGTCCGCCGGACGAGCGCGCGGAAGTCGCGGACCGATTGGGGCTCGTTGAGGAACTCGGTGCCCAGCCGCTGTTGGCTCGCCGTCAGGCTCCGCTGGGCGTCCGTCGACAGCGTCAGGCTCTGGGGGAGCAGGTTCAGCCGGAGCCCGCCGACGGCGCTCCCCAGCAGCGGGACCGACCGCGTGAACCAGAACGGGGCGACGGCGAACGGCTTCTGCACGGCCACCCGGTAGTTCAGCGTGCCCGTCCACGAGTCCGACTCGCTCAGGCTGTTCGACGGGTTCGTCCCCTCCTGCGACGAGAGCGAGTACGACGCCGAGAGCCCGTCGAGCGAGTAGCGGAGCCACGGCGACCGGCTCCCCGACTTCGACACCTGGACCCGGACGTTCTGCGACGACGTCTCGGTCCGGGCCCGGGCTAGGATCGCCTCGGCCCGGAGCTCGGGCGCGAGCGCCCCGCTGCCCTCGACGACCTCGGCCTGGCGCGCGGCCTCGACCAAGTCGTCCAGGCGGACGTCGCCGTTGTCGGGGTCGAACCGCGGCGTCGAGTTGTTCCGCGTGAGCGAGTACGAGACCGGGATGCTCCACCCGAACCGCTCGGGCAGCAGCTTGTGCGCGTTGAACGACGACGTCAGCGTGAACGCCGACTGCTGGGCGAACGCCCGGCCGCCGAGCGCCCCGCCGAGCTCGCCGAACCCGTCGTCGGTGAAGCTGACGCGGGCGTTGAGCGCGGCCACGTCCGCCAGGGCCACGTTCGCCGTCAGGAACCCGCTCGCGCCGCCGGCCTCGTCGTAGCCCGTGACCCGGAGCTCGTTGAACCACAGCGAGACCGTGTCCACCTTGGCCGACCCGCCCGGCCCGTTCCGCACGCCGAGCACGACCGTCCGGATGTCCTGGATCGACGGCTGGCCGCGGACGGTGATCGTCGCGCCGGGCGGCGTCCCCTCGGGGTCGGTGATCGTGAACCGCTCGTCGAGCGGGGCCCCGCTCTGGTCGCGCTCGAGCTTGGCCCGGTTGAGCTCGGCCAGGACCACGTTGATCGGGTTGAGGTCGACGCGCTCGCCGTTCACCATCACGTTCGTCTGCCACAGGCTGTCCGACTTGGCGCACACGAACGACCCGTTGCAGTCGCCCATGACCGTGCTCAGGTCCTCGGGGTCGAACGGGTAGACGGGCTGCTCGATCTCGTAGTAGTTCTGGGTCTCGTCGTCGCCGAACCGCAGGAACACGCGCATCGAGTCGCGACGCTCGAACCCGTCGCCGTGGATGGCCGCCCGCAAGTTCGAGTACTTCGTGAGGTCGAGCGGGCGCGTGGCGTAGGACCGGGCGAGGCCGGCGCGGCGGCCGTCGACGAGCCCCTCGGCGCGGAAGACCAGGGCCTGCTCGCGCGTCGCCCGCAAGCTGCCGGACTGGGTCCGCGTCGTGTTCTGGATGGTCCCCTTCGGGATGGCGTAGATCGAGGCGTTCTCCTCGTTGTTGATCGACTCGATAAAGAGCTGGGGCGCCAGCCCGGTCGTCGCCAGCGTGTCGTCGTCGGCGCCCTCGGGCACGAACCCGATCTCCTCCGACTTGAGCCATTGGCTCCCGACCAGCTCGAACGACGCGATCCGCAGCGTGGCCGGCTTGTCGTGGCCCGTCGTCCACAGGCGGACGGCCTCGATGCGGGAGAAGTCGTCGGGGTCGATGTCGACCGACTCGCGGTTCTGGGTCCGGACCGGGATCCGCAGGAGGTACCACGTCTGGGGCTGCTCCAGGACGGTCGTGGTCGTGAGCGTGTTGAGGAAGAACGGGCTCGCGGCCAGGCCGGCCGGGTCGAGCGGGATCTCGTAGCGGTGGAAGGACTCGGCCTGGTCGAGCGTGTTGTTCTCGTTGATGTCCTCGGAGTTGGGCAGGACCGAGACGCCGGCGCCGCCCGCGTTCAGGTTCTTCCGGGCCAGGGCCGAGTTGAGCTCGTAGGCCGGGTAGTAGTGCGCGAACCGCTCCTGGATCGAGGCGCCCGCCGGGCCCGGGTACAGGCTCTGGTCGTTGAAGCGGACGTCGTCGAAGGGGTAGAAGTCGTCGCCGGCCGGGTCGTCGGCGGCGCGGAGCTGCTCCGGCGAGCTCGGGGTCAACGTGGTGAGGAACGCGCTGAACTGGCCCGCCTCGTCGACGGGGTACGGCGCGGTCGGCGACAGGCCGGCGCGGGAGGGGAGCCCGTCCAGGCCGAGGTCCTCGGTCCGGTCGGTCTCGTCGAGGAAGTCGACGAACCCGTTCGTCCGGCCGGTCGGGCGGCGGCCCCAGGCGTCGAGGTCGGCATCGCCGTCGCCGGTCTGGATCCCGTCCTCGGAGTTGAGCGACCCGTTGGGCAGGACGTCCTCGTTGATGAGCCCCAGGTCGAGGTACATCCGGGCGCCGGGCGAGATCGGCTCGGTCCCGTTGCGGCCGCCGAGCGGCGAGACCAGGATCTCGACGAACTCGATGTTGTTCTGGCCGTCGAAGTTCGAGTACGAGCTCTCGATCGAGCGGACGAACCCGCCCCACACGTCGGTCGGCTGCTGGTCGAACGCGCCGCCGGTCAGGCCCCGGTTGAAGTTGTACGGCCCGCGCCGGGTCGGGTCGAAGTAGAGGTCGAGCAGGTCGAGCTGGAAGTCCTCCTCGCGCGAGTTCGTGAACGCCCGCTCGGGGAACAGAGCGCCGGCCGCGACGGGCTGGGTGGCCGGTGTCAGGTTGTTGCCGAACCCCTCGGTGCGGTACGCCGACTGCAAGATGGTGTACCACGCGAACAGGCCGCGCCAGTTCGACTTGAGGACGGGGTCGGTCACGTCCGGCTCCTGGGCCGAGCCGTCGCGCGTGCCCTCGGGGCCGGCGTCCTCGGGCGGCGCCGCGATCCGCCAGCCGTCGGTAAAGCGGAGCGCCGTGTAGGCGTTCTCGCTCCCCTCGAAGTCGTCGACGTAGCTCACGCCGGACTGCTCGTCCTCGGAAAAGTCCAGGCCCTGGTCGCGGAGCGCGTCGCGCGCGCGGCCGAACGCGATGGTCTCGGGGTGGCCCGGGCTGAGCCGGGCGACCTCGCCGCGGAGCTCGATCCGGGACGGGGCCCGCGTCTGAAGGAGCGGGAGCGCGTCGACGGCCCGCGTCAGCCAGCGCGGCTCGGCCCGGAAGATCCCGTCGAGCCCGACGATCGTGTTGTTGAGGGCCTCCTCGCCGATCCGGAACTTGTCGCCGAGCGGGCGCTCGGCCAGCCGCATCACGGTCGCGCCCAGCCCGATGTCCTCGCTCACCCGGTAGTCGGCCCGCAAGCCGACGAGCGTCTTCGAGCCGATCGAGAAGAACTTGTTCTGCTCGACCGAGACCGCCACGCGCTGGCCGTCCAGGAGGAACTGCGGGTTGACGATCTCGACCGTCCCCGCCGTGTAGTTCACGCGGTAGTCGCTCCCCTCGGTGAGCTCGAGGTCGCCCGAGGTCACGCGGACGGTCCCCTCGACCAACTGGAACCCGATGTTGAACACGGACTGCGTGGCGCTCTTGAACTCGCCCTCGACGCGGTAGTTGGAGAGCGGGAGGAGCCGGCGTCGGGCGTTGTCCGTCGTGAGGTCGTAGAGCGTCGCGCCGCCGGGCTCGGCCGCGTCGTCGAGCGTGGGGACGTAGGTGGCCACGGCCTGGGCCGGCGTGAGCGACCCGGGGAAGCTCACCGAGATCCGCCCGTTGTCGGCCGGCGCCCCGATGGTCCCGACCGTCCAGCCCGTCTCGATAAGGTTCCGGAGGTAGTCGCCGAACGGCTGGCGGACGGGGAAGATGACCCGGCCGTTGCTGGGGTTGATGGTCACGCCCGAGGTGAAGTCGAAGATGCCGTCGGGCGCCGCGAGCCCCTGCTCGTTGACGCGGTCGAGCCCGAGGACCTCGATGAACGGCCGCTGCTCGAACTGGAGCTCGTCGGCGAGCGGGGCGACCGAGGGGCTGCTCCCGGCCGGCTCGTAGGTCACGCCGAGCTGGAACGTGGTCGGGTTCAGGCTCCGCCCGCCGACGCGGTAGACGTTCCGGAGCGTCAGGTCCCACAGCGGGTCGGCCGGCTTGGGCCGGTCGGCGCGGACCAGCTTGAGGATCGTCCGCGTCGTGTTCCGCGAGCTGTTCGGGGCCGGCTGCCCGTAGTCGCCGACGGTGACGCGGCGGCCGTCGGTCGTCTCGTACTGGTAGGCGACGGCGATGAGGTCGCTGTCGGTCAGCGACGTCGCCAGCGAGATCCACCCGAGCTGGGCGTCGAACGTGTAGTCGATGTTGGCCCGGAGCCGCTTGAACACGTTGTTGGCGAACGCGCCCGACGCCGGGATCCGCCGCCCGACCTGGCCCGACAAGGTCTCGACGGTCGTCGTGGACCCGTCGCTGCGGATCCCGTTGAGCAGCTCCGGCGCGTACTGGTCGAGGGCCGGGTCGGGCAGCGGGGCGGCCTCGTTGGCGTAGCGGCCCGTCACCGGGTCGAGCTCGCCGAGGTACGCCTCGCCGCCGTCGAGCACGTCGAACCCGGTGAACCTCGGGGTCCCGGCGACCGGCTCGCCCAGGTCGGCCAGGGCGACGGCCCACGTGGTCTCGATGTTCTCGTCGGTCGAGTTGATCAGGCCCGGCTCGTGCTTCCACACCTCGATCCCGACGAACCGCAGCAGGCCCGGCGGGAGCTGGGGGCTCTGGGGCCGCTCGTGGGCCCGGTCCCACCAGTTGTGGAAGGCGTACCCGAGGAAAAGGTGCGTGTTGTCCTCGTACTCGTACGGGGCCAGCGAGAACGTCTGGGCGTCGGCGCCGCCCTCGAACACGCGGTCGACGGTCTCGGCGTCCTGCTGGCTCGCGACCGCCGTGACGGCGAGCGGGCCGAACTGCAAGTCGGTCCGCAGCCCGAACAGCCGCTGGCCGCCGCGGATGAGCGTGGCCGGCGTCTGCAAGAACACGTTGCCGGCCTCGATCCGCTGGACGATGTCGTCCTCGTAGCCGGTGTAGACGAGGGACACCTGGTTCTCGAAGTCGAACTGGCTCTGGGTGTCGTAGTTGACGTTGATCGCCAGCTTGTCGCCGATCGTCCCGGCCACGTTGAGGTTGAGCTCCTGGCCGAAGTCCGGGGCCAGCGGGCTCGAGTTGGGCCGGAGCGCGTCCTGCAAGTCGTTCTGGTCGTAGCGGACGCCCAGGTTCACGTTCGACGTCCCGTTGACGGTCAGGGCCACCTCGTTCTTGCCGAAGATGGTCGAGAACGCGCTCTGGTCCCCGCCCGGGATGTCGACGGCGAACCCGAACCCGCTCCGCCGGGCCTGCTGGCGGTCCGACCGCTGGGCCGCCAGCGTCCGGAACTGGTCGCCGATGGCCTCGACGCGCCGGGCCGCCAGGAACTCGTCGAGCGTGAACGTGGCCGGCGTCCGGACGTCGGCGTCGCCGACGACCTCGCGGACGCGGTAGGCGTAGGCCGACGTGTCGAGCGTGACGTCGCGGCGCCAGTACGCCCCCAGTCGGCCCCGGATGCCCGGCCGCCACGGCGGGACGACGGACACGGCCGGCGCGTCCCGGACCGGCTCCGGGAAGTAGGCCCGCGCGCGCACCGTCGAGTCGGCGTCGGTCGTGTCGGCGGCCACCTCGACCGTGTCCGGGACGATCAGGAGGAACTCGTCCGACGGCGCCTCGGGGGCGGCCGGGAGCGCGAGGCCGTCCACGCGGGGCCGACCCTCGTCCGTAGCGACCGTGTCGGCGGCGGCCGGCTCGGCGTCGGTCGAGTCGGCGTCGGTCGTGTCGGCCGCCAGAGGCGGGGCCAGCGGGAGCGGCCGGTCCAGCGGGAAGGTCGGGGCGGCGACCGTGTCGGTGTCGGCCGGGGCGAGCCAAGGCCACCCAGCGGGGCCCGCCTCGGCCGTCCGGTCCGGCCGGGCGATCAGGGCGAGGAGGCCGCCCAGCGCGAGCACGCTGAGCGAGACCGCGAGGGGGCGGGAGGGGCGGGTCCGCGGGGACGGATCGCGCACGGCGTGGGGTTCGGCTACGGGCAGACGCGGGGCGGTCGCCGAGCGACCACCGGGGCGTCAGGGGAACAGGCAGGGCGTAGCGAACGCGGCGATACGGCGTGGGCGAGCGGACGGGACGGAGGGGGCGGCGCGGCCGTGCGGCCCAGCCCTCCCTCGGGGACTGCCGAAGCTACCGGCGGTCTCGGAGGCCGACAAGGGAGCTTCTGTGTGCCCGGCCCAACGGGCGCCCCGCCGTGCGTAGTCTGCCGGCCCGCCCCGTCGCCGCCGATGTCCCCTCCGTCGCTCCCCCGGTTCTGCCGCGCCGTCGCCCTCCCGCTCCTCGTCGCCGTGGCCGGGTGCGCCGGGTCCGGGCCGGCGACCGCCCCTCCGGCCCGGGTGGACGCCGCGGCCGTCGAGGCCGGCGTCCGGGCCACGCTCGGAGCCCAGGTCGAGGCGTGGAACGCCGGCTCCGTCCGCGGCTTCATGGACGGCTACGCCCGGACCGACACGCTCACGTTCCTGTCGGGCGGGACGGTCCGCGCGGGCTGGGAGGAGGCGCTCTACGGCTACGTCCGGAGCTACCCCGACGCGGCGGCCATGGGCCAACTCGCGTTTGCCGACCTCGTCGTCCACCCGCTCGCGGCCGACCGGGCGCTGGCGTGGGGTCGGTGGCGCTTGCAGCGCGAGGGCGACGCCCCGGGCGCGGGGCCGGGCGGCCTGTTCACGCTCGTCCTGGCCGCCACGCCCGACGGCTGGCGCGTCGTCCACGACCACACGTCGTCCGAGTGAGGGCGACGGAGCGGGGACCGGGCCCGACGATCCGGCATCTCTCCACACGCCGTTCCGACACGTGAGGCATCTTGTGGTCCGCTCACACCCGGTGCTCTGATGTCCTCAAACGCCCCTGACCTGACGGGCCACGTCGTCGTCGTGACCGGCGCCGATGGTAGGCTCGGTCGCGTCGTCGCCCACCACCTCGCCGAGGCCGGCGCCCGCGTGGCCGGGCTCGACCGGACGGCCCACGGCACCGGCGACCTCTCCGTCCAGGCCGACGTCACCGACCCGGCCACGGTCGACGACGCGCTCGCCCGAGTCGCCGACGTGCTGGGCGAGCCCGACGGCCTGGTCCACGCGGTCGGGATGTGGGCCGGGGAGCCGTTCGTCGAGACCTCGCTCGCCGACTGGCAGACGGTCCTCGATGTCAACCTGACGAGCACGTTCGTGGTGTTCCAGGCCGCCGTCCGGCGGCTGGTGGCGGCTGGGCGAGCCGGGCGGCTGGTGGCCCTCGCGTCGGGCCAGGGGGCGGACCGCGGCGCGGCCGAGCAGGCGGCCTACTCGGCGTCGAAGGCCGGCGTCGTCCGGCTCGTCGAGGCCGTCGCCGCCGAGTACCGGACCGACGAGATCTCGGCCGCCGCCGTCGCCCCGTCGATGATCCTGTTCGGCGAGGAGGACCCGGACGCGCGCGGCGTCGAGGCCGACGAGATCGCCCGTCTGTGCGTCACACTGTGTGGCCCGGCCGGCGATGTCCACAGCGGCTCGGTGCTCCGGGCGTACGGGTCGATGCGGTAGGGGGCCCGCGGGGGGCTCGCTCCGCTCGCGGGGAATGGGCCCGCTGGCGCTCGCCGGAACGGGGAAATGGGAACGGGCAGAGGGGAGCGGCGGGGGTGCTTTGTGAGCAACTCGGTGGCCCGTCGGTGATGCGAGCGGTCGGCGACGGACATCTTGCCCGTCCCCCGTCCCCCGTCCCCCGTCCCCCGTCCCTACACCGCCACGGCGGGCACCCAGCGCTCCTGGGCCGCGATGCCCCGCGCCGCCAGCCGCTCCAGGAACGGCTCGGCCGGGAGCACCTGGTCCGCCGGGCCGACGCCGCCGCCGGGGAGCGCCCGGCCCGCCAGCAGGAGCGCCGCGACCGACGCCGGGAACCCGGTGCACCGCTGCATCGCCGAGAGCCCGCCCTCGGTGTCGCAGCGGTCGACCATCTCGTAGACCCGCGTCCCCTCGTCGCCGTCGCGGACCCCGTCGACCTCGATCCGGAGCAGGACGGCGTCGTCGTAGGCCCCACCGAGGCGCTTGCGCAGGCGGCGGACGAGGACGTCGCGGTACGTCAGGTGCGTTCGGACGTCGAGCGAGGTCCGGTCGGCCAGGCCGAGGTCGAGGACGAACCGCATCCGCTCGGCGTGGCCGGGGTACCGGATCGTCTTGACGTCCAAGCTCCCGACGCGGCCTTCGAGCGCCTGGGCCAGGCTGCCCAGCCCGGCCCCGGTGTAGAACGCCTCCATCGTCCCGAACCCGTCGACCTCGACGGGCTCGAGCCCCGTCAGCGGCTCGCGCGTCTCGATCTGGCCGTTGACCAGGACCGGCGCCGGCTGGGTGTAGTCGTCCAAGAGCCGCTCGGCCGAGTGGGCCAGCCGGTGGCGGAACGGCTCGGGCGGCGTCAAGGGCACGTCGCCGACGCGGATCCGGACGGCCCGGGCCTCGTCCATCGCGTCGACCCCGCGCATGGCGAGCACGCCGACGAGCCCGGGCGCCAGCCCGCACCCGGTCACGACCCACCGCTGGCGGCGCTCGGCGAGCTCCGTCAGGCCGTCGTCGGCGAGCGGGTTGCCGAGGTCGACGAAGTGGGCGCCGAGGTCGAGCGCCAGCCGGGCCAGCCGCGCCGAGTGCTCCGGGCCGACGCACGACACGACGCACACGCTCCCGGACACGATGGGCTCGAGGGCCTGCGCGTCCCGAGCGTCGGCCTCGTAGGTCCGCAGGCCGGGGTGGGCGTGGGCGGCCCGGAAGGCGCGCAGCGTCGACGGGTGGGCCTCGCAGACCTGGACGTGGGACGCCTCGCCGCTCCGGGCGAGGTCGACGGCGACGGCCGTGCCGATGGTGCCGGCTCCGAGGACGGTGATCTTCATGCCCAAAGGTAGGCGGACTCGGGCGCGGGAGGAAAGCGCTTACGCGGGGGGACGCTCGCGGGCGCTCCCCGCAAGCGGGGCCGGCGCGCGGAACGGGAACGGGCCGAGGGGCGCCAGCTGGACGGGTCCCTCACCGCTCACATCCCGACGCCCCGCCCGCCGAGCCGCCGGCTCGCGACGACCGCCAGCGCGACGAGCGCCATCAGCAGCACGCTGTACGCGGCGGCCTGGCCGAAGGCGAAGATCCGGAGCTGCGAGAACACCTCGACAGCGATGGGCCGGTTGGCGTAGACGTAGAGCATGATCGAGGCCACGAACTCGCCCAGCGCCGTCACGAACGTGAGCAGCCCGCCGGCCACCACGCCGGGCCCGATGGCCGGCAGCACGATGCGCCGGAACGTGGCCCAGCCGCCCGCGCCGAGGTCGGCCGAGGCCTCCGCCAGCCGGTCGTCGAACGATTCGAGCGACGCTTGCGCGGCCCGCACCACGAGCGGCACGTGGCGGACGAAGTAGGCGAGGGGCAGCAGCCACGCGGTCCCGATCAAGACCGCGCCGCCTGCCAGCGCCGTCGGCTCGTCGAACAGGACGAGCAGGCCGAGCGCCAGCACGGTCCCGGGCACGGCGAACGGGAGCAGCGACAGGGCCCGGAGCACGCCTCGGCCCGGCACTCGGCCCTTGACGATGACGACGGCCGTCGCCACGCCGAACACGACGTTCGCCGCCGTCGCCAGCGCCGCCATCCACAACGAGCTGGTGATCGGCGCGAGCACGTCGGGCTCGGTCGCGAGCGCGGCGTAGTTGGCGAGTGTGAACGTGTCGGGCAGCACCTGGGTCGTCCACGAGCCCTCCTCGACGAACGACAGCAGAACGACGGTCGCGACGGGCAGGAGCACCACGACGAGCGCGAGCCCGACGAGCCCGCCGGCCACCACGCGGGCGCCTCCGCGCAGCGGCCCCGGCCGTCGGCCGACGCCCTTCCCCGCTCCCCCCGCCCGGACGCCTCGGGCCTCGGCGCCGACCAGGAACAGCAGGCAGATGCCCGTCAGTACGACCGAGACGGCGGCGGCCCGGTCGAGCGCCCCGTTCGTCTTGAACTGGTAGATCTGGGTCGTCAGGAACGGCTCGCCCTCGGCGAACAGCAACGGCGCCGTGAACGAGGCCATCGACAGCATGAACACCAGCAGCGACGCGCCGACGAGCGCCGGCCGCAGGAGCGGCAGCACGACGCGCCGGAACGTGGTCCAGGCGCCGGCCCCGAGGTCGGCCGAGGCGTCGAGCAGGGAGGCGTCGAGGTCGCGGAGCGCCGCGCCGACGAACAGGTAGAAGTAGACGTAGAACACGTAGACGTGGACCGCCAGCACGGCGCCGACCCCGCCGAACGAGACCGGCACCTCGTCCAGCCCGAACGCCGCTTGGAGCGCGCGCGGCAGCATCCCGGACTCGCCGTACAAAAACAGGAACGCCAGCACGCCGACCAGAGGCGGCAACGCCAGCGGCAGCGCGGCGACCGCGCCCAACGTCCGCCGGAGCGGGAGGTCGTAGCGCCAGAGCGCCCACGCCAGCGCCGTCCCGACGGCCCCGCCGAGCGCGACCGTCCCCAGCGACACGCCGACCGAGTTGACGAGCGCCCGCGTCCCGGCCGCCCGTCCACGCCCGAACAGGTCGGCCAGGAGCCCGCCGTCCAAGCCCAGCCGGAACGTCTCGACGTTGGGCCACAGGACGTAGCCGACGAGCACGGCGGCGACGGGCACGGCGAGCGCCCACCCGGCGCGGCGGCTCAGCACCCGAGCAGCCGGCCGACGAGTGCCTGGGCCGTCGCCTCGACCACGACCGCGTTGCGGCGGTCGGCCGTAACGAACCCCTCAGCGACGGCGTGGTCGAGCCAGCCGACGAGCGGCACGTAGTAGCCGTCGACGTCGAGGAGCGCGCACGGCTTGGCGTGGATCCCGAGCTGGAGCCAGGTCAGCGCCTCGGCGATCTCTTCGAGCGTCCCGAGCCCGCCCGGCATCGCGACGAAGGCGTCGGCGAGGTCGGCCATCGTCGCCTTCCGCTCGTGCATCGTGGACACGACGTGGAGCGCGGTCAGCCCGGCGTGGCCCACCTCGCGGTCGACGAGCGCCTGCGGGATCACGCCGACGACCTCGCCGCCCGCCGCGAGCGCCGCGTCGGCGACGACGCCCATCAGCCCGACGCGCCCGCCGCCAGTGACGATCCCGACTCCGGCCTGTGCGAGCCGTTCGCCTAGCTCCCGAGCCGCGTCGGCGTAGGCAGGGCGGAGGCCGGGCCGCGAGCCGCAGTAGATGCAGACGCGGCGGATCTCGGGCGAGGTGGCGGTCACAGCTGCAAGCTAGCCCGAGCGCGTGGCGGCCGTTGCGCCCCGGCGCACGGCCGCGCCGGCGCTAGTACCGTGGCACGCTGCTCGTGAGCGGACCCCCTGGCCGTCCGCCCCTCGCTCCGCTCAGCGGGCGGACGACCCGTCCCCCTTCAAGGGGGACAGCTCTTGTCAAGGGGGACGGCTCCTGCGGCACGGAGCGGAGCGATGGCCGCGGGGGCGGGGGGTCGGCCTACGAGTAACGTGGCATCGCTCTACCGGACCCACCGCACGCCGACCCGGACCTCGCGGCCCGGCGCCGGCAGCCCGGCCTGCGGCAGCACGAGCGCGTCGGTCGCGTTGTCGACCCGGGCGAACGCGCCGAGCAGGCCGCGCCCAACGGCCCACCGGTACCCGAGCCGGCCCGCCAGCACGACCGACGCGGGCAGGTCGATGAGCCCGTCCGGCCCGAGCGAGACGGCGGGGCCCGTCGCCAGCACCTCGGCGGCGACGGTCCACCCGGTGGGCGGCAAGACGGAGGCGGCCAGGCGGCCCAGGGCGGCCGGCCGCTCGGGCAAGCGGACGCGCCCGCCGTCGCCGTCCTCGCCGCGGAGGTGGAGCAGCGTCCCGCTCGCGTCGACCCGCCATAGACCCCGGCGCACGGCCCCCGACGCCTCGACCCCGACCGCCCGGCTCCCGCCCAGGTTGACCCGCTGGCGCCGCCCGTCGGCCAAGACGGTTTGCTCGATGGTGTCCGTCGTGACCCGGCCGAACACGACGGCCCGGCCCTCGGCGACCGGTCCGCGCGCCGCGACGCCGACCTCGGCCTGCCACGTCGACTCGGGCCGCAAGTCCGGGTTGAGGGCGAACCGGCCGAGGGCCTCGCCGAACAGCTCGCGCGTCGTCGGGAAGCGGGCCGCGCGGGCGACGCCGCCGTGGAGGTCGACGCCGCCCACGTCCCTCGCCAGCCGCGCCGTGAGGGCCCAATCGGCAAACGCCCCGGCGGACTCGCGCCCGGCCGTCTCGACCGGCGCGAACGTGTCGACGGCCAAGCCGAGCAGCGCCTGGACCGGGCCCTCGGTCTCGGCTTCGACGCCGACTCGGCCCTCGGCGGTCACGAACCGGTCCGCCGCGTCCCCTCCGTCCCGGTCGTGCAGTGAGACGAGCCCGGTCCCCAGCGCCCGGACCGCGACGCCGCCCGCCCCGGCAGTGACGAGGGCTCGCCCGCCGGCCGAGCGGTCGCGGTCGCGCTGTTCGCTCTCGGCCACGTCGTAGCTCGCGTCTCGGAACGGGCGGATCGTCTGGCTGGCGAGCGCGCCCCAGACGGTGGCGTCGACCGGGCCCGACCGGAGCCGCGCGACGAGCGCCGTCTGCCGCTGGGCCGGGATCCTCCAGAAGCGGACGCGGTCGTGCGCCGGGTCGAGGTGGCCCTCGGGCGCGACGCCCTGGGCGGCCGAGAGGTGGAGCGCCGTCACGGCCAGGCCCCCGGCCGTCGCCCGGGCCAGCACGGCGGCCGAGCGGCGGTCGGTGTTGGTGCGGAGGGCGCCGGGCTCCTGGCTGAAGGGGAGGGGCCCGGCCAGCGCGTCGCCCGCTTGGGCCGAGGCGTCGACGGCGACGCTCAGGCTCCGGCCGTCGCTGGCCCAGAGCCGAGTGGCCGAGGTGCGAGCACGGGCCGGCAGGCCGCCGTTGACCTCCGCCTCGGTAAGCGCCCCGGGCGACGCGAGCGCGCGGGGGACGAGGTCGAGCGCGCCGCCGGCCGCGTTCGGGCCCCACGCCAACGACGCCGGCCCCCGCACCACGTCGACCGCGCCGACGACGCCGGCCGGGACGAGGCCGAGGTCGATCCGGCGGTCCCACGGGACGGTGAGCGGAGCGCCGTCGAGCAGCACGGCCGTCTGGCGCTCGCCGGCGCCGCGAACGGTCAGGAGGGCCTCGCCGCGCGAGTTGGTCGGCGCCGCCGCCGAGGGGACGAGCCGGGCCACGTCGGACAGGGCGACCGGGTCGCGCGTGAGGATGCCCGCGACCGGGACGCGCTCGACGCCCGGCCGGTCCTCGGCCTCGCCCACGACGACCTCGCCGAGCGCCCGCACGGTGTCCGGGGCGACGGGCTGGGCGCGCGCGGCGGCGCTGAGCACGACCGCCAGCACGGCGGCCACGAGACGGGGGGACCACATCCCGCCAAGCTACCCGGTGCGCCCGCTGGGCTGCAGCTCGTCGGCGTTGAGTGCGGCTCGTCGGGTTGTGCTCGGAGCCGAGGCCGGAGCGGGCGACTCTGTAGCCTCCTCCTCTCCGAACGAATGCGACTGCCCCTCCTCGCCCTGCTCTTCGCCGCCGCCGCCAGCGCCCAGCCGGCGCCGCGCCTCACCCCGGCCGCCGGGCCGACGGCCTACGTCGGCGGGATGTGGTGGACGGGCGAGCGGTTCGAGCCTCGGGACACGACCTGGGCCGAGCATGGCGTGTTCGTCAACGGCCCGCTGGCGGAGCTCGCGCGCGTGGTCGACATGGGCGGCACGTTCGTCGTCCCGCCGTTCGGCGACGCCCACTACCACGGGTTCGACGACCCGGCGTCTCTAGCGACTCAGGACAGCGCGTTCGTGGCCGACGGTGTGTTCTACGTCCAGAACCCGAGCGTGATCGCCTCGAAACGTGACCGCGTGCGCGGCCTGGCGACGACCGTCGACGTGACCTACGCGCCGGGCGCGATCACGGCGCCTGGCGCGCACCCCGTCCCGGTCTACGAGCGGCAGGCGCTCGGCCTCCCCATCGACGCCCTGTGGGACGAGCGGGCCGAGACGCTCCGGTCCAGCCGCCGCCTCGACGGCGACGCCTACCACCTCGCGCTCACGCTCGACAGCCTCGACGCAGTGTGGCCCCGCGTCCTCGCCTCCGGGCCCGACCTCGTCAAGGTCATGCTGGGGCACAGTGAGGAGTGGGCCGAGGGCACCCCGGAGCGACCGCGCGGGTTGTCGCCCGAAGTCGTCGCCGAGGTCGTGCGGCGAGCGCACGCGGCCGGGCTCCGCGTCGTCGCCCACGTCGAGACGGCCGCCGACGTCCGGGCCGCCCTCGACGCCGGCGTGGATGCCTTCGCGCACGCCCCGGGCTACAACGCGGGTGGCGGTGCCCCGGCGTCGGCCCACGTCATGAGCGACGCGCTCGTCGCCGACCTCGCCGCCCGCGCCGTCCCCGTTACGCCGACGCTGGCACGCGGGCCGGCCATGCTCCAATACGTCGCTGAGCAATACCGCCCGAGCGCCGAGGCCCAAGCGGCTGGGCGCCAGTTTCACCGCGATCTGTTCCGTCGGCTAGCCGAAGCCGGCGTTCCCCTCGCCCTCGGCGCCGACTCCGGCGGCCTCTTGGCCCGGGACGAGGTCGCGTACGCCGTCGAGATCGGAGGGCTCACGCCGGCTCAGGCGCTCCGGGCGTGGGCCGTCGAGACGCCGCGCGCCATCTTCCCCGACCGGGCCATCGGCCGGCTGGCGGACGGATTCGAAGCGTCACTTCTCGCGCTCGCCTGCGACCCCTCGGTCGAGTTCGGCTGCACCGGGCGGATCCTCCGGCGCGAGAAACAGGGCGTGCCCATCGGGCCGCCGGCGCCGCGCTTGGTGCCGTCCGCCGGGCCGACGGCCTACGTCGGCGGCCAGTGGTGGGACGGCCGCGCGTTCGCGGCGCGCGACACCGTCTGGTCCGACGGCGGCGTGTTCGTCGATGGGCCCCTCGCCGACGTCGAGCGTGTGGTCGACGTGGGCGGACGGTTCGTTGTCCCGCCGTTCGGCGACGCCCACACCCACATGCTGAGCGACTCCTACCAGGGGCCGGGCCACGCCGAGATGTACGTCGAGGACGGCGCGTTCTACGCGCTCGTCCTGACCGACCGCCACTCGTGGGCTGCCAGCGTCATGGACCGGTTCGAGGGGCCGGGCTCCGTCGACGTGGCCTACGCGCACGGCGGGTGGACCTCGCCGCGGAGCCACCCCGTCCAGGTCTACGAGTGGCAAGCGCTCCGCTACGTCGGCCGCGAGCTGACCGACGCGATGAAGCGAAAGATCCACGAGAGCCGGCTCGCCGAAAACGATGCCTACTTCGAGGCGCCGACCCTGGCGGACCTTGACGCGAAGTGGGCCACGTTTCTCTCGCACGAGCCCGACGTCGTGAAGGTGTACCTCATGGACCTGGCCGGCGAGCGCGAGGCGCGGAGCGGGATGACGGGGCTCGCGGCCGGTCGTGGCCTGACGCCCGAGGTGCTCCGCGAGGTGATCCGGCGGGCCCACGCCGCCGGGCTCCGCGTGTTCGCCCACGTCGAGACCGGCGCCGATGTGACCCTGGCCGTCGAGAGCGGCGTCGACGGGTTCGCCCACCTGCCGGGCTACGGCTACGGGGCCGGCGAAGACGCGCCGTACCTCGTGGCCGACGCGACCGTGGCCGCCGCCGGCGCGCGTGGGGTCGTGTTCGTCCCGACCTCTGTCGTCGGCGACAGCTACAACGCCGACCGGCCGGCCCGAGCCGTGTTCGGCCGCGACCTCCATCGGCGCCAGCTCCGCGAGCTCCACGCGGCCGGTGCCCGGATCGCCCTCGGCGCCGACCGGTGGAACGCGACGTCTCGGATCGAGGCGGACTTCTTCGTCGAGCACGGGTTCTTCGACCGGGCCACGGTCCTCGATCTGTGGACGCGGACGACGTCCCAGGTCGTCTTCCCCGACCGCGCCATCGGTGAGCTGCGGGCTGGGTTCGAGGCGTCGCTGCTCGCGCTCGCCTGCGACCCGACGGCCGACTGGTCCTGCACCGCTCAGATCGCGCACCGCGAAAAGCAAGGCTTGGACCTCGACCTGGGCGGGTCGGCCGGGCGCGCCCGTCGGTGAGCCACCCCACCCGATGCCACCCCGCCCCGCTATGCGTTTGATCTCCGCCTTTCTCCTCGTGTTCGTCCTCGCCACGGGCGGCGCGGCGCAGGAGCACGCGCTCGCGTTCGTCGACGTGGCCCTCGTGCCGATGGACTCGGCGCGCGTCGTGGAGCACCAGACGGTCGTCGTCCGGGCGGGGCGGATCGAGCGCGTCGGCAACGCAGCCGAGGTCGCGGTGCCGGCCGACGCGCAGCGCGTGGACGGGCGGGGCCGGTTCTTGATGCCGGGCTTGGCCGACATGCACACGCACCTGGCTCACCCCGAGACCGACCAGTTCTACGCCGACGACAACCGGCAGGCCCTCGCGCTCTTCCTTGCCTACGGCGTCACGACCGTGCGGAGCATGTGGGGGTCGCCCGGCCTCCTCGCCCTCCGCGACAGCCTCCGCCGGGGCGACGTACTCGGACCCCAGGTGTTCACCGCGAGCCCGTTCGTAGACGGGCGCGGCCAGTACGACGACGCGAGCACGTTCAAGGACGAGACCTGGCGGTTCGTGGCGGAGACGCCGGACGCCGCCCGCTCGGCCGTCCGCGAGATACACGCGGCGGGCTACGACTTCGTCAAGGTCTACAGCTCGCTCTCGCTTCCCGCCTACCGCGCCGTCCTGGACGAGGCCGAGGCCGTGGGGATTCCGGTCGTGGGCCACGTCCCGTGGAGCGTCGGGCTCGCCCGCGTGCTGACCGACCCGCGACAGGCCAGCGTCGAGCATTACAGCCCGTTCTTCGGGCTTGCGGAGGCGTCCGACTCGCCGGTCCGCGACTCGACCGCGTGGTGGTGGCGAGGGTTCGGCCCGCCGGCCTACGCGGAAACCGAGCGGCTGGCCGTGGTCGCCGACATCGCCGCCGCCTCCGGCATCTGGTTCTCGCCTACGCTCCTCATCTCCGAGTGGGCCAGCGCGCCGCAGCCGCGCACCCTCGCCCGTCTAGACGCCCCCGAGTTGGTCCGGTTTACCCCGCCCGCCCAGAGGGCGGGGTGGCGGAGTCGAGCCGAGGGGTTCGCCGCGAACTACGCGCGATGGGGCGTGGACATGGCTGCTCAGCGGACGTTCGCGCTCGCGCTTGCGCGGGCGCTCCACGCCTCGGGTGCGAACCTCATGCTCGGCACCGACGACACGCCCGCGCTTGTCCCACACGGGATCGCGGTCCACGACGAGTTGGCGCTGTGGGCAAAGGCCGGGCTCACGCCCTTCGAGACGCTCCGCCTCGCCACGGTCGCCCCGCACGACTTCCTCCGCGAGTGGGGGCTGGGCGAGGGCACCGGCACGCTCCGTGAGGGCGAGCCCGCCGACCTCGTCCTCCTCCGCGCCGACCCCCTCGTGGACGTCGCCAACGCCCGTCGGATCGAGGGCGTAGCCGTCCGGGGCCGCTACCTTGACCGCGCCCTTTTGGACGACCTCCTGGCTGGCGTCGAACGAGCCTACGCCGAGTGACCGCCCCGCCCCCCGCGACCTCCCCGCCCCGGCCTCGCCTGACCTGGCGCGGCGTCGCCGCGTTCGCCGCCGCCTACGCCGCGCTGGCGCTGCTCTACACCGTCGCCATCGAGTGGGGCGAGTGGGCCGACGGCTGGGGCGTGTTCGTCGCCGAGGTGACCGAGCTGTACCCGCGCTCGCTCCTGGACTACGGGATCAAGGCCGCGCTGACGTTGCCCGTGTGGTGGGTCGTGGTGCGGGCGCTCGACGGCCGGCCTCGGGCGCAGGCCGTCGCCCACGCCGTGCTCGGGCCCCTCTGGGTGTGGGCGTGGTTCGCGATCTACCGCGGGCTCGCGCCGGTCGTGGGCTATTGGGTGCTTCCCGGCAACGCCGAGGTGTGGGACCTCTACATCCCGGCGCTCGTCTACCTCGCCCAGTTCGGCGCCCTCCACGCCGCGCGGATCGTCGCTGAGGTCCGCCGCCACGCCCACGCCGAGGTCGCCCTCCGCGCCCGCCAGGCCGAGTTGGAGCGGACGGCGCGCGAGGCCCAGCTCGCGGCGCTCCGGGCGCAGATGGACCCGCACTTCCTGTTCAACACGCTCAACACGGTCGCCGCGTCCGTCCCGCCGGAGCAGGGCGCCACGCGCGACCTGGTGGCCCGGCTGGCTGGCCTCGTCCGCTACACGCTCGCGGCGGCCCGGCGCGACCGCGTGCTGCTCCGGGAGGAGCTCGACTTCGTGCGGGACTACCTCGCGCTGGAGCAGGAGCGGATGGGCGACCGGCTGGCCGTCGAGATCGATGTTGACGCCGACGCGCTCGACGTGCTCGTCCCGCCCATGCTCGTCCAGCCGCTCGTCGAGAACGCGGTCCGCCACGGGCTCGCGCCGACGCTCGACGGGGGGACGGTCCGCGTCGAGGTCCGGCGCCGGGGCGACACCGTCTGGGTGCTCGTCCGCGACGACGGGGCGGGCCCGAGCCGGCCGCTTGTGGACCTCCTCCACACCGGGGCGGAGGGCGTCGGCCTGGCCAACACGGACGCGCGGCTGCGGGCGCTGTTCGGCGACGGGCTCGCGCTCGACACGCCCGGCTCGGGCGACGGGCAGGCGCGCGGGTTCGAGGCCCGGTTCACGGTCCCGGTCGAGGCGTGACGCGCGCGCTCATCGTCGACGACGAGGCGCCAGCGCGGCGGATGGTGAGGGACGCGCTCGAAGCGCTGGGTGCCGAGGTCGAGGTCGTCGGCGAGTGCGCCAACGGGATCGAGGCAGTCGCCGCCATCGCTCGATCGGACGACGCCGGGCGCCCGGTGGACCTGCTGTTCCTCGACGTCCAGATGCCCGGCCTCAGTGGGTTCGAGGTGCTCGACGCCGTCGCCGGGCGCGGGCTGGCGGTCCCGGCCGTCGTGTTCTCGACCGCGTTCGACCGGCACGCCGTCCGCGCGTTCGAGGTGGCCGCCGTCGACTACCTGCTCAAGCCGTTTACCCAAGCCCGCTTTGCCGAGGCCGTCGGCCGGGCGCTGGCGCCGGAGCGCGTGGTCGAGGTCGTCCGCCAGGCGTCGCCGCGGTGGGCCGAGCGGCTGCTCGTCGAGGACGGCGGCGTGTTCGTCCCCGTCGCCACGGCCGACGTGCTGTGGGCCGAGGCCGCCGGCGACTACACCAAGCTCCACACACGCACGCGGACCTACCTCGCGTCCCAAGGCATCGGCGCGCTCGCCGAGCGGCTCGACCCGGCCCGGTTCGCCCGCGTCCACCGCTCGACCGTCGTGGCCCTCGACGCGCTCCGGGCACTCGAACGCGACGCCTCCGGCGGCTTCGTCGCCCGCTTGGCCGACGGCGCCGTCGTCCGCGTCAGCCGGACCTACGCCGACACCATCCGCGACATGATGGCGTAGGTCGCTCAGGTCGTACCTCCGGCCATCGAGTCCATCAGGACCGAAGACGGGGGACGGGGGACGGGGGCCGCCCGAGACTCGTCAGGAAGCCCGGTCCCCAGTCCTCCGTCTCCGGTCCCAAATCTCCTCCGCTTCAGACCCAACTCCAGTCAGACGAGCGCGCGGCGGTCGGCGAGCGGCTCGGCGCGCGGGACCAGCAGCGGCATCAGCGCCCCGCGGTACGCCCACAGCAGGAACGCCAACATCGCGGCCACCACGTAGCCGCCGACCCCGCCGGCCACGTCGAACCGGACGTGGTACAGCACGATGTTGATCGCGATCGGGACCAGCATCACGAGCGCGAGCGGGACGAACCGGCCCGCCAGCAACAGCGCCCCGATCACGACCTCGAACACCTTGACCACGGGCATCACCCCGCCCGACACGAGCGCGCCCAAGAACTCGCCGCCGGCTGCCGGCGGGGCTGGCTGGGGGATAAAGTTGAGGAAGCCGTTCAGCCCGAGGACGAGCAGCATCAGGCCGAGCAGATAACGGACGACGGTGACGGCGATCTTCACGGGACAGAGGGGTGGCGGGAAAGGCGTTGCAACAAGGAAATAGAACGCCGGTTCCAGAACGCCCCGCTACATCCCCGCTCGGCCCTCCAGCGCCCGGCTTAGCGTGGCCTCGTCGGCGAACTCGAGGTCGCCACCGATGGGGAGCCCCCGCGCGATCCGCGAGACTGTCACGCCGAACGGCGCCAGCATCTGGCCGACGTAGTACGCCGTCGTGTCGCCCTCGACGTTGGGGTTCATGGCCAGGATCACCTCGCCGACCGGGACGCGCTCGGCCTCGGCGGGCGCCCCGTCGTCTGCGTTGCCGTCGTAGCCCTCGCCCGGCTCCGCGACGGCCGGCGCCGACGCCGGCTGGGCCACGCGCGCGACCAGTTCCGAGATGTGGAGGTCGTCCGGGCCGATCCCGTCGAGCGGCGAGATGACGCCGCCCAGCACGTGGTAGAGCCCGCGGTACTCGCCGGTCCGCTCCAGCGCCAGCACGTCCGACGGCTCCTCGACGACGCAGATCACGCTCCGGTCCCGCTTGGCCGACTGGCACACGGGGCACGGGTCGACGTCGGTCACGTTGAAGCAGACCGAGCACGTCTTGACGCGGTCCTTGGCGGCCACCATCGCCCGGGCGATCTCGACGACCTCCTCGCGCGGCATCTTCAGGATGAAGGCCGCCAGCCGCTGGGCCGTCTTCCGCCCCACGGTCGGCAGCTTCGACAGCTGCTCGACGAGCGACTCGACGGTCTCGGAGGTCAGGTGCATGGGGTCGGCGGGTTGGGCAGGTCGCGCGAGTTCAGCGAGTCAACGTCGCATGGGCCGAAGACAACGGTAGGTCACACAACCCCGGAGGGACGGCGCCGCCAACCCGCCGGACCTGCTCGACCCGCGAAACCTGCCGGACCTTAAAACTTCGGCAGGTCCAGGCCGCCGAGGTCGAGGCCGGGCGGGAGCATCGAGGACGCGGCCTCCTGCATCTTGCGGGCCTTGACGGCCTCGGCCTCCTCGATGGCCTTGTTGACGCCGGCCACGATCAGGTCTTCAAGCAGCTCGACGTCGTCGGGGTCTACAGCGTCGGGCTCGATCTTGAGGGAGACGACGCGGCCGGTCCCGTCGGCGGTGACGGTGACCATGCCGCCGCCGGCCTCGGCCGTCACGCGCTCCTCGGCCAGCTTGGCCTGGGTGTCGGCCACGCGCTGCTGCATGTCGGCCATCTTGCCGAAGAGGTCGGCCATGTTGGGGGTTCCGTCCATCACAGTGGGGGGTACGAGGTACAGGGTACGGGGGTACGGGAGGGTGTACCTCGTACCGAGTACCCCGTACCGCTGTCAACTCCAGACGATCTCGGCGCCGAACTGCTCGAAGAGGGCACGGACGACCGGGTGGTCCTGGCGCATCTGCTTGAGCGCTTCGAACGGGTCGTCGGGGCGGGCGGTTTCGGCCGTCTCTCGGGGCGACTCGACCCAGCGGAGCGGCGGGGCGTCGGCGCCCAGGACGCCGGCGAGGACGTCGGCCAAGGCGGACTGGTTGTCGGAGGCGACGGTCACCGCGAAGGCGTCGTTCATCCCGACCTCGACGGCCCCGCGCGCCACGCGGAACGGCGTCCCGGCCTTGACGATGGCGCCGACCCGAACGCCCACGTGCTCGCGGACGGCAGCGACAAACGCGGGCCACGCGTCGGTGACCCGGGCGAGAGCGGGCCCGAGCGGGTCCGCGACGGCCGGCGACGGGCCGGACTGCCCGTCGCCTCCGGCGTGGAGGTCGGCGGGCCCGGTCGAGCCGTCGCCGCCGGCCGGGCGCTTGAGGGCGGGGCTCCCGAACAGCGCCGAGCGCGGGCGCGGGGCCGGGCTCGGAGTCGCCTGGGCCGGGGGCGCCGAGGGCGGTCGCGGCGGCGGCGGTTCTGCCGGCTGCCCACCGTCGTCGTCGGGGCCGAGCCGAGGCGGGGCCGGCGCCTCGGCGGGCGGGGGCGGCTCCGGGCGAGGGTCGCCGCCAGGGTCGGGCCGGTGGGCAGACGGGGCCGAGTAGCTCCCAGGTGGCTCGGCCGTCCGCGCGGTCGCGGGGGGCTCTTCGCGATCCTCCAAGCGAGCGGCCGGCGCGGACGACGGCGAGGCCTGTGCCGTGGCGACCGACGGCGCAGACGTGGCCTGCGGAGTCGAGCGTTCGGCGGCGGGCACGCGGTCGCCTTGGTCCACCACCCCTGTCCCCTCCTGTTCAGGAGGGGGACTCCCCGACGGGCTCTGGCGCCCGACGGCCGGCCCCGCGACGGCCGGCTGCGGACTCACAGAATCCGTCGGCGCCGAGGTCGGTGGGGCGGGCGGGGGCGGCTCGGGCTTGGTGCGGGCTGGAGCCGCCGCCTCGGTAAGCGGGGAGGGCGGCAAGGTGCCCGTTCGGGCCGCCTGCTCCAGCGCCGCGAGCCGGTCCAGCAGCCGGCCGAGGTCGGCTGCGCGCTCCAGGCTCGCCATCTTGAGCAGCGCCAGCTCGAGCGTGAGCCGGGGCTGGCGGCTCTCGCGCAAGTCCGTCGCGGCCGTCTCCGCCAGCATCAGCAGGTGCAAGAGGTCCGCCTCGGCGGTCGACGCGGCGGCGTCGAGGTAGCGCTGGCGCGTCGCCTCGGTCCCCTCGATCAGGTCGCCCGTGCCGGTCGACCGCGCGACCAACAGGTTCCGCAAGTGGTCGGCCAGGCCCAGGACGAACTCGTTGAGGTCGTGGCCGCTGCGGACCACGTGGTCGACGAGCGACAGCAGCGCCGCGCGGTCGCCGCGCTGGGCCCGGGCCGTGGCCTCGAAGTAGACGTCGGCGTCGACCACGCCGAGCGCCTCGCGGAGCGGGCCGATCTCGAGGTCGGCGCCGCACAGCGAGACGGCTTGGTCGAAGAGCGAGAGCGCGTCGCGGAGCGCGCCGTCGCCCTTGCGCGCGAGCAGGACCAGGCTCTCGTCGTCGGCCGCGACGCCCTCGGCGGTGCAGATCTCCCTCAGCCGGTCGACGATCTCGGGGACCGCGATCCGGCGGAAGTCGAACCGCTGCGTTCGCGAGAGGATCGTCGGGAGCACCTTGTGGGGCTCGGTCGTCGCGAAGATGAACAGGGCGTAGTCCGGCGGCTCCTCCAACGTCTTCAGGAGCGCGTTGAACGCGCTCGCCGAGAGCATGTGGACCTCGTCCAGGATGTAGACCTTCTTCTTGGCCCCCTGCGGCGGCACGCGGACCGTGTCGCGGAGCTCGCGGATGTCCTCGACCCGGTTGTTCGAGGCCGCGTCGATCTCGATGATGTTGAGCGAGCGGCCGTCCTCGAAGGCGACGCACGAGGCGCACGTCCGGCACGGCTCGGCGGCGGGGCGCTCGGCGAGGGGCGTCTGGCAGTTGACGGCCTTGGCCAGGATCCGCGCCGCCGTCGTCTTGCCCACGCCGCGCGGGCCGCTGAACAGGTAGGCGTGGGCGAGCCGGTCCCGCGTGATCGCGTTGCGGAGCGTCTCGGCGACGTGCTCCTGGGCGACCAAGTCGTCGAACGTCTGCGGCCGGTACTTCCGGGCGGTGACGGTAAAGCGGGCGCCGGAGGCGCGGGTCGTGTCGGCCATCGTGTGTCGTGTCCGGGGGGCGCCGGAGGGTCCCGCCCGGCGCCGTCAACATAGCGTCACGGGCCAGACGCCGCGGGCCGTGTGGACAACGGGTGGACGAACGCGGAACGTCGGAATGCGGGAGGCACGGACGTGGTCTCTGCCCCAACGTTGGGGACGGGGGACCGAGGACGGGGTACCGAGGACGGGGTTGATACCAGGTCCGGTTGATCTGTCGCTGGTCGGGAGTGGGGCGTGTGGGAGTGTGGGCGTGGAACGCGGTCTCCTCTCACACCCCCAACCCCACACAATCCACCCGGATTGGGTATGAGAGGTCCCTTGCGGTCTGAGCCGGAGGGGTTGAGAGGACGGAAGGGAACGCCCCCACTCCACTCCCTCAAGCCCTCCCGTCCGATTCCCTGTCGCGCAGGAGACTCGTTCCCCCTCTCCACCAGAACCAGAGACGGTCTGATCGTGCAGTCCTCCGTCCCCGGTCCTCCGTCCCCGGTCCTCCGTCCCCGACGCGCCCGCTAATGCCGCGCCTCGATCACTCGCGTCTCGGCCCACCGGTCGCCGATCCGCCGGCCGGCCGGGTCGACGGCGACCAGCGCCGCCTCGGCGGCGACGACGAGCCCGGCGAGCGCCAGCACGACCTCGCCGAACGGGATCCCCCGGTACCCCCCGACGACGTACAGGAGCGCCCACACGGCGACGGCCCCCGCGACGGTCGCGTTCCGCCGCGCCGAGAGCGCCCACGTCAGCGGCTCGCCGCCCACGGCGTACGGCCGGATCCCGATCCACCGCTTGCCCAGCGATCGCGCGCCCCACTCGGCGTACGGGAGGCCGTCGCGGAGCAGCAGGTACCCCGCGCCGAGCAGCAGGCCGACCCCGAACATCCGCCCCTTCAGCACGCCCGGCGCGAGGGCGGCCGGGGCCAAGGCGAGGAGCAGCGCGAGCGTGGCGTCGAGGAGCGCGGCGGCGAACCGACGGACGCGGACCGGGCGGACGGAGCGGGCCATGGGGCGGGGGAAGACCGACCCGACGATACCGAGCCGCGCGCCCCTCGACCCGGGAACCTGTGCGAAGCCCGACCGGCGAGGAGGGCATGAGGGACAGGGCACGAGGCATGGGGCCGAATCCCCTTGCCCCTTCGCTCATGCCCCACGCCTCCGGAATCGCCAGAGCCCGGCTCAGTCGCGGCCGAGGCGGGCCTTGAAAAAGGCGTAGGCCTCGTTGATCGCCTTCGTCTCCTCCTCGGCGAGCCGCTGGAGCTTGGCCCCGAGGCCGGCGACGCGGTCGGGGTGGTAGGCCACGACGAGCCGGCGGTACTGGCGGCGGAGGTCGTCGGCGGTGACCGGGCCCGTGCCGAGCTCGAGCACGGCCCGGTGGAGGTCCTCGGGCGTCGGCGGCCGGGCGGCGGGGCGGTCGGCGTGGGGCTCGGGGCCCGACGGCGTCGGGGCCGTCCGGGCGCGGGCCCGCTCGCGGCGCGTCCGCTCGCGGCGGATCCGCTCGCGCATGGCCTCGGCCCGGGCCTCGCGCGACGTGTAGAACGCGCGCCCGGTCCCCTCCGCCGCCGCCCGGCTCTCGCGCGCCGAGACGGCCCCGCCCGCCCGCTTGAGGTCCGCGATCCACCCGAGCACGACCGACGCCAGGAGCATCAGGACCGTGAACGTGGTGGCGGCGGCGACGAGGGACATGGGGTCAGAGCGCGAGCGGTCGAGGGGCCGGCTGGGCGTCGGGCGTGTCGGTACGCGCGAGCGGGGGGAGCGGCTCCGCGGCGTGCTCGGGCTGGAAGCACCGCCGGCACCGGGGCTCGTACGCCTCGGCCTGGCCGACGAGCACGCGGGCCCCGTCGGCCACGAGCCGCTGGGAGTGGTTGGCCGGGGCCCCGCACCGGACGCAGACGGCGTGGAGCTTCGTCACGTGCTCGGCGACGGCCATCAGCTGGGGGACCGGCTCGAACGGCCGCCCGAGGTAGTCCTGGTCTAGCCCGGCCACGATCACGCGGCGCCCCTCGCGCGCGAGGTGCTCGACGACGTCGACCAGCTCGACCCCAAAAAACTGGGCCTCGTCGATCCCCACCACGTCGGCGTCGCCGGCCAGGAGCAGGATCGGGTCGGCCGAGTGGACGACCTCCGACGGCATCGCCGTCGCGTCGTGGCTCACGACGTCGGTCTCGTGGTAGCGCGTGTCGAGGGCGGGCTTGAAGAGCGTGACGCGCTGGCGGGCGATCCGGGCCCGCTTGAGGCGGCGGAGCAGCTCCTCGGTCTTGCCCGAGAACATCGACCCGCAGACGACCTCGACCCAGCCGCGCCGCTGGCCGTCCTCGGTGCGCGTGTAGACGTGGGGTTCCATGCGGGAAGGTACTCGGCCGGGTGCCGCTGTCCAGGCCACAACGCGGGGACGGCGCCCGTCGTGCGGAACGGCTCCGTGCCCTTAGATCGGTTCGACGGCGTCCGCTCGGACCCACCCCTCGGCGCGGCCGACGGTCACGGGCCGCCAGCCGTCGACGGGGGCGCCCACCTCGACGGCCTCGCCGGCCCGGAGCCGCGCGACGCCCGGCGCCGTCGGCGACGGGGCCTCGACGACGGGCGCGTCGTCCGCCATCACGATGCCGAGCGGGCGCGTGGCCTCGCTCACCGCGACGACGGCCCCGGCGACGGCCACCAACGCCAGCACGCCGACCCCGGCCGCCCACCGGCGCCGCCCGGCGACGGCCAGCCCGAGCGCCCCGAACGACACGGCCAGCGCCAGCGCCACCACGCCGAACGGCGTCAGCACGCCGACGGCCCGCGCCCACGCCCGTCGGGCCGCGGACGGAGGCGGCTCGCCGGCCCGCTCGCGCGCCAGCCCGAGGTTGCGAGCGACGGCGTTGTCCAGGGGAGCGAGCCGGGCGGCGCGTTCGAGGTGGAGCCGCGCCCGAGCCGCGTCGCCACGCGCCAAGGCGACCGTGCCGAGGTTGTGCTCGACGGCGGCCGAGGTCCAGCCAGCGGCCGCGGCGCCCTCCCACGCCGCCACGGCGCCGGCCGTGTCACCCTCGGCCACCAGTCGGAGCCCGAGGTCGAACAGGCGGTCGGCGTCGGCCACCGGCTGCATCAGGGCGAGGGCGAGGACGAGACCGATCATCGGGCCGCCGCGAGCCGCCGACGTCGGGGTGCGGACGACCGCCCGGTCCCCCCGCCAGGGTGAGGCAGGCGGTCGAAGGCTTCGAGCAGCGCCTCGGCCTCGTCGGCGAGGGCGCTCGGCGAGCCGCCCAGGCCGGGCGCGAACTGGCCCCGGGCTGCCGCGTCGAGCACGGCCCGCGTCTGCTGGCGGAGCGCGTCGGGGACCTGCGCGAGCGCGTGGCCGACGGCATCGGCAGAGGCGGTCGGAGGCACGCCGAAACGGTCGGCCAAGACCGTGCGGACGGCCCGCTCGACCTCGGCGAAGGCGGGCGCCCCGTCGAGCGTTCGAGCAGCCTGGAGGCGCTGGCGGACGTCGGCGCTCGTGCGGCGTCGCCGCTTCGCGGGCGTGTCGGCGGCCAGCCGCTCGCGCCCGACGCGGGCCGCCAGGAAGAGCGACGCGGCGACGGCGGGGAGCGCCAGCCCGCCGCCGAGCACGGCCCACAGCCACGTCGGCCGACCAGCGGGGCGGCGCCAATCGGCGGCGGTGATGAGGGCGGCCGGGGCGCCCGGTCCGTCGGTGGGGGCCTCGTCGGCGAGGGCGGGGCCGTCGGCGGTGATCGTGACCGGGTCGGTGCGGAGCGTCTTGTAGCGGCCGTCGGTCGGGTCGAAGTAGGTCCACGGCGCGGCCGGAACGTCGAACGTGCCGCCGCCCTGGGGCACGAGCGTGTAGGTGAACGTCTTGATGCCCCGGAACGCGGGCCCGGTCCGGAGCAGCTCGCGGTCCTCGCGCGCGTCGTAGGCGTCGACGCCCGGCGGCACGTCGAGCACCGGCGCCTCGACCGTGGCCACGTTGCCGTCGCCGCGCACGGCGACCCGGATGCGGACCGCGTCGCCGGGCCCGACCGCCCGCTGATCGACCGTCGTCGACAGCTCGAACTGGCCGACGGCCCCGGCGAACGACGGCGGCGCCCCGTCGGGCAGGGGGCGGACGTCGACCGTGACCGCAGGCGCCGTCACCTCGCGGTCCTCGAACCGCTGGCTGAACGGCGAGAAGAACGGGGCGAACGGGTCGTTCGAGAAGCTCCGGTCGGTCCGCATCAGGTCGATGGTGAACTGCATCGGCGCCAGCTCGAGCGTGCCCGAGCGCGTCGGGAAGAGGGCGACCCGGCGGATGGTGACGGCCTCGTAGGGCTGGCCGCCGAGGGTCGTCGGGCGGGGGTAGGCCGAGGCGATCTCCAGCTCCTCGCGCCAGGCCCCGGCCGCGTCCCACGTCCCGATGGGCGCCGTCTGGCGCGGCTGGATCTGGGGCTCGAAGTACAGGACGTAGTCGACGACGACCTGCTGGCCGACGACGGCCGTCTGCCGGCTCGGCTCGGCGCGGACGAACAGCTCGCGACCGCCGCTCGGCGCAGGCGCCGGGGCGACCGACGCCGGCGGCCCGCTTCGGACCGAGACCGTCACCGCGTCCACCACGACGGGCCGGCCCCCGACCTCGGCCCGGAACTGGCCGATCCGCCCGGTCCCCGGCCGCGTCGCTTGGTAGGCCCACCCGACGCGGCGCTCGGTCCGCCCGTTGATCGTCGTCGTGACGTCCAGGATGGGCTGGCGCGAGACCAGCCGGAGCCCGCCCGTCGCCAGCGGCGGGCCGACGCGGCGCCCTCGGCCTCCGTCCAGCACCACGGTGTACGTCAGCGTCTCGCCCACCCGCACCTGCGCCGACGACACCGACGCCGTGGCCGACTGGGCCGCCGCGTCCGGCGCGAGGCCGAGGAGGAGCGCCAGCACGGCAAAGAAGGAGGCGAGATGATGCGCCAGCGTCGGCCTCCCTTCCTCGCCTCGTTCCGACCCACCGTCATTCCCGCGGAGGCGCTGACAGGGGGAGGCTTTCGCAATCTGGCTCCTCCCTCTCATGCCGTCATTCCCGCGCAGGCGGGACCCGAGTCTTCGAGGACGGCGCAGCCAATCCAGGGCGTCAGGGCGCACCGGTGCTCGCCACTCTGGATCCCCGCCTTCGCGGGGATGACAGGGGCGGGGTGTCAGAGAATCGGGTCGAGGCGTCCGCATCACCAGTCCTTGTCGGAGCGGCGGCGCTGGGTCGGGGCCCGGCGGATCTCGCGGAGCAGCAGCCGCTCCTCGCCCCCGACGGCGTCCAGGATCCGCTCGGCCTGGGCCGCCGTCATCTCGTCGGCCTCGCCCGCGGCCGGAGGCGGCGCGTCGCCGGACGACGGGTCGCGCGGCGCCTGCGTCCGCGTCTGGTCCTGCTCGGCCTCGGGCCCCTCTTGCTCGTCGGGCGACTCCGGCGGCCGGTCGCCGTCTTCTCCCTGCTCGCCTTCGTCGCCCTGGTCGCCCGCGTCTTGGTTGTCGGCCTGATCCTGCTGGCCGCCGTCTTGCTGGTCCTGCTCGTCCTGCTGCTGCTGGATGAGGTCGCGGAGCGCCTGGAGCTTGGCGTCGTCCGGAGCCGCCGACAGACCGGCCTCGACGGCGGCGAGCGCGCGCGCGTTGTCGCCGTCCACGAAGGCCCGGGCGCCGAGGTGGTACTGGGTCGCCGGGGACGGGCCGCGCGGCGGTGGGGCCTGGGCCAGGAGCGCGACGGCCGCGAGCAGGAAAGCGAATCGGGTCATGGCGTGTCGGAGACGGTCTCCTCGATGCGGACGACGCCGCCCAAGCGCTGCGTAAAGTCGGCGTAGGCGGCGACGGACGAGTCCCGTTCGAGCCCGTCCTCCATGACGTCCAGCGCGGCCCGGTATTGCCGGGCGGCGACGAGCGAGTCGGCGCGGGCCTTGACTCGTTCGGCGAACGGCGTCGGCTCGGGCGGGCTGGGCGGGTCCTGGAGACGGCGCCGGGCGATCTCCTGGTTCCGCCGCGCCGCGTCGAGCGTCGGGTCGATCAAGAGGGCGACGCGCAGGAGCGAGTCGGCACGGGCGGGGTCGTCGGCCAGCAAGGCAGCCGTCCCGGCGTCGGTCGCGTAGCGGGCGCGCTGGTCCGGCGTGTCGGCGAAGGGGAGGGCTTGGGCAAAGGCGCTGTCGGCGCCGGAAAAGCGGTCCTGGGCCGCGCGTGCCACGCCGAGCGCGTGCCACAGCCGGGCACGGAGGTCGCGCGGCACCTCGGGCTGGGCGAGACCGGCGACGAACTGGGCCTCGGCGCCGGCCGCGTCGCCGTCTTCGAGCAGGGCGACGCCAGCCCGACCCTCGCGAGCGCCCGGAGCCAGGGCGTCGAGTGGGTTCGTGCATCCGCTGAGCAAGACGAGCGCGAGCGCGGCGGCCACCGACGCCGTCCGCGTCGCCGGGCTGGCGGACGTGGGCTCTCCGCTCTCGTCGTCCGCCTTCTCCGACATCGGGCGTCGCGGGGGCGGGCGCAAGGCGACGAGGCGCTCGGCGACGAGCAGCAGCAGCGCCAGCGCGAGGGGCCACTGGAACCGCTCGGCCGACGCCGCGAACTCGTCCTGGGCCACGACCGCCCGGTCGAGCCCGTCGAGCGCGTCGTTGACCGCGCCCGCCGCCGGCGTCCGCCCGACGCGGAACAGGCCGGCCCGCCCGGCCAGGTCGCGGAGCGCGCCCGGCTCGAACCGGGTCACGACGGCCGCGCCCGTCTGCCGGTCCCGCCGCTCGCCGACGACGCGGCCTCGGCGGACATCGGGGACGGCGGCCCCCTCGTCCGTCCCCACGCCGAGCGCCAGGATCTCGACGCCGTCGTCGCGGAGCGCGTCGGCCTCGCCCGAGAGGCCGCCCTCGTGGTCCTCCCCGTCCGAGACGACCAAGAGCGCGCGGGGCCGGGCCTGGTCGTCGTCGCCCGCGTTGAAGGCCGCGTCGGCGACAGCGAGAGCCCGGGCGAAGTCGGTGCCTTGGACGGCGACCTGCTCGGGGTCGGCGGCGTCCAAGAACAGGCGGAGCGCGCCGCGGTCGGTCGTCAGCGGGCACTGCAAGAACGCCTCGCCCGCGAACACGACGAGCCCCACGCGGTCGCCCCGGCGGGCGTCGACGACGCGCTCGATCTCGAGCTTGGCCCGCTCCAGCCGCGACGGCGCCACGTCCTCGGCCAGCATCGACGCCGACACGTCGAGGGCGATGAGCAGGTCGAGGCTCTCCTGCCGGCTCTCGCGCAGCGCCGTCCCGATCCGGGGCCCCGCCAGCGCGACGCCGACCAGCCCGAGCGACGCCGCGATCAGCCCCGCACGGACCCGGCGCCGACGCGCCATCGGCCCGGTCGCCATTGTGTCGGCGCGGGCGCCCAAGAACAGCCGGAGCGCATCGGCCCGCTCGCGCGCGGCGTAGGCGAACGCCGCCAGCGCGGCCGGCACGAGCACGGCGGCGAGCAGCAGGACGGCGGGCGAGCGGAAGGACATGGGGCGGAGGCTACCAACGCCGCGACCCGCGCGCCGGTGTCCCGGCGGTCGTCTCCGGTTGCGGCCTCGCCCACGACGTCCCCTCTCCCTGTGGGAGAGGGACAGGGTGAGGGGGCCAGAAACGTCGGAACCGGACTGGGCCTTCTTAGCCCCCAAGGGTCGGGGGAGTCGCCGAGGTCGCATCGCCTCACCGCTCGGCACGACGCTCGGCCACTCGTCCCCGCCCATCACCGCTCGTCCGAATCCGCCGGCCCGCATTCGGGGCGCTCGGTAGTCTCGCCCCATGCCGATTTCCCGCACCCGCCTCTACTGGATCTGCCAGCTCGCCGGCTGGGCCCTCGGCCTCGGGGCGTTCCTCCTGCTAGTCGCGCTCACCGGCGGGTTCATCGGGCCGACGCTGACGCCGGCGGCGATCGTGTACTCCCTCGTCCTCGTCTACGGGCTGGGCGTCGGCGGGACGCACGCGGTCCACGTCGTCGCCGTGCGGCGGGGGTGGCTCGACCTCCCGCTCCGGGCGCTCGCGCCGCGCCTGGTCGTGGCCGTCGTCGTCGCGGCGGTGGCGGCGGTGGCCGTCTCGACCGCGCTCTCGATGGCGGTCGAGCCGCTCATCAACCCGCTCGCCGAGCACCCCGAGCCGTTCCCCTCGCTGGCGGTGTTCTTCTCCAACGTGCTCTCGACGATCCCCGCGTTCCTGGCGTGGGCCGCGGTCTACGCCCTGATCGTCACTGGCCTCCGCCTGTCCGACGCCGAGCGCGACCGGCTCCGGCTCCGGGCAACTCTAGCCGAGGGGCGGATGCGGGCGCTCGAGTACCAGCTCAACCCGCACGCCCTGTTCAACGCGCTCAACACGGTCCGCGCGCTCATCCTGGAGGACCCCGCCGAGGCCCGCCGCGCGGTCACGCTCCTCTCGGGCCTGCTCCGCCGGACGCTCGCCGCCGGCCGCGAGGCGACCCACGCGCTGGCCGACGAGCTCGAGCTGGTCCGGACGACGCTCGCCATCGAGGCGATCCGGTTCGAGGACCGCTTGCGCGTCCGGCTCGACGTGCCCACGGAGACGCGCGACCTGGCGGTGCCGGCGCTCCTCGTCCAGACGCTCGTCGAGAACGCGGTCAAGCACGGCGTGGCCCGGTGCCGCGAGGGCGGCGAGGTGTCGGTCGAGGCCCGGGTCGAGGACGGCCGGCTCACGCTCCGCGTCGAGAACCCGCTCGCCGACGGGCCTCGGCCCGAGGGGACCGGCACCGGGCTCGCCAACGCTCGGGAGCGGCTGGGCCTGCTCTACGGCGACGACGCCCGCCTCGCGCTCGACCTCGACGGCGACCGAGCCGTCGCCACCGTCACTCTCCCCGCGCTCGTCGCCTCGCCCACCCCGACCGATGCCTGATCCTCTCCGCGCGCTCTTGGTGGACGACGAGCGGCTGGCCCGCCGTGAGCTCCGCGCACTGCTGGCGGCCCACCCCGAGGTCGAGGTCGTCGGCGAGGCGGCCGACGCGGACCAGGCCCAGGCCCTGCTCGACCGGCTCGCGGCCGACGGCGCCCCGCCCGACGTGGTGTTCCTCGACGTCCAGATGCCGGGCCGGAGCGGGTTCGACCTGCTCGACGACCTCGACGCGGTGCCCGACGTCGTGTTCGTGACGGCCTACGACGAGCACGCGCTCCGGGCCTTCCGCGTGAGCGCGCTCGATTACCTCCTGAAGCCGGTCGACCCGGAGCGGCTGGCCGAGGCCGTCGGCCGGGTCGCGGCTCGGGCGGCGTCTCGGCCCGCCCCGTCCGACGCCGGCCCCCGCGTGCTCGGCCCAGCCGACCGCGTGTTCGTCAAGGACGGCGACCGGATGCACCTGGTCCGGCTGGGCGACGTCCGCCGGTTCGAGTCGGTCGGCAACTACACCCAACTCCACTTCGACGGGCCCGGCGGACGGGCCCACGCGGTCGTCGCCCGCTCGCTCTCGGCGCTCGAAGCGCGCCTCGACCCGGGCCACTTTGCCCGCGCCAGCCGGTCCGAGATCGTCGGCTTGGCCCACGTCGTCGGCGTTGACGACGCGCTCAACGGCGGCCTGCTCGTCCGCCTCGGCGACGGCACGACCGTCGAGTTCTCGCGCCGTCGGGCTCTCGCGCTCCGCGACCGCCTCAGCCTGTGAGGTATGAGGAGTCAGGAGACCATTCCTCCTCCGCACGAACAGAACCCCCACACCCCCAGACCCATGAAGACCCTCGCCGCTTTCGCTCTCCTGCTCGCCACCGTCCCCGCCGTCGCCCAAGACGTGGCCGAGCCCGCGCTCCGCGCCGACCTCCTGGAGCGCTACGCCGCCGAGCAGGACGTCCGGATGCGCCTGATCGCCGCCGGCATCGCCGAGCCCGACCGCGCGCTCCTCTCGGAGATGAGCGCCATCGACGCTGACAACCTCGCCCGCGTTGTCGAGATCGTGGACACGCACGGGTGGCCGACGCCCGAGTTGGTCGGCGCCGACGGCGTGAACGCGGCGTTCATGATCGTCCAGCACGCCGACCCCGCCACGCAGGAGCGGATGCTCCCGCTCGTCGAGGCGGCGTACCGGGCCGGCGACCTCCCGGGCCAGAGCTACGCGATGCTCCTCGACCGCGTCCTGGTGGTCGGCCGCGGCGAGCCCCAGGTCTACGGCACCCAGGCCGCGTTCGGGCCCGACGGCGAGATGGTCGTCTCGCCGACCATCGACGACGCGACGCTCGACGCGCGCCGCGCCGAGGTGGGCCTGCCGCCCGTCGCCGAGTACCTCGCGATGCTGAGGGAGGCCTACGCCGCGCCGACCGAGTAGAGGATGGAGAGTCCAGGGCGAGCACATTCTCTCTGACCCACCGATCCGCCCCTTGTGTCATCCTGAACGAACGTGAAGGATCTCAACTCGGTCTTCCAGCACGTCGGCGCCGGTTCCGACGAGTCGGAGCGACGGCGTCGAGATCCTTCGCTGCGCTCAGGATGACGTGCAGGGGAGAGTGCGCTCGCCTTGGTGGAGGGTCGAGGATGAAGGGCGGCCGACGCATCCATCTTCCACCCTCCGCCTCTACGGCACCTCGCGGAGCCGGGTCGTCGAGAGCGCGACGGCCGCGAGCAGGCACGCCAGCGCGGGCCACAGGAAGAGCGGGTAGCGCTCCTCGACGTCGAGCAGGACCGTCTCCTCGATCTCG
Source organism: Rubrivirga sp. (assembly GCF_965213695.1). Classification (GTDB taxonomy): domain Bacteria; phylum Bacteroidota; class Rhodothermia; order Rhodothermales; family Rubricoccaceae; genus Rubrivirga. The sequence continues at coordinate 4,075,799 of NZ_OZ243912.1, read as the reverse complement.
GTCCGCTCGAGCTCCGAGATGGCGTCGTAGATCTGGCGGAGCGCTTGGGCGTCGGTCGCTCGGAAGTACTGGCCGCCGGTCGTCTCGGCCACCTGGCGGAGCGCGCCCTCGTCGACCTCGGGCGCGGGCCCGAACGCCCCGAACGGCCCGCGCCGCGCCGGCCCGTCGCCGCCGACGCCGACGGCGTAGACCTTGACGCCCAACGCCGCCGCCGCCTCGGCCGCCGTCTGCGGGTCGACCTGCCCGCGGTTGTTCTGGCCGTCGGTGAGCAGGATGACCACCTTCGACGCCGCTTGGGAGTCGCGGAGCCGGGCGGTCGCCGTGGCGAGGGCGGTCCCGATGGCCGTCCCGTCCTCGATGAGCCCCATCCGGACCTCCTGGAGCATCGTCAGCAGGAACGGGTAGTCGAGCGTCAGCGGGGCCTGGGTGTAGGCCTGAGCCGCGAACACGACCAGCCCGATCCGGTCCGACTCGCGCCCGCGCACGAACTCGGCGGCGACGGCCTTGGCCGCCTCGAAGCGGTTGGGCACGAAGTCCTCGGCCGTCATCGACGTCGAGACGTCGAGGGCGAGGACGATGTCGATCCCCTCGGTCGACCGCTCGACAGTCGCGTCCCTCACCTGGGGCCGCGCCAGCCCGAGCACGCCGAGCGCGAGCGCCGCCAGCAGGAGCGCGTCCGGCAGCTTCCGCAGCCGCGCCCACCCGGTGGCCCCGAGCGCGGCGGCGTCACCGGCCATCGAGTACCGGACGCCGGGCGCCTCGCGCCGAGGCCGCCACAGCGCCCACGCCAGCGCCGGCACGGCGACGAGCGCGAGGAGCCACAGGGGGTCGGCGAAGGTCATGAGGGGTCGGGAATCAGGAGTCAGGAATCAGCGGGCTTTGAGCGACTTCACCAGGCCGGAGAGCATCTTGCTGATCTGGACTGACTGATTCAGCAAAGCCGGAACGGCGTCGGGGTCGATGTAGCCGCGTCGGGCTGCGATGCGGAGTTGGGTCTCGATTTCGTAGAGCGACCCGCGTGCGTAGCGGAGAAACTGGAGGTACTCACCAGGGCGAGCGCATGCTAGACCCAGACCCCCCGCTTTCCGGCCGGTCGCTCCGCTCCCAGGCTCGGAAAGCTGTCCCCCTTGAAGGGGGACAGTCTGAGCGCCCGCTGAGCGGAGCGATGGGCGCTCGGACTGGGGGTCCGGGCCGGAGATCAGTGGCATGCGCTCGCCCTGGGGTACTCGCCGGTCTGGGCCCGACCCCACCCCTCTGCGATGTTCGAGGGGATCGAAACCGCAGCGCGGCGGATCTGGGAGGTGAGCCCGAACGCCTCATGCTTTGGAAAGGTGGCAGACGCCCCGTAGATCGCGTCGGTGAAGTCCATGGCGGACTGCCAGACCGTGAGGTCCGTGTACCGCTTGATCGGTCGCGTTCGCTCGTCACCCATCGTTCCCTCCTGATTCCTGGCCCCTGATTCCTGATGCCCCGCCGAGCGCAGCGACGAGCGCCGGCAGCACCTCCCCCGCCGTCCCCCGGACCTGCTCGCTCACGCGGCCCGCGATGTCGCTCGGCGTGGGGTTGACCTCGGCCACGTAGGCGCCGGCCTGGCGGGCGAGGAGGGGCAGGCCGGCCGCCGGGTACACGACCGCGCTCGTGCCGACCGAGAGGTACACGTCGGCCAGCGCTGCGGCCTGCTCGGCTTGGGCGAAGGCGGCCTCGGGGAGCTGCTCGCCGAACCACACCACGTCGGGGCGGACGAGCCCGCCGCAGGCCTGGCACGTCAGCGGGCCCCGGGCGTCGGCCGACTCGTCCGCCTCGGCGGCGCAGTCGATGCAATGGGACCGGAGGAGCGAGCCGTGGAGCTCGACGAGCCGCTCGCTGCCGGCCCGGGCGTGGAGCCCGTCGACGTTCTGGGTCGCCAGCAAGAAGTCGCCGCCGCGCGCGGTCACCCACCGCTCGAGCGCGGCGAGCGCGCGGTGGCCGGCGTTCGGCTCGACGTCCTCGACCAGGGCCCGGCGGTGGGCGTACCAGCCCTGCACGAGCGTCGGGTTGGCCAGGAACGCCTCGACATTCGCCAGCTCCTCGGGGCGGAACCGCTGCCACAGCCCGTCGGGGTCGCGGAACGTGGGGACCCCGCTCTCGGCCGAGATGCCGGCGCCGGTGAGCACGGCCACGCGGTCGGCCTCCCGCAAGCGGCGGACGAGCGTGTCGGAGAACGGCGGGCCGACGGGCTGGTGCACGGGGGCTCAGGGACTGGGGACTGGGGACTGGGGACTGGGGGCGTTGCCGGGGGGGAGGGCGTCCGCCTCGGCGGTCGAACTCTGCCCGTTCCCCATTTCCCGTTCCCCATCCCCAACACCGCCTTCCACCGCGTCGACGGCCGCTCGCGTGGCGGCGCGGAGCCGGGCGACGGCGTCGGGCGCGGGGCGGACCCGGGCGAAGGCCACGAGGTCGGCGGGCCGCAGGGCGTGGCGGACGGCGTCGGTGGCCTCGTCCGAGACGCGGGCGTCGGCGTCGAGGCGGTCGAGAATCTCTTGGCTCGTGGCCTCACGGGCGGGCACGCCCAGTCGGTCGGCGAGGTAGCCGCGGAGCGCGTCGCGCACGGCCACCACGTGCGTCTCGATAGTCTCGGGCGCCGCTCCCTCCGCCGGCGCCTCGCGGTCGAGCGCGTCGAGCCGGGCCGTCGCTGCGGCGTACGGGCCGACGACGACGCGGGCCTCGGGCCGTCGGAGCGTGTGGCGGAGCCCCCACACCGCGCCGCCCGCCATGAGCGCCGCCAGCAGAGCGAGGGCCGTCCACAGCGGCGCCGCGCTCGGGAACGCTTCCACTGGGCCGATGGGCGCCGGCTCGTACGGCTCGGCCTCGCCCCGCAGCACCGACCGGACAGGCACGAGCGCGCTCCCCGTCGAGACCGTCCCCACGCTCCCGGGCTCGGCCACCCGGACCGCGACCGGACCGACGCGCGCCGAGTCGGCCGTGAACACGACGACGCGGTAGACGGCGCTGTCGACGCGGGCGCTGCCGCGGACAGACGGCGGGAGCCGGCGGACGGCGAGCGCTTGGGCGTCGCCCAGCGCGAGCGTCGCGGTCTCGGGCGCGCCGGGCGGCACGGCGGGGAACGTGACCTGGCGGCCCGGCCCGTGCGTCACCGTCACGGCCACCTCGAACGGCGTCCCGGCCGAGACCGAGTCCGCGAGCACCGTCAGCCGCGCCGTCTGGGCCGTCGAGGAAAGAGGAAAGAGGAAACAGAAAACGGCGAGCGCGAGCCGGACCGCCCCACGAGCCACCGTGACGCGCCGAGTTCGTGCCCTGGGCGAACCCCACGGACTCTGTCGGCGATGTCCGCCCGTTCCCCGTCCCCCGTTCCCCGTCCCCTTCATCGCCGCACCCGGTGCCGGAAAAACGACGCCAGCGGCTCGACGTAGTCCTGGTCCGTCCGCAGCGTGACGTGGTCGACGCGGGCGCGCTGGAGCGTGGCCTCGGCGCGGGCGGCACGGTAGCTCGCCCGGTCGGCGAAGGCGGCGCGGACGGTGGCGCTCGACGTGTCCACCAGCGCCTCGCGCCCGGTCTCGGCATCGACCACGCGCAGCAGGCCGACGGCCGGCAGCGCCTCCTCGCGCGGGTCGACCAGGCGGACGGCCACGAGGTCGTGCTTCTGCGAGACCACGCGCAACGTCCGCGCCAGCGTCTCGTGGGCAGCCGTCGGGACCAAGAAGTCGCTGACCAGGATCACGATGGCGCGGCGGCGCTGAACGCGCAGCACGTGGTCGAGGGCCACGCCCAGGTCGGTCCCGGTCGCCAGCGGTTGGTGGGCGTACAGGTCGCGGAGCAGCCGCAAGATGTGGCGCTTCCCCTTCTTGGGCCGGACGAACCGCTCGACGCGGTCGGTGAACAACACCAACCCCACCTTGTCGCTATTCCGCAGGGCCGAGAACCCGAGCACGGCGCAGACCTCGGCGGCCAGGTCCCGCTTGGCGCGCGCGCTCCCGAAGTCCTCCGACCCCGACACGTCGACGACGAGGAGCAGCGTCTGCTCGCGCTCCTCCTCGAACAGCTTGACGTAGGGCTCGCCCGTCCGCGCCGACACGTTCCAGTCGATCGTCCGCACGTCGTCGCCGATCTGGTACGGGCGGACCTCGGCGAACTCGATGCCGCGGCCCTTGAACGCCGAGTGGTACTCGCCCCCGAACACGTCGTCCACCAGCCCGCGCGTGCGGACCTCGACGTGGCGGATCTTGCGGAACAGCTCCCTGGGGATCACAGGAACGAGGAAGGGGCCGGGGCGAAACGTCTCGGCAGCGACAACCCGCCGAGCCCCTAGATTAGCGTTTGCATGGAGGGGGCCGTCCGGGAGATGTCGCGGGTTCGGCCTTCCTCCTTCCGCCTTCCCCGTTCCTCGTTCCCCTATGGCCACGGTCGCCGTCCTCGTCTTCCCCGGGTCCAACTGCGACCACGACGTGTACCACGCCTTCGGGCACGTGCTGGGGCAGGACGCCCGGTTCGTGTGGCACAAGGAGGGGTCCGTCGGCGAGGCCGACCTGGTGGTCGTGCCCGGCGGGTTCTCGTACGGCGACTACCTCCGGGCCGGGGCCATCGCCCGGTTCTCGCCCGTCATGCGCGACGTGGTCCGGTTCGCGGCGACGGGCGGGCTGGTCCTCGGCGTGTGCAACGGGTTCCAGGTGCTGTGCGAGGCCGGGCTGCTTCCGGGCGCCCTCTTGCGCAACGCGAGCCTGCGGTTCGCCTGCCGCGACGTCCGCCTGCGGGTCGAGTCGACGGCGACCCCGTTCACGTCGGCGCTGGCGGAGGGCGAGGTCCTGACGGTGCCGGTGGCGCACGGCGAGGGCAACTTCACGGCGAGCGACGAGACACTGGACGAGCTGGAGGCCGGGGACCGCGTCGTGTTCCGCTACGTCGGTGCCGACGGCACGCCGGGCGGCAGCCCCAACGGCTCGGCCCGCGATATTGCCGGCATCCGCAATGCCCAGGGCAACGTGGTCGGGATGATGCCGCACCCCGAGCGGTGCGTCGAGTCGGTCCTGGGCACGGCCGACGGCGCCCGCATCTTCCGGTCCGCGCTCGCCCATCTCGGTGCCGACGTCCCGGTGGCCGCGTGATCGACGCCCACGCCCGGATCGAGCGGGCCCGCCACTTGTCGGCCTCGCCGGACCACGCCTGGGCGTTCCTCGAAGACGTGCTCCGGTGGGGCCCGCTGTTCCCCCACGTCGAGGCCGTCGAGCCGTACCCGGCCGCCGGGCCGACGGCGTTCCGCTGGGAGCTGGAGCCGCTCGGCCCGCCGGGCCGGAAGGTCCGCACGGTCTACGCCTGCCGCTACGCCGCCGACGCCGACGCCCGTGTCCTCACGTGGACGCCGGTCGAGGGCGTCGGCACGGCCCGGTTCGAGGGCCGGTGCGCGCTCGCGCCCGCCGCCGACGGCGGGACCGACGGGACGCTCGAGATGGAGGCGACGCTGGAGATCCCAGCGCCCGGGTTCCTCCGGCCCGTCCTCGCCCCGCTTGTCCACGTCGAGATGGCCCGGATGGTCGACACGTTCCTGGAGCGCCTCGACGACGCGCTCGGGCTGTAGGACCAGGCCGGACGAGGGCGTCCGGGTGTGTCGGTCGAGTCGGCGCAAGTCGTTGGGAGACAAGAGGCGCGTCGCGCGGGCGGCGTCGGCGGCGTTGGCGACGGACAACCTGCGGCGGTCGGCCGGGTTAGATCTCTCCCCACCGAACGTGGGGACGCTCCGATCTCGGACGCCCGCCTTGCCAGGGAAGCGGCGCCCGATCCCGTCGCCCCGAGACCAAGTCTCGGGGCGACGGTTTTTTTGTGCCGGCCTGCCGCCGTCCCACTGGCTCTGGCGAGCTTCCCGGTCGCCCCCCCCGACCCCCTCATGTCCCTCCGCCTCGTCCAGTTCGGCCTCGGTCCCATCGGCCAGGCGTGCGCCCGCCTCGCCCTCGACCACGGCCACACGCTCGTCGGCGCGCTCGACCTCGACCCCGACCGCGTGGGCCGCGACCTGGGCGAGGTGCTGGGCCGCGACGCCCTCGGCGTCGAGGTGGCCGACGACGTGACGGCGCTGGCCGAGTGGGCGCCCGACGTGGTGCTCCACACGACGGCCTCGTTCCTCGACCAGATCGAGAACCAACTGACCGCGTGCGTCGCCGCCGGCGCCCACGTGGTGTCGTCGTCCGAAGAGCTGTTCTGGCCGTTCGACCGGGACCCCGGATTCTCGGACCGGATCGACGCGGCGGCCCGGGAGGCGGGCGTCGTCGTCGTCGGCACGGGCGTGAACCCGGGCTTCGTGATGGACCTGCTCCCGGTCGTGCTGACCGGCGTCGTGGCCCGCGTCGACCGCGTCGACGTGTCGCGGTCGGTCGACGCGGGGCGCCGCCGCGGGCCGTTGCAGAAGAAGGTGGGCGCCGGTTTGTCGGAGGCCGCGTTCCGCGAGCGCCAAGCGGCCGGCGGGTTCGGCCACATCGGGATGGTCGAGTCGGCGAAGGCGCTGGCGGCCGGGCTGGGCTGGGACGACGCGGAGATCGCCGAGACGTTCGGGCCCCAGATGGCGATGTCGGACCACGAGACCGAGCACGTGACGGTCACGGCTGGCGACGTGGCCGGCATCCACCAGACGGCGACGGTCCGCGTGGGCGGCGAGCTTCGGGCCTCTCTCACGCTGACGATGGCCGTCGGGGCGCCCGACGAGGACCGCGTCGTGATCGCGGGCGACCCGCCGATGACGGTCGTGGTCGAGGGCGGCACGTTCGGCGACACGGCGACGGTCGCCGCCGTCGTCAACACGGCGCGTCGCGTCGGCGCGGCGCGGCCCGGCCTGCGGACGATGCTGGAGATCCCGGCGGCGGCGACGGGCCGGTAGCGCGGGCGCCGCCTGCCGGGTATCCTCCGGTTCCCCGCCTCCACCTGCTCTGGCCTCGCCCTCGCTCTCCGAGATCGACCGGCTGCGGCGCTCCGTCGACGAGCTCGCGCTGCTCAACGAGGTGGCCGTCGCCATCGGGAGCGCCCGCGACCTCGACGCGGCCGTCCACGCGCTCGTCCGCCGGTCGCTCCGGGCCATCGGCGCCGCGCAGGGCGTGGTGACCCTCGTCAACTCCCACTCGGGCACCTCCGGCGAGACGTTCGTGCGGACGGCCGTCGGGCCGGGCTCGGCGTTCCGCCCGGACGAGGCCCTGCTCGGCTGGATGGGGCTCCACCGGCGGACGCTCCGGCTCGACGCGCCCCACGCCGAGGCGCCGTTCGCGTCGTTCGACTGGGACGACTCGGTCGAGACGGTCCTGTGCGCGCCGCTCATCGCGAATGCCCGCTTCCTGGGCGTCCTCACGCTGTACAACAAGCGCGACGGCGGGACCTTCTCCGAGGGCGACGCCCGGCTCCTGACGATCCTGGCGATGCAGTCGGCCCAGACGTTGGACGCGGCCCAGCGCGAGGCCGAGCGGAGCCGGATCCTCAACCTGTTCGGCCGCCACACGGCCCCGGCCGTCGTCGACGAATTGCTCCGGCACGAGGCCGACCCGCCCGTCCGCCGGATCGCCGTGTGCGTCATGTTCCTCGACGTCCGCGGGTTCACGACGTTCGCGGAGGGGTCCGAGCCCGAGGCCGTCGTCGAGTTCCTCAACCGCTTTTTCGGGCTCACCATCGACGCGGTCACCTCGCGCGGCGGGATCGTCCACCAACTGTTGGGCGACGGGTTCATGGCCATCTTCGGCGCCCCGCTCTCGACGCCCGACGACTGCACGAACGCCGTCGAGGCCGCGCTCGACATCGTGGCCCGCGTCGAGGGCGAGGTGGCCGCGGGCCAGCTCCGGGCGACGCGCGTCGGGATCGGGCTCCACGCCGGCGACGTCGTGGCCGGGACGGTCGGCTCGGCCCAGCACAAGGAGTACAAGGTGACCGGCGACGTGGTCAACGTGGCCTCGCGCGTCGAGGGGCTCAACAAGGAGCTCGAGGCCCAGGTGCTCGCGAGCGACGCCGTGTGGCGACGCCTGCCCCCGGGCCGGTTCGAGGCCGAGCCGCTGGGGTCAGTCCCGCTGCGCGGGCGGGCCGAGGGCATCGAGCTGTTCCGGCTGGCGTGAGCAGTGAGGCGGGAGCGGTGAGGCGGGAGCGGTGAGGCGTGAGCGGTGAGGGATCCGTCCACCTGCGGCCCTCTGCCCGTTCCCAGCGTCAGTGCGTCAGGGTTCCTCCTCCCATTTTTCCGTTCCCGCGAGCGAAGTGGGCCCCCATCTTCACCCGGTTCTCGGGAGCGGTTCCGGCCGGAGCGGCGTTGGGGGCGGGGTATCTTGCCCGGCCCCTCCTGCCTCCAGCCGCGCTCCGGCGCTCCCCCCATGGCCCGTGTCGACGTTGTGATGCCCAAGATGGGCGAGAGTGTGATGGAGGGGACGGTCCTGGAGTGGAAGAAGGCCGTCGGCGACACGGTCGAGCAGGACGAGACGCTCCTGGAGATCTCGACCGACAAGGTCGACTCCGAGGTCCCCAGTCCCGAGGCGGGCCGGATCGTGGAGATCCTGGTCGAGGAAAACGACACGGTCGACGTCGGGACGCCGATTGCCGTGATCGAGACGGACGTGACGGCCGAGGCCACGTCGGCGCCCGCGTCCGCACCGCCGGCCGCGGAGCCCGAGGCCGGCGCGCTCGCCGAGGTCGAGCCCGAGACGGAGCCCGAAGCCAAGCCGGCCGCGCCCGTCATCCGCCCGGCCGACGCGGGCGGCGACGGCGCCGAGGCCCCGGCCGAGACGCCCGCGGCGCCGTCGGCCACCGACGTCCCGGCCCCCTCCGGCGGCGGCGCGCGGACCGAGGTGGTCATGCCCAAGATGGGCGAGAGCGTGATGGAGGGGACGGTCCTGGAGTGGAAGAAGGCCGTCGGCGACACGGTCGAGCAGGACGAGACGCTCCTGGAGATCTCGACCGACAAGGTCGACTCCGAGGTGCCCAGCCCCGAGGCCGGGACGCTCCTGGAGATCCTGGTCGAGGAAGGGGAGACCGTCGACGTCGGGACGCCCATCGCCGTGATCGGCGCGGCCGGGGCGGTCGCCGAGCCCGCGCCGTCGGGCGGCGACGGGGCCGAGGCCGCGGGAGGCGCGCCGAGCCCGGCCGGGGCCCACGAGCCCGAACCCTATGAGAAGAGCTACTCCGCCCACGTCTCTGAGGGAGACGCCGCAGGCGGCGACGCCACGGCGAGCGCCGCGCCCGCCGTCCGCGAGGCTGCTGGGGCCGAGGCCGCCGCGGCGGCGACCGCCGGCGACGCCGGCCCGGCCGGGCCGATCCCGCGCCGCGACGAGGCCGGCAACTTCTACTCGCCGCTCGTCCGGTCCATCGCCCAAGCCGAGGGGGTGGCGCTCTCCGAGCTCCAGTCCATCGAGGGCACCGGCTCCGACGGCCGCGTCTCGAAGGCCGACGTGATGGCCTACCTCGACGCGCGGGGCCAGGCCCCGGCCCAGCCGTCCGCCGCGCCGGCCCCCCAGTCGAAGAGCTACGGCGCCGAGACCGCCGCGGAGGACGCCGCCCCGGCCGCGCCGCCCGTCGCCCCGGCCGCGCGCCAGACCTCGGCCCCGGCCCCGAAGGCGACGCCGGCACCGGCCGTCTCGGGCGACGCGGCGAGCGACCGCGTCGAAGTCGTCGAGATGGACCGGATGCGCCAGCTCATCGCCGAGCACATGCGGCGGTCGAAGGACACGAGCGCCCACGTGACCAGCTTCGCCGAGGTCGACGTGACCGGGCTCGTCCGCCACCGCGAGGCGCACAAGAAGGACTTCCAGGCGCGCGAGGGCGTCAAGCTGACGTACACGCCGTACTTCATCGAGGCCGCCATCGAGCCGCTCCGCGAGCACCCGCTGCTCAACGCCTCCGTCGAGGGCACGCGCGTGCTCATCAAGAAGGACTACCACATCGGGATCGCCGTCGCGCTCGGGACCAAGGGGTTGCTGGTCCCGGTCGTCCGCAACGCGGGCCAGCAGAACCTGACGGGCCTGGCCCACACCGTCGCCGACCTCGCCCAGCGGACGCGGACGAAGAAGCTCCAGCCGGACGAGCTCCAGGGCGGCACGTTCACCGTGACGAACGTGGGCAGCCTGGGCAGCCTGATGGGCACGCCGATCATCAACCAGCCCCAGACGGCCATCCTGTCGCCCGGCGCCATCGTCAAGCGGCCGGTCGTGGTCGAGACCGAGGCCGGCGACGTCATCGCCATCCGCCACATGATGTACGTCTCGCTGAGCTACGACCACCGGATCATCGACGGGGCGATGGCCGCCAGCTTCCTCCAGGCCTACCGCGAGCAGCTCGAGGCGTACGCCGCCGACACGCCGCTCGCGTAGGGGCCGGCGCCGACGGCGTAGCTTGCGGGACCGCCCGGCCGCCCATGTCCTCGCCCGTCCCGCCTCCCCCCGAGCCCGTCCTCCTGGGCGCCGCCCGCCTGCTCGCCGAGGGCCGGCCGGCGGAGGCCGCCGAGCGGCTGGGCGCCCTCGTTGCCGAGGCGCCGACCTACGCCGCGGCGCATGTGCTCCGGGCGACGGCGCTCGAAGCGGCCGGCCAGATCGACGACGCGCTCGTGTCGTGGGGCCGCGCGGCGGCGCTCGTCCCGCGGAGCCCGCTCGTCCACCGCGAGCGCGAGCGGCTGCTGGCGGCGCGTGTCGCCGCCGAGGCCCCGGTCGGCCTCCCGCCCGCCGTCCCGGCCCCGGCCGCCGAGCACGCCGAGGCGACGGACGTGCCGATGGACGACGACGCGGAGGCGTTGCTCGCCGAGATCCTGGGCTCGACGGGCGGTGTGCCCGCCCCGGACCTCACGGCCCTCGACGCGATCCAGGCCGCCGACACGTCGCGCGAGCCGTTCGACGACGAGGACGACGACGGCCCGCTGCTCCACTTCGGTGCCCCCGCGCCGCCCGCCGAGCCGCCGACGGACGAGCCGCCGTCCCTGCCAGAGGAACCGCAGACGCTCGATGCGTCGGACCTCGTGTTCTCGGACGTCGCCGGCCTCCCCGGCGCTCCGCCCTCGACCGGCCCCGCCGGCGCGCCCGATCCGCCCGGACCCGAGCCGACGTCGGAGGCGCCAGCCGATCCGGCGCCGGGGTCGCCGGTCGCGGCGGACTGGGACGACGAGACGGGCCTGGCCGCCGTCGTCCGGCCGGAGGGCGACCTGCCCCCGCTCGCGCCGGCCGAGGCGACCGACGGCCCCGACGCCGGGTGGGACGTGGTGGACGAGGCCGACGTGCCGACACCGCCGCCGGGCACCTACGCCGAGCCCGACATCGTCCCCCCGGAGGAGCCGTCCGCGCCGCCGCCCGACGTCCCGCCCCCCTCCAGCGGAGACCCCTTCGCCGATCTCGACGCCGTCGTCGACGAGTTCGCCGCGCCGCCGTCGGCCGAGCCGCCCGGCGACCGCTCCGTCGCCGACGAGCTCGACGCGCTGATCGCCCAGCTCGAGGACGCCCCCCGCATCCGGCCGGACCCGAACTACCGCGGCCCCGAGGTCTCGCTCGACCACGGCGACGTCAACGACATGGCGTCGGAGACGCTGGCCAAGATCTACGTCGCCCAGCACCAGTACGTCGAGGCGGCCATCGTCTACGAGACGCTGGCGGCCCGCCAGCCCGACCAGGCCGACGCCCTGCTCGAACGCGCGGCCGAGCTCCGCCAGCGCGGCGGATGAGCCATCCGCTGGAGCGTCTCCTCTGTCCCGGCCCGCGCGTCGTGGCCGGCCTGATGAGCGGGACGTCGCTCGACGGCGTCGACGCGGCCGTCGTCCGCCTCGACGGGTCCGGGGCGGCCCTCCGGCTGGAGACGCTTGGCTTCGTGAGCCGGCCGTACGACGCCGAGCTCCGGGCGGCGTTGGCGGCGTGTGCCGAGGTGGCCACGTCCAACGTCCGCCTGGTGAGCCAGCTCCACGCCCGCCTGGGCGACGTGTTCGCGGACGTGGCTCTGGCGGCCCTCGACGCGGCGGGGCTCGGGCCCGGCGCGCTCGACCTGGTCGGGAGCCACGGGCAGACGGTCCAGCACGTGCCCGTCGCCGAGGAGGTCGCTGGTGCCCCCACCCGGTCGACGTTGCAGGTCGGGTCCCCGGCCGTGCTCGCGGCCCGCCTCGGCACTCCCGTCGTGGCCGACTTCCGCGCGGGCGATGTCGCGCTCGGCGGCCAGGGCGCCCCGCTCGCGCCGACCCTCGACGGGGCCCTGTTCGCCCACGCCGACGAGACGCGAGTCCTGCTCAACCTGGGCGGCATCGCGAATCTGACCGTCCTGCCGCCCGGCGGCCCGCCGCGCTCGGCCTTCGACACGGGCCCGGCCAACATGGTGCTGGACGCGCTCGCGCTCCGCCTGACCGGCCGGCCCTACGACGAGTCCGGCGCGCTCGCCGCCCAGGGCACGCCGGACAACGCGCTCGTCGACGACGTGCTCGCGGCGCCGTTCTTCCGGGCCGCGCCGCCCAAGTCGACCGGGCGGGAGGACTTCGGGGCGCCGTTCGTGGACTGGCTCGTCGGCCGAGGCCCGTCGTCCCCGGCCGACCTGCTGGCGACGGCGGCGGCAGTCACGGCCCGGTCCGTCGCCGAGGCGGTCCGCCGGTTCGTGGACCCAGCGCCAGCGCGCGTGATCGCGAGCGGCGGCGGCGTCCACAACCCGACGCTCATGGGGAGGCTGGCTGAGGCGCTCGCCCCGGTCCCGCTCGAAACGACGGCGGCATACGGGCTCGACCCGGACGCCAAGGAGGCCGTCCTGTTCGCGCTGCTGGCGCACGAGTGGGCCAACGGCGTCCGCACCGGGCTGCCGGCCGTGACCGGCGCGAGCCGCCCGGCGTTCCAGGGCTCGCTGACGCTGCCGTGACGCGAGCCGGCGGAGCGGCGGCCTGAAGAGCCCACGTCCTCCACTCGCCATGCCCGTCCGCTCCGCGCTCGCCGTCCTCGCCCTCGTCCTCGCCGGGTGCGGCGGCTACGGCAGCACGCTCCTCCCCACCGCCGAGCCCGACGAGGTCCCGTACGAGTACCGCGTCGAGGTCCCCGACGGCTACGACGTCCGCTCGGTCGACTACGACGCCTCGCTGGTCGGGCTGTCGAACGGCGAGAGCAGCACGGTCGTCCGTGGCCGGGGCGTGGTGACGGTCTACGCCGTCGAGCGGGCGACGGGCCAGGAGGTCGTGCTGATCTACGACGACGTGCTGGCGCGGTCGTCGCCGACGGCCATCGTCCGCATCGAACGAACGCCGCTGGCCCAAGCGGAGAGGCGCTGAAGACGGCGCGGAGGCGGCACGCCGGGCGCTCGGTACCGTTGGAGCCCGCCCCGACCGCCTCTCCGCTATGTCCGACGCCGACCTCCCGACCGACTCCGACGAGGACGCGCCCGATGGCGCCGTGCCGTTTACGCCCGTCTCCGAGGTCGGCGAGTTCGGCCTGATCGACCGGATGGAGGCCGCGCTCGGCGACGCCGCCAGCGCCCGCGACCTGATCGCCGGCATCGGCGACGACGCGGCCGTCTACCGCGTCGGCAGCGCCGGCTCCGACGGTCCGCGCCGCGTCCACGTGGTCACGACCGACGCCCTCGTCGAGGGCGTCCACTTCGACCGGACCTACGTGCCGCTGCGGGCGCTCGGCTGGAAGGCCATCGCGACGAGCGTCAGCGACGTGGCGGCGATGAACGCGCGGCCCCGGTTCGCGACGGTCGCCCTCGGCCTGCCCAACAACCTGTCCGTCGAGGGCGCCGAGACGCTCTACGCCGGCATCGCCCAGGCGTGCGAGCGCTACGGCCTCGCCGTCGTCGGCGGCGACGTGACGGCCTCGGCCCGGCTGACGGTCACGGTGACGGTCATCGGCGAGGCCGACGAGGAGGCCGTCGTCTACCGGCGCGGCGCCCGGCCCGGCGACCTGCTCTGTGTGACGGGCGACCTGGGCAGCGCGGCGGCCGGCTTGCAGGTGCTGTTCTCTGGAAAGGAGACGATGGAGGCGGACGCCGAGGGCGACGGCGCGGCCACCTCGCAGCCCGACCTCATCGAGTTCGCCTACGTCGTTGAGCGCCAGCTGATGCCGCAGGCCCGGATGGACCGCGTCGAGGCGTGGGCCCAGGCGGGCGTCCGCCCGAGCGCGCTCATCGACGTGTCGGACGGGCTGGCGTCGGAGGCCCACCACCTCAGCCAGGCCGGGACGGTCGGCGCGGTGATCGACGGGGGGCTGTTGCCGGTCCACGTCCAGACGGCGCTCGCGGCCCAGCGGTTCGACCAGCGGCCCGAGGCGTTCGTGCTCTACGGCGGCGAGGACTACGAGCTCCTGTTCACCCTCCCCGAGGCCGACGCGCCCAAGCTGGCCGCCGACACCTACGCCGTCGTCGGCCAGATCGTGGAGCCGGACGAGGGCGTCGTGCTCCGCCTGCCGGACGGCAACCGCGTCCCGCTCCGGGCCGGCGGGTACCGGCATTATTAGGGACGCGCGGGTTTCGCGAGTCGGGCAGGTCGGGCGGGTTTCTTCGAGTGGGAGGCCGCATCTTGGACCCGCTGAATCCGCTGAACCCGATGGCCCTCCCGACTGACCTCGACGCGCTCCTCGCCCGGGTCAACGCGCTCCGCGACGAGATCGACGCGATGCGCCCGCTCGACCCCACCGACGCGGGCCGCGCCATGCAGCGGCTCCGCTTGGAGTGGACGTACCACTCGAACGCCATCGAGGGCAACTCGCTGACCTACAGCGAGACGCGGATCCTCTTGCTCGAAGGGCTCACCGCGCATGGAAAGCCGCTCAAGGACTCGCTCGACATCAAGCGTCACCGCGAGGTCATCGAGCACATCGAGAGCCTGGTCCGCACCGACGAGCCGATCCGATTGGACCTCATCAAGGAGATCCACTTCCGGCTGATGGACGAGACCTACGAGGTCGAGGCGGAGACGTCGAGCGGGGACCGCGTGCGACGGACGATGCGGGGGGGCGACTTCAAAGAGCTCCCGAACAACGTCCGCACCCCGACCGGGGAGACCCACTATTACGCTCCGCCCATCGAGGTGCCGGGCCGCATGGCCGACCTGCTCGGGTGGGTGGCCGGAGACGAGGCTTCGGCGCTCCACCCGGTCGCCCGCCTGGCCGTCTTCCACCACCGGTTCGTCGAGATCCACCCGTTCCCGGACGGCAACGGTCGCACGGCCCGCATGCTGACGAACCTCCTGTTGATGCGGGAGGGCTACGTGCCCGCCGTCCTCCGCCAGGAGCGCCGGTCGATCTACTACGCCGCGCTCACCGCTGCGGGAGCGGGCGACGACGAGTTGATCGTCGCGTTCGTCGCCGAGGAGCTGTCGGAGACGATGGAGCTGTACCTCCGAGCGCTCCGGGGGGAGCCCGACCCGGACGCTTTCTCTCGCCGTGCCGCTCTTCTGAACAGAGAGGTGGTGACCATGCCGTCGGGAGAAGTCAGTCAGGAAAAGCGCGGGCTGCTATTCCGAAAGTTTCTGAGTCCACTCTTCGAGACGACGCGGTCTCGCCTTGCAGAAATGGCCTCGTCGTTCGGTTCCTACGAAGAGGAAATCGTTGCAACGGACTCGTCCGATCAGGACAGAAAGGGCGAGCAGGCGCTAGAGGTGCTGGACGCCGGATTATGGAGGGCGTTCGTGTGGACTGGAACTCTGAGTGCTCTGGCGGTCGATCCGTCGGTCAGCGTGCCGGTGACGTACAGGGGGACTGTCGGTGCCTCGGGGGTCCGCTTGACGGCACTTCCCGGTTCTAAGGGTCCGTGGACGTACAGCGGAGCCTTTCTCCCAGGAGAGACGGACGCGGTTGAAGTTGCCGAAGAGGTGCTCGAGGTCGCGCTAGAAGTTGCGGAACGGGCTGTCCGGCGAGTGCGAGACCGGACAGACTGATCGGAGGCACGCCTTCCCAGAACCTTCGACGCCGGGGCGCCCTCCGTTCACGGGCGCGCGCGGGGGCCGACGGTAGCTTCCTCGAACACGCCCCGACACGCACCCACCATGGAAACCGTCCCGCCCGCCATCGGCACCACGACCGGCGACGTCTTGCAGGTCATCGGCCCGGTCGTCGACTGCGAGTTCCCGGCCGACGCCGTCCCCGAGATCTACGACGCCCTCGAGATCGACCGCGGCGACGACCCGACGCTCGTCCTCGAGGTCCAGCAGCACTTGGGCGAGAACCGCGTCCGGACCATCTCGATGGACTCGACCGACGGGCTCCAGCGCGGGACGACCGTCGTCAACACGGGCCGGCCGATCGCGATGCCGGTCGGCGTCGAGGTCCGCGGGCGGCTGTTCAACGTCGTCGGCGAGCCCATCGACGGGCTACCCAAGCCGAACGTGAGCGAGTACCGTCCGATCCACGCCGAGCCGCCGAGCTACGACCAGCTCGCGACCTCCATCGAGGTGCTCGAGACCGGGATCAAGGTCATCGACCTCATCCAGCCCTACGCGCGCGGCGGTAAGATCGGCCTGTTCGGCGGGGCCGGCGTCGGCAAGACGGTCCTCATCCAGGAGCTCATCAACAACATCGCCAAGGGCCACGAGGGGTTCTCGGTCTTCGCCGGCGTCGGCGAGCGGACGCGCGAGGGCAACGACCTGATGCGCGAGATGCTCGAGTCGGGCATCATGAAGTACGGCGACGCCTTCATGCACTCGATGGAGGAGGGCGGCTGGGATTTGTCGAAGGTCGACATGGAGCTCCTGAAGGAAAGCCAGGCGTCGTTCGTGTTCGGCCAGATGAACGAGCCGCCCGGCGCGCGGGCTCGCGTGGCCCTCTCCGGCCTCACGCTCGCCGAGTACTTCCGCGACCTCGGCGGCACCGACGTCCTGTTCTTCGTCGACAACATCTTCCGGTTTACCCAAGCCGGCTCTGAGGTCTCGGCGCTGTTGGGGCGGATGCCCTCGGCCGTCGGCTACCAGCCGACGCTGGCGACCGAGATGGGCGGGATGCAGGAGCGGATCACGTCGACCAAGGCCGGCGCCATCACGTCGGTCCAGGCCGTCTACGTCCCCGCCGACGACCTCACGGACCCGGCCCCGGCCACGACCTTCGCCCACCTCGACGCCACGACGGTGCTCTCGCGCGCCATCGCGTCGCTCGGCATCTACCCGGCCATCGATCCGCTCGACTCGACGTCGCGGATCCTGACCGAGGAGGTCGTCGGCGAGGAGCACTACCGCGTGGCACAGGACACGATGGAGCTTCTCCAGCGCGACAAGGAGTTGCAGGACATCATCGCGATCCTGGGCTTGGACGAGCTGTCGGACGAGGACAAGCAGGTCGTCAACCGGGCCCGGCGCGTCCAGCGGTTTATGTCGCAGCCGTTCTTCGTCGCTGAGCAGTTCACGGGCACGCCCGGCAAGTACGTCAAGGTGGACGACACCGTCCGCGGCTTCAAGATGATCTTGGACGGCGAGCTCGACCACCTGCCCGAGGGCGCGTTCCTGTACCGGGGCGCCATCGAGGAGGTCATCGAGGCCGGCGAGAAGATGCTGGCCGAGGCGTAGGCGCTGCGCGCCAGGCATGGGGCAAGAGGCATGGGGCACGAGTCCTGCCTTTCGCCCCCTGCCCCTTTTCCCATGCCCCTTGCCCTGACCCATGGCTGACTCCCTGCTCGTCGAGATCGTCTCCCCGGACCGGGCCGCCTATCGCGGCGAGGCCCGCGCCTTCCGCGCGCCCGGCGTCGAGGGCTCCTTCGAGGTGCTCCGCGGCCACGCGCCGATGCTCGCGGCCACCCAGGTCGGCACCGTCACCGTGACGACGCTCGATGGCGAGCGCGTCTCGTTCGCGACGTCCGGTGGCTTCGTCGAGGTCCTCGACAACCATGTGATCATGCTGGCCGAGACCGCCGAGCCGGCCGGCGACATCGACGTCGAGCGGGCCCGGGCGGCCGAGGAGCGGGCGGCCGAGCGGCTCAGCGCCGCGCAGACGCCTGAGGAGCGGGCCGCCCTCGAAGCCGAGCGCGACCGGGCCCGCAACCGCTTGCGCACGGCCATGAGCCAGGTCTAGGGATCGGGCGCTCTCCGGCCTGTCCTGCGGCTTCGCGCAACGTTCTTGACGGCCTCTGAGCACAGAGGTACCTTGGGGCATCGGGTCGAGCACGCCCAGCCCCGCCCTCCAGGGCGAGCTCCCCGACTTGAGCGTCCGACGGTTTTCCGTCGGGCGCTCTCTTTTTTAGGGCTCCCGCCGGCTGTCGATGCTGTCCCTGGCACGCTCGCAAGGGGTCGCTGGCGCCCCTCCCGTTCGGCTCGCACGCGTGCCCCGCCCGGCCGGGCGAGCGCGTGCTGCCAGATCCATCGCGGGGGAGGACGCGACGGCCCGGGGCCGTCCGGCGCTCGCGTGTGGAGGCGGGTGGCCCAGCGCTACCTTCGGGCGTCTCCCCCCGACGCGCCCCGTGGCCCTCTCCTACACGCTCCTCGAGGGGCTCGCCGGCTTCCGGCGGGCCAAGCTGGCCGCCGCGACGAGCGTCGTGGCGCTCGCCATCGCGCTCGTCCTGATCGGGATCTTCGCCCTGCTCGGGTGGCAGGGCCAGAACGTGGCCGAGGTGCTCCGCCAGCGGGCGTCCGAGGTCGAGGTGTTCCTGGACGACACGGCCTCGGCCGAGGCGAGCGCCCGGATCGGCGACCGCCTGCGGAGCGTCGTCGGCGTCGACTCGGTGCACTACGTGTCGCACGAGGAGGCGGCCGAGATCTTCCGCGAGGCGTTCGGCGAGGAGGCGGATCTGTACGACGACGCCCAGTTCTTGCCGGCGAGCTACCGCGTCCGCCTGGGCGGGTCGGCGGCGTCGCCGGACTCGCTGGCCGCGTTCGCCGAGGCCGTCGACGGGTGGACGGGCGTCGACGAGGTGGCCTACGACCGGGCGTCCGTCGAGGCCGTCGAGCGCAACTTGCGCGTGTTCTCGGGCGTCGGGCTGGCCGTGGCGCTGCTGGTCGTGGTGGCCGCGCTGCTGCTCGTTGGCAACACGGTGCGGCTGTCGATCTACGCCCGGCGGATGCTGATCCGGACGATGAAGCTGGTCGGGGCGACGAACGCCTTTATCCGCCGTCCCTTCCTGATCGAGGGCGTGATCCAGGGGCTCGTGGCCGGGCTCGTGGCCGGGTTGGTGCTGTGGGGGCTCTACGACCTGTTCCTCCGTTTTATCCGCTCGGCCGACGCGGGGAGCCAGGCCGTTGGGTGGCCCGGCGGGACGCCGCTGCTGACCGTGGCGGCGCTCGTCGGGCTCGGGCTGCTCCTCGGGTTTGTGGCGTCGACGGTCGCCGTGCGGCGGTTCATCCGCAAGGTCAACCTGAGCTAAGGCAGAAAAGGGTCCTGTCATCCTGAGCTTGCGAAGGATCTCGGCGCCGTACCGTCGGGCAGCTTCAGGTGGCACCGAGAGGCGTTGAGGTTCGTGCTGAGATCCCCCGCCTTCGCGGGGGCAGGCTCTTCGCTCCCCTCAGGACGACAGGCGTCTCCGTGCCGAGTTAACCGGGAGGCACCAAGCGGATGTGACGTGGCAGGCAACGGACGCGGCTGAGGGGTGTCTGAATGGGGGAAGGCGCGAGACGCCGGCCGCGCCCGTTGAGACGACACCGCTCCCCATCGCCCGCTCCCATGGCCTCTCGTCTGCTCGCCCTCGTCGTTCTGGTCGCCTCCGTGGCCACCCTCGCCGCCGCACCCGCCGCCGACGGCGCTCTCGCCGGGACTGTCACCGACGCCACCACCGGGGACCCGGTCGTCGGGGCGGCCGTCGAGATCCCGTTCCTCGGGCTCGGCGTGGCCACCGACACCGACGGCCGCTTCCGGCTGGCGGACGTCCCAGATGGGCTCCACCGCGTGACGATCCGCGCCGTCGGCTACCAGGCCGTGGTGCGGACGGTGCGCGTGACGCCGGGGACGGCGGCGACGCTCGACGTGGCCCTCGACGCGGCGCCGGAACTGGAGGAGGTCGTGGTCGAGTCCGAGCAGCCGATGATGTCGCGCGACGCCGCCGCCGTCCGCGTCCGCGGCCAGGTCACGCGGACGCCGGGGATCGCGCCGTCCCCGGCCCCCGCGGCCAGAGACGCCTCCGCGTTCTCCTATTCGAGCGGTCGCCCCGGCCTCCCCTACGCGCCGCCGACGGACCGCGAGGGCTACGCGCCCATCGACGAGGTCGGCTTCAAGACGGCCCTCGACGCGCCGCTGTCGACGTTCTCCATCGACGTCGACCGGGCGAGCTACGCCAACACCCGCCGCTTCTTGGAGAACGACCGCCTGCCGCCGGTCGATGCCGTCCGCGTCGAGGAGTTCGTCAACAGCTTCGACTACGGCCTTGAGGGGCCGGGCGACGGGCGCCACCCGTTCGCCGTCTCGACCGAGGTCACCGAGGCCCCGTGGGCGCCGGCCCACAAGCTGGTGCGGATCGGGCTCCAGGGCCGCCGCATCGAGACCGAGGACCTGCCGCCGGCCAACCTCGTCTTCCTGATCGACGTGTCGGGCTCGATGCAGGCGCCGGACAAGCTGCCGCTGTTGCAGCGCGCGTTCCGCCTGCTCGTGAGAGAGATGCGGCCCGACGACCACGTCGCCCTCGTCGTCTACGCCGGCGCCTCCGGCACCGTCCTCCCGCCGACATCGGGCCGGGAGAAGGGGCGGATCTTGGAAGCCCTCGACGGCCTCCAGGCGGGCGGCTCGACGGCCGGCGCCGAGGGGCTCCGCCTGGCGTACGCCACGGCTCGCGAGCACTTCGACCCGAGAGCGACCAACCGCGTGATCCTGGCGACCGACGGCGACTTCAACGTGGGCGTCTCGTCCGACGCCGAGATGCAGCGGCTGGTCGAGGAGGAGCGCGAGAGCGGCGTCTTCCTGAGCGTGCTCGGCTTCGGCACGGGCAACCTCCAGGACTCGAAGATGGAGACGCTCGCCGACCACGGCAACGGCAACTACGCCTACATCGACGGCATCCGCGAGGCCGAGCGGGTGTTCGTGCGGGAGTTCGGGGGGACGCTGTTCGCGATTGCGAAGGACGTCAAGGTCCAGGTCGAGTTCAACCCGGCGCGCGTGGCCGGCTACCGGTTGGTCGGCTACGAGAACCGGGCGCTGGCGAACGAGGACTTCAACGACGACCGGAAGGACGCCGGCGAGCTCGGCGCGGGCCACACCGTGACGGCGCTCTACGAGGTCGTCCCGGCCGGCGTCGAGGTGCCGACGGCCGGCGTCGACGGGCTCAAGTACCAGACGACGCCCGCCCTCACCGACGCCGCCGACAGCGGCGAGTGGCTGACGGTCAAGCTCCGCTACAAGCCGGCGACCGGCGCCGGCACGTTCGCCGACGAGAGCGTCCGCCTGGACGTGCCGGTGGCCGGGCGGTCGGTGCCGCTGGCGCGGGCGTCGGAGGCGACGCGGTGGGCCGTGGCCGTGACCGAGGCGGCGCTGCTGCTCCGTGAGAGCGAGTACGCGCCGGGCGCCTCGTGGGACCACGCGCTCGCGCTCGCTCGCAACGCCCGTGGCAGCGACGCCCACGGCGACCGCGCCGAGTTCGTCCGCCTGGTCGAGACGGCGAAGGCGCTGGCCGAGACGGAGGCGGCCCGCCGCGACCGGCCCGTCGCGCTGGGCGACTAAGGCACCCCCCGTTCCGTAGGGGCGACCCGCCGGGTCGTCCCTACATCCAGGGCGAGGGGCGTCGTCGTAACGCCGCGGCCCCGGCGGCGGCGTGGCACGGGATTGGATCTGGTACGTTCATGCCGACGACGCCTCGCCCGACTCCGCTGGACCTCCGCCCCACCATCGCCCGCCCCGCCCCGCGCCGAGCGCCCGTCGCGGTGCCGTCGCGGAACCCGTTCACGCGCTACTGGCGGGCCGTCACCGACGGCGAGGCGTCGTGGGGCCGGCGGCTGTCTGTGGCCCTCGGCGTGCCGCTGGCGATGGCCGCGGGCGGCGTGGCGCTGGCCGGGCTCGCGCTCGCGGGGTATGCGTGGTCACTGTTGCCGGACACGCCCGACGCCTACGCGCTCGCCCGAGCCACGCGGTCCCAGCCGACCGTCGTGGTCGACGTCCGGGGCGAGCGGCTGACCCAGTTCGAGCCGGCCTTCCGCGAGTGGGTCCCGCTCGACTCGATCCCCGTCCACCTCGTCCACGCGCTCATCGCGACCGAGGACCGGGCGTTCTACCGGCACAGCGGCGTCGACGTCCGGCGGAGCGCGGCGGCCATTTGGAACACAGCGAGGGGCGACCGCCAGGGCGGATCGACGATCACTCAGCAACTCGCGCGGAACCTGTTCCCGGACGAGATCGGCACGGCCGGGACGGTCGAGCGCAAGACGAAGGAGGCGTTGGCAGCGCGGGCCATCGAACGCGACCACACCAAGCGCGAAATCCTGGAGGCCTACCTCAACACGGTCCCGTTCCTCTACAACGCCCACGGCGTCGAGATGGCCGCGCGGACCTACTTCGGCACGCACGCGCCGGACCTGACCGTTCCGCAGGCGGCGGTGCTGGTGGCGATGCTGAAGGGGCCGAACCAGTTCAACCCGGTCCGCCACCCCGAGGCGGCGACGGTCCGGCGTGACCTGGTGCTCCGGCTGATGGCCGAGCAGGGCGCGATCTCACCCGCGGAGGCAGCGGCGTTCCAGGCCGAAGGGCTCGGCGTCACGTTGACGCCCCAGCCGTCGACCTACAGCGCGGCGCCCCACTTTACGGCCGCCGTCCGCCGCGAGCTCGAAGCCTGGGCCCAGCCGCGCGGCTACGACATCGACCGCGACGGCCTCGTCGTGCGGACGACGCTGGACCTGACGATGCAGCGCCAGGCCGAGGCCGCCGTCGCCGACCGCGCCGCGCGCTTGCAGCGGACCGCCGACGGGCAGTGGGGCCGCGGCGTCCCCCGGGCTGCCCTCGACGCGGCGCTGCGCCAGACGGCCACCTACGCCCGCGCCGTCGACGGCGGCTTGGACGCCGACGCGGCCCTGGCCGCCGCCCGCGACGACGCGGCGCTCGTCGACTCCGTCGCCCGGTCGGTCCGCCGGGTCGAGGCGGCGCTCGTCGCCGTTCAGCCCGAGACGGGCGCCGTCCGCGCCTACGTCGGGTCCCGCGACTTCGCCGTCGACGAGTACGACCACGCGGGCGTCGCGCTCCGCCAGCCCGGCTCGACGTTCAAGGCGTTCGTGTTCGCCGGCGCGCTCCAGCGCGGCTACGGGCCCGACGACGAGATCGAGGGCGGCGCGGTCGAGATCGAGATGAGCGACGGGACCGTCTGGGCCCCGTCCGGCGGGTCGTCGGAGGGCACGCTCACCGACGCGCTCGCCTTCTCGAAGAACAACGTGACGGCCCGGCTGACGCACGAGGTCGGGCCGCACCGGGTCGCCCTCGTGGCCCAGCGGATGGGCGTCACGAGCGACCTCGACGTGGTCCCGTCCATCGGCCTGGGGACGAGCCCGGTGACGCTCCTGGAGATGGTCTCGGCCTACGCCACCATCGCCAACGACGGGCTCCGTCGCCGGCCCCGCCTCATCACGCGCGTCGAGACGGCGTCGGGGACCGTCCTCGACTCGTTCGGGGGGAACGGGGCCCAGGCGCTCACGCGCCGCGACGCCCGCAACCTGCTCGACATGCTGCGGGCCGTCGTCGACCGGGGGACCGGCCGGGCGCTCCGCGAGCTCGGCGCGACCGGCGACCTGGCCGGCAAGACCGGCACGTCGCAGGACTATGCCGACGGCTGGTTTATCGCCATGCGTCCCGGGCTGGCCGTCGGCGCCTGGGTTGGGTTCAACGACCAGCGCGTCACGTTCCGCTCGAAGGCCACCGGCGAGGGCTCGCGGACGGCGCTCCCGGTCGTCGGCGACTTTTTGGTCCGCGTCCAGGACCGGCTCCCGGACGTGGCCTTCCCGCCGCCGCCCGGCCGCTACCAGGCCCTCGACTTCGACCCCGACGGCGACTCGCTCTTGGTCGACGACCCGGACGTCTATGACATGACGGCGGAGGACTACGAGTGGTCGTATGGCGAGGACCCCTACGAGCCGGCTCCCATCGACGTGCCCGATGTCGAGCGGCCGCTCGAGGACCGGCCCGACCTCCGCTCGCCGCCGCCGGCCACGCGGCGGATCGGGTGGAGCCCCGACGGCCGGCGCTCCGACCCGGACCGTGGCCGCGCCGAGCCCGCGCCGTCGCCC
Source organism: Rubrivirga sp. (assembly GCF_965213695.1). Classification (GTDB taxonomy): domain Bacteria; phylum Bacteroidota; class Rhodothermia; order Rhodothermales; family Rubricoccaceae; genus Rubrivirga. The sequence continues at coordinate 4,051,756 of NZ_OZ243912.1, read as the reverse complement.
TCCGACCCGAACGCGCCGACGACGACCCGCAACCCGAACAACCGGGGCGGCCTGACGGCCGACGAGATCATCGAGCGAGCGCGAGGCGACGGGTAGGAGACAGCCTGAGGACGGCGTCTCAGCCCTGCGAGGTCCCCTCTCAGTTCGGCTAGACCTCCATGGTGCCAGCTACGGGCGCCATGCTCAACTCGGGCTCGGCAGTCGACCCTTAGCACACCTCGGACTCGGGCGGCGGAGGCCCCTCGACCGGGAAGATGAGCGTGAACGTTGCTCCGGCTCCCTCCACGCTCTCGACGCTGACCGAACCGCCGTGGAGTTGAGCGATCCGTTGGACGATGGCCAGGCCCAGGCCCGCGCTGCCGTCGGCCGGGCGGCTGGTGTCGGCGCGGACGAAGCGCTCGAAGACGTGGGGCATCACCTCCGACGCGATGCCCTCGCCCGAGTCGCGTACGAACACCGCCACGTGGTCCCCCTCGGCGCGCCGGACGAACACGTCGATGGAGTCACCGGGAGACGTGTGGCGGAGCGCGTTGTCGAGCAGGTTGGCGATGGCGCGCTCGGCCAGCCCGATGTCGAGGCGCACCAGGGGGAGCCCGTCCTCGGCCTCTACCCGGAGCGCGACCTCCGACCGCTCGGCCCGTTCTCGGCACTCGGCGGTGACGTCGAAGGCGAGGTCCGGGAGCGCCGTCAGCTCGGCGGTGACTTGGACCTCGGCGGCGTCGAACCTCGCCAGGTCGAACAGGTCGTCTACCAATGCCGACATCCGCTCGGAGGCCCGGACCGCGCGACCGAAGTAGTCCTCCCGCCGGCTGTCATCGCGGACGCCCATCTTGAGCGTTTCGAGGTACCCCCGCAGCGAGGCCAGTGGGCTCCGCAGATCGTGGCTCACGTTCGCCACCAGGTCCCGCCGGAGAGCGTCGGTCCGCTGGAGCGTCTTCACCTGCTCCTCGATGCACCCGGCCATCATGTTGAAGGCCTCGGCCAGTTCCCCCACCTCGTCGCGGCTGGAGGCGTCGACGCGAACGCTGAAGTCCCCGCGCTCGAACGCGCCGACGGTCTCGGTGAGCCGCGTCAGCCGCCGCGTCAGCAGGGTGAAGAGCAGCCCGCCGACCAGCGCGGCCACCAGCAGCGACAGCGCCACTCCGCGCGCGACCGTTCCCACCAGCGCCTCCTGCCGGAGCGCCCCCGCGACGTCGTCGTAGCGCTCGCCTTCCAAGATCAGGTAGAGGTAGCCGCCGTCCTCGCCCATGATGCGGATCCGGGCGACACTGAACGGTCGCCACTCGTCCGGCCGCGCCGGGTCCATGCCGAGCACGGGAAGGTCGGTGCCAGCCAGGAACGCCTCCAGCGGCGCCGTGTCGATGCGGTTGACCAGGGGGCGGCGGCGGGCGTCCATGAACCACGACTTGATCATGCCGTCGGCGTCGATCAGGTAGACATCGAGCCGGCGATTCACCTGGGTCAGCCCGGCGATGATGTCCTGGATCGCCATCGTGTCGATGGTCGTTTCGAGGTGCGGCTGAAACTGGGGCGCGAGGTCGCGTGCGAGGTCGTGGTGGAGGGCCTGGTCGGCGACCAGCGTCGCGCGGTCGGCGGCCCGCGTCGCGACCCCGATGAGTGCTACGCCAAGCCCCACCAGCAGCGCCAGCAACGCGATAGAGAGACGGACGCTAAACCGGCGATGGAGAGGGACCGACATTCGAGCGAGCGAGAGAAACGGGGGCAGAGGCGGGTTCGGCGCTACGCCTCGTCGGCGAAGCGGTAGCCCATGCCCCAGACCGTCTGGATGTAGACCGGCGCCGACGGTTCGGGCTCGATCTTAGCCCGCAGCCGGTTGATGTGCGTGTTGACCGTGTGGCCGTGTCCAGAGAACTGGTAGCCCCACACCTGGTTGAGGAGCTCCTTCCGCGAGAAGGCCCGCCCTGGGTGCCGCGCCAGCAGCGTCAGGAGGTCGAACTCCATGGGCGTCAGGGCCACAGGGGCATCGCCGAGCTGCACGCGCCGCTGGGCAGGGAGCACGACCAGGGGTCCCACTCGGATCTCCTCGTCGGGGTCGGGTGGCCGCCCCATCTCGACGCGGCGTAGCAGCGCCTCCACGCGGGCCAAGACCTCGGGGACAGAAAACGGCTTGGACACGTAGTCGTCAGCGCCAATTTGGAGGCCGTGCACGCGGTCGGCCTCCGTGGCGCGCGCGGTCAGCATCAGGATGGGCACCGTCCGTCCGGCCTCGCGCAGCTTCTGGCAGACCTCGACGCCCGTCAGCCCAGGCAGCATCCAGTCGAGGACGACCACGCAGAACGGCTTGGCGAGCGCCCGCTGGAGCGCCAGCGCGCCGTCCCAGACCACCTCGACGCGGTGCCCGGCCTCGGTCAGGTGGTGCTCCAGGAGCTCCGCGAGGTCGCGGTCGTCCTCGACGACGAGCACGGAGAGGGCGTTGGGCATGGCGTGTAGGGATCTCTAGGTACGCACATCGGCGACGATGGCGCCGAGCACGCGGGGGCGCGACCGGGGGACGGGGCTGGGGTCTCACAGACACGCTCGGGAGAGGTTGTCACGATCCCATAACATCAAAGAATTAAAGCCTTGGCAGACGGGTATGTCCCTTACTGTATCGGCCGGTCCCTACAGACGGCCGGTGCCGCCTGGGGCTGCCTCGTCCGCCTCGCGCAACTCCCTTCTGTGACCGACCTCAACATCGCCCTCGTCCTGATTGGGGGACTCGTGCTGGTGCTTAGCGCGGTCTCGGACCTGCTCAAGCAGCACGGCGTCTCGGACGTCCTGGTCGCGCTCGTGCTGGGCGTCGCGGTGGGGCCGGTGGGGCTGGGGCTACTGGACCCCTCGGCGTGGGGCGACGGCACGGTCGTGTTGGAGGAGGCCACCCGCCTAGCGGTGGGCGTCGGGCTGATGGGGGCGGCGCTGCGTCTCCCTGGCGGCTACTTCGGCGCGACGTGGCGGGCGCACACCGTGCTGGTGGTCGGTGCGATGGTCGGGATGTGGCTCACGAGCAGCTTGCTGATCGCCTGGATCCTGGCCCTGCCCGCACCGATGGCGCTCCTCATCGGCGCCGTCGTCACCCCGACCGATCCGGTGGTGGCGTCGAGCATCGTCACGGGGACGGTCGCCGAGCGGAATCTGCCCGGCCGCATCCCGTGCCTCATCACCGCCGAAGCCGGCCTCAACGACGGGCTGGCGCTGCCCCTCGTGCTGCTGGGCATCGCGCTCGTGGGAGGTACAGGTTTGGAATCGGGCGTCCCGGCTTTCATCGGGCAATCGCTGTGGCAGGTCGGCGGAGCCGTCGCGATGGGGGCGGCCCTGGGCACGGCGACGGCGCACCTGCTGGTGTTCGCCGAGCGCCGGATGCTGATCGAGCGCGCGGGCTACCTCGCCATCGTCGTCTCGCTGGCGCTGCTCACCCTGGGGTCTGTGCGCCTGGTGGGCAGCGACGGCCTGCTGGCGGTGTTCGTGGCCGGAGTGGCCTTCGGCCGGGTGGTGCCGTTGTCGGAGCGCGAGGACGCGGGCACGGTCGCCGCGACGGTGGACCTCTTCTTTTCGCTGCCGGTGTTCACCCTGATCGGGATGGTGCTGCCGTGGGCGGCGTGGGCCGCGCTCGGGTGGCACGGCGTCGCGCTGGCGCTGGCGGTGCTGGTTCTGCGGCGGCTCCCGGTCGTTCTCGCGATCCACCGGTGGGTCACGCCGCTCCGCAGCGTAGGCGACGCCTTGTTCGTGGGCTGGTTCGGCCCCATCGGCGTCGCGGCGACGTTCTACGCCGCCCACGCGCTGCGCGAGACGGGACGTGAGACGGTGTTCGCGGTGGCCCTGCTGCTGGTGGCCGCCTCGGTGGTGGCGCAGGGCTTGACCGCGACCCCACTGATGCGCCTCTACAGCCGCACCTGCGACACAGCCAAAGACGACGACGATCCGGGGATGGACCTCGCCCATTCAGGCCGGCGGGCACTGAGCAACGAGGAGACGCACGCGAGCCCGCGGTAGTCGCGTCTGCCCCGCCGAAGGGGCCGTGCGGTCGCACCGCGTGGCGTGTCCACCCGACACAGGGAGAGGCCGGCAACGCGAACGCCACCGGCCTCTCTGCGACCGAACGGTCTGTCGTGGCTAGCGTGCTGCCAGTCCGAAGATGCCGGCCTGGTTGACGCCGCGGGCCATGCTCGGCGCGTGCGCCGCGATGGTCTGCATCATCGTCAGGCTCCCGTTGCCGCCGACACGGTAGCCCGTCACCATGCCGTTCAAGGCGTTGACGTTGTAGAGGAACCGGCTGTCGCCGCTCAGCGCGATGTCCGCTACGCCCTGCATAGAGGGCACGGCCGCCTCGGCGTCGATGAGGCTCAGCGCTCCGTTGCCGGCCACGCGGTAGCTCGAAATCCGAGGGGTGGGGTCGAAGAAGCTGGCCGCGAAGGCGATCTGGCCGTCGTCCGTGGCGACGATCCAGCACGTGTCCGTGCCGCCGTTCTCGACGTCGCCCCCGGAGGCACTCAGCGCGCCGTTCGCGCCGACCGTATAGCCGGAGGCGGCGCCCTTCCTCGGACCCACCGGCCCGTCGAACTGCTCCGTCACGAGGAGGTTGCCGGACTTGGTGAACGTGAACCCGAACGGCCCCTGGCCGGTGGAGCTCACCATGCGCTTCTCACCCGGTGTGCCGTCGGCGTTCATCGCGAACGTCACGATCAGCCCCTCGTCGCCGGCGGGCATCATGTTGTTGCTCGACGGCGGGTCGACGGCCGTCCGCTCGGTCACGACGAGTACGGCGCCCGAGGGGTTGAACGACACCTGGGCGCAGCCGGAGAAGGCGTCGCCGGAAAGCTGGCGCGTCGAGTTCGGAATGGGCGTGAGCTCACCAGAAGCAGAGACCCGAAAACCGGTGATCGAGGGCATCCCACCCGTCGTGCAGTTGGGCGCGATGAACTCCATGTTCTCGTCGAACAGGTCGTCCTCGGTCTCACCCGAGTGGAGCACGTAGAGCATCCCCCCGTTGACGGTGACGCTGACGGGTTTTTCGCCGCCGGAGGCGGTGACGGATATGCGGTCCAAGCCGTCGGCCTCGACACGGAAGACGGTGACGGAGTTGCTGCCCGCGTTCGCCGCGTAGAGCCAGTTGCCGGTCTCGATGTGGTTGTTGGGCGAGGACTCACCCTGATCGCTGCCGAGCACGAGCGCGTTGGCGACGTCCTCGAAGCTGCCGGAGCCGGTCCCGCCGGTGTCGAAGCGGTCCACGAGCGAGAGCATGCCGTTCGCGTCGCGACTGAACGCGGCGATCGCATTGCCGTCGCGGTGGTTGGACATGCTGAAGACGGCCGCTTGGCGGAGGTCGACGTTGTCCGGTATTTCCATGTCCGGCATTTCCATGTCCGGCGTCTCCATGTCCGGCATCTCCATGTCCGGCATCTCCATGGTGCGGGTGTTTGTGCAGCCGCTGAGGACGAGGGCGACGCCGAGGGTCAAGAGTGAGAATCTCATACGAGTGGGTGGGTGTAGGGAAGTGCGCCGGAGCGCGGGGGCGGGCCGCCGGTGCAGCCCAGGAAGCCCGAGGCCGACGACACGTATGCCGCCGGCCTCGGAGAGGGGCGGACCTAGAGCGCTGCCAAGCCGAGCACGCCGGCCTGGTTGACGCCGCGGGCCATGCTCGGCGGGTGCGCCTGCACCATCTGGATTTGCGTCAGGCCCCCGCCGGAGCCGACGCGGTAGCCCGTCACCATGCCGCTCAGGGCGTTGACGTTGTAGAGGAACCGGCTGTCGCCGCTCAGCGCGAGGTCTGCTACGCCCTGCATCGGAGGGACGACGGCGTCTGCGTCGATGATGCTCAGCGCACCGTTGCCGGCCACGCGGTAGCTCGACAGGCGGGGCGAGGGGTCAAAAAAGCTGGCTGCGAAGGCCGTCTGGCCGTCGTCGGCGACCACGATCCAGCACGTGTCCGTGCCGCCGTTGTCGACCGAGCCGCCGGACGCATTGAGCACGCCGTCGCTGCCGAGGGTGTACCCGGAGGCGGCGCCCAGCCTCGGACCCATCGGCCCGTCGAACTGCTCCGTCACGAGCACGTCGCCGTCCTTGGTGAACGTGAAGCCGAACGGTCCCTGCCCGGTCGCATCGAAGAGCCTCTTCTCGCCCAGCGTGCCGTCGGCGCTCACCGCGAACGTCACGATCAGCCCCTCGTCGCCGGCGGGCATCATGTTGTTGCTCGACGGCGGGTCGACGGCCGTCCGCTCGGTCACCACCAAGACCGTTCCGGCCGGGTTGAACGACACCTGGGCACAGCCCGAGAAGGCGTCGCCGGAGAGTTGGCGCGTCGAGTTCGGGATGGCCGTGAGGGCGCCGGCTGCCGTGACGCGGAAGCCGGTGATGGACGGCATCCCGCCCGTGGTGCAGTTGGGGGCGATAAAGTCACCGTTGGCATCGAACAGGTCGTCCTCGGTCTCACCCGAGTGGAGCACGTAGAGGATGCCCCGGTTGACGGTCACGCTGACGGGCTTCTCGCCGCCCGTGCTCGTCACCGACAGACGCTCCAGGCCGCCGGCCTCGACGCGGAAGGTGGTCAGGGAGTTGCTGCCCGCGTTGGTGGCGAAGAGGAGGGTGGCGGCGTCGATGTGGTTGTTGGGCGAGGACTCGCCCTGGTCGCTGCCGAGCACGAGCCCGTTGGCGGTGTCCTCGAAGCTGCCCGACCCGGTGCCGCCGGTCTCGAAGCGGTCCACGAGCGTGAGCATGCCGTTCGCGTCGCGGCTGAACGCGGCGATGGAGTTCCCCTCCCGAGCGTTGGACATGCTGAAGACGGCACCCTGGCGGAGGTCGGTGTCGCTGCCGGGGTCGTCGCTGTCGCTGTCGCAGCCGGAGACGGCGGCGACGGAAGTGAGAGTGAGAAGGGCGAGGAACGCTCGCAGGGGGCGGGGAGTGCGCATGGGGGTGGGGATGAAGCGGTCACCTTCCACCCCCTTGATTCTCATAAAGTTGTCACGAACTGATAACGACTCGTCTCGGGGCGGATCTCTCGTGCCGCGTCACGATTGTGGGAGCCTCGTTCCACCCGACCCCACGCTCATGTCCCGGACTCCGCCCGCCGACTACAGCGACCTCTCGGCGTTGGTCGTCAACTGCACGCTCAAGCCGTCGCCTGCCGACTCCCACACGGACCTGTTGCTTCAGGTCCCCGTCGGCATCTGGGAAGAGCAAGGCGTCGCCGTCGAGACCGTCCGGGCGGTCGACCTCGACCTCGCGCCCGGCGTCCAGCCCGACATGACCGAGCACGGGGCTGATCGCGACGACTGGCCGGCGCTCTACGAGAAGGTCCAGGCCGCCGACATCCTGGTGATCGGCACGCCAATCTGGCTCGGTGAGCGCTCGTCGGTGTGCTCGCGGCTCATCGAGCGGCTGTACGCCATGAGCGGGATGCTCAACGAGCAGGGCCAGTACGTCTACTACGGCAAGGTGGGCGGCTGCATCGTGACGGGTAACGAGGACGGCATCAAGCACGTCGCGCAAGGGGTCCTCTACGGCCTCCAGCACCTTGGCTACACCGTCCCGCCCCAGGCCGACGCCGGGTGGATCGGGGAGGCCGGTCCGGGTCCGAGCTACGGCGACGAGCGCGAGGACGGGTCACGCGCGGGGCTCGACAACGACTTCACCAAGCGGAACACCACGTTCATGGCCTGGAACCTGCTCCACCTCGCCCGGCTCCTGAAGGACGCCGGCGGCGTCCCGGCCTACGGAAACCAGAAGAGCGCCTGGAGCGACGGCGCCCGCTCCGGCTTTGAAAACCCGGAGTACCGGTAGCTCCAGAGATGGCGGGGCGGGCGTCGCCGATTCTCCTCGGTCAGGTCTCCTTCGTCCTTATCCGCGACCACCCCCGTACGACTTCGTACGAGCGGTTGGACTCGCTCTGGGTGGCCGACATTACCTAACCCAAGTTTGTCCTATGCCTGGCGTCCACGGGCGGGGCGTCGCAGTTCAGGAGAACCTCCTGCTCACGACAGCCCCAGCTCGATGGACCACCAGGTCACGGCAACGTACTGCCTCGTTGACGACTTCCTCTGCTCGATCCACCACCGTGAGCCCAACGACCGAGCCGTCTCCGACGCCGAGGTCCTGACCGTCGCGCTCGTCGCCGCACGCACCTATCGCGGCAACTCCGAGGCCGCCTTCGCCATCGGCTCGATGTGAGTGCCATGCGGTCATGGCCGGGTCGCAGGCGGACGTGCTTGGGGATGAGGTCGTGGTAGAGGTCGTCGACGAGGGTGTAGATGGCGAGCGCGGGGTCCGCGAAAGGCAGGTCTGGCAGGGTAGCTTTGGACGTGACGGCCGTCATAGAAGCGGGCGCAGTGAGCCGCGGAGGCGTGTAGTGACCTCTCCGACTGGCAGACCCGCGCCCGCTGTTCCGTCCGTCAAGTCATAGCATCAGCCGTCCTAACAGGAAGTGGCTTTCACACGAGGCCGCGATTCGAGCCTCTCCACCCACGCTCCCGTCGTTCCCGCGAACGCGGGGATCCAGGGTGACGAGCGCGGAGATCCACGACGCGCAGAGAGCCCCGTCTTGGGCCCCCCTCCGTCGTGCGGGCGCTTGCCATGGGGGGCGTCCCGGGACTCTGGGTCCCCGCCTTCGCGGGGACGACGCTCTAGGGGAGACGGTGCCCGATTGTGAAAGCCACCCCTTGTCAGCGCCTTCGCGGGGACGACTCAAAAAGAGAGGAGCCAGGCCGTGACAGATCGACCCGACGTGGTATCAGAGGGGATCGGGTGAAGGGCGTCGCCGGCCGGAACGGCGCGTCGTCGGTCGCCCTTCACCCGTCGCTCCTCACCCCTCACCCGCCCATGCCCCGCGTCCTCCTGTTCACCGGCAAAGGCGGCGTCGGCAAGACGACGTGCGCCGCGGCGACGGCCTTGGCCTGCGCCGACCGTGGCCAGCGGACGTTGGTCCTGTCCACCGACCCCGCCCACTCGCTCGCCGACGCCGTCGACCGTCCGCTCGGGCCGGAGCCCCGCCAGCTCGCGCCGAACCTGGACGCGATGGAGGTCGACCTGTACTACTCGATGCGGAAGTACTGGGGCAACATGCGCGAGCTGGTCCGCGCCGTCCTCCGGTTCCAGGGCGCCGACGCCATCGCGGCCGAGGAGCTGGCGGCCCTGCCCGGGATGGGCGAGGGCTCGGCGCTGCTGTGGCTCGACGAGTTCTACCGGTCCGGCGACTACGACGTGATCGTGCTCGACGCCGCGCCGACCGGCGAGACGCTGACGCTGCTGACGTTGCCCCAGGTCACCCAGTGGTGGCTCCAGAAAGCGTTCCCCTTGCAAAAGACGGCGATCAAGACCGTCGGCTTCGCCGTCCGCAAGACGACGGGCGTGCCGCTGGACCGGGGCTACGAGGAGCTCGACCGGCTGTTCGGCAAGCTCGGCGAGGTCCAGGAGGTGTTGCAGGACCGGGCCGTGACGTCGGCCCGGCTGGTGATGAACCCGGAGCGGATGGTGATCCAGGAGGCCAAGCGGGCCTACACCTACCTCCAGCTCTACGGCTACGGCGTCGACGCGGCCGTCGTCAACCGCGTGATCCCGGCCGACGACGCCGGCGGCGTCATGGCGAAGTACGTCCAGGCGCAGGCCGGCTACCTCGACGAGATCGAGCGGTCGTTCGCGCCGCTCCCGGTCTTGACCGTGCCCCACCTCGGGGAGGAGGTGTTCGGGCTCGAGCTCCTGTCCCAGATCGCCGAGGGGCTCTACGCCGACCGCGACCCGGCCGCCGTCTACCACTCGGAGCCGTCGTACAAGGTCGAGAACGAGGGCGACGCCTACACCGTCTCGCTCCGCGTGCCCGGCGCCGCGCCGGGCGACGTCGAGGCCGAGCAGTTCGGGGACGACTTGGTGGTCCAGATCGCCAACCAGCGGCGCAACGTGACGTTGCCGGCGTTCCTCGCCTACTACCGGCTGGCCGACGCCCGCGTCGAGGACGGCTGGCTCCGCGCCCACTTCGAGCCGGAGCGGGAGGGGTCCCGATGACGGCTCCGCGAGTACCCGTCGGGCCGTTACTCGATGCGTTACAGGTCGGGGATTCCACGAGATCGAGCTATCGCCTCGTGGCCTCGTGAGTGGGAGCCGCGACGCGGAGATCGCAGGGGGGCGTCGTGCAGAGCGGTCGGCCTCCAGCGGCCCGCGCCGAGGCGGACGTCGCCGCTGGCCCCGCCGGGGGATCCGGTGGACGGGAGGACGGACCGGCCCTCTAGTTTTCTCACCGATCCCGCTTAACCGCGCGAGCGGACGTCCGATACAGGAGGGGCCCCTCCTGATCTCTACCATGGCCCTCTCGAACCACCCGCTCCCCTCCGACTTCAGCGGGCTCGGGTTTACCGATCCCACGAACGAGTTCCTCCGCATCACGACGACGGAGGACGGCGCGGGCCAGGCGATGGTCGACGGGGTCGTCGTGATCCCGGGGCTCCCGGTCTGCCGCGTCCGCATGAAGACGGACCCGGACCGGATCCACCGCTACGGACCCGGCCGCCAGGCCCTGCTCGGCTACGTCCGCGCCGCGCTCCACGAGGACGTGATGGTCGAGCTCCCCTGGAACTGAGTCGTCGCTGCTTCGGCAACCGAGTCGTCGCTGCGTGCAGCGACGACTCGGTCACTCCCGCTTTACGCCTCGCCGCCGAGCCCGTCGCCGGTGCCCTTGAGCGCGGCCCGCAGAGCGACGCCGCCGTTCGGGTCGAAGTCGAGCGTCCGGATCGGGAACGGGATCGTGACGCCGGCCTGGTCGAAGGCGACCTTGATGGCCTTGATCGCCTCGCTCTGCGCGTCGAGGAAGTCGGTCTGGCGCGCGAAGTCGACCCAGAAGCGGATGACGAAGTTGATTGACGAGTCGCCGAACTCGGTGTAGTAGAGCTGGACCGGCTTGGCACGCTGGCGCACCTTGAGCCCCTCGACGGCTCGGACGGCAACCTGCTGGGCGTGCTCCAAGTCGTCGCCGTAGCCGACGCCGCACGTCAGGTCCACCCGTCGCTCGGCCCGCGCCGAGTAGTTGACGATGGCGTCGCCATAGACCTTCGAGTTGGGCAGGATCACCTTCTGCCCCTGAAACGTGTCGAGGATCGTCGAGCGCAGCGAGATCTCGCGGACCGGGCCCGTGAACCCGTTCGTCTCGATGATCTCGCCCACCACGAACGGGTTGCGGACGGCCATGAGCACGCCCGCGATAAAGTTGGCCGCGATGTCCTGGAACGCGAAGCCGAGGGCCAGCCCCACGATGCCGGCGCCGGCCAGCAGCGTCGTCACGATGCCGTCGAGCCCGATCACGCGGAGCGCCAGGAACGTCCCGATGGCGAGGACGGCCACGTAGGCCAGCGTGCCCAGCAGGTCGACCACGTTGCGGGCCTGGGGCGCGTGCTCGGTGATCTGGTGCATCACCCCCTGCACGACGCGCCGCGCCAGCCGCGCCAGGAACGCGGCGGCCACCACGATCAGGACGGCGACCACCAGGTTCGGCAGCAGGGTCACGAACCCGGTGTACCACGCCTCGAGCTTGCCGACCAGTCCGGTGGCGGCTTCCCCCACGTTGATGGGTCGGAGGGCCGTGGTGTCGGCGGCGGTCGTGTCGGCTTGCATCAGCGGGGCGTGGGGCGGAAGCGTCGGAAGATCGCTACGGGGCCGAGCGTGCGCAGGTCTTCGGACCGGGGTCCGCGTCAGCTCGCGTCCGACACACTCGCGGTGGCCCGGTCGAGGGCCTGGACGAACGCCTCGACCGGCTGGGCGCCCGACAGCGCGAACTGCTCGCCGAACAGGTACAGCGGGACGCCGCCGATCCCGGACCGCCGCGCGACCTCCTGGCTCCGGCGGACGTCGGCCTCAAACCGGTCGTCGCCCAACAGCGCACGGGCGTCGGCGCCGGGGAGGCCGGCGTGCTCGGCGATGGCGACGACGTCTTGGGCGTCGTTGAGGTCGCGCCCGTCGGCGAAGTAGCCCTCGAACAGGGCGTCGACCGTCTCCCACTCGCGGCCGTAGCTCCGACCGAGAAGGACGAGCCGGTGGGCGTCGGTCGTGTTGGGCGCGCCCGCGAGCCGGCCGAAGTCGAACCGAATCCCGGCGGCCTCGCCTGCCTGGGTCACGTGGGCGAACGCGGCCTGGCGGCGCTCCGGCCCACCGAACTTCCGCTCGAAAAAGTCGGCCGGGCCGCCCTCGCGTGGCAGGTCGGGCTGGAGCTGGAACGGCCGCCACCGCCGCTCGACCCCGATCCCGGGCCGCTGCGCCAGCGCCGCGGCAAGGTGGGCCTCCCCGATGTAGCACCACGGGCAGGCGATGTCGGCGAACACGTCGAGGGTCATGGGGGACGGGGGACGGGGGACGGGGGACGGGGGACGGGGGACGGGGGACGGGGGACGGGGGACGGGGGACGGGGGACGGGGGACGGGACGCGGCCGTGGAAAAGTTCCGGGCCGCTCGCGGCTTCCGGGCGTGGGGGCGACGCTGGCGACCGGCATCTCCGCTCACTGCTCACCTCTCACCGGCTCGTAATCATCGGCGCCTCGCCGACCGCTTCGTCCGAGGTGGCCAGCCGGAGCATGTAGTCGGCCACGTCGGCGCGGGAGACGCTGTGGCCGGGGCCCATCGAGAGGTAGCCCGTCTCGTACCGGCCGGTGTGAGGGCCACCGGTCAGGCGGGGCGCGCGGACGGCGGTCCAGTCGAGGCCCGACCGGCGGAAGACGTCGACGTGGGCCTCGGAGTCGGCCAGCAACGGCTTGGCGACGACGCCCATCACGCCGCGCATGAACGCGGGGCCGAGCCCGCCCGGGTCGCGGGGGTCGGCCACGCCGGCGCCGGTCTCGGTCACGACCCGGCGGACGCCGTGGCGCTTCATCGCGTCCACGACGACCGAGGCCGAGCGCCTCAGGACGTCTTTCGGCGAGCCCTTCGCGTGACCCAGCGTGAGCAGGACGGCGTCGGCGCCGCCGACCACGCGGCCGACGGCGTCGGGGTCGAGCGCGTCGCCCTGGACGACGGTCAGGCGGTCGTGCTGGACGTCGAGCTTGGAGGGCGTCCGCGCGAGGGCGACGACCTCGTGGCCGGCGTCGAGGGCCTGGGTGACGACGTGGCGGCCGGTCCGGCCGGTGGCGCCGAGGAGGGCGAACTTCATCGGGAGGAGAGGGGTTGAGGACCCGAGGGACGCGGCCTCGGCCGCCCCATGTTTCCATCTGGGTTCCGCCCGGTAACCGCTTTCCGCCATGCCCGCCGACGCCGACCGCCACCGGGGCCCGTGTCCCGTCCAGGACGCCGTGGGCGCGCTCGGCGGTAAGTGGGCCGTGGCCGTCGTCGGGCGGCTGGCCCGAGGCGAGGCCCGGTTCGGGCGGCTCCGCGCCCAGGTCACCGGCACCGACGGGGCGCCCGTGTCGTCGAAGGTGCTCGCGGCCGAGCTGCGGCGGCTGACCGAGGCCGACGTCGTCGCGCGGCGCGAGCGCGGCGCGGCCGTGTCGTACCGGCTGACCCCGCGCGGCCGGGCCCTCGTCCCGGTCCTCGACGCGCTCGGCGAGTGGTCGGAGAGCGGGGCCGGCCCACCGCCCGACGCCGCATGACGGTTCCGGTTCGGGGCACCAACGCCGTCGTGGCTCCGTACCCTCCGCCGCACACTCCCCCCACCCATGTTTCTGCACGAACTCCGCCCCGAGCAGCGCCGGGCCTTCCTCGTCTTGGCCCGCCAGGTGATCGACGCCGACAACCGGCTGGCGATCCAAGAGGTCGAGCGGCTCGACCGGCTCTACGTCGAGGCCGGCGTCGGCACGGAGACGGCCGGGGCGCCCAACGGCGTCGGCGACCTGAACCTCCTGTTCGGGACCGACCGCTCGCGCATCGTGGTCCTGCTGGACCTGCTCCTGGTGGCCTACGCCGACGGCCAGCTCCACCCCCGCGAGCTCGACGCGGTCCGGTCGGTCGCCGCCCGCCTCGAGGTCGACGCCGGCACGTTCTCGGAAGCGCTCGACTGGGCCCGCCGCCACCAGGCGCTCATCGTCGAGGCCGAGAAGCTGGGGACGGGCGTCGGGTCGGCGTAGGGCTCGGCCTGTCCCACGCGGGGTCCGCGCTACCGTCTCCCCCCGGTCGATGGTCGGGACGACCGGCCCCGGAGGGCCCACGCCAGCGCCGCCGCGACGAGCAGCAGGACGGCGACCATCTCCCAGAACGTGGCGTCGTACGAGCCCTCCCCGTCGGCCGTCCCGGGGACCAAGCGACGGAAGGCCGGCGGCCCCGGCCACCCGTGGTACATCCAGAGCCTCCACCAGCCCATGGCCCCGCCGCACGCGGCGACGACGACGGCGAGGGCAGCAGCGAGACGACGGAGCGGACGGGGCATGGGGTGCAGGATAGGGCACCGGGCCGCAGGTCGGTGTCCACGGGTTATCCACCGCGTGGACAACGGCCCCCATCTAGCTTCGGCGGCACACCCACTGTGCCCCTGTGAGCGACCAGAAAATCATCTTCTCCATGCTCGGCGTCGGCAAGACCCTGCCGACGGGCAAGAAGATCCTCGACAACATCTACCTCTCGTTTTACTACGGCGCCAAGATCGGCGTGCTCGGGCTGAACGGGGCCGGCAAGTCCACGCTCCTGCGCATCATCGCCGGGAAAGACGGCAAGCACGACGGCGAGATCCAGAAGCAACCCGGCCTGACCATCGGGATGCTGGAGCAGGAGCCCGACTTGGGCGAGCACACGCGGACCGTCCGCGAGGTGGCCGAGGAGGGGATGGCCGAAGCCGTCGGCCTCCTCAAGCGCTACGAGGAGATCTCGGCCGCCTTCGCCGAGCCCGACGCCGACTTCGACGCGCTCATCGCCGAGCAGGGCAAGGTCCAGGAGGACATCGACCGGCTGGGCGCGTGGGACGTCGACGCCCGGCTCCAGCAGGCGATGGACGCGCTCCACTGTCCGCCCGGCGACGCGCCCATCGGCCCGCTCTCGGGCGGCGAGAAGCGCCGCGTGGCGCTCGTTCGCCTGCTCTTGCAGGCGCCCGACGTCTTGCTGCTCGACGAGCCGACAAACCACCTCGACGCGCGGTCCGTCGCCTGGCTCGAGCAGCACCTCGCCGGCTACCCCGGAACGGTCATCGCGGTGACCCACGACCGGTACTTCCTCGACAACGTGGCCGGGTGGATCCTGGAGCTCGACCGCGGCAAGGGGATCCCGTTCGAGGGCAACTACACGTCGTGGCTCGAGCAGAAGGAGGCCCGCCTCGCGAGCGAGGAGAAGGAGGCGTCGAAGCGCCAGAAGACGATCCACCAGGAGCTCGAGTGGGTCCGCCAGAACGCCAAGGGCCAGCGGACCAAGTCGAAGGCGCGGATCGCGCGCTACGAGGAGCTCCAGGCCGGGCTGAGCGACGAGCGCCGCGACGAGCTCGAGATCTACATCCCCCCGGGCCCGCGCCTGGGCAACGTCGTGGTCCAGGCCGAGGGCGTCGAGAAGGGCTACGGCGACCGGACGCTCGTCGAGGACCTGACGTTCGACCTGCCGCCGGGCGGCATCGTCGGCATCGTCGGGCCGAACGGGGCCGGCAAGACGACGCTGTTCCGCATGATCACCGGCGCCGAGGAGCCCGACGCCGGCACGTTCAAGGTCGGCGAGACGGTCCGGCTCGGCTACGTCAACCAGGAGCGCGACCTCGACCCCGACCAGACGGTCTGGCAGACGATCTCGGGCGGCGCCGACTTTATCCAGCTCGGCACTCGGGAGGTCAACAGCCGCGCCTACGTCGGCCGGTTCAACTTCGGCGGGGCGGACCAGCAGAAGAAGGTCGGCACGCTGTCGGGCGGCGAGCGCGGGCGGCTCCAGCTGGCGGTCACGCTCAAGGAGGGCGCGAACGTGCTGTTGCTCGACGAGCCGACGAACGACCTCGACGTCAACACGCTGCGGGCCCTCGAGGAGGCGCTGCTGGCGTTCGGCGGCTGCGCCGTCGTGATCTCGCACGACCGGTGGTTCCTCAACCGCGTGGCCACCCACATCCTGGCCTTCGAGGAGGGCGGCGTGTTCTTCTACCCCGGCAACTACGCCGAGTACGAGGCCGACCGGAAGGCCCGCCTGGGCATCGCCGACGACGAGCCGACCGGGCCCCACCGCCGGCTGACGCGGGCGTAGAGGTCTCGCGGGTTTGGCAGGTTCAGCGGGTCACGCGGGTTTCCGAACGGCCGGGCCCAACCCGCTCGACCGGCTCAACTCGCTCAACCCGTTCGCCGCTGACACGCCCTCGGCAGCCGGCGCCCGGAGATTCACCCCGGCGACTCCGACCCCGGCCGTAGCTTCGGCGCCGGCCTTGGGCCACGCTCTCACCCGCCCTTCCCCATGAGCGAGATCACGTTTGGTACGGACGGCTGGCGCGCCGTCGTCGCAGAGGACTACACGTTCGACAACCTCACCCGCGTCGCCCGGGCGACCGCAGCGTGGGTCCAGAAGCAGGACGAGGGCGACGGGTCGGTCGTCGTCGGGCACGACACGCGGTTCCAGGGCGACGCCTTCGCGCGGCACGTGGCCGCCGTGCTCGCCACGCTCGGCGTCCGCGTCCGGCTCGCCGACGGGTTCGCGACGACGCCGGCCGTCTCGTGGGCCACCCGGGAGCACGGGGCGACGGCGGGCATCGTGATCACGGCCAGCCACAACCCGCCCCAGTACAACGGGTTCAAGGTCAAGGCCCACTTCGGCGGCCCGGCCACGCCGGCCATGATCGCCGAGGTCGAGGCCGAGCTCGGGGCCCTCGACGGGTCGTTCACGGCGACGCCGTTCGACGCGCTCGTCGCCGACGGGCTGGTCGAGACGTTCGACCTCCAGGGCGCCTACACGGCGCTGCTCCGCGAGAAGATCGACGTCGAGGCCATCAAGGAGGCCGGCACGCGCGTCGCCTACGACGCGATGTACGGGGCCGGCCAGGGCGTCGTGACCGAGCTCTTGGGCAAGGCGAGGGTGACCGAGCTGGGCCACGAGCGGAACCCCGGGATGCACGGCCAGGCGCCCGAGCCCATCGAGCGGAACCTGGCCACGCTGCTGGAGACGGTCCCCGCGCGGAACTGCGCGCTCGGCCTGGCCACCGACGGCGACGCCGACCGGATCGGGCTCGTCGACGAGGAGGGCCAGTTTGTCGACTCCCACAAGATCCTGGCGCTCCTGGTCAAGTACCTGTTCGAGGAGAAGGGCCTGCGCGGCGACGTCGTCAAGACGTTCTCGACCACCGACATGCTCGACCGGATGGGCGAGACCTACGGGCTGGCGGTCACGACGACGCCCATCGGGTTCAAGCACATCGGGCCCCAGATGGTCGAGGGCGACGTCCTCGTCGGCGGCGAGGAGTCGGGCGGGATGGGCGTCAAGGGCCACCTCCCCGAGCGCGACGGGCTCTACATCGGCCTGACCGTGGCCGAGATGATGGTCCGCCGCGAGCGGACGCTCTCGGGCTTGGTCCGCGAGCTGATGGACGAGTTCGGCCCGCACTACCAGTCCCGGACCGACCTCCACACCACGGAGGCCCGCAAAGAGGCCGTCCTCGCCCAGTTCGCCGACGGCGGGCTCGCCGAGGTCGACGGGGCGCCGGTGACGGCGACCGAGACGCTCGACGGGTTCAAGTTCCGCGTCGAGGGCGGGTGGCTGATGTTCCGCCCGTCGGGGACCGAGCCCGTCCTGCGCGTCTACTCGGAGGCCGCCAGCCAGGACGCCGCCGACGCGCTCGTGGCCTGGGGCGTCCGCTTTGTCAACGAGGAGGGCTGAGCCCACGGGGAGTGCGTGCCCCGAGTTGTGAAGCACAGGTCTCGGCGTCACGGGACCGAAGACGGAGGACCGGGGACGGCCCGATCTGGCGGTCTCCCGTCCCCGGTCCTCCGTCCCCGGTCCTCCGTCCCCGGTCCTCCGTCCCCGGTCCTCCGTCCCCAACACATCAGAAAGATCGGCGTTGGGTTTCCACCCCGCTCGCCACCGGCCCGGGGTCTCTCCGAATGGACCCGCGCTCCCCGCTATCTGTGCCGACGTTGCGCCGTCGCCTCACGCCGTCTCCCACCTGTCCGATGCGCTCGCTCCTGGCGCTCGCCGTCCTCCTCGCCCTCCCCGCTTGCGACAGCGCCGCCCTCGACGGCGACCTGGCCGAGAACACGTTCTGGGTCCGCGTCGGCGACGCGGAGGCGGAGACCCGGGCCGAGGCGCACTTCGGGTCGTACGTCAGCACGACCACGGGGCCGACGTTCGCGGTCGTGCTCGGGGCCCGTCCGCTGAGCGCGCCGCTGTCGCTGGCGGCGCCGGCCGTCGGGTTCGCGTTCGACGGCGCGTCGGTCACGCCCGGGACGTACGAGCTGGCGCCGGTCCGGCCCGGCGGCGAGCCGCCCCAAGGCGCGTTCGTCGGCGTCTACATCGACCCGGCGCAGTACGTCGTGAGGGAGCCGGGGCGGGGCATTTTCTACACCGGCGCGGGCTCGGTCACGATCGACGCGATCGACGGCGGGCGGGCCCGGGGGACCTTCGAGATGACGGCCGTCGAGCTCGGCTCTGACTTCGCACCGTCGGACGCCGAGGTCCGGGTGACGGGCGCGTTCCACGCCGTCGAGACCGACGCCTTCGGCGACGAGGAGTCGTTCTGGCGCTGACGCCGGTGGGTCAGTGCGTCAGTGGGGCGGCCGGTCGGAGCGAGACGGCCCACGTCCGTAGGTGCGCACCGGGCGGTGGCGCGGCATTCGAGGAACAGCAACGGGCCGGCCGAGGCCGGAGGGCCCGTCCGCTCACAGCTCGTCCCTCACGGCTCCCTGCTCACGCCTCACCGCTCGGACCGTGTCGGCGGCGAGGGCGTCGGCGCGGCGCTCCAGGACCAGGACGCCGTCGGTGATCGACTGGCGGAACGGGGGGAACTGGGCGTCCGACGTGTCGGGGTAGGCGCCGATCCGGGCGCTGAGCCGGTCGCGATCGGCCGCGAGCGAGTCGACCATCCGGAGCTGGCGTCCCGTCGTGTCGGTGGCGGCAACGGCGCGGAAGGCGGCGAGCCGGGCGTCGAGCTCGCCCAGGCCGCGGACGGCGGCGGCCCGCAAGGCGTCGTAGGTCGGGGCCGCGTCGTAGCGGGCCCGGCGGACGGCTTGGGCCAGCCGCGCGGTCTGGGCGCGGACGGCCTGGCGCGTCGAGTCGAACCGGACCGGCGGCGTCGGGCGCAGGCTGTCCAGGCGGACCTGGAGCCGGCGGCGGTCGGCGCGCAGGCGGTCGAGGACGGGGGCGTAGGCCACCTGCGTGACGGAGTCGCTCTCGGCGGCCTCGGCCTCGAGCCGGGCGAGGTCGGCGTCGAGGTCGATGGTCTCGCGGAAGACCTCGGCCCGGAACCGCTCGACGTCGGCCTCGGGGACGGCCACCGTCGTCGACGGGTCGGGCGGCGTGTCGTCGCACGCGGCCAGGGCGAGGGCGGCGATGAGGGGCAGGAGGAGGAGCGGGCGCACGAGCGGAGCGAGAGACTGGACACAGAACGCGGGCGGCCCGGCGCCGGTGCCGGGCCGCCCGCGGGGACGAGGCGAACGCTTATCGGACGGCCGAGCGCTCTTTGAACTTGTTGACGGCCCAGAGCAAGACGACCGCGCCGAGCGTGGCCACCAGGATGCTCCAGATCAGGCCGCCGTCGTCGTCGAAGCCGACCAGGCCCACGAGGAACCCGCCGATGAGCGCGCCGACGATGCCGATCACGATGTTCATGCCGATGCCCATGTCGGCCTTCATGATTTTCTCTGCGAGGAAGCCGGCGACGGCGCCGACGATGATCCAGAAGATGAGTCCACCGATCATGGTGAGGGGGGTCAGGTGAGGGGCTCCGCGTACTCCAGGGCGGCCCGAAAGGTTCACCCCGGCCCGACGGCGGCGTTACCATCTCGCTCTCCGCTCCGTGCCCATGACCGTCGTCCTCTGGATTCTTCAGGTCCTCCTCGCCGCCGTCTTCCTCGCCGCTGGCGGGATGAAGCTGGCCCGGCCGAAGGAGGCGCTGCTCGACAAGATGGGGGTGCTCGGAGGCTACCGCCCGCTCACGATCAAGCTGATCGGGGGGGCCGAGGTGCTCGGCGCGGCCGGGCTGATTCTGCCGCCGCTGGTGGGCCTGGACGGGCTCGTCCCGTGGGCCGCGCTCGGGCTGGCCTCCGTCATGGTCGCCGCCGCCATCGCCCACGGCGAGCGGGGCGAGTGGCCCAAGGTCGGAGTCCCCGTCGTCCTGCTGGCGCTCGCGCTCGTCGTGGTCTACGGCCGCAGCGCCGGGCTCCCGCTGTAGCGGACCGGTCGGTCTCGGCCTCTCACTTCCCCAGACAGACGCGACGCTGACCCTGGCCGTAGGGACACGACGAATCGTGTCCCTACGGAAAAACCCGGGCTTCCAGACCCCTCACGGATTTGAGTACGCCTCCGGCACGGCGAACGGGAACGCGAGTTGGCGGCCGGCGGTGGCCGGGACGAGGCTCGAGACCGTCAGCCCGACCAACCGGACCGGGCTGCTCGGCGGCGCCGGCCGGTGGAGCAACGCCACACCGACGCCCAGCAGGTCCGCCTCGGCGGCGACCGGGCCGGGCAGCGTCGCGCTCCGCTGGGTGATCTCGAAGGCGGCGCTCTTGAGCTTGAGCGTCACCGTCCGCCCGGCGAGCCCGTGGCGCGCCAACCGCCGCGCCAGCTCCTCGGCAATGGGCCCGAGCCGCCGGGCGAGCGCGTCGCCGCCGCGCGCGTCGTGCCGGCCCGTCCGCTCGACGCCGACCGACTTGCGGACGCGGTGCGGGCGGACGGGCCGGTCGTCCTGGCACCGGGCGACGCGCGCGAGCCACCCGCCGGCCTTGCCGAGCGCCGCGCGGAGGTCGGCCTCGGACCGGGCCCGCAGGTCGGCGCCGGTCTCGATGCCGAGCGCCCGCAGCCGCCGCGCCGTCGCCGGGCCGACCCCGTGGAAGTCCTCGACGGCGAGCGCGGCCACAACCGCCGGCGCCTCCTCGGGCGTGATCACGCGCAACCCGTCGGGCTTGGCCATCCCCGAGGCCGTCTTGGCCAGGAACTTCCCGAACGAGACGCCCGCGCTCGCCGCCAGCCCCGTCGTCTCGCGGATTTCGGCGCGGATCGCCTGCGCCAGCAGCGTCCCCGACGCCGGCCCGGTGAGCGGCTCGGTCACGTCGAGGTAGGCCTCGTCGAGCGACAGCGGCTCGACCAGGTCCGAGTAGCGCGCGAACACGGCGCGGACGTCGTCGCTGACGGCCTTGTAGGCGTCGAACCGGGGCGGCACCACGACCAGGTCCGGGCACAGCCGCCGCGCGCGCACCATCGGCATGGCGCTGCGGACGCCGAACGGGCGGGCTTGGTAGCTCGCCGCGGCCACCACGCCCCGCCCGCCGCTCCCGCCGACGGCGACGGGCCGCCCGCGCAGCGCGGGGTCGTCGCGCTGCTCGACCGACGCGTAGAAGGCGTCCATGTCGACGTGGAGGATCTTGCGGGGCACGGGGCGGAGCGTACTGGGACTGCTGCGGCGCCTACGACGTCCCCTCTCCCCATGGCGTGGGAGAGGGACAGAGCCTGCCCCGGACTCGATCCGGGGGTGAGGGCCGGCAGCGGGACGGAGGAGGTGGTCGCCTCGGAGTCTACAGCCCGGCCCGGTGCGATCTTCGGGCGTCCCGCGTTCCCCCGTTGTGTCCCACCGCCTCGCCCTCGTCCTCGCCCTCGCCCTCGCGGCCTGCGCCGACGACTCGGCCTCGCCGTCCGCCAGCGTGGCCGACGATCCTGCGCCGGTCGACCTCGCCGTCCCCGACGGCGTTGTGGTCCCGGCGACGATGGCCTACGTCCCCGGCGGGACGACGCGCGTCGGCGTGCTGGCAGGCGAGGGCGGGATGCCCCACGAGCGGCCCGCGTTCGAGGCGACCGTCGCCCCGTTCCTGCTCGACCGCTCGCCCGTCACCGTCGCCCGCTTCCGCGCGTTCGTCGACGCGACCGGCCACCAGACGCAGGCCGAGGCGTTCGGCGACGGCGCCGTGATGGACCAGGCGGCCGGCGCGTGGGGCCTGGTCGCCGGGGCCGACTGGCGGCGTCCGCGCGGGCCCGAGGGGGGCGAGGCGCCCGACGACCACCCGGTCACCCAGGTAAGCTGGACGGACGCCGCCGCGTTCTGCACCTGGGACGGCGCCCAGAGCGGCGCCCCCGGCCGTCTTCCGACCGAGGTCGAGTGGGAGCACGCCGCGCGGGGCGCGGGCGACGACCGGAGCCCCTACGCTTGGGGCGACGATCTCAACGAAGGAGGTCGCCTCCGGGCCAACACCTGGACCGGCTCGTTCCCCGGCGGCGACGACGGCGCCGACGGCTTCCGCGACGGGACCAGCCCCGTCGGCGCGTTCGGGGCCACGCCGCTTGGGCTCACCGACCTCGGCGGCAACGTCTGGGAGTGGACGGCCTCGTGGTACCAGCCCTACCCGCTCGGGGCGGACGGCGGCACGACGCGGGCCGTCGCTGGCCTGAGCGGTGAGCCCGAGCGGGTCCAGCGCGGCGGCTCGTTCCTGTGCCACCCGTCGTACTGCCACGGCTACCGCGTCAGCGCGCGGAGCCACGCGACGCCCGAGTCGTCGTTCGCCCACGTCGGCTTCCGCTGCGCCCGCGACGTGCCGGCGGTGGAGGTCGCCGCACGGTAGTCGGGCGGAAACGGGCGCGGGGCGCGGGCCGAATGCTCAGCCTGCGCCCCGCGTGTTCCGAATCTCGTGTGTCGTCCCCGCCGGCCTAGCTCTTCGGCCCCCAGAGCCACCAGGCGATCAGCCCGACGAGGGGGAAGAAGAAGACGGCGGCGGCCCAGAGCAGCTTGCCCCCGGTGTCGGCCGAGCTGTTGGCGATCTTGACGAAGGCGACCACGACGAGGACGACGTGGATCAGCCAGCAGACGCCGCCGTAGCCCCCGAACAGCATGTCGGCGACGTTGTCGCCGGTGCCGCAGCCGGTGAGCACCAGCGCGAACGCGCCGAGAGCGAGAGCGGGGAGAAGTCGGAGGCGGTCCATAGGATCGGGGGGAAAAGAGGGGAGGCTCAGCTACCGTTGGTTGTCGCGGACGACGCGCTGGCCCCACACCAGGAACACCAGCAGGCCGACGATCGGGACGCAGAACAGGGCGATCAGGAGCACCTTGGTGCCGAGCGCGAGGTACGTCTTCCACGTCGCGAGCGCGGCCAGCAGCGCGAGGATGCCGTTCAGGACCGCGATCAGCGTGAGCAGGAGCGTCTTGGCGAGGCCCGCGAGGGTAGCCGCCAGGGTCGCAGCGAGGACGAGCGTCATGGGGTTCGGAGAGAATCGAGGCGCTCTACGGGGACCGGGTTTGGCAGGTTGCGCGGGTCCAGTGAGCCCGACGGGTCCAGGAGAGGCGACGTCCGAAGAAACCCGCAAAACCGGCTCCGCCCGCCAGACTCGCCGAGCCCGACCCGTACGTTGCCCCCATGCGCATCGCCGACCTCGACCTCGGACCCCGCCCGCTCCTCCTCGCCCCGATGGAGGACGTCTCCGACCCGCCGTTCCGCATCCTGTGCAAGCGGTACGGCGCCGACCTGCTGTACACCGAGTTCATCTCGGCCGGCGGGCTGGCGTACGGCGCCCAAGGGTCCGTCCAGAAGCTCGAGTTCTACGAGGAGGAGCGGCCCGTCGGCATCCAGATCTTCGGCGGCGAGGTGGACCAGGTGCGGGAAGCGGCCCGGATCGCGGACGCCCAGGACCCGACGCTCATCGACATCAACTTCGGGTGCCCCGTCAAGAAGGTCGTCTGTAAGGACGGCGGGGCCGGCATCCTGCGCAACCTCGACAAGATGGAGGCCATCACGGCCGCCGTCGTCGACGAGGCGACGCGGCCGGTGACGGTCAAGACGCGGCTGGGGTGGAACGACGAGTCGATCCGGATCGAGGAGGTGGCCCGGATGCTCGAGGCGACGGGCGTCGCGGCGCTCGCCGTCCACGCGCGGACGCGGGCGCAGATGTACCGAGGCGAGGCGCGCTGGGAGTGGCTCCCCCGGATCAAGGCGGCCTTGCGCGACATCCCGCTCATCGGCAACGGCGACGCGACGACGCCCGAGCGCGTGAAGGACATGTTCGACCAGACCGGCGTCGACGCCGTGATGATCGGGCGGGGCGCCATCGGCAACCCGTGGGTCTTCCGCGACGCCCGGGCCTTCCTCGAGACCGGCGAGGTGCCGGACCCGCCGTCGTGGGCCGAGCGGATCGCGGTCGTCGCCGAGCACGTCACGCTGAAGGCCGCGTGGCTCGGCGAGCGGAAGGGCGTCCTGGAGATGCGGCGGATGTACGGCGGCTACTTCAAGGGCCACCGCGGCGCGAGCCAGCTCCGGATGCGGCTGATGGAGCACGACACGCGCGACGGCGTGCTCGACCTGCTCCACACGTGGCGGCCGGAGGACGAGGAGACGACGGTGCCGGTCGCCCGGGCCGTCGGCAAGCCGGCGGCGGTCCCGGCCCGGCTCCCCCGCAAGGCCCGGCTCCCCGAGCGCGCCGCGTGACGGTCACGGCCGAGCGGTTCGAGGACGTCTCGGAGCCGGGCGACCCGCACCCGTTCGCCTACCGGGGCACCGTCTACCGGTTCTCGGAGGACGGTCGAACGCTGACCGCGCGGGCCTACAACGACACACCGGGCCAGCTCTCGTTCCTGTCGTGGGACGACGGGCGACGGATCCGGCGCGTCCCTCGGCCCCGACTGCTGCGTCGGGCCGTCGCCTACGCGCGGACGGCGCTGGGCGCGACGGACGTCCGGCTCCTGACGCGGCGCGGCTACGTCCCGCTCGGCCGTTGAGCGGGGGCCCTTCGTAGACTCTGGGGACACTCGCCCGCTCGACCGATGCGCGTTGTCCCCATCGTCCTCGCCGCCCTCGTCGCGGTCCCGCCCGCCCTCGCCCAGCGGACCGTCGTCCACTGCGGCACGCTGCTCGACCCGGCCACCTCGATGGAGCCGATGCGCGAGCGGACGGTCGTCGTCGCGGACGGCCGGGTCGTCGAGGTCGTCGCCGGGTTCACCGCCGACGCCGACGCCATCGACCTGCGCGGCGCGACGTGCATGCCGGGCCTGATCGACAGCCACACGCACCTGACGGGCGAGAGCCGCAAGGACGGCTACATCGACGCCTTCCGCCTGACCGCCGCCGACCGCGTGCTCGCCGCCGTCCCCTTCGCCCGGTCCACGCTGATGGCCGGGTTCACGACCGTCCGCGACGTCGGGAGCAACGAGGGGGCCGACTACGCGCTCCGCGACGCCATCAACCGCGGCGACGTGGCCGGGCCCCGGATGTTCGTCGCCGGCAAGAGCCTGTCCATCATGGGCGGCCACGCCGACCCGACCAACTCGTACCGCGAGGACATCGTCGGCGTGCCGGACGAGACCGACGGCGTCGTCAACGGGCCCGCGTCGGCGCAGCAGGCGGTCCGGCTCGCGATCAAGCGGGGGTCGGACCTCATCAAGTTCACGGCGACCGGCGGCGTGTTGTCGCTCCAGGGCGACGGCTCGGGCGCCCACTTCGCCGAGGACGAGATGCGGGCCATCATCGAGACGGCGCGCGAGCGCGGCCTGACCGTCGCGGCGCACGCCCACGGCGACGACGGGATGCAGCGGGCCATCCGCGCCGGCGTCTCGTCCATCGAGCACGGGACCTACATGTCCGACGAGACGATGGCCATGATGCGCCAAGCCGGCGTCTACCTCGTCCCGACGATCACCGCCGGCAAGTCCGTCGCCGACTCGGCCCGGATCGAGGGCTATTACACGCCCGTCGTGACGCAGAAGTCGCTGACGATTGGCCCGCTCATCCAGGACACGTTCCGCCGCGCCTACCAGGCCGGTGTGCCGATCGCGTTCGGGACCGACGCGGGCGTGTTCCGCCACGGCCGGAACGCGAACGAGTTCGTTTACATGGAGGAGGTCGGCGTAGGGTTCATGGACGCGCTCCGATTCGCGACGGTCAACGCAGCCGACTTGCTGGGGCGGTCGGAGACGCTGGGCGCCTTGCGCCCCGGCTACGTCGCCGACCTGGTGGCCGTCATGGGCGACCCCCTCGCGGACGCCTCGGCCATGCTCGACGTGGCGTTCGTGATGAAGGACGGCCGGGTCGTCAAGCGCGACGGCCAGTTCGTTCCGAGCCCGGAGCGGGCGCGGTAGCGAGGGTAGATCGGGGGCCGCCGCGGGTCTAGGGGGCGATGTCCGGCCACCGTCGCTCCGTCCGCCTCCGAGGCTACGCCTACGCGGGCGGGCTCTACTTCGTGACGGTCTGCACGGCGGGGCGAGCGCCGCTGTTCGGCGCGGTCGTCGGCGGGGAGGTTCGGCTGTCGGCGGCCGGGCGGCTGGCGCGTGACGAGTCGGGCCGGACGTTCCGCCAGCGGCCGACGCTCGTCCCGGACGTGTTCGTGGTGATGCCGGATCACGTGCACCTGTTGTTTGGGATCGGGCTGGCGGATGGGGGTGTGGGGTCGGGCGGGGGTGGGGTGGCCGAACGTGGCGAGGGCACGGCACGCCGTGCCCCTACGGTGCCCGGGGCGTCGTTGCCGGGCGGGGGGGCGGGGCGTCGGTTTGCCGCTCCGGAGACGGGGACGGTGGCGACGGTGGTCCGCGCGTACAAATCGGCCGTCACGCGCGCGGTCAACCTCGCGCGGGGCACACCGGGCGCGCTGGTCTGGCAACGCGGGTACCACGACCGCGTCGTGCGGACGGACCGGGAGGCCGAGCACGTGCGCCGGTACATCCTGGGGAACCCAGCGAGGACATCGGTCCACCGGCCGCACCACCGGCCGTAGGGGCACGGCGTGCCGTGCCCTCTCTCGTCACGGCGTGCCGTGCTCGTTCCAGGCAACTCGTTCCAGGCAACAAGGGGAGGAGGTGCGGTGGCCCCGTGAGCGCGGCCCGAGCACGACCGGTGCCGGCGGTACCTTCGGGTCCCCCCGCGACCCCATGCAGACCGACCTCTCCCTCGCCGGCGATGCCCCCCGCCGGAAGCTCTACGTCGCCGTGGCCGGCAACATCGGGGCCGGCAAGAGCACGCTGACCCAGATCCTCGCCGACACGTTCGGCTGGGCCCCGTTCTTCGAGTCCGTCGACGACAACCCGTACCTCGCCGACTTCTACGACGACATGCGGCGGTGGAGCTTCAACCTCCAGGTGTTCTTCCTGTCGAGCCGGTTCCAGCACCAGAAGGCCATCGAGGCCGCGCCCCGGTCGGTCGTCCAGGACCGGTCGATCTACGAGGACGTCGAGATCTTCGCCCGCAACCTCCACGAGATGGGGCTGATGGACGGGCGGGACCACGAGAACTACGTCGAGCTGTTCTCGATCATGGCCGGCTACCTCCAGCCGCCGGACCTCCTGGTCTACCTCCGCGCCGGCGTCCCGACGCTCGTCCGCCACATCCAGGCGCGGGGGCGCGAGTTCGAGTCGTCGATCCGGCTCGACTACCTCGAGCGGCTCAACGAGCTCTACGAGGACTGGATCGAGCGGTACCCGTACCCCAAGATGGTTGTCGAGACCGACGACCTCGACTTCGTTAACGAGGACGAGGACCGGTACGAGATCCTGAGCCGGATCGAGAGCCGGCTGTTCGGGCTCTTCCCGGTCGAGGGGTGAGGCGGGCGGCTCGGGCGCTGGCGCTCGCGGCGCTGGCGGCGGCGCCCGCGCTGGCGCAGACGGACACAACGGCGACGGTCCGCGCGGCCCCGGTCGACTCGCTCGCGCCGCCGGTGGCCACGGTCGGGCCAGGCCGCGCGCCCGTCGGCCCGTTCCCGCTGGTGCCGGGGCGGCCGATCACGCCGGTCCCCGCGACGACGGCCGCGCTCGACCTCGGCCTGCTGGTGGCCGACCCGCCATCGGTGGCCGACCTCGCGCCGGCCGCGTTGGTTGCGCCGACACCTGCGGTGTTCGCGTACCGGCTCGGGGCGACGGGGCGGACGGCCGGGCTCGCGCTCGACGGCCTCGACCCGGCCACGCCTGGACTCCTGCTCGACGGCCGGCCCCTCCTCGACCTCGTCACCGACGCGCCCCGGTTCGACCTGCTGCCGCTCGCGGCGATGGGCCCGCTCCGCATCGGCGACGGGGCGCTCGGGCGGGCGACGAGCGCCCAGGCCGGGCTCCGCGACCTCCGCGTCGGCGTGCCGGTGACGGAGCTGCGGTACCTCGGTGGGCAGGACGGGATCCAGCACGTCTCGGGACTGCACGCCCAGACGCGACGGCCGCCTGCGTTCCTGCGCGGCGGCAGCGACGCGAGCCGGCTCACGCTCACCGGCCACGCCGCCAGCCGCACTGCCGACGGCCCGCGCGACGGCGCCGACCTCGCCCACACCGACGCCTTCGGCCGGCTCTTGCTCACCCGGCCCAGCGTCGCCGCCGAGGTCGGCGTGTCGTACACGGACCGGACGGAGGGCGCGCGCGCAGGCGTCGTGCCGACGGCCGGGCTCCCCATCACGGCCATTTTCAGTCCGGCCACGAGCCAGGTTCTCGGGTCCGGCGCGACCCGGCGGACGCTGCGGACCGAGCCCTGGCTCCGCCTGCGTCTCCCGTTCGTGATGTCGGCGCCAACGGAGGTCGGTGGGTCCGTCGCCGTCCAGCGGTCGGTGTTTGTTCCGGCCGACGGGACCGGCGACACGGTGCGGGTCCACGGGCGGCGTCTCGCGGCGTATGTGGCGCAGCGGGTGCCCGCGGGTGCTCACGCGCTCGGCCTCCGGCTCGACGTCGCGGCCGCGCCGGCACCGGGACCGGAGACCGGCGCGCTGCCCGGCGCCGACGCCCGGCTCGGGCTCCACGCGGCCGTGACCGACTCGGTCCGCCTGGGCCCGGCCGAAGTCGCGCTCGGCGCGGGCGTCCACCAGGTCGATGGCGAGCGGTGGCCGTCGGCGTCGGCACGGGCGACGGTGGGGGCGCTGTCGGCCGGCGTCCGGCTCGGTGGCCGGGCGCGGTCGTGGTTGGAGCGAGTCGGACTCGAAGGGCGCGTCGTGCCCGACGCCAGCGACGGGACGGAGCAGACACTCGCGGCGGACGCGGCCGTCGCGCTGCGCCGGGGCGACGGGCGACTCGGCGTGTGCGCGTTCGCCAGCCGGACGACCGACGGCCGGCACCTCGTCGCGGTCGACGACACGCTGTTCGCCGTCGTCGGGACCGAGGGCGCCGTCGCGCAGGGCGGCGTCGCCGTCTCGGTGGGCTGGCGCGAGAGCGCCCGGCGCGGGGTCTACGTCCGCGCCGACGGCACGGCCCGCGTCGTCTCGGACCCGTCGTCGGACCTCCGCAGTCGGCTCGACGCCGCGTTGCCCCGGGTGTGGGGAACGGGCCGGGTCGGCCTCCGCGCAGAGGACGTCGGCGACGGCGTGCTCGACCTTGACCTGGCCGTCGTCGCGCAGGCGTGGACGGCGTTCCGGAGTCGCCGCGTCGAGCAGGCCACGGGCGCGCTCGCGCTGCCCGTGCCGGGGGCGGCGCTCGGCGCCGAGCTCCCCGCCCGGGCCCTCGTCGGCCTGGAGGCGACGGCCACGTTCAGCGCGCGGGCCTCGCTGTTCGTGCGCTACGACCACGCGCTCGGCGAGCGGGCCGTCGACGCCGTCCTCGTCCAGGGCGAGCCGCTGCCGCCGCACGTCCTGCGCTTCGGCGTGTTCTGGGCGTTGCTGAACTGAAGGGCAAGGGAGACGAGGCATGGGGCAAGGGGGGCGCGTTCATCGTGTCGCCCCATGCCTCTTGCCACGTGCCCCACGCCCTCTACCTCGCCGCCTCGTCGGCGATGCGCCAGCCGTACTCGAGGAGCGGGCGGACGGCCTCGGCGGTCTCGACGATGAGGTCGGCGAAGCCGGGCGAGAGCACGTCGTCGTCGGTGACGTCCTCGCGGAGGGCGGCGAAGCCGCCGCGCCAGCGGAAGTAGTCGGCGGCGGCGTTCTCGCGCTGGTCCTCGAACCCGCGCGGCATCCGCGTGAGCGCGCTCCCGGCCGTCTCGAGCGTGAGCCCCGCGCCCTCGACGGCCTCGACGATCTGCAAGAACTCGTCGGGGTTCGAGGAGAGCCGCGTCCGCCACAAGCGGACGAAGTCCTTGTCGGCCCGCCAGAACCCGCCGCCGACGCGCGTCGCGCCGGGCTCGACGTGGACGTAGAGGGCGCCCGGGGCCCGCTTGTCGCCGTCGCGCGAGAGGACGGCCGCGACGTGCGTCTTGTACGGGGCCTTGTTCTTCGAGAACCGGGTGTCGCGGTAGATCCGGAAGACGGCCCGCTTGGGGTCGCCGGTGAGTGGGAGCCCGCGCTCGGGGAGCCGCCGGCTAAGGTCGGCGACCAACATCCGCATCGGCTCGCGGAGCTCGTCGACGTAGGTGTCCTTGCGGGGGCGGAACCACTCGCGGTCGTTGTTCCGCTTGAGGCTCTTGAGGAAGTCGAAGGCGTCGTCGGTGAGGCCGGGGAACGGGGCGAGGACGTCGGGCGGGGAGGCGAGCACAGGCGAGCGAGGCGGTGAGAAACGAGAACTTCGACGGGGTGGTACGCGCGAGCCGCGCCAGGTGTCCGAGGCGACGAGGGCACATCCCCGGACGGGCGCGGTCATCGTGCGGTCATCATCGAGACCGCTCGCGGGCACAACACGAACGGCCCTTATTCCGCCAGCTGGCGGGCGGCGAGCGCGGCGAGGAAGCCGGTCCCCGTCCGCAGCGCCTCCTCGTCGACCGTCATACGGGGCGTGTGGAGCCCGTGCGTGATCCCCTCGGCCTCGTTCCCGACGCCCAGCACGGTGAACGCGCCCGGGATCTGCTTGGTGTAGAAGGCGAAGTCCTCCGAGGCGTACCACATCGGCAGGTCCACCACGCGGTCGGCGCCGACGAGGGCGACGGCCGTCTCGCGCGCGAAGGCCGCCGCCGCGTCGTCGTTGCGCAGGACCGGGTAGCCGACGACGATCTCGACCTCGCACGTGGCCCCGAACGCCTCGGCCGTTTTCTCGGCCGTCCGCCGGATGACGTCGTGGGCCCGGAACCGCCAGTCCTCGTCCATCGACCGGAACGTGCCCGCGATGCGGACCTCGTCGGGCAGCACGTTCGTCGCCCCGTCGGCTTGGACGCGGCCGAACGACAGGATCGAGGGGACGCCCGGCGGCCGGTTCCGCGCGACGACGGCCTGGAGCGCCGTCAGGACGTGGGCCTGCGCGAGCACGGTGTCTATTAAGAGGTGCGGCGCAGCGGCGTGGCCGCCGGTCCCCCGGACCGTCAGGTACACCTCGTCCGCCGACGCCATGAAGGTGCCGGCGCGGACGCCAAGCGTCCCGGCCGGGAGCTCCGGGAACACGTGCTGGCCGAAGATCCGCTCAGGCCCGCCGTGGCCGCCCATCGGGCCGAGCACGCCGTCCTTGATCATGACGCTCGCCCCGCCCCGCGCCTTCTCCTCGCTCGGCTGAAACACCAGCCGGACGGTCCCGGCGAGGTCCGCGCGCAGGGCGTGGAGAACCTGCGCTGCGCCGAGGAGCATCGCCGTGTGGGCGTCGTGACCGCAGGCGTGCATCCGCCCGTCGATCTCCGACGCGAAGTCGAGCCCGGTCGCCTCGGTGATGGGGAGCGCGTCGATGTCAGCGCGGAGCGCGACCGTCGGGCCCGGCTGCGCGCCTTCGATGTGGGCCACGACGCCGGTCCGGGCCACGCCCTCGATGGGCTCGATGCCGATCTCGCGCAACGTCCGGGCGATGAGCGCGGCCGTCTCGTGCTCTTGGAACGCCAGCTCGGGCCGGCGGTGGAGCGCGCGGCGCAGGCGGACGACCTCGGGAAAAGCGTCGTCGGTCAAGGCGTGGATCCGGTCGAGCATGGCGGGGAGGAGCAGCAGCAGACGATACGCGCAGGCGCGGGGAACGATCTCGTCACACTTCCTTTACACCGGAGCGAGCGAATGCTCGAATACGGCCCCGGCAGCGGCTGGCGGACCCCCTGTCCGGGCGCCCATCGCTCCGCTCAGGGGCGGCTGGACCGTCCCCCTTCAAGGGGGACAGCGTTCCGAGCCGGGAGCAGGCGGGCGGATGCCCGCCCGGCGACCCGCCGGAACGCAGGGGGTCCGAGCCCGCACGCGCTCGCCTTCTGCCGTGCATCAACGTTCCCCACCTTTTCCTCCCCATGCCCCTTCGCGCCTCTCTCCTGGCCGCCGCCCTGGCGGTCCCCCTCGTCGCCACCGCCCAAACCGCGACCGACGTCACGCTCACCGACGCCGACGGCACCGAGGTCGCCATCGACCGCGACGACTACGGCGTCCCCCACATCACCGGCGACACCGAGGCCGCCGTCTTCTTCGGCCAGGGCTTCGCGACCGGCCAGGACCGGCTGTTCCAGCTCGAGACGTTCTGGCGGACGGCGACCGGCCGGCTCGCCGAGCTCCAGGGCCCGTCCGCGCTGGCGCAGGACCAGGGCATCCGCACGGTCTACTACACGCCGGCCGAGCGGGCGGACCAGTTCGACGACCTCTCGCCGCGGCTCCAGACCATGATCTCGTCCTACGTCGACGGGGTCAACGCCTACATCGACTCGACGGCCTCGAACCCGGCGGCGTACCTCCCGGCCGAGTACGCCGCCGGCGGGTTTCAGCCCGAGCCGTACACGGTCGACAAGGCGATGGCCGTGATGCAGTTCTTTATCCGCCGGTTCGGCGAGATCGGGGGGAGCGAGCTGACGCGGCTGGCCGAGCTCCAGGCGAATGGCTCGGACTGGTTCGAGGCCAACCGGCCCGTCAACGACCCGACGGCGTCGGTGACGATCGAGGCCGAGAGCCAGGCGCCGCCGCCGGCCGGCGTCCGCTACGACGGCCCGGCCGTCGACCCGGCCGTGGCCGCCGAGGTCGAGCGCCGGCGGGACGCGCTGACGGCGTCGCTCATCGCGAACGGCGTGCCCCACACGTTCGGCTCGTTCGCCGCCGTCATCTCCGGCGCGATGTCGGAGTCGGGCAACGTGCTGCTGCTCGGCGCGCCCCAGATGGGCCAGCCGCGCGTCGACGCGAAGGCGGTCACGGCCGAGTACGAATTGCTCGTCGGGTCGCCCGAGGGCGACGGGCTCCACGTGGCCGGCATGAGCGTGCCCGGCATCCCCGGCGTCATCATCGGGCGGACGCGCGGGCGGACGTGGACGTTCACGACCGGGTTCACCGACAACACCGACACGTTCACCCTGACGCTCGGCCCGCCGACGGCCCAAGGCATCCCCACCTACCTCTACAACGGCGAGCTCCGCCCGGCCCAGCCCGTGACCTCGACGATCAACGTGCGCGGGGGCGACCCGGTGACGTACACCAGCTTCCGCTCGGTTCACGGGCCGGTCTACTCGCTCGACGCCGCGAACGGCCGGGCCTACTCCTATAAGTACGCCTTCGCCGGCCAGGAGCTCGAGATGGCCGAGGCCCTGCTCGACGCCTGGGACGCGACCTCCATCGACGGCTTCCGCGCCGCCGCCGCGCGCATCCCGGTCTCGTTCAACATGTTCTACGCCGACCAGGAGCAGAACATCGCGTTCTGGCACGTCGGCCAGTACCCGGTCCGCCCGGGCGACGCCGACCCCCGGCTCCCGCTCGCCGGCGACGGCTCCCAAGAGTGGGTCGGGCTGACCGAGTTTGCGCAGCAGCCGCAGTCGGAGAACCCGGCGCAGGGCTACTTCGCCAACTGGAATAACAAGCCGGTCGCGTGGTGGAACCAGGGCGACAACGTCTCGTGGGCCTCGACCGCGCCGGGCCGCACGCGGACCTACGACGGCGTCGAGGCGCTGAAGGACCACCTCGAATCGGTCGGCGCGGTCTCGTTCGAGGAGCTCCAGGAGCTCACGCGCGTCGTCCGCACGAACGCGAAGTACCCGGAGTACCCGGCGACCTACCAGCAGGTCGTCGAGTTCTCGGCGTTCGGGAGCTACGCCGAGAACGTGATCCCGCCGGGCCAGAGCGGGTTCGTCAACGCCCAGGGCGTCCCGAGCGCCAACTTCGCCGACCAGTGGCCGCTCTACCAGTCGTCGGCCGGGGAGGGCGAGATCGAGATGAAGCCGTTCACGTTCATCGGTGCCGTCGACGTGGCCGAGGAGTCGGGCCCGGACGTGGCCGTCGGCCTCGGCCTGCCGTTCCCCAACCCGACGGCGGGCGCGGCCACCGTCGCGCTCCGGCTCGACGCCGCAGTCGGCGTCGACGTGTCCGTGTTCGACGCGCTCGGCCGCCGAGTGGCCGTGGCCACGTCGGGCCTGCTGCCGGCCGGCGAGCACGCCGTCCGCCTCGACACCGCGCGGCTCGCCCCCGGCGTCTACGTGGTCCGCGTGGTGGCCGGCGACGCGGTCCAGTCACGCCGCTTGGTCGTGACGCGCTGACGTCCTCGACAGAACGAAGGTGGCCCCGCTCCGACCGATCGAAGCGGGGCCACCTTCTACGAACGACGCCGATTAGTTGAACCCGAGGCCGGAGACCGCCGGGCGCTCGTCGCGGTTGGCGAGCTCCCAGGCCGTCCCGAAGATCAACCGGCCGATCCGGGCCATCCGGTCGTAGTCGATCTTGTCGGCGCTGTCGCCGACGCCGTGGTAGTCCTCGTGCGTGCCGGTGAAGTAGAAGATGAACGGCACGTCGTGCTTCCCGAAGTTCCAGTGGTCACTCCGGCGGAAAAACTGGTTGGGGTCGTCGGGGCTGTTGAACCGGTCGGAGAGCAGGAGGCCCTGGCCGGTCGTCTCGTTGACGGCCGCGTTCCAGTCCGAAATGTCTCGGCTGATAAGGTCGCCGCCGATGATGTAGACGTAGTCCGTCGTCTCGAACCCGCGCTCGGGGTCATACCGGCCGATCATGTCGATGTTGAGGTTGGCGACCGTGTTCTCCATCGGGACGAGCGGTTGGCGGTCGGCGTAGTACTCCGACCCGAGCAGGCCCTTCTCCTCGCCCGAGACGTGGAGGAACAGGACCGAGCGGCGTGGGCCGTGGCCGTCCTCCTTGGCGCGCTGGAACGCCTCGGCGATCTCCAGGATGGTGACCGTGCCCGAGCCGTCGTCGTCGGCGCCGTTGTAGATCGCGTCCTCGCCGGTCCCGTGGTCGCCAACGTGGTCGAGGTGGGCCGAGACGACGACGAACTCGTCTTTGAGGACCGGGTCCGAGCCCTCGATGAAGGCCACCACGTTCTCGGACATCACCTCGGCGGTCTCGTACTCGGCCTCGACGGCCAGCGTCAGCCCGGTGTCGCCGAGAGCGGGGGCGCCGTCGGCCTCGATGTCGATGTCGGCCGCGGCGACGAGCCTGTCGAGCATCTCGCGCGAGGTGAACAGGATCGGGGGGAGGCCACCCGTCTCGGCATCGTCGTCGGTGTCGAGGGCGGGCAGCGCGAGCCGCCCGGCCCCCAGTGCCGACTGGGCCTGGCCGGCGAGCCCAGCCGCGTCGGGCGCCGTCGCCAGGATGGCGGCCCGGCCGCCAGCGGCCTGGACCGCCGAGAGCGCCGCGCGCGTGGCGCCTTGGTTGGCGCCGGGCGTCATCACCACGTAGGCGTCGTCAAGGTCGAGACCGGAGAGGTCGGTCCCGTCACCGGCGTGGACGAGCCGGGCCGGCGTCGCGTCCGAGACCTCGCCGTAGGCCGGGACGAGCTGGGCGTCGGTCGCGCCGGCCTCGAGTACGCTCGACACGACGGGCGTCCCGCTCTGCTCGACGCGGGCCGCCAACCGCCGGAGCGTTTTCTGCTCGAGCGCGAACGGCTGGAGGTAGCCGTCGAGGGCGTACGGCCCGGCCGCCGTGCCGGTCCCCCGGGCCGGGACCCCCATCGTGGCGTACGCGCCGGCAAGGTATCGCGCGGCGAACCGCTGCCCGGGCTGGCCGGTCTCGCGGCCCCGCAGATAGTCGTCGGCGTAGACGTAGAGGTGGCCGGCGAGCTCGGCGGGCGTGATGGTGGCCTGGTAGCGCCCGACGAGGTCGGGGTCGGACAAGGCGGTCGGGGTCTGGGCCTGCGACGGTGCGGCCAGGGCGAGCAGTGTGGCTGCGGCCACCGAGAGGAGTCTCATGAGCGTTAAAGAAGGAGCGTTAAAGGAGGGAGGACAGGGGGAACGGTCGCTCCAGGAACCTACGTGCGCACGCTGCGCACCTTCTGCGCAGTTGGCTCGGTTGCCATCCGGAGAAATACCCTGTAGTGTGGAGAGTGTGTGGGATCGGGCCCGTCCTGTAGGGAAATCGGGGGAGGGCTATACCTTCGGCATTCGAATTGCACAGACCGCGAGGGATGTGCGCTGGGCCGGACGCGGCCCCACGAAAGAAGGCGGTTCTATCCCGCCCGTCTCTGGGCTGCCGAGCCCCTTGTGGGGAGACCTATTCCCCCCTTAGAGACGCGTTCTGTACGGTATCTTCAGACGGTGCGCCTATCTTCAACTGCGTACGGGCCCCCGGGTCCGTAAGCTTAGGACAGGCGCTCCCCCAGGTGCGACTCACTAGGTGCGACTCAGCATACCCCCCCTCACTCCTCCTCACACCATGACGAGTACGTCTACTCTCAGAACTGGGCTCTCCCGGTTCGTTAATCACCTGGCCGCGCTGGCCCTCCTGCTCGTTGTAGCGGGGGGCGCGTCCGCGCAGTCGACCATCTTCGTCGACGCGAACGGCGGCGACGACGGCAACAACGGCCAGCAGCCGACGGTCAACTCCGGCGTCAACGGCCCGGTCCGGACCCTCGGCCGCGCGCTCCAGATCGCCCGCACCGACGGGGCTGGCAACACGATCTCGATCGAGGCCGGCGACTACAACGCCGACATCGACGTCGAGAACGCTGGCAACTCCTCGGCCCTCAACAACCTCACGTTCCTCGCCCGGCCCGACCAGGCCGGCAACACCGAGGTCGAGCTCGACGTCAACGGCGGCGAGTTCCTGACGGCCGTCTCGGGCTTCACCTTCGCCCGCCAGGGCGCGGGCATGTTCACGTTCACCGGTGGCGGCGACGTCGACTTCCAGAGCGGCTCGGTCGCCTTCGGCAGCGGCATCGTCACCTTCAGCGACGTCGACACGGTCGAGCAGACGAACGCGAGCGTCACGGGCACCGTCGTGTACAACTCCGCCGACCTCCCGGACACCATCCGGTTCAACGGCAACGACTCGACGACCCAGGGCACGCTCCTCCCGGCGTCGCTCGACATCGCCAGCGGATCGCTGCTGATCGACATCGCGCTCGGCTCGACGGCCACCTCGCCCAACGACAACTCCCGGACGTTCACCATCGGCACGGCGGGCCTCACGCTCGGCGACGACGGCGGTAGCATCGAGCTCCGCGTCCGCGACGGCAACATGGTCGCCGGCACGATCACCACGGTCGACGGCAACGGCGCCGACGGGACGGGCAACGTCGTGATCGACGGCGAGGGCTCCATCGGGACCCTCATCGTGGCCGGTGCTCGGACCATCTTCAGCCTCCAGGAGGCCGACCAGTCGGACACCGACGCCGACAACCAGGCCGGCACGGTCCTGGTCCAGTCGGGCCAGTTCGTCCTCCCGAACGAGGACCCCTCGGGCGCCGGTGACATCGAGCGGTTCACGGTCGGTGGCGACTTCGTCCAGTCTGGCGGTGAGGTCATCGCCCAGGACACCGAGGACACGATCCTGGTGGTCAAGGGCAACTTCCGCCGGACCTCGAACGTGGCCGGCAACTTCTCGCCGACCAACGTCTACCTCGAGGGGACGACGGACGCCGAGTTCGCGCCGGGCACCAACCTGACGATCAACGCCCTCCACATCAACGCGACGGGCAACACGGCCACCCAGACCAAGATGGTGACGTTCCTCCAGGACATCACCGTCACCTCCGACGCTCAGGGGACCAACGGGGTCGACAACATCATCGCGTTCATCGTGACGAACGACGCCGAGGTCGACCTCAACGGCAACCTCGTCAACATCACGAACAACGGTGAGTCGATCGTCGACGGGACCGTCTCCGACTCGGACAACAGCGGCGCTGTCCGCTTCACCAACGGCGGTGTCGCGAGCGGCACGGGCGTCTACAGCTCGATCCTGGTCTCCGGGCCGTCGATCGACGCCGAGGACGAGTTCCAGTTCACGGGCGCGCTGATCCTGCTCGACGGCGGGATCGACATCGCCGGCGATGTGTCCCCGCTCGGCCCGGACGCTTCGGTCATCGTGAACATCGCGGCGAACAACGACCCCCAGATCACGGGCTCGTTCAACGACGACGAGGTCGAGTACAACCTGGTCTACCAGGACTCGGAGGCCACGAGCGGCATGAGCCAGACCGACGGCACGTTCGAGGCCGGGACGGAGTTCGACACGGACTTTATCCGGGACCTCACCGTCGACATCACGAACGCGGTCGTCAACGTGGACAACGCCGAGGACGGCACGATCTCCGGCAACGTCATCGTCCGGAACGGCAACCTGTCCAACGGCGGCGCGGTCGAGACGGCCACGCTCCGGTTCAACGACGACCAGGACATCGTCGTCCTGGGCTCGACGACGATCGAGGACAACGCGATCCTCGACCTCGACGACGACGCCACGTACGCCGTCTCGACGGCGAACAACGTGCTCGACGGCACGATCACCGGCGACGACACCGGGCTGCTCCTCCTGCGTGACGGTGCCACCATCACCGGCACTCAGACCACGGTCTCGGCCGAGGACAACACGCCGGCTCGGGCGGCTCAGTCGGAGTCGCGGATCGACGCCGACATCCGGCTGAACAACGACGCCTCGGCGTCGCTGCTCCAGATCCGCGTGATCACCGGCGACATCTTCGACCAGGCCACGGGCACCGGCGACGCCGGCACCCTCACGCTCGGCCTCGTCCCCGACGACGCCGACGTCGACGACCAGCGGTTCACGAAGGACCGGGCCGGGAACGTCAACGGGAACGTCAACCTCGACTTCTCGACGCTCGCCCTCGCTTCGGACGTCCAGTTCACGGAGGACGACGGGACCATCACGATCTCGACGCTCAACACGAACACGTTCACGTTCTTCACCGAGACGACGGCCGACGGCGACAACGACGACGGCCCGAACCGCCTCGAGCTCAAGAACGACGTTCAGGGCACGGGCGCCGTCTGGCCCAGCTCCGACCTCACCATCGTCCGCCTGGGCAATGCGCCCCAGACGCTGACGATCCCGGTGTTCCACCCGGGCGACGACGAGACGGACGACATCACGGTCGCCTCGAACATCCGGGTCACCAACGTGCTCCGGATCACGGGCAACCTCGACGCCGAGACCGAGGACACGGGTAGCATCGACTACGCCGTGATCCTCGAAGGGGTCGATGGCTCCGTCCCGACGCTGATCCTCGACGAGGACTACAGCATCGAGAACGACGGCAGCGGTGGCGAGCCGACCGACGGCGACCGCGAGCTCGTGATCAACGGGCCCATCAACCTGACGATCAACGAGTCCGACGACGTCAACCCGTACACGGACCTCGTCGTCCTGGCGACCCAGAACGTCCAGACGCTCACGGTCAACAACCAGGCTCAGCTGAGCGACGAGGACGCGACCTACACGGTCGCCTCGTTCGTGACCTCGGCCGCGACGAGCGCCGGCGACGGCGACTTCAACGACCCGATCACGGGTGACGAGCCGGGTCAGCTCGACCTCAACTCGAACAGCCTCTCGGTGACGGGTGACGTCACGCTGGGCTCGGACGGTGCCGTCTTCAACACGGCGGCCGGCAACGGCCGGCGCGTGTTCGCCGGTGGCCAGGCCAACCCGGACTTCTCGACGTTCTCCTTCATCGGTAGCAACGATGCGACCCTGTCGGTGACGCCGAACGAGAACACGGGTGTGACCACCTTCGGTGACGGCGTCGACCTCCGCATTGCGAAGGACTCGACGACGACCGAGGTGACCCTCACGGGTGGCTCGCTCGTCTTCGACGACGACTTCGACGGGTTCGGCTTCGACGACGAGACCCTCGTCCTCGAGCAGGGCACGTTCGTGGCCGGCGACTCGGAGAACCCGAACGAGATCTACATCCGCCTGGACCACAACAACTCCCTCGTGGGCTCGCAGACGTCCGACAACGGACAGGGCTTCGTGTTCGTCCCGACGAACACGCAGTTCCCGGAGGCCTACATCGAAGGGAACGTCCGCAAGCGGATCTTCTCGGACCCGAGCGACGACACGGGTGACACGACTCCCGGCCGCGTCGTCTACCCCGTCGGTTCGTCCGACGGGTCGGGCGAGGGCTACGCCGAGTTCGTGCTCGACTTCGAGAGCATCGCTCAGGACCAGTCGTTCGGCCTCCGCAGCGTGACCGTCGCGTTCGTTGACGAGACGCCCAGTGGGACGCTCGGCCTCCCGATCACCCGTGCCAACGGCACGACGATGATCAGCGAGCCCGGCAACTTCTACTGGCTCGTCACCTCGAACCCGAGCCTCGGTCAGAGCACGCGGTTCAACGTCGAGGCCCGCTACGACGGCTTCGAGCTGGAGTCGGCGACCAACGACGAGACGCCGACGGCGATCAGCGAGCTGACGCTCATCCGCCGCCAGTTCGGCGACGAGATGACCAACCCGTTCACGCTCGTCAGCGAGACGTACGACAGCTTCCTGCTCCAGGACGACGGCGACGACAGGGACCCGGTGGTGATCGCGGCGAACGCTCAGGCGTTCCTCGGTCCCCAGGGCACCATCTTCACCTACGGCCTCGACGCGGGCAACCGCGCCACGGACAACGGTGGGGACGTCCCGACGGCGTTCGCGCTCAACGGCAACATGCCCAACCCGTTCAGCGCCCGTACGGCCATCAGCTTCGACCTCCCCGAGGCCGCTGAGGTGTCCGTCGAGGTGTACGACGTGATGGGTCGCCGCGTGATTAGCATCGACAACGGTGCCATGACCGCCGGTGCCGACCAGCGTGTCGAGATCGACGGTCGGGGCCTCGCCTCGGGCGTCTACGTCTACCGCGTCAACGTGGTGGGTGCGTCCGAGACCTGGACCCGGAGCGGCCAGATCACGCTCGCTCGCTAAGGGCTCGCC
Organism: Rubrivirga sp.; assembly: GCF_965213695.1. Taxonomy (GTDB): domain Bacteria; phylum Bacteroidota; class Rhodothermia; order Rhodothermales; family Rubricoccaceae; genus Rubrivirga. Next base: position 4,010,884 of record NZ_OZ243912.1, on the reverse strand, counting down.
CTTACCGACAGGCCTCGCGGGGCCCCGGTGCGCAAGCGCCGGGGCCCCGCGTCTGTTTGGAGGTCTGAGGGCAGACCCATCCACCCCGGGCGACTCGGGCGTTCGGAGGCCAGCGGGGGAGCAGAGCCCGAGCCCGACAGACGTCTCCTATGAATGCCACTGCAACGGCGGGAGGCCTCTAGTACAGCCGTCGCCGCTTGTCGAGATAGGCGCGCAGGGCGTCCGCGTAGGGGCGGGCGGTGTCGAGCAGCTCGTAGTCCACGCCGGACTCGCGGCACGCACGGCGGACGGACGCGACGAACGCCGACGACGCCTCCCGGTACCCCTCGCGGACCTGAGCCGGCTGCAACGTCCGCTCCTCGCCCGTTTCGAGATCGCGGACGCGGACGGGGCGGTCGTCGAAGTCGAACCGCTGCTCGGTCGCCGCGTCGAGCACGTGGAACACGATGACCTCGTGGCCTCGGTGGCGCAGGTGCTTCAGCGCGCGGATCGTGTCGTCGGCGCCCGCCGCCGACTCGAACAGGTCGCTCACGACGACGACCAAGGCGCGGCGCGGGATGCGCTCGGCGATGTCCTGGAGCGCCGCCGCCGCGTTCGTGTGCGCCTGCCCGTCCGCCCCCGTGGCCATCCGGGACAACCTCGCCAGCAGCGACCGGACGTGGCTCCGCGTCGACTTCGGGGGGACGACCGTGTGGACGTCGCGGTCGAACGCAACGAGGCCCGTCGCATCGCGCTGGCGCGCCATCAGCACGTGGAGCGCGCCCGCCAGCGTCGCCCCGTATTCGAGCTTCGAGACGCCCGCGTGGCCGGCGTACTGCATCGACGCCGACGTGTCGAGCGCCACGTAGTGGCGGAGGTTCGTCTCCTCCTCGTAGCGCTTGACGACGAGCCGGTCGCTCCGCCCGTACACCTTCCAGTCGACGTGGCGGAGCGGGTCGCCGGGGTTGTAGGCGCGGTGCTCGGCGAACTCGACGGAGAACCCGTGGTAGGGGCTCTTGTGCAGGCCCGTGATGAACCCCTCAACGACGGTGCGAGCACGCAGCTCGAACGACTCGATCTGAGCGAGCTCGGCAGGGGAGAGGAGGGACGCATCGGCCATGAGGCCAGGGTACGTCGGGGAGAAGGCCCAGGTGCCGGCTCCGGCTTTGGGGGCCGCCGGCTCTCGCCGATACGCCCCCGGTGGCAACGCTCGCGCTCCCGTCGAGGCACGTGGTCGCGCCGTACCTGCTGGGGGTGGCGCTGCTGCCGCTGTGCGCCCTGTTCGCGTTCGGCGAGACCACGTACGACCCGCATCCGCTGGTGCTGCTGGTCCACTCGTTCGACCTCATCGTCCACGAGGCGGGGCACTTTTTCTTCCGGTTCTTCGGGCGGACGCTGGAGATCGCCGGCGGCTCCATCTTACAGCTCGCGTTGCCCGCCCTCTTCGTCTACCAGGGCGTGTATTGGGGCCATCGCGTTGGGACGCAACTGTCGCTGCTCCTGCTCGGGCAGAACTTCGTCGACGTCTCGATCTACGCGGCCGACGCGCAGACCCGGGCGCTGCCGCTGCTCGGTGGCGACCGGGTGCTCCACGACTGGCACACGCTCCTGAGCCGGCTCGGGCTGTTGGAGGCGACGCCCGTCGTCGCGGGCACGCTCTACGCGCTCGCGTTCGTCGCATGGGCGCTGATGCTGCTCACCCCGCGCTGGGTCGCGTAGTCCGCCGGCTCTCGTGGAGGCGCGGCGGTAGCTTCCGGCCATGCCGCCCTCGGACCCGGTCAAGGCCCACCTGCTCGACGCCGCCGACGTGGCGCGAACGCTCGACCGTCTGGCCCGCCAGGTCGTCGAGGAGCTCGACGACGACGCTGGGCCCGCCGACCGGCTCGCGCTCGTCGGGATGCAGACGCGGGGCGTCCACCTCGCGCGGAGGCTCCGGGACCGGATCGAGCGGATCGAGGGCGTCCGGCTCCCGTTCGGCGTTCTCGACGCCACGTTCTACCGCGACGACGTCGGGCTCGGGACCGGCCGCCCGGCGCCGGTCGTCCAGCCGACCGACATCCCGTTCTCGCTCGACGGCCGCCGGCTCGTGCTCGTCGACGACGTCGTGTACACCGGGCGGACGACGCGGGCCGCGCTCGACGCGCTCGTCGACATGGGCCGGCCGGCCAGCGTCCGCCTCCTGGCGTTCGTCGACCGGGGCCTGCGCGAGCTTCCCGTCGCCCCGGACTACGTCGGCCGCCACGTGCCGACGGCGCCCGGCGAGCTCGTCCGCGTCCGGCTCGAGGAGGAAGACGGCGAGGACGGCGTGTGGCTCGTTTCGAGGGGTACGTGAGGTACGAGGTACACGGACCATGACGCTTCCCACCCCCTCCGACCCGACGGTACCCGGTACCCCGTACCCCGTACCTGCGGATTCCTTGCGCCACCGCCACCTCCTCGGCCTGGCGGACTACGCGCCCGACGAGATCCGACTCATCCTGCAAACCGCGCGGGCCTTCCGCGAGGTGCTCGACCGGCGGATTCGGAGCGTCCCGTCGTTGCGCGGCGTGACCTGCTGCAACCTGTTCTTCGAGAACTCGACCCGGACGCGGCTGTCGTTCGAGCTGGCCGAAAAGCGGCTCTCGGCCGACGTCATGAACTTCTCCGCCAGCGGGTCGAGCGTGTCGAAGGGCGAGACGCTCAAGGACACGGCCCGCAACATCGAGGCGATGAAGGTGGACCTGGCCGTCATCCGCCACCGCTCGGCCGGCGCCGCCCACTTCCTCACCCGGTGCATCGACGGGATCGTCGTCAACGCCGGCGACGGGCAGCACGAGCACCCGACGCAGGCGCTCCTGGACGCGCTCACCATGTCGGACTTGGCCGTGCCGGGCCGCGACGGGCTGGCCGGTTTCGACTTCCGCGGGCTCAACGTCACCATCCTGGGCGACATCGCCCACAGCCGCGTCGCCCGGTCCAACGTCTACGGGCTGACGGCGCTCGGCGCCCACGTCACGCTGTGCGGCCCACGCACGATGATGCCGGCCGAGGTCGAGGCCGCGCTCGACGGCCGCGACGTGACCGTCACCGACCGCCTCGACGTTGCGCTCGACGGCTGCGACGTGGCGATGGCGCTCCGCATCCAGCTCGAACGCCAGGGCGACGAGATCGGACTCACGCCGTCGCTGCGGGAGTACCACACGATGTACGGCGTCCGCCCGGAGCACCTCGACCAGAACCCGGACCTCTGGGTGATGCACCCGGGCCCGGTCAACCGCGGCGTCGAACTGGCCGGCGAGGTCGTTGACTCGGACCGGTCGGTGATTTTGGATCAGGTCACGAACGGGGTCGCCGTTCGGATGGCGGTCCTCTATCTGCTCGCCGGCGCCGACACGTTCACCGACGCCGAGCCCGGATCGTGACCCGCCTCCTTCTCATCGCAGCCGTGACGGTGGCCTCCGCGTGCGCGCAGGAGGCGCCCGCGCCAGAACCGGCCGCCGAGCGGACGATGGCCGTCACCATCGACGACCTCCCCTTCGTCGGGCTCGGGGGCGACCTCGCCCACCAGCAGCGCGTCACGCGCGACTTGCTGGCCCAGATCGCCGCGGCGGGCGTCCCGGTCACCGGCTTCGTCAACGAGGGGAAGCTCGATGTCGAGGGCGAGCGCCGAGCGCGAACCGCGCTCGTGCAGGCGTGGGTCGACGCCGGGCTCGACTTGGGCAACCACACGCGCGACCACCCGTCGCTGTTCGACACGCCGCTGGCGGCGTTCCAGGACCAGGTCCGCCGGGGCGCCCCGATCACGAACCGGCTGCTCGCGGCCCGCGGCGACTCGGTCCGCTACTTCCGGCACCCGTACCTCAACACCGGGCCGGACCTGGAGACGAAGCGGGCGTTCGAGGCGTGGCTGGTCGGCGAGGGCTACACCGTCGCCCCGGTCACGCACGACAACGCCGAGTACGTCTACGCCCGCGCCTACGACCGCGCGGCGGGCGACCAAGCCTTGCAGGCGAGGATCGCCGACGCCTACGTCGCCTACATGGACACGACGGCCGGCTACTACGAGGCGCTCGGCCGCGACCTGTTCGGCCGCGAGATCGCTCACGTCTTGCTGATCCACGCGAACGCCCTCAACGCCGACCACCTCGGCGCGCTGCTGGCGATGTTCGAGCGGCGCGGCTACGGCTTCGTCTCGCTCGACCGCGCCCTGGCCGACCCGGTCTACCAGTCGGACGACACCTACGCCGGTCGTGCGGGGATCTCGTGGCTCCAGCGGTGGGCCCTCACCCGGGGCCTCCCGTTCGGATCGGAGCCGCCCGTGGATCCGTGGGTGGAGGACGTGGCGTACCCCGAGCCATGAGCAAGAAACCAACGGTCGTCGGCTGGCGGGAGTGGGTGGCGTTCCCCGAGATCGGCCTGCCCGCCGTCCGCTGCAAGGTGGACACGGGCGCGGCGACGTCGGCGCTCCACGCCCACGACGTCGAGATCGTCACGCGCGACGGCGAGCACTGGGCGCGGTTCGTGGTCCACCCGTTCTTCCGCCGGCACGAGGGGCTGGCGGTCACGTGCGAGGCGCCCGTGATCGACGAGCGGGACGTGACGTCGTCGAGCGGCCACGTCGAGGCCCGCGTCGTGATCGGCGTCATGTTCCGGCTCGGGCTCAAGGCCGACGCGCCCGAGTGGCCCATCGAGGTCACGCTCACCGACCGCCGCCAGATGCGCTTCCCCATGCTCTTGGGCCGCGAGGCCATGGCCGGCCGCGTCTTGGTCGACTCCGGCGCCTCCTTCCGCCTAGGCCGCCCCGACCACCCCGGGGCGTTTTACGAGTAGGGGTTCAGCAGGTCTCGCGAGTTCGGCGGGTGTGGCGGGTTGATCCAGACCGCGCACTGCCCGACTCCGGCTCGACCCCGAGCGCCCTCAACCTGCCCGACCCGCCCATCCTGCCAAACCCGCCCAACCCCACCCCTATGCGCCTCGCCATCCTCTCCCGCAATCCCAACCTGTACTCGACCCGCCGCCTCGTCGAGGCGGCCGAGGCCCGGGGCCACGACGTGCAGGTCCTCGACACGTTGCGCTGCACGGCGCACCTGACGGCCAGCGGGCCCGAGGTCCACTACCACGGCGAACGGCTCGATCCGCCCGACGCCATCATCCCGCGCGTCGGCGCGTCGATCACGTTCTACGGGTTGTCCATCGTCCGCCAGTTCGAGGCGATGGGCGTGTGGACGCTCAACGGGGCCGTCGGGATCACGCGCTCGCGCGACAAGCTCCGGGCCCACCAGTTCCTCGCCAAAAAGGGGATCGCCCTCCCGCGCACGGCCTTCGCCCACCAGGCCGACGACGCGGCGGACTTGATCACGTCGGTCGGCGGGCCGCCGGTCATCGTCAAGCTGCTGGAGGGGACGCAGGGCGTCGGCGTGGTCCTGTGCGAGACGAAGAAGGCGGCCGAGAGCGTGATCCAGGCGTTCCGCGGGATGAAGGCGTACCTCTTGGTCCAGGAGTTCATCAAGGAAGCCGGCGGCGCCGACGTCCGCCTGTTCGTCGTCGGCGACCGGGTGGTGGCCGGGATGAAGCGGCAGGGGGCCGAGGGCGAGTTCCGGTCGAACCTCCACCGCGGTGGGAGCGCGAGCACGATCAAGATCAGCCCGGCCGAGCGGAAGACGGCCGTCGCCGCGTGCCGCGCGCTCGGGCTCAAGGTCGGCGGCGTCGACGTGCTCCAGTCCGAGCGCGGGCCGCTCGTGCTCGAGGTCAACTCGTCGCCGGGGCTCGAGGGGATCGAGACGTCGACCGGGAAGGACGTCGCCGGGTCCGTCATCGCGTTCGTCGAGAAGAGCCTGGCGGCGCGGGCGGCGGGCCGGGGGCCCGAGGGATCCGCGCAGGTGGAGGGCTAGCTCGCGGCGGCCATCCGGCCCTCCGGCGCCAGCACCGGCGCGACGAGACACTCAGTCGGGTTGGCCGTGCTCGGTAGGGGCGGGTGGCCATGCGCCCCTGCGGGGGAAAGAGGAAGCCTGTTGACCCGGGTGGTCTCTGCGGTAGTCCGATCTCACCAGGGGGCGGCCGCGCCCCAGACCTATGCTTGGCGCTCTCGCCCTCGTCCATGCCGCTTCCCACCTATCGCCTCGCCCCTCTCGGCGTCTTGCTCCTAGTCACGCTCCCCGCGTGCGATGCCGTCTGGGGCAGCGACCTCACCGTTCGGGGGCAGGTCGTGGACGCCGCCACGGGCAAGCCGGTCGACCCGGGTCCGGCTCTCGTCGCCGTTCAAGGCGCCCAGCTCTTCGGCCCCACCGCCACCGTGCTCAGCGGTGGGGCCACCCCTGAAGGCTGGTTCGACCTGTCCGGCGACGCCGGGTCATACGGGGAGCTCCTCGTCCAGGTCGGCTCGGCCGGTCGCGTCGAGTACCCCGGTACGGCCCCGCCCGACCTGCGAGCGGTCCATTCCCAGCTCTCGTACTTCCCCGTCGACCTCCCGTATCGGTCGGACGTGGGCGTGGTCGAACTGCTCCCGACGTGCCTGACCGTCGGCGCGATCCGGCTCGCCCGCCCGCTGGCCCGGAGTGAACAACTCCGGGTCCGGGTCGCTCCCGTGCCCGAGGCGCCTCCCGATGTGACGCTGCACGCGAACGGGTACACCTACGAGGGGAGCACAGCCGGAGGGGACGCTCCACCGGACTCGCTCTGGCTCCTCGCGGTCGGGGGGCGGCCGGCGCTTCTCGAATGGGAGATCAACGAGTACAACCCGCCTGACGGGGACGGGCAGGGCGTGTTCGCGCGCGGGGCCGTCCCGCTCCCGACGTGCCCGCGCCACGGAGTGCTCCGGTACTCGGCGACGCTGGCGCTCCCGGAGTGATCACGCCCGATCCGGCCCGGCAGGGGCGGATTGCGATGCGCCCCTACCGGCGGGGAGAGGACCCCGCTCAGACGACTCCGGCTGCAGCCTCCATCTGGCCCTCTGGCGCCAGCACCGGCGCGACGACGGCGGCCACGAGCGCGTCGAACACGGCCCTCGTCTCCCAGTGCTCGTTGTGGGCCACCAGCGGCACCCGAGCCGCCGGGTCCTCGACGTCGAGCACGCAGTACGGACACTCCAGCGTGCCGACGCTCTCGTGCAGCCGCGCCAGCTGCTCCCGGACGTCCCCGTCGGCGCCCATGTGCTCGCGGAGGTGGGCCTTCGTGTGGGGCACGTCGTACAGGTCGAGCGCGCTCCCGATGATGTCGCGCGGCGAGTGGACGTTGACCCAGGGGAACGTCCGGTACGCCGTGTCTTGGATGAGCGGCTGGACGGCCGTCGCGAGCGCCTCGCGGACGCGCGACAACGACTGGTTCTGCGACCGGAAGATGTAGGCCGTCTTGTCGAGCGGCGACCCGAACGTGAGCAGCAGCCGGGTCCGCCCCAGCACGTCGACGCCGTCCTCGGCCGCCGCGTCAATCGTGAGCGCCCGGTTGAGCGCGTCGTACGCGACGACCGACCCGAGCGAGTGGCCCACGATGGCCACGTCGTCGTAGGCGAACCCGCCGTCGCGGTCGCGGCTGTGGTAGACGCCGTGGAGCAGCGTCGAGGTGGCCTCGCGGATCGCCTTCCGCAGCTCGGCGAACCGGTCGAGCGTGTGCGACGACACGTAGGCCGCGACGTCGCCGAAGTACTGGACGATCACGCCCCGGATCACGGCCGACACGCCGAACAGCAGGAACCACACGGACAGCCGAAACCACTGCGCGTCGATCACGCCGATGCTCCCCGACGCCAGCGCCTCGGGCATCCGCTCGGCCGTGAGCCCGACGACGACGGCCACCACGACAGCCACGACGGCCGCCGTCAGGGTCAGCCAGAGCGCCGTCTCGCGCCAGCCCGCGAGCGGCCGGCCCTCGTACTCCTCGCCCCGCTCGCGCGCGGCCCGGTACTCCCGCTGGAGCCGCCGCCCGTGCCGGAGCGAGAGCCAACCGCTCACGGTCGCCGCGATCACCAGCAGCCCAGCCGCGATGGCGAGCGGCGTCGCCGGCAGCCACGCCAGCCCGGACGCCCGGAGCAACACCGACAGCGTGAGCAGGCCCGTCGCCAGCGTCGCCACGATCCAGACGACGAGCGCGGCCTGAACCCCTCCCAGGAACACCCGCCGGCCCGGCCCCGGTCGGGGCGCCGCGTAGTCCGCCGTCTTCGCGGCGAGAGCCAGCAACGCGCCGAACACGAGGGTGACGGCGAGGTAGACCGTGACGACCGTCGTCAGCGCCGACGCGAGGTGGCCGCTCGTGTCGGCCCGGCCCTCGGCCAGCACGTCGTAGCCCGCCTCCAGCACGACGGCCCCGATCACGCCGTTGAGCAGGACGAGCGAGCCGAGCACGAGGGCCGTCGTCAGCAGCCCGAGGAACGTCCCGACCTGGACGCCGTGGATCGCGTTGTGGCCGAACATGAACCGCTCCAGCGGCTGCCCGACCCCCTTCCGCAGCCCGTTCCACGCACCCCGGATCAGGAACCGCATCACGTCGCGCAAGGTGACGCGGCCCTCGGTGAGCGGCGCCCAGTACGCCTCGTACAGGTGGACGTGGAGCGGCGTGTCGGCGCCGTCGAGCTGGACGCCGAGCTCAAGCCGCTGCGTGCGGACGGTGCCGAGCGGGGCCGTCCGCGCAGTGACCGTGATGTCGGTGACGGCACGGCCGTCGAACGTCCACCGGTGGAGCGCTCGTTCGAGCCCGTTGGCGGCCATGTCGAGCGTGGCAAACGGGAGCTGCTGCCCCATCCCGTGCGTGACGAAGACGGCGATCGGCTTTGGCGTCTCGGCGGTTTCTCTCGCGGCGGGCTCCGAGACGTCCTCGGTCGGCGGAGCCCCATTGGAAGCTGGCAGGACCGGCCCGGCCGTTTGATCCAAGACAGGCTGGGCCTCGGGGTACGGCGCCGTCGCCGGCTCGTCGACGCGGAGGGCGGTGGCCGATTGGACGCGGATCTGCATGGCGAGGAGGGAGATGTTCAGGAAAAGACCTGGGAGAGAACCGCCGCCTACTATGGAGATACGATTTTTCCACCATTCTCGGGTCACCTCGGCGCCGGCCGGCCAGATTGGGGCTTTACGGTGGGACGCCCAACCGGTAGACGTGGCTAGGTTGCCGCTCCCCGAGCGCCCTGATGAGCCCGCAGACGAAGTCGGTCCTCCACGATCTCGGGGGCATCCTGTACGCGCCGGGCCTGATCGCGCTCAGCACCATCGTGGTGGCCCTCGTTGCCGGCGAGCACGACCTCGTTCCCGAGCTCGGGGTCACAGCCGCGTTGAGCCTGGGCACCGGCTGGGGCCTCCGCCGCCTGTGCCGCGTCGACGAGCCCGACCTCCGGTCGCCGTTGGAGGCGGTGACGGTCGCGGTGGCCTGGATCGCGTGCGCCGTCTTGGCCGCGATCCCGCTCTACCTCGCCGCCCACGACGCGCCCGTCACGGACACGCTCGCGGTGTTCCGGGACCCATGGAACGCCCTCTTCGAGTCCATGTCGGCGCTCACGAGCACGGGCCTCTCGATGGCCCCGGACCCCAGCGCGCTCCCCCGAGCCCTCCAGTGGTGGCGGACGGTGCTGGAATGGGTCGGCGGGATGGGCGTGGTGATCCTGGCGCTCACGTTCCTCGAGTCCTACGCGGCCCACGACGACTTGCTGGCGGGCGAGATCAACGTGGCCGAGTTCGCCGAGCAGGCCGAACACCCGGCCCGGCGCTTGTGGACCGTCTACTCCGTGCTGAGCGTGGTCTGCATCGGGGGCTTCTGGGCCGCGGGAATGCCGCTTTGGGAGGCGGTCAACCACGGGCTGGCCGGGATCGCGACGGGCGGGTTCACCGTCACCTCGGACGGGTTCCAAAGCTACGGCCCCGCGATCAAGGCGGTCGGGATCGGGGTCATGGTGCTGGGCGGAATGGACTTCGCGCTCCACGCCCGCATTGCGTTCGAGCAGGACTGGTTCTGCTTCGCCAAAGACGCCCAGACGCGCGGGCTGATGATCGGCCTGGTCGGAGGCGGCCTGCTGCTGGTCGGCGTGACGACGCTCCAGGACGACGGCGGGACCGCGCTCGACGCCGCGTTCCTGTGGGCGAGCGCGCTCGCCACGTGCGGGTTCTCGTCGGTCGACCTCCCGTCGTGGTCGCCGGCCGCCCTGTTCCTCCTGACCGCCGCGATGTTCGTCGGCGCCGCGGCGGGCTCGACCGGCGGCGGGCTCAAGATCCGGCGCGTGGCCGTCCTGCTGAAGACGGTCGTCTGGCAGGTCCGCAAACGCGACGACCTCCGCGAGCGGCGCTACCTCTACGAGGGCGAGGCCCTCGACGACAGCAAGGCGTTCGAGTTGGTCCGGCAGGCCGCCACGCTGGCCGTGGCCTTCATGGTCTCGCTCGTCATCGGCACGCTGGCCCTCATGCTGACCGTCGACGGCCGATCCGGGCTGGACCTCCTGTTCGAGGCCGCGTCGGCGCTCGGGGCCGTCGGCTTGTCGTCGGACGTGACGGGGCCGGACCTGGCGGCGACGCCCAAGGCGGTCCTCATCACACTGATGTGGCTGGGCCGCCTCGAGGTGATGGCCGCGCTGATGATCGTGGTGGCCGCCCTCGACCGCTTCCGCTCGGACGGTTAGGCGGCGAGATCGGCCTCGATCTGGGCGATGGAGTCCCGGAGCTCGGCGGCCTTCTCGAACTCCAAGTTCTCCGCCGCCGCCTCCATCTCGCGCGTCAGCTGGGCCACCAAGTCCCGCTTCTGGTCGTCGGTGAGGCCTGGTGGCACGGTCGGCACAGGCGGTGCCCCCAGGACCGTGGCGACGGCAGCGACAAACCGGTCTGCGGCTCCGACGAGAACTGCGATGTCCGCAGGCGAGAAGCGCTCGCCGTCGTCGTAGTCCGCTTCCATCCGGGCGTCGGCGAGGCGTCGGAGCGCCCGGCCCGTCGTGACGTCAACGTCGCCTGTGCGAACCAGGAGCCGGCTGAACTCGACGGCGACGCCGCGATGGGTCGACGGCTCCGAGCCCCGGTTGGCCAGGGCCGCTCGGGCCGCGTAGAAGGCGGCGAAGTACGCTCTGGAGACGGCGTCCCGTGAGAAGCCGAGGGCCGCCAGCACCCGTGCGGCGGCGAGCGTGACCCGAGCCTGATGGAGGGGGCCCCGGCTCACGCTGGGATCCCCTCTCTCCGGACGACCCGGAGAAACGAGCTGTCAGCGGCCTCGAACTCCGTGACCGACCGGGCAAGAAGCGACAGCATCTCGCCCGCTTCCATTTCCAGGTCGTAGGAGAGGTCCACGAGCCGGTCGATCTCGGTCAGCGCGTGGACCTCGCCGTGGAGGAGCACGAGCAGGTCGACGTCTGAGCCCGGGCCCGCCTCGCCCCGAGCGTAGGACCCGAACAGGCGGAGCCCGGCAAAGCGGTCGCCGTAGGCCGTCTCCAACCGGCGCTTGAGCCGGCGGACGAGCGGGAGGATGTCATCGGGGCCACGCCCCGCAGGCGGGATCTGCGACATGGCCGCAAGGTAGGGCCGTAAGGGAGGGACTCACGCGGCGAGGTCGGCCTCGATCTGGGCGATGGAGTCCCGGAGCTCGGCGGCCTTCTCGAACTCCAAGTTCTCCGCCGCCGCCTCCATCTCGCGCGTCAGCTGGGCCACCAAGTCCTTCTTCTGGTCGTCCGTGAGGTACTTCACCACGGGGTCGGCCACCTTCGGGAGCTGGTCGGGGCCGGCGTAGTAGGTCACGGCCTGCTTGGCCCGGCGCTCGTCCTGCTCCGCCTTGTGGTCGGCGATGGCCGTCCCGCTGCGGACCTCGTCGATCGACTTGGTGACGGTCGTCGGTGTGATCCCGTGCTCCAGGTTGTAGGCCCGCTGGATCTCGCGGCGGCGCTCGGTCTCGTCCATCATCCGCGCCATCGAGTCCGTCACCCGGTCGGCGTAGAGAACGACGAGCGAGTCGGCGTTGCGAGCGGCGCGGCCGGCCGTCTGGATGAGCGAGCGCTCGGACCGGAGGAACCCCTCCTTGTCCGCGTCCAAGATGGCGACCAGGTTGACCTCGGGGAGGTCGAGCCCTTCGCGCAACAGGTTGATCCCAACGAGGACGTCGAACGCGCCGAGCCGCAGGTCGCGCAGGATGTCGACCCGCTCGAGCGCGTCGATGTCGGAGTGGAGGTAGCGGACGCGGACGCCGAAGCTGTCAAGGTAGTCGGTCAGGTCCTCGGCCATCCGCTTGGTCAGCGTCGTGACCAGCACGCGCCCGCCGGCCTTGACGCGGTCGCGGATCTCGCCGAGGAGGTCGTCGATCTGGCCTTCGACCGGGCGGACCTCGACGACCGGGTCGAGCACGCCAGTCGGCCGGATAATCTGCTCGACCACGACGCCGCCCGACATTTCGAGCTCGTAGTCGGCCGGCGTCGCCGTGACGAAAGTCACGTTGTGGTGGAAGGTCTCGAACTCCTCGAACGTCAGCGGCCGGTTGTCCATCGCGGACGGGAGCCGGAACCCGTGCTCGACCAGGTTCAGCTTGCGCGCGCGGTCGCCGTTGTACATCCCCCGGACCTGGGGGACGGTCACGTGGCTCTCGTCGATGACCATCTGCCAGTCGTCGCCGTGGTTCTTCTGGAAGTAGTCGAGGAGGCAGTGGGGCCGGCTGCCGGGCTCGCGGCCGTCCATGTGGCGGCTGTAGTTCTCGATCCCCGAGCAGTACCCGATCTCCTTGATCATCTCGATGTCGAACAGGGTCCGCTGCTCGATCCGCTGGGCGGCGACCAGGTTGCCCTCGTTGCGCAGGATCGCCAGCCGCCACCGGAGCTCCTCCTCGATGCCGGCGATGGCCCGGTCCACCTGGTCCTTCGGCGTCACGAAGTGCTTGGCCGGGTAGATCGTCAGCGTGTCCTGCTCCAGGACCAGTTCGTCGCCGGTGACCGGGTTGATCCGGGCGATCCGCTCGACCTCGTCGCCCCAGAACACGATCCGGTAGGCTTGGTCCTCGAAGTAGGCCGGGAACACCTCGACCACGTCGCCCCGCACGCGGAACGTGCCGGGTGAGAAGTCCACGTCGTTCCGGTTGTAGAACACGTGGACCAGCTTCATCAGCAGCTCGTCGCGGTCCGTCTCCTGGCCGGGCGTGACCTGGACGAGCTGCTTTTTGTACTCGTCCGGGTTGCCCAGCCCGTAGATGCACGAGACCGATGCCACGATCACGACGTCCTTTCGACCACTCACGAGGGCCGAGGTCGCGCGCAACCGGAGCCGGTCGATCTCCTCGTTGATCGCCATGTCCTTCTCGATGTACGTGTCGGACGAGACGATGTAGGCCTCGGGCTGGTAGTAGTCGTAGTACGAGATGAAGAACTCGACGGCGTTGTTCGGGAAGAACTGCCGGAACTCGGCGTAGAGCTGGGCCGCCAGCGTCTTGTTGTGCGAGATCACCAGCGTCGGCTTGCCCACGTTCTTGATGACGTTGGCCATGGTGAACGTCTTGCCCGTGCCCGTCGCCCCCAACAGCGTCTGGTACGGGTCGCCCCGGAACAGGCCCTCGGTCAGTTCGCCGATGGCCCGGGGCTGGTCGCCCATCGGCTGGAACGCCGTCGAGAGCTGGAAGGGCGAGTCGATGCGCTGGATCGTGGCCATCAGGGTGTCGCGGTGGGGCAGCCGGGGAACGTCGGGAGCGCGGGCGACAACGGTGTGTCAGGGTGCGGGTTCGGGGAGGCCAGGCTCCGCATCAGTCGGCGAACCCCCAACGTCGCCTCGAGCTCGGCTACCGTCATGCCGAAGCGGGCCGCCCCAACGCCTCACCCGGCACGACGGCCTCGCCCGGAGACGGCGCGGCCGACGTGGGAGGAGGAGGCCGCTCGGCAGCGGCCTCGGGGGGAGGTGCGGCCGTCGCACCTCCCGGGGCGTCTTCGGACGATTCGAGGCGGCAACCAGCCAGGGCCACGAGGAGCAGAACGGAGGAAAGGTGACGCATGGCGTCCGGGGACAGCCGGGCCTCCGAAGGGGGGCGACGGACCATGACCGGTGTACCGACGGAGGCGGCCTCGGTTCGCCGGGCGGTCGCCCCAAGCGACTCGCGCCCCGCCACAGGCCGTGGCGGGGCGCGACGGCGCCAGCGGGTGTATGGACTAGCGGGCTGCCAGCGGAACGCGCGCGGCGGCGCCCGGGTCGACGGCGGTTGGCCTCCCGTCCAGAATGTCGCCGAGCCAGTCGCTGTACGCCACGCCGGCCGAGGTCCCGTTGTAGCGGCTCGGGACGAGCAGGAACGTGTGGGCGTCGCCCTCGGCGTAGTAGGTGGCCCAGTTGGCCGAGAGCCGGCCCCGGAGGTCGCGCAAGCTCGCCGCGAACTCCTCGTCCGTGATCTCGTCGCCGGGCGCCTGCCCGAAGCCGAAGAAGCCCTGGAACACGTCGTCGCCGAGGTAGCTGGAGAAGCCGAACGTCGCGTCCGGGTACGTGTCCGCGTAGTAGGTGTAGATGCCCTGGAACCCATCCGGCCCGAACAGCTGAGGCGCCTCCGAGAGCGTCGCCGATGCGTTGTAGAGCTGGACCACCTGGGTGACGAACGGCGGGCTCAGCACGTTGTCGGCGTAGACGACCGGGCCCGAGTCGTCGACCATGAAGAGGTCGGAGTCGGAGAAGGTCCGGGCCGTCGCGCCGAAGTTGAACAGGACGCCCAGGCCGCCCGCGCTCGACCCGGCCAGGAGCACCTTGTCCGGCGTGTCGAGCCCGTCGGCCAGGAGCGCCAGCGCGCGCTTGACGTTGCCGTGCCCGACAAACTGCTGCGTTCCCTCCACGCCGGCGGCTTGGAGGAACGAGTTGTTCGGGGAGCTCCCCGCGTGGACGTCGCCCGTGCAGTACGGGACGTAGACCATGTTGTAGTCGCCGACGGGGTTGTCCGCGCCGGTGCTGAACAGGCCCGCGTCGCCGACTCGGGCCACGGTCGTGTTGAAGTCGGCCTCGGAGAAGCTCCGCGGGTTGGTGGCGCAGGTGAGCGCGTTGAAGCAGGCGCCGCCCCCTTCGAGGTAGATCACCAGGTCGTCGGCGCCCTCCTGGAGGCGGAGGCCGATCCCGGTCGGGGACCCGTCGCGGCACTGGCTACCCTCGACGTCGATGAACGTCCACTGGCCGACGTTGGCCTGGGCCTCGGCGAGCGGGCCGTCGGGCTCGGACGAGTCGCAGGCGGGGAGGACGAGGAGGAGGCCCGCCAAGGCGGCGAGCGAGCGGAATCGGGACATCAGGGAGTCAATGGAAGCGGTCTCGGAAGCTATCTCTGCGGAGAACAGTGTTAACAGGAAATGTCCGTGCCCTCCCGACGGCACGGCTCACTGCGGGCGCGACTGGGCCGGGATCGCTCGTCAGGACCTCGGACGTGATCCGGCGACCGTCCCGTGGCGTCGGCTCGAACCTGTCCCGAGCTTGGCCGTCTGCCGTCTTCCCCCCGTGTCCGCCGTGGCCTACTGGCTCTGGTCCCTCCCGCCCGACGTGTTCCCCGCCGCCGTCCGCGCGGGGACGTTCGCGCTCTGGCGGCAGGGGCGGCGGCGGCTCTCGGAGGTCCGCGCGGGAGACCGGATCGTGGCGTACCTCTCGGGCTACCAGGCGTTCGCGGGATTGTTCGAGGCCGTCGGCGCGCCGTTCGAGGACGCGACGGCGCTGGCGCCGGGCCGGCACCTCCCGCACCGGCTCCGCGTCCGCCCGCTCGCCGTGCTCCCCGACGAGCTGTGGGTCTCGAGCGACCGCGTCGCCGACGACCTCCGCGTGCTCGACGAGTACCCGGACGTCCCGCGCGAGTCCCGCTTCCGGCGCGTCGTGCAGCAGGTGCTCCACCCGCTCCCGGCCATCGACGGGAAGGTGCTCGAGTTCGTCGTCCAGGCCCGCCTGGGCGTCGACCCCGAAGCGCTGATGGAGGCCGTCGAGGCGGTCCGGGATGCGCGGCGCCACGTCGGCACGCCGACCGCCCCATCCGCTCGCGCGGCGGAGCCCACCGTGGGCTACGTCGCACCGGCCTCGTTCGACCGCTCGGCCGCGATGGAGCGGTTGGTCGAGGCTATTGCGGCTCGCGGGTTCCGGTTCGAGCCGTGGGAAGTCGCGGCCTACGTGACGGCCCTCCGCACCAAGCCGTTCGTGCTGCTGGCCGGCGTGACGGGCGTCGGCAAGAGCCGGCTGCCGGTCCTCGTCGCGGATGCGACGGGGGGGCGGGCCACCGTGCTCCCCGTCCGCCCCGACTGGACCGACCCGGCTGAGACCCTGGGGTACACCGACCTTTCCGGCCACTTCCGCCCGGGAGCGCTCCTCCGCGCTGCCCGCGCCGCGGGCGACGACCCGGAGCGGTTCCACACCTTGGTGCTGGACGAGATGAACCTGGGTCGGCCGGAGCACTACCTCGCCGAGGTGCTCAGCCGGATGGAGGCTCGTGCTCCCGCACCGGGCGGCTACGAGAGTCCGCCCCTCGTGACGGAGACCTTGGCGTCCGGCGAGGCCGCGTGGCAGGCCGTCCGACTGCCCCCGTCGCTGGGGATCGTCGGGACCGTCAACGTGGACGAGAGCGCCTATGCGTTCAGCCGGAAGGTGCTCGACCGGGCGTTCGTGCTCGAGCTGGCCGCGCGCGACCTCGACGATTGGCAGACGGCGCCCGGCGAGCTCGAGGCCGAGCGGTGGCCCGTCGCTGCGTGGGCTCCCCGGGCCGTCCGGCTCGGCGAAGCTGTCGATCTGACCGCTGACGAACGCGCAGTGGTCGACCGGGCCGTTGCCGCCGTCGTCGGAGCGAGCGGGTGTCTCGGCCCCGCAGGGTTGGGCGTCGGCTACCGGGCGCGCGACGAGGCCGCGCTGTTCGCCCTCCATGCGTCCGAGACGCCGACCGCCTTCCGGACGGCAGACGGCGAGCCAGTGGACCCGGTCGACCTCGCGCTGGCGATGAAGCTGGTCCCGAGGATCGACGGGGCCCGCGCGCCGGCTCGGGCTGCCGTTTATGCGCTGCTCGGGTGGGCGGTCTACGGCCGCGCGACCGACGCCCGGAGCACCCAGTCCCTCCTCGACGAGTGGGAGACCGACGGGCGACCGTCGGCCCTCACTGGCGCTCAGTTCCCCCGGACGGCCGCGCGTCTCGCCCGGATCGCTGAGGGCGCGCTCGACGACGGCGTCGCCTCGTTCTGGGCGTGACCCGCCCCTCAGGCGCTAGCCCCGTCCAGCCCGTCGAGGGCCTCTCGGATCTGCTGGACCACCTCAACGAACTCGGCGGCCGACGAGCTAGCGTCCGGGTCGACGGGGAGCACGAGGTCGAAGGTGAGGTCGTGGCCGTCGTCCGCGACGACGGCACCGAGGCGGAGGAGCCAGGCGGCCATCCGCTCGTTCTCGCGCCCGACGACCCCCCGCAGCGTGTCGACGTCTACCGTGGGGGCGACGACCGCCAGGACCGCCAGCAGCAACTGCCCGACGCCGTGGCCCTGGACCGTGTCGAGGACGGTGAGCGAGAACTCGGCCACGCTCTCCCCGCTCCCCAAGCGGACGAACCGGCCGACGCCGAAGCCGGGAGCGGACGGATCGACGAGGTCGAGGGCCACCCAGGCTACGTGGTCGCGCCCGTCGACCTCGGTGAGGTAGCGGAGGTGGGCGTCGCTCAGGGACGAGACCGAGCCGAGGAACCGGAGCCGCCGCGAGGTCGGTGAGAGCGCGTCGAAGCCGGCCGCCAGCCGGTCACGGTCGGCCGGCTCGATGGGGCGGAGCGCCACCGGGTGACCGTTGCGGAGCGTTAGTCGGAGGACGGGCGGGTCGGGCACGTCGGGGCGGGGGGCGTGCGGTAGCATACGATGTGCAGACGCTGTTCACCGTCGAGAGCCCCGGGGTGCGCCTGACCTGGAGCGGCCCCGCCGCCACCCGGCCGGGCGCGGCCCCGTTCGCCCTGATCCCGGGGGCTGAAATCCCTCGTCTCGTCAGCTCCTCGGACGGCGTGTGGTTCGAGGAGGAGACGTCGTACCTCGTCCTCCTCCAGAGTCTCGACGGGGCGCCGGTCGCCTTGGTCCACCGAGACCCCGTGGTCGTTGGAGCGCTCGCGTCGGCCGATGGGCAGCGCGTGCTCCACGGTCGCGTTCGGCTGGGATCGCAGGCGGGGCGAATCCGGTTCGCGATCCGTCACGGGAGCACCGTGTCATTCGAATTCGGAACGGACGTGCTCCCCAGCAAGCTGACGGCCGACGAGGTCACCAAGATGCGGGCAGAGATCGAGGCGACGGCAGCGGGCTTGTCCGTCACGCCCCTCCGCCCCACGGTGATCGGGGTGTCGCTCGGCGACGCCCGCCCCTCGCCTCCAGTCTGGCTCGCCGCGCTCCGCCAAGCGGCCGACGGACTGGCCGACGCGGTCCGCGAGATCGAGCGGCGCCCGGTCCTGGACGTGACCCGAATCGCCGAAGAGAGGCGCGCAGGGCAGATCCGACGGCCCACGGCGGAGACACGGCTCGCCGCCCGTCGCCGCGGCATCCACGTCCCGACGCTGCCCGCTCGCCCCGCCGCGCTGACAGCCGACACGCCGGCCCACCGGTGGCTGGCGGCCCGGCTCGATGCGGTCGCCGGACGGCTGGCAACCCTCGCTCGGGAGGAGGGGGCACGCCGCACGAGTCGCCGTCGGGACGCCGTGGTCGACGAGGTCCGAGACCTTCAGGACCGGTTGGAGGCGACTCGGAGTCGGCCGGTGTTTGGGTCTGTCGGAGCAAGGGCGCCGGCCGCCCCGCCGCTCGTGCTCCGGCGGGCCGCCGCCTACGCCGCCGCCTTCGACGCGCTGCGCCGTCTCGACCAGGGGCTCGACCTCCGCGCGGGGAGCCTCGACGTGTCGACGCAGGACCTCGCCGTGCTGTACGAGACGTGGGCCGCGCTCGCCGTCGTCCGCGTCGTGGCCGGGGCGCTCGGCGTGCCGGCGCCGGCACGCCCGTTCGGCGTCGACACCGTCGGGGCCGACGTCCGGCTGCGGCGGGGGCGCGCGCACGCCGTTCGGCTGACGGCGCGGGGCGTCGAGGTCGAGGTGGTCTACACGCCCCGGTTCCCCGCGCCCCCGGCGCTCTTGGCCCAGCGCCCCGACCTGCTGCTCACCGTCCGCCGAGGGAGCGACGTCCGGCGAGTCGTCCTGGACGCGAAGTACCGCCGCGACGACTCCGCCGGCTACCGCCGTCGGCACGGGGCGGCCGGGCCGCCCGAGGACGCGCTCGGGACGCTCCACCGGTACCGCGACGCCATCGTCCAGGGCCCGCCCGTTGCTCAGGCCGCCGCCCTTTTCCCTGGCACCCCGGACGATGCGTTCTATCGGTCCCGTCTATGGACAAGCCTCGACGCGCTGGGCGTCGGCGCGGTCCCGCTGCGGCCGGGCGCCGAGGGCGCGCTGGCGGCGTTCATCGCCGGGCTCGTCGGGTGAGGGAGGCGGCCCGGGCGGCGAGAGCGGCGAGCGGCACCTCGTCGGTCGAGATCACGTCGGCGCCCGTCGCTAAGATCGCGTCGTAGGGCTCGGGGGAGGCGGCAAGGTGGGCCGCGCCGTCGATGGCGCCGAACGCGCCGGCCTGGGCCCGGATGCCGGCGGCGTGGAGCCGGACCACGACCGCCGGGTCGGGCACGCCGACGCCGGTCCAGGCGATCACGCGGCTCGGGTCGACCGGCGCCGCCAGCAGCGCGTCGACGTCGGCCGGGGTCTCGGTGGTGGCCGAGACGACGAGGTCGGGCGCGAGGGCCGCCAGCCGCTGGTGGTCCGCGAGCGAGTACGTGATGACGGCGACGCGGTCGGCGGCGCCGGCCTGCCGGACGGCCGTGACGAGGTCCGGGTACGGCACGTCGCGCTTGACGTCGAGGAGCAGGACGGCGCGGCCGTCGGCCCAGGCGAGGGCTTCGGCGAGCGTCGGCACGCGGAAGGGCGTGACGACGCCGGCCTCGGTGACCAGCCGCACACGGCGGAGATCGGCGAACGAGGTCGCGTCGACGCGGCCGGTGCCCGTCGTGGTCCGGTCGAGCGTCTCGTCGTGCATCAGGACGAGGACGCCGTCGGCCGTCCGCCGGACGTCGGTCTCGACGAGCGCCGGCGCGTGGTTGAGCGCGTACTCGAACGTCTCGATGGCGTTCTCGGGCAGGCCCGGGACCGGCCCCCCGCGGTGCGCGCTGATGAGGACGGGCGCGCCCTCGGTCCAGCGGAGCGCCGCCGCGAGCGCGTCGGCCGTGGCGTAGTCCCGGTAGTGGACCGACGAGACGGGGACGGCGACGCGGTCGGCCGGACGCTCGTCGAGGCCCAGCGTCCGGGGCGAGCCACACGCGCCGACCGCGACGGCGAGCAGGAGGAGAAGGCGGCGCATCAAGACGCGGCCTGGGCGACGCCGTACTTGAGCCGGGCCAGGACGCCCGCGAACCCGCGCTGGCGCTGGGGCCCGAGCAGCCCGGCCACGCCGAGCCGCTGCAACAGGTCGTCCGGGATGGCGGCGACCTCGTCGGGCGTGGCCCCGTCGTAGGCGTCGATCAGGATGCCGACGAGCGCCCGCTGGGTCGGCGCGTGGCCGGGGATGTCGGCCCAGAGGTGGACGGCGCCGTCGGCGACCTCGGGGAAAAAGTAGACCTCGGCCTGGCACTCGTGGACGCGGCCGAGCCCGGCCTCGCGCGCGGCGCGGTAGCGCTCGGGGAGCGGTGGGAACTGGCGGGCGTGGTCGAGCAGCAGCTCGACCTGGAGGTCGCGCGGGACCGACGCCAGTTCGTCGGCGATCTCCTGGAGGCGGGCGTTCATCAGCGGGTCCGTGCGTCTGTGGGTCGGTGGTCGGCGCGTGGGGTACCGTCCGCCCTCGCGATCACCGCTCGGCCGACTTACCGGTTCCCCGGCCCCGGTCAGTCGCCGATCCCGCCGTCGTCGTCCGGGACGCCCTTCTCGACCGGGACGCCGACCAGGTTGCCCCACTCGGTCCACGAGCCGTCGTAGTTGCGGACGTCGTCGAAGCCCAGGAGGTACTTCAGCACGAACCACGTGTGGCTGGACCGCTCGCCGATCCGGCAGTAGGCGATGGTCTCGTTCTTGGGGTCGAGGCCCTGCTCGTCGAGGTAGATCGCGTCGAGCTCGTCGCGCGACTTGAACGTGCCGTCCGCGTTGGCGGCCCGGCTCCACGGCACGTTGAGCGCGCCCGGGATGTGGCCGGCCCGGAGCGCCGCCTCGGACTGGGGGTTGCCCGGCGCGTGCGAGATCTCGCCGATGTACTCCTGCGGGCTCCGGACGTCGACCATCGGCCCGCCCTCCTTCATGTGGCGCAGCACGTCGTCGCGGAAGGCGCGGATGGAGCCGTCGGGGCGAGCGGCTGTGTAGTCGGTGCTGGGGTAGGTCGGGACGGCCGTCGTCATCGTCCGGCCCTCGGCCTCCCACTTGGCCCGGCCGCCGTCCATGACGCGGCAGTCGTCGTGGCCGAACATCTTGAACGTCCAGAAGGCGTAGGTGGCCCACCAGTTGGCCTTGTCGCCGTAGAACACCAGCGTCGTGTCCGGGCGGATGCCGAGCCGCGAGCACAGGGCCTCGAACGGCTTCTGGCCGATGTAGTCGCGGACGTCGGGGTCCTGGAGGTCCGTCTGCCAGTCGACGTGGACGGCGTTGTGGAGGTGGCCCGTCGCGTAGAGCAGGACGTCCTCGTTGGACTCGATCACGCGGACGCGGTCGGTGTCGGCGAGGTGCTTGGCGACCCAGTCGGTGGAGACGAGGACCTCGGGGTGGGCGTGCTCGGACATGGAGGGGGAGAGGGGGAGGGCGGAAGGTACTCGGCCGTCGAGGCGGCTCGGGCGGGGAGGGCCATCGCAACCTCCATCTCCGCCAAGCTCGAAGCCCCACCCTTGTCATCCTGACCCCGAAGGGACGGCGCAGCCAACGGAGTGAAGGATCTCAACGCCAACCTCCCGGACCTCCGGTACCGGCGCCGACGGTCTCGGGGACGTGAGTCGAGACCCTTCGCACGCTCAGTGCTTCGACAAGCCGCTACGGCCGAGTCCGCCGCGCACCGGAGCTCGTTAGGGGGTCCACCTTCCCCGTCTGCGCGGGGAGCAGGCCTGGACAGGCTGACAAGGGGCGGCTTCCACAGTTGGCCTCTCTCTTTCAAGCCGCCATTGGCTGGCACCGTCGCTTCGCGGGGGTAACGGGGTCGGGGGTTGGGAAACGGGGTCCTCCGTGTAAAGCCTCCCCGTACCAGCCTCGACAGGGGGAGGCAGAGGGGGTGGACCGAGCCGAGCGCGAGGCGGCGTGTCCACCACCCCTGTCCCCTCCCGTCCAGGAGGGGGACGTCGTAGGCGGGCTCAGCGTCACCAAACGACTTCTTAAGCGGCCCTGGGGCAGGCCCGCGACGCACAGATCTACGGGGCGGATGCGGTGCCTCCCCGAAGGTGGCCGGCGCCGCCAGAGTCACCTTCGGCGGTGCGCAGGCTCTTCACAGGGACCCCCGTCGCCCGGCCACATCGGGCCGTATGGGCTCCCTGGGCCGGCCGAGGCCGTGCCGACAGGGCGAGGACTGATGGAAAGGTGGGGGGACGCCCGGGTGCCTTGACACTCTTTTCGGGGGCCGGGTATATTCGGCCTGTCGCTTAACACGTCCTTTACCGAACGCCACCCGCTCAGGTTGATACCGTCCTCACTCTCTCAGGACCAGCCGAGCGTGCGTGGGCACGCCAGGGCGAAGCGCGACCGCGGGGTCGCATGGGCCGTTCGGGCGGCCCAGGACCCAGACCCGGGGCGTAAGACTCGTCCCCACTGCTCCGGCCTCCGGGTCCCGGCATCACCCGACCGGCGTCGCCTGACGCCTTCCCTCCCGGGCCTCTGGCGCTCGGGCTCACACACCACCCTTCAGGAGGTAGCAATGTTTCGTTCACTGAGCACCGTCGTGCTCCTGCTTCTGTTTGCGCTGCCCGGCGTGGCGCTGGCGCAGAACACAGGAAAGCTGTCCGGTCGCGTGACGGACGCCGGCACCGGAGACCCCCTCATCGGGGCCAACGTGTACCTGCCGGACGTCCAGCGCGGTGCGGCCACCGACATCGACGGCAACTACACCATCCTCGGCATCCCCGTCGGCCAGTACGACATCACGTACTCGTACACGGGCTACCAGTCCGAGACCATCACCGACGTCGAGCTCTCGCAGGGCCGGACCCGCACGCTCGACGTCGAGCTCTCGTCCGAGTCGCTCGGCGAGGTCGTCGTCGAGTACGAGCGGCCGCTCATCCAGGCCGACGCCATCGGCGTGCCGAAGGTGGTGACGGGTGAGGACATCCAGAACCTCCCGGTCCGCGGCGTCGAGAGCGTCGCCTCGATCCAGGCCGGCGTCGTCTCGAACGACGGGTCCGAGACCCTCAACATCCGCGGCGGCCGCGGGGAGGAGGTGACCTACTACGTCGACGGCGTCAAGGTGATCGGCGGGTCCGCGGGCCGCGCCATCCCCCAGTCGGCCATCGCCGAGCAGGAGATGCTCATCGGCACGATCCCGCCGCAGTACGGCGACGCGACGGCCGGCGTCATCTCGATCTCGACGCTGTCCGGCGGCAATAACTTCTTCGGCTCGCTCGAGGCCATCACCTCGACCGGGCTCGACTCGTTCGGGTACAACCTGGGCGGGATCTCGCTCGGCGGCCCGATCGTGAGGGACTTCGCGAGCTTCTTCATCTCCGCCCAGGGGACGTACATCGAGGACGACTCGCCGTACGCCCTCGAGACGCTCCAGCTCAACGACGACGTCTACAACACGCTCCAGCAGTCGCCCCAGGTGATCCGCGTGAACCGGACCGGCGTCGACGACGCGGCCCCGGCCGGGACGCTGTTCACCGACGACGACTTCTTCTACGTCCCGATCCCGGCCTCGCTCGACCCCTCGGTCGACGCCGACCCGTCGCTCCCGACGCTCCAGCGGACGTTCGACGTCGACGCGCTCGCGGAGGCCTTGGGCTTGGACGCCGGTGACATCAACGGGAACCCGCTGTTCGCCTACGACCTGTTCACCGACGAGAGCCAGTTCTCGACGCGGACCGGCAAGGACGACCCGTCGACGGAGATCTCGACCACGGGCAACCTCGAGTTCCGGCCGGTGACGGGCGTGAACCTCCGCATCGGCGGGGCCTACTCGTTCCTCGACGACCGGAACTTCTCGTTCAGCCGTTCCCTCTTCAACCGGGACCGGTTCACGACGACCGAGGACGAGGTCTCGCGCGGCTACGCCTCGCTCCGCCAGGTCCTGTCCAACACGGCGTTCTACCAGCTCCAGGCCGAGTACTCGCACCGGTTCCAGAACGTCTACCCCGAGGAGTTCGGGAGCGACATCCGGAACATCCTGAACTACGGCGACATCGACGCGCCGCAGAACGCGGTGGCCCGGCGGTACTACACCTTCAACAACGCCACGGGGGCCTACAACCCGACCTTCCAGGACGGCTCGATCAGCCCGAACGCCTCGAACCAGGGCATCGGGTTCGACGCCCCGGGCACGGCCCGGACGAACTACTCCAAGTTCAGCCAGGACCAGTTCCGCGTGTTCGGCTCGGCCCAGACCCAGGTCGGCGTCCACGAGATCTCGTTCGGCGGTGAGTACGAGACGCAGACCCAGCGGTCGTACTCGATCGGCTCGTCGTTCGCGCGGTCACTCGCGCGGTGCGCCGCCGACGGCAACGTCGAGCTGGCGTGCTTCGACGCCGACGGTGACGGGGTCGCGGAGTCCGGGGTCGCGAGCTACGACCAGCTCCCGTTCACCACGGGCGGCGGCTTCGGCAACCCGCGTGGCAACGTCCGGTACTACGGCTACGACTACCTCGGCCTCAACGAGGTCGACGAGGACGACCTGGAGGCGTTCGTCGGCATCGACACCAACGGCGACGGCACGCCGGACCAGTTCGACCGCGGCGTGGCCCCGTACAAGCCGCTCTACTACGGCGGTTACGTCCGGGACCGGGTCGAGTACCGGGACTTGGTGATCGACCTCGGCCTCCGGGTCGACGTGTTCGACAACAACACCCGCGTGCTCCGCGACCCGTTCGCGCTCGCCGACATCTACCGCGTCGACGACGTGCTCGGCGGGACGGCCCAAGGGATCAACCCGATCGCGAACCTGCCCTCGAACATCGAGGGCGACTACGCGGTCTACGTCAATGGCCAGGACGTTGTGGGCTACCGCGACCTCAACGGCCAGTTCTACACGGCGGAGGGGGCCCGGACCGACTTCTCGACGATCCTGTCGCAGCTCGGCGGCTCGCCCCAGCTCGACGTGACGAGCAGCCCCAACGGCCAGCTTACCGAGTCGGCGTTCCAGGACTACGAGCCCCAGCTGACAGTCATGCCGCGCATCGGCGTGACGTTCCCGGTTACCAACCGGGCCTTGTTCTTCGCGTCCTACAACGTGACGAGCCAGCGGCCGAGCGAGAACGCATTCGCGTCCATCCAGGACTTCGTCTACGCCTCGGAGAGCTCGGGCACGCTGAACAACTCGAACCTCAAGCCGGAGACGACGACCCAGTACGAGCTCGGCTTCCGCCAGTCCGTCCTGGACCGGGCCGCGATCACCGTCTCGGGATTCTACCGGACCCAGCGTAACAAGATCACGCTCCGGGCCTTCAACCAGGCGTTCCCCTCGGGCTACACGGCCTACACGAACCAGGACTTCACCACGACGAAGGGGCTCGAGCTCGCGTTCGACCTCCGCCGCACGCGGAACCTCCAGGTCAACGCGAACTACACCTTGCAGTTCGCGGAGGGGACCGGCTCGGACGCCCAGTCGGCCAACCTGTTGAACCTGCGGACGACGACCTTCGTCTTCCCGGAGACGCTGTCGCCGCTCTCGTTCGACCAACGCCACAACGTCAACGTCTCGCTGGACTACCGTCTGGGCGAGGACGAGGGCCCGATGATCGGCGGCATCCGCCCGTTCGCCGGGTTCGGCCTCAACCTCCTGGGTGTGTACAAGAGCGGCAACCGCTACACCCAGCTCGACGAGAACTCGCAGCAGTCGGACTACGCCCAGAACATCGGTTTGGGCATCGTCGGCTCGCCGAACGAGGTCGTCATCCCGGGCACGAGCCGGATCGACCTCAAGGTGGACCGTGGGTTCAACCTCGGCGGCGCCAACTTCCGGGGCTACGTCTGGGTCCAGAACCTCCTCGACTCGGACAACGTGGTCGGCGTCTACCGGACGACCGGGCTCGCCGACGACGACGGGTACCTCGCGACCGACCCCGACGTCATCGCCAACCTGGGGAGCCAGATCCAGCGCGACGCCTACCGCTTCCTGTACTCGCAGTTCGTGGGCGGCCCCGTGGAGCCGGGTACAGGGTTCAAGACGAGCGGCGCTTTCTATAGCCCGCCGCGCCGGATCCGTCTGGGCGTCACCCTCGACTTCTAACTCCCCGCCGCGCTCACCCCGCCCGCGCTCCGGCGCGGGCGGGGGCCCGGACCTAGAACCCGATTACTCTCTACACATGACTACCCCTACCACCCTCGCCCGGCGAGCGGCCCTCGTCCTCCTGGGCGTCGTCCTGCTCTCGGCGGACGCTAGCGCGCAGAAGCTGATCCCCGAGGGGCCCGGCAGCGCGCCGGCGCGGCTGTCGACGGAGGCCGCCGCAGCGACCGCCGCCGCCAACTCGGCCGAGTGCTCGCTCGGCCAGGTCGACATGGACCTCAACATCAACAACGTCCGGGCCAAGATGTACAACATCGGCGGCCTGTTCTGGCGTGGCGGCGGGCCCCAGTACGAGGTCCCCTACAACCCGAACTCCGAGAACCCCGGGCCGAACTCGATCTTCGCCTCCGGCATCTGGATCGCCGGCCTCTTGGACGGCAACGAGAGCAACCTCCGGTTTGCCGGGGCCACCTACAGCAGCTGGGAGTTCTGGCCCGGACCGCTCGACGCCAACGGCGAGACGAACGCCGGCCGCTGCGCCTCGTTCGACAAGATCTGGCGCGTCAACTTCTCTGACGTCGAGGGCTACACGGCCAACGGCCAGACCCCGACGATCAACCAGGACCTCCTGAACTGGCCCATCGCGCAGGGCGCGCCGTACTTCCAGGACACGAACGGCAACGACCGCCGCGATCCGGACGAGCCCCGCATCGAGCTCAACCTCGGCGACCCCGGCTACAGCCTGACCCGGGGCGGCGGCGCGACGCTCGACCTCGCGGCCGGCTTCCGGCCGGACATCATCGGCGACCAGGCCGTGTGGTGGGTCATGAATGACAACGGCAACACCCACGGGTGGAGTGGCGCGGCGCCGCTCGAGGTCGAGGTCCGGGCCCACGCCTTCGCCTTCTCGACGGCCGACGCCCTCAACAACACGACGTTCTACCGCTACCAGTTCATCTACCGCGGCCCGAGCAACCTGGAGGGCACCTACATCGCGCTCTGGTCGGACCCCGACCTCGGCAACTTCGGCGACGACTACGTCGGCAGTGACCCCGACCTCGGCCTGGGCTTCGTCTACAACGGCGACAGCGTGGACGAGGGCCCGGGCGGCTACGGCGCGCTCCCGCCGGCGCTCGGCTACGACTTCTTCCAGGGCCCGCTCGTCGGCAACGGCGAGGGCTCCGGGTTCAACGACGGCATCGACAACAACAACAACGGCGAGATCGACGAGGAAGGCGAGCGGCTCCAGGTCGAGACGTTCTTCTACTTCACCAACCAGGGCGGCCCGACCGGCGACCCCGCCGCCAGTGAGGACCGTGGCCTGGTCTCGTACCGGCTCATGCAGTCGCAGTGGAAGGACGGCGTGCCGTTCACGCGCGGTGGCGACGGGTACAACCCCGGCAGCACCGACTTCGTCGACTTCGTCTTCCCGGCGGACCCGCCGGCCTTCTGGAGCGAGTACAACGCGAACGGCCTGGGCCGCGCGAACCTCCCCGACGACCGCCGCTTCGGCGTCGTGACGGGGCCGTTCACGTTCAAGCCCGGCGACGTCCAGGAGGTGGTGTTCGGCATCGTGTGGGCCCAGGCCCCGCAGGCCTGCCAGGCCACGGCCACGCCCCAGATCGCGTCGCTCCAGCAGTTGAAGTTCGACGACATCACCGTCCAGGGTGCCTTCAACGCCGACTTCAACCTGCCGACCCCGCCCCCGGCGGTCAACGTCCAGGCGACGGCGCTCGACCAGGAGATCGTCCTCCAGTTCGACAGCGTCACCGGCGACAACGAGGACATCTTCAGCTACGAGGTGGAGAGCCCGTTCGCGACCAACGACGCGCTCGACCGGACGTATAACTTCGAGGGGTTCCAGATCTTCCAGTACCGGAACGCCCAGGACACCGAGGGGACGCTCATCGCGACCTACGACCTCAACAACTCGGTGACCACGGTCATCGACGACGGGCTCGACTGCAACACGGGCGCGATCATTAACAACGTTGTGGCCCAGGGCAACAACAGCGGGACGGCGGTCAACACGCCGACCTCGATCGTGATCCAGAACGACGTGTTCACCGGCAACGAGCTCCGGAACAACACGACGTACTTCTTCGGCGTCCAGCCGTACGCGTACAACGAGTTCTCGTCGCCGAACCGGATCTTCGCCGCTCCGGTCACGCGCGTGTCCGTCCGGCCCTCGCTCTCGGCGCCCCGCGCCGATGGGACGGTGGTCCAGGCCGCGTCGGGCGACCAGCTTGAGGTCACTCGGGGCGAGACGACGGTCGGTGAAGGCGTGATTCAGGCCCGGGTCGTGGACCCGAGCCAGATCACCGGCGACACCTACCGGGTCGAGTTCTTCTCGCAGGTGATCGGCATCGACCAGCACGGGACGCCCGACGACCCGTCGGACGACACCGACATCCTCGGGACGAACTACCGGATCGTCAACGCGACGACCGGAGAGGTCATCCTTGAC
Source organism: Rubrivirga sp. (assembly GCF_965213695.1). GTDB lineage: Bacteria > Bacteroidota > Rhodothermia > Rhodothermales > Rubricoccaceae > Rubrivirga. The sequence goes on along the minus strand of NZ_OZ243912.1, from coordinate 3,982,169 downwards.
GGCGAGCGGTACTTCAACCGGACCGGCATGGTGCTGCCGCAGAACACGAACGTCGCCCGCGTCGATGGCATCGCCTTCGACGTCCAGGGTCCCGAGCCCGAGCTGTCCTCGCTCGTCGAGGTCATCGGAGGCGAGATCACGGACACGAACCTGGCGTTCAGCCTGGGGTCCGCTCCCGCCCCGAACCGGTACTTCATCTCGGCCAACGGGGCGAGTGCGAGCCGGGCCGGCGTTCTCGGCCGGATCGACTGGCAGGGCGGCGTCGCCGCGCGCGCGCCGATCGACTACGAGATCCGATTCGTCGAGAACCCCGACGTCAACGGCCAGATCGTCTTGAACCGTCAGTGGGACGGTGAGGACCCGGCCGAGGCGTTCATGACGGGCTGGGTCGAGGCGACCGGAGTCACCCTCGCCGACTCGGACGGCGACGGGGACCCGGACGAGATCCAGTACGACGGCCTCACCGTGCGCGGTGGGTCGGAGGGCCGGATGCCGTTCCAGGTCTGGGAAATCGGACCCGGTGGGGAGCGTCAGGTGACGGCCTCCATCATCGACGACACCGGCGACCTCCTGTACTCGCCGTCGCTCGGTCAGTTGACCTATGCGTTCGGCAACAGCGACGCCGTGTACGAGCGGATCTACACCCGGGCCCACGCCTACGACGAAGCCGCCGCGCTCGCGGACCCGCTGGCGTACGCGAACGCCTACTTCTCGCAGCCCTCGACGGTCGGCCGCGTGCTCGTGGTCCCGTTCGATGGGGGGGCCTACGTGCCGCAACCGGGCACCACGCTCCGGTTCGTCACGACGAAGCCGAACCTCCCGAACGACGTCTACACGATCAACACGGCCGACACCCGCGCCGTCACGGCAGACGCGCAGACGGCCGAGGACGCCCTCGACCTGATCGCGATCACGCCGAACCCGTACCGCGGAGCCTCGGGCTACGAGGCCTCGGGCGACAACCGGATCGCTCGGATCGTGAACCTCCCGGCCCAGGCCACCGTCCGGATCTTCACCCTGAGTGGGACCCTGGTCCGCTCCCTCGAGAAGGTCGACGACGGAAGCACGACGATCGACTGGAACCTCCAGACGGACGCCGGCCTCCAAATCGCAAGCGGCATCTACCTCATCCACGTGCAGGCCCGTCGTTCGGACGGCAGCGTGATCGGGGAGCGGGTGCTGAAGTTCGGCCTCGTCCAGCGCCGCGTGCAGCTGGACGTGTACTAAGCCGACCCCTCACCATCCGCATCCACACAGAGACCTCCACTCTCATGAACCGCACACTTCTCCTTCTGGCCCTCTTGGTGGGCGCCCTCGCGGCGCCCTCCCAGGCCCAGACTCGTGACGTGGAAGGGGACGAGCGCGCCGGCACCGCCGGCGCCTCGTTCCTCCTCGTCCCCTCGACCGCACGCACGACGTCCCTCGGGAACGGGCTCACGGGCGGCCTCCGGTCGCTCTCGGGCATCGAGGCGCTCCAGTCGAACCCGGCCGCCTTGATGGCCAACGACGGGACCGAGGCCCTGTTCAGCTACAACAACTACGTGGCGGACATCGGCGTCAACTACTTCGGCGTGGCCCAGAGCTTCGGGAGCTCGAACATCGCCCTGTCGGTGACGTCGTGGGACTTCGGCCAGCTCGTCCGGACCGACGCCGAGTTCTCGGACCCGACGGACCTCACGTTCGACGCGACGGCCGTCGTCGTCGGCGCCAGCTACGCCCGGGCCTTTACGGACCGGATCGCGGCCGGCGTCACGGTCAAGGCCATCAACGAGTCCATCGACAACATCGACGGCAACGCCGTGGCCTTCGACGCCGGCATGACCTACACGGTCGGCGAGAGCGGGCTCCAGTTCGGCGTCAGCCTCCGCAACTTCGGGACCAAGATCAACTACGGAGGCAACGGCCTGAGCCAGACGGTCGCGCTCGATCCCGACGGGGGCTCGTTCCCCGTGGCCCTGGAGGCCGACAGCTACGAGCTCCCCTCGCTCCTGAACTTCGGCGCGACCTACTCGCGCGAGTTCGCCGGCGACCTCACGGCGTCGGTCCTGGGCAACTTCCGCTCGAACGCTTACGACCAGGCCGAGTTTGCCGGTGGCCTGGAGCTCGGCTACGCCGACCTGGTGTACGCCCGGGCCGGCGTCAACATGATGCCGGAGCAGGACCGCAACGAGTTCGAGATGTGGAGCGTCGGCGCTGGCGTCAACGTCCCAGTCTCCAACTCGTCGATCTCGGTCGACTACGCCTTCCGCTCGATGGGCGACCTCGGCGAGACGAACCTAATCACCGCCAAGATCGGGTTCTAAGACGGCCACCCGTCCGACCGCACCGAGGGGCGGCTCCGAGTGATCGGGGCCGCTCCTCGTCTGTAATACCAAGTCCGGTTGATCTGTGGCTGGTCGGGACTGGAGGGAGTGGGGCGTGTGGGGGTGTGGGCGTGGGATGCCGTCTCCCGCCACACCCCCACAGGGCTATCGCAACCTCGGTTCCATCCTCATCTCAGTCCGCCCTCCTTGTCATCCTGACCGCGAAGCGCGGCGCAGCCAACGCACGTGAAGGACCTCAACGCCGCACCTTCAGGTTTCCAGTACCGGTGCTGGAGTCCTGAGCGCCCGAGTCGAGATCCCTTCGGCTCCGCTCAGGACATGCCTTCGCGGGCTCAGGATGACACACTTGGGGAGTATGCGATACCCCTGCACACCCCCACACTCCCACACCCCCACACTCCACCCGAATTTGGTATTACGGCTGGCCGACGGCCTCCAGGTCGGGGACGGGCAGACCGGCAAGGTCGGCTGCGATCCGGGCCGCGTGGATCCGGCCGTTCTCGATAAACCACCGGCTCGTGGCGTAGCCGCCGCAGACGGTCCCCGCGAGGTACACGCCGGGCCGCGTCGATTCCATCGTGTCGGGGTCGACGACGGGCGCCCGAGCCTCGCCCTCGAACGCTAGGCCGAGACGCTCCAGAAAGTCGAAGTCTGGGTGGTAGCCGGTCAGGAGCAGGACGAAGTCGGCGGGGGCGGTGCGCGGTCCGTCCGGCGTCGCCAAGCGGACGGCGTCGGGCGTGATGGCCTCAACGGTCGTGTGGAAGTGGGCCGCGATGGAGCCCTCCTCGATCCTGTTGAGGAGGTCGGGCCGGATCCAGTACTTCACGCTCGTCGTGATCTCGCTGCCCCGGACGACCAGCGTCACATCGCCGCCGTGCCGGTTGATCTCGAGCGCCGCCTTCGCCGCCGAGTTCTTCGCGCCCACCACGACGGTCCGCCGGCCGCTGTAGCGGTACGGCTCCTTGTAGTAGTGCGAGACGTGGGGGAGATCGTCGCCCGGCGCGCCGATCCGGTTGGGCTGATCGAAGAAGCCGGTCGCCACGGCGACGGCCCGCGCCGCGTGCGCCCCCTTCGAGGTCACGACGGTAAACGCGCCCCGCTCGCCGTCGACGCGCTCGACGTGCTCGCCCAGACGGACGTCGAGCCCCTCGCGCTGGGCGACGCCGCGGTAGTAGTCGATCGCCTCCTCGCGGCGGGGCTTATAGAACGTCGTCGCGAGCGGGTGGCCACCGATCTCGAGCAGCTCAGGCGTCGAGAAAAACTCCATCTGCGTCGGGTACCCGACGAGCGAGTTGACGAGGGCCCCCTTCTCGATCACGCGCGCCGAGAGCCCCGCGCGTGTCGCTTCGAGCGCGCACGCCAGCCCAATGGGGCCGGCGCCGATGACGAGGAGGTCGACGGGGTCTGTGCGCGGCGTTTCCATGGGCTCAGAACCCGCCGGCCGGCGCCGAGGTTGCCCGTCCGCCGTCAAGATCCGGGGAGCCGGCCGGACGCTCAGCCCGGCTCGGCGGGACGGTGGGGCGGGGGCTCGCCGTCGGCGCCGTCGCCGGCGACGGTCGTGGGCGACGGCGTGGGCGTGCCGCGGCGGGCGCGGAAGAACGTGCGGAGGAGGTCGGCGGAGGCCTCGGCCTCGACGCCCGAGACGGTCTCGATCTGGTGGTTCAGCCGGCGGTCGCCCGGGATGTCGTAGAGCGTCGAGACGGCGCCGGCCTTCTCGTCAAGCGCCCCGAACACCAGCCGGTCGATCCGGGCCCAGACGAGCGCGCCGGCGCACATCGGGCACGGCTCGAGCGTGACGTAGAGCGTGCACCCGCCGAGCACCTTGGTCCCTAAGGTCTGGCAGGCGGCCGAGACCGCCAGCATTTCGGCGTGGGCCGTCGGGTCTGCCAGCCGCTCGACCTGGTTGTGGCCGCGCCCGACGACCTGCCCGCCCTTGACCACGACCGCGCCGACGGGCACCTCGCCCGCCTCGAACGCGCGCTCGGCCTCCATCAGCGCCAGGCGCATCCAGCGGCGGTCGGGGTCGAGGAGCGAGGCGAGGGACATGGGGGAGGGGTAGAGGGGTCGGGAGGGATGGAGGGATGCGGAGTCTCTGCCCGTCCCTCCATGCCCTATCCCGCCTCCCTCGACAACGGCATCGTCATGCAGCGCGGGCCGCCGCGCCCCCGCGAGAGCTCGTTGCCCGACAGGCGGACGGCGATCCGGGCGTCGGACGTCGCCGCGGTGTCGCCGTAGTAGTCGAGGAAGCTCTCGGCGTCGACCACGTGGAAGCCCTCGGCGCGGAGCGCGTCGTAGGTCGCCCGGTTCCGGTCGTAGCCGACGACCAGGCCGGGCCGGATGGCGAACAGGTTGGCCCCGTCGGTCCACTGCTCGCGCCGCTGGCGGACGGGGTCTGAGCCCCCGCACGGGACGAACGTGTAGGCCCGGCCGGTGACCTCCTCGAGCGCGTCGCGCAGCGTCCGGCACGGGCGCAGGCGGAGGTCGTCCGGGTCGCCGTCGATGGCCTCCAGGATGAACGTGTGGTCGTGCGCGTCCTCGATGATCGGGGGGAAGACGACGCACGTGTCGGCGTCGGCGAAGGTGAACACGGTGTCGAGGTGCATGCAGTAGCGCGCCTTCGGGAGGTTGACCATGACCACGTGCTCGACGGCCGTCCGCGCGAGCAGCTCGCGGGCCACAGCGAGGACGCCGCCCAGGCTCGTCCGCTCGCTCTGGCCGACCAGGACGACCTTCTCGTCGACGACGAGGAGGTCGCCGCCCTCGAACGAGACGTCCTCGGGGAGCTCGATCACGCGGTCGCGGGCGTCGGCGAAGCGGGGGTGGTGGGCGTAGATCGTCCCCATGATCACGCTCTCGGGCGCGCGCGCGGCCGTGGCCGCGTGGCTCAGCAGAACGTGCTCGCCGACGACGGCCGACAAGTCGCGGGTGAACATCAGGTTCGGCGTCGGGAGCGCCGTGACGGGGAACGGGGCCTGGCCGGTCACGGCGAAGTGCAAGAGCGCGTCCGCGTCGAGCCCCTTCAGCTCGCCCTCGTACGCCTCGAAGTTGCGGTACGGCATCCGCTCGACGAGCCCGTCGACGAACGCCGCGCGGGCGCCGTCCTCGCCGAACGTCTCGCGCAGAAGGTCAGTTACCTGGAGGACGGCGTCGTCGCGACCGACCGCGGCTTGGAAGAGGCGGACGAGCGTCGCGTGCTCGCCCCGCGCCTCGTCGACGAACAGGATGTCGTCGAACAGCAGGTCCTCAGCGTTCTCGGGCGACACCAACGCCATCTCGTCACCCGGCGTGTGGACCACGACCTGCCGGAGCGGCGCCGTCTCGGACGGGATCTGGAACGGGGCGACGGTGGTCTCGACGGGCATGGGCTCTGCGGGTGGGCAGGGCAAGCTACCAAGCACCGCCCGCCCGCTCAGCGCCGCCCCTTCTCGCGGACGAGCTCGACAAAGCGCAGGATGGCGGCCACCACGATCAGCACCACCACCACCTTCACCACGAGCCCGAGCAGCCACCCGGCCAGCTTGAGCACGAACGCGAGCACGCCAAACGCGGCCACGAGCACGATCGCGGCGAGGAGGATCTGGAGCAGGCGCTGGATCAGCATGGTCCCGGGGGGCGTCAGAGCTGGAGGGCTTCGTAGGCGACGACGGCCCGGCCGGCCGCCGGGCGTCCGCCTCCGATCACGATTCGGCCGTCGCCGAAAATAGTTGCGACGTGGTCGGACCGGGGGACGAGAAGCTGGAACGCGGGGGGGAGCCGGAACGTCCGGCCGACGCCGGCCGCGACGACCTCGACGGTGCTGACGGGGGCGCCGTCCGCGTCTCGGCCCCCGACGACGAGGGCCAGGCCGCCCCCGATGTCGACGGCCGCCGCGCCCGTCCGCGACGTCTGGAGGGCCGGGCCGGGGCGGACGCCCAGGCTAAACGGGAACGCGCCCGTGCCGGGCGTGGACCAGCGGAGCGCGAGCGCGACGGGCCCGTCGGCCCGGCCGTAGGCGACGGCGGTGGCCGGGCCCGTCGGGGCGAAGGCGATGTCGGCGAGGCCGGCGAACCCGCTGGCGCCGCCGCGCGGTGACAGCCGCTCGAGTTGGAACGAGAGACCGCCCCCGTCGCTCACTCGGAACACGTCGACGGTCGACGAGACCGACAGGCCCGATCCCGACGGGACGCGCCCGCCCAAGAGGTAGAGGTACGTCACGCCGTCGAGCACGACGGCGCGCGCCGCGTGGCCGACGCGCGCCGGGCCGTCCTCGCCCCCCACGACCTCGACCTCGCGGGACTCGCCGCTCGGCCCGACCCACTCCGGCGCCCGGACGACGTCGGACGCGGTGCCGCCCGTCGCGCCGCCCAACAGGAGCACGCCGTCGGCGACCGGCGTCGCCGTGTGGCCCGCTCGCGCGTGGAGCAGTGGGACCTCGGTCGAGAGCACGCGCGGGGGCTCCAGCCGGAGGATCGAGGCCGACGCGAGCGCCTCTCCGCTGACACCGACGCCCCCCGAGACGAGCGCGCGGTCGCCGTCGAGCCGGGCCACCGCGGCGTCGGCCCGGGCCACCCCGTCGCTGGCGTCGACGAAGAAGTCCTGGCGGACCGGGAGGTAGAGGGCGTACAGGGTGTCGGTCTGGACCCCGCCCAGCTCGTCCGTCACCGTCAGCGGGAGCACGTTGACGCCGCGCACGAGCGTCCGCTCGACGACGAAGGCGGCGGCGGTCGTGTCGAACGGGACCTCGGCCCCGCCAACGCGGAGCGCGAGGGGGCCGCCCTGCCCGTCCGGCACGATCCGGAGGCGGAGGTCGGGCTCGACGAGCACGACGCTGAGGTCGGGCGACGTTACCAGCCGGCTCGTCCCGACCGCGTCGATCGGGACGCGGTCGCAGCCGGCGAGGGCGAGCAGGCTCGCGAGGACGAGGAAGCGCACAGGCTTAGGGGGCGTAGTCGACGCGGTCGAGGACGAGCCCGTGGGGCGGCGCCGCGGGGCCCGCCGCCCGCCGGTCCCGGGCCGCCAGCACGTCGGCGACGGCGGCGGGCGCCCGGCGCCCGCGCCCGACCTCGACGAGGGTACCGACGACGGCGCGGACCATGCCATGCAGAAAGCGGTCCGCTTCGATCTCGAAGTCGAGGTCGCCCGGCCGGTCGCCGGCCGTCCAGCGGGCCCGCGTCACGGTGCACATCCGGTTCGTGGTCTCCGACTTGGTCCGGCAGAACGACGAGAACTCGTGGCGGCCCAGGAGGTGGCGGGCCCCCTCGTTCATGGCGTCGAGGTCGGGCGCTGGCCGCAGGAGCACGCGCGTCCGGCGGTCGAGCGCGCGGGGCTCCGTCGACGCCCGGTACACGTAGCGGCGGCGGCGGGCGTCGTAGCGGGCGTGGAACCCGTCGGGCACGGGCTCGGCCGCCAGCACGACGACGGCCGGCGGCAGCAGCCCGTTCAGCGCTGCCCGGAGCCGCCGCAGGTCGACGGCCGCCTCGGTCACGAGGTGGGCCACCTGGCCACGCGCGTGGACGCCGGCGTCCGTCCGCCCGGACCCGACCACGCCGACGGGCTTGCGCAAGGCCGTCGCCAAGGCGGCCTCGATCTCGCCCTGGACGGTCGGGCCCTCGGCTTGGACCTGCCAGCCCCGGAAGTCGGTCCCGTCGTACTCGATCAGGAGGCGGGTGGTGGGCACGAGGGACTGGGGACTGGGGACTGGGGACTGGGGACTGGGGACTGGGGACTGGGGACTGGGGACTGGGGACTGGGGAGCATCGCGCCGTCGAAAAGTTCCGACGACTTCGCTCGTCTCAGTGGCGCTCCCGGCTCGGTTCCCGCACCTTCCGCCTTCCGCCTTCCGCCTTCCGCCTTCCGCCTTCCTGTGCCCCCCCGCATCTACCTCACCGGCTTCATGGCCTCCGGCAAGAGCACGGTCGGCCCGCTGCTGGCGGATCGGCTGGGGTATCGGTTCGTCGACCTCGACTGGCTCGTGGAGGCCCGGGCGGGGCGGACGGTGCCCGCGCTTTTCGCGGAGGGGGAGCCCGTGTTTCGGGCCGCCGAGACCGAGGCCTTGCGCGAGACGACGGCCGGCGAGGGGCTCGTGGTGGCCACCGGCGGTGGCACGCTCGTCGACCCGTCCAACCTCGTCGTCGCCCGGATGGCCGGGCCGGTCGTGTGGCTCCGGCCGTCGGTCGACGTCTTGCTCCGTCGCCTGGGCCGCGCTCGTGGCCGTCCGCTCCTGGCCGACGCGGCGGGCCGTCCCCTCCGGGGCGACGCCCTCGCCGAGCGCGTCCGCTCGCTCCTGGCCGCGCGCGAGCCGTTTTACGCCCAGGCCGACCTCGTCGTCGATGCCGATGTGCCGGCCGACTTGGTCGCTCGGGAGGTGGCCGAGGCCCTCGTCGGCTGGCGACGCGCATAGCGCTCCGGTGCGCACGGTGGGGGAGCAGGGGCACTCGCGAGGGGGTCAGCCCCATTTTCCTCCTCCCTGATCTGGAGTCACCGCGTCAGGCGGAACGAGCGGCGGTGGTGGGGGCTGGGGCCGTGGGTGGCCAAGGCCGCGTAGTGGGCCGCCGTCGGGTAGCCCTTGTGCTGGGCCCAGCCGTACACCGGGAAGGCTGCGTCGAGCGCCACCATCTGCCGGTCGCGTGTGACCTTGGCGATGACCGACGCCGCCGCGATCGACAGGCTCCGGGCGTCGCCTTTGACGACGGTCTCCTGGGGGCAGGGCGCACCGGGGACCTCGCGGTTGCCGTCGACCAGGAACACGTCGGGGACGAGGGGGAGCTCCGCCGCGGCCCGCCGCATCGCCTCCATGGCTGCCCACAGCACGTTGAGCGCGTCCACCTCGGCAGGCGAGCACGCGCCGACGCCGACGGCCACTGCCTGGCGGTGGATCTCCGGCACGAGGGCCTCTCTCTGCTCGGGCGACAGCGTCTTCGAGTCATCGAGGCCGGGGAGGTCGGCGTCCGGGGGGAGGACGACGGCGGCGGCCACGACGGGGCCGGCGAGGCACCCGCGCCCCGCCTCGTCCAGCCCGACCACCACACGGCAGCCGGCGGCCCAGTGACGGCGCTCAAACGACAGGTCGGGCATGGTGCCGAACCTACGCCCGCCGCGCCCGTGGGCCCCGAGGCGAGGTGGGCTCGCACCCGCCCGAGGCCCGGGGCCCGTCAGGCCATTGTACCCGTCAAGCCATTGTGGAGGTCCGGGGGGTTGAAGCGGCGCACGAAACCATCTATCTTGGCCTGCGTCACAGATGACGTCCCACGCGCGAACCCAACCGACGCCGCGCGGGACGTCAGGGCCAGGTCACAGCCGTCGCAGCGGAGCGAGGCGCAGCGGACCGTTCGACCACCGGCCCCCAGTAATCGCTTTCTGGCCCGGGCTTTGCCCGGCCACGAGTCCGGCACACCGGCGGCACGGCCGCCTCCGCCCTGGACTCCACCCCGCAGGCGGGCGCCGCCCGTGCCCTGCGCGAGACCCCTCCCAGGGAGACCCACGGCCCGCGCCGACGCTCCCTCCCCGACCGCGCCCCGACCGGGCGCCCCGCATCGCCACCCCGCCACTCCATGGCTGACAAGACGAGCGCGACGGCCGACGCCGACGCCCCCGAGACGGACACCCCGGACGCGCCCAAGCGGCGCCGCTCCCGGGCCCACGTCATCGACCTGACCGACTCCGGCACCTCCAACGGAAACGACGTGGAGGCCGCCGAGCCCGAGAAACCGGCCCCCAAGCGCCGGACGCGCAAGAAGGCCGAGCCGGAGCCCGAGGCCGAGGCCGCAGAGGACGAGGCGCCCAAGCGCCGCCGTCGCCGAACTCGGGAGGCCGAGCCCGTCGCCTCCAGCGACAAGCTCGACGACGCCGAGACGGCCGAGGAGCCCGAGCCCGCGAAGGGCCAGACCACGTCCTCGGACGACGACTCGGACGACGACGACGACGAGACCTCGGGCGGCGGGCGGCGTCGCAAAAAGCGGAGCCGCAGCAGCAACAAGAAGTCCGACGACGGCAACAAAGGCGGCGGCCACCCGGGCGAGCCCTTCGAGGGCATGCTCGAGCTGATCGGCGACAAGAAGTTCGGGTTCATCCGCGAGCTCTCGACGTCGCTCCAGAAGGGCGACAACGACCCGTTCATGCCGCCGCCGCTGATCCAGAAGTTCAACCTCCGCGACGGCGTCCAGCTCAAGGGCACCATCAAGCCGGGCCGGAAGGGCGCCTGGCAGGTGTCGGAGGTCACCGAGGTCATGGGTCAGGACCCCGAGGCGTGGGCCGAGACGACCGACTTCGACGAAGGGCTCGTCATCTACCCCGAGGACAAGCTCGACATCGTCAGCGGCCCGTCCGACGTGTCGATGCGCGTCATCGATATGGTGGCGCCGCTCGGGAAGGGCCAGCGGGCGCTCATCGTGGCGCCGCCGCGCGCCGGCAAGACGTTCATCCTGAAGGGGCTGGCCGCGGGCCTCGCCCAGAACCACCCCGAGGTCAAGCTCGTGGCGCTGCTCATCGACGAGCGGCCCGAGGAGGTCACCGACTTCCGCCGGAACACCGACTGCACCGTGTTCGCGTCGTCGAACGACGCCGGCGAGGACAACCACGTCCGCGTGGCCACGCTCGCCTTCGAGTACGCCCGGCGCCTGGTCGAGCAGGGCCACGACGTGGTCATCCTGCTCGACTCGCTGACGCGGCTCGGGCGGACGTTCAACCTCTACGGCGGCAACTCGGGCCGGACCATGTCCGGCGGTCTCGACGCCCGCGCGCTGCTCATGCCGCGCAAGATCTTCGGCTCGGCCCGCAACATCGAGAACGGCGGCTCGCTGACGATCGTCGCGACGGCGCTCGTGGAGACGGGCTCGCGCATGGACGACGTCATCTTCGAGGAGTTCAAGGGAACGGGCAACTCGGAGATCGTCCTGGACCGGGACCTCTCGGAGAAGCGGATCTACCCGGCCATCAACATCCGGCGGTCGGGCACGCGGAACGAGGAGCGGTTGGTCAACGACGACATCGCGCACGCGCGCAACATGCTGCTCCGCGCGCTCAACAGCCGGTTCCCGGACGAGGCCATGCAGGCGCTCATCAAGCAGATCCAGCTCAGCCCGTCGAACGAGCAGATGCTGACCGAGCTGATCCCGGAGTAGCGACGGCCAGCGGCCGGTCGGAAGGGGCCAGTGGCGGAGCGATCTGCCACTGGCCTTTTCTCTGGTCCCGTCCGCCGCTGGCTACCGGCCGTTCCTCGCCGGCCAGGTTAGATCGGCGCCGGCGCCGGGTCTACGCGGCGACACACCCGCGTGCCCATGCCGTCCGACTTCCGCCCCGGCGTCGCTGGGGAGCCCGAGATCACCGAGGTCCAGGTCGACTACGTCCCCATTAGAGAGCGGCCCGAGGCGGACCGGCCCCGCGAGAAGCTGCTGGCGCGGGGGCCGGCGGCGCTGAGCGACGCCGAGCTGGTCGGGCTGGTGTTCGGGAGCGGGACGCGCGTCGGCGGGCGGAGCGTGTCGGCGGTCGAGCTGGGGCAGGCGCTGATCCGGGCCTACGGGTCGCTGGCGAAGCTGGCGCGGCGCGACGCGAACCAGGTGGCCCAGGCCACGAAGGGCGTCGGCCCGGCGAAGGCGGCGCAGCTGGCGGCCGTGTTCGAGATCGGTCGGCGCGTGGAGGCGGCGGCGCCCGAGGACCGCGTCCAGGTCCGCAGCCCAGCGGATGTGGCGGCGGCGTACGGCCCGCGCCTGCGCGACCTCCCGCGCGAGGTGTTCGTCGTGCTCCACCTCAACACAGCGAATGTGGTCACGGCCGAGTACACGCTGACGACGGGCGGGCTGGCGGCGTCCATCGTCGAGCCGCGCCAGGTGTTCGAGCGGGCGATCCTGGAGCACGCGGCGTCCGTCGTGTGCCTCCACAACCACCCGTCGGGCAACCCGGAGCCCAGCCGCGAGGACGTCGCCATCACGAAGCAGCTGTGCGAGGCCGGGCGCGTGCTCGGCATCCCGGTCCACGACCACGTCATCATCGCCGGCCGCGGGTTCACGTCGCTCGCCGAGCGCGGGCTGATGGGGTAGAGCGTCGAGAGCGCGGCTGGCGCCGCGAGAGCGCGGAGAGCTACGGGAACGCGGCATGTGTCAGGGCTCCGCGTTGGTGTGCACCCCCACTACCTTGTCATCCTGAGCGCCAGCGAAGGATCTAGCCGCTCGTCGCTCGGCGCCCTCGACCGACTCGGCGCTCGCGTCCAGTAGATCCTTCGCATTCGCTCAGGATGACAAGTCAGGGGTCTCCGCAATGGCTGTGGGCGCTGGACTGCCGACCAACTCGCAGCACGATGCCGGCAGATCAACGCCGGCCTGCTCCGGATGGTCGCAACCCGCCATCACTGGAGCACCGGGGACCCGCCGTAGCCTTTCGCTCTCCGCGCTCTCCGCACTCTCCGCGCTCTCCGCGCCTCCCGACGTGCCCCTCACCGTCCAGTCGTTCGTCGTCAGCCCGTTCGCCGAGAACACCTACGTCCTGTCGTCCCAAGGCGAGGCCGCCATCGTCGACCCCGGGACGGCGTCGCGGGCCGAGCGCCAGGCGGTCGAGGCGTACCTCGACGCCGCCGGGCTGACCGTCCGCCACCTGCTCCTGACGCACGGCCACATCGACCACGTCTTCGGCTGCGCCCACTTCGCCGGTCGCTACCCCGACGCCGAGCACGGCGGCTGGCAGATGCACCCGGCCGACGGGCCGCTGCTGGCGAACGCCACGGTCCAAGGCGAACTGTTCGGCGTCCGGGTGGACCCGCCGCCGCCGGCCGCCCACGACCTCGCGGCCGGCGACACGGTCGCGCTCGGCGACGTCACGTTCCGCGTGCCCTGGGTGCCCGGCCACTCGCCCGGCTCCGTCGCCTTCTACTCCGAGGCCGACGGAGTCCTGGTCGGCGGCGACGTCCTGTTCCAGGGCTCCATCGGGCGGACCGACCTGTGGCAGGGCGACCTCGACACGCTGCTGGCGTCGATCCGCGACCACGTGCTCACGCTCCCCGACGAGACGGTCGTCCTCTCGGGCCACGGGCCCCGGACGACCGTCGGCGCGGAGCGGCGCACGAACCCGTTCCTCCAGGACCTCCGGTGACGGCGCGCGAGCGGCTCCGCTGGGCGACGCCAGCGCTGCTCGCGGCGGTGCTCCCGCTCGCGTCTCGTGTGGCGGTGTGGATGGCGGCAAGCGGGCGCCCGCTCGTGGCCGAGCCCGGCGTGCTGGCGTTCCAGATGGCGTGGGCCGCGATGCCGTTCGTGGCCCTCGCGGCGCTGGCGGTCCTGACCCGGCGGGCGTGGGCCGAGGTCGCGCTGGCGATGGGCGCCGGCCTGGCGCTGACGGCGGCGCTGTGGGCGTGGGCGACGTGGGACGGCGTCCTCGCGGTCACGGGGCGGAGCGCGGGCGCCAGCGCGGGCCTCGGGCTCCTCGCGCTCGGGGCGCCTGTCGCGCTCCTGTCCGTGATGGTGACGGCCGCGGCCGTCCGGGCCGCGTTCGTGTCGCGGCCTGGAGGGTCGGGATGAGACGTGGGCCGGAGCTCGGCTCGCCCGTCGTCGTCGTCTCCCGTGTGCGACCCTCGTCGCGCCCTTCCCCCGACCCCCGCCGCCCCCGATGGCCGAGTACCGCGTCGAGTCCCGCACCTACTACTCCAAGCTGACGACCGACAAAGAGCACATCGCCAAGTCGTCGGCCGAGGAGGTCCAGGAGATCCTGGACACCTACGCCGCCGACGGCTGGCGGCTCGTCTCGACGGACGCGACCTCGTTCGGACTGGCCGTTTACGTGTACCTGTATTTCGAGCGCGAGCGGCCCGCGTGATCGAGCCGCCCGGCTGTCTCAGCGCTGGCCGCGCCCGCCGTTGCGGCCCCGGCCGCCGGACCCGGCGCGGCCCTTGCTGTTCCGGCCGCCGCCCTGCGACTTCTGGCGCGAGCGGTGGCCGCTCGGGTTCGACCGCTTCTTGCCGCCCGCGTTCTGGAGCGCCGTCGCCAGCGCCGGCGGCTCGAACCCGTCGATCCGGACCTGCTCGATGGACCGGCCCGTGTGCTTCTCGATCGCGTCGAAGTTCGACGACTCCTCGGCCGAGACGAACGTGATCGCGTCGCCGGTCGCTTGGGCGCGGCCCGTCCGCCCGATCCGGTGGATGTAGTCCTCCGGCACATTCGGCGCGTCGAAGTTGACGACGTGTGAGACGCCGTCGACGTCGATCCCGCGCGCGGCGATGTCGGTGGCCACCATGATCTGGTACTGGCCGGCCTCGAACCCCTTGAGCGCGCGCTGGCGCTGGCCCTGGGACCGGTTCGAGTGGATGGCGATGGCGTTGAACCCGGCCCGGTCGAGCTTCTTGCGGATCCGGTCGGCCCGGTACTTGGTCCGCGAGAACACGATCATCCGGTCGACGTCCTCGGTCTCGATCAGCCGCTCCAGAAGCGCCTGCTTTTCCGATTCGGCCACGCGGATCGCCCGCTGGGTGACGGTCGCCGCCGGGTCGCGGCGCTCGCCGATCTCGACGGTCTCGGGCTTGTAGAGGATGCTCTTGGCGAGGTCCTGGATCGGCGGCGGCATGGTCGCCGAGAACAGCATCGTCTGGCGCTGCTCCGGGACCGCGGCCACGATCTTGCGGACGTCCTTGATGAACCCCATGTCGAACATCCGGTCGGCCTCGTCGAGCACGAGCACGTCGACGAACCCCAGGTCCAAGACGCCCTCGCCCATAAAGTCGAGCAGGCGGCCCGGCGTGGCGACGACGACGTCGACCCCGTTGCGGAGCGCGGTCCGCTGCTTGCCCTTGCCGACGCCGCCGTAGATCGTCGCCACGCGCAGGCCGGTGTGCTTGCCATACTGGGCGGCGGCCTCGGTCACCTGGATCGCCAGCTCGCGCGTCGGCGTGACGACGAGCGCGCGGATGGGCCGGCGCTTGCCGCCCGACGGCTCCTTGACGAGGTAGTCGAGGATGGGGAGCACGAACGCGGCCGTCTTGCCGGTCCCGGTCTGGGCCACGCCGACCACGTCGATGCCGTCGAGCGCGTACGGGAGGGCGGCGGCTTGGACCGGCGTGGGCGTCGTGTAGCCGGCGTCGCGGACGCCGCGGAGCACGGAGGGGGCGAAGCCGAAGGCGTCGAACGTGTCGACGGAGGGGGTGGACATGGGTCGTCGTGGGGCGTCCGCAGAGCGCCGGTCGAGCCGGGCGGGCGGAGCGGGAAGCAGGGTCCGCTTCCGAGAGTCACGACGGCGCGAGCGCGCCTCCGGCCGAATGCGGGGGGACGGAAAGGTCGGGCGGATCGTGCCGGTCCGCCTCTGCGGTCCCTTCGCGGAGCGCTCGCGCCGGGGCGCCCCTTTTTTCGGAGGGCTGTGCCCGTCCGATCTCGCCCTGACCAACGCAGGGACGGCGAGCTCGGCCGAGGAGTTCGTGCTCATGGCGCGCTGGAGCTCGAAGGTGGTCGTGGTGGGCGGCGCGACCGAGGGCGCCCTCGACTACTCGAACGTCCGGTCGGCGCCCCTTCCCAGCGGCGTCCGCGTCGCCCACATCCCGATGACGCGGCGGGGGTGGCTCCCCGAGACGTCGGTCGACGCCGGCGGGATCGCGCCCGACGTGCGGGTGCCCGACGGCGCGTCGGACTGGGCCGTGTTCGCGCTCGGCGTGCTGGCGGCGCGGGACGCCGAGTAGCGACGTTGACCGCCTCGGGCGGAGCAGTCGGGGTCAGGGAAGCGGCTGTGAGCGGACGCGCCCGTTCCGGTACGTCACGAACCGGCCCTCGACTTCATCCCGGTCAAGGGCCAGGAGGCTCAGAACGACCCGTGCGGTCTCCTCGGGGTCAGTCTGGATGAATCGGAGGTAGATCACGCCAGGCGGCGGGGCGTCACCGTCCTTGAAGATCCGCTCGCCGATGTCGCTGTCGAACGTGACGAGGACACAGCCCAACCGCTTCGCCAGTGCGATCACGTCGGGATCTTCCATTCCTCTGTGCTCCTCCATCACCGAGACGACGCTGAGACCCCGGTTGCGCAAGAGGGCAACGCTGGGAGCGGGGACGTTCTCATCACTGAGGAGCTTCATCGGTTCAGCCGCGGATGCCGAACGCTACGAAATCCACCGTGCCACCCAACCGTCACCTTTCAGGACGAGCCCCTGGCGTCAAGCTGCTGAGCGCTGGGACGGGAGCAGGCGAACGTCCTCCGCCGTCTCCGAGGCGAAGGCGAACACCGCCTGGAGATCCTCCACCGTCAGGTGGGGATAGCTCTCTAACACCTGTTCTTGCGTCCACCCCGCGCCGAAGAGTTCAAGCAGGAAGGCCACGCCGATCCGAGTCCCCTTGATGCGGACTTTGCCCCCGATGACGTTGGGGTCCGAGTCGATGTGGTCTCGCCAGTCCATGCCCGATGATACGTCTCGCACGCCGTTGGGCTCCTCGCGGGCGGGGCCGCCGGGTCACGCGCCGTAGCCCTGGACGTCGGCAGCCACGTCGGCGGCGGTCGCGCCGGACAAGAGCTTGAGCGACGCCGGCTCGGCCCGCCTCTGGAGCAGCTCGAGCGACAGCGACACCAACTCGCCCATCGTGAGCGCGTCGCGGAAGGCCGGCTCGGCGTAGTGCGCCGCCAGGGTCTCGCCGAGCGCGGCGACCGACGCCTGGGGCGCGATGAGGTCCTCCCGCATGACGGCCATCAGCTCCGAGTACCGCCCGTGCGTGACGCGGAGCCGGCCAGCCATCAGCGCCCGCTCCTCGCGCTGGTACTGGTCGACGGTCGGCTCGGTGAGGTGCCGGAGCCCGAACTCGATGACGGGGTTGTTGGGCGGGAAGAACTGGGGGAGGTACACCTGCTTGCGGGCGTGGTGGCTCTGCTGGTCGAAGTCGATGGCCCGCATCCGGAAGTGGAGCTTCTCGAAGTCCGGCGTGATGTCGACGACCCAGTTGCCGGCGTGCATGTCGCCGAGTAGCCGGACGAAGCACCGCTCGTTGAACTTGACGAACTCCTTGGCCAGCCGGACCTGGTCGAACCGGTTGTCCGGCAACTGCTCGCGCATGAAGGCGTCGCCGGGCAGCCCGATGATGTGCTCCTCGATGATGGTCTGGTCTCGCAGCTCGGGCCCGTCGACGCGGGCCAGGAAGTTGATCGAGTTGGGCGACAGGATGTGCTCGAGCTCGAGCCCGTAGACCCGGCTCGCGTCGGCGCGCTTGACGTAGAAGTAGTCGAAGTTCTCGTTCAGTCGGTTCACGATCCGGACCCGGAACGGCAGCGTGTTGCCGTAGAGGCAGAGGTCGATCCGGTCGACGTAGAGGTGCTCGACGGTCGAGAGGTCGCCGGCCGACTTGAGCAGCGCGTACGTCATCCGGAGCGCGTCGTGGATCTCGGCCTGCTCGGCCGGCCCGTAGTAGACGCTGCTCCACAGCGTGTCGTCGCCGTGCTCGTCGTAGAGGGGGAACTGGCCGACGTGCCGGGCCAGGTCGTCGTAGCTCACGCCGCCCTCGGCGATCCGGCCGTACCCCCGGAGGTAGTCGGCGAGGTGGTCGCTGATGGGGTACGCGGGCTTCTTGCGCGAGATCAGGTTGCGGCGGGGCTCCATCGGGGACGAGTCGGGCAGGGGAATCTCGGGCAGGGGAGTCGGATCGGACAGGGTACGCGGGCCCGCCGCCGACGGATCTCCGGTGCGAAGGCGACCCGAACGCGAGCCGAGCCGCCTCGTCACCTCCCCGCGTGCCGGCCCCCGTCCGCCCGATCTCGCCAGCGCGGTGGGAACCCCCACGAGGTCCGCCCGCTGACCATCACGTGCTACCCAAGCCGAGCTCCCCGTTGCCCCATGACTCGTCCCCCTTGCCCCTCTACAGCCGCTCGATGCGCACCCGCGCCGTTCCCGACCGGATCATCCCGATCCGCCGGGCCGCCGCCTTCGACAGGTCGATCACGCGCGAGCCGTGGAACGGGCCCCGGTCGTTGACACGGACGACGACGCTCTGGCCCGTCCGCTCGTTCGTCACCCGGAGCCGCGTGCCGAAGGGGAGCGTCCGGTGGGCCGCCGTGAGCCCGTCCGGGTCGAACCGCTCGCCGCTGGCCGTCCGCCGGCCGCGGAAGCGCTCGCCGTAGTAGCTCGCGCGGCCGGTCCCCACGAGCGTGCCGCCCACGGCCGGGGCGGGGGCCTCGACGGCGAGGGCCGCCAGCGCCGCCGAGTCCGGCACGGCCACCACGACGCCGGGCGCCGGCGACCACACGACGTCCGAGGGCGGGGCGGCCTCGGTCGGGGGGGACGAGACCAACCGGACGGGGGGCGACACCGGGGTTGCCGCCTCCGGTCGGGGCGGCGCCGGGAGGGGGCGCCTGCGGGCCTGCGCCTGGGCGTCGGACGCCAGCCCGAGGGGGGCGACGACCGCCACGAGGGCGAGGCAAACGAGGCGCTGGGCTCGGGCCGGGCGCACGGCAGAAGTCTACCGGCCCGAGCCCAGACTGCCAAACATGGCCTCCACACGTTGCGCTCACGGCCCCTTCGCCGGACGCTGGCAGCGCCTTCACAGCCCGAGGCCGGGCTCATGCCGAGCCCGCCTGCGCCGACCTCGCTCTCGGTAGGGCGCGGCCCGCCGGGTCGCCCCTACGGCCAGATGCCGGGAGGACGACGCGAGGAGACGCCGAACGGGCCGGCCGGACTCGGTATCAGACCGCCACGCCCTCGACGACGCGCTGGTAGTGGGCCTCGTACTGGGGCACGATCCGGTCGATGTCGAAGTGCTCGACGGCGCGGGCGCGCGCGGCTCGGGCCATCCGGGCGTGGAGGTCGGGCGTGGTCAGGATCGCCCGCGCCGCCTCCGTCATCCCGTCCACGTCACCGATGGGCCGGAGGAAGCCGGTCACGCCGTCGACGTTGAGCTCGGGCAACCCGCCGACGTCGCTCGACACGACCGGCACGCCGCACGCCATCGCCTCGAGCGCGGCCAGCCCGAACGTCTCCGAGGCCGACGGCATCAGGAACAGGTCGGCGATGGACAGGATCTCCTCGACCGGCTCCTGCTTGCCGATAAACCGGACGTCGGCCCAGACGCCGGCTTGGCGGGCCGCGGCCTCCGACGCCGCCCGGTCCGGCCCATCGCCGACCATGAGCAGCTTGACGCCGCCGGGCTGTCCGTGCCGCGTGTGCCCCTCGGGCCAGGCGCCCCGGGCGTGGAGCCGCGCGAACACCTCGACGGCGTCGGGCGCCCGCTTGACCTTGCGGAAGTTCGAGACGTGGGCCAGCAGCCGCTCGCCGTCGGGCGCGATGGCCCGCTTGAAGTGGTCCTTCGGCTGGCGGGTAAAGCGGTCCGTGTCGACGAAGTTGGGGATCACCTCGATGGCGCTCGCCACGTCGAACGAGTCCAACGTCTCGCGCCGGAGCCAGTCGCTGACCGCCGTCACGCCGTCGCTCGTGTCGATGGCGTGCTCGACGACGGGCTTGAACCCGGGGTCCTTGCCCACGAGCGTGATGTCGGTCCCGTGCAGCGTGGTCACGACGGGGATCGAGAGCCCCTTGCCGCGCAGGATGTCGCGGGCCAGGACCGCGCTCGTCGCGTGGGGGATCGCGTAGTGGACGTGGAGCAGGTCGAGCCCCTCGTGCTGGGCCACGTCGATCATCTTCGACGCCAGCGCGAGCGCGTACGGCGGGTACTCGAAGAGGGGGTACGTGTTGACGCGGACCTCGTGGAAGAACACGTTCTCGACCATGTGCTCCAGCCGGAGCGGGAGCGCGTAGGCGATAAAGTGGACCGTGTGGCCGCGCGCCGCGAGCGCCTTGCCGAGCTCCGTCGCCACGACGCCGGAGCCGCCGAACGTCGGGTAGCAGGTGATGCCGATGGTCATGGGGCGCCGAACGCGGGGGGCCGGGCGGGGGTCCGCAGGGGAGAAGGATCACGGGGCGGACGGGGCCGCGCCCGGTGGCCTTACCGCCGCCGTCGAGCCGGTCGGGTTCGGCACCGAGCGAACCGGACGGGCCGCCGCGCCGTTCGCGGACCGTCCGTGGCTCGCCCCACTCTCGTCCCCCACCTCCCATGCGGTTCCTCCCCCTCGCCCTCCTCCTCGCGCTCGCCGCGCCCCAGGCGCAGGCCCAGATCATCCCGTCGCTCGACCTCGGCGTCGCCGGCGGCGTCAACTTCGCCAGCTTGTCCGACGCCCAGACGCTCGACCTCGACAACTCGACGGGCTACCACATCGGCCTCTACGCCGACGTGGGCGTCCTCTTCGCGTCCGTCCGCACGGGCGTCTACTACGTCCGCGCCGGCGACATCCGCGCCGACGCGCAGACCCCGAACGACAACTTCGACACCTCGTTCGACTACGTCGCCGTCCCGGTCGACTTCCAGATCAAGACGCCGACGCCCATCTTCCAGGCCTACGCCCTCATCGGCCCCGAGCTCCGGTTCCCCGTCGACGGGCTCGACACGTTCGAGACCGAGAACGTCCAGTACGCCGGCAACGTCGGCCTCGGCGTGCGCGGCGGGCTCCCGCTGATCGGGCCGAGCGGCTACCTCGAGCTCCGCTACGGCCGCGACCTCTCCGGCCTCCGCTCGGACGCGGACGACGACGACGTCAAGGTCCACCTCGTCATGATCCGCCTCGGCGTCGGCATTTAGGGAACGGGGAACGGGGGAATGGGGGCGGGCAGAGCGTCGGTCCGGGGCCTCTGCCCGCTCCCGTTTCCCAGTCCTAGAACCGGAGGAGCGCGGCGGCCGGCCCGTGCGGCGCGAGCGCCTCCCGCCCGGCGTCCGAGTGGACGAGCTCCAAGGTGGCGCCCTGCTCCATGGCCTTGTCGAGCATGAGCTCGACGAGGTCCGGGACGGGGCGGATGTCGCCGCCCGTCGCGGGGTACGTCCCCTCGGTCTGGGTCGTCAACATCCCCGAGGTCGCGTCGACGCCGCCGGCGATGGTCTGGTCGCCGTCGACGACGAGGGTCATGACCCGCTGCTGGTTGAGCATGTCGAGCGTGTCGTCGAGCCCGGCCACGGCGCGCGACGACAGGAGCTCCTGGACCTTGCCCAACGTCTCGACCTCCTCCCGGGCCTCGACCTCGCGCTGGGCCGCGTCGGCGGCGTCGGCCACCTCGGCCGTCGTCGCCATGGTGTCGCAGGCGAAGTTGCCGGCGACGCGCTGGCGGGTGGCCTGGTCGAGCTTGTCGAGGTAGTCGGCCTCCATGTCGGCCGGGGCCGAGTACAGGACGTGGCGGGCCTCGAGCGTCTTGGCGATGAGGTCCGTCGCGTGGGCGCTCCGCTGGGCCTGCTGGCGGCGGAGCTCGGCCTTCCGGTCCTGCTTCTGGTCCTTCGAGACGAGGTCGGTCACGGCGAACTCCTCGCCGTCGAGCTCATAGACCTCCTCGACGAGCCCGATCTGGGCAAAGAAGAACCGGCTCTTGTGCATCGACAGGAGGGCGATCACGAACCGGTCGTTCTCGTCGCGGACGCGGGCCAGCGGCCGGACGTACGGGTTGTCGCCGACGTGGACCGAGTTGGGCAGCGTGATCGCGGTGCCGAGTTGCTCGAACAGGCCGATCTCCTCGCACGCGAAGAACACGACGCCGCGACCGGTCTTGGGGAGCCCGGCGTCGAGGGCCTCGCGGATCCGTTCGCACTCGCGCTCGACCGCCTTCGTGTGGTCGCCCGCGTCGGCGATGGCCCGGTCGCACAGGTCCTTGAGCGTCGTCGCCCACGTGGTCCCGAGCCGGGCCTCGGGCGTCATCTCGAGGTAGAGGCTGACGATGGGGGCCCCGTCGGAGCGGGCGTCGTTGAGCCGCGTGAGGTGGTCGGCCGAGAGGAAGTGGAACCCGGGCGTGGTGGTCCGGCGGCGGAGCTCGGCGAGCAAGGCGTCGCGTTCTTTGGGAGCGAGGGAGGACATGGAGGGGGGAGGGGGTACGGGGCACCCGGTACGGGGCACGGTCTTGAAGAGGGGGGGCGAGCCAGGGGTACCTCGTACCTAGTACCCCGTACCGAGCGCTAGGCGTCGGGCAGCGGGTCGCCGGTGTACGAGTCGACGGCCGGGTCGTCGTCGTGGGGGTCGTCGGTCGAGCCGAGCCGGGCCAGGAGCCCTTCACGAGCCAGGCCGAGCGAGGCCGCGGTCTCCTTGAGCGAGGCGTCGAGGATCTGGGCCACC
The DNA here is from genome assembly GCF_965213695.1 of Rubrivirga sp. Lineage (GTDB taxonomy): Bacteria > Bacteroidota > Rhodothermia > Rhodothermales > Rubricoccaceae > Rubrivirga. The sequence continues at coordinate 3,959,793 of NZ_OZ243912.1, read as the reverse complement.
TCGGGCAGGCTCACCTCGAACTCGTCGTGCAGGATGACGCCCTGGCGGGCCTCGGCCTGGAACGAGGCGTCGGCGAGCGCCGCGCGGTCGTCGGCGGAGAGCCTGTCGAGGCTCCGGTCGATCTCGGGGTCGGCCGGCTCGGACGCGGCCACGACCTCCTCGTAGGTGTCGACGTCGAACGGCTGGCGGAACTCGTAGAACTGCTCGCCCACGGCGTCCTGGTCCTCGTTGGTCGGGAGCTCGGCGTCGAGCGAGATCGCCTTCCGCTGGGCGTAGCGGTCCTCGCGCTGGGAGAACCGGGCCAGCGACCGCGTCTGGAGCCCCAAGAGCCACGCGCGGAACCCCATCCGGTCCCCGTCGAACCGCTCGCGGCGGTCCCAGGCCCGGAGCAGCGTCTCGCCGACGAGCTCGTCCGGCGTCAGGTCAACGACGCGCTCGCCGGCCTTGGGCTCGCCCGAGACGAGGTCGCGCTCGACGGCGAGCTGGCGCTCGGCGGCCTGGTGGAGCGTGTCGAGGTGGGGGGAGAGGGCCTCTTCGAAGGCGTCGCGGTCGCCGTCGAGCGCGCGGCGCCAGGCCTCAGGGGCCGGTCGGTCGGTCATGGGAACGGGAGGGGAGAAGGGAGCGGCCTCCGGGGGCCGGTCGGTGTCAACCGGACCGGGGCGCCGGAGGATCCGGGGCCGGGCTACCTTCCCGACAGCCCCCGCCCGCAGACATGGAGCCCACCGTCCGAGAGCCCTCGCCGTCGTTCGCCCGTGCCACGTCGCCCCCCCAGTCGGCGGACCTGTTCGGGGAGCCCGTCCAGCGCGGGGTCCGCATCGACGTTCGAGAGGGCGACGGAGAGTCCGGGCCGACCAAGGTCTACGAGCACCCGAACGGGTCGCTCTGGCGGGGCGACGCCGTCGAATGGCTCGGCACGCTCCCCGACGCCTCCGTCGACGTGGTCGTGGCCGACCCGCCGTACAGCATCAAGAAGGCCGAGTGGGACACGTTCGAGTCCCAGTACGACCGGGCCAACGAGACGCGCCGCACGTCGGTCCGATGACGTTCGGTTCGCGGAAGACCGATAGGCTCTCGTACCAGGTCGCCAGGATCCTTGCCGACCGAACGGAACGCCCGTCGTAGGGGCACGCCGGTGGCGTGCCCGGTCCAGCTCGCCACGGGCACGCCATCGGCGTGCCCCTACCGGGTCCGGAGAGGGCGCCGGGGCCCCATCGGACAATCTGGCGTCAGGACGCTACGCCACTTTCGTCCAGACGAGCCGTCGGCCCACCGCATCACTCCGCCAGCGTGACCACAATCGGGAAGTGGTCGCTCACCGCGCGCGGGTCGTGGGCGTGGACGTAGCGGACGTCGACGACGCGCCGGTACAACCCCGGCGACAGTAGCACGTGGTCGATGGCGTTGAACTCGCCGGCGTCGAACTGGCCGTCGCGGTCGCGGTCGTAGAACGACGTGAACCGCTGGGCCGGGGCCACGTCGCCGAGCACGTTGACCAGGTCGTCGTCCGGCCCCGGGCCGGCCCGCTTGACCGTCGCCAGCACGTCGGTGATCGGGCGCGAGCCGGCGCGGTCGAGCACGGCGTCGTCGAAGTCGTTGAAGTCGCCGAGCGCGATGACCTGTCGGCCCGCCGCGGCCTCGGCCTCGACGAACTGGCGGATGACCTCGGCCTGGGCCTGGCGCCGGTCGCGGCGCTCGACGTCGTCGGGCCGCGCTAGGAAGTGGACACCGACGACCGTCACTGGCGTCCCGTCCGGCAGCAGCACGTGGGCCCAGAGGTTTTTCGAGACGCCGTAGAGCGCGTCCGTCACCCCGACCGGCACGCGCTCGTCGATCCGGCCGGCGGCCTCGACCGGCAGCCGCGACAGCAGCCCGACGTCCTGGCCGGTGAACGTGTCGCGCCCGTCGACCAGGACTGCCTGGTAACCCAGGTCCGCCAGGCTCTCGTCGACCAGCTTCTGCAACGTCGCCAGGTTTTCGGTCTCGGGGATCAGGACCACGTCGGCGTCCAGGCTGCGGACGACGGCGCCGACGTCGTCGCGGTGGGCCCGCGCGGCGGCCGGGTCGCCCTTCCACGCGAACCCCGCCGAGCCCTCGTCGCCCACCCCGTCGAACAGGAACTCGCCGTTGAACGTCGCCACGCGGATCCCGTCGACGGCCCACACCGGCGCCGGCTCGACCTCGAACGGGGCCGGGGGCGAGCCGGCGGGCGCGGACGGACCGGCGCAGGCACCGAGGACGACGAGCAGGACGAGGAGACGCATCACGGACCGGGCGGACACAAAAAAGGGGGCGCGTCGCTCGGACGCGCCCCCAAGGTAGGGGATCTCCCCAGGGTTCTACAGCCTCAGCGCCGCCGCGACGCCGGAGTAGAACCGGAACCGCTTGGGGTCGACGCGGAAGCCGGTCGGGCGGACGGGCACGTGGCCGGCGGACCAGTTCGGCGCCTTCGCACCGACCATCGACCGCTCGCTGTAGAAGTGGCGCGTGCGCTCGGGGAACGGCCGGGCCGAGGCCGGGGCGTGGTACACGGCGTGGGCCACCTCGAGCGCCTGGACGAAGGCCGGCGAGTCGGCCGAGGGCGCGAGCGACGTGTAGAGGCGGCGCTTCGGGTTGCCCGGGTTGAACGCGCTAAACTGGTACGGGTCGAGCACGACGTCCTGGTACTCGCGCTGCCCGCGGTAGCCGGTCTCGACGCGGTTGCGGATGACCCACGCCACCAACTCCTGCTCGTCGGCCCGCTTCGTCTCGGAGTAGATGCACCGGGCCAGCCACAGCACGTCGTCGCTCACGGCGTCGAGCGAGAACGGGGGCGGGGCGTCAGAGACGAGCGAGATCGGGATCTCGTCGCCCGACAGGTCCGTCGCGGCGTGGATCGTGAAGAAGAGCGCGAGCAGCGGGAGCAGTCCGGCGAGGACGATGGCGAGCCCCGTGGCGGTCCCTTTAGCGATCGTGCGCATGCGATTCCGGTTGGTGAGCGAGGAGCGATCCGAGCGGGTCCAACGCGAGAACCCGGCCGAACTCGTGAAGGCCTAGCGGAAGCCCGATAGAGCGCGCGTGAAGGAGCGGAGATGTGCCCGTGAGGCGGGAGGACGGCCTCCCAGGCGACGTGCCCGAACGGTCTTTTCACACGTCGCCGACACACCTCACTCTGTGGAGACGGCATGGTCTCGGGGACCGTCCACCCCGGTGATCCGTAGTGGTGTCCGTCGTGGACACATCGCCGGCCGTGCTGCCCTCCCCGCTCCGCCTCCTCGTCGACGCCAACGTCCCCGACGCCCACGCCGCGTTCGGGCCGCTCGGATCGGTCCGCGTCCTCCCAGGCCGCGAGATCACACGCGCGGCGCTCTCCGACGTCGACGTGCTCGTCGTCCGCAGCGTGACGCCCGTCGACCGCGCGCTGCTGGAGGGGACGCCGGTTCGGTTCGTCGGGACGGCGACGGCGGGGCTCGACCACGTCGACCAGGTCGCGCTCGCCGAGGGGGGCGTCGCGTTCGCCTCGGCGCCCGGCTCGAACGCGGCGTCGGTCGTCGACTATGTGCTGGCGTCGCTGCTGGCGGTCGCGGCCGACCGGGGCGAGACGCTGGCTGGGCGGACGCTGGGCGTCGTGGGCGTGGGCGAGGTGGGCGGTCGGCTGGCGCGTCGTGCTCGCGCGCTCGGCCTGCGCGTACTCGCGTGCGACCCGCCCCGCGCTGCCGCCGGCGTGGGTCCGCCGGACCTCGTCTCGCTCGCCGACCTCCTCCGCCAGTCCGACGTCGTCTCGCTCCACACGCCGCTCACGACGCCGGCCGAGAGCCCCTCCCCAACGCTCGACCTGATCGACGAAGCGGCCGTCGTGCAGATGCGGCCGGATGCGTGGCTTGTCAACGCGGCCCGTGGAGGCGTCGTGACGGCCGGGGCTGCGCGAGCGCTCGCCGAGAGCCGGCCGGTCGTCCTCGACGTGTGGCCCGCCGAGCCCGAGCCCGACCCGGCCCTCGTTGAGGCCGTCGCGCTCGGGACGCCCCACGTCGCCGGCTACGCGCTCGACGCAAAGCGGCGGGGGACGGCCATGATCGCGGCGGCGCTTTGGACCTGGGCCGGCCTCGGCCCTTCGCCCGACCTCCCCGACGACGCCCCCCAACCCGTCGCCCAGGCGCCCGACCCGGCCCTCGCCCCGACCGCCTGGCTCGACGCGCTCGCCCGCCAGGCCACCGACGTCCGCGCCGACGACGCGCGGTTCCGGGCCGCGCTGGCGGGGACGACCGGCGACGTCCGGGCCGCTGCGTTCGCCGACCTCCGCAAGACGTACCCCGCCCGCCGCGAGATGAGCCGCTTTCGGGTTCGTGGCAACGTGCCCCAGCCCCTCCGCCAAGCGGTGGCCGACGGGCTCGGGATGTCGCTCGGGTGAGGGTGGCCCGGGCTGCGCTCACGGCTCACCGCTCACAGCGGCGATGTGGGGACTGGCGCGGCGGGCCCGATGCTCCCCAGCTCCGCCTCGTGCCGTCCGGCCGGGTCGATGGTCCCGTTCCCATCGGAATGTCGACCTTACGGAGTGAACCCCCGCCTCCAACCATGTCCCGACCGCTCCTCCTCGCCGCGCTGGCGGCCCTGCTCGCCGCGCCCGTCTCCGCCCAGACCGACGACGGTGTCCTCGAAGAGACCCGCGTCGACCGCGTCCACGCCGAGTACGGGCTGACCGGGGCCGGCGTCATCGTGTCGGTCTTCGACCGCGGGATCGACTACGAGCACCCCGACTTCCGCAACGCCGACGGCACGACGCGCATCCGGATGATCTACGACCTCGTCGACGACGCCGGCGCGAACGACGCCGACAACCCGACCGGGTTCGGGACGGTCTACACGCGCCAGGAGATCGACGCCGCGCTCGCCTCCGGCACGCGGCTCGCCACGCGCGACGCGAGCGGGCACGGGACGGCCACGGCCGGCGTCGCGGCCGGGAACGGGCGGGCCTCCGACGGCCGGTATCTCGGGATGGCCCCGGACGCCGAGCTCGTCGTCGTCAAGTTCACGAGCGAGGGGGCGCCAGCCCACGACGGCGAGCCGGCCGAGGCCCCGTTCTTCCGGCCCGAAGCCTTCACGGCCGCCCTCGACTTCGTCCACGCCCACGCCGCCGAGGCCGGGATGCCGGTCGTCCACCTGGGAAACTTCGGGTCGAGCGGCGGCCCCATGGACGGCACCAGTCGGTTCGCCCGCGCCATCAACGAGCGGTTTGGGCCGGGCCACCCGGGGCGGGTCTTCCTCACCGGCACCAGCGACGACGGCGGCGTCGCGAACCACGCGGGGGGCGTCGTGGAACAGGGCGATACGGCGGAGATCGGGGTGCAGAAGGGGCACGCCGGCTTCCTCCGGTTCGAGCTGTGGTACCCGGGGGCGGACGAGTTCACGATCGAGATCGTGTCGCCGTCGGGCGCTGTGTCCGGCCCGTTCACGGCGCCCGCCAGCGGGTTCGCCTCGGAGTCGGGCGCCGGGTTCACCTACGTCCACCTGGCCCCCGGCTTCGGTTTCTACGAGCCCGCCAGCGACAAGCGCGGGGTGGTCATCGACTTGAGCGGCGGCACCGGGAACTGGACGGTCCGCGTGACGGGGGCCGCCGTCGCCGACGGCCGGTTCGACGCCTTGCTCAACCCGTCCAACATCTTCGGCCGCTCAGACAACGTGTTCACGACGTTCGTGGACCCCGGCCACACGGTCTGGGACTGGGCCTCGGCCGAGCAGAACATCGCCCCCACGTCCTACGTGCTCAAGCCGACCTGGACCGACATCGACGGCGTCACACGGACGTTCCCAGGCAATGAGGTCGGGACGGGCGAGCTGTGGCCGGGCAGCGGCATCGGGCCGACGTACGACGGGCGGCTCGGCGTGAGCGTGGCCGCCCCCGGCCAGGGCAACATCACGCCGTACGCGCCGCGCTCGTTCAACGCGACGTTTCGAGGCAACCTCATCGAGGACGGACCGGCGCCGTACGGCATCCTCGCCGCGGTGAGTGGGGCGGCCCCGGTCGTCCAGGGGATCGTCGCGCTCATGCTCCAGACCGACCCCACGCTCGACGCGGCCCAGGTCCGCGACGCCCTCGAACAGACGGCCCGCGCGGACGCGTTCACCGGCGAGGTCCCGAACGTCGAGTGGGGCTGGGGCAAAGTTGACGCGTTCGCGGCGGTCGCGAGCGTGCGTCCGGTGTCGTCCGAGGGCGGTCCGGACGGGGCGCTCGGCTTGGCCGTCGCCCCGAACCCGGCCGGCGCGTCCGTCGCGCTGGCGGTCACGGTCGGCCGAGCGGGCCGGGCGACGGTCGCGGTGTACGACGTGCTCGGGCGCGAGGTGGCCCGGCCCCTCGACGGCCCGCTCGCCGCGGGGACGCACCGGGTCCGCGTGGACACGTCGGACCTGCCCGCGGGCCTCTACGTCGTCCGCGCCGTTATGCCGGGCGGCTCCGCCAGCCGGACGGTCACGGTCGTGCGCTAGAGTGATGCCAGACTGCTCGTGGGCCGACCCCCCGCTCCCCTTCCGGTCGCGGAGCCTGTCCTGAGCGGAGCCGAAGGGCTCCCAGGTCGGGGAGCGGTCCCCCTCGAAGGGGGACCGTCCGTCCGCCCGCTGAGCGGAGCGAGGGGCGGACGGACGGGGGGTCCGCTCACGAGCTACGTGTCACGGCACTAGCGGCCTACAGCGGCAGGTTGCCGTGCTTCTTGCGCGGGAGCGTCTGGACCTTGTGCGCCAGCAGGTCGAGCGCGCGGACGAGCCGGCCCCGCGTCTCGCTCGGGCGGATCACGTCGTCAACGTAGCCGCGCTCGGCGGCGACGTAGGGGTTGGCGAAGCGCTGGCGGTACTCCTCGGTGAAGGCGGCTTCGGCGGCGGCGGGGTCGTCGGAGGCCGCGATCTCGCGCTTGCGGATGATCTCGACGGCGCCCTTCGGCCCCATCACCGCGATCTCGGCCGTCGGCCACGCCAGGTTGAGGTCGGCCCGGATGTGCTTCGAGTTCATCACGTCGTAGGCCCCGCCGTACGCCTTCCGCGTGATGACGGTGAGCTTGGGGACGGTCGCCTCGCAGAAGGCGTAGAGCAGCTTGGCCCCGTGGCGGATGATCCCGTTCCACTCCTGGTCCGTCCCCGGCAGGAAGCCGGGGACGTCCTCGAACACGACGAGCGGGATCCCGAAGGCGTCGCAGAACCGGACGAACCGGGCCCCCTTCACGCTCGCGTCGATGTCGAGCACGCCCGCCAGCACGGCCGGCTGGTTGGCGACGACGCCCACGCTCCGCCCGCCGAGCCGCGCGAACCCGACGACCAGGTTCGAACCGAAGTCCGGGTGGATCTCGAAAAAGCGCCCGTCGTCCACGATCCGGCCGATCACGTCGTGGATGTCGTACGGCTTGTTCGGGTTCTGGGGGACGAGCGTGTCAAGCGCGGCGTCGGCCCGGTCGGCGGGGTCGGAGGTCGCGAGCCGGGGCGCGCCGTCCTCGCAGTTCGAGGGGAGGTAGCCGAGCAACTCGCGGATGCCGAGCAGGAGCGCGCCCTCGTTCGCGAACGCCCGGTGGCACACGCCCGACTTCGAGGCGTGCGTGTCGGCCCCGCCCAGCTCCTCCTGCGTGACCTCCTCGTTCGTGACGGTCTTGACCACGTTCGGCCCGGTCACGAACATGTAGCTCGTCCCGCGCGCCATGAACACGAAGTCGGTGATGGCCGGGCTGTAGACGGCGCCGCCGGCGCACGGCCCGAGCACGGCCGAGATCTGGGGGACCACGCCGCTCGCGAGCGTGTTCTGCAGAAAGATGTCGGCGTAGCCGCCAAGCGCGGCCACGCCCTCTTGGATGCGGGCCCCGCCCGAGTCGTTGAGCCCGACGACGGGGCACCCGTTCTCCAACGCCAGCTCCATCAGGCGGACGATCTTCTCGGCATGCGCCAGCCCCAGCGACCCGCCGAACACGGTGAAGTCCTGGGAGAACACGGCCACCGTCCGCCCGTCGACCGTGCCCCAGCCGGTCACGACGCCGTCGCCGTAGGGGCGCGAGTCTTCGAGCCCGAACCCCGTCGCTTGGTGGCGGACGAACGCGCCGGTCTCGACGAACGAGCCCGAGTCGAGCAGGATCTCGATCCGCTCGCGCGCGGTCAGCTTGCCCCGCTCGTGCTGGCGGTCGACGCGGGCCTGGCCTCCGCCGGCCCGGCTCTCGGCGCGGCGGCGGTCGAGGTCGGCGTAGAGGTCGTCGGCGGTCGGGTCGGACATGGGTCGGGGGGGGAGGGCCAGAAGCTAAGAGGGATGAGCGGGTGGCCCGGCAGAGTTCGCGTGTCCTCGCGCGCCGCGGGCCGAGCGGAGGCATCTTCCCACGCCCCACGCCCCACGCCCCACGCCCCACGCCCCACGCCCCACGCCCCCATGCTCGACCTCCTCGCCTTCGACCTCGACGGCACCCTCGCCGACACCGAGACGCTCAAGGCCGAGTCGTACGCCTGGGCCGCCCACCGCCTCCGCCCCGACATCGACCCGGCCGACGTCGAGGACGCCTACACCGATTGCGTGGGCCTCTCGCGCCAGGAGATCGCGACATCGCTTCTCCACAGGTTCGATCTGGAGGACGCCGCCCGGGCACACGACGGGTCGGTCGAGCCGTGGGAGAGCTACGTCGCCCTCCGCCTGGACCGCTACCGCGAGCGGCTCGCCGACGGCGACCTCGTCCGGGCCCATGCCCGCCCGCACGCGATCTCGCTCGTCCGCGGCGCCGGGTCGCTCGCCCGCGTGCTCGCGCTCGTCACCACGAGCGGGGCCCGGAACGCCGGCCTGGTGCTGGGCGCGCTGGGGCTGACCGACGCCTTCGACACCGTCGTCACGGCCGACGACGTGGCCGAGACCAAGCCGGACCCCGAGGGCTACCGCCTGGCCCTGAGCCGGCTCAGCGCCAACGCCGCGCGCTCGCTCGTCGTCGAGGACTCGCCGGCCGGCGTCCAGGGCGCCCTGGCGGCCGGGCTCCCGGTGCTCGCCGTCCCCGACGCCCTGACGCGGGACGGGATCGACGCGCTCGTTGCGGACGGCGCGCTCCCGGCGTCGTCCGTCGTCGCGCCCGCGGACTTGGCCGCGACCGTCCGCCAGCGCGCGGCGGGGGTCGGGTGACCCCGGATGTCCAGGCGCTCGCCCGTCGAGGAGTCCGTCTAGCGGTCTGCGACAGCGTCAGGCGGGTCCGACTCGTCGGTCTCCGACCGCTCCCACTCGACCGTCCGCTGTAGAGCGTCCTGCGGGTCGACCGGCTCCGCGTAGCCGAGCTGGTGCCGGAGGCGGCTCGTGTCTGTGGCGAGGTCGTAGCGGAAATCGAACGGCTGGCGGAGGCCGGTGGGCACGGGCTCCGCCGGGACCGCGACGACCTCGCCCTGCCACCGTGCCGCCGCTCCGATCCGCTCGACCCACTCGCGCTCGGTCGGGGCCGGTTCCTCCCCGACGTTGTAGACGTGCCCCGCGGCCCGCTCGTCGGTCACGGCGAGGGCGACGGCGGCGGCCACGTTGCCGACGTAGCCCCGCGTCCACCGCCAGCCCGACTGCTCCTCCGACAGCGGCACGGCGTCTCGGCCGGCGTCCATGAGCCGGAGGTACGGGCGGACCCGGCGCTGCCGGTCGCCCGGTCCGTAGACGGCGGGGAGCCGGAGCACGGTGCCCGGCAGGTCCGGGTCGCCCAGGACGACGCGCTCGACGAGGATCTTGTCGTAGTCATCGGCCCCGTCGAGCGGGAGGCCGGAGCCCCGATACGGGTACCGCGTCTCTCGGAGCGGGGCGTCCTCCGAGAGCGGGGTCGGATCGGGCGGGGCGGTGGCCGCCCCACGGAAGCCGTCGTAGTTCCGGTACACGTCGGCGCTGCTGAGGGCGACGACGCGCCGGGCCAGACCTCGGAACGCCCCGACCAGCCCCTCCGCCTGCCGCTCGGTGTACGGCACGACGTCGAGGACGACCTCCGGCCTGATCTCCGCCACCTCCGGCACCACGTCCGCGAGGGCGTTCCGGTCGCCGAAAACGTGGCGCACGCCCGTCAGCTCGGCGCTCGTCCGGCCCCGGTGGAGCACGGCGACGTCGTGCCCCTGCTCGATCAAGAGACGCACGACGTGCGGGCCGATGAACCCGGTCGCGCCGATGGCGAGCACTCTCATGGGGCTCGTGTCTGGCCGGGCGCCGAGCGTTCCTCTCCTCGCGCTGGCGGTGTGGAGCGCTCGGCCTACCGGGCGCCGAACTGGCTCTGGATCGTGTCGATGAACGCGACGGCGGCCTCGGTGTACGGGTTGACCCGGTGGGCGCGAAACACGTCGGACGAGACGATCCCGGTCGCCTCCGTATAGGTGGCCGCGTGGTCGATCCGGCCGAGCGTCTCCTGGTAGGCGCTCGCCGAGCCGTCGAACAGCTCCTCGACGAACCAGTCCCGCCGCTCCCGGGCGTCCGGGCCCAGGACCCGGGTTTCGAGCACGTCGAGGTCCGGGCTCTGTGGCCGTGCCTCGTCATCCGGCGCCGGCGGGGAGACGGGGAGGCGCGCGGCCAAGTCGGACTGGGCGAACCGCTTCCACAGCGGCTCCTCGTCGTCGGTCGCCGCCGCCGGGGCCGACGCGGAGGCCTCGTCCTCCGCCCGGGCCAGGCGGCGCCAGATCGGCTCGTCGTCCTCGGGGAGATCGTCCTCCGTCGCCGGGGCATCCGCCGGAGCGGAGACGGAGGGTGGGTCCTCGCTGTCGAACGTCGGGTTGGCGGACGCCTCCGTCGGCTCGTCTGCCTCCGGGGCGGGCGTGGTGGAGGCGAGCAGAGGGGTCTGGGGGAGGCCGAGGGTCGGGACGGTGGGTGCCTCCTCGCGCTCGGGTTCGGCCGGCGTCGCCACGGTGTCGCGGATCTCGTCCATCGGATCGGCGGCCCCACCGGCGTCGCCCGGCGCGTCAGCCAGATCGAGCGGAGCGTCGTCGAGCGTGGGGTCACCGTCGGACGGGCGGTCGGCCTCGAAGTCGTCGGGGACGTCGTCGGTCGGGGCGCCCTCCGCGCGCTCGCCGTCCGCTGCGTCGTCGGCAGGGAGCGCGTCGTCGGGGGACGGGGAGCCCACGGGGCGCGGGGGGCCGAGCACGGCCGAGTCGTCGTCGTCGTCGTACTCGGGGGCGAGGTACTTCGACCCGATCTCCGGCGGGCGGGCGCTCTCGGCGACGGGCAGCGGAGGGAACGGCGCGGGCGGATCCGGCGCGGCTTCCGGCTCCGGGTCTCGGTCCGGCGCGTCCGTCTCTGGGGCGGCGGGCGGGGCCGAGCCGGTCGGAGAGTCACCGGACGGGACGAGGGTCCGGTCCAAGATGGCCCGGAGGTCGGCCGACGACACGGCGTCGGTCCCCTCGAGCTCGACGGCGACCGCGCCGGCCCCCTTCGTCATGAACAGCGGCCGGAGCAGGGCCGTCGGGACGGTCCCCGCCGGCGACCCGACCGGGCCAACGAGGGCCAAGAGCGGGCTGAGCAGCGTGGCCCACTCGCCGGGCCCGAACGTCGACACCATCCGCCGGTCGATCCGCAGGAACAGCTCCTCGAGCCCGGCCCGGTCGATGGTCGCGAGCCCCTTCCGCTCGGCGTAGCGCGCGGCGATCTGGGGGAGGTACGGGTACGGCCCGAACATCCGGACCTGGTCCAGCGCGTCCTCCACGGGGAGCGTGGCCGGGCGGCCGAGGAACGCCACGGCCGCCAGCGTCTCGGCGGGGCGGACGAGGTGGGCCAGCGCCCGGGTCGCCGCCTCGTGGACGGCCTTCGCCCACTCGTCGGCCGGGAAGGCGACGGCGGCCTCCGCCGCCTGGCGCCACGCCTGGGCGGCCTCCCGGACGGGCTCGGCGTCGAGCCACGCCGAAGGCATCGGGGCCGCGGCCTCGACGGCCGCCGCCAGACGAGCGTGGAGGATCGGGACCAGCGGGGTCGGCAACCGGTCGACGTCGGCCGCGCCGCGCGTGCGGTCGGCGGGGACGTCGGCCAGGACCCGGCGGGCGAGGGCCTCGGCGGTGGCGTCGAGCGCGGCGAAGGGCATCGGGGCGGGGGACAGGAGACTAGAGGATAGAGAGGGGAGGATAGAGAACCCAAGGTGCGGGGGTTACCGGCGTTGGTGCCACGAGACCGGGGACCGGGGACGGGCACGTCCGGCGGTCTTCCGTCTCCCGTCCTCCGTCCCCGACTCCCTGAAGGCGTAGGGCGCGACGTGGGGTAGAGAACGGACCTCGCGCCCGGCACCGAAGGGGCTCGAGGCTCCGCGCGCTCGGAGCCACTGCGACCGGGATGGGTCCGGGACGCCCTCTACCCTCCGCTCTCCACCGCCTCCGCCTCGTCGAACCGGACCCCGACGAGCCGGCTGACGCCCGGCGTCGGCATGGTCACGCCGTACATCCGGTCGGCCGCCTCCATCGTCAGCTTGTTGTGGGTGACGAGGATGAACTGGGTCGTGTCCGCGAACGAGCGGATGAGCCGCATGAACCGGCCCACGTTGGCGTCGTCGAGCGGGGCGTCAACCTCGTCCAGGATGCAGAACGGGGACGGCTTGACGAGGTAGATCGCGAACAGGAGCGCCGTCGCCGTCAGCGTCTTCTCGCCGCCCGAGAGCTGGGTGAGCGAGACGGGCCGCTTGCCCTTCGGCTGAGCCGTGATCGTGACCGGCGCTTCGAGCGCGTCGTCGCCGTCGAGCGCCACGTCGGCGGTGGCGTCGCCGCCGAAGAGGTCGGAAAAAATCTTCTGGAACGCCTGGCGGACCTGGCCGAACGTCTCGTCGAAGCGGGCGCGCGCGGTCTCGTTGATCTCGCGGATGGTCTCCAAGAGCGACGCCTCGGCGCTGGCCAAGTCGGCCCGCTGGTCCTGGAGGAAGGCGAGCCGCTCCTGCTCGGTCTCGTAGCTCTCGAGCGCGAGCGCGTTGACGGCCCCGAGCGCACGGATCTTCTGGCGGAGATCGGGGACCTGGACGCGGGCCGTGTCGGGCTGGAACAGCTCCTCGGCCTGGAGCCGGTCGAGCTCGGCCGACGCTTCGTCGAGGTCGGCGCCGTGCTCCTCATCGAGCCGCTCCAGCGTCGTCTCCTGACGCGTGGCGACCTCGGCGAGCCGGCGCTCGGCGTCGGCGCGGGCGGTCGCGGCGGCCTCGCGCGCGTGGCGGACCTCGCGCAGGCCGTGCTCGGCGTCGGCGATGCGGGCGCGGCCCTGGAGGACGGCCGTCTCGGCGTCCGACGCCGTCGTCTGGAGCGCGTCGGTCCGGCGGCGCTCGGCGTCGAGCCGCTCGGTCACGGTCTCGGCGGTGCCGACGGCCTGGGCGATCTCGGCCTGGAGCCGCTCGGCCTCGGCGTCGCGGTCGGCCTGGCGGCGGGCGATGTCGTCGAGCGTGCGGGCGGCGCGGTCGCGGTCGTCGCGCGCGGCCTGGACCGCGGACTGGGCGCGGGCGTGTGCGAGGCGGGCGTCGCTCCACGCCGTCTCGGCGGCCTGGCGCTGGGCGGTGGCGGCTTCGTGCGCCGCGTCGGCCGTCGCCTGCCGTGCCTGGGCGTCGGAGGCCTCGGTCTGGCGCGCGGCGACCTCGTCGTCGAGCGCGTCGGTGTCCGGGAGCGCGTCGATCTGCTGGCGGATCTCGTCGGCGCGGGCGGCGAGCCGGGCGAGCTGGGACGCGCGGGCGGCAGCCTGGGCGTCGGCGCGCGTGGCGGCGTCGCGGGCGGCGTCGCGAGCCTCGCGGGCGGCGTCCCGGGCGGCCTCGGCGGCGCGGCGGTCCTGCTCGGCCGCGTCGCGGTCGGCGCGGGCGGACTCGGCGCGGGCCTCGGCCGCGTCGCGAGCCTGCTCAGCCGCCGCCAGCGCGTCGGCCGCCTCCGCCTGCCGCTCTCGCACGCCGAGCCGGCCGGCCTGGGCCGACGGCGTCGCCGAGCCGCCGTGGACGGCCGGGCCCGCATTCGCCCAGGCGCCCTCGCGCGTGACGAACCGGGCGGCGGGGGCGACGTCGCGCAGCGCCCGGGCCTCCGCGAGCGAGCCGACGACGAACGTGTTACCCAGCAGCGCCTGCAACAGTGGGCGGAACCGGGCGTCGGCCCGAGCCAGGTCGAGCGCCGGCGTCGTGCCCGGCGGCGCCGGCGACCGCTCGGACGGCGGGCCGACGCGCGAGAGCACCAAAAACGTGGCCCGCCCGCGCTCGGCGGCACGCAACCGGCCGATGGCCGCGTCGGCGGCGTCCTCGTCGGGGACGACGAGCGCTTGTGCCCACACGCCGAGCGCCGCGTCGAGCGCCAACCGGTCGCCCTCGGCCGCGCCGACGACCTCGGCCAACGGTGGCGCGTCGACGTCGGGGTGAGCGGCGAGGAACGCGACGGCGCCGTCGCCCTCGGGCCCGGCGTCGACGAGCGCTTGCAGCAGGTCGGCTTGGGCGCGGGCGGCGCTGACGGCGGCGCGGGCGCGCTGGCGGTCGGCGTCGGTGGCCTCGAAGGCGTCGCGGGCGGCGTCGCGCTCGTCGACGGCCGTGTCGAGCGCCTGGGCCGCGTCGGCGAGCGTAGCCTCGGCGGCGTCGAGGCGGTCGCGGTCGGGCTGGGTCTGGGGCGTGGCCGCCAGCGCCGCCCGCTCGGCCTCGACGCGCTCGGCCTCGGCCGTGAGCAGGGCGTGTCGGTCGCGGGCGCGCTCGACGGCCCGCTCGGCGTCGCGGAGCGCGGCCGTCGCCTCGGCCGCCGTCGCCCGGGCCGACTGCGCCGCCTGACGCGCCGCCTCGGCCGCGTCTCGCGCTTCGACACGCGCGCCCTCGGCCACCGCCAGCGCCGCGTCGCGCTCAGCGAGGGTGGCCTCGGCCGTCTCGATCCGCCCGCCCGCCGCCGCTTCGTCTCGCCGCGCGTCCTCGGCTCGGGCCTCGTCCGCGTCGCGCTCGCGGGCGATCCGGTCGAGCGCCCGCCGCCCGGCCGACTGGCGCTCGTCGCCCAGGCGGATCTCGGCCTCCAGCGTTTGGACGGTCTCGGCGTGCGCTCGGAGCGCGCGGGCGGCGGCGCCCATGTCCTGTTCGAGCCCGACGAGCGCCGCGCGGGCCTCTTCGATCTGGGCCTCGCCCGTCGCGACCTGCGCGCCGAGCCCCTCGGCCTCGGTCCCGCGGTCCCGCGCGGTCGCTTCGAGCGCCTCGCGCTCGGCCTGGAGCCGCTCGACGTCGTGCGCCGCGAGGGCCAGCTCGAGCCGGCGGAGCCGGGTCGCCAGCCGCTCGTGGCGGGCCGCCTTCTGGGCCTGGCGCGAGAGCGAGCGGACCTGCTTGTCGACCTCCTCGATAATGTCGTCCAACCGCGTGAGGTCGCTCTGGGTGGCGTCGAGCCGCTTGAGGGCCTGGGCCCGCCGCCGCTTGTACTTCGTCACGCCGGCCGCTTCCTCGAACAGCCGCCGCCGGTCGTCGGCCTGCTCGGACAGGATGTCCTCGACCATCGACAGCTCGATGACCGAGTAGGCCCCGGCGCCCATCCCGGTGTCCATGAAGAGGTCGAGCACGTCGCGCAGCCGGCAGACGGTCCCGTTCAGGAGGTACTCCGAGTCGCCGTTGCGGTAGAGCCGCCGCGTGACGGTCACCTCGGAGTACTCCGTCGGCAGGACGCCCCTCGTGTTCTCGACCGTCAGCGAGACCTCGGCCAGCCCCAGCGGCTTCGTCCCGGCCGACCCGTTGAAGAGGACGCCGGCCATCGACTCGCTCCTGAGCAGCCGCGACCGCTGCTCGCCGAGCACCCAGCGGACGGCGTCGATCACGTTGCTGTTGTGGACCACGACCTCGCCCGCGACGAAGTTGTGCGTGCCCGGGACGCAGAGGTCGTAGACCCAGGGGTCCGTCGGCGCTTCGGGCTCGACCGAGGCCACGGTGTCCCAGTACACGTCCGAGTCGGCGAGCGTCTGGAGGCGGGCGACGAGCGGTCGTGCGCGCGCGGCCTCTGGGGCGCCGGTCAGGTGGCCCACCATCTCGCGGAGCCCGTCCCGGCTGGCGTCGCTCCGGCCTTCGACGGTCGCCATCAGGCGGGGCCACCGGTGACGCTCGGCGTTCACGGGGAGATCGCTCGACCGGGTCGCCGAGCGGACCAGGCCGCGGAGGCCGGGGACAGTGTCGTGGTTGGTGTTGGCCCGGACGGTCCCGACCGCACGCAGCCCGTCCAGAGCGTCTTGCTTCCGGCCCACGAACGCCAGCCGGTCGGCCAAGCGGAGCAGGTCGTCGTGCCCGTAGACGTACACGCTCCACGACGGCCGGGGCGCCTGGGCGACGGTGTTCGTCGCCCGCTTCGCCTTGGCCCGCAGCGTGGACCACACGCCGAGGCGGAGCAGCAAGGCCACGACGCCCCGCGCGAGATCCTCGCTGGCCGTGGCGTATTCGAGGTAGCGAACCGTCTGCCCATTCGGACGCCGCCCGCTCACGTACCCGTCGCCCTCGAAGAGGCCGGACAGGAAGGCCCACTGGACGTCCGGCGGCGCGGCGTACAGGGCGTCCGGGACCCGCTTCCGCGCCGAGCCGACCGCCCGTTGGCCGAGCAGCCGGTCGAGCCAGAGGCACAGGAGCCGGGACGAGACGACAAGGTCTTCGCAGCCCGGCGTGTATGTGCGTCGCGTGACGTGGAGGCCGAGCCGCTCGGCGGTCCCGGCGAAGGCGTCGCACACGGCCGGGTCGCTGTTGACGAACCGGGCCTGGTCGTTTTGGGTGAGGTGCCCCTCGGCGATGAACAGGCCGAGCCACCGGGCGAGGTCGGCGTCGAGCGCGCGGGGGAGCGTGAACCGGCCGCCCCGGCGGGACTGCACCTCACGGGGCCACGGGGGCGGCGCGGAGGCGGCGTCTCCCAGCCGGACGAGGGAGGCGGCGTTGAGGGCTTGGCCACGCCGGAACGACGAGAGCGTACGCGCCGGGACGCCAGCGGCCCGCTCCCAGGCCGCGTCGGACGGGAAGTGCGCGCGGGCTCGGTCGGCCCACGCCACCAGGCGAGGCGAGGGGCCGAGGTAGACGCGGTCGTCGGTGTCGAGGGCGCGGAAGAACCGCTCGGGCGACAGGTCGAGCGGCGGCGGCGGGTCGAGCGGCGCCGTCTGGCGGGGCAGGGCGATCCGGGTGCCCGGTCGGAGCTCGTCGGCGCGGAGGGCGCGGAGCCGCCCGTCGGCCAGCGTAAAGAGGGGGTGGTAGGGCGTCGCGACCACCTCCCGCCCCGCCCGCGTCCGGACGCGGAGCAGCGACGCCGGGGCCGTCCGCTTCACGAACGCACCCACCGGCCGCGCTTCCAGACGGAGCGTCTCCGGGTCGAGGGTCAACACGCGGACGCCGTGCGGGTTGTCGAGCGTCTGCGTCCCGTCGTCGAGGACCTCGGGCGCGGCGCTCCCCGCCAGCGCGTCGTCGACGAGCTGGCGGATGGGGACCTGCCGTCCGTCCGCGAGCGTGACCGGCGTCTCGCCGACGACGCACTTCCCGCACCCGTTCGGGCCGACGATGGCCGTGACGCCCGGGGAGAAGTCGACGGACGTCTTCTGGGCGAAACTCTTGAAGCCGTGGAGGTCGAGCCGACTGAGGTACACGCGGGGCCGAGGGGCGGAGCGCGAAGATACCGTCGGCGCCCTCCGGCTCTGGCGTCGGCCCCCGCCCCGAGGGGGGGCGCGGGGTCCCACCACGGCCCCCACGCCCCTGCTGCTGCGCGACCGTTCGCACAGCGGCGTCCCTCGCCGGCTCCTACGAGCGAGGTCCGGGTTCGTGTCAGGGGGCCGCCGTTTTCACACGCCGCCCCATGTTCGTGGCGAGGGAGCGCCGTCAGTCGTCGCGGGCCGTGGTCGGGTCCTCGTCGACGGCCTCGTCGCGGTCCTCGACGCGGGGGCTCGACTTGAGGTCGTCGTCCAGCATCCGGCCGACGTAGGCGTTGCCGGCCTCGGCGACGCGGGCGCCGTCCTCGACCTCCGTCGCCGCGGGGGCCGCGTCGCGGTCGGGCTCGATGGCGTCGTCGTCCTGGTCGGCCTCGGGCTTGCGGGCGTCGGTGGGCTGGCTGTCGGAGGCGACGTAGCGGTGACTGTCGGGCGTGGACTGGTCCGGGTGCATGGCGGAAGGGGAAGGGGCCCGGGTGAACCCGCTCGCCTCGCCGCGGTTGCCGACGCGAGCGCGGACGGCCCGTACGTTGGGGGCCTCCCCCCCGAGCGTCCCCCCATGGCTCGCCAGATCGCCCTCGTCCTTCTCGTCGTGGCCGCCGCCTCGGCCCATGCCACCCCGCCGGACCCACCGGCGCGGCTCTCGGCCGCCCTCGACCGCTACCGCGCCATCGCCCACGCGGGCGGCTGGGCGTCGGTCCCCGACGGCCCGCTCGTCCATGCCGGCCAGGCCGACGCCGCCCAGGTCCCGGCGCTCCGCCAGCGCCTGCGCGCCGAGGGCGCCTTGGGCGACGCCGCGCCGGCGGGCGACACGCTCGACCCAGCGCTCGCGGCGGCCCTCGCCCGCACGCAGGCCCGCCTCGGCCTCGACGCCGACGGCATCCTGGGCCCGAAGACGCGGGCCGCGCTCAACGTGCCGGCGGCCGAGCGCGCCCGCCAGGTCGCGACGGCGCTCGACCGGGTCGCCAACCTCGACCTCCCCCGTGACGGCCGGTGGGTCTTGGTCAACGTGCCCGAGTACCGCGTCCGCGGGTTCGACGCCGGCCGCGAGACGATCACGATGAAGGCCGTCGTGGGCGCCGACGCCGACGGGTGGCGGACGCCGCTCTTCCGCGATGAGATCGAGTACGTCGTCTTCCGCCCCTTCTGGAACGTGCCGACCTCGATCGCCGTCGCCGAGCTGGCGCCCCAAGGCCCGGAGGCGCTGGCGGCCGACGGGTTCGAGCTCGTCCGCAGCTTCTCGCCCGACGCCGAGGTCCACCCAATGACGGCCGAGAACCTCCAGCGCCTGGTCGACGGCCACCTCCTGATCCGCCAGGCCGCCGGGCCGGCGAACGCGCTCGGCCTGCTCAAGGTGATGTTCCCCAACGCCCACAACGTCTACCTCCACGACACGCCCGTCAAAGGCCACTTCGCGCGCGACGAGCGGGCCCTCAGCCACGGCTGCGTCCGCCTGGAGCGGCCGGCCACGATGGGCGCCTGGCTGTTGGGCTGGCCCGAGGCCGAGGTCCAGGCGGCGATGGACGGCGGCGGCTACCAGCAGGTGGATCTCGCGGCCCGCGTCCCCGTCGTGATCGCCTACCTCCCCGCGTGGGCCGGCGACGACGGCGCGGTCTGGTTCGCTGGCGACCCCTATGGGCTGTTGGGGTAGGAACGGGCCGCCGTCACGCGGCGTGGTCGGCGGGCGCCGTCCCACGGGCGTAGACCGTGCCGGGGTCGAAGTCGTGCCCGTCGGGCCACACGACCGTCCCGGCCTCGACGCGGACCTGGGCGAAGTACGCCGGGTCGGCGAGCCGCTGGAAGAAGGGGCTCCGCAAGTACGGCCGGACGTCGAACCGGCGCTCCTCACCCGTTGCGAACCGAACGTGGAGGACGCCCTCGGAGACGGGCCGGGCCGCGACGACGGTGTGGAGGGCCATCAGCGGAGCGGGTCGATCTTGAAGACGGGCTCGCCGGCGACGGCCAGCGCCCAGTTGGCTTCGAGCTCTTCGGCGTGGATCTCCATCCAGGCCTGCGCCAGCTTCAGCTTGCGCCGGGGGAGCTCCCCGTCGATCACCTCGCCGTCGGGGACCCGCAAACGGCCTCTTCCCCCTGGTACTTGACGCGGACGTGCAGTTCGTGGTGCTGGCCCTCGTCGAAGAAGTACGGGTATACGACGAGTCCGTAGAAGAACGAGATCGCGGGCATGGAGCCGTCGGGCGGGCGCGGGAGCTCTACGGACGACGACGGCGCGGTCTGGTTCGCCAGCGACCCCGTGCAAGGCGAGCGCGTTCTCATCCAGTGTGTCATCCTGAGCCTGCGAAGGATCTCGGCACGATCCCCAAGCCCATCCTCACGTTCCCTACGGCTCCGTCACCGCGTTGAGATCCGCTCTGCTCAGGATGACAAGAAAGTGCGGAGCGGTGGACTCAGGAGAATGCGCTCGCCCTGGCAACCCGTACGGGCTGCTGGGGTGACGACCTTGCGCGGAGCAACCTTCCCGGCTCTCCGGCCAATCCCCCATGTCCAGCCCCGACTACCGCTTGGTTGGCAAGCGCGTCCGCGTCCACCTCTACACTCGGGAGGGGCAGATCCTCGGCGCCATCGAGGGGCGCGTGGCCGACGTGTCGCCCGGTGTGACGGTCGGGCAGGACGCCGCCGGGCGCGACATCGTCAAGGACCTGGTCTACGTCGTCGACATCGTGCCAGGGCGGGGGCCGGATGGCGAGGCGGTGCCCTACAAAAACTCGGCGGGGGCCGAGGGCGAGGGGTGGTTCGCCGTCCAGGACGTGACGGTCATCGAGGGCGACGGGCCGCCGGTGTTCGCCAACTGAGGTGCGCCGAGCGCCGGTACCTTCCGCAAATGGCCTACGTCACCCAGGATCGAGCCGGCACGGAGCTGAACCGGCCGTACGTCGAAGACCTCCCCATCCACGAGTGGTACCGGTTCGTCCTGTCGTACCCGCCCCACCTCGTCCGCGACTACCTCGCTCGGTTCGAGGTGGGGGAGGGGCAGACGGTGTTGGACCCGTACTGCGGGACGGGCACGACCGTCGTCGAGTGCAAAAAGCGCGGGGTCGAGAGCGTGGGGATCGAGCCGAACCCCGTCGTCCACATGGCCGCGTCGGTCAAGACGGACTGGGACGTCGACCCGGACACGCTGGCGGCCGACGCCGAGCGGATCGCGGGCGCGGCGTCCGACCGTCTCCGACAAGCGAACGGGGACCTGCGAACGCTGGGGCCGGAGCAGCAGCGCCTGCTCATCAAGAACTCGATCAGCCCGGCGCCCCTCCACAAGGCGCTCGTCTTGCGCGACGCGATCCAGGAGGTCGCCCGGCCGCGCCTCCGCCGTCATCACGAACTGGCACTCGCGAAGCAGCTCGTGTTCTCGTACAGCAACCTCCGATTCGGGCCGGAGGTCGGCGTCAGCCGGAAGAAGGAGGTCGGCGTCAGCCGGAAGAAGAAGGACGACGCCGACGTGGTCCCGCTGTGGCTCGACGCCGTCCGCGGCATGGCCGACGACCTGCGCGGCGTCGATCGCCCCGGCGCTCGGTCCCGAGTCCTCCGCGGCGACGCCCGGTACGCCTGCGGTCTCTTGGAGCCGGCGTCCATCGACGCCGTGATCGACTCGCCGCCGTACCCCAACGAGAAGGACTACACGCGGACGACCCGGCTCGAGTCGGTCGTCCTCGGCTTCCTCTCCGACCGCGCCGACCTCCGCCAGATGAAAGACGACCTGATGCGGTCGAACACGCGGAACGTCTACAAGGGGGACTCGGACGGAGAGTGGGTCGCCGAGAACGACCGGGTGATGGACCTGGCGGACCGGATCGAGGCGCGGCGGTTGGAGCTGGGCAAGACGTCGGGGTTCGAGAAGCTCTACCACAAGGTGGTCCGCAACTACTTCGGCGGGATGGCCCGGCACCTCGCCAGCCTCCGCCCCGCGCTGAAGCCGGGCGCGCGGCTGGCGTACGTCGTCGGCGACCAGGCCTCGTTCTTTCGCATCCTATCCGGACCGGCCAGATCTTGGGCGAGATCGGGGAGGGACTTGGGTACCGACTCGACGGGCTCGACCTGTTCCGCGAGCGAGTCTCGACCGTCACCGGCGACATGCTCCGCGAGGAGGCCGTCGTGTTTACGTGGGAGGGCTGACGGTGGCGAACCGGTACACCCGTCTCATCGAGCACATCTTCGCCTGATTTGTCATCCTGAGCCTGCGAAGGATCTCGACTCGGGCTCCCAGGACTCCAGCGCCGGTCCTGGAAGCCTGGAGGTCCGGCGTCGAGATCCTTCACGTGCGTTCAGGATGACAAGGAGGAGGGGTTGAGATGAGAATGGAGCCGAGGTTGCGATAGCCCTGGCGTCACGTGCTACTCGCTCCAGAACCACCTCCGCACGGCCGTCAGAGGGATCGGGCAGGTCGAGACCGACGAGATCTACATCGGCGTGGACAAGCGCGGGGCGCACTACGTCTTTCCCGTCCAAGCGAAAGGTGGGTCAGATGAGATCGGCGTCGTCCAGATCGAGCAGGACCTCGCGGGGCCACCTCGGATACCCAATCCGCTCGCCCGGCCTGTCACCCCGCCTCCACGGGCGCCCCGGCCGAACCGCCGAGGCGCGACCGGTTAAGACGCTGCCGTCCGGAACGTCCGCGTCTGCTCGGCCCGGCACGTCGCGACCGTCCCTGGGATCAGCAGCGCCCGGCTCACGACCAGGAGCCGCGTATCGGCGCTGCACGTCTCGCCGGCCGGGTCCAGCGTCAGCACGCCCCGCTCGACGCGGTACGCGAGCGATTCGTCGACCGCGTCGTGGTCGGCCGTTCGCGGAAGCTGGAGCCGGACCCGTCCGTCGGCCGCCGACCACTGGCCCTCGCGGACGTCGAGGCCGCCGGTGAAGCCGGGCTCGGTCACCCGGAGCTGGCCCCCCCGCTCGAACGTGTACCGCTGCTCGGGCACGGGCGGCCCGAACGTCTCCCGGGACACGACGGCCTCGACGCCGGTGCCGAGCGGCGTCGAGGCCAACGTGAGTTCGCCGCTGACCTCGACGGACCGACCCGAGTGCTCCACCTGCTCAGAAGGCTCCCCGTCTGATACCGAATCCGTTTGGGTGGGGGAGTTGTGGGAGGAGAGTGCTTCGCCCAAGTCGCCACACACCCGGGCGCCCCACTCCCCCGGGCTCCGGACGGGGACGAACCAACAGGGCTCGGTATGATACCAGATCCGGCTGCTCTCTAAGCCCTTGAGCCATCCCCGCGTAGGCGGGGATCCAGTCGAGCCGAGCACCATCGGAGCCGGAAGCCCCGAGTCTCGCCTACGAGGGAATCACGGGATTGGGGGGGGTGAGAGTCGATCCGAGGCAAAGCTCCCGGACTTGGCATGAGTCGTCGGGTCGGGCACGGTCGCCCCCAGGCCGCTCGCGCTGTGGTGTCGGATGGGTCGCCGCGTCTTTGCCCCCGCACTCCGCGAAGGTCAGTGGTCGGCGTCGACGGGCTCGCGCCAGGCCGAGAGCCGGTCGTCGAAGGTCGCCAGCCGGGCCTCCGCCGTCGTCGGCTCGTCGAGCCGGGCGACGTGGAACAGCGCCTCACCCTCGTAGACAAGGGGGAGCTGGGTCTTGCCGATCAGCAGGCCCGAGTCGCGCGACACAACGGGCGTCGAGGCGTCGCCGAGCGGGGCCGTCAGCGTGCCGACCGGCTCGCCGGCCTCGACCAGGTCGCCGATGTCGCGCGTGAGCCGGAGCGTTCCGCTCTCCTCGGCCCGGGTCCACCCGCTGCTCCGCGCGACGAGCGGCTCGACGACGTGCGGCGGGGTCGTCTTGGGCAGCATCCCCAGGCTCCGCATCACCGACACGACGCCGCGGAGCCCGATCTTGACAGCGCGCTCGTCGAGGCGGAGCGCCTCGCCGGCCTCATAAAGCAGGACCGGGACGCCTCGTTCCAACACGGTCTGGCGGAGCGAGCCGTCGCGGAGGTTGGCGTGGAGGATGAGCGGGACCCGGAACCGCCGCGCCAGCGCGACCGACTCGGGCCGGTCCAGCGACACGCGGACGTGCGGGAGGTTCGTCCGGTCGATGGCGCCCGTGTGGAGGTCAATCCCGTGCGTGGCCTTCGCGACGACCTCCTCCATGAACAGGTGGGCCAGGCGGCTGGCCATCGACCCGGTCGGCGAGCCGGGGAACGAGCGGTTGAGGTCGCGCCGGTCCGGGAGGTACCGCGACCGGGCCGTGTACCCGTACACGTTGACGACGGGGACGGCCAGGAGCGTCCCCCGGAGGTGGCGGAGCAGCCGGAGCCCCAGCAGCCGCCGGACGATCTCGACGCCCAGGATCTCGTCGCCGTGGATGGCGGCCGAGACGAACAGCCGCGGCCCGTCGCGCGTCCCCCGGACCACGTGGACGGGCATCGACATGGCCGCCAGCGTGTACAGCGGCGCAATCGGCAGGCGGACCGTCGCCCGGGTCCCGCGCGGGATCTCGGTGCCGCCGACGACGAGGGGCTCGGGGAGGGGAGGCGTGTCCATGCTAGGGAGTACCGTGGTGCGCACCCGCGGGTCCGCCCGCCGCAATGCCAAATCCGGGTGGAGTGTGGGGGTCGGGGGGGGAAGGAGGCCGCATTCCACGTCCACACGGGCTCCCCACGCCCTCCAGTCCCGATCCGCGACAGATCAACCGGAGGTGGCATGACAGGGGAACGTCCGAGATCGGGTATTGGGGGCGCCCCCTCCTTCCGACATGTCCCGTCACCTCGCCTTCGCCCTCGTCCTTCTCCTCTCCGGCTGCGCCCAGATCGAGCAGTCCGCCCGTGACGCCCTCGACGACGCCCGCCCGACCACCTACGAAACCTCGCAGGGCGAGTCGGTCCGCTTCGCGCTCGGCGCCGTCGCCTTCGGGGATCGTGTCGCCCGGTTCGCGCCGACGGTCTCGCTGGCCCCGGCCTACTCCGACCCGAGCCAGGCCGTCGGCGCGCCGGACTACGGCACGGACCGATGCCGCTCCGGCGACGAGTGCTACCTCACGCTGACGAGCGGCGGCACGGTCGTCGTCGAGTTCACCAACAACACCCTCTTCGATGGGCCCGGCGACGACATCGCCATCTTCGAGATCGGGCCCGACATCGAGGCCACGACGGTCGAGATCTCCGTCGACGGCCGCGACTACCTCCCGCTCGGACGGGTCGAGGGGGCGTCGGCGCTGCTTGACATCGCCGGGCGCGGCATGCCGGGCGCGCAGTATCGGTTCGTGCGGCTCACTGACGACCCTGGGCAGGGCGACAGCGGCGGCTCGACGCCCGGCGCGGACCTCGACGCGGTCGGCGCGATCCACGCCGAGCGGCGCTGAGAGAGACGCGGGCCGGCTCCCTCCCCGACGCGACCCGTCGGGGAGAGGGCGAGACGGCTACGCCTCGCCGGCGGGCGCCATCGGCACGTCCGCGTCGACGGGCCCGTCGCCAGCGGCGACCGTCTCGGGGAGCGGCTCGCCAGCCGGGACTGTCTCCAACGTCACGCCCCCGCCCGGGGCCGCGTCGATCACGACCGCGTCGCTGGACTGGGCCGCTCGGATCCTCTGCCGAGTGGACCGGCCGTCTGGGTCATCGGAGGCCAGAGGCACCGCGACGGAGTGGTAAATTCGCGCTCCGATCTCTCAGTTGTCGATGCCAAGCTCTCTCCTCGCCCGATATCTCGATGAGTGCCGAAAGGAGCACTCGACGGGGCACGCCACGGACGAGCAGTCGTATTACGGGCCACTGCGTGACCTCCTCAACGCGGTTGGGAAAACACTGAAGCCTGCCGTCCGCGCGCAGTTCGAGCTCCGGAACACGGGGGCCAAGCATCCCGACTTCGGCCTCTTTGCTTCCAACCAGTTCGACGCCGATGGTGACCTCCGGCAGGGGCGCGAGAGGCCCGAGCGAGGGGCCGGAGAGGTAAAGCCGCCGTCGGCAGACCTAGAGACGATCATCCAGTCCGAGCAGGTGCGGACCTACCTCGACGGATACGGGGTGGTGCTCGTGACTAACCTCCGCGCGTTCGCCGTCGTCGTGCAGGGCCCGTTCGAGGACGAGCCCGTCGTCGCCGACCGATTCGAGATTGCGCCCGACGACTCGGCCTTCTGGGCACTAACGCGGAACCCGACGGCCTCTGTTGAGGGTGCCGAACTGGAGGCCTTCCTCGAGCGGGCGCTCCGGTACGCCGTTCCTGTCGACCGTCCCCAGCACCTCGCTGAGACCCTCGCCAGCTACGCGCGGCAGGCACGCCGTCGGCTCGACCGACTGGCCGACGCCCCCGGCGGACTGGACGCGCTCGATGGGCTGAGGGAAGCCCTTGAGACTACCCTCGGCGCCTCGTTCGAGACCGAGCGCGGCGAGCGGTTCTTCCGCGCGACCGTCGTCCAGACCGTGTTCTACGGCGTGTTCTCGGCCTGGACGCTCTGGCACCGCGAGCAGATCGAGAACGAGCAGCGCGGCTGGAAAAACGAGGACGGGCAGCCCACCGGCGAGACCGAGTTCCTCTGGCGCTACTCCGCCGACTACCTCCGCGTCCCGGCCATCGCCGAGCTGTTCCATCAGCTCACCGGCCCCAAGCGCAAGCAGCTCGGCCTCGACGACCTCCTCGACCGCACCGAGCGCCTCCTCGCCCGCGTCGACCGGCCCGCCTTCTTCAGCCGGTTCCGCGAGGCCGAGGCCATCCAGTACTTCTACGAGCCGTTCCTCGAGGCCTACGACCCCGTCCTCCGCAAAGAGCTCGGCGTCTGGTACACGCCCCCGGAGCTCGTCCGCTACATGGTCGCCCGCGTCGACCGCGCGCTCCGCGACGACCTCGGCATCGCCGACGGGCTCGCCAGCGAGGGCGTCGTCGTGCTCGACCCCAGCTGCGGTACCGGCGCCTTCCTCGTCGAGACCCTCCGCCTCATCCGCCGACGCCTCGAGGAGGACCCCGACCAGCGCGACAGGCTCGGTTCCCGGCTTCGTCGGGCTGCCACCGAGCGTCTCTTCGGGTTCGAGATGCTCACGGCCCCGTTCGTCGTGGCCCACCTCCAGCTCGGGCTCGCCCTCCGCGACGCCGGGGTCCCCCTCGCCGACGGGCAGCGCGCCGCTGTCTACCTCACCAACGCTCTCACCGGCTGGGAGCCCACGCCCGGCGAGGGCCAGACGCGCATTGCCCGGGAGTTCGAACAGGAGGTCGAGGCCGCCCGCCACGTCAAGCGCGACGAGCGCGTCCTCGTCGTCCTCGGCAACCCTCCCTACGACGGCCATCCCGGCCTCGCCCAGGACGAGGAGCGCGCGCTCGTCGAGGCCTACCGCACCCCCGTCTCGCCGGCGCTCCCCCGGCCCAGCGGACGTGGCCTCAACGATCTCTACATCCGGTTCTACCGCATCGCCGAGCGCCAGATCGCCGAGCGGACCGGCCGCGGCGTCGTCTGCTACGTCTCCAACAACTCCTGGCTCGACGGGTCCAGCCACCCCGCCATGCGCGAGCGCTTCCTCGAAGCCTTCGACCGGATCGCCGTCGACAACCTCCACGGCGACAAGTACCGCACCGGCAAGACCACCCCCGACGGCGACCCCGACCCCTCCGTCTTCTCCACGCCCAGCAACCGCGAGGGCATTCAGGTCGGCACCGCCGTCGCCACGCTCGTCCGCGCCGGCGACCACGCCGACGACCGGCCTGCCGAGGTCCAGTACCGTGACATCTGGGGCGCCGCCAAGCTCGACACCCTCGCCGCGCTCGCCGCCGAGGGCACCCTCGCTGGCCTCGGCCTCCGCGCGCCCGAGTACCAAGCGGTCCACCCCGAGCCCCAGCTCGGCCTCCCGCTGCTGCCCCGACAGGCCGCCGGCGACTACTTCGAGTGGCCCACCCTCCCCGACCTCTTTCCCCACTACTTCGCCGGCGTCCAGACTAGCCGCGACGACGCCCTCGTCGACATCGACCGCGACCGGCTGGCGGCCCGCATGCGCCGCTACTTCGACCCCCAGGTCAGCGACGCCGAGATCGCCGAGACGGACCCCGCCCTCATCTCCGACGCGAGCCGCTTCGACGCCACCGCGACGCGGCGCAGCCTGCTCCGCCTCGGTATGGACGCGGGCCAGATCGTCCTCTACCACTACCGCCCCTTCGACGTGCGGTGGGTGTTCTGGATCGGAGAGACGAAGCTGTTGCATGAGAAGAGCCCGGAGTTCAAGCAGCACGTCTTCGACGGCAACCGCTGGCTCGTCTCACAGCAGAAGCCCCGACGCGACTGGTCGCCCCCTCAGGTGGTTCGTGACTTGGGTTCACTCGACGTGATGGACCGGGGCGCCAGCTTCATTCCTTTCCGCCTCGCGCCGGACCTGATGACGGCGGGCGCCTACCGCGACAACCTCTCCGACCGCGCCCGCCGCTACGCTGAGGCCCACGGCGTCACCGCGGAGGACCTCTTCTACCACGCGCTCGCCGTCCTCCACGCGCCCGCCTACCGCGACGAGAACACCGGCGCGCTCCGCCAGGACTGGCCCCGCGTCCCGCTCCCCCCGGACGCCGCCGCCCTCCGCGTCTCCGCCGCGCTGGGCCGCCGCGTCGCCGACCTCCTCGACCCCCACGCCGAGGTCGAGGGCGTCACTACCGGCACCGTCCGCCCCGATCTCGCCACGGTCGCCCGGCTCGAACGCGCCGACGGCGGCCAGATCGACGAGCGCGACCCGGACCACCTCGCCGTCACCGCGCGCTGGGGCTACCTCGGCAGTCGGGGCCAGACCATGCCCGGCCCCGGCCGCACCATCGCCCGGCCCAAGCCGCCCGGCCAGCCCGCCGCGCTCGGCCTCGACGCCGCCGACGTTTACCTCAATGACGGCACGCGCTGGGCGACGGTCCCCCGGGAGGTCTGGGACCTCAAGCTCGGCGGCTACCCGGTGCTCAAAAAGTGGCTCAGTTACCGCGACCTGGACGTGCTCGGCCGCCCGCTCACGCTCGCCGAGGCCGACCACTTCCGCGACACCGCCCGCCGCCTCGCCGCGCTCCTGCTCCTCGGCCCCGATCTCGACGCCGCCTACCGCGTCGCCGCCCACCCCCCGGACCCCCTCGCCGACCAACCGATGACCCTCGTCGACCTCCGGGAGCTCATGGAGCTGCCTGAAAGCGAAACCCTCGAGTTCAAAGTCGCGCCTTGGGGAACGGATAACTCCAAGCTGATGAAATGGCTCTGCGCGCTCTCGAACGGCGGCGGCGGCCAGCTCGTGCTCGGCGTCTCCGACGACACGCCACCGGCTATCGAGGACTATCAGCTCCTTCTGGACTACAACGACCACCTCAACAACTGGTCGAAGACCCTCGGGCGGTCCATCAGCGGGGACGAGGTGTTCGACGAGGACGGCCGGCGGGTGCTCGTGCTCACGGTCGCATCACGCGCACGCGGCGAGTGGGTCGAGTACGGGGGGCGGCCCTGGACCCGGTCCGGGTCCTCGAGCACGGCCATGACGACGAGCCAGATGCGCGAGATCGCGCTCGAAACCCTTAAGCCCACCACCGAGACCTCCCCGGACCTCACCCTCAACGACCTAGACCCAGACGCCATCGAGGCCTACCGCGAGCGCGTTATCCGCAAGCTCGATACCGACGAGAAGAAGCGTCGCTACGAGCGGATGGACCCGCTGACTCTCCTCGAATCCTGCGGCTTGTGCGAGGCCGACCGGGCCATCAGCCTGGCCGCCCTCATCCTGCTCGGACGTGAGCACGCCACCTTCCAGCACCTTCCGCAAGCCGAGATCATCGTCGAGTACCGCGTCAACCCCGATGCGACCAAGTTCAACGCCGAGTTCTCGTCCCGCCACCGCCCGCTCGCGCTCGTGCTCGACGAGATCATGGACTTTGTCCGGCCTTACACCACGGCCAATCCCATCGAGATGCAAGACGGTCCCTCGGTCGTCCAGAAGCCTCGGTATTCCGAGCGGTCCGTCCGAGAGGCCATCCTCAACGCCGTCGCCCACCGCGACTACACCCTCACGCGGCGCGTCGAGGTCAAGCTGTCGCCGATCGCGTTCGAGGTCCTCAGCCCTGGCCCGTTCCCGGCAGGCGTGACACCCGAAAACGCGGCCGACAGGCGGGTCTGGCGAAACGAGGCCCTCGCCCGCGGCCTCAAGGAGGCCGGCTTCATCGAGCGGGCCGGCCACGGCATTGATCTCATGATGGCGGCGGCCATCCACCAGGGCCAAGCGCTCCCCGAGTTCGAGGAGCCCGGCCAGACGTCCGTCCGCGCCGTCCTCCACGGCGAGTCCTCCGAGACCTTCCGCCAGTTCACCCAGCTCTTGCCCACCGAAGAGTGGGAACAGCTCCGCCCCCCCGCCCTCCGCGCCGTCGACGCCATGCGCCGCAACCTCCCCGTCACCCGGATGGAGCCCGTCGGCGTCGAGAAGCTCCTCTCCGAGGACATCGCGCAGCGGTCGGGCGACGGTGCCTACCTCGAGCCCGCTGCCCGATTTGGCCTCAGCGCCGAGGTCCGCGAGCAGATCGGCCTCGGCGGGCTCAAGGACGATCTCCTCTCGACTCTCCGGATGCACGAGCCAGCCGGGATGAAGAAGGCCGAGCTTGTCGAGGCTTTCCCAGACCACAACTGGCCCCACATTCGTCACGTCCTCAACCGGATGCGCGACGAGGGTCGCGTCGAACTCGTGGGCAAGACGAAGGCCGCTCGCTGGCATGTCGTCGCCGCGTCAGCTTGAGGTCATCCGTGCCTATTGTGACGCATTGTGCATACCCTTCGAGCTCTGATAGAAGGGACGGAGGGCTAATACGGTGCCGTATCGCCATTCTCGCCGCCGGGCCGAGCCTGATTGGATTCCATTGTGCATAGCCGGAGCGTCAGGGAGGCTGAGAATCACTGCCCCGCCCCCCTGCCATCGCCGAGCGCCGCGCTCGTACTTCCCTCACCGCGATGATGGCAGAGGGGGGCCCCCGTCCCAAGGCCAGTAGGCACCTCGGTCTTTTCGCGTGGTCTGGAGACACTGGCCCCCGCTTGGGCGGCGAAGCGGGAGCCGACCGCCCTATGCCTCCGCCGCGGGTGCCATCGGCCCGACCGTCTCGGGGAGCGGCTCGCCGGCCGGGACCGTCTCCAACGTCACGCTGCCGCCCGGGGCCGCGTCGATGACGACGGCGTCGCCGTCGGCCACCAGGCCGCCGAGGATCTGCTCGGCGAGCCGGTTGGCGACCTGCCGCTGGAGCACGCGCTTGAGAGGCCGCGCGCCGAAGGCGGCGTCGAAGCCCTCGGCCGCGAGCGCGTCCTTGGCCGCGTCGGTCAGCACCAAGCGGAGCCCGTGGGCCTTCTCGGCCATGGCCCGCGTCCGCTCGAACAGGATCTCGACGATCCGGCGGATCTGGGTCCGGCCGAGCGGGCGGAACACGACGGTCTCGTCGATCCGGTTGAGGAACTCGGGCCGGAGCCGCGTCCGCAGCATGGCCGTCAGCTCGTCGCGCAGGCTGTCCATCTCGGCCTCGGTGATCTCGCGGTCGGTCCCCAACTTTTGGGTGATGAGCTCCGAGCCGAGGTTCGAGGTCATGATGATGAGCGTGTTCGAGAAGTCGACGACGCGGCCCTTCGAGTCGGTCAGGCGGCCGTCGTCGAGCACCTGCAACAGGACGTTGTAGACCTCGGGGTGGGCCTTCTCGAACTCGTCCAAGAGCACCACCGAGTACGGCCGGCGGCGGACGGCCTCGGTCAGCTGCCCGCCCTCGTCGTAGCCGACGTAGCCGGGAGGCGCGCCAACCAGGCGCGAGACCGTGTGGCGCTCCTGGTACTCCGACATGTCGATCCGCACCAGCGCCGAGTCGTCGTCGAAGAGCTGCTCGGCGAGCGCCTTCGCCAGCTCCGTCTTGCCGACGCCCGTCGTGCCCAGGAAGATGAACGAGCCCAGCGGGCGCTGGGCCTCCTGGAGCCCGGCGCGGCTCCGGCGGACCGCGTTCGCGACGGCCTCGACGGCCTCGGGCTGCCCGACGACGCGCCGCTCGATGGCGTCTTCGAGGTGGAGCAGCTTCTCGCGCTCGGTCGCCAGCATCCGGGAGACCGGGATGCCGGTCGCGCGTGAGATGACGTCGGCGATGTCTTCGGCGTCGACCTCCTCCTTGAGCATGGCGCCCGACTCCTGGACCTCGGCCAACTTGGCGGTGGCCGTGTCGATGGTCTCCTGCAAGCCCGGGATCGCGCCGTAGCGGATCTCGGCGACACGCGCGAACTCGCCCTGGCGCTCGAGGTCGGCGGCCTCGGTCTTGAGCCGGTCGATCTCGGCCTTCGACTCCTTGATGGTGGTCACCAAGTCGCGCTCCTGCTCGTAGCGCGCGCGCAACCGGTCGCGCTCCTCTTCGAGGTTGGCGAGCCGCTCGGAGATGGCCTCGACCTGGGCGTCGTCGCCCTCGCGCTTGACGGCCTCCCGAGCGATCTCCTGGGTGCGGATCTCGCGCTCGACCTGGTCCAGCTCCTCGGGCGTCGAGTCGATCTCGATGCGCAGGCGGGACGCGGCCTCGTCGATCAGGTCGATGGCCTTGTCGGGCAGGAAGCGGTTCGTGACGTAGCGGTCCGAGAGCTCGGCCGCGGCCACGATCGCGCCGTCGGTGATGCGGACGCCGTGGTGGACCTCGTAGCGGTCCTTGATCCCGCGCAGAATCGCGACGGTGTCCTCGACCGACGGCTCGCCGACGAACACCTGCTGGAAGCGCCGCTCCAACGCCTTGTCCTTCTCGAAGTACTTCTGGAACTCGTCGAGCGTCGTCGCGCCGACGGCCCGGAGCTCGCCGCGCGCCAGCGCCGGCTTCAGGATGTTGGCCGCGTCCATCGCGCCCTCGCCGCCGCCCGCGCCCACGAGGGTGTGGATCTCGTCGATGAACAGGATGACCTCGCCGTCCGAGTCGGCCACGTCCTTCACGACGGCCTTGAGCCGGTCCTCGAACTCGCCGCGGTACTTGGCGCCCGCGATGAGCGCGCCCATGTCGAGCGCCAAGATCCGCTTCGACTGCAACCCCTCGGGCACGTCGCCCTCGACGATCCGGATGGCCAGCCCCTCGGCGATCGCCGTCTTACCGACGCCGGGCTCGCCGACCAGCACCGGGTTGTTCTTGGTCCGCCGGCTCAGGATCTGCAAGACGCGGCGGATCTCGTCGTCGCGGCCGATGACGGGGTCGATCTTGCCCTTGCGGGCGGCTTGGTTGAGGTCGCGGGCGTAGCGGTTGAGCGCGTCGTACTTGGACTCGGCGTAGGGGTCCTGGACGCGCTGGCCGCCGCGGACGTCGCGGAGCACGTCGAGCAGGGCGTCCTGGGTCACGCCCTGGCTCTGGAGCGCGTTGGCCGTCGGCCCGTCGCCTTGGGCGAGCGCCATCAGCAGGTGCTCACTCGCGACGTACTCGTCGCCGAGGGCCTCGGCCTCCTTGAGCGCGCGGTCGAACGCCTTGTTGAGGTCGGTGCCGACGTACTGGCCCGACACCGACGCGCCGGTCACGACGGGCAGCTTGTCGACGGCCCGCTCGGCGAGCGCCGCGAGGGTGTCGGCGTTCGCGCCCAGGCGCGAGAGGAGGGTGGGGACGAGCCCGCCCTCGTCCTGGAGGAACGCCTGCAACAGGTGAGGCGGCTCGACGCCCTGATGGTTTTTGGACTGCGCGATCTCGAGCGCGCGCTGGACGGCCTCCTGGGCCTTGACGGTAAACTTCTGGAGGTTCATGTCGGGATCTCTGAGGGGCGGGCGTGGCCGCCGGTGTTCGGTGTCAGTCGCCCGTCCGACTGCGAAGGGCGTGCCAGGGGGCGTGGCTCTGTCACGATGTCAGCCGTTATTGGGGCACGCTTCGCCGACCGCCAGCCCGGCCCCCCCGGCCGGCCGCGCAACCGTCCGAGGGGTGCGGCCGTAGCCGACGCCCTCACCCTCCGCCGTCGACATGCGTTCCGCCCTCCGCCTTGCCCTGGTCGCGTCCCTCGCCCTCGCGGGCTGCTTCAACGTCTCGTGGGGCGAGGGCGAGCGCGTCGAGGGCTCCGGCACGTCGGCCACCCGGACGGTCGACGTGGCCGGGGTCCGGTCGGTGAGCCTGGCCACGCCGGGCACCCTCGTCGTCACCGACGGCGCCGTCCCGCTCGTGATCGAGGGCGACGACAACCTGATCGACCGGATCGAGGCCGAGGTCCGCGACGGCGAGCTCGTCGTCGCGGCCGAGCGCGGCGTGTCGCTCCGGCCCCAGGCGCCGCTCCGGTTCACCGTCGGTGTCGACCGGCTCGAAGGGGTCCGGATCGCCGGGAGCGGCCGGGTCGAGGCGACTCGGGCCCAGGCCGACGCGCTGACGCTCGCGATTGCCGGGAGCGGCGCGCTCGACGTCTCGGGTGTCCGGGCCGACGCCGTCACGGTGAGCGTCGCGGGCAGCGGCGACGTGACCGTTGCTGGGCGGGCGGGCCGGCTCGCGGTCGAGATCGCCGGCTCGGGCGACGTCGACGCCGTCGGGCTCCAGGCCGACCAGGCCGAGGTCCAGATCGCCGGCGCGGGCGACGTCACGCTCTGGGCCGAGAAGGCGCTCGACGTCGAGATCATGGGGGCCGGCGACGTCCGGTACGCGGGCTCGCCCGAGGTCACGCGCTCGGTGATGGGCGCCGGCGAGATCACGCGCGTCGAGCGCTAAGGCGCGGGGCCGGAGGAGGCGCAGCGGCCCACGGGCGAGCGGGTTATGACCGGGCCCCGACGGTCCGATACCCGGGGGGCTCCGCCCGCGTCTCGATGATCGACCCTCAGCAGTTCCATCGTCGCCTGACGGTCCGGTACGTCGTCGCCCTGTCTCTGATCGCCGTCCTCGCCATCGTGGCGCAGGGCCTGGTCCAGCACACGCTCGGCCAGCAGGTCTCCGACGCGCGCGAGGTGAACCTGGCCGGGCGCCAGCGGATGCTGAGCCAGCGGATCGCGAAGCACGCCGTCTCGGCCCGGCTCGCGGCCGACCCCGACGACGCCCTGGGCCGGCTCGCCGCCGACGTCCGCGAGCTGGAGGAGGCGCACCACGCCCTGCTCGACGGCGCCGCCGCGCGGGGGCTGCCGGGCGTCCGCGACGCCGCGGTCCGGGACTCGCTCCTCGCGCTCTCCCCCGAGGTCGGGGCGATGGTCGCCGCCGCCGACTCGCTGGCCGTGGCCCGGACGCCGGTGGCCGCCGACGCGGCGCTGGCCGGGCTCCTCGCCGCCGAGCGCGACTTCCTGCCCGCGATGGACCGGGTCGTGTTCGCGCTCGACGACGGCTCGGCGCAGTCCGTCCGCGACCTCCGGTGGATGGAGGGGGGGCTGCTCTTGCTCACGCTCCTCGTCCTCGTCCTCGAAGCCCGGTTCGTGTTCCGCCCGGCCGTGGCCTGGGCCGCCCGGTCCATCCGGCTCGCGTCCGCGGCCCCGCTGCCCCTCGCAGTTGGTCGGCCGCGCGAGCGGTCGGGGCCGTCGGCCACCTTGACCGCGTTCCGGTCGATCCTGGTGATCGGCTCGGTGAGCGTGCCCGCGTTCTGGTTCGTCTACCGCGCCATCGACCCCGGGTACTACGACCCGCTCGAGTACCGGCTCGGCTACAGCGCGTTCCTGGTCGGGATGCTGGGCCTGACGTACCTCAGCCAGGCGGTCCGCCGCGCGGTCTGGACCGTCGCGCTCGTCGCCACGACGGGCCTGACGGGGTACTTCACCTGGCTCGGCGGGCTCAACGGGTTCGACCTCCCGTGGACGGTCGGCGTGCTCACGGCGGGGTGCGCCTCGGCCCTCGCCGTCGCGCCGTACGCCCGGACCGAGCGCCAGGTCTGGACCTCAGTCGGCATGCTGATCGCTGTCTTGGTGGGGACGCTCGTGGGGGTGAGGGCGGGGGCCCAGCACCTCTCGGTCCTCGGGGGGTACTTCGGGATCCTGTCCCTCCTGATCGGGCTCGGCGCCGTCGCCCAAGTCCGGACGCGGGAGGCCCTCCGAGACGGGCGCGACGCGCTCCGGGCCCGAGAGCGCCTGCTCCGGACCGTCATCGACGCCATCCCCGAGCACGTCTACGTCAAGGACCTCGACGGCCGGTGCGTCGTCCGGAACCGGTACAGCGCCGAGCAGATGGGCCTCGACGACTCCGAGGACGCCGTCGGCCTGACCGTGTTCGACCAGTCGGAGGACCCCCAGGTGGCCGCCGACTACTGGGCCGAGGAGGAGCGCGTAATGCGGACCGGCGAGGCCGTCCTCGACCACGAGGAGCCGTACGCCTTCGGCGGCCGGACGGGGTGGATCGTGACGTCCCGAGTCCCCCTCCGCGACGACGCCGGCGCCGTCGTCGGGCTCGTCGGCGTCACCCGCGACGTGACCGAGGCCAAGCGGGCCGAGGCCGCGCTCCAGGAGAGCGAGGCCCGGACCCGGTCCATCTTGGACGGCGCCCCGGACGCCATCGTCACGCTGGACGAGAACGACGTCGTGGTGGACGCGAACCCGGCCGTCGAGCCGATCTTGGGGGTCGCCCCGGCCGACTTGGTGGGCCAGGGGCTCGCCGAGATGATCGTCCCGGAGCGGTTCCGCGACGAGCACCGCGCCAAGCTCCGGCGCTACGTCGAGACGGGCGAGCCGGGCTCCCTGCTCAAGCGGCTCCGGCTCCCGGCCGTCTGCGCCGACGGCCACGAGATCCCGACCGAGATCACGTTCCGCCCGCTCCGGCTCGAGTCGGGGCGGACGCTGTTCACGGTCCACATCCGCGACCTCCGGGCCCAGACGGCGGCCGAGGCCGAGATCCTCGCCCAGAAGGACGCGGCCGAGCGCCAAGAGCGCCTGCTCCGGACCGTCATCGACACGATCCCGGACATGATCTTCGCGACCGACCGCGACGGCCGGTGCGTCTTGCGGAACCTCGCCGACACCCGGGCCATCGGCTACGACGACCCCGAGGGCACCCTCGGCCTGACCGTGTTCGACACCGTCGGCGACGGCCGAGCCCAGGCGCTCTGGGACGCCGACCGGGCCGTGATGGAGACCGGCGAGCCCCGGATCGGCGGCGAGGACCGGGTCGTGGTCGACGGGCGCGAGCGGATCTACCACTCGGCCAAGGTCCCCCTCCGGGGCGACGGCGACGCGATCGTCGGGCTCGTCGGGATCGTCCGCGACGTGACCGAGCAGAAGGAGGTGGAGGCCGCCATCGTCGCGGCCAAGGAGGCCGCCGAGGCTCGGGAGGCCGAGATGGAGAGCCAGCGCCAGCTCCTGCGGACCGTCATCGACACGATCCCCGACCACATCTACGTCAAGGACGCCCAGGGCCGGGCCACGCTCCGCAACCTCGCCAGCGCCCGCTCCCTCGGCTACGACCGCCCCGAGGACGCCGTTGGCCTCACCGACGCCGACGCGGACGAGAGCGAGGCCTCGCGGGCGATCCTCGCCGATGACCTCCACGTCGTCCGGACCGGCGAGCCGATCCGGAACAAGGAGGAGCGAGACTCCGAGGGGGGCTGGCTCTTGACCACCAAGGTCGCGCTCCGGGACGGCCACGGCGAGATCGTCGGGCTCGTCGGCGTCTCGCGCGACATCACGATGCAGCGGGAGGCCAAGGCCGCGCTCGTCGAGGCCAAGGAGGCCGCCGAGGCCGCCCGCGAGGCCGCCGAGGCGTCGACGCGCGCGAAGTCCGAGTTCCTGGCCAACATGAGCCACGAGATCCGGACGCCGATGAACGGGGTCATCGGGATGACCTCGCTCCTGCTCGACACGGCCCTCGACATCGACCAGCGCGACTTCGTCGAGACCATCCGGACCTCGGGCGACGCGCTCTTGACCATCATCAACGACATCCTGGACTTCTCGAAGATCGAGGCCGGGATGCTCGCGCTCGAGGTCCACCCGTTCGAGGTCCGAACCGCCGTCGAGTCCGCGCTCGACCTGGTCGCGCAGGCGTCGGCCGAGAAGGGCGTCGAGCTGGCGTACCTCGTCGAGGACGGGGTGCCCCGGGCGGTCTTGGGCGACGCGACCCGGGTCCGCCAGGTCCTGGTGAACCTCCTCTCGAACGCGGTCAAGTTCACGCCGTCGGGGTCCGTCTGCGTCCGGGTCGAGGCGGACCCGGCCGAGCCGTCGGCCGGGACGATGTGCCGGGTCCGGTTCGCGGTCGAGGACACGGGCATCGGGATCGCCCCGGACAAGCTCGGGCTCGTGTTCGAGTCGTTCTCGCAGGCCGACGCCTCGACGACGCGCCAGTACGGGGGGACCGGGCTCGGGCTCACGATCTGCCAGAGCCTGGTGGCCATGATGGGCGGCGAGATGTCGGTCGAGAGCGTCGAGGCGCCGGCACCCGGGCACGGCTCGACGTTCCGGTTCTCCGTCGCCGTCGAGGTGGCCCCGTCCGAGCGCCAGGTGTTCCAGCGGCGGGACCAGCCGGCGCTGGCGGGCCGGCGCGTGCTCGTCGTCGACGACAACGCGGTGAACCGCGAGATCCTGACCCGGCTCTCGGCCCGGTGGCGGATGGCCCCGGACGCCGTCGGGTCCGGCGCCGAGGCCGTCGTGGCGTGGTCGCGGGCGGCCGAGCGCGGGCGCCCGTACGACCTGGTCCTGTTGGACATGCAGATGCCGGAGATGGACGGGCTCGCGACGGCCCGGGCGCTCCGGGCCCTGGCCCCGGACACGTCGCCGGTCGTCGTCATGCTCACGTCGATCCACCGGGACGGGGCGCTCGTCGAGGACGCCCAGGCGGCCGGGGTGGCCACGCTCCTCTACAAGCCGACCAAGCCGTCCCAGCTCTACGACGCGCTCGTCGACGTCTTCAACGGCCGGCCCGCAGCCGAGGCCGCGTCCGAAACGTCCACGGCCACGCCGTCCGAGGAGGCCCCGGCCGACCGGCCGACGGCGTGGGTCGCCCGGCCGTCGCCGGGCCCCGGGCTCCGGGTGCTCGTGGCCGAGGACAACGCGGTCAACCAGAAGGTGGCCGTCCGGCTCCTGGGCCGGCTCGGACTCACAGCCGACGTCGTCGCCGACGGGGCCGAGGCCGTGGCCGAGGTCGAGCGCCGGGCCCGGCTCGGCGAGGGGTACGACGTCGTGTTCATGGACGTCCAGATGCCGGTGATGGACGGGCTCGCGGCCACCCGGGCCATCCGCGCGTCGGCCACCGTCACCGACCAGCCGACGATCATCGCGCTGACGGCGAACGCGATGGAGGGGGACCGCGAGGGGTGTCTCGGGGCCGGGTGCGACGACTACCTCTCGAAGCCGGTCCAGCTCGACGCGATCCGCACGGCCCTCGACCGAGCGGCCGGCCGGCGGCGCAGGGCGGCGGTGGCCGAGTGACACCGGGCCGCCTACCCCGACATCGCTCTCGGTAGGGCGCGGCCCGGCGGGTCGCCCCTACGCCAGGCCTTCGGCGTCGGCCCACGCGCGCAGGCCGGAGGCCGCCTCGTCCGACAGCATCGGGACGGACACCTCGACGACGACGTAGAGGTCGCCCTGGCCCGACGCCGTCTCGACGCCCTGGCCGCGAACGCGGAGCCGCGTCCCGGGCTGCGTCCCCGGCTTGATCCGCAGGCGGACCGTCTTGCCCGTCGCCGTCCGGACCTCGCGCGTGGTCCCGAGCATGGCCTCGACGGCCGAGACGGTCTCGGTCATGACCAGGTCGTCGCCCTCGCGCGAGAACCGGGCGTCGGGCGTCACGCGGAACGTGATGTACAGGTCGCCCGGGGCCCCGCGCCCGCCCGGCGCCGGGTCGCCGCGGCCCGCCAGCTTGATCTTGAATCCGTCGCGGACCCCCTTCGGGATCGTGATCCGGACGGCCTCGCCGCCCGACGTCCGGATCTCCTGGCGCCCGCCCTCCAGCGCCTCCTCGAACGTCAAGCGGACCGTCGCGTCGACGTCGCGCCCGCCCCGGTACGCCGTGTCGGCCGCGCCGCCCGGCCGGCTCGCGCCGCCGAAGAACTGGTCGAAGATGTCGCCGAGCCCGCCACCGCCGCCGAACGTGAAGGCATCGTCGTTGACGCCCGGCCCGGCGCCCGTCGCGTCGACGCGGACGTAGGTCCCGTCGGGGGCCCGGTAGAACCGTCCGGCGCCCTCGCCCGGCCCCCCGAACCCGTCGAACGGCGTGCCCTCGTATCGCCCGCCGTAGGGGTCGCGGCGGGCCCGGTCGTACGCCTTCCGCTTCGTCTCGTCGCCGACGACGTCGTAGGCGGCCTGGACCTCCTTGAACCGCTCCTCGGCGGCGGTGTCGCCCGCGTTCCGGTCCGGGTGGTACTCCTGGGCGAGGCGGCGGTACGCCTTCTTGATCTCCTTGGCGGAGGCGTCCTCGTCGACGCCGAGGGTCGCGTAGTGGTCGGGGAGGGCGGGCACGGAGCGGGCACGGGGGAAGGGGCCGTGGTACCGCCCGGTCGGCCCCCGCTGTTCCGCCTGGCCGGGACGCGCGGGTGAGATCTTCGGGGAAGGCCGATGGTAAGGCGTCTCAGTCCGTTCCCCCTGTGACTGGCGTCCGGGACACGGAAAGAGGGGGTGCCGTGCGGGTGCACAGTTCACACGTCGTCATCCTGAACGAATGCGAAGGATCTAGCTGCTCGCCCCCTGGTCGCCCCGACCGACCCGGCGCTGGTGCCGTGACACGTTGCTCGCGAGCGGACCCCCCGGCCGTCCGCCCATCGCTCCGCTCAGCGGCCGGACGGCCTGTCCCCCTTCGAGGGTAGGGCTGCTAAGCTCTTTGCCGACCATGCAAATAACAGGTGTCATTGGCTGGCGCCGTCGCTTCGCGGTCCCGCGCACGCGGGAATCCATACGCAGCGGCGCCTCAGCGAGCGGCCCCCTATGGATCCCCGCGTGCGTGGGGATGACAGCCATTTCGTTACTTAGCAGCCCCGCCCTTCGAGGGGGACCGCTCCTGCGGCACGGAGCGGAGCGATGGCAGCAGGAGCGGGGGGGCGGCCTACGAGCAACCTGGCATCGCTCTAGCGTCCGGTAGAGTCCCCGCTGCGCTCAGGACGACAAGGGGGAGGTCACATAGCCCTGGAGGAGTGAGCAGGCGCAACCGGCCCCACCCCGTCAGCTCCCGCGCGTCGTGTCGGGCGCGAGCGAGAGGCGGGCTCGCGGGGCCGTCGTGTCGGGCGCGAGCGCGAGCTGGCCGGCCGGCGCCCCGCGCCCGACGAGCCGGGCCCGGGCCGCGCGGACGGCCGCGGTGTCGCCGGCCAGCGTCAGGCGGAGG
The DNA here is from genome assembly GCF_965213695.1 of Rubrivirga sp. Taxonomy (GTDB): domain Bacteria; phylum Bacteroidota; class Rhodothermia; order Rhodothermales; family Rubricoccaceae; genus Rubrivirga. The sequence goes on along the minus strand of NZ_OZ243912.1, from coordinate 3,919,176 downwards.
CGCGGGTAGTCCGCCAAGAGCTCGGCGAGCGTGCCCGCCGCGGCCGAGTCGGGCAGGGCGCGCGGCCCCAGCCGGACGGCCCGTGCCGACGCGCGCGCCGGGTCGACGCCGAGGATCTGAGCGGCCTGTCGGGCGACAACGGCCTCGGCCTGGCGCGGCAGGCGCTGCCGCGCCGCGTAGGCGACGGTGAGCGTCGGCGGCTCGTCGTCCTCGACCCGGAGCGTGCCGCCCACCACGCGCACGCTGTCGGGCAGCGCCAGGTCGGCGAGCGCGGTCGCCAGCCGGCCGCGGATGGTCGCGAGCGCGGCCGGCGCCGGGGTCGGCGCGGGCACGGCCGGCGACGCCTGGCGGACGGGGGGCGCGGTCGGGAGCGCCTCGGCGAACGCCGCCAGGTCGCCCGACGAGGCGAGCACCTGCTCGAACGAGAGCGAGACCGGCTCGCCGGCCCGGGCCTCGAGGTCGGCCGCGAGCGCGGCCTCCCGGTCGTCGGTGATCCACCGGCTCGTGGCCACGCGCAGCCGGAGCGTCGCCGCGCCGTCGCCGTAGGCGAGCTCCCGGTCGAGCACGAAGGCGTCGCCGTCGGCCTCGACCGTGGCCTCCAGGGCGTCGACGGCGGCCCCGACCCGGGCCTCCCGCACGTAGTGCCCCAGCGACGTCGTGAGCGGGACCGCGACGGCGCCCATGAACGCGGCCACCAGCACGAACCGGCCCAGCGGCGTCGCCAGGCCGGGCAGCCGGTCGAGCCCGTGCGCCCCGCTGACGAGCGCCGCGACGCCGGTCGCCTGGCCCTCGTCGTGCCACTCCCGCGCCGTCTTGACCACGTCGGCCCGGTGCATCCCGATGAGGAAGAACATGGCCATGCCGCTCAGCACGATCCCGGCGAGGTTCGCCCCGAACAGCAGCAGCGCGCCCCGGGTGTAGGCCCACTGGCCGACGGCGATCCCGAACCCGGCCACGCCGAGCGGCGGCACCAGCGCCACGGCCACGGCCACGCCCGGGATCGAGGCCGAGAGCCGGGCCTCGCGCGAGGCCGTCACCACGGCGCCCGCGAGCCCCGAGAACACGGCGATGCCGAGGTCGAGCGTGGTCGGCCGCGTCCGGCTCACGATCTCGTCGGTAACCGTCTGGAACGGGAGCGCGAGCGTGAGCAGGGCCGCGAGCGCCACGATCCCCGCCGCGCCGAGCACGATGGCCGCCGCCGTCTGGACGAACAGCCGCCCGTCGCCGACGGTGAGCGCCAGCGACAGCCCCAACAGCGGGCCCAGCAGCGGGGCCACCAGCATCGCCCCGATCACGACGGCCGTCGAGTTGAGGACCAGCCCGAGCGTGGCGATGGCGCCCGACAGCAGTAGGACGGCGAAGAACGGGACGTCGGTGTCGGTCGCCGCCTCGGCCGTCTCGCGGTAGAGCGCCGGCCGCTCCCACGTCCGGATCCCGAGGTGCCGCCGGGCGGCCATCTCGACCGCCGACTCGTCGCCGTTGGCCGGCGCGTTGTCGAGGACGGGGTCGTCGCTCGGGGCGTCGGCAGGTGGGGCGTCGGCGGTCGGGCGGGCGTCGGGCATGGGCGGGGGAGGGGCGGCCACAGACGGCGACGGCGCCGGCCCGGATCCCGCGACGGCCCGGTGGCGGCCACGCCCGACGGTCCGAACCGTCGCGGCCCTGATACCGGATCGCTGGGAGGCCGCCTTCCCGATCGGTCTGTGCGTAGGGGCACGCCGGTGGCGTGCCCGGGTCGACCGCGATGGGGCGAGGGCACGCCACCGGCGTGCCCCTACGGGCGACGGTGCTCGGCCGACGGGCTACGCCCCGCCGTCGGCCGGCCCGTCCGGGGCGTCGACGCCGCCGCGGGGGAGCGCGGCCGGCTTGTAGGCCGGCTCCTTGGGCGCGCCGACTTTCTCGGCCTTCTCGATCGCCTTCTGGCGCGCGTCGATGGCCTTGTCGATCGTCTTCTTGAGCTTGCGGTAGGCGTTCGGGCGGAGGGCTCCGGGCGGGAGGAGGAACGCGAGCGTGCCCCGGCCCGGCGCCACGTCGGCCCAGGACTCGACGGGCACGTCGACCCGGGCCACGGCCGCCGTCTTCATCTCGACCCGCCCGCCGCCGACCAGGAGCGACGCGAGCGCGCTCGACGTCGGCTCGTGGCCGACCACGACGACCGTGTCGGCGTCGTCGGTCTCGGCCTGGATCTCGCGCAGGACCGCTTGGGGCGTGGCCTCGTAGAGCGCGTCGGTGACCCGGGCCGGGCCCGTCCAGCCGCCGGCCTCGGCCGCCGTCGCCAGCGTCTCGCGCGCCCGGACGGCCGACGACGTGATCGCCCGGTCCGGCGGAACCCGGGCCGTGGTGAGGAACCGGCCGATCTTGCGGGCCCCCTTCTGGCCCCGGGCGGCGAGCGGGCGGGCGTGGTCGTCGCCGCCATAGTCGGCGTCCCAGTCGGACTTGCCGTGGCGGAGGATCAGGATCGTCTTCATGCGGCCGAGTCTACGGAAGGATGCCGGGCGCGGGGATCGTCGTCGTGGTCGTCGTGACCGTCGTCCCGCCGACGTCGAAGAACACGGTGTACCCGAACACGAAGATGAACCCGAGCACGCCGACGACGAGCGCGACCAGGAACGCGCTGTACGACCGCTGGAGCATCCGGTACTTTTTCTGGAGCACGCTCCCGACGCCGTAGATGTCCTTCATCATCATCTCGTAGGTCCGCGTCGAGTCCATCACGACCTGCTTGAGCGAGTCCACGTAGTCGCCCTCCGACATGTGGCTGAAGTTGCCGAAGAACAGCAAGTTCTTCCGCTCGCGGAGCGCGCGCTCGGGCGTGATCTCGGTGGTGTGGACGCGGGGCCGGGCGGCCAGCACGGCGAACACGAGCGAGACCAGGCACCCGAGCAGGAACAGCGACGTCGGGATGTAGAGCCACGGGTTCTTCTCCATCCCCGGCGCGATCGACGCGATCAGGATCGAGACGATCAGGCCGTTGATCGAGATCATGATGTTGGCCTTGGCGTCGGCCAGCGCCGAGAGGTCCATGTTGACCCGGTAGCTCGACCGGAACAGGGTCTCGATCCCGCGCTTGGTGCCGAGCTCGGCGAGGGCCTGGTCGGCGTCCGCAACGGCCCCGTCGCTCGAGCCGACGGCCGTCATCGGCTTGGTCTTGCCCTTCTTCTTTTTCTTCGGGGCCGGCGCGTCGTCCGAGACCGGGACGTCGCGGGCGCCGGCCACCTGGCTCATGTCGACGACGTCGCCCGAGACGGGCAGGCCGTCGCCGGCGTCGGTCACGAGGGGCGTAGTGGGGTCCATGGCGTCGTGGGAAAGAGGAGCCTACAAACGTCGCAAGCGGAGGCGCTAGGGTACGCGCTCCCGGCGGTTAGTACGCGAACCCGAGGCCGAACGTCACGAGGGCGTTCTCGTCGGACGCGCCGACGGTCAGGTTGACCACGGCCCGGTCGAGCACGCCGATCCACAGGCCGCCGCCGTAGCCGAGCTGGACCTCGTCGCTCGCGAAGGGGTCGTCGTAGTCGACCGCGACGCCATCGTCGGCGAGCCGCATGCACTCGGCGTCTCCAAAGACCTCGGCGCACGAGGGGAAGTCGGCCCAGACGCGGCCGGCGTCGACGAACCCGAGCACGCCCACGTTGAGCGGGAGCACGTAGGCGTTGAGGTCGAACAGCTTCGCCCGGAGCTCGGCCGAGCCCGAGGCCGCCGTCCGCCCGGCGAACCGCTCGCGGCGGTACCCGCGGACGGTGCCCGGCCCGCCCAACACCACGGCGTCGAAGAACGGGAAGTCGCCGACGATGTGCTCGGCCCCGGCCCGGACGGCGACCGTGAGCTGGGGCGCCAGGCTGAGCGGGAGGTAGGCCGCCGCCTCGCCGCCGACCACGCCGTAGGTCTCGGACGGGCCCGAGACGCCCGCCAGCACCGTGCTCTCGACGGCGAAGCGGAGCCCCTGCTGCGGGTTCACCGCGTTGTGGACCGTCGACGCCGCCAGCCGGGCGAACCCGCCCAGGTGCGTCTGCCCTTCGAGCGCCGTCGCCGGGAGGCGCCCGACCGGCGAGCTCGCCAGCTGGAGCGAGTCCCGGCCCGGGTCCGCGTAGCGCCCGCTCGGCCCGATCACGAGCTTGAGCGACTCGCCGATGGGGATGCCGAGCCCGGCACGCGCCTGGACGCGGGCGAGGTCGATCTCGGCCAACTCCGGGTCGATGTTGGGCGAGCCGTTGCCGAGCCCGTAGAAGTTGCGGGCGTAGCGCGGCGTCGAGGCGTAGGCGTCGACGTCGAGGTCCCACGTCCCGACGGCCTCACGCATCCGGCCCGTGTAGCCGCCCGCGAAGCCGCCGGTCGCCGTGGCGTAGTTGACGGTGATCTCGTGCGTCGCGGCGTACGGGCGGAGCCGGAAGCCCGGGACGCTCCAGATCCGGGTCGCCCCGAGGAGCACGCCGTCGGTCGAGCGGTAGCCCAGCGTCGGGAACGTGTCCTTCTTGCCCAGGACGTGCTCGGTCGGGTCGTAGCGGTTCACGTCGGGGTCGGCCGAGCGGCGGTCCTCCACCTTCCGGCCGGTCTCGACGATCTCCAGGCCGTCCGGCGTGTCGTAGACGGCGACGTCGCCGGCCGAGGCGACGAGCTCGTCGTCGCCGGCCCCGCCGATCACGCGGACCGGGATCTCGCGCGGGCCGTCGCCGGTGACCCGGAACTCGTCGCGCCCGGCCAGCCCGTACAGGCGGACCTCGTCGGTCTCGCCCGGCCGGACCGTCCGCTGGTAGAGCAGCCGGCCCGGCTCGCCGCCCTTGAACGAGCGGACGGTGACCTCGGTCGAGCCGTCGGCCTGGCGGACGACCTCGAACTGCTCGCGCTCGTCGCTCCCGATCACGTCGACGACCTTGGCGGTGAGCTCGTAGTAGTCCTCGGCGGCCTGGACCAGCTTGTCGCGGCGGGTCTTGAGCGCCGGCGTCCAGTAGTCGGCGAGCTGGGGGTAGATCGGGCCCGGCAAGGCGCGGACGGCCCGCTCGATGGCGTCGTCGGTGAGCGCGGCCTGGAGCTCGCGCGCGACGGCCCGCCAGTCGTCGAGCGTGAGCTCGTTGAGGAACGGGCGGTCCTGGTAGAACCCGTTCGTCGTGAGCCCGCGCACGTTCCCGTACTTCTCGCCGATGGGCTGGAGCCGCCGGTCGAACGCCTGGAGCGCCGGCTGGAGCAGCCCGTTGATGCCGTAGAACGAGAAGTCGCGGTCGCGCGCGATGGGCCGGTACACCTTGCCCCGGGTGGCCGCGTCGCCCGTGAGCGACGGGTCGAGCTCGCCGGGCTCGAAGGCGGCCCACCGCCACTGGTCCGCGTGGCGGTCCCAGTCGGCCAGGAGCATGTCGAACAGGCGGGCCCGGAGGTAGGCCCGCTGGTCGACGCGGTGGTCGTGGTCCTCGCGCATCTCCTCGCGGAGCTTCGAGGCCGAGATCACGTCGGTCATCCCCTCGAAGCCGGGCACGTCCGACATGTCGTCGTCCGGGCGGATCTCGAAGAGCGCGAGCCGGTTCGCGAACGTCTCGCGGTAGCGGCCCAGGCGCGGGTCGTCCGGGACGAAGACGATCTCGGGGTCGGGCTGGGGCACGCCGGCGGCCGTCGCGAGGGGCGCGGCCACGAGCGCGGCGTAGGGGTTCATGGCCGCCCGGAGCTCGAGCACGACGTCGCCGACGAGCCCATCGCGGAGCTCGGTCGGGACCTGGGCCAGCCCGCTCTTCTCGAGCAGCCGGAGCCCGTACTCGTGGCCGTCGCCGGCCTGGAGCCGGAGCGACGTCGTCTGGAGCCCGCCGCCGCGCTTGACCGGGACGAGCCCGCCGGCCTCGGTCCCCAGGTCGATCGTGCGGAACTCGACCGGCGTTTTCCACACGTCCCGGTAGTTCTCGCCGAACAGGGCCCGGGTGAAGGCGTCGTTCTGGAACCGGTCGGTCACGAAGTCCTCGTCGGCCGCGAGCGTGACGGTCCGGTCGAGCGGCGGCAGGTCGTCGGGGTCGACGGCGTCGGGCACCTCGGTGTCGACGAGCTCGGGGTTGGCACCGGAGATCTCGGCCCGGAATACGACCTGGGGAGTGCCAGCGTCGTCGAGCTCGACGGTCTCGGTCCAGAGCCGGCCGTTGGCGAAGTAGACGAGCCGCTGGTAGCCCGGCCGCGACGAGACGTAGCGGGCGCCGGCGCCGCCAGCCGGGTCGGCTTCGCCGCCGCCGGTCCCCGAGACCAAGTGCGTCTGGGACCGGAGCGGGTTCACGACGCGCTCGTAGGTCTGCAAGATCCGGTCGTGGGAGGCGGCCCAGACCAGCCCGTCGTGGGTCTCGGCGACGCGGCCGAGCGCGCCGCGGAGCGCGCGGTACCGGGGCGACGCCAGGTCCTGCCCGCTGAGCCCCAGCGTCCGCGAGGCGAGCCCGGCCAGCGGGTTGCTGCGGTACCCGGCCGAGGGGCCCCGCGAGAGGATCGGGTGGTGGGCGAGCACGACGATCCGCGAGTCGTCGCGGTCGACCACGATCTGCTCGAAGATGCGGGCCACATCGCCGGGCGTCCGGACGTCCTGGTCCTCGGCCTCGCCGGCCGGCCGCTCGTCGGCGTCTAGGAGCCACCACGCCGTGTCGAGCGCGATCAGGCGGAGGCCCTCGGCCGGCTCCCACTCGCGCGGGCCGCCGGCCTGGTCGCCGGGCGTGAGCACGTCGTCGCCGAAGGCGTCGTCCAACAGGTCTTCGAGCCGCTGGACGCCGTCCTCGCCCCGCTCCCAGTCGCGGTTGCCGGGCACGACCACGACGTCGGCCTCGATCCCGTCGAGGGCCGCGATGAGCGCCCGGACGGGCGCCTCCGCTTGGGCCCGGTCCGGGTCGCCCTCGGCCGGCACGCCGTCGGCGGTGACGTTGCCCAGGACGGCGACGGTCGCGTCGGGCCCGGCGGTGCGGGCGTCGGCGGCGAGCGCGCGCAGGACGGCGTCGGAGCCCCCGTCGGCCAGGTCGCCCGTGTTGCCGGTGAGGAAGACCCGGTGGGCCACCTCGCCCTCGGGGAGCGGCGGCACGGGGTCGGCCCGGATCTCCGGCGCGACGTAGGTGGCCGTCGTGGCGCACCCGGCGACGAGGACGGCGGCGAGGAGAACGGAAAAACGACGCATGCGGCCTAGTCGGTGGGGGCGTAGCGGAGCAGGGTGCCCGGCCCGCTGGGGCCCTCGCTCGATACATAAAGCGTGCCGTCGGCCGTGAACGCCAGCCCCTCGGGCTGGGGCGCCACGTCGCCCGGCAGGTCGGCGATGCCGACGAGCGCGCCGTCGGGCCCGACCACGGCGATCGCCCGGCGGACGGACGACAGAACGTAGAGGCCGCCCGTCGTGGGGTGGATCGCGAGGGCGGACGGGCGGAAGTTCACCGCGCTATCGACCGCCTCCCGGTCGAGCGCGAAGACGGGCGTCTCGGACATCGTCTCGGTCGCGAGGTCGAAGGCGTAGACCGCGCGGACCCGGCCGAGGTCGTCGCCGGGCCACTCCTTGCAGGCGACGAGCAGCCGGTTCTGGGCCGCGTCGAAGGCCAGGCCCTCGGTGTCGTTCCGGCTCTTGAGCCGCGTCTCGACCTTGCGGGCCGATGGCATCCCCGTCGAGTCCCGGGCGACGCGGTAGAGGTCGCCGTCGCTGCGGAGCACCCAGACGGCGTCGTCGGTCGTGGCCAACCCCTCGAAGTCGCCGGCGGTCTCGAACACGAGCCGGTCGACGATGACGCCCGTCGCCGGGTCGATCTCGAAGATGGTCCCGGCCTCGTCCTGGACCGCGCCGAGCCGGCCGCTGGGCAGGACCGTCAGGCCGGAGATCTCGCGGAGCTCGGCCGGCAGCGCGACCACGGCGTCGGGCGCGTCGAGCCGGTACGGGATGGCGGCGGACGGGCCGGCCGGCGGCGTGGAGCGCGTGGCGTCGGCGCAGGCCGAGAGGGCGAGGAGGGCCAGGAGGACGGGTCGCATGAACCGGCGTCAACGCGAGGGCCGGCGGAGGGTTCGACGGGCGTGCGGAGGGACGGGGAATTCCCCCGCGGCCGACGCCTCGCCCCGTGCCGACCTTTCGGGCCCGCGCCTCGTCCCCCATGTCCGACGGCTCCTTCACCGTCCTCGCCGACGCGCTCGTCGCCCAGGGCCTCGCGACCCGGGGCACCATGATGGGCCGCCCGTGCCTCCGGGCCAACGGCGCCTACTTCGCCTCCGGCGGCCACGTCGGCGACGCGCTCGTGGTCAAGCTGCCCGAGGCCCGGGTGCGGGAGGAGGTCGCCGCCGGCCGCGGCGTCCCGTTCGCGCCCGGCGGCACGCCGTTCCGGCAGTGGCTCGAGATCACCGACCCGTCGGCGCACCGCGCCCGCGAGCTCCTCTTCGAGGCCCTCGAGTTCGTCGCCGGCTGAGGCGCCTCGGCCCGGACCCCCTGTCCGAACGCCCATCGCTCCGTTCAAGGTCGCTCGGACCGTCCCCCTTGAAGGGGAACAGCTTACCGGGGCGGGGCCCTGCGGCCTGGGAGCGTGCGGCGGCCGACTCCCGGGGGGAAGCGGTGGGGACGCGGGGCTAGATTCGGTCCTGATCCTCTGGTCCTCCGTGCCCCCGTCGTCCCCCGGTTTCTGCGTCGTTACGGCGCCGCGTCTGGAGCCGCTGTTCGCGCGGCTCGCGAGCACGCTCCGTGACGAGCCGCTCGACCCGACCGCGCGCGAGACCATTGTCGTGGCCCAGAACGTCGGGCTGCGGCGCTGGGTCGAGCGCGAGCTGGCCCAGAGCCTGGGCGTCGCCGCCAGCCTCGACCTCCGCTCGCCGCGCGAGCTGGCCACCGACCTCGCGCGGCGCCTGGCCCACCACGCCGACGCACTCGACGACCGGGCGCACCCGTTCGAGGCCGCCGGGCTGGCGTGGCGCATCCGCGCCGTCCTGGACGACCTCCCGGCCGACGACGTGTGGGCGTCGGTCCGCGCCTACCTCGACCGGACCGGCGGCCAAACGATGCCGCTGGCGGCCCGGCTGGCGGCCCTCTTCGACGACTACCAGGTGTACCGGCCCGACACCCTCGCGGCGTGGGCCCGGGGCGCGCCGCCCCCGGCCGACTTCCCGCACGGCGGCTGGCAGGCCGCGCTGTGGCGCCGCCTCGTTGCCGAGTCCGACACGTGGGACCGGGCGACCGAGATGCTGGCGCTGCTCGACGCGCTCGCCGACCCGCCCGACGGGCTCCGCGCTCACGTCCCGCCGCGCGTGGCCGTGTTCGGCGCGCTGCTGGTCCCGCCGGTCCACCTGCGGGCGCTCCGGGCGCTCGCGCAGCACGTCCCGGTGACCGTCTACGCCGTCGCCCCGGGCGACGCGGCCGGCGACACGCACGGCCACCCGCTCCTCCGGGCGCTCGCGGGGCGGACGCGCGCCTACTGGTCCGTCCTCGACGGGCTCGGCGGCGTCGAGCGCGAGCGGCTGGCGTGCGGGCCTCCCCCGGCAACGGCCCTCGGCGGGCTCCAATCCGCCCTCGCGACGGACGCCTGCCCGCCCGCCCCGACGCCCCTCGACGCGACCGTCCGCGTCCACGACTGCCACTCGCCGACGCGCGAGCTCGAGGCCCTCCGCGACACGCTCCTCGACGCCTTCGCCGAGGTCGACGGCTTGCGGCCGAGCGACGTGCTGGTCCTCGTCCCCGACCTGGCGACCTACGCCCCGCTCGTCGACGCCGTGTTCGGGGCGGAGGAGGCCGCGCCCGAGGTCCGGATCCCGTACCACGTGGTGGACCACCCGCACGCGCCGGCGCTCCGCGTGGTCGAGGCGTTCGGCCGGGCGCTCCGGCTCCACGACGGCCGCGTCACGGCGTCGGAGCTGCTCGACCTGTTGGGCACGCCGGCCATCCGCCGGGCCGCCGGCATCGCCGAGGACGAGCTGCCGCTCTTGCGGACGTGGGTCCGGGAGTCCGGCGTCTGCTGGGGGCTCACGGCCGAGCGGCGGGCCCGGTTCGACGTGCCCGAGGACGACCTCCACACCTGGCGCTTCGGGCTCGACCGCCTGCTCCTCGGCGTGATGACGGGCGACGCCGGGGGCGACCTCGTCCTCGGCCACCTCCCGTGCGACGTCGTGGGCGCGGGCGGGGCCGACCTGCTCGGGCGGTTCTGCGAGTGGGCCGAGGCCCTGTTCGCGTCGCTCGACGCCATCGACCGCCCGGCGCCGCTCGACGCCTGGCCCGGCCGCGTCCTGACGTTCCTGGACGGCGTGTTCGACGCGCGCGAGGACGAGGAGCTGGAGGCCGTCGTCTTCTTGCGCGAGCAGGCCTTGGCGCTCGACCGGCTCCACGGGGTCGTGGGCGGAGACGGCCCGGTCTCGTTCCGCGCCGTCCGGTCTCACCTCGACGGCGCCGCGGGCCGGTTCGAGCGCCGCGAGCCCTACCTGACGGGCCGGATGACGGTCGCCCACCCGTTGGCGCTCCGCCACGCGCCGCACCGCGTCGTCGCCGTGCTCGGGCTCAACGACGGCGTGTGGCCGCGGCCCGACCAGCCGGCCGGGTTCGACCTGCTCGCCCACGACCCGCAGCCCGGCGACGCGGCCCCGCGCGACCACGAGAAGCAGCTGTTTTTGGACGCCGTGATGGCCGCGCGCGACCGGCTGGTCCTGAGCACCGTCGGGCGGAGCCAGAAGGACAACGCCGAGCGCGCGGCCTCGGTCTGCCTCGACGCCTTCCTCGACGCCGCCCGCCTCCACTGGGGCGCCGAGGCCGAGGCGCTCGTCGTCCGTCACCGGCTCCAGCCGTTCGCGGCCGACTACTTCACGCCGGGCGGCCCGCTCGCGAGCTACGCCCGCCAGCACCGCGTCCGCGGCACCGAGGCCGAGGCGCCGGTGGCCTTCCTCGACCCCGCCCGCCGGCTGGCGTCTCCAGAGGCACAGACCGACGTGTTGACGCTGGGCGACCTCGCCGACGCCTGGGTCAACCCGAGCCGCCACGTCGCCCGGCGGCGCCTGCGGCTCTCGCTCGACCTCGACGACGACGCGCTTCACGACGACGAGCCGGTCGTCCTCGACGCGCTCGAGCGCTACCACCTGCGGGCGGCCGTCTTGGAGGGCCTGCTCGACGGGCTCGACGACACGGCGCTCGCGGCCCGGGTCGAGCGGAGCGGCCGGCTGCCCGCCGGGGCGCCCGGCGCCTCGTGGCTCCGCCGCGCCCTCGACGAGGCCCGCCCCGTCGCCGACGGCGTCCGCCGCTGGGGGAACACGGAGCCGCTCGCGGTCGACGTGGACCTCGGCGACGTGCGGTTGGTGGGCACGCTGGACCGGGTGGGCGAGCGAGGCGGGCTCCGCGTCCGCCCCGGGAAGGTCCGGGGCAAGCACGTCGTCCAGGCCTGGGTCGACCACCTCGCGCTGTGCGCGACGCGCCCCGCCGTCACCTGCGCCCTCGGCACCGACGACACGGCCGTCCACTTCGCCCCGGTCGGCGCCGACGACGCGCGCCGGCTGCTGGCGGCCCTCGCAAGGGGCCACCGCCGGGCGCACGACCGCTCGTTGCCGCTGTTCGAGAAGGCGTCGGAGGCCTACGTCGGCGCGCTCAGCCGGTCGTCGTGGGAGGACTTCACGGCCCGCGTGCTCGACCGCGGCGCGGCCCAGAGGCCGTTCGAGCCGCACGAGGGCGCCATGCGCAAGGCCCGCCGCCAGTTCTCCGACCCCTGGAACGAGTTCACCGACGACGCCGACGCCTACGTGGCCCTGGCGACGCGCGGACGCGAGGACCCGTTCGTCCCGGAGGCGCACTTCGCCAAGTGGGCGCTCTGCCTCTGGGCCCCGCTCCTGACCTACCAGCGCGCCGGGGCCCCCGAATGAGCCAGCGCGATTTGTTTGGGGTGGAGACCGGGGACGGAGGACCGCAGACCACGGACGACGGGCCGGCACAAGCGGGCGGGCCGGCACAGGAGCCCCCTACGACGTCCCCTCTCCCCCCGGGAGAGGGACGGGGTGAGGGGCATTCGCCAGCGGAACCGTCGTCGCTGGGGGGGGCAGGCGGCCCGTCGTTGTCCGGGACCGTGGGGGACGGCGGGGGCGGGGGTGCCGTCACTCTGGATTCCCGCTTGCGCGGGAACGACGGAATGGGAAGGGAGACGTCGGATGTGGTCTCTTCGCCAGCCGCAGGCCACGCGCTGGCCGACGAGGCCTCCGCGGGCGCCAGCCCCAGCTCCGCCAGCGTCCGCCGCCCGCCCGACGACGTGCCGCCGTTCGAGTACTGGGCCACGCCCGTCGAGCCCGGCCGGACGCTGGTCGAGGCCAGCGCCGGGACCGGCAAGACGTTCGCCATCGCCGGCCTCGTCGTCCGACTCGTCCTCGACGGCGACTGGCTGGTGACCGAGCCGGGCGGCCTGCCCGACCTCCGCCGGCTGCTCGTCGTCACGTTCACGAAGGCGGCGACGGAGGAGCTGCGGACGCGGATCCGCCGCGCGCTCCGGGTGGCCCTCGCGGTCGCGAGGCGCGAGCCCGTCCCCGAGACCTCGGCGCTGGCGTCCGACCTCCCGCTCGTCGAGCCGCTCGCCGACCTGCTCGCGCGGCCCGAGGCGGGAGAGCGGCTGCTGGCGGCGCTCGACCGCGTCGACGAGGCCGGCGTGTTCACGATCCACAGCTTCTGCCAGCGGGTCCTGAAGCAGTCCGCCTTCGAGAGTGGGACGCCGTTCGAGATGGACTTCGTCGAGGACTCCGACAGCGACGCGCTCCGCTCCCGCGCCGCCGCCGACGCCTGGGCGCGGCTCACGCACGCCGACCCGCTGCTCGCGGCGCTCGCCGTCTCGCGGGAGCGGACGCCTGACACGCTCGTCCAGCACCACCGCGCGACCGCCGACTTCCCGTCGGTCCGCATCCTGCCCGAGTCGCCGTCGCTCGACGACGCGCGCGACGCGCTCGCCCACGCGCAGACGGCGCTCGCGGCCGTGTGGTCGCCGGCCGCCGTCGCCGAGGCCGTCGCCGACGTCGAGTGGAACAAGGACGCCCCGCTCGACGGGCCCGGCGCCAGTGCTCTCGTCGCCCGCGTCGGCGCGTTCGCGCGGGGGGAGGACCCCGACGCCTTCCCGATGGTCGAGGCGTGCACGACGGACGCGGTCTGGAAGGCCGGTCGGAAAAACGGGCAGGTGCGGAAGGACGCCCTCAAGGCCGCGTCGCTGGCGCCGCCCTTCCGTGCCTGCACCGACGTGATGGAGGCCGTCGCCGCGCTCGACCGGGCGTTCACGCGGTCGTTCGTGATCGAGGTCGGCGCCCGCATCGACGCCATCAAGGAGCGCCGCGGGCAACTCACGTTCAACGACTTGATCACCCGGCTCCACGCCGCGCTCTTGGCCGACGACACCGGGGCGGTGCTCGCGGACGGCATCCGCCGCCAGTTCTCGGTCGCGCTCATCGACGAGTTCCAGGACACCGACCCGCTCCAGTACGCCATCTTCCGGACGGCCTTCGAGGGGCGCCCGCTGTACTTCGTCGGCGATCCGAAGCAGGCGATCTACGCCTTCCGCGGCGCCGACGTCCACGCCTACCTCGGCGCTCAGCGCCAGGCCACGCGCCGGTTCACGCTGGGGACCAACTGGCGGAGCACGGCCGGCCTGGTCGAGGCCGTCAACCGCGTGTTCTCCGGGCCCGAGCGGGCGTTCCTGTTCGACGGGATCCCGTTCCGCCCGGTCGCCCCGTCGCCCGCGAACGCCGAGCCGGTGTTGGTGGATGGCGACTTGCCGCCGCTCGTGTGGTGGCCGATGCCAGGCGAGCCCGACCGGATTCCCGGAAAAACGGCGGCGAACGAGGCCGTCCCGCCGGTCGTGGCCGCCGAGATCCGCCGGCTCCTCGCCGAGGCCCGGATGCGCGACGGCGACGGCGACCGGCCGCTCCGCCCCGGCGAGATCGCCGTGCTCGTCCCGTCGAAGTACGAGATCCAGACGGTCCAGCAAGCGCTGCACGCGCTCGGCGTCCCGGCCGTCGTCTCGAAGGCCCACGACGTGAGGGAGAGCCCCCAGATCGCCGACCTCGAGCTCATCCTGCGCGCCGTCCTTCGCCCCGACGACGAGCGGGCGCTCCGGGCGGCACTCGCGACCGAGACGTGGGGCTGGACGGCCGACCGGATCGCGGCGCTCGACGACGAGCCCGGCGCGGCGTCGGCGCTGGCGTCCCAACTGCGCGTGTGGCAAAAGGCGTGGCGGCGGCACGGCGTGCTCCACGTCGTGGCCGACCTCCAGCAGCGCGAGGGCGTGTTCGAGCGGATGCTCGCGTTCCCCGACGGCGAGCGCCGGGTGACGAACCTCCGCCACGCGGCCGAGCTGCTCCACGAGGTCGAGGCCGGCGGCGACCGCTCGCCCGAGGACCTGGCGCACTGGCTCCGCCACCGGACCGAGCAGGCGTTGCCGTCGCGCGAGATGAAGGAGATCCGGCTCGAGCGCGACGACGACGCGGTCACCATCACGACGCACCACAACGCCAAGGGGCTCGAGTACGAGGTCGTGTTCCTGCCCTACCTCTGGTCGCTGAGCGAGCGCGACACGACGCAGCAGGAGACGGTGCTGGCGCGGACCGACGCGGGCGTCGTCTACGACCTCGGCTCGCCGGAGGCCGCCGCGTACGAGCGCCTCCGGCAGGTGGACAACCTGGCCGAGCACGTCCGCAAGGCGTACGTCGCGATGACGCGGGCGCGCGAGCGGTGCTACGTGGTCTGGGGCGCGGTCACCTCGAACCGCAAGCGGCTCGACTCCCTCTCCGGCCTGGGCTACGTGCTGAACGGCCACGACGCGCCGTTCGACTCCGACCTGGCGACCCACGTCGAGGCCGCCCGTCGGCAGGCCGCCGAGCCGGGCGTGCTGGCGACCGCGCGGGCGCTCGACGAGACGGGCGCCGTCTCGCGCGTCGTCGACCCGCCCGCACCCGACGGACGGCCGCTGGCGGCCGAGCCGCTGCCGGACGTGGCGCTCTCGGCGCGGGCCCTCGACGACGCGGGGCGCCGGCGCGTCCGCGACGCCTGGCGCCGGGCCAGCTTCAGCGCGTGGTCGCGGGGCGCGCGCGACGCCGCCAGCCACGACGGTGGGCTGGCGGCGTCCGACGAGGCCGACGAGGAGACGGCGCGGACCGACGCGGTCCCGACGGGCCTCCACGCCTTCGCCGCCGGGACCGGGCCCGGCACCTGCTTGCACGGCGTCTTGCAGCACGCCGACTGGCGCGAGGGCGACGAGGCCGAGGCCGCTGCCGAGCGCAACCGCGCGACCGTCGCCCAGTGGCTGGCGACCTACGGCTTGGACCGCCGGGGCCGCCCGCACCGGGCTCCGCTCGACCCGGCCGCCGAGGTGGCTGCGATGCTCGGCCGCGTCGCGCGCGCGCCGCTCTTCCACGACGCCGACGGCGCCGGGCTCCGCCTCGTCGACGCCGACGCGCGGATGCCCGAGTGGGCGTTCGCCGTCCCGCTCGGCCGCGTCGCCCCCCGCGCCTTGGCCGACGTCTTCCGCACTCACGGCACGCCCCCGTTCGGCGCCGACTACGCCGACGCCGTCGCCGCGCTCAGCCGCGATGCCGTCGACGGCCTGATGGTCGGCGAGATCGACCTGGTCGCCCGCGCCGACGGCCGGTGGTGGGTGGTCGACTGGAAGAGCAACCGGCTGGGCGACGACGCCTCCGCCTACACGCCCGACGCGCTGGCGGCCACCATGCAGGGCCACCACTACGGCTTGCAGCTCCACCTCTACGTCTACGGCTTGCACCGCTTCCTGCGCTCGCGCCTCGCCGACTACGCCTACGACACGCACGTCGGCGGCGCCACGTACGTCTTCCTGCGAGGGCTCGGGGAGAACAGCGGACTGCGGACGACGGACGGCGGGTCGGCGCCAACGGGCGGGTCGGCGCGAGATCCCAGACCTGTCATCCTGAGCGGAGCGAAGGATCTCAGCGCGGGGCCCGACGCCAGCGACGACCGGAGTCGAGGGCATGGAGCGTCGGCGTCGAGGTCCTTCGCTGGCGCTCAGGATGAGATGGATGGGGGAGAGGAAGGGGAAGACTCGGTCACAGCGCCCGCCCCCGGCCTCGTCCACCACCGCCCGTCCGCGGCGCTCATCGACGCGCTCGAGGTGCTCCTCGCGCCCGATGCGTAGGCTCCCCCCCGACGTGGGCCGGGCGCTCGACGCGCTCGCCGAGGCCGAGGCCGTCCGGCCCATCGACCTCGCGCTGGCGCGGCTCGTCGCCGGGCTCGACGCCGAGCACGCCGGGCCGGACCCCGCGCGCCAGCGGACGCTCGCGCTCTCGGCCGCCCTCGTCTCGCGCGAGACGCGCGACGGCCACAGCGCCGTGGCGCTCGCCGCCCACGCCGGCCGCGCGTTCCCCGAGGACGAGCACGCCCGCGCCGCCTTTCGGGGCGTCCCCGAGATGCCCGCGCTCGACGTCTGGCGCGGCCACCTCGCCGCCAGCCCGACGGTCGGCGGGCCGGACGCCGGGTGCCCGCTCGTCCTCGACGCGGACCGGCTCGCGCTCCGCCGCCACTGGGACGCCGAGCGCCGCGTCGCCCGCGCCGTCGCCGACCGGCTGACGGCGACGGACGAGGCGCCGAGCGTCGCCGCCCGGGCCGCGCTCGCGCGGCTGTTTCCGCCTCGGGAGGACGGCCGGCTGGACCGGCAAGCCCTCGCGGCCGTCGCCGCGCTCCGCCAGCGGGCCTTGTTCGTGGCCGGCGGGCCGGGCACCGGCAAGACGTACGCGGCGGCCCGGCTGCTGGCGCTCGTCCTGGCCGAGCGGCCCGGCGCCCGCGCCGCGCTCGCCGCGCCGACCGGGAAGGCCGCCGCGCGGTTGCAGGAGAGCGTCGCCGCTCGCGTGGCCGAGCTGCCCGACGACCTCGGCGGGCCCGTCCCGACCGACGCCGTGACGCTCCACCGGCTGCTCGGCGCCCACCCCGAGCGGGCCGGCTTCCGCCACGACGCCCGCGCCCCGCTCCCCCACGACGTGGTGCTCGTCGACGAGGGCTCGATGGTCGACCTCGGCCTGTTCGACGCGCTCCTGGCGGCCCTGCGCCCCGACGCTCGGCTCGTCGTGCTCGGCGACCCGGACCAGCTCCCGCCCGTCGGCGTCGGCACCACGTTCGCGGACGTGGTGGCCGAGGGGACCGGCCCGGCGCCCCCGGCGTGGGCGGCGTTCTGCGCCGAGATGGGGCTCGAAGGCGTCCCGTCGTCCCTCGCCGCGTCGCCGCTCGCGGGCGCGGTCGTGGAGCTGACCGAGTCACGCCGGTTCACGGCCGGCTCCGACGTGGGCACGTTCGCCGTCGCCGTGCGCGGCGGCGACGCGGAAGCGGCCGTCGAGGCGCTCCGCCAGCGCCCGGCGCTCGACCTGGTGGAGGGAGATCCGGCCGGGTCGGCGCTGGCGTGGGCGCTCCCGTTCGCGCGCGAGACGCTGGCGGCGGCGACGCCCGAGGCGGCGCTGGCGGTGCTGGAGCGGTTCCGGCTGCTGGCGGCCGTCCGCCGCGGGCCGCGCGGGGTCGAGGGGCTGAACGCCGTTATCGAGGCGACGCTCCGTGCCGAGCGCCGGGCGCGGTGGAGCCCGTACGGCCCCCGGTTCTACCCGGCCCGCCCCGTCCTCGTCACCATCAACGACCGCGACACCGGGCTGTCGAACGGCGACGTCGGCGTGTGTTGGGGTCGGGGCGACGACCGGGCCGTCGTGTTCCCCGAGCGCGAGCCGGTCGCCTGGAACCGGTTGCCCGCCCACGAGCCCGCGTGGGCGCTGACGGTCCACAAGAGCCAGGGCTCCGAGTTCGACGCCGTCGGCGTGGTGCTGCCGGAGCCGGGGACGCGCGGGGCCGGGCTCGTCACGCGCGAGCTCCTGTACACGGCGGCGACCCGGGCGAAGACGTCCGTGACCGTGTTCGGCGCGGCGGCCGAGGTCGAGGCAGCCGTGGCCACGAGCCAGCGGCGGGCCTCCGGCTTGGCGGCCCGGCTGGCGGAGGCCGTCGCGGGGGCGTAGCGTGCGCCCATGACGCACCGCCCGGCCCGGCCCTCCGAACTGCTCGGGGCCCATGGGCTCGGGGCGGGGACGGCGCGGGCATACACGGGGGGCCGTCCGCGCGCACGCGGGCCGTCCTATTCGTAGGCCCTGTCGTCCTCGGGCCGGCCGCGCCGGCTCGTGTCCAGCTTGCCGACGACGTCGGGCCCCGAACGTTCTCGGCTGGGGCTCTCGCTCGCGATGTCCGGCCGCGCTGGCCGGTCTCGTAGTTTGGACGGATGCGCGTCTATCTCGATACCTGCGCCATTCAGCGACCCCTCGACGACCTCGCGCAGCTCCGAGTTCGGGTCGAAGCCGAGGCGGTCCTGGCGGTCATCACGGCGGCGGAGATGGGCGGCGTAGACCTCGTCGCGTCCGACGTGCTTCAGTTCGAGACGGAGAACAACCCGTTCTCCCATCGCCGGGACTTCGGCCGGCGAGTCACGGGCCTCGCGATGAGCCACGTCGCTACGACCCCGAGCGTTTCGGCTCGGGCTACCGACTACGAGCGCGCGGGACTCAGGCCCCTCGACGCTGTGCATCTGGCCTCGGCGGTCGAGGCGGAGGCGGACCGCTTCTGCACCGCCGACGACGCGCTCCTCAAGAAAGGGAAGCGCGCGAACACGGAGGCCACCCGCGTGGTCTCACCTCTCGAACTCATCGCTGACCTCGAGCCATGAACGCTCCAGCACTCCCCCTGGCCGACGTGACCGACCGGGCGCTCCGGGCGCTCGCTCGTGAGATCGGCGTCGCCGACACGGCCCGGTTCCTTCAGCAGTTTGGGGCCGGCCGAGGCGACTACACCAAGGACCGCGAGGCCCTGTTCGGCCATCTCAGCTTGCAAGACGTTCTCGAACAGTCGAAGAGGTACGGCCGTGGGCCGGCCGAGGTAGACTGACGGCGAGTCCCACGGACAGGGGACGGTACGAGGCGCGTTTACTCGTACGCCCCGTCGTCCTCGGGCCGGCCACGGCGGCCGGTGATGAGCTTGCCGACGACCTCCGGCTCGGCCAGCGTCGACGTGTCGCCGATGCTGTCGTGCTCGCCCGTCGCCACCTTGCGCAAGATCCGCCGCATGATCTTGCCCGAGCGCGTCTTGGGCAGCCCGCCGACGGCGAACTGCAAAAACTCGGGCGTCGCGATCGGCCCGATGACCGTGCGGACGTGCTGGCGGAGCTGGGCGCGCAGGTCCTCGCTCGGCGCGTGGCCGGCGCCGAGCGTGACGTAGGCGTAGATCGTCTGGCCCTTGATCGGGTGCGGGATCCCGACGACGGCCGCCTCGGCGACCGCCTCGTGGAGCACGAGCGCCGACTCGACCTCGGCCGTCCCCATCCGGTGGCCCGACACGTTGATCACGTCGTCGACGCGGCCGGTGATCCAGTAGTAGCCGTCGGCGTCGCGGCGGCAGCCGTCGCCGGTGAAGTAGGCGCCGGGGTAGGCCGTGAAGTAGGTGTTCACGAACCGCTCGTGGTTGCCGTACACGGTCCGGGCCTGGCTCGGCCACGAGTCGGCGATGACCAGGACGCCTTCGGCCTCGCCCTCCAAGACGTCCCCCTCGGCGTCGAGCACCTGGGGTTGGATGCCGAAGAACGGCTTCGTCGCCGAGCCCGGCTTCTGGGGGACCGCGCCCGGGACCGGCGTGATCATGATCCCGCCCGTCTCCGTCTGCCACCACGTGTCGACGATGGGGCACCGGCCCTCGCCGACGACGGCGTGGTACCACCGCCACGCCTCCGGGTTGATCGGCTCGCCGACCGTCCCGAGTACTCTGAGCGACGAGCGGTCGTGGGCCGTGACGAAGGCGTCGCCCTGGGCCATGAGCGCGCGGATCGCCGTCGGCGCGGTGTAGAGCTGGGTCACGCCGTGCTTGGCCACGACCTCCCAAAACCGGCCGGCGTCGGGAAACGTCGGGATCCCCTCGAAGAAGACCTGGGTCGCCCCGTTGATGAGCGGGCCGAACACCATGTAGCTGTGGCCGGTGATCCACCCGACGTCGGCGGTGCACCAGTAGACGTCGTCGTCCTGGAGGTCGAACACGACTTGGTGCGTGAGCGAGGTGTAGACGCAGTAGCCGGCCGTCGTGTGGACGACGCCCTTGGGCGTGCCGGTCGAGCCCGACGTGTACAGGATGAAGAGGGGGTCCTCGGCGTCCATCGGCTCGCACGGGCACTCGGCGTCGACGGTCTCCACGGCCTCGTGGAGCCAGACGTCGCGGCTGTCGTCCCAGGTCACGTTGCCGCCCGTGTTGCGGACGACGAGGACCTTGCGCACCGAGGCGGGCTCGGCCAGCCGGGCGATGGCCGCGTCGACGTTCGCCTTGAGCGCGATGGTCTTGCCGCCGCGCCGGCCCTGGTCGGCCGTGACGACGACGTCGGCGTCAGCGTCGGTGATGCGCCCGGCGATGGCCTCGGGGCTGAACCCGCCGAAGACGACCGAGAAGATGGCCCCGATCCGGGCGCACGCCAGCATGGCGTACGCGGCCTCCGGGATCATCGGCATGTAGATCATCACCCGGTCGCCTTTCGCGACGCCGAGGTCCCTCAGCACGTTCGCCATCCGTTGGACGTCGGCGAGCGCGTCGGCGTACGAGATGTGGCGGGCTTGCTGGGTCGTCGGGTCGTCGGGCTCGGCGATGAGCGCGGTCCGGTCGCCCCAGCCGGCGGCGACGTGGCGGTCGAGCGCGTTGTGGCAGGCGTTCGTCGTCCCCCCGACGTACCAGCGGATGTGGACGTCCTCGGGGTCGAAGCTCACGTCCTTGACGGTCTCGAACGGCTCGAACCAGTCGAGGCGCGCGGCCTGCTCGCGCCAGAACCCCTCGGGGTCCTCGACGGACCGGCGGTACATCGCGTCGTAGTCGTCGGGCCCGACGAGCGCGCGGGCGCGGAAGGCGTCGGAGGCGGGGTAGAGGTCGGCGTCGGGCATGGCTCCGCGAGGGGCGTGTGGGCCCGCCGACCGACGCCAGCCGGGAGCGGTTCCAGGGACGCTCGGCCGTCGGCGTGGGGGACCCGACGACCGAGACGCCCCCGCGTGCGCCAAAGGTCGGGTCGCCGGTCCGCTCGGACGGGCCAAAGACGCACGGCTCGCCCTCACCCCCGTGTTGCGGAAGTCGGGCGGCCCCGTTATCCTGTTTGAAGCGACCGTGCAGAGTGGGCGACGTGCCCACCTGCGCTCTTCTTCCAGCCCGGCTCACGGACTCCCTGGCCCCGCCGGCCCTCCCCATCCTTCCCTATGAAGTCTCTCTACCGACTCCTGGTGCTCTGCGCCGTGGCGGCGCTCGCCGTCCCCGCGCAGGCTCAGACCGGCGTCCCGCTCGCCGAAAGCAGCGCCGACATGTTCGACGCGCTCGCGGCCAAGGCCGCGGCCGACGGCGACGTCCGCGTCATCATCTCGCTCAACGTGGCGTTCGCGCCCGAGGGCCTCCAGCCCGCCTCGGCGGTCCAGGCCCAGCGGTCCGCGATCCAGCGCGCCCAGGCCGGCGTGCTGTCCCGGCTCGCCGCGCCGACCGGTGTCATCGAGTTCCGATTCACCCCGGCTCTGGCCGTGACCGTCACGGCCGCGGACCTCGCCCAGCTCCGGGCGGCCCCCGAGGTGCTCGGCATCGAGGAGGACGTGCCCGTCCCGGCCACTGACGTCCCCGCGTCCTCGCCGATGCTCGACGAGAGCACGGTCCTGGTCGGCGCGCGCGCTGCGCAGCAGGCCGGCTTCGACGGGAGCGGCTTCGACGTGGCCGTCCTCGACACGGGCGCCCAGACCGACCACCCGTTCCTCGACGGCCAGACCGTCGCCGAGGGCTGCTTCTCGACCACGTTCTCGAACGCCTCGTTCACCTCGGAGTCGGTGTGCCCGGACGGCTCGAACCCCGACGGCGAGGACGAGCAGACGGGCCCCGGCGCCGGTGTCAACTGCAGCGCCGAGGACTTCTCGTCCGGCTGCGACCACGGCACGCACGTGTCCGGCATCGCCGTCGGCAAGCAGTCGGGCGAGACCGGCCCCATGACCGGCGTCGCGCCGGGCGCGGGCCTGGTCTCGGTTCAAGTGTTCTCCGGCTTTACCGCCGGGTGCTCCGGCGGGGCCAACCCCTGCGTGCTCTCGTACACCTCGGACCAGATCCGCGGGCTCGAGTACGTGTTCGACTTGGTGGCCAACGAGGGCCGGAACATCGCCTCGGCCAACATGAGCCTGGGCGGCGGCCGGTTCTTCTCCGAGGCCGAGTGCGACGCGGCCAATGCCTCCCGGAAGGCGATCATCGACAACCTCCTGTCGGTCGGCGTCGCCACGGCGATCTCGTCGGGCAACAACGGGTACCAGGACTCGATGGGCGCCCCGGGCTGCATCTCGACGGCCGTCTCGGTCGGCTCGACGACGAAGGCCGACGGGGTCTCGAGCTTCTCGAACATCGCCCCGTTCCTCGACCTGCTCGCGCCGGGCTCGTCGATCCTGTCGTCGGTCCCGACCGACAACTACGCCTTCTACAACGGGACGTCGATGTCGGCGCCCCACGTGGCCGGCGCGTTCGCGATCCTCAACCAGCGGTTCCCGGAGGCCTCGCCCGAGCAGCTGCTCGGGCGGCTCAAGACGAGCGGCGTCCGGATCCCGGCCGGCTCGCCGTCGGCCCTGTTCCCGCGGATCCAGATCGACGACGCGTTCTTGGAGGAGCCCGAACTCGTGGTCTCGCCGACCTCGGTCGACGTCACGCTGGCCCTGGACGAGGAGACGACGGAGGTCGTCACGCTCTCGAACACGGCCGACGACGGCTCGGTGGCCCTGTCGTTCGTGGCGGAGCTCCAGAACGTCGAGGACCAGACGGGCATGCCGGTCTCGAACGCATGTACGGCCGGTCAGGAGTTGATCCAGGCCTCGCGGAACTTCTTCACGACGGTCGTCTCGGGCGGCCAGGAGCTCGGCCAGAGCTTTACCGTCCCGTGCACGGGCACCCTGACGTCGGTCTCGCCGGCCATCTTCGGAGGCAGCCCGGCGCCGTCGTTTAGCGCCACGCTCCGCGTCTACGAGGGCGCCGGCACCGGCGGGACGGAGCTCGCGTCGGTCCCGATCACGGTGAACAACCCGCCTTCCGAGATCTCCCTCGAGATCACGCTCCCAGAGCCGATCAACGTCGAGATCGGCGAGACGTACACGTGGTTCCTCGACCTGACGGCCGGCGAGACCCGCCAGCTGTTCGCCAACACGAACCCGTACGCCGGCGGCAACCTGTACTTCACGACCAACGGCGACCCGGCCAGCGCGTCGATGAGCACCAACAACGACGTCCAGTTCAAGGTCGAGTTCGGGGCCCCGCTCCTGTGGCTCTCGGCCTTCCCGACGTCCGGGACCATCGAGCCCGGCGAGTCCGACGAGATCACGCTCGGGATCGACGCGACCGGCTACCCGGAGGGGACCTACACGGGTGACCTCGTCATCATGACGAACGACCCGGACAACGAGTCCGTCACCGTCCCGGTCACGATGACCGTCGTCGGCGGCGGCGGCGACGACGGGATCAGCATCCTGGTCGAGGGCCCCGGCGGGTTCCGCTACTTCGGCCCCCCGGCCGAGGGCGTGACCGTCGACTCCCTCGCAGCTCAGAACCTCGTCCGCGGCGTCCCCGGGTACTACCCGGCCGCCGACCCGGCCAACCTCTTCACCGAGTACGACGCGACCACCAACGAGTGGATCGAGTCGGACGGGACGGGCGAGGTGCTCGAGCTGGGCAAGGCGTTCCGGTGGCGGTTCTACGACAGGGCCGCCGGCAACCCCGACGTCTCGGTCTCGGTCCCGCTCCCGTTCACGCTGTCGACCTCGCTCGAGGCCAATGAGGCCCCGGTGACCGTCGAGCTCCAGACGGACGGGACCCGGTTCAACTACCTCGCCAACCCGTTCGGCGAGGACCTCAGCCTGACCGGGATCATGGGCTGGCCCGGCGCCGAGAACCTCGCGCCGATCCCGCCGATGACCTACGACCCGGTCGCGCGGATGTGGGAGGACGGCGCGACCTCGGTCGCCCCGTGGGAGGCGTTCCGCGTCCGGTCGAAGGGCCCGCGGACGATCGACCGCCCGCGGACGCTGACGATCCCGGCCAACGACGTCCCACAGACGGCGGCCCGGACGGCCGAGACGCCGAGCCTCGCGTTCACGCTCTCCGGCACCGACGCCGACGGCGTCCGGGTCGGTGACGGCGCGCTCACGTTCGCCTTCGCCAACGACGCCCGCGCGGCGTTCGACGCCGACGAGGACGCCGAGAAGCTCCAGCCGCTGGCCGCGAGCTACGCGCTCGTCGGGGCCCGGGCTGGCCGCGCGTTCGTCGGCTACGACGTCCGGCCGTTCGCGAACGCCGAGATCCCGCTGGCCGTCGAGGCCCGGGGGACCGCGGCCGAGTTCACGCTGTCGTGGGAGGCCGAGGGCCTCCCGGTCGGGCTCCCGGTCGTGCTCGTGGACCTGGCGAGTGGCCAGGAGGTCGACGTCCGGTCCCGGTCGTCGTACACGTTCCGCGTGGCGACCCAGCCGGCGCTCGCCGAGCTCTCGTCGGCCGAGGTCGCTGACGGGGCCGAGGCGACGGACCGGTTCGTGCTCCGGATCGGGACCGGTCTCGCGTCGGCCGAGGCCGGCGTGACCGAGGTCGGGCTCGACGCCGTGGCGCCGAACCCGTCGTCGGGCGGGGCGCGCGTGTCGTTCGCCGTCCCCGAGGCCGGCGCGGTCCGCGTGTCGGTGATCGACGTCCGGGGCCGCGAGGTCGCGGTCCTGATGGACGGCTCGGTGTCGGCGGGCCGGCACGAGGCTCGCTTGGACGGCGGTCTCGCGGCCGGCGTCTACGTGGTCCGTCTCGAGGCGGCCGGCCAGGTGCTCACGCGCCAGGCCGTCGTCGTCCGCTAGCGGACCCTGCCGGTCGGTGCCCGTGACCGACCGGCCGTTTCGACAGAACCGGCGACGGCCGCTCCCATCCCGGGGGCGGCCGTCGTCTTTTGGGTCGAGTGCCGGCCTGCGCTCCCTCGGCTACGGGTGGCGGATCCGCCAGACAGGGGCCGACACGACAAACGCCCCCAACGGCCGGAGCCATCGGGGGCGTGTCTGGGCTGCCCGACAAGGAATCGAACCTTGAACCTCCAGATCCAGAAACTGGCGCTCTGCCAATTGAGCTATCGGGCAATCGTCCGCCGGAGCGGGGCGGGCCCAATCTAGGGGACCGGGCCGGGCCAGATCAACCCGGCCGCGTGGGCTGGGCGGCCACCGTCCCGCTCTTCGCCCCGTCTTCGCCGGTCTCGCGAGACGCGACGAGCGCGTCGGCCGACGCGGCGGGCACCTCGCGCCAGTCGGCCACGTGGCCGACGATCATCTGGCGGACGCGGTCGCGGAGCGCGGGGACGTCGGCCTCGGTGAGCCCCTCCGTAGACACGGGCGGAAGGACGTCGAGGCGGACGTCGGCGCGCGAGAACTGCCAGCCGTGCTTGGGGAGCGCGTCCATCGTCCCGTCGAGCGCGAGCGGGAGGACCGGCACGCCGGCCTCGATGGCGAGCCGGAACGCGCCGTCGTGGAACGCCTTGACGCGGCCGTCGCGCGAGCGCGTGCCCTCGGCGAAGAACATGACCGACGTGCCCTGCTCGAGCTTCCGCTGGGCCCGGAGCAGGACGGACCCCCGGCTCGCGGGGTCCTTCCGGTCCACCGGGATGTCGCCGGCCAGCGTCATCAGCCAGCCCATCACGGGCAGGTCAAACAGCTCCTTCTTCGCGACCCACTTCATCTCCCACGGCAGCCGCGACACGACCGGGATGTCGGCCTGCGACTGGTGGTTGCTCACGACGACGTACGGGTGCCGGAGCGCAGCCGGATCGACGCCGCCGACCTCGATGTGCCACGCCGGGTTGAAGGACGTCACCCAGCTCCCCATCACCCGGAACACCCGCCCGGTCCGGGCCCGCGCCGGCGTCCGGTCGAACAGCCGGACCACCAGCAGCGTGGGCAGGGCCACCAAGACGACGAGGACGATCATGGTCCAGGTCAGGGCCGAGGACAAGGCTTTCATCGGGCGGCACGGCGCAGACGACGGGGGGAACGCGGGAGGGCGCGGGACGATTCAGCGGCCATGGACGTGATCAAGGTCTTCACCGAAGAGCCCGTCGGGCTGGAGGCGCTCGTCCCCGACGACGACCCCGACGCGCGCCGACGCTCCGAGGCCCCGGCGACGCTCGATGCGTTCGTGGCCGGCCTGGCGGCGCCGTACGCCCGGGCCTACCTCGCCGGGACGCACCTCGGCGACGTCCGCCGCGTGGGCCTGACGGCGCTCGACGACGCCGAGGCGTGGGTCCAGCCGCTCTTGGCTTGGGCTGCCGGCCGCGCGTGCTCCGCGCTGGCGTCCGACGGCATGACCCGAGGCCTGGTGCCTGCGGAGGTCGCCGGGCTCTTGCGCCGCCCGGGCGCCGTCCGCGCGCTCGCGGTCGGCCCGGTGGCCCCCGGCGCGCTCGCCGCGGCCACCGGCGCGGAGGAGGGGGGTCAACGCCGCGACCACCTCACGGCGCTCCGCGCGCTCCTGGACGGCGGCGCCTCGGTCCTCTTCCCGGAGACGGCCTTCGACGGCTGGGACTGGAGCCTCTTTTCACGAGCCCCGCTCCGCGACGCCTTGGTCGCGGCCTTCCGCCAGCACCCGGCGCCGGGCGTCCGCCGCTTCGTCGCCCCATACCGGCGAGCGCGTGGCGAACACTCGTTCTACTTCGAGCAGTGGGCCCTCGACGCCCTGCCGGAGTGGGCGGAGGAGGTGTAGGCTCGCTCCGCTCGTGGGAACGGGGAACTGGGAAAGGGGAACGGGCAGAGGCCACGGGGTGGCGCTGGCGGCCGGCGACGGACATCTTTCCCGTCTCCCGTCTCCCGTCTCCCGTCTCCCGTCTCCCGTCTCCCGTCTCCCGTCTCCCGTCTCCCGTCTCCCGTCTCCCGTCTCCCGCATGTCTCTCGACCTCTCCGCCGCGATGGACCGGGCGCTGGCGCTGGCGGCGCGTGGCGCCGGGGCCGCCAGTCCGAACCCGATGGTGGGGG
The DNA here is from genome assembly GCF_965213695.1 of Rubrivirga sp. Lineage (GTDB taxonomy): Bacteria > Bacteroidota > Rhodothermia > Rhodothermales > Rubricoccaceae > Rubrivirga. Next base: position 3,892,227 of record NZ_OZ243912.1, on the reverse strand, counting down.
CGGTCCTGCTCGGGCCCGACGGCGAGACCTGGGGCGAGGGGTGGCACCGCCGGGTCGGCGGGCCGCACGCCGAGGTCTGGGCCGTCCGCGACGCCGACGCGCGCGGGGTCGGCGACCGGCTCGCGGAGGCCACGATGGTGGTCACGCTCGAGCCGTGCAGCCACCACGGGCGGACGCCGCCGTGCGCCGACCTCCTCGTCGAGCGCGGCATCGGGCGTGTGGTGGTGGCCCAAGAAGATCCGTTCCCCGCCGTCGCCGGGCGCGGGCTGGCGCGGCTCCGCGAGGCCGGAGTCGAGGTCGCGGTCGGCGTGCGCGGGGCGGAGGCGCGGCGCCAGATCGAGGCCTTCCGCACGCTCGTCACGACCGGTCGCCCGCTCGTCACGCTCAAGACCGCGGCCACGCTCGACGGACGGGTCGCCACGCGGACGGGCGACAGCCGCTGGGTCACGTCGCCGCCGGCGCGGGCGCTCGTCCACCGCTGGCGGGCCGAGGCCGACGCCGTGCTCGTCGGCGCCGGCACGGCGCGGGCCGACGACCCCGCGCTGACCGTCCGCGACGTCGCCCTCGCCGAGGGCCAGTCCCAACCGCTCCGCGTCGTGCTCGACCGGACGGGCGCGCTGCGGGCGTCGCTCCGCCTGTTCACCGACGGCGCCGCGCCCACGCTCGCGGTCGTCGGCCCGGGCGTGGAGCCGGCGTACGCCGAGGCCCTCCGCCAGAAGGGGGGCGCCGTGCTCGCCGTGTCGGAGAGCGACGGCCACCTCGACCTGGGCGCGCTCCTCGACCGGCTCGGGACTGGCGACGGGCTCCCCAGCCCGGTCCAGTCGCTGATGGTCGAGGCCGGGCCCGGCCTGGCGACCGCGCTGCTCGCGCACGACCTCGCGGACCGTGTGGCGTGGTTCGTCGCGCCCAAGGTGGTGGGCGAGGGGACGCCCGCCGTCGGCGACCTCGGCGTCGGCCGGATGGCGGGGGCGCTGGCGTTTGTCGAGAGCCGGTGGGAGACGGTCGGGCCGGACGCGCTTCTGGTGGGCTACCGGCGCGAGGTCTGACCCGCCGTCGGCTCGGCTCCGCCGAGACCGCACACCCGCTCGGCCCCGCCGACGAGTAGACTCCGGGCGCTCCCCACGCGCCCATGTTCACAGGCATCATCGAAGAGGTCGGCACCGTCGCCGCCGTCACGCCGCTCGAAGGCGGCCGGCGGCTCCGGATCGCGTGCTCGTTCGCCGACGCGCTCCGCGTGGACGAGTCCGTCGCCGTCGACGGCGTGTGCCTGACCGTCGTGGCTCAGGACGCCGACGGGTTCGAAGCGACGGCCGTCGAGGAGACGCTGTCCAAGACGGCCCTCGGCGACCGCGAGCCCGGCGACGGCGTGAACCTGGAGCGGGCGCTCGTGCTCGGGTCCCGGCTCGACGGCCACCTCGTCCAGGGCCACGTCGACACGACCGGTGTGATCGACGCCGTCGAGGCCTTGGCCGACTCGCACTTGGTCCGCGTGCGGTACCCGGCCGAGCACGCGGCGACCCTGATCCCGCGCGGCAGCGTCTGCGTCGACGGCATCTCGTTGACGGTGGCCCGGCTGGACGAGCCGGCCGGCACGTTCGCGCTCGCGATCATCCCCCACACGTGGGACAAGACGACGGCCGGCCGGTGGGCCGAAGGAGACCGGGTCAACCTGGAGTTCGACCTGGTCGGCAAATACGTGCTCCGAGCCGGGGCGACGGATCGTCAGCGGGGAAACCCCTAGAGGGGGGGACGAGTCGGCAGAGGGTTGGGGGAAAGCCCGTGTGTGCGAGTCGTGTGTGTGTCGGATGGAATCGGATGGTTTCGGGCGAGGTGTCAGGCGGGCGCCGTTGGCATGAAGGCTGTAAGGAGGGGACTCACATCCAGCCCCCTGGCACCGTGACTGCTCTCTCCGTTCCGGCCCGTCTCGTCACCAGTCCGTACGCGCTCGTCCTCCGTCTCGGCGCCCTCTCGGCCGCCGCTCTCGGCGTCGCCCTTTTCTAAGCTCCTCCATCGAGTTCCGGAGCCCGTCGGCTCGCCCCGCCCTTCTTTTAGAGCCCGCCCGCCTCTCTTCGTGTTGTAGGGCCTCTCCGACCGCTCGATCCGTCTCCGCCCCGCCAGGCCCCGTAAGGCCCGGCGGGGCGGTGGCTCGTTTGGGCGGTGTCTCCACCGAACGCTAGCCCGGAGCCGGGGCACGCCGGGCGTAGCTTCCGGGCCGGACTCCGCGCCCCGTGATGCAGCCCCTCGCCGACCTCGACGTCCTCGACGCCCCCGCTCCCGTCTCGTCCGCCCCCGACGCCCGCGGTGCCGACGCGCCTCGCGTGACCGCCGCCCGCGCCGGCACGAATGGTCGGAGCGTCTACATCGAGACGTACGGGTGCCAGATGAACGTGGCCGACTCGGAGCTGGTCGCGTCCATCCTGGGCGCCGACGGCTACGCGCTGGCCGAGCGCGAGGAGGACGCCGACGTCGTGCTCATCAACACGTGCGCGATCCGGGAGAAGGCCGAGGACCGCGTCCGCGGGCGGCTGACGCACATCCGCGCGCGCAAGGAGAAGAGCCAACCGGGCTTGCAGATCGGCGTGCTCGGGTGCATGGCCGAGCGGCTCCGGTCGAAGCTGCTCGAGCAGGAGCGGCTGGTGGACCTGGTCGTCGGGCCCGACGCCTACCGCGACCTGCCGCGCCTGCTGGCGGAGTCGCGCGACACGGGCCAGGCCGCGGTCAACGTCCAGCTCAGCCGCGAGGAGACCTACGCCGACCTCGCCCCGGTCCGCTACGACTCGAACGGCGTGAGCGCGTTCGTCTCGATCATGCGCGGGTGCGACAACATGTGCGCGTTCTGCGTCGTCCCGTTTACGCGAGGCCGCGAGCGGAGCCGGCCGGTCACGTCCATCCTGTCCGAGGTCGGGCAACTGGTGGATGCGGGCTACAAGGAGGTGACGGTGCTCGGCCAGAACGTCAACTCGTACCGCGTCGACGCGGACGGGCACGCGGTCGACTTCGCGGAGCTGCTCTACCGGATCTCGCTGCTGTCCCCAGAGCTCCGGATCCGCTACTCGACGAGCCACCCGAAGGACTGCTCCGACGCGCTCCTGCACGTCCACGCCGAGCGGCCGACGGTCTGCGACTTTATCCACCTGCCCGTCCAGCACGGCAACTCGGACGTGCTGAAACGGATGCGGCGGACCTACACGCGCGAGCACTACCTCGGCCTGATCGAGCGGGCCCGCGCCATCGTCCCGGGCCTCGCGTTCTCGACCGACCTCATCGCCGGGTTCTGCGGCGAGACCGACGCCGAGCACGCCGACACGCTGTCGCTGATGGAGGCCGTCCGCTACGACCACGCCTTCACGTTCGCGTACTCCGAGCGGCCCGACACCTTCGCCGCCCGCAAGTACGCCGACGACGTGCCGGAGGCGGTCAAGAAGGCGCGGCTCCAGGAGATCATCGCGCTCCAGGCCGAGCACTCGCTCGCGAGCCACCGCGCCCGCGTCGGGACCGCGCAGGTGGTCCTGGTCGAGGGCCCGTCGAAGCGGAGCGACGCCCAGCTCCGGGGGCGGACCGACACGAACCACATGGTCGTGTTCGACCGGCCGGCCGGGCTCGCCAAGGGCGACTACGCCGTCGTCCGCGTCGACGACTGCTCGAGCGCGACGCTGCTCGGCACGTTTGTCCGCCCGACGACGCTGGCGGAGGGCGTCCGCGCGCCGGTCGCGGCGTAGTGGGCCGGCTCGGCCTGGGCGTGGCCCTCGCCGTCTGGGTCGCTGCCTGTGACGCCTCGGCGCCGGTCTCGTTCGACATCGCCTCCGTCGTGGGCGTCTACACCGGGACGCGCACGGTGGACGTGCTCGGCGCCGAGCCCGAGGTGGCCCCGGCGACCGTCACCATTTCTGCCGACGCGCCCTCGCGGACGATCTCGTTCGCGGTCGGCGTCCGCGGGGAGAGCGCCATCGTCCTGCCCGGCACGTACACCGAGGCGGGCGTGATCTCGGCCGGCAACGCGCTCGGCTCGGCCGGCCTCAGCGTCGAGTTCGTGGTCGACCCCACGGGGACCCTCCGGGGCGCTTACGCGGTGGTCGGGCCCGACAGCCTCGGGACGCCCGTGACCGGCATCGTCGAGGGCCGACTCGTGCCGGGCCAGTTCCTGCTGACGCTGGTCGAGCCCGAAGCCGGCGGTGTCCGCACCGAGGTCCGCGCGTCCCGGTCGTCCGCCCCAGCTACTCGGCGACGGCGCGGGCCTCGGGGAGCCACTGGCCGTCGAGCCAGCCGAGCCGGTCGACGAGCCACTCCTTGAGGTGGCCGACCTCAGCCGGGTAGCTCCCGCCGACGAAGGCGTTTGGCCAGACGTCTCGGTCGAGGACGGGCCACCGCTCGAAGTTGCGGGCCTGCGCCTCGTCCAACTGCGCCGCCGTCGCGTCGATCCACGCGAGCAGCGAGTCGGTCGCGAACGGGCCTCGTCGCAACTCCGCCCACCGCTCGCGAGCCCGCGCCTGGAACGTGTCGCTCTCGACCACGCGCGACAGCCACGACGGGATCGGGTAGGTGTCGCTCGTGTACGGCGTGGCGTACTGGAACCCGTCGGTCCGGGCCGCGGCCCCGTAGTCGGCGTTGCCGAAGGCGAGGTTGTAGTCCCACAGCGGCCCCGCGTGGATCGGCGCGCCGGCGGCCGGCCGGTGGAAGTAGGTGCTGATCCGGTAGGCATCGACGTTCTTAGTCACCTCGCTGACGAGCACGTAGTCGACGAACGAGCCGAGGTCGAGGTGGCCGAAGTCGCCGGCCGCCGTGGCCGCCTCCATCGCGTCGAACGTCGCCTCGATCTCGTCGCGCTGGGCCTCCGTGAGCTCCGGCCCCTCGGGGTCATGGAACTGGTAGCGGACGAACTGGCCCGTCACGGGGTCCGTCGACGGCCACGTCTCGTCGCCCCCGGTCCGCTTGTCGAGCTTGAAGATGGTTCCGCCGCCCAGGCTGTCCGTATCGGCCACGTCCACGCGGTCGCCGTCGTCCTTGATCGTCTCCAGCAAGAGGTAGACGCCCCGGTAGTCGCCGTCCACGACGACCTCGCAGAAGCGCCAGCGGCTGGCGTAGCGGCCCGTGAGGTGGCCGAGGTGGTACGCAAGTGCGTTCCGCATCAGCGACTTGTCGCTGTAGGGCGCGTAGAGGACCCAGTCGTTCTCCTCCGGGAGCCCGAGGAGCGACACGTTCCGGTTGCTCCCGTCCGCCTCGCGCGTCTCGACGCCGTACTGCTTTTTGGGGAACCGCGCCGACGACGAGCCCCGCCGCTCGATCCCGATCCACCCCTCGTAGCGCGCCGAGTCGCCCGGGGCGTTCCGCGCGCCCGGCCCGTTGTCGACCACCCGCATCTGGGCCATCACCTTCGGCTCGTCGGGGATCGCGCCGCCCTCGGTCTCGATCACGAGGATGGGCAGCGACGACGAGAAGCCGGTCTGGGCGACGGCCGAGGGCGCCAGCAGGAGCGCCGCGAGCAGGCCGAGAACGCGAGGGGTGGTTGACACGAGGGGTGCGGCTAGTGCTCTGTCACAGAGAGCTTGACGGGTCGGTCCCGAGCGTTTCCGATTCGTGATGCGTGACTCTCATCGGGAAGGATCACGCATCGCTGATCTGAGCCCGACAGAAGTGCTATGACGCTCCACTAGCAGCGGGTCCCGGCGTACAGCTCGTCGAACGAGACCTCAGCGCCGACGGACGCGAGCGCCAGCGTGCCCTGGCCGAGATCCTCGACCGTCCAGCGCGCCTCGCCCTCGCGGCGGTACACCTCGACCGCCCGCCGGTCCTGCCGGACGAGCACGATCTCGCGGATCGACGGGACGCCGCGGTAGGTGGCCAGCTTGTCGCCCCGGTCGTACGCCTCCGTCGACGGCGAGAGCACCTCGGCCACGAGCGCCGGGTTCACGAGCGTCGTCTCGCGGGCGTTGAGGAACGTGGGCTCCCCACACACCGCGGGGAGGTCGGGGTACGTGTAGCGCCCGTCCGGCTCGACCTGAACCCGCATGTCGCTCGAGAACGCGGAGCACTCGGTGCCGCGAAAGGCGAGCCGGAGCGCGACGGCGAGGTTGCCAGCGATGTCGTTGTGGGTGCGATTGGCGCCGGACATGGCGAAGACCTCCCCGTAGATGTAGTCGTGTTTCTCCTCCTGGGTCTCCTCCCAGTCGAAGTACTCCTCAGGAGTCAGCCGGAGTGAGACGGGCGTGAGCGTGGCGGGCATCGGGAGAGGGCGGGGCGTGGGGGAATGTAGCGGACCCGGGAGCGGGCGGTCTCCCACGCCCGTCGCTGGCGTAAGGCGCCCGCCGGCTCAGGCGTCCCCGGCCGGGCCGCGCTCCTATTTTGCCGGCCCCCTCCGCGCGTCACGAATGGATCGGCAGGCCTTGCAAGAACGGTTCGGCATCCTGGGCGACAGCCCGGCGCTCCGGCGCGTGCTCGAGCGCGTCGCCCAGGTGGCCCCGCCCGACATCACGGTCCTGCTCGAAGGCGAGAGCGGCGTCGGCAAGGAGCTGGTGGCCACGGCCATCCACGGGCTCTCGCGGCGGCGTCACAAGCGGTTGGTCGTCGTCAACTGCGGGGCGATCCCGGAGGGGTTGATCGAGAGCGAGCTGTTCGGGGCCGAGAAGGGGGCGTATACCGGGGCGACCGACCGCCGGACGGGCTACTTCGAGGAGGCCGACGGCGGGACGCTGTTCTTGGACGAGATCGGCGAGATGCCGCTCCAGGCCCAGGTCCGGCTGCTCCGCGTGCTCGAGACCGGCGAGTTCAGCCGCGTCGGCGGGACGGCCATGCTCACGAGCGACGCCCGCGTGATCGCGGCGACGAACAAGGACCTGGGCGAGGAGGTCCGCAAGGGGACGTTCCGGGAGGACCTGTACTACCGCCTCAGCACGGTCGTCCTCCGGCTCCCGTCGCTCCGCCAGCGCCGCGAGGACATCGTCCCGCTGTTCGAGGCGTTCCTGGCCCGGTTCTCGCGCCAGTACGAGGCGCCGTACCTCCGGCTCGCGCCCGACGCGGCCGACCTCCTCCGACGGTACAACTGGCCCGGCAACGTCCGCGAGTTGCGCAACGTGGCCGAGCAGGCGACGGTCATGGTCCGCCAGAACCCGCTGACGGCCGAGGCCGTCCGGCCGCTGCTCCGGGGCGTCTCGGCGTCGGCCGGGCTGACGCTGGCGCCGCGCCCGGCCGCCGACGCGGCCGATCAGAGCCTGCTGTACCAGGCGCTCCTGGAGATCCGGGCCGAGCTCCGGGCCGTCCGCGCCGAGGTCGCGTCGATCCGGGACGGGGCGCCGGGCGCGCTCGTCCGCCTGCCGCCGACGGTCGCCGACGCCCGGTTCGCTGCCGACCTCTCGCCGTTCGCCGACCTCGGCGAGGTCGAGCAGGAGGTGGCCTACGAGCCGCCCGCGCCGGCCCCGTTCGACGCGGCCGACACGCTCTTCGAGGTCGAGGACGGCGTGCCCTTCGAGCGCGACGACGCCCCCGACCGGAACGGCGCCCGGCCGGCGCTCCCGGACTCGCTCGAAGCCGCCCTCGCCGACGGCCTCCCGCTCCCGACGATGGAGGAGGCCGAGGCCGCGCTCATCGCCGAGGCCTTGCGCCGCTTCGACGGCAACCGTCGCCAGTCCGCCGAGGCCTTGGGCATCTCCGAGCGGACGCTCTACCGCAAGCTGAAAGAGGAATGAGGACTCAGGACTCAGGAATCGGGGGGACGGTGGGGCGGAGTCGTTGCGTGGCGGCTCTCTGCTCGGTCCTGATTCCTGTCTCCTGTTTCCTGGTCCCTCTCCACGGCTGCGGCGTGTACTCGTTCTCCGGGGCCACCATCCCGGCCCAGCTCGAAACGGTCGCCATCCCCCTCGCCGAGGACCGCTCTACGGGCGGGCCGCCGGGCCTCGACCGGCTCTTGACCGACGCCTTGGTCGACCGCTTCGTCGACCGCTCGCGGCTCACGCTCGAGACCGACGAGGGCGCCGCCGACGCCGTCGTCCGGGCCACCATCGAGCGGTACGCCGTCGCGCCGGTCGCCGTGACGGACCAGAACGTGGCCGCGCTCAACCGCGTGAGCCTGTCGGTCCGCGTCGTCGTCGAGGACCGGGTCGAGGACGGCGAGCTGCTGGCCCGGTCGTTCACGGCGTCGGAGGACTTCGCGCCGGCCGCCGGGCTCCAGGGCGAGGCCGACGCCTCGGCCACGGCGCTCGACCAGATCGCCCGCGACGCCTTCACGGCGGCCACCTCGGACTGGTGACCGACCCGCTCTCCGTCCTCGTAGCGCTCGCCCACGTCGTCTACGGCGCCGCCGCGCTCGTGCTCGCCGGGCTCGGCCTGCACGCGCTCGTCCTCGCCGCCTTGCGGACGGCGCTCCCCGCACGGCCCCTCCCGACGCGCGACGGCCCGTGGCCGGACGTGGTCGTCCAGATCCCCGTCTACGACGAGCCGGCCGCGCTCGTGGCCCGGGCCCTCGACGCGGCCCTGGCGACGGACTACCCCGGCCGCGTCGAGGTCCAGCTCTTGGACGACTCGTCGCCCGCCGCCCGCCGTGCGAACGCGGCCCTGTGCGCCGAGCGGCGGCCCGGCGTCCGCCACCTGGCGCGCGACGCGCGCGACGGCTACAAGGCCGGCGCCCTCGCCCACGGCCTGGCCCGCTCCGACGCGCCCGTCGTGGCCGTCTTCGACGTCGACTTCCGCCCGGCGCCCGGCGTGCTCCGCGCGCTCATCGGGCCCCTCCTGGCCGATCCCGGCCTGGCGTTCGTCCAGGGCCGATGGACGCATCCCGGCGCCGACCGGACGGTCCTGGGCCGGGCGCAAGCGGCCGTGCTCGACCTCCACTTCGCCGTCGAACAGGCAGCGCGCGACCGGGCCGGCCTGCCGCTCCCGTTCAACGGGACGGCCGGCGTCTGGCGCCGCGCGGCTATCGACGACGCCGGCGGCTGGCGGGCCGACACCCTCGCCGAGGACGCCGACCTCGCGCTCCGGGCCCAGGCTCGGGGCTGGCGCGCCCGGCTCGCCGAGGACGTCACGGTCCCCGCTGACCTCCCGGCCACGGTCGGGGCGTGGCGGCGCCAGCAGGCGCGGTGGGCCAAGGGACTCGCCGAGGTCGCCCGGCTCCGGCTGGCGACGTGGTGGCGGGCTCCGCTCCCGGTCCGGTCGAAGCTCGCGTTCACGGGTCACCTCGCGCTGTCGCTGAGCCTGCCGTCGCTTTTGCTGGTCCTCGTTCTGCACCCGGTCGTGGCGGCGGTCGGCGGGTCGGGCGCGAGCGTCGCGCTGGCGGCGCTGGGGCCGGTCGCCCTCACGGGCGTGATCAGCGCGCACGTCGTCGCGCTGCGGGCGCTCCACCCGGCCTCGTGGCGGAGTCGCCTGCTGCGGATTCCTGCCGCCCTCGTGGCCCCGATCGCGCTGGTCGGGCCAGCGGCGCGGGCCGTGGCCCAGGCCGCGTTCGGACGCCGGACCCCGTTCGCGCGGACACCCAAGGGGCCGCCGTCGGCCGGTGAGGGCGGACGGGCCGAGGTCGCGCTGGCGCTCTGGTCGGCGCTGGGGCTGGCGGCGCTGGTGGCCCTCGGCGCCTGGGGCGCCGTCCCGTTCCAGGCCGTGCTGTCGGTGGCGACGGCCGGCGCCGCGTGGGCCGTCCGCCAGACGCCGGCAGCCCCGCGCCCGGTCCCCACGGCCGTCCTGTCGCGCGCGGCGGCCTGACGCGCGCGGGCCCCGGGGCGGTCCCGAGTTCACGGTTCGTCCCGAACCCGGTGGCCGAACCGGCGTGGACGGGGAAACGATTTGGTTACGCCGTGTCCGCCCTCGCCACTCCGTCCCCGGCCCCGTTCGAGGTCCTCGACGCCCGCCGCGTCCGCGCGGGCGGCGTCTCGGGCACGCGCTACCGGCTCCGCCGCGAGCACGCCTACACCGGCCACGACGACCTCGACCGGGCCCTCTCGACCGTCGACGCCATCGTGCTGCCGCCGACCGACGGCCGGTCCGGGGCGCCGGCCGTCACGCTGCTCAACGGCATCACGAAGGGGCTCGACCGGAGCGTGCCCGCGGCGACGGCGCTCGCTCGGGCTGGCATCGGCGCGGTCCTGCTCGACACGCCGCTCGGCGGCGCGCGGCGGCTGGCGAGCGGGCACCCCGGGATGGACCTGGCCGAGATGGCCCGGCGCGGCGTCGACCTCGACGTCCCGTTCGCAGCCCGGCTGTTCGACGGCGTCGCGGCCGACCTGCCCGCCGCGCTGGCGCTGGCCCACGCCGAGCACGGGGTCGGCGCCGAGCGGCGGGCCCTGTTCGGCGTCAGCTTCGGGTGCCTGCTGTCGAGCCTGGCGTTCGCGCGCGACGGCGTGGGCGACCGCCTGTTCGGGGCCATCGGCCACCCCGACTTGGGCGCGATGGCGCGCGGCCTCGTGGACACGTTCTCGCGGTTCTCGGGGATGCCGGCGTCCGTCGTCGCTGGCGGCCTGCGCTTGGGGCCCGTGGCCGACGCGGCGGCCCGGCGGTTCGGCGGCGAGCCGGCCGTGGGGATGCTCCGGTTCGCCCGGCTCTTGGCGGCCCTCGGCCGGGGCGGACGCGCGCTCGACGGCCTCGATCCGGTCCGCTTCGCGCCCGACGTCTCGGCCGACCGGCCCGCGCACTTCTTGGCGGGCGAGCGTGACCCAGTCGCCCCACCCGACGACGTCCGCGCGGCGGCCAAGGCGTTCCCGGCGTCGACCGTCGAGGTGATGCCGGGCCTCGGCCACGGGTGGTACCCCGGCGCGGTCCCGCCCGGCGCCGAGCCGTTCGAGCGGGCCTGCGGCGCCTGGCTCGTCCGCAAGCTCGCCGACTGGACGGCGTGATCGCCGGCCGGCGCGGCTACCCGAGCGAGGCCGTCCCGAACTCGACCGAGAACGCTCGACACCAGACGGAGACGCCGACGAAGGCCGACACGTCGGCCCCAGCGGGGACGGCGTAGTTCTGGTCGCCCCGCGTGCTCTTGAGCCGTCCGAGGTCGACGCGGCCGTCGGCCTTGTCCGAGAGGTCAGTCAGGAGCCAGACGCGGAGGTCGGGACCGTTCTCGGAGTCGAGCCCTTCGAGCCGGACGATGTGCGAGCCGTCATCGAGGCGGACGAGGAGGGCGCGGCCGGCGACGTCGTGGCCCTCGGCGCCGGAGAACCGGCCCTCGGCGACGACCTCGGGTGCGGGCGGCATGACGTCCGAGACGGGCATCGTCGGAACCGAGTCGGTCGAGGCGTCGGGGGCCGCCGCGACGTCGACCGGCACGGCGGCAGCGGGTGCCGGGTCGGCGGCGGGCTCGGTCTCCGCGCCACACGCGGCGAGGGCGAGGACGAGGGCCGGGATCAGAGCGAGACGCATGGTGGGGCGGGTGAGTCCGGCTTTCGGACGCCCCGGTGGGACTGGCCCTTACGGGGCCACGCCGGCACGGAGCGTCGGCCGCGCGCCCTCCGTCATGTGGCCGGCCTCCGGCGACGGGCCGCTGAGGACCGTCGGGACCGGGCGGTCGGCACAGTCTTCAAGCCCGGGCGGGCACGGCACGCCTGCGGGCCGGACGGCGGGGATGACGGCCCACACGAGCGCCGCCGCGGCGACCGCGAGCGCTCCGGCGCCGATCGCGTTCGCGCCGAACCCGAGCCCGGCGTAGAGCACGCCGGCCGCCGCGCTCCCCGCCGCGAAGCCCGCGTTGCCGGTCGCCGCCGTCAGGCTCATGAAGGCGCCGCGCCGCGCCGCCGGGACCATCTCGGTCAGCAGCGCCTGGAGCGGACTGATGCGCGACGCCGCGAGCGCCATGATCCCGGAGAACAGGACGAAGGCGGCGGGGGGCCACAGCGCGGCGAGCGGCGTCGCCGCCATCAGCACGCCGACCCCGACCGAGGCCGCCACGATCACCGGCTTCCGCCCAACCCGGTCGGAGAGCCGCCCGGCGCGCGGGCCGGCCAGCACGTTCGCGATCCCCCCGAGCACGTAGACCGCCGACACCTGGCCGGGGCTGAACCCGAGGGTCGCCTCGAGCCACGACGGGAAGTAGACCACGAACAGGCCGACGCCCGCGAACATCAGGAGGTACACCGCCGACGCCGCGCCGGTCTCGCGGTCGCGCGCCAGGGCGACGTAGCCGCGTGTGGCGGTCCCGACCGTCAGCGGCACCGCCGAGCGGGCGTCGGGCGGCTGGGGCAGGAACGGTACCGCGAGCCCGAACGCGGCCACCATCGCCAGCCCGAACCCGACGAACGGCGCCCGGAACCCGAACGCCTCCGCCAGCGCGATGCCGAGCGGGATCCCCACGATCTGGCCGACGGCGAACCCGCTCATCACCCACCCGTTCGCCCACCCCCGCCGGTCGGCCGGGAAGGCGTCGCCGACGTAGGCGACCGACGCGCCCGAGAGCACGCCGCCGGCCACGCCCGCGAGCGCCCGGAGCGCGAGCAGCGCCTCGAACGAGGTCGCCAGCCCGTGCATCAGCAGCGCGACGGCCATCGCCGCCGTCCCCACCAGGATCACGCGGCGCCGCCCGAATCGGTCTGACACGGGCCCGACGACGAGCGTGAACGCCGCCAGCGTCACCGAGTACACGGTGATGAGCAGGCCCAGCGGCCCCGGCCCCACGCCCAGCTGCTCGCCGATGCGCGGCAGGATCGGCGCGATCACGATGATCTGGCCGGCCGCGGCGAACACCAGCAGCCACAGCGTGAACAGCGCGAGTCCGGGGCGGCGGGGCACGCGCTACTTCCGTTTGAACGACAACGTCAGCGGGACGCCCTCGAACCCGAACGCCTCGCGCAGCCGGTTCTCGAGGTAGCGCCGGTAGCTCTCCTTGATCCCCTCGGGGTGGTTGGCGAAAAAGGCGAACACGGGCGGCTCGTCGCGGACCTGGCTCGCGTACTTGATCTTGACGTAGGCCCCGCGCCACGACGGCGGCGACTGGCGACGGACGGCGGCCTCGATGACCTCGTTCAGCCGGGCCGTGGGGACCCGCTTGCGGCGCTCGTCGAACACCCGGAGCGCGACCTCGAGCACCTTGTCGGCCCGCTGGCCCGTCAGCGCCGACGCGAACACGACCGGGACGAAGTCCAGGAGCCCCAGCCGCTCGCGCATCTCGCGCTCGATGTCGCGCGCCGTGTTCGTCTCCTTGTCCGCGACCAGGTCCCACTTGTTGACGACGATGACGAGCCCCTTTTTGAGCTGCTCGGCCTCGCGCAAGACGCGGGCGTCCTGGGACTCGAGCCCGCGCTCGCCGTCGACCAGGACGACGGCCACGTCGCACGCCTGGAGCGCCCGCTCGGTGCGGAGCGTCGAGTAGAACTCGACGTTCTCCGTGATCCGGGCCTTCTTGCGGAGCCCGGCCGTGTCGACGAGCACCACCTCGCGCGCGTCGTCGCCCTCGCCAATCGTGAGCCGGGCGTCGACCGAGTCGCGCGTGGTCCCGGCGACCTCGGTCACGATGGACCGCGTCCGGCCCAAGAGCTTGTTGGCGAGCGAGCTCTTGCCCACGTTGGGCCGGCCCAAGAAAGCGATGCGCGGGGCGTCGTCGTCCTCGTCGGCCTCCGGCTCGTCGGGGAGGGCGGCGACGACGGCGTCGAGGAAGTCGCCGGTGCCGGTCCCGTTGATGGCGCTGAGCGCGAAGAGGTGCTCGAACCCGAGCGACCAGAACTCGCTCGCGTCGAGCTTGCGGGCCTCGTTGTCAGACTTGTTGGCGACGACGATCACGGGCTGCTCGGCCCGGCGGAGCATGGCGGCCACCTCGGCGTCGAGGTCCGAGATCCCCGTCAGCGTGTCGACGACGAACAGGATGACGTCGGCCTCCTCGATGGTCAGCATCACCTGCTCGCGGATGGCCGCGTCGAACCGCTCGGCCGAGCGGGGCACGAGGCCGCCGGTGTCCACGAGGTCGAACGTCCGGCCGGTCCACTCGACCTCGCCGAACAGCCGGTCGCGCGTGACGCCGGGCTGGTCGTCGACGATGGCGCGGCGCTCTTCGGTGAGCCGGTTGAACAGGGTCGACTTGCCCACGTTGGGGCGGCCGACGATCGCGACGAGGGCCATCGGGAGGAGGGAGGAGGGCCGGAAAGCTAGCGGGCGGGGCCGGGGCGGAGGGCGAGGAGGGGAAGGAGAGTGGCCGACGGGCACCCGTAGGGACACGGCGTGCCGTGTCCGCGTGCCGTGTCCGCGTGCCGTGTCCGCGTGCCGTGCCCGCGCGCCTTGTTTGCGCCTGCCCCGCCCCCGTCGACGACCTCTCACGGATCGGTAACATTCTGTGGACGAGGGAATACGGGGCGCCCTCGGAGCGTCTTAGGGGCACATCGCTCGACCCTCCATGCGCCGTCTCCTGTCCGTCCTCGCCCTGCCGGCCGTCGTGCTGGCGACGCTCGCCGCCGGGTGCGGCACGTCCGAGCCGCTGCCGCCCGCCGGGCCGACGGTCGGGCAGGCGCTCGACCCGGCCCGCGCCGACACGGCCGTGTTCGCCGGCGGGTGCTTCTGGTGCATGGAGAAGCCGTTCGAGGAGCTCGACGGCGTGGCCTCGGTCGTCTCCGGCTTCGCCGGGGGCACGACGCCCAATCCGACCTACGACGACGTCGCCTCGAAGCGGACCGACCACCTCGAAGTGGTCGAGGTGATCTACGACCCGAGCGTCGTCCCGTACGACACGCTGCTCCAGGTCTACTGGCACAACGTGGACCCGTTCGACGACGGGGGCCAGTTCTGCGACCGCGGGAGCCCGTATCGCCCGGCCATCTTCGCGCGGACGCCGGCCGAGCGCGCTGCGGCTGAGGCCACCAAGGCCCGGATCGAGGAGCGGTTCGGCCAGCCCGTCCGCGTGCCGGTCCTCGACGCGGCCCCGTTCTACGCCGCCGAGGCCTACCACCAGGACTTCTACCGGACGAACGCGGCCCACTACCAGCGGTACCGGACCGGCTGCCGCCGCGACGCCCGCCTGGAGCAGCTCTGGGGCGACGCCGCCGGTCACCTCGGCCCCGCGCTCTAGCGCCACGCCCATGAAAAAGCTCGCCCTCCCCCTGTTGGCCGTCGCGGCGCTCGTCGCCGTCCTCGGCTTCGTCTTCCTTCGACCCACCGCCCCCGACCCCATGTCCGACGCCGCCCTCAAGGACCGCTTGACGCGGATGCAGTACTACGTCACCCAGAAGGACGGCACCGAGCCGCCCTACGCCAACGAGTACTGGAACAACAAGGAGCCCGGCCTCTACGTCGACGTCGTCGACGGGACGCCGCTGTTCGCCTCGACGACGAAGTACGAGTCGGGGACGGGGTGGCCCAGCTTCTGGCAGCCGCTCGACGGCGCGCCGGTCGAGACAAAGGAGGACAAGTCGCTGTTCATGACGCGGACCGAGGTCCGCTCGGGCTCGTCGGACAGCCACCTCGGCCACGTGTTCGAGGACGGCCCCCAGCCGACCGGCCTGCGCTACTGCCTCAACTCGGCGGCCCTGCGGTTCGTCCCGGCCAGCGACCTGGAGGCCGAGGGCCTCGGCGAGTACGCCGACCTGTTCACGACCGAGGGGTAGTCCCGAATCCGAGAATCTGCCTCTGTTTTGAACCGGGAGTGGGGCATGTGGGAGTGTGGGAGGCCCCCCCTCTCCCGCACCCCTCCCAGATTTGAAAGACCGAGCCCCTTCCTCCGCCCGCCCGCCTCCTCTGATGCGCGTCCTCTCCCTGTTCCTGCTCGCGGCCCTGGCCGCCCCCGCGTTCGCCCAGGCCCCCGGCCCCGACTGGCGGAAGCCGTCCGACGCCCAGCTCCGCCGGCAACTGACCGACGTCCAGTACCGCGTGACGCAGCGGGACGCGACCGAGCGGGCTGGCACGAGCCCGCTCAACGACAACCGCGCCCCGGGCATCTACGTCGACGTGGTGTCGGGCGAGCCGCTGTTCTCGTCGCGCGACAAGTTCGACAGCGGGACGGGCTGGCCCAGCTTCACCCGGCCGATCTCGCCCGGCGCCGTCACCGAGCACGTCGACCGGTCGCTGGGGATGGCCCGGGTCGAGATCCGGTCGGCCCGGGCCGACAGCCACCTCGGCCACGTCTTCCGCGACGGGCCGCGCCCGACGGGCCTGCGCTACTGCATGAACGGGGCCGCGCTCCGGTTCGTCCCGGCGGCGGCGCTCCGTGACCTGGGCTACGACGCTTACGCCGACGCCTTCGGCGAGTAGCGGGCCCCGGTCAGCGCCGGTCGCCGATCCACTCGTCGGGGACGGCGGCCAGCCGGAAGCGCCAGATCCGGTAGCCGTCGACGCCGGTGTCCGCAAAGTAGTCCTCGACCGTGTAGAGCCCGTCATAGCGGTAGCCGGCGGCCGGTGCGTGCCACACGCCAGGCCCCACGCCCCGGCTCACGCGGACCGGCAGGCGCCGCCGGGCGCTCTCGGCGAGGGCGAGGTTGGACCGCGTGAGGGTCTGGTCGCCGATCTGTCGGCCGGTCTTGGGGTGCCGCGCGCCGGAGCCGGTGTAGAGGATCGTCGCCCCGTGGTCCCGGTCGTCGACGAACGCGCAGGTGAGGATGATCGACTCGGCGCCCTCTTTGGCCCGCCCACAGATGCCGGCGCGGCGGGGCCGGTGGACGCCCGTGAGCGACAGCGCCACGCGGTCGGCGAAGAGCGCGCCCACCGCGACGCCGGGGACGTGGCCGAACACTACGCCTCCCCGGCGCGGATCCGGTCCCACGCCAGCCAGCTCGCGAGCATCCCCACCGGGGAGACCACGACCCCGGCCACGACCGTGAGCGCGGCGAGCCAGCCCAGGTCGTCGGCGCCCAGGCGGTTAAGGACCTCGTCGGTCACCAGGTCCGTCGTGGCCACGACGACCGCGACGAGGCCCACGGACAGGAGGGCCGCGACGACCGTCACGCCCAGTCCGATGCCGACGACCGCCCACACCGTCCGGCACCGGCGGAGGCTCGGCCCGGCCAGCGCCCCGAGCGCCGCGCCGATGGCCGCGAACGGGGCCAGAAACGCCGGCGTCATCCACCACGGGCCTCCGACGACCCCCAGGACGAGGGTGAGCCCGGCGACGACGGCCGCCGCCAGCCCGAACGCGGCGGCCGAGACCACGCGCGCCCGGCTCACGACGACACCTCCGACGCGCTCGGACGGTGGCCGAGCCGGCGCCACACGCCGTAGCCGCACAGTCCGCCGACCGGCGAGCAGGCGGCGCCCGCGGCCAGCGTGGCCACGAGGAGGAGCGGGATCTCCTCCCAGTCGAACATCCCGAGGGTGGGCCGCGACCCCGTCAGCTCGCCGACGAGCATGAGCGCGAACGCCAAGCCGACGAGGACGGCCACGGCGGCGACGGCCGACAGGGCTCCGAGGGCGACGGCCCGGCCGGCGCCCTCCGCTTGCGCTAGCATCGGCCCGGCGGTGGCGCCGAGCAGGGCGACGGGCAGGGCGCACAGCAGGGGCGTGACGAGGTACGCCCGCCAGTCCGCGCTCGCGCCGCCCAGCACCAGCGCGACCACGACGCCCAGCGCGACGAGCGCGGCGGCCCCGCCGAAGGCCACGGCCGAGACGGCTCGGGCCCGGCTCACAGCCGCTCCTTGCGTTCGAGGTAGAGCGCCCGGCTCAGCATCACCGCCGCCTGGGCCGTCTGGTCCGTGAACCAGTAGTTCACGCCCGCGCCGACGGCGGCGCCCGCGATCGGGATCATCTGGGCCAGCTTCTGGGCCCCGAGGTTCTTGGCGATCTCGCGCGGGACGTGGCCGAGCTGCTCGCGCAGCGTGCCCGCCGCCTTCCGCCCGCGGTAGCCGCCGCCGTCGATGGCCGCCGCCGCGACGGCCAGCTCGCGGAGCGCGTCCGACTTGGCCTCCCGGCTCCCGCTCGCGGCCACGTTGAAGATGGCCACCACGAGCGGCGTGTAGCCCGGCCCCTTCAGCGGGAACCCGTAGGCCGCCGCGACCTGCTGGATCAGCCGGAAGTTGACCGTGAACAGGACCGGGATGTCGGCCGCGAGCAGGAGCGCGCCGCCGAGCCCGGCGCCGCCGCCCGAGAGCGCCGCCAGCACCGAGTTCTCCGAGGCGTACTGCTTGGCGAGCGCGTCGAGCTCGTCGAGCGGCCGGTCCCGCAGCTCGGCGACGGTCTCGACGTCGACCCCGACGGCCGCCGCCTTCGCGATCACGTCGTCGGCGTCGTAGGTCCAGGCGCTGGCGTCGTTGAGCGTCGAGAGGGCCTGGGTCAGCGCGTCGGTCAGCGCGTCCGTGACCGACTCGGGGACGAACTGGTCGAACGCCCAGTCGACCGGCTTCATGGCGAAGCCGAGGGCCTGTTGGAACAGCGTCTCGCCGCGCTCCCAGCGGTCGATCTCGCGTTGGGCCTGGCGTTCGTAGTCGGTCAACCGCATCTCGGGGTCGGGGGTGGGCGCCTTGGACGGCGCGACCCGCGTCGACGTTGCACGGCCCCAGGAATGGCCTCCGGAGCCCTCCAGAGCCGACTCCGGGCGCCAGGGCCGTCAGCCCTCGCCCAGGCCGTACTTCTTGAGGAGCCGGTACATCGTCGCCCGGCCGATGCCGAGGTCGGAGGCGGCCCGCTCAACGTTCCCCTCGTGGAGCGCGTGCGCCCGCTCGACGGCCCGGCGCTTGAGCTCCTCCAGCGGGACGATGACGTCGTCCGGGTCGAGGGCGGCGATCCCGCCGGACGCCGCTCCGTGCGGCGCGTCCGTCGGGCGTTCGTCGGCCGGCCGAGCCGCCGTCGCCCGCGCGCCCGCGCCGAGGGGCGGGAGGTCGTCCCACGAGGTCGGCGCGCGGACGGCGGGCTCCCCGGGGGTCTCGGCGGGGCCGCTCGGCGAGGCGCCGACCGCGCCGTCGCCCGCGGCCGTCTCGGCCACGTCGGGCGTGTGATCGCCCTCGGCGCCGCGGTCGCTCGCCCGGCGGCGGTAGCCGGTCCGGTCCGCCCACGGCAGGATGGCCCGGGGCCCCCCGATCAGGAGGTCGCCCGGGCCGATCTCGTCGGCGTCGGCGATGAGGAGGGCCCGCTCGACGGTCGACTTGAGCTCGCGGACGTTGCCGGGCCAAGCGTAGTCGAGGAGCACGCGGACGGCGTCGCCCGAGAGCCGCTTGCCCTTAAACTGGGGGTGCTCGGCGACGTAGCCCTCCAGGAACCCTTGGGCCAGCAGCAACACGTCGTTGCCGCGCTCCCGCAGCGGCGGGAGCGCGACCGGGAACTGGAACAGCCGGTAATACAGGTCCTCCCGGAACGTCCCCTCCCTCACCATCTGGAGCACGCTCTTGTTGGTCGCCGAGATCACGCGGCACGAGAACTTGATCGTCCCCGTCCCCCCGACGCGCGTGACCTCGCGCGTCTGGAGCGCCCGCAGCAGCTTGGCCTGCAACCCGAGGTCGAGCTCCCCGACCTCGTCCAGGAAGAGGGTCCCCCCGTCGGCCTGCTCGAACTTGCCGATGTGGCGGGCGTGGGCGCCCGTGAACGACCCCTTCTCGTGGCCGAAGAACTCGCTCTCCATGAGTTCCCGGGGGATCGCCGCGCAGTTCACCACGACGAACGGGCCGACCTCGGGCTCGCCCGGCGGCGGGTCCGAGTTGAAGTGGATGGCCCGGGCCACGAGCTCCTTGCCGGTCCCGGACTCGCCCTCGATGGCGACGGTCAGGTTGCCCCGCAACGTCTTCTGGACGAGCTGGTAGACCCGCTCCATCGCCGGGCTGTCGCCGACGATCTCGTCCATCCCGTACTTTTTGGCCACCTCGGCCCGGAGCTGCTCGACCTCTCTCGCCAGCTTGACGCGGCCCTTGAGCCGGTCCACGACCACGTCGAGCTTGACGAGGTCGTCTTGGCCCTTCGTGATGTAGTCCGTCGCCCCGCCTTTCATGGCCTCGACGGCCACCTCGGCCGTCCCCTGCGCCGAGATCATGACGACGGGCAAGTCGGGCTCGAACAGCTGGAGCCGCCGCAACGTCTCCATCCCCCCGATCCCCGGCATCATGATGTCGAGGAACACGAGGTCCGGCCGGAGCCGGTCGAGCGCGTCGAGCGCGTCCTCGCCGGAGTGGAACACGGAGACCTCGTGGCCGGCGGCCTTGTCGAGGCGGTACGAGAGGAGGCGGGCGTAGTGCCGGTCGTCGTCGACGACGAAGATGCGCGTGGTCACGGTCGCGGGGGAGGGAGGGCCCCGGGTATCGGCCGCCGGAGTGTTCGTCTCAACCCCCACCCCCCACCGACTGCGGAACGTGGGCCGGCTCCATCCGGAGAGGGCACCCCCTCGGAATGAGACGCGAGTGGACCATCGAGAGTCGCCGCTCCGCCGTCGTATCTAGCAGAGACGCCTAGCCCCGCTCAGAGCGGAGCGCTCTCTCCCACGCCACGGGGTCTGTGATGTCGTCGAACGCGCCTCCGTCTGAGATCTGTCGGAGCAGACGTGCGAGATCCGTCCCGTTCCATCCCGGCCCAGGGAGCTTCGCTGCCTTCTCGCGCACGATGACGTCGACGACAACCTCGCGGTCACCGGCCAAGTCAGGTGGCGGGTCTCCGATCCAACGGAGCCCGTCCTTGGAAAGGATCGCGGGGAACGGTCTGGACATGGGAGTCTCAACATACGCCGTCCGTCTCTGAACGATGCTGCTCGACTCGAACGTGCTCGTCGCTTCCGTGTCCCGGTCGCACGGGCACCACGAAGCCGTCCTCCGGTTCATCGAGCGTGCGGAGGGACCGCTGTACGTCTCCGCCCTGTCCCGGGTCGAGTTTCTCGGTCGGCCCGGCGCGACGCCCGGGGAGTTGGCCCTCCGCGAGTACATCTACGAGGGGCACGAGGAGCTTCCAATTGATGGGGCCGTCCTCAACGTAGCAGCCGGGTTCCGGCGCCGACGGCAAGGGCTCAAGACTGCCGACGCCATCATTGCGGGGGCGGCCTTCCACTATCGGATCCCGCTGGTCACGGCCAATCTAAAAGACTTCGACTGGATTGAGGAGCTGGCGGTGATCGACCCGACCGTTTAGATCCGGCTCGGTGACCCCGGTCGCGGATCCAGAGTGCGCGAGGTGCTGTCGTGACGGTCACCGGACGAGTGCCTGGGCCGCCCGTTTCTCCGAACCAGACGCGGGGAGGGGAGGGCACGGGCCACCGTGTGGGCCGACATTTTTTTGCTGGTGGTGCATCGGGGGGTGACGAGGGCCGTAGGTTCGCTTCCACGTTTCGACAACCTTGGAAGCGATGTCCCTCTTCAAAGCCCTCGGCGACCCCTCGCGGCGGGCCGTCCTCGACCTCCTCCGCGACGGCGACCGGACGGCCGGCGAGATCGCCGAGGCCCTCGGCCTCCCCGCGCCGACGGCCTCGCACCACCTCGGGCTGCTCCGCCAGGCGGGCCTGGTGACGTCCGAGAAGGACGGCCGGTTCGTCCGCTACACGCTCGCGACGACGGCCCTCGAAGAGGCGGCCGGCTGGATCGCCGGCTTGCTGGCGGCCCGCCCCTCGCCTTCCGACGCCCCCGCCCGGCCGTGACGCTCTGGCCCTCCCTCCGCCGTGAAGCGCCGGCGCTCGTCGCGCTCGCCCTCCCGTTCGCCGCCAGCGCCGCCTGCGGCCGGCCGCTCCCTCCGCTGGCCCTGAGTGCGGCGCTCACCGGCGTCGGTCTCTACGCCGGCCTGGTGCTGTTCCCGCTCGTCGACCCGGTCCGCCGCGCGCGGTGGGACGCGAAGCCGCTGCCCGGGCTCCGGCTGGCGCTGGCGGTGGTGACAGCGGCGACGGCGCTGCTGACCGCCCGCGCCCTGTTCGTCGGGGACGCCGAGGCGGCCCACCGCGTCGGGCTGCTGGCGACGGTGGCCCTGCTCGCCGTGGTCGGCAACGCGCTGCCGGCGCTGCCGCCGAACCTGTTTATCGGGATCCGCCTGCCGTGGACGGTCCGCGACCGCCGGGTGTGGGCCGAGACGCACCGGGCGGCGGGGCACGGGCTGGTGGCCGTCGCGCTCGGCCTGGCCGCTTTGTGGCCGGTCCTCGACGTCGGCGCCTACCAGTCGCTGACGACCGCCGCGATTCTCCTCGCCCTCGCCGCCTCGGCCGTCCATTCGTGGCTCCTCTCCCGCCGCCTTCCCTCCGCCTGACCATGCGCTCCGTGTTCCTCGCCGCCCTCGCCGCGGCGCTGCTGGCCCCCGCCGTCCGCGCCCAAAACGTGGCGTGGACCGAGCACGCCGACTCGGTCGTGACGGCCTCCGGCACGCTCCACGGCACGCTCGCGCTGCCGGACGCCGACGGCCCGGTCCCCGTCGCCCTCCTCATCGCGGGCTCGGGCCCGACCGACCGGGACGGAAACCAGGGCGGGGAGGGGCCGGCCACGCTCCGCAAGCTGGCCCACGCCCTCGCCGCGCGCGGCGTCGCGTCGGTCCGCTTTGACAAGCGGGGGATCGCCGAGAGCGAGGCGGCCGGCGACGCCGAGGGCGCGGGCCGCTACGACCTCTTCGTCGCGGACGTGGCCGACTGGACGGACCGCCTCCAGGCCGACCCCCGGTTCTCGACAGTCTCGCTCGCCGGCCACAGCGAGGGCGGCCTGTTCGCGCTCGCCGCCGGCCACGCCCGCCGCGCCGACGCTGTCGTGTCCATCGCCGGGCCGGGCATCCCCATGACGGCCGTCCTCCGCCGCCAGCTTGCCGACCCCGTCCGCCTCCCGACCGAGGAGTTGCGGGCCGCGGCCACACGCGCGCTCGACGCCATCGAGGCCGGCGAGGTCGCCGACGACCTGCCGGCCCCGCTCGACCAGTTGTTCTCGCCGAGCACCCAGCGGATGCTGGCCGAGTGGGCGCCGTGGGACCCCGCGGCCGAGGCCGCCGCCTTCGACGGCCCGATCTTGGTGGTCCAGGGGACGACCGACCGGCAGGGCGAGCCCGACGAGGCCGAGCGGCTGGCGGCGGCGAGCGACCGCGCGCAGCTCCTCCTGATCGACGGGATGAACCACGTGCTGGTCCAAGACAGCGGCACCCTCTTCGAGCAGGCGGTCGGCTCGTACGCCGACCCCGCGCGCCCGCTCGACGAGACGTTGGTCCGCGAGGTCGCCGCGTTCCTCCTGGGCGTCGCGCCCCGCGAGATCGGCCCGGCCGCGCCGATGCCGACGGGCGGCTAGATCCAGATCAGCCCGGCGATCCCGATGGCGAAGCAGTAGTACGCGAAGTACTGGAGCGACTGGCGCTGGACGAGCACCTGGACCGCCCGGATCGCGAACACGCCCGAGCCGAACGCCACCGCCGTCCCGACGAGGAGCGGCAGCGCGCCCGTCGTCATCCCGGTCTCCACCATGTCGAGCGACTTCAGCAGCGTCGCCCCGAGCACGACCGGGAGCAGCATGAGGAACGAGAAGTCGGCGGCCTCCTTCCGGTCGACGTTGAGGTAGATGGCCGTGCAAATCGTGGAGCCGGACCGGCTGATGCCGGGGATGAGCGCGCACGTCTGGGCGATCCCGACCAGGACCGCTTTGAGCGGCGAGAGCACGCCGTCGGGGTCCGGCCGGAGCCGGGTGAGCAGGAGCAGGACGCCGGTCACGATGAGCGCGCCGCAGACGAACCGGGGGTCGCCGAACAGGGCCTCGAGCCGCTCCTCGAACAGCAGGTAGCCCAAGAACGTCGGCACCATCGTGATCAGGACGTAGAGCGCCAGCCGGAGCGACGGGACCGGCCCGCCCGACGGCTGGGGTTCGTAGTCGATGGCATCGCCGCGGGCCCGCTCGATCTTGCCGGGGCGGATCGCCTGGGCCCACGCCGACCCGTTCGTCAAGGCGCCAGCCGCGTCGCGCAGGATCCGCCCGATCCGCTCGCGGTAGACGAGGAGGATCGAGAGCGCCGTCCCGAAGTGGACGAACACCTCGAACGTGACGTCGTCGGCGGCCTGGGTGTCGAGGCCGAGCAGGTACTCGCCGAGCACCAGGTGGCCCGAGGACGAGATGGGGAGGAACTCGGCGAGGCCCTGGACGAGGCCCAGGATCGCGGCTTGCCACCACGTCATGCGGAGAGGGGTCGGGGAAGAGGGGCCGGCAACCTACGCCGGGCCGGACGGCGGGGCCCGTGGAGCGTTCGCGGGACGAGCGGTCTCCGCCCCGACCGTCTACGGCGCCGACGGCGTCACGTCGAGCACGTCCTCGCGGTCGACGCGGACGAGCCCCGGCGGCCCGCCCTTGACCGGGCGGACGTACTTCCGTTCGGTCACCGTGACCGGCACGACCGACTGCGTCCGGGCCGTCGAGAACCACGCCGCCAGCCGGGCCGCCGCGGCGACCGTCGGCGCCGGCACCTCGGTCGACCGGCCGGGCCGCTTCACGACGACGTGGCTGCCGGGCACGCCGCGCGCGTGGAGCCACAGGTCGTGGGGGCTCGCGACGCGCGTCGTCAGGTGGGCGTTGCCCCGGGCGTGCTTGCCGACGAGGGCCTCGAACCCGCCCGGCAACGGGAACCGGCGGAACGGCTCGACCGGGCCGTCGTCGCCCCGGGCGCCCAGGACGCGGGCGAGCGCCTCCGCCTCGTCCTCCTTGAGCGCGCGGAGCTCGGCGACCGTCGTCGTCGCGCGGACCCGGGCGAGCAGGTCGGCGGCGGCCTCGGCGTCCTGCTGGACCTTGGCCCACCGGGCCTCGGCGGAGGCCCGCGCCTTGCGCGTCCGGCGGGCCTTGTCGTAGTACCGCTCGGCGTTCTCGACGGCCGACCGCGCCGGGTCGAGCGGGATCTCGACCGGCGACCCGTCGCCCAGGATGTCATCGAGGGTGATCGACTCGTAGCCCGGCCCCTGACCCCCCGCCGACGCCATCAGCAGGTGGCCCCACGTCTCGTAGCGGTCGGCGCGCGACGGCCGGGACAGCTCGTCGAGCATGGCCTCGGCCGAGCGCTGGCGGCGGGCGGCGGCGGCGGCGAGCGGCTTGTCGAGCAGGCCGTACAGCGCGCGGTACGCCCGCTGCGCCAGCGACCGCTTGGCCCACACGCCGACCGCCGCGTCGACGGTCTCGAACGTCTCGACCCGCCAGCCGTCCGGCACGTCGGAGGGGGGGACGAGGGCGAACGCCTCGGCGACCGGGCCGCGCCAGACCACGACGGGCCGAGGGTCCGCCAGGTCGGCCTCGACGGCCTGGACGGCGGCGAACAGCTCCGCCGGGTCGATGTCGTCGGGCGACGCATCCGGGTCGAGGCCGGCACGTCGCACGGCGTCGGCAGCGAGGTCGCGTGTGAACAGCGGGACGGCTCCGGCCACGCTCTGCGCCAGCGTCTTCCGCTCGCGCCAGCGCCCGGCGAACGCTTGGGCGGTGGCCACCTCGGGCGCCGGTCGCGGCGTCGGCGCGGGCTGGCCGACGTGCTCGGCCTCGTCCAGGAACGCGGCCCGGACGGTCCCCTCGGCGTCGGTCCAGAACACGTTGGGGCGGGCGCCGAACAGGACGACCTGGAGCCGGCTCCCGTCGGTGAAGTCGAGGAACAGGTGCCGGTCGCGCTCGGCCACGCGGGCGCGCGAGACGCGGCGCCCGACGACCCGGTCGAGCACGTCGGCCGTGTTGCGGCGCTGGCGGCCGGCGCCGTCGGTGCGGAAGACGAGCGTGAGCGCGGGGTCGCAGATGACGCGGACCGTCGTCGGGCCGGCGTCGGTGTCGAGGCCGAGCGAGAGCTCGCGCGGGCTCTGCGTCCACGCCTCGGCGACGACGGCGCCGGCAAGCCGGGCGTCCCACTCGGAGGCGAGGGCGCGGAGCGTGTAGAAGTCCATGGGCCGAAGATCGACCCGTTCCGGGTCTCGACTACTTCGCCACCCAGCGGCTGACCGGCACGGCGCTCCGCTCCATCCAGGCCGAGCAGCACGACGACTCCCAGTGCCAGTAGCTGACGACGCGGGCCTGGTAGATCCCGTGGCTAATGGCCTCCGGTTCTGCGAACGTGATGACGCACTCGCAGAGCAGGGTCGCCTTCAGCGCGGGCCGAATTGTGGTCGTCCCTCGCGGCTCCACGGAGACCCGGCGGTCTCGGATCTCATAACCGATATAGGCCGTGCGGACGAGGTGCTCTCCGGCCGGCGCTCGAAACGCGAACCGGCCGTGGATGTCGGTCGCCGCGCCGATGGCCGTGTCGACCAGCCAGACGCTGGCGCCGATGAGCGGGTCGCCGGTCTCAGCGTCGGTGACCACGCCAACGATCCAGCCGGTCGCGACCGTGTCGGCGGGCTGAGCCGCGGTGGACACCGCGAGGACCGAGAGCAACAGAGCGGCACGCATGGCGGCGGGGGAGGGGAAGGCCAGGATCGGCCGGGCCCGCGTCGTCCACAAGCCGATCCCGGTTACCCCTCGGTGTCGTCGCCGGTCATGTGGCTGCCGTCCTCGCCGTGCTCGTGGACGACGGCGCAGCCGACGCCCGCGCCCGGCGCGAGCGCGATGTCGAGCGCGCCGCCCTGGGCCCCGACCTCGGCCTCGACCGTCTGGAGGTGGTACCGGTACGCCCCGGTGCGGACGGCGTGCGTCCCGGCCGGCACGCCCTCGATCACGAACGACCCGTCGCGCTGCGACACGGCGCCGATCCCGAGCGCCGGGATCACGACGCCGGCCCCGACGACGGGCTGGCCCGTCTCGGCGTCGGTGACCACGCCCGCGAGCGTCGTCGTCTGGGCGCGGGCGGGCGCCGTCGCCAGGAGCGCGAGGGTGGCGAGCAGGAGGAGCGGGCGCCCCGCGAGCGGGATCTGCGACATGGTGGGGAGGTGGCGGGTCGTGGCCAAGATGCAACGGCGCGGTCGGGGGCGCCAGCACCTCTCGGGACACGACTCATCGTGTCCGCCGGGAACGGCCGCCCCACCAACGACCGCCGGGACCCTGACGTGCCGGAACGATCCGTGCGGAATGGACTGGGGGGAGCGGCCCGCTCGCGGGTATCTCGTCCGTCCCCCATGACCGACACCCCCGACCCCTCGGCCCTCGCCGCCCGCGTCCGCTCCGGCGACCGGGCCGCCTTCGAGGCCCTGTTCCGGTCGGCCTGGGGCGACCTCGCCCGCTACGCCCGGACGCTCGCCGACCCCGCCGAGGCCGACGACGCCGTCCAGGACGCCCTCCTCACGCTCTGGCGCCGCCGCGCCGACCTCGACCCCGACCGCTCGGTCCGGGCCCTCCTTTACACCGCCGTGCGGAACCGACTCCTCAACCGCCAGCGCGACCACGCCCGCCGCCGCGACCTGCTCGACACGATGGACGCGCCCGCCTCGCCCCCGCTCCCCGACGCCACGACCGAGGCCTCGCTGCTCGGCGCGCTCGTCCGCGACCGGCTCGCGACGCTGCCGGACCGCCAGCGCGAGGCGTTCGGCCTGAGCCGGTTCGACGGGCTGAGCCACGCCGAGATCGCCGACGTGATGGGGTGCTCGGCGAAGACGGTCGAGAACCACGTCGGCCGGGCGCTCGCCGCGCTCCGCGACCACCTCCGGCGCCACGCGCCCGACGCCTTCCTCTAGCCCGGTGCCCGCCATGCCCCTTGCTCCGCCCCCCGATGTCCGCGCCTGGATCGACCGCCAGGCCGCGCCCGACCGTGCCCCGCTCGCCCGGGCCTGGGCCGTGGCCGGCCTGGCCGCCGACGCCCCCGCGCCCGACGCCGATGCCGCGTGGGCCCGACTCGACGCCGCCCTCGACGGCGGGATAGGCACCTCGGTCCCTACGACGTCCCCTCTCCCCCTGGGAGAGGGACAGGGTGAGGGCGGACGGATCGCGGCGCCAGCCCGGCGGGCTTCCCGCCCAACTACTCGCCCCAACCGGTCGCCCATTCACCACTCCCGCTGGCTCTCGCGGTGGACCGCCTCCGTCGCGCTCGCGGCCGTCGTCGCCCTCGCCGTCGTCGTCGGTGGCCGGGTCGAGGTCCGGGCCGAGGGGACGGTGGCCGAGGTCGCGCTGCCGGACGGGAGCACGGTCGCGCTCGCGCCCGGCTCCGAGGTCGCGTTCCGGCGTGGACTGTGGGGCGGCACGCGCCGCGTCGCGCTCGACGGACAGGGCCTGTTTGAGGTCGCGTCCGACGGCCGGCCGTTCGTGGTCGAGACCGGCAACGCCGAGGTCGAGGTGCTGGGGACCGTGTTCGACGTCCTTTCGTGGCCCAGCACCGACGAGACGGCCGTGACGCTCGTTGAGGGGTCGGTCCGCCTGCGGTCGGCCGGCGGCGCGGTCACGCTCGATCCGGGCGAGGTCAGCCGCGTGGCCGGCGCCGGCGCCCCGACGCCGCCCGTGGCCACCGACGTCGAGGCCGTGACGGCGTGGCGCCGCGGCGGGTTCTCCGTGGTCGACGCGCCGCTGGCGACGGTCGCCGCGGCCGTCGAGGGGCGGTTCGGGCGGGCGGTCCGCCTGGGCGCGGGCGTCGATCCCGGCCGCCGCCTCACCCTCTTTCTGCCCGACGCCGACTCGGCCGACGCCGTGCTCGGCGACGTCGCCGCCTACCTCGACCTCCGCTTCTCCGTCGGCTCCGATGGCTACGCCCTGCTCGCCCGATGACCACTCGACTTCTCTTCACCGCGCTGGCGCTCGCGCTCGCCGCCCCCGCCTCGGCCCAGACCGAGACCCGTCTCGACGACGCGCTCCGCGACCTCGCCGAGCGGCGGGGCCTCCGGCTCGTCTACGCCCCCGACCTCGTCGCCGGGAAGCGGACGGCGTGCCCGGCGGTGACGCGCGCGTCGAACCAGCCGGCTGAGGCCGTGTTGGCGTGCGTGCTGGCGGGGACCGGGGTGGAGTCCCGGCCGCTCCCGTCCGGCACCGTCGCCCTGTACCGCGCTCCGGTAGACGCCCGCCCGGCTCGCTCGGCGCCCGCGCCTCCGGCCGAGCGCGTCCAGGCGACGCACACGCTGAGCGGGTTCGTCTCGGACGAGGCCACCGGCGAGGTGCTGGCCGGCGCCGCCGTCTACGCGCCCGCCCTCAGCCGGGGCGTGACGACGAATGCCTACGGGTTCTACAGCCTGCCGCTGCCGGCCGGCGAGGTCCGCGTCGTCGCCAGCTCGGTCGGGTACGAGGCGCGGGCCGAGACCGTCGCGCTCGGCGCCGACCGCCGGCTCGACCTGGCGCTGGCGCCCGCCAGCATCGGCGAGGTCGTCGTCGAGGCCGACGAGGACGGGGCGGACCTCCGGCCCGAGACCGAGCTTCAGATGGGCCGCGTCGCGCTCACCGGCGCTGACGTCCAGGGGTTGCCGGCACTGTTGGGCGAGGCCGACGTGCTGAAGGCCGTCCAGCTTCTCCCCGGTGTCCGCGGCGGGCAGGAGGGGACGGCCGGGCTCTACGTCCGCGGCGGGTCGCCGGACCAGACGCTGATCCTGCTCGACGGCGTCCCGGTCTACAACTCGAACCACTTGTTCGGCTTCCTCTCGACGTTCAACGGGGACGCCGTCCAGCGCGTCGAGCTGACGAAGGGGGCGTACCCGGCGCGCTACGGCGGGCGGCTCGGTTCGGTCTTGGATGTCCGCTTGCGCGACGGCGACGACACCCAGCGCCGCGTGAGCGGCCAGGTCGGGTTGCTCTCGACGCGGCTGCTGGCGGAGGGCCCGCTCAGTGAGAACGCCTCGTTCCTGGTCAGCGGGCGGCGGACCTACGCCGATGTCGTGGCCCGGCCGTTCATCGCCGTCGCCAACCGGAACTCGGCCCAGACCGACGGCCAGCAGGTCGATCCGCGCGCCTATTTCTACGACCTCAACGCCAAGCTCAACTGGCGGCCGAGCGAGCGCGACCGCGTGTACCTCAGCCTGTACCGCGGCACCGACGCCTTCGGCGCCGACATCACCGAGCCCCGGCCGGGCGGTGCCCAAGACCGCGCCTCGGTCGGCCTGGACTGGGGCAACGTGACGGGCTCGCTGAGGGGCACGCGCGTGCTCTCGCCCCGGGCCTTCGCCGCCGTCACGCTCGCCGCCAGCGACTACGCCTTCGATGTCGGCGTCGACATCGAGGACGGCGTGGGTGGGCCGGAGCCGACGACGGCGCGGGCCCAGTACCGCTCGGGCATCCGCGACCTCACGGCGCGTGTTGACCTCGACCTCGCGGCGGGCCGCGGCCACACGCTCCGGCTCGGCGGCGGCGCGGGCCTCCACCGGTTCACGCCGGGCGCCCTCTCGCTCGTCGGGACCGGCGCCGCGGACACGACGCTCGGGACGACGCCCACGAGCGGGGTCGACGTCGTGGCCTACGCCGAGGACGAGTGGCGCGTGACGGACCGGCTCACGCTCGGGCTGGGCCTCCACGGCGCGCTCTACGCCGTCGGCGGGACCGTCTACCCGTCCGTCGAGCCGCGGCTGGCGGCGTCGTTCCGCGCCGCCGACCGGCTCGCACTCAAGGCCTCGTTCGCGACGACCCAGCAGCCGCTCCACCTCCTGACGACCGGCGGCGGCATCGGGCTCCCTGCCGACCTCTGGGTCCCGGCCACTGAGCAGATCGGGCCCGAGCGCGGGTGGCAGGCGGCGCTCGGCGCAGCCGGCTCGCTCCCGTCCGGCCGGACGTCGTGGACGTTGGAAGGGTACTGGCGCGAGATGCGCGGGCTGGTGGCCTATCGCGAGGGCGCCGCGTTCACGGCCCCGTTCGACGACTGGCAGGATCTGGTTGAAGTGGGCGAGGGCCGCTCGTTCGGGCTCGAAGCGTTTGTCCAGCACCGGACCGACCGGCTCACGGCCTGGGCCGGCTACACCCTCGCCAAGACCGACCGCCAGTTCGACGCCATCAACAGCGGCGAGCGGTTCCCCTTCCGCTACGACCGCCGCCACGACCTCTCGCTCACGGCGCAGTACCGGCTCTCGAACAAGTTCGACGTGTCGGCGGCCTTCGTCTATGGGACCGGCGACGCGGTCACGCTCCCCCAAGCGCTCTACCAGGCGCCGCGCTACGGCTGGGGCGACCTCGCCGGGTGGGTCCGGCCCCAGGGCGGCAACGACCTCACAGCACAGACGGACTACGGCCCGCGCAACGGCTTCCGCCTGCCGGCAACCGCCCGCCTCGACCTCGGCGTGTCGTGGCACTTCCGGCGGGGCCCGCGCCCGCACGCGCTCCACCTCAACGTGTACAACGCGACAAACCGGAAGAACCCCTTCATGACGACGCTCGAGCGGGGCTACGGCGACGACGGCCGCCGCCAGCTCACGGGCCTGGCGCTCTTCCCGGTCCTCCCGACGCTCTCCTACCAGTTCTCGTTCTGATGCGACGCCCGTCCCTCATTCTGCTGGCAGCGGTCCTCGCTGGAACGCTCGGCGCCTGCGACTTCACGCCGACGCTCGACGTCCCGCTCCCCGACTTCGAGCCGGCCCTCACCCTCAACGGCGTCCTCGCGGCCGACTCGACGGTCGAGGTCCGGATCACGGCCGCGGCCGACCCCTACGGCCGCTACCCCGACGACGGCTTGTTCGAGATCCCGCAGGGGACGGTGGCCGAGCTGTTCCGCGACGGCGCCTCGCTCGGCCCGCTCCGCCTCGCCTCGGCCGAGTGCCCCGACTACTCCAAGCCGGTCGACCCGGTCGCGGGGCCGGTGACGGTCGAGTGCGGCGCGTTCATCTCGGACGTCGTCGTCGAGCCCGGGGCGACGTACACGCTCCGGGCCTCGGCGCCGGGCTACCCCGCGGCCGAGGCGACGGTCACGGTCCCAGGCCGCGTCCCGGTCACGCTCGACGTCGGGCCGCCGGTCGAGGCCGAGGTCCCGGGCTGGATCCGCGTCGACCGCGACGTCGCCGTCTCATTCCGCGACCCGGCCGGCCTCGGCGACCGCTACGCGCTGATGGCTGTGAGCGGGCCGTGGACCTACACGGACACGTACCAGACCTGCGACCGTGGCGGCGTGTCCTGCAGCGACACCACGGTCCACTACCGCGTGCCGCACACGCGGTTCACCTACACCACGTCCGACCCGGTGCTCCTGGCCGGCGCCCGGACGATCCCGACCAACGGCATCAGCTTCGCCACGTTCACCGACGAGGTGTTCGACGGGGAGGCCCGGTCGCTCAAGGTCCGGGTCCACGATCTGATCCACCCCGACCGCAGGGAGGAGCCCGAGTTCGAAGCTGTCTGGCTCGTCGCGGTCGACGCCGAGACGTTCGGGGCCTACCAGATCGCGTGGTTCGGCTACCCCGCCGGCGAGGACTTCAACCCGTTCCAAGAGCCGATCGACCTCCCCTCGAACGTCGTCGGCGGCTACGGTCTGCTCGGCGCCGTCACGGTCAACGCGGCGCCGGTCCCGGAGTAGGCCGGGTCAGCTGTCGTCGCTTTCGAGCTGCTGGCGGCCCCATTCCAACAACTCGCGCTGGTCGTCGTCGGGCTCGGGGAAGTCGTCGTGGAGACCGTGGAGCGCGCCCAAAACGACGGACGCGGCGGCGGCCCGCGAGTACCACTTCTGGTCCGACGGGATCACGAACCACGGCGCCCGGTCGGTGGTGGTGGCCCGGAGCGCGGCGCCGTAGGCGTCGAGGAAGGCGTCCCACTGCTCGCGCTTCTCGATGTCGGCCTTGCCAAAGTCCCACCGCTTCTCGGGCCGCTCGATCCGCTCCAGGAGGCGCCGCCGCTGCTCGTCCTTCGAGACGTGGAAAAAGAGCTTGACCACGGCGACCCCGTTCTCGACCAAGGTCCGCTCGAAGTCGCGGATCTGTCGGAACCGGTCGTCCCAGAGCGCGCCGCTCTCGGCGCCGGCCTCGACCTCGGGCGGGAGCGACTGGTCGTCCAGGAGCTCGGGCGAGACGCGGTCGCCGACGACCTGGCTGTAGTGCGACCGGTTGAAGATGGCGAGCTCGCCGCGTGCGGGCGCCGCAATCGCGGCCCGGCGCAAGAAGACGTGGCGGGCCTCGTCGTCCGACATCGACGCGAACGAGCGGGCCCGCGCCGAGCCCGGGTCGACGGCGCCCATCACGTGGTGGATCGCCTCGTCCTTGCCGGCCGCGTCCATCCCCTCGACCACGATCAGCAGCCCGTGCGTCCCGTGCGCCTCCAGCATGAGCTGGGCCCGGGCCAGGCGGCGGGCGCTGTCCTCCGTGAAGTCACGGGCTTGGTCCTCGCCCGCGAAGGCGTCGGTGGCCGCCGGGTCGCGGTCGTCGAGGCGGTCGTCGGGGCCGAAGCGGAGGGCGGCGGGGTCGGGGCCGGACATGGCGGGGCGAGGGGGGCTCGGCCGAACGCCCGCCGGGCCGCCGGGCTCCCGTCAGCGCTACAGCCCGAACAGGATCGACGTGCCGACGCCCACCATCCGCTGGGCCATCACGCCCTCGATCCGCAGGCCCTCGACGGGCCCCGGCCCGACCGTGTAGCCGGCCGTGAGGGTTGGCCCCGGCTGGAACCCGACGCGGACCCCGGCCCCGACCGACAAGCCGCGGACGCCGGGCACGAGCAGGCTCACGTCGGCGGAGAGCGAGGCGACGGCGCGCGTGTCCTCGCACAGGCTGCGCGAGACGGTCCGCCCCGAGTTCAGGTCGCGGCACGGCGTCCCGCCGTCGAAGAGGTCGGGCGCCTCGGTGTCGAAGCTGTACCCGCCGCCCGTCGTGTGCGAGGCCGCGCCGAGCTCGACGTCGGCAGTCCACAACAGGCGGCCGGTGGCCAGGGCGCCGCCGACGGTCCCGGCCATGAGGAACTCGGGCGTGCCGCCGTCGGGCCCGCCGGACCCGACGAGGCCGCCGACGCTGAAGCTCGGCTGGGCGACGGCCGCCGACGCGGCGACGAGGAGGGCGAGGGCGAACGGGCGGGCAGTCATGGGAGCGACGGGGGAAGGGAATCAGAACGCCGCGTCTCACTGGAAGAAGGTCACCCTCCGCGACGGAAAGAGCATCCGGGCCCGGCGGATGACCCCGGCAAGCCGTGTCCCCACGACGTTCGGAGCGCTCGCCTTGCTAGATCCGGCCGTGAACCCCTTATGTTGGTGACACCTATCCCGCAGCGCCATGACCATCGCCTCCCTCGTCGGCCGCAGCCCGACCGACCTCGTCACCATCGGTCCCGACGCCACCGTCTTTGAAGCCATCGGCCGGATGGTCGAGCGCAACGTCGGCTCGATCCTGGTCGTCGAGGGCGACGCGCTCCGGGGCATCTTCACCGAGCGCGACTACCTCCGGCGGATCGCGCTCGAAGGCCGGACCTCGCGCGAGACGGCCGTCCGCGACGTCATGACGGCCGACCTGGTGACCGTCGGGCCGGACGAGAGCGTCGACGGGTGCCTCGCGCTCATGACCAAGCGGAAGATCCGCCACCTCCCCGTGCTCCGCGACGGCGAGCTCGTGGGCGTCGTGTCCATCGGCGACCTGGTGCGGGCGCGGCTCCAGCGGGCCGAGGGCGAGGCCGAGGGGCTCCGCCAGTTCGTCTCCGGCGGCTACCCCGGCTGAGGGCGGCCGGCGCTACCCGTCGAGCCGTCCGCTCTCGATCAGCTCCCTCGCGGACTGGAGCGCGGCCTCCGAGACCGCGTCGCCCGAGAGCAAGCCGGCGACGGCCTCGGCCCGCTCGGCCTCGTCGAGCCGGCGGATGTAGGTCCGCGTCCGCCCCTCCTCGACGGTCTTCTCGACCAGGAAGTGGACGTCGCCCAGGCTCGCGATCTGGGGGAGGTGCGTGATCGCGATGATCTGGTGGAACTGGGCCAGCCGGTGCATCGACTCGCCCGCGCGCCGGGCGATGGGGCCCGAGATCCCCGTGTCGATCTCGTCGAACACCAGGATCGGCAGCCGCTCGGACTTGGCCAGGATCGCCTTGAGCGCCAGCATGATCCGGGACACCTCGCCGCCGGAGGCCACCTTCGCGAGCGGCTTCGGGTCCTCGCCCAGGTTCGCCGAGAGGTGGAACTCGACCAGGTCGGCCCCGGCCGGGAACGCCTGGACGGGCCGCTGGCGGGCCCCCTCGGGCAGCCGGACCCAGCCGGCGGGGTCGTCCTGGAACCCGAACCGGACCTCGAACCGGGCGTGGGGCATCCCCAGCGTCGCCAGCTCCACGCCGACGGCCTCCTCAATCCGCTGGGCCACCTCGTGGCGTTTTTGGGAGAGCCGGTACGCGGCCTGGCTGAGCGCCTCCTGGGCCGCCTCGATCTGGCCGTCGAGCCGGGCGATGGCCCCCTCGAAGTCCTTTGCCAGCGCGTAGGTCGCGCCGATGTCCTCGCGGTAGGCCAGGACGGCCTCGACGGTCCCGCCGTATTTCCGCTCGAGGTAGTCGATCTCGCCCATCCGCTCCCGAATCTCGTCGAGTCGCTCGGGGTTGAACTCGACCTCGGCGTTGTAGCCCTGCAAAAACTGGGTCGCCTCCTTGAGCGCGATCTCGGCCGAGCGGATGTCGGCGAGCGTATCGTCGAAGGCCGAGTCGATCCGGGCCAGGTCCTGGAGCTGGTTGCGGACCAGGACGAGCCGGTCGTAGAGCGCGTCGTCGGACTCGGAGATCTGGGCGTAGAGCTCGGCCGTCGCCTCGTAGAGCCGCTCGGCGTTCTCCAGGATCCGGCGCTCGGCCTCCAGGTCGTCGGCCTCGTCGGGCAGCAGCGCCGCCGCGTCGATCTCCTCGATCTGGAAGGCGTAGAGCTCCTTCTGCTTTTGGAGCTCGGACTCGCGGCGGACCAGGTCCGCCCGCTCCGACGTCAGCGCGGCCACGACCCGGTACGCCTTCCGGTAGGTGTCGACGAGCCCGCCCAACCCGCCGAAGTTGTCGAGGAGCTCGACGTGCGTCTCGGTCCGCAAGAGCGACTGGTGCTCGTGCTGGCCGTGGAGGTCGATGGTGTTCGAGGCCACCTCACGCAGCACGTCGAGCGTGGCCGGCGTGTCGTTGATGAACGCGCGCGAGCCGCGCGCCGAGATCTCGCGGCGGACGACGAGGTAGCCGCCCTCGGACGGGTCGATCTCGTGCTCCTCCAACAGCGCCGGCAACCGCCCCTCGTCGGCGTTGTCGAACACGCCCTCGACGACGGCCTTCTTGGCCCCAGTCCGCAGGGCCTCCGTGCTGGCGCGCTCGCCCAACAAGAGCTTGAGCGCGCCCAGCAGGATCGACTTGCCCGCGCCCGTCTCGCCCGTGATGATGTTGAGCCCGCTGTCGAACTCGACTTCGAGCCGCTCGATGAGCGCGTAGTCGCGGATGGAGAGGCTGCGGAGCATCGGGAGATGAATGATCGGGTGATCGGATGATCGAGGCAACCGATCACCCGATCACCCGATCAGAAAACCACCCGATGGCGGGCTAGCCCCGGCCGTGGCAGTGCTTGTACTTCTTGCCCGAGCCGCAGGGGCACGGCTCGTTCCGGCCGGCCGTCTTCTCGACCACGACCGGGGCCGCCTTGGCCGTCGGGTCGCGCTCGGCCGACGAGGCGCCGTCGCCGCCGATGCCGGCCGCGTAGTCGGGCGTCGCCTTCTCCTGCGTCGCCGTGGCGCGGTTGGCGTCCAGGCGCGGCTTCGAGACCTGCTGGACGCGCCGGGCCGCCTGGCGCTGGCTGTCGCCCTGGACGAGCGGCCCGGCCTTGAACACCAACCCGACGACTTCCTCGTCGACCGTCTGGACGAGCTCCTTGAACAGCTTGAAGGCCTCCATCTTGTACTCGATGAGCGGGTCCTTCTGGCCGTACGAGCGGAGCCCGACACCCTGCTTGACCTCGTCGAGGTCACGCAAGTGTTCGGTCCACTTCTCGTCGATCACCGAGAGCACGGCGGCCCGCTCGAGCGCGTCGTTGATCTCTTGGCCCTGGCTCTCCAGGACGGCCTCCGGCGTGACGGTCGCCCGGAGCACGCGGCGGCCGTCGGTAAAGTCGACGTAGAGCTTTTTGGGACGCTTGTCCTCGTCCGCCTTGTCCATCATCTCCTTGGCGGAGGTGTAGAACGGGCCCGCCAACGCGGACCGCTTGCGGCGGTAGTGGGCCGTCGCCTCGTCCAGGATCCGGTCGATGAGCCCCTGCTCGCCTAGGCTGTGCGCCACCTGGGGGTCGATCTCCATGTCGAAGGCGAGGTGGAGCCGGAGCCCCTCGCGGATCTCCTCCAGGTCGCCGTTGCCGAAGTGCTCGCCGACGATCCGCTCGACGAGCTCCGAGAGCATGTCCAGGATGTCGCCGCGGAGCCGGTCGCCTTCGAGCGCGTGCATCCGTCGGTCGTAGATCACCTCGCGCTGGGCGTTGAGCACGTCGTCGTACTCGAGCTGGCGCTTGCGAGACGCGAAGTGGTTCTGCTCGACCTTGGTCTGGGACCGCTCGACGCCCTTGGTGAGCCACTTGTGGGTGAGGACCTCGTCCTCCTCCATCCCGAGCTTGTCCATGATCTTGGCCGTCCGGTCGTGGCCGAACAAGCGCATCAGGTCGTCCTCGAGCGAGACGTAGAACTGGCTGAAGCCGGGGTCGCCCTGACGGCCGGCGCGGCCCCGGAGCTGCAAGTCGATCCGGCGGCTGTCGTGGCGCTCGGTCCCCAGGATGGCGAGCCCGCCGAGCTCGGTGACGCCCGGGGCCAGCTTGATGTCGGTCCCTCGCCCGGCCATGTTCGTCGCGATCGTGACCGCGCCGATCTGGCCGGCCTCGGCGACGATCTGGGCCTCGGCCTGGGCCCGGCTCGCCTTCGCGTTGAGCACGTTGTGCGGGATCTTGGCGCCCTGGAGCAGGCGCGACATCTGCTCCGACGTCTCGACAGACGCCGTGCCGATCAGGAGCGGCTGGCCCGTCTCGTGGATCTCTTGGATCCGGTCGAGGAGCGCCTTGTACTTGGCCCGCTTCGTCTTGTAGATGAGGTCGTCGTCGTCGTCGCGCGCGATGGGCCGGTTCGTCGGCACCACGACGACGGGGAGCTTGTAGATCTTGCTGAACTCCTCGGCCTCGGTCTCGGCCGTGCCCGTCATGCCCGCCAGCTTGGCGTACATCCGGAAGTAGTTCTGGATCGTGATGGTGGCGTAGGTCTGGGTCGCCGCCTGGACCTTGACCTTTTCCTTGGCCTCAATCGCCTGGTGGAGCCCGTCCGAGTACCGGCGTCCGGGGAGCACCCGGCCCGTGTGCTCGTCGACGATCATCACCTTGTCGTCCTGGACGATGTACTCCTTGTCCTTCTCGTACAACGTGTACCCACGCAAGAGCTGGTTGACCGCGTGGATGCGCTCGGACTTCTCGGCGTACTGCGTGTAGAGCAGCCGCTTGGCCTCCTCGGCCTCGTTGCGCAGGACGCGCAAGTCGTTGTCGAGCTTGTGCTGGCGCTTCTCCTCGTCCAAGCTGGCGTCGCTCTTGAGCGACTCGACGAGGGCCGCTTTCTTCTCGGCGTACGTCCCCTCGATCCGGGCGATCTCGCTGCCCACGTCGGGGATGACGAAAAAGTCGGCGTCGGTCCCGGCGGCCCGGCCGATGGACTCGCGCCCCCGGTCGGTCATCTCGAGCTGGTGCTGGGCCTCGTCGAGCGCGAAGAACAGCGGCTCGTCGACCTCGGGCATCCGCTTGGCGCTTTCTGCGAGATAGATGGCCTCGACGGAGCGGATCAGCATCTCGACGCCCGTCTCGCCCTTGAGCTTGATGAGCTTCTTGTTGCGGGGGTACCCGCGCTGAGCGCGAAGGAGGGCGAGCCCGGCCTCGTCGCGGAGCTGGCGGGCCCGCTTCTTGTCCGTCTCCTCGATCTCGTCGGCCTCCCGGAGCTTCCGCTCGGCGTCCGAGACGTAGCCGGCGACGAGCTTCTGCTGGTCGCGGACGAGCTTCTCGACGGGCGGGTTGAACTCCTTGAACTCGTCGATCGACGCCTGGGGGACGGGGCCCGAGATGATGAGCGGCGTCCGCGCCTCGTCGATCAGGACCGAGTCGACCTCGTCGACGATGGCGTAGTGGTGCTGGCGCTGGACGAGCTGCTCGGCGTCGACCACGAACGAGTTGTCGCGGAGGTAGTCGAACCCGAACTCGTTGTTGGTCCCGTAGGTGATGTCGGCCCGGTAGGACTGGCGCCGGCCCGGGCTGTGCGACGGGTGCTTGTCGATGCAGTCGACGGTGAGCCCGTGGAACTCGAAGATCGGCGCCATCCACTCGGCGTCGCGCTGGGCGAGGTACGGGTTGACCGTGACGATGTGGACGCCGCGCCCGACGAGCGCGTTGAGGTAGATCGGGGCCACCGACGTGAGCGTCTTGCCCTCGCCCGTCTTCATCTCGGCCACCTGCCCGCGGTGGAGCACCACGCCGCCCAACAGCTGGACGTCGAACGGGACCATGTTCCACTCGATCTCGGACCCGCCGGCCTCCCACGTCTTGCCCACAAACCGCCGGCACGTCTCCTTGACGACGCCGAACGCCTCGGGCAGGATCTCGTCGAGCACGTCCTCGACGGCGTCGATCCAGTCGCCCTCCAGGTCGTCGAGCCGTCCGTAGAGGTCCTGGCGGTCGCGGACCGAGAGCGTGTCGCCGGTCGTCGGGTCGGCGTCGGCGTTGTCGCCGCCGGCGGCCAGGAGCCGGGCGCGGACGTCGGCCTGCTCGGCCTCGATGGGCGCGGCGGCCTCGGCGATCCGCTCGCGGAACGCCTCGGTGCGGGCCCGGAGCTCGTCGTCGGTGACGTGCTGGAGCCGCTCGGCGTGCGCGTTGATCTCGTCGACGAGGGGCCAGAGCTTTTTGAGCTCGCGGTCGTTGGAGTCGCCGCCGAAGAGCTTTTGGAGGGCCTTGAGCATAGATGCGGAGGATCGAAAAAAGGGGAGGCGTGGGGCCTCGGACAAGGTACGTGCCGCCCTCGGCGGAACCGGTCAAGGACGGTGCGGAGGGCCCGTCCGTTTCGTCGCCCGGCCTGTTTCCGCGCGTTCTTCCCGGCGAGGAGCCGGGAGCCGGGGTGCCGACCGAGAACGGGCCGGAGGCGCCCGCTCGCGCGGCTTCGCCCCCGATTCGCACGAGGCGCGTCCTCAGAGTCCTGCGCCGGGTAGGGGCGACCGCCGGGTCGCCCCTACGGCGGGCCGGGAGGTCGCGCTTGCCCGGGGGCAGTCGGGCGTGACCTGCGAACGGGCCGGAGACGGTGTAGCTTCGGGCCGCACCCTCCGAGCACCGAGACGCCCCTTCGAGACGGTCCCCAGTCGCCTGCCCGCCGCCCGTCGGTTTCTCCGCTCATGCGTGCTCGTCTCCTCGCCGCCGCCCTCGCGCTCGGCCTCGCCGTCCCGGCCTCCGCTCAGTCGCGGACGCAGACCGCGTTCGACCTCGTTCGCCTGGACGTCTCCGCGCGGACGGCCGCGCTCGCCGGGCCCGCCGCGCTGGCCAGCGACGACCCGTCGGCGGCGTTCGCCAACCCGGCCCTCCTCACGCCCGACGCCGACGGGACGGTCGCGCTGAGCTACACGAACCTGGTCTCCGACGTCAACGCGGGGACGGCCGTCTACGCCCGCGACGTGGGGTGGCTGGGCGGGCTGAGCCTGGCCGGCGGCGTCCGCTACCTGTCGTACGGCGAGTTCGAGCGGCGGACCGGCGCCGAGGCCGAGGGCGAGACGCTGGGCACGTTCGGCGCGAGCGAGGCGGCCGTGACCGTCGCGGCCTCGCGCGAGGTGCTGCCCCAGCTCCGCGTCGGGCTGGCGGCGCACGCCCTGTTCGCGTCGCTCGACGACGCCGGGGCCCAGGCGCTCGCGGGCGACGTCGGCGTGACGTATGCCGTGCCCGAGCAGGGGTGGGTGCTGGGCGCGAGCGTCCACCACGTCGGGGCCATGCTGTCGTCGTTCGGGACCGAGACCGACCGGCTCCCGCTCGACGTCCGGGTGGTCGTGTCGAAGCGGCTCCGCTACGTCCCGCTGACGGTCTCCGTCGCCGGGATCGACTTGCAGGCCGGCGGCGTCCGGGCCGACTCGTCGCTCATGGACCGGACGCTCGACCACCTCGCCGTCGGCGGCGAGCTCGCGCTCGGGTCGTCGTTCGCCGTCCGGGCCGGCTACAACGGCCGCCGCGGGGCCGACCTCCGCTCGGGCGGGCGGCTCGACCTGGCCGGCGTCAGCGTCGGCGCCGGCATCGTGCTGCGCCGCGTGGCCGTCGACTACGCCTTCTCGAACTGGGGCGACTTCGGCGGGCTCCACCAGTTCGGCGTTCGGACGCGGCTCTAGCCCGATCCGCCTGTTCGTCAGACCGTTCGGCCGGTCCGTTGACGAGAACCGCCCGTCGGGTTTTACCTTCGCGTCGGCTCCCCGCCTCCTTCCCGCACCCCCATGGCCTTCCGCTCGCTCCTCCTGCTCCTCGTCCTCGGCCTGATCGCCTGCGACTCGACCGACGCCGACACGTACGCGGCCGACGCCCAGTCCGGCGAGGTCTCCATCGCCCTCGACGAGACGGCCTCGCTCGACGGCCTGTCGCTCACGTTCGACGACGTCGTTGAGGACTCCCGCTGCCCGGCCGGCGTCGCCTGCATCTGGGAGGGCCAGGCCCGGGTCTCGCTCATGGCCGGCGGTCAGGAGATCACGCTCTTGGTGGTCGACCCCGAGCGGCGG
The DNA here is from genome assembly GCF_965213695.1 of Rubrivirga sp. GTDB lineage: Bacteria > Bacteroidota > Rhodothermia > Rhodothermales > Rubricoccaceae > Rubrivirga. Next base: position 3,851,020 of record NZ_OZ243912.1, on the reverse strand, counting down.
CCCGACGCGGGCGCCCGCGTCGGCGACCGGGTCCTGTTCGCCGTCCGCCTGACGCCGGAGCCGACTCAGACGCCGAGCGACGACACGCCGGTCGTCACCGTCGTCTCGTTTGACCGGTAGGGCACCGGCCGGGGCGGTCGGGCGTTGTCTGCGCCCCTGCCCCGGTCCCATGCTCCGCGCCGCCCTGCTCGCCGCCGTCCTGCCCCTCACCGCCGCGGGCTGCGCGACGGCTCAGTCCCCCACGGAAACGCCTGCCGACCCGTCCGAGGCGCCTGCCGACGCGGGCCGCACGCCCGACGCGGGCGAGCCGCTCCGCCTGGAGGTCGGCGAGACGGCCCGCCGGGACGGCCACACGGTCCGGTTCGTCGAGGTCGTCGAGGACAGCCGGTGCCCCGAGGGCGTCGACTGCATCCGCGCCGGGCGGGCCCAGATCCGCGTCGAGGTCGACGGCGAGCCGTTCGTCCTGACCGTCCCCCACGCGATGATGAGAGACGACGAGACGTCGATGGTCGAGTGGGGCGAGATCCAGGTCGTCGTGACCGGTCTCGACCCGTACCCCGGCAGCGCCGAGGCGGAGGCCGATGCGCCTGTCGAAGCGGTCCTGGTGACGCGGCCGTCGACGGCGTAGGCGGCCCGTCAGCGCCGCGCCGAGTCCGGGAACGCCTCCAGGCCGATCTCGACGTCGAGGTCGGCGACGCGGGCGACCAAGTGACGCTGGGCGTCGGCGAGGGCGCGGTTGTAGATCGACGGGCCGATCTCCTCAAGGACGAACTCGAGGAGGAGACCGGCGGCGAGGTCGCCGAGCGGCTCGTCAAGGTGGTCGGCGGACCAGCGGCGGAGCGCGGCGACGGCCGTGGCGCGGTCGGCGTCGGAGAGGGTGAGGGACATGGGATGGGGCGGGGGCGTCGCGCAAGGTCGAGCCGCACCTCCGTGGGCGTCCGCGCCGACGTCAGCGGCGGGAGAGCGCGGCGACGGCCGCCTCGCGCGCGGCCCACACGGCGTCGGGGTCGCGGCCCTCCGCCTCCGCCCAGGCGTCGAGGTGGCGGCGGTGCCACGCCCGCTTGTAGGCGCCGACCTGGTCGGGCCGGATCGTCTCCTCGTGTGCCAGCGGTGGGACCAGCCGACGTTCGCCCGGCCACGTCAGGTCGATGCGCTCGTCGCCGACGCCGAGCACGACGTGGGCCTCGGGGACCGACGTCAGCCCGTGCGCCCGGAGCGCCCGGCCGACGCCCGGCGTGGTGGCCTCGCTCATCGGGTAGAGGCCGAGGTGGAGCGTCACGTCGAGCCCGTTCTCGTCGGCGAGGGCCGCCAGCAGGGCGTGCTTCGTGCTGCACGTGCCCCGGCCCTCGCGCAAGACGGCCTCCGGGCCCGACCGCTGGGTCCGGCCGTAGGGGAGGGCGTGGACGAGCCGGGCGGCGTCGCGGAACGTCCACGCGCCCTGGGCGGCGAACCGGGCGCCGAGCGGCCGGCCGGTGTCGAGGTCGGCGGTGGGAAGGGGGAGCGGAGTCATCGGGGGACGGTAGAGAGTCTGGCGACGGAATCAAAGGCGGGGCACAACGGCCCGTCTCGGGTCTTCCGTCCCCGGTCTCCGACCGCGAGACCCGGTTGAACTGGGTCCGGTGTCACTCGTCGCCCGCGTCGGCCTTGAGGAGGCCCTGCTTCTTGAACGAGATCATCGTCGTCTCCAGCGTCCCGTGGCGCATCCGGCGGCGGACCTCCTCGACGGGCATCCCGGAGGTCAGCCAGATCAGGGCCGCCGTGTGCGTCAGGCTGTGGGGGCTGATCCCGCGCCGCTTGAGCTTGGCCGCCCGCAAGTGCGTGTTGATCCGGCCCCGGACCGAGCGCGTGTTGAGCCGCGTCCCCGCGCTCCGGTGGCCGTGGCTGACGAAGAGCGGGGCCGACGGGCTCGCCCCCTCGCGCTCCATGAGGTAGATCTCGAGCGGGTCGACGGCCGCCGGGTCGAGCGGGACCGACTCGTCCTTCGACTGGCGCCCCTTGCCCTGAACGCGCAGGAACGTCCCCATCAGCGTCCGGTCCACGTCGCCGACGTCGGCGCGGACGAGCTCGACCTCGCTGAGCCCGCCGAACACCATGAGCGCGACGAGCGCCCGGTCGCGCCGGCCGATCCCGGTCGTCTGAGGGATGGCCTCGACGAGGGCCTCGACCTCGGCCGCCGTGAGCACGCCGCGCGTGTGGGACTGCGGCCGGCGGTTGCCCTTGACCGCCCGGGCCGGGTTCTCGGCCAGGTCGCCCCGGGCCACGAGGTAGTCGCACAGCCGGCGCAGCGCCGTGAGGTAGGTGCTGACCGAGACCTGGCTGAGCTCGCGCTCCTCCATGAGGTACGTCTTGTACGCCTCGACATCGGTCTCGACGAACCGGAACCGGCTCGACGGGCGTGCCGCCCTCGCGGCGTGGTACCGCTCGAACTCGTTGAGCGTCCGCCGGTACGTCCCCCGTGTCTCGGGGCTCTTGTCCTTGAGGTACTCGGAGACGAACGTGGCCAGCCGGGCGTCGAGCTGGGCGACGGTCAGGCGGAGGGGCGGGGGGGCGTCGGGCATGGCGGGATACATAACGGCTATCGCAAGCTAGGCCGGATCCGGGCCCAAGCCAAGGGCGGCGATCGACGGAACGGCCACGCGGAGCCCGGGTCCGAGCTGCCATGCGCGCGTTTCTCCTGCTCCTGCTCGTCGGCGGCTGCGGCCCGGACCCCAACCCGCTGGCGCCCGCGCCCGCCCCGTCCGAGCGCTACGCCCGGGCCCTCGCCGAGGCCGGGCTCGACTCGACCCGTCTCGGCCGGGCGTGGGTCGAGGCCGAGGTCGCCGTCCTCGACGAGCCGGTCGCCCTCGACCTCCCCGCGTCGCCGGGCCTCACCGCCGACGCCGGCGCGGTCGCCGCGGCCGGCTGGCGGATCGACCTCCGCCGGGGCGAGGTGCTGGCCGTCGAGGTGGCCCCCGCCCTCGCCGACTCGGCCCGGGTCTTCGTCGACCTGTTCGCGGCCGACTCGTCGGGGGCGCGGCTGGGCGGATGGGAGGTCGCGGTCGACACGCTGCGCGTCGAGCGATTCGCCGAGCGGGACGAGGCCGTCGTCCTCGTCGTCCGCGCCGAGCTGCTGGCGGAGGGCGCCGTCGCCGTCGCCGTCCAGACCGACCCGTCGCTCGCGTTCCCCGTCGCCGGCGTCGATCAGGACGCCATCCGGAGCCGGTGGGGCGCCGCGAGGGACGGCGGCGCGCGGAGCCACGAAGGCATCGACATCTTCGCCGACCGCGGAACGCCGGTCGTGGCCTCAGCGGCCGGCCGCGTCTCGCGCGTCCAGGAGACGCCGATCGGCGGGCGCGTCGTCTGGCTCCAGACCGATCTGGGGTCGCTCTACTACGCCCACCTCGACCGACAGCTCGTCGAGCCCGGCGCTCGCGTGGCCGTGGGCGACACGCTCGGCGATGTCGGCAACACGGGCAACGCGGCGGCCACGCCGCCGCACCTCCACTTCGGCATCTACGGCCGGGGCGGGGCCGTCGACCCCGAGCCGTTCGTCGTCGGGCGGCGACCGGCGCCTCGGACGCGGGGGGAGTAGATCTACTCGCTGCGTGGGCACTCCCCGGCGCGAACGACGCGCTCAGAGCTCGTACGCTGCTCGCACGCGCGCCAGCCCATGTTCGTAACTCCCGATCACATCGCAGCCGAGCTCTGTGAGCCTTACTCGGACGTCGGGGAGATCAAACCCCTTGTCGCGTGTCAGGAGGAGGGAAGGCGCCGGCGGCTGGCGGGTGAGGTCGTGGAGCACGGAGACGAAAACGAGTGCGTCCTGGGGCGAGAGAGAGGTCTCCAGCTCTGTTCGCTGAGCGCCTAGCAAGACCTCGTCGGTGAGGGGGAGGACGTCCGCTGCCGTGACGAGACGGCGTCGGATCTGGTGGAGTCGCCTCCGTTCGTCTGCGACGCTCTGTGCGATCAGCCCGCTCACACGATCCGATAGGCGGGTCGCATCGGCGGCGTGCGGCTTCGACCGACCGATCTGGCGCAACGTCTTTTGAAGCGCTGCTGTCATGGCCTTCCGTTCCGCGCCGTGACGGTGCAGCGTCTCGTTCGGCTCAGCAAGCGAGTAGGCCGGGATTGCGAGGCGAAAACCCCCAGCCCCTGCAAGCGTCGCGAGTGCCTCGCAGCTTTGGCTCTGCTCCTGCTCTAAGGCCAGTTCGAGGACGAAGTTGGACTCGACGTAGACCGTCACGGTGCGATGTCAGCGGTTTCAGCCTCGACCCACCCGCCCCGTACGGCGTCGAGCAGCCCCGTCGTTTGAATCCATTCCGTCTGTTCTGTAAAAGGGCGTACGTGCCCGCTCGTCAGATCGTTGAGCCACGACAAGACGACCAGCTCCATCCCCCACTCGTCCCACGTGGCGGGGATGATGTGGTCGTCTTGGGCGTATGAGGCCAGCAGAGGATCCGCGGAGACGACCACGTCAGGCTCTCGGAGGGCGTCCCCGTTTCCGCGCCACAAGAAGAACCGGTCGGGCAACGCGACCAAGAAGTAGTCCGACGCTGGCAGGACCCCGTGTCCGAGCATGTTCCGGCGGAGCTCCGATGCCCAGCGGCTGTCGGCGCCTGTTCTCCCTTTGACTTCGACCAGCAACACAGTGCGCCCGTCGGAGCCGTATACGGTGAAGTCGGCTCGGTAGCTCATTGTGGCGGTACGTCGGCTTCGACCGCTAGATCCCCCGGCCGTTGGTCAACCCCCCCGCGGGTACTCCAGGTCGCGGGCTCGGACGGCGCGCTCCCACAGCATCCGGCCGTCGGCGGCGTACGTCCGCATCGTCATCGTCCGGTCGGTGCGGGGGCCCTGGACGGTGAGGGTGCCGAAGTTGCGCTCGCCGGCGACGAGCGTGCCCTCGACGCGGAGCGGGTTGTCGCGCTCGGGCGAGTCCTCCCGGAGCGGGTACGTCGAGGCGCCGGCCGTGAGCGGGCTCGACGTGAACTCGTAGAGCGGGTAGGCCCCGGGCCGGTCGAGCTTCAGCAGCTCGGTGTGGTGGCGGTCGCCGGAGAGGAACACGACGCCCTCGATCCGGCGCGCGGCGATCTCGTCCAGGAGCCGCTGGCGCTCGGCCGGCGCGACGGCCGAGAACGTCTCGAAGACGGGGATCGGGTTGAGGAACTGGCCGCCCACGCCGACCACCTTGAACGGGGCGCGGCTGGCGGTGAGCGCGTCGAGCAGCCACTGGGCCTGGTCCTCTCCGAGGATCGTCCGCTCGGCGGCCGGCGCGTCGTTCGGCGCGCGGTGGTACCGGTCGTCGAGCAGGAAGAACTCGACGTCGGCCCACTGGAACTGGGTGAACACGCCGGGGACGCCGGGCAGCCCGCGCGTGGAAGCGGGCCAGTAGTCGGTGAACGTGTCGAGCGTCTCGCCCTTCAGGACGTACGACCGGTCGGAGTTGTTGGGCCCGTAGTCGTGGTCGTCCCAGGTCGCGTAGTGGGCCGTCCGCGCCAGGAGCGGCTGCAAGGCCGGCTCGGAGCGGCTCCGGCCGAACCGGTAGTCGATCCCCTCGGCGCTCCACCAGTCGACCTCGCGGAGGTAGGTGTTGTCGCCGAGCCAGACCATCAGGTCGGGCCGGAGCGCGTCGATCTCGCCGAAGATGGCCGTCGTGCCGCCGTAGCCGTCGCCGGGCCGGTCGTAGGCCGGGTCGTTGTCGTAGTAGCACGACCCGATGGCGGCCGTGAACGCCGGCGGGTCGGTCCGCCACTGCCACAGGGCCTGCGTTCGGAACGCCGTCTCGTAGGCCGTCGGCGTGGCGTCGGCGCCGTCGACCGAGACGCGGTAGGTGTAGGCCGTGCCCGGCTCCAACCCGAACAGCCGGGCCGTCGCCGTCCCGTCGTCGCCCGAGACGGCGCGAGCGGAGGCCGTCGGCGTCGAGTCGCCCGGCCCGAAGGCGTCGACGGTGACCTGGGCCGGGCCGTCGGTCTGGACCCAGACGGCGGCGCCGCGGTGGGTCACGTCGGCGAGCATCGGCCCGGCCACCAGGCTCGCGGTCTCGGCGACGGGGCCGGTCGTGGGCTCGGCCAGCCCGGCCCGGACGAGCGCGGTCTGGACGGCCCGCTCGATGGCGGCCTGCCCGCTCGGCGTCGACGACGCGGCAGTGAGGGCGGGGGCGCACCCGCCCACCAGGACGAGCGCGGCGACGGCGAGGGCGAGACGGACGGGCATGGGCGGACCGGAAGGGGAGACCAAAGAAAACGCCGCACCCGGTCGGGAGTGCGGCGTCCGAATGAACAGCGGGGCGTGCTTACTCGTCGTCGTCCTCGAAGACGGGGACCGGGCGGACGTCCCAGAGCAGCATCTGCTCGAGGTCGGTCGAGTCCTCCTCGCCGTCCGCGTCGGTGAACAGGTAGTCGCCGAGCGCGTCCCGCTGGCCGGACGGGACGCGCTTCCACGTCTGGCCGTCCTCGTCCTCGAACTCGGACGGGAACGGGCTCGTGACGCGGTAGCCGGGGTGGTACGAGCGGTACTTCTTGGCGGCCTCGTAGAGCGCCGCGCGCCGGGCGCCGGGCCGCGTCGCGCTGTAGCCGAGGACCTTGAACGGGGCGATCTCGATGATGGCGATCACGTCGTCGCCCTCGTCCTCGGGGTCGGAGTACTCGGGGCGGACCACCTTGAACTCGTCGGGGTGGGGGTACGCGCTGCGGTCGTCGAACATGGGCGGATACGGTCGGAAGTCGGAAGGGGAGCAAGGTACGCGGCGACCGGGCGCCGGCTCCGACCGCCGGGGCGCTCGTAGTGGCTTTCCCCACCGATTCACCCCGGCGCCGGTTGGGCTTGCCCCCGTCGGAGGCCGCGCAGTAGACTCGCCACGGTTCCCCTCCTCCGCCTCTCATGGACGACTTCTCCGACGACGACGACCTCCGCCTCGACGACGACCTCGAGCTGGACGACGATGACGACCTCGAGATCGACGACGAGGACCTCGACCTCGACGACCTCGAGCTGGACGACGACGACGACCTCGAACTCGACGAGGACATCGACTACGACCCGGACGACGACGAGTTCTAGCCGGCGCCGCGTGCCCTCGACCGGCCCGGCACCGGAGCCCGGCGTGCCCGAGTCGGGCCGCACGGTGGGTCTCCCGGCCCCGGTCGCCGAGCCCGTGGTTGCGGGCCGGAGTCGCGGGCCAGAGGAGCGGGGCGTTTGCGTCGGCCGCCCCGAGTCTGTCGAGGCCGGGGTCCGAGACGGACGGGGGGCCGTCCGTTATCCCGGGCGGGCCCGATAACGGTCCTCGGGGGAGAGGGTGGGCCGGGAGTGGAGAGGTCCGTTATGGGCGGGCGGACCCGCATAACGGGCGCCGTCCGGCTCTCTTGGCGACGTTCGTGGCGCGGGAGCCGGGTCGAGGGCCCCGGGCACCCGTCCCTGCACGGTGTGGATAACCCGTGGACGGAGGAGGGTTGCGCCCCAGCGTGTGCGGCGGGTTACTTGAGATCCGCTTCAAAGCGCCTTCACGCCGTCGGGCTGGAGCCAGCGCGCGTCCTGAGGAGGACGGCCCGGCTCGCCCCGTCCCCCACCCGTGAAGTCACCGGCGGCTCGAGCCGTCCGAGGTCTGGGACCCCGGGCGAGGCCCTGGAGCCGCCGCTCTCTCTCCCCCCGTCCCCCCTCCGTTATGGCCCAGCCCGCCCCCGCCGCGTCCCCCGCTGGCGGCCTCGTCATCGACCGCGTCTTCTCGACCCCCGGCCAGCACCCGTTCGACAGCGTGACCTGGGTGTCGCGCGACGCCGCCATCAAGAACCACACGGGCGAGGCCATCTTCGAGCAGCTCGGCGTCGAGTTCCCCGAGGCGTTCAGCCCGCTCGCCGTCAACGTCGTCGCGTCGAAGTACTTCTACGGCGACCTCGCCCGTGGCAACGGGTCGCCGGCCGAGGGCCAGCGCGAGTACAGCCTCAAGCAGCTCGTCCACCGCGTCACGCGGACGATCACGGACTGGGGGAAGGACCAGGGCTACTTCGCGACGGACGCCGACGCCGAGACGTTCTACGACGAGCTCACGTGGCTCTGCACGAACCAGGTCGGCGCGTTCAACAGCCCGGTCTGGTTCAACGTCGGGCTCGGCGCCCAGTACGGCGTCCGCGACTCGGGCGGCAAGACGATCTCCGGGTGGGACTTCGAGCGCGGCGAGGTCGTCGATGTCGACCCGTACCAACGGCCCCAGGCGAGCGCGTGCTTCATCATCTCGGTCGAGGACTCGGTCGACGACATCTGGCAGCTGATGGGCGAGAGCGCCCGGTTGTTCAAGTTCGGGAGCGGCGTCGGGGCCGACTGGTCGAAGCTCCGGTCGAGTAGGGAGAAGCTCTCGGGCGGCGGCATCCCGTCGGGGCCGGTGTCGTTCATGAAGGTCCAGGACGCGACCGGCGGGACCATCAAGTCGGGCGGGAAGTGCCTCGCACCCTCGACGAAGGTCTACACGGAGCGCGGCCCCGTGGCCGTCGAGGAGCTGGCGGGGCGCGAGGGCGAGTGGCCGTTCCTGGCTCTCTCGTACGACCCGCCGGCCGGGCGGATGAAGGTGAAGCGGGCGCGGGCCTGGCAGAGTGGGGTCAAAGAGGTCGTCCGGGTCCACACGGACAAGGGCCACTTCGACCTGTCGTTCGACCACCCGGTCAAGCTGGCGAGCGGCCCGTTCGAGCTGGCGGGCGACCTCCGGCCCGGTCAGCGGTTGTTCCAGAGCACGCTCGACCCGCACAGCGCCGGCTACGTCCGCGTCAGCCTCCGCGACGGCCAGAAGGGCTGCGAGCTCCTGCACCGGATGGTCGCCGCCGACGTGCTGGGCCACGACCTCGACGGGATGTCGGTCCACCACCGCGACGGCGACAAGCTGAACAACCGCCCCGACAACCTGGAGGTCGTCTCGCAGGCCGAGCGCGCCCGGCTGCACGGCGAGGCTCTAGCGGAGGCGGGCGAGCACGTCTTCCAGCACGCGGCCGGCGACCCTCGCTTCGACCACGACGGTCCAGACAACGGGATGCACCGCTCGGGCCGCTTCTGGCGCGACCCCGTTCGCTCGCAGGCGTATCGGGAGGCGAAGCGCGCGGAGATGGAGGACCGCGGTCCGGCGAAGCTCCAGACGACCGCTGTCCGGCAGCGCTACATGAACGTCGGCTGGACGCTGCTCAACGCCGGCCACGACATCTCGACGCTCGACGCCTTCTTCGCCGCCTACCAGACGGAGATCGGGCGGGTCGACTCGAAGCCGCGCCGCCGCGCCGCCTTCGACGAGCAGTTCGGCGGCTACGACGGCTTCCTGACCGAGCTCGACGCCTCGAACCACCGCGTCACCGAGGTCGAGTGGCTCGGCGAGATGGACGTCTACTCGGTCGAGGTCGACTGCCCGACGGCCGACGACAAGAGCGCTGCGACCGGCCACAACTTCCTCATCTGGAGCGGCGACAACGACACGCCGTTCGGCTCCGGCGTCGTCGTCTCGAACACGCGCCGGGCGGCCATCATGCAGACGCTCAAAGTGTGGCACCCCGACATCCTGGAGTTCGTCACGGCCAAGCAGACCGAGGAGCGGAAGGCGTGGGCCCTCATCGAGGAGGGCTACGACGGCTCGTTCAACGGCGACGCCTACGGCTCGGTCGCCTTCCAGAACGTGAACCAGTCGGTCCGGCTGAACGACGCCTTTATGGAGGCGGCCAACCGGGGCGAGGCGTTCCCGCTCACGGCCGTCACCTCGGGCGAGGCCGTCGACGAGGTCGACGCCCAGGACCTCCTGCTCACCATCGCCGAGGGGACACACGTCTGCGGCGACCCGGGCGCCCAGTACGAGGACACGATCCAGCGCTGGCACACGTGCAAAAACCACGGGCCAATTAACAGCAGCAACCCGTGCGTCACCGGCGACACGCTCGTCGCGACCGACGACGGCCTGCGGCGGATCGACTCGATGCTCGGCGAGACGCCTCGCGTGGTCGGCTTGGACGGCAAGCTTCACCGGACGACGCGCGTGATCGAGACGGGCACCAAGCCGGTCTACCGCTTCCGCACGAAGAGCGGCTACGAGATCAAGCTGACGGCCGACCACCGCGTCTGGACCGAGAACCGGGGCGACGTGCCCGCCGGGGAACTGATGAAGGGCGATGTGGTCAAGCTCATGCCCGGCCGCTTCGGCGTCGAGGCGCTGGCGGACGACCGTGCCGAGTACGTCGGGCTGATGCTCGGCGACGGGTGCGTCTCTGGGGGCGTCGCCACGCTCGCCGTCAACAAAGAGACCGAGTGGGCCGTGGCCGAGAAGGCGGCGTCCGTCGTCAACGGGTTCGAGCGCGGGACGCACCGCGCGGGCGTCGCCGTCACCGAGCGCGCCACGAGCGCGGCCGTGGCGACCGCCGCCGCCAGCGTGACGGCGTTCCTCGCTGAGTATGCCGTTCTGGATGCGGGCAGCACGGGCAAGCGTCTCAGTGACCGCGCGCTCCGTCTCGACCGCGCCTCGACGGCCGCCCTCCTCCGCGGCCTGTTCACCGCCGACGGGACGGTCGTGGACTCCGGCGACAAGAGCCAGTACGTCGGCCTCGACTCGACGAGCGAGGCGATGCTGAGCCAGGTTCAAACGCTGCTCTTGTCGTTCGGGATCAAGAGCAAGCTGTACCGGAACCGCCGCTTGACCGACCGCGCTCTGCTGCCCGACGGGCAGGGCGGGCTCAAGGACTACGCCGTCCAGCAGATGCACAGCCTGCGCGTCACGCGCTCCGGCCGCGTCGCGTTCGAGGAGCAGATCGGGTTCATGGCGGAAAGTGAGAAGGCCGGGGCGCTCCGCGCGCTCAACGCCCGCGTCTCGGCCTACGCCGACCGCATGACCGACCCGGTCGCCAGCCTCGACCTCATCGGTGAGGAGCCGGTCTACGACCTCACCGAGCCGGTCACGGACCACTTCGTGGCGGGCGGCGTGGCGGTCCACAACTGCTCCGAGTACATGTTCCTGGACGACTCGGCGTGCAACCTCGCCAGCCTGAACCTGATGCAGTTCAAGCGCGACGACGGCACGTTCGACGTCGAGCGCTACCGGGCCGCGGCCCGGATCTACATCACGGCCCAGGAGATCCTGGTCGACAACGCCGGCTACCCGTCGCCGACGATTGCCCGGAACAGCCACGCCTACCGGCCGCTGGGGCTCGGCTTTGCCAACCTGGGCGCGCTGTTGATGTCGATGGGCCTGCCCTACGACTCGGATGAGGGCCGCGCCGTCGCCGGGGCGCTCATGGCCATCGAGCACTGCGAGGCCTACGCCCGCTCGGCCGAGATCGCGGCCAACGAAAAGATCGGCCCGTTCGACGGCTACGCCGACAACGCCGAGCCGATGCTCGACGTCATGCGGATGCACCGCGACGCCCTCGCCGAGATCGACGCGAGTTGCCCGGGCTATCTCCGCGAGGCGGCCCAGGCGTCGGCCGACCGGATGGTCGCGCTCGGCGAGACGCACGGCTACCGGAACGCCCAGGCGACGGTGCTCGCGCCGACGGGCTGCCTCACCGCCGACGCGATGGTGCTCTCCTCGGAGGGCCTGCTGCCGATCACCGAATTGGGCGATCCCGAGGGCGAGACGTGGCAGACGACGTCGCTCTCCGTGGTGCAGGAAGAAGGCACCGAGTCTGCGACGCGGTTCTTCATCAACGGCCGGGACCGCGTCTACCGCATCGAGACGGCGCGCGGGCACCAGATCACGGGGACGTGGAAGCACCGGCTCCGCGTGATCGACGCCGAGGGCGACTACGTGTGGCGGCGCATGGAGGACCTCCGGCCGGGCGACGTGGCGGTGCTCCGCCTCGGCGGGCACGCCGACGTGCTGGCCGACCAGCCGCTCGTCCGTCTCGCCGACGCGCCGGCGCAGGACCCACGCGACGAGCGCTTCTCGCTGCCGGACCTTCTGGACGACGGCACGGCCGAGGTGCTTGGGTACTACGCCGGCGACGGGTATCTGAAGGCGCGCGGTGGCCTCCACCTCGTCGTGGCCGACACCGACCCTGACCTGCTCGATCACTTCGGGGGCTGGGCCGAGGCCATCGGCGCACGGCCTACCGTGGAGGAGCGGACGGGATGCTCGGTGCTCCACGTCCACGGGCGGCGACTCTATCGGTGGATGCACGGCAACGGGTTCGCCAAGCCGACGGGCAACGCGGGCGAGGGCGCCGTCGGCGCCACGATCCCGCTGGCGGTCCTCCGCAGCCGGACCTCGGTGCTGGCCGCGTTCCTGCGCGGCCTGTTCGAGGCCGACGGGGCCGTCAGCACGAACCAGGGCGGCACACCGGTCGTCGAACTGACGACGGTGAGCGAGACCCTCGCTCGGCAGGCCCAGACCGCTCTGGAGAGCCTCGACATCGCGGTCTCGCTCCGGGCACAGGAGGCCCGCGAGGATCAGTTCGGAAGCCGGACGAAGTACCGCGTCCGCCTCGCCTCCGTCGCCGACTGCCAAGCGTTCGCCGAGACCGTCGGGTTCGTCTCCGAGCGCAAGCGGCGCGTGCTGGCCGATGCGCTGGGCGCCTCCACCGGCTGCACGACGACGGGACAGACGCTCCGCCACCCGGCCTTGCTGGACGACCTCTACGCGACGTCGGAAGGGCTCCCGACGGTCGTCCGCCAGGACATCGCCGTGCGGCGCTACCAGGGCAAGGCCAACCTCGCCTGGGCCACCCGGCTCATCGACCAGAACCCGCAGCTCCAGGCGTCGAAGCTGGCGCAGTACCTCGACATGGGCACGCTCCAGTTCGTCGAGATCGTGTTGGCGGAGTTCAGCGGGGAGCAAGAGACCTTCGACCTCTCGGTGCCCGTGCGCAACACGTACGTCGCCAACGGCTTCGTCTCGCACAACACCATCGGGTTCATGATGGACTGCGACACGACCGGCATCGAGCCCGACCTCGCCCTCGTCAAGTACAAGCTGCTCGCGGGCAAGGGCGACGGGCTGATGAAGATCGTGAACCAGACGGTCCCCGAGGCCCTCGCTCGGCTCGGCTACACCGACGCCGAGGCCCGCGTGATCCTGGACTACATCGACGAGCACGACACCATCGAGGGGGCGCCGGGCCTGAAGACGGAGCACCTCGCGGTGTTCGACTGCGCGTTCAAGCCGCACAACGGCGAGCGCTCGATCTCGCACCTCGGCCACATCCGGATGATGGCGGCGTGCCAGCCGTTCATCTCGGGCGCCATCTCGAAGACGGTCAACCTCCCCGAGTCGGCCACGGTCGAGGACATCGCCGACGCTTACACGCAGTCGTGGGAGCTCGGCCTGAAGGCGGTGGCCATCTACCGCGAGAACTCGAAGCGGAGCCAGCCGCTCTCGACCCAGTCCGGCGGCAACACGGCCACCGCTCGCGGTGGCGGCAAGACCGAGGCGGTCGAGCTCGCCGACGGCGCGAGCGCGTCGGGCGACGGCGCCGCGGCCGGGACGCCCGAGATCCGCGAGGTCGAGACGATTGTCGAGAAGGTGGTCTACCGCCCCCACCGCGAGCGGCTGCCCGACGAGCGGCCGTCGGTCACGCACAAGTTCTCCGTCGCCGGCCACGAGGGGTACCTCCACGTCGGGCTGTACCCGGAGGGCCACCGGAACGCCGGGCGCCCGGGCGAGATCTTTATCACGATGGCCAAGCAGGGCTCGACGATCGCCGGGCTGATGGACAGCTTCGCCACGGCGATCTCGCTCGCGTTCCAGTACGGCGTGCCGCTGGAGGACCTGGTGTCGAAGTTCGGCCACGTCCGGTTCGAGCCGGCCGGGTTCACGAACAACCCCCAGATCCCGATTGCCAAGTCGATCACGGACTACATCTTCCGCTACCTCTCGCTCAAGTTCTTGGGCGGCGGCGACGGGGGCTCGCCGGACCTGGCCGAGGAGGAGGTGTCCGTGGACCCTACGCGAGCCGTGGCGGCGGAGGCTGACCGCCACGGCCCGGCCTCGGACCAGTCCCAGGCCGACCTGTTCGCGACCGCCCAGGCGGCCATCGACGCCGGGCAGCCGAGCTTGGTCGGCGGGACCACCGAGGCCGCGCTGGCGACCGAGCCCGAGACGGGCGAGCTGGGTGCCTTCCAGAACCAGGACGACGCGCCGGCCTGTCCGAATTGCGGCGGGATCACCGTCCGCGCGGGGAGCTGCTACAGTTGCCCCAACTGCGGGTCGTCGACGGGCTGCGGCTGATTCTCTCCGTCTCGTCAGACTGGCGGGAACCACCGCCAGTCGCGCCCTCGGTCCTTCGCTGGGCCGGGGGCGCTTCATTTCCTACGGGCAACCCGTTGTGAAGGGGAAGGAGCAGTCGGCTACTCTGGCCTGCGATTCGCACCCGCAGAGGATGAGACCCGAAGAGGCCGCCAGTCGCCCAACCGCTCAGGAGAGCTATCCTGTAGGCACCGCCGAAGCGTACCCCGCGTCCGACCCACATGGCCGACTGGCGCCAGCGCATCACCATCGACCCGGAGCAGTGCGGGGGGCGCCCCTGCATCCGCGGGATGCGCGTGCGCGTGTCGGACGTGCTGGACCTGCTGGCGGCGAGACGTGCGCGGAGGCGCTTGCCAACGCGGAGACCGTGATGCGGATGTGGATCGAGACTGCCCGCGACCTGGGCCGCGAGGTCCCGGAGCCGAAGGGCCGGCGTCTGATGCTCGCCTGATCCTGTCGCCCTCGGTCGGTGACGGGGCTGGGCCGGCCGGCGTCGGCGATGGACCGTTATACTCCGGTTCACACACATACAGGTCCGTGCCCATCCGCGAGCCCTCCCGGGTTTCTTCTGGCGTCCCCGGGTTCGACGAGCTGCTGGGCGGCGGCTTCCCCGAGGGGCGGATGTACCTGCTGGAGGGCCGGCCCGGGACGGGCAAGACCACGTTCGCCTTGCACTTCTGCCGGGCCGCCGCCGCGGCCGGCGAGGTCGCCCTCTACGTCACGCTCTCGCAGCGGGCCGTCGAGCTCCGCGAGATCGCCGCGTCGCACGGGTGGGACCTCGACGGCGTCACCGTGCTCGACGCCGAGTCGGGCGGGCTCGACCTCGGCGCCACCGACCACACGCTGTTCCACGCCTACGACGTCGACCTGGTCGACATCATCGACACGGTGCTCGCCAAGGTGGCCGACGTCGGGCCGACGCGGCTGGTGCTCGACTCGGCCGCCGAGATCCGCCTGCTGGCCGGCGACGCGCTCCGGAGCCGCCGCCGGTTCCTCGCGCTCAAGCACGCGCTCGGCGCGGCCGGCATCACGACGCTCCTGCTGGACGACCAGAGCGAGGGCGCCGACGACAGCGCCGTCTTCTCGATCATGCACGGCGTCGTCCGGCTCGAGCGCGAGGCGCCCGAGTACGGCCAGGTGCACCGCCGGCTCCAGATCCCCAAGATCCGCGGGGTCGACAACCCGACCGGGTACCACGACCTCCGGATCGCCGTCGGCGGGGTGGAGGTGTACCCGAGCCTGACGATGCGGCTCCGGGACGAGGGGGCCGACGAGAACGCCCGCTCGCCGGTCCGGGACGGGGTCGACGGGGACGGGTCGCCGGCCGAGACCGCGCGGGGCGGGCACGTCAAGGGGCTCGACGCGATGCTGGGCGGCGGCCTCGACCCCGGCTCGTCGTGCGTCCTGGTGGGCGTCTCGGGCACGGGCAAGTCGTCGCTGGCGGCGTCGTACGCCGTAGCCGCCGCCGAGGCCGGGAATCGGGCGGCGATCTACACGTTCGACGAGCGGAAGCGGACGCTGCTCGACCGGATGGACGGGCTCGGGTTCGACATCCGCGCGATCGACGACGACCGGCTCCACGTCGAGGAGCTCAGCGCCTCGATCATGACGACGGGCCGGTTCGTCGACCGCGTCCGCCGCGACGTCGAGGCCGGCGTCCGGCTGGTCGTGATCGACAGCCTGACCGGGTTCACCCACGCCTGCCCCGGCCCGGACCGGGCGGCGAGCCAGCTCCACGACTTGCTGGCGTACCTCGGCGGGCGCGGCGTCGTCACGCTCGTGACGGTCCCAGAGCACGGGCTGATCGGGAGCGCGACCGAGCCCCAGATCGACGTGAGCTACATCGCCGACACCGTCTTGCTCTTGCAGCACTACGAGGCCGAGGGCCAGATCCGCAAGGCCGTCGCCGTGGTCAAGCGGCGGCGCGGGGGGCACGACCAGCGCGTCCGCGAGTTCGTCATGAGCGACGCCGGGCTGGCCGTCGGCGACCCGATCACCGACTACCACGGCGTGCTCGCTGGCGCGGCCGAGCGGGTGGGGATGGCGCGGCTGGGGTGATCCGGGGAACGCCTTACGGGGAGGCCGGACCTCCCGGCGGGGGGAGGCGTCACAAGCGGCTATGAATGAGGCCCGTGCCTTCCCCGTAGCCGCCCCGCCCGCGTCGCCCGAGGCCGGGCGGCTGGCCGTGCTCGTGCTCGCGCCCGTCGGGCGCGACGCCGCGCTCGCCGAGCGGGCGCTCGGCGGCACCGGGCTCGACGTCGTCTCGCTCGCCGACGCCGCCGCGCTCTGCGACGCGCTCCGGCGGCCCGACGTCGGCGCGGTGGTCCTGACGGCCGAGGCCCTCCGTCTCCGGGGGATCGACGGGGTCTCCGACGTCCTGGCCGGCGAGCCCGACTGGTCCGAGGTCCCGTTCGTCCTGTTCGTTAGCGAGGGGCGGAGCGCGCAGGACTACGTCCGGGCGGCGGACTTGCTGGGAAGCCACGGGGCCACGACCGTCCTCGACCGGCCGATCCACGCGGTCGCCTTCCGGTCCGTCGTCGCGCTCGCCGTCCAGTCGCGGCGCCAGCAGTTCCGGGTCCGCGACCTGCTCGCCCGCGTCGAGGGGTTCAACGCCGAGCTCCAGCGGCGCGTCGACGAGCAGACGGCCGCGCTCCGGCGGCGGGCCGACGAGGTCGAGGCGCTGGCCCGGTCGCTCTCCGAGGCCGAGCTCAAAGAGCGCGAGCGGATCGCCGGCGTCCTGCACGACGACGTCCAGCAGATCCTGTACGGCGTCAAGATCCACGTCGGGCTGCTGGGCCGCGACGACGCCGACGAGGTCGCCGAGCGGATCGATCACTACGTCGACGAGGCCATCGTCCGGACGCGCCTGCTCGCGACGGAGCTCCACCCGTCGACGCTCGCCGACGACGGGATCGAGGCCGCGCTCGGCTGGGTCGTCGACTTCGTGAGCCGGCGGCACGGCCTGACCGTCCACCTCGAGGCCATCGACAGCCCGCAGGCGCCGGACCCCGAGACGCTGGCGCTGGTGACCCGCGTTGCGCGCGAGCTCCTGTTCAACGTGGTCAAGCACGCCGGAGTCGCCGAGGCGTGGGTCCGCGCGTGGTGCGACGCCGAGGGCTGCCACCTCTCGGTCCGCGACGAGGGCGTCGGGTTCGACGTGTCCCGGCCGGCCGCACAGGCGCCGACGGGGCTCGGCCTGACCGACCTCCGCCACCGGATCGGCGTCGCCGGCGGCTCGCTCGAGGTGGCCTCGGCGCCCGACACCGGGACGACGGTGACGGTGGTGCTCCCGGACGGGTAGGCGCGCATGAGAGGGAGTGGACCCCCTGGTCGTCCGCCCCTCGCTCCGCTCAGCGGACGGACGACCTGTCCCCCTTCAAGGGGGACAGCTCCTGCGGCACGGAGCGGAGCGATAGCCGCGGGAGCGGGGGGTCGGCCTACGAGCACCCTGGCATCGCTCTGCCGGGGTGGGGGTTGCCTCGGGGTGGTGGGCCCGAGCCGACACCCTCCGCCTGCTGGCGCAGGCATCTCCCTCAAGGGAGGAGGCACCCCCACGCTCTCCTCGAGCTCGGGGTCACAGCATCACCTCGTCCTCGTAGCACCAGCCCCAGGTCTCGCCCGGCTCGATGGAGCGGACGACCGGGTGGCCCGTCGCGTGGAAGTGCTTCGTCGCGTGCTTGTTCGGCGACGAGTCGCAGCAGCCGACGTGGCCGCACTCGAGGCACACCCGGAGGTGGACCCAGCGGTCGCCGTCGCGGAGGCACTCTTGGCACCCCGGCGTGCCCGGCGTCACGTCGTGGACGTGGTCGAGGTGGGAGCACCCGGCGTCCGGGTCGGGGTCGAGGTGGACTGGGGCCGTCGTGTCGATCCAGTCGGCGCGCTGCGTGGGCATGGGCGGGAGGTCGGGGAGGGAGGGCGTGCCGGCGTCGGACGTGCGGAACAGGTCGGCGGCGTCGATGAACGACTGCGGCGTGCCGCCGAACAGGACCTCGTCGCCGGCCCGGAGGACGAACCGACCGCCGGGCTCCCGGGTGAGGTCGCCGTCATGCGTGACCTCGATGGCGTGCAAGAGGCGCTCGTCGAGCCGGAGGTCCGCCAGCGACTGGCCGTCGGCGCGGGCGCCGGCCCGGATCGTGACGGACCGCGTCGAGAAGCAGTCGGCGTCGAGCTCGCAGCGGACGGCCGGCGTGTCCATCACGTCGCGGTCGAACGCCTGGTAGGTCCCGTGGCGGAGCGTCTCCTCGTGGCGCAGGATCTCGTCGGGCGCGACCCGGTAGTGCCGGAGCACGTCGTCGAACAGGCCGACGACGGCTTCGAGCTCGACGGCGATCACGCGGTCGGCCCCGGCCTCGACCAGCTCCTCGGCGGCGTCGGCGGTCGGCGCGCAGGCCACGATGCGGACCGTCGGCGCGAGCGCCCGGGCGACCGACACCACGCGGTGGGCCTGCTGCGGCCGGTCGTCCGGGATGACCAAGAGCTTGGCCCGGTCGAGCCCGACGGCCTCCAGGATGTGGCGCTTGGCGTAGTCGCCGCGGAGCACGCGGAGCCCGGCGGCCTCGGCTTGGCGCGCGCCGTCCGGCGACAGCGTGACGACGGCGAACGGGACGCCCGAGCCGTCGAGCACGTGGACCAGCTTGCGCGCCGCGTCGCCGTAGCCGGCCACGATCGTGTGGTTCTCCAGGTCGGCGAAGTGGCCCGGGTCGACGGGCGCCGGTTCCGGCTCCTTCGCGTCGGCCCTCCCCCGGAGCCGGGCCGCCAGCCGCCCGGCGTAGGGCGCGGCGACCGGCGTGAGCGCCATCGACACGACCGTCGCCGCGATAAAGAGCGGGGCGCCCACGTCGTCCATCCCCAGCGGCGCCAGCCCGGCCTCCCGCCCCGACCGCTCCAGCACGAACGAGAACTCGCCCACTTGCGCCAGCCACAGGCCCGTCGCCGCGGCGGCCGGCGTCGCCCGCCCGACCGCGCGGATGGCCGCGAACGTCGTCGCGAACTTGAGCAGCGTGACCGCCACGAGGGCCAGCAGCACGAGCCCCAGGTTCTCCCACACGAACCCGAGGTCGAGCAGCAACCCGACCGACACGAAGAACGTGGCCGAGAACAGGATCTGGAGCGGCAGGATCTCGCTGAGGGCGTGCTCCGAGAACCGGCTTTGGCTCACGACGAGCCCGGCCAGGAACGCGCCGAGCGAGATCGAGACGCCGGCCAGCCCGACCGCGTAGGCCGTCCCGAAGCAGATCGCGATGACGGTCAGCAGGAACAGCTCGGGCGAGCACGTCCGGGCCACGTGCTCCAGGACGGGCGGCAGCACCCGCCGCGCGACGACGAGCACGAACACGATGATGGCCGCCGCCGTGCCCAGCGCGATCGCCAGCTCGCCGCCCGACACGTCGCCGCCACCGAGGGCCGGCACCAGCAGGACCATCAGGATCACGGCCAGGTCCTGGAAGATGAGCAGCCCGACGGCCCCCTGCCCGACCTCGGTGTTCGTCTCGCCCCGGTCGCCCAACAGCTTCGTCACAATCGCCGTCGACGACAACGCGACCAGGAAGCCCGTGAACACGGCCGGCCGCCACCCGACGCCGAACGCCATGCACAGCCCGGCCACGAGCAGGGTCGTCAGCCCGACCTGGATCCCGCCGCCGACGAAGATGAGCCGCTGGATCTTCTGGAGCTTGTCGAGCGAGAACTCGATCCCGATCGTGAACAAGAGCAGCAGCACGCCGATCTCGGCCGCCGCGTCGATCAGCTCGGGGTCGGTGACCAGCCCCAGCCCGCTCGGCCCGATCAGGACGCCCGCCAGCAGGAACCCCACAATCGGCACCAGCCCGACGCGCTGGCTGACGTAGGCCACGACCGCCGCCGCCGCCACGATGACGACGACCTCGACCAGGAACGAGGGGACGGCGCCAGCGGCGAGGACGAACGGCATGGGACGGGACGGAGCGCGCGGAGACGGAGACGTCAGCGCGCGGAGAGCTTACGGCGACCGGGGCCGGCCTCGGCAGCCCGAGCGCGTGCAGTGCCCGTAGGCCAGGGCTATCGCAACCTCCCCGACGTGTCATCCTGAGCGTGCGACGGCATGTCCTGAGCGAAGCCGAGGGGATCTCGGCACGATCCGCCGAGTCTGTCGGCACCGGTCCCTATGGGCTGAGAGGACGGCGTCGAGATCCCCCGCCTTCGCGGGGGCAGGCTCTTCGCAAGCTCAGGATGACAAGGGGGTGGCCTCGGAGAACCGAACGCCGAGGTCGCGATAGCCCTGCCCGACGGACGGGCAACCTCGGTTGGAACAACCGGATAACCGTATGTTCGGCGGGAACGGCTCGCATCGCTCGTGGCCACGTCGGCTCCCTTCCTCGCCTCCTCGTCTCCAGCGGACCGGACGGGGCCCTACCGCCTCCTCGGGGAGCTGGGACGGGGAGGGATGGGCGTCGTCTACCGCGCCGAGGACACGCGGCTGGGGCGGACGGTCGCGCTCAAGTTCCTCCCGGCCGCGCTCGCACGGGACCCGGCGGCCAAGGAGCGGCTGCTGGTCGAGGCCCGGGCGGCGGCGACGCTCGACCACCCCAACGTCTGCACGGTCTACGAGGTGGCCGAGACCGCCGACGGCCGGCCCTACATCGCGCTCGCGTGCTACGACGGCGAGACGCTGGCCCAGCGGCTGGAGCGGGGGCCGGTCCCCGCCGAGGAGGCCGTCCGCATCGCGCGCGGCGTGGCGGCCGGCGTCGCGGCGGCCCACGCCCGGGGCATCGTCCACCGCGACCTCAAGCCGTCCAACGTGTTCCTGTGCGAGGACGGGACGCCCAAGGTGCTCGACTTCGGCGTCGCCAAGGTGCCGGGCGTGGCCCTGACGAAGACCGGCCACACGGCCGGCACGGTCGTGTACGGCGCCCCCGAGCAAGCGAGCGGCGACGCCGACGCCCGGTCCGACGTGTGGGCCGTCGGCGTCGTGCTCTACGAGATGCTGACCGGCGCCCGCCCGTTCGCGGCGTCGTACGAGGCCGCCGTGCTCTACGCCGTCTTGCACGAGGACCCGCCGCCGCCCAGCACCCTGGCCGACGTCCCACCCGCGCTCGACGCCGTCGTTGCGCGGTGCCTCGCGAAGGACCCGGCCGACCGCTACGCCGACGCGGCGGCGCTCGGCGACGCGCTCGACGCCGTCCTCCAACCCGACGCCGCTCCCGTCGCCCCGTTCCGGCTGGCCCTCGTCGCTCGCCGCCTCCGGCGGTCCCGGCTCGGGCTGGCCCTTGCTGCCGTCATCCTCGTCGGACTGGTCGCCGCCGGCTGGTGGAGCGTCCGGGCCGCCGACGCGACCGGCCTGCCCGACGCGATCCACCTCGCCATCTTGCCTCCCGAGGCCATCCCCGACGGGGCCGACGAGCAGGCGTTCGCCCAGGGCCTTGCGGAGATGCTGGCAGGTGGAGTCGCCGAGATGGCGCCGCCGGACCGCGACGTGTGGGTGGTGCCCGTCTCCGAGGTCCGCGCGCTCGACGTGGCCAGTGCCCGCCAAGCGGGCACGGTGCTCGGCGCCACCCTCGCGCTCACAGGGACGCTCCGCCGCGAGGGCGGCCGGCTCACGTTGACGCTCGCGCTCACGACGGCCGACGACCGGCCCCGCCTCGTCGGGTCCCGCACGCTGACCGTCGCCCGCGCCGACGAGGCCAGCCTCCGCGCCCGCGCCCTCACGCTCGTCGCTGACCTTCTCGACTTTCCCGTCGATGACGCCGAGCGTCTCGCCCTGAGTACCGACGACCCCGAGGCGCAGGACTACTACCTCCGGGGCATCGGCTACCTGGAGCGCGACCGCGACGCCGAGGACCTCGACCGGGCCATCGACTTTTTCCAGCAGGCCATCGACGTGGACTCGGCGTTCGTGGAGGCCCACGCGCGACTCGCCGAGGCGGCGCTCGCGAGGTATAAGGCCACGCTCGACCCCGGCTGGGTGGGCCGCGCTCAGGCGGCGGCCGACCGGGCGGACGCCCTCGACCCCGACAACGTGGCCGTTCTGGTCACACGCTCGAAGCTGGCGCTGACGACCGGCGAGGGGCCCCAGGCTATGCGGTACGCTCGCCGCGCGCTCGCTCTTGGCGCCGGCTCTGCCGACGCCCTCCGCGCCCTCGCCGCTGCGCAAGAGGCTCAGTCCGATCTGGAGGGCGCCGAAGCGACGCTCCGCGAGATCCTGAGCCGTGCGCCCGCTCGCTGGACAAGCGCGTTCGAGTTGGGCGCTTTCTTCCTCCGTCACCAGCGGCTCGACGAGGCCGCCGCCCAGTTCCAGGCCGTCGTCGGTCTCGCTCCTGAGAACTACCAGGGCTACTCCGGGCTCGGCGCGGCTCGCTTCGGAGCAGGTGATCTCGATGGGGCTGAGGCCGCCTACCAGCGTGTCGTGGGCCTGCGCCCCGACGCATCGGGCGTCTTCAATCTCGCGACGGTCCTCCTCAAAAAGGGCAACGCTAGAGGGGCCACTGCTCGCTTCCGGCAAGTGCTCGCACAAGACAGCAGCAACCACATCGTGTGGCGTAACCTCGCCTCAGCGTACTGGGACCTGGGCGACCGTGCCCGGCGGACCGACGCGATGCGGGGTGCGCTCCGCCAGGCTGAGGTCGGGCTCGCCGTCAACCCGAACGACCCCGCCCTCCTCGCCGCCGCGGCGACCTACCGCGAGGGCACCGGCGATCCAGACGGCGCCCGCCGTGACGTCCGACGCGCGGCTGCCTTGGCGCCCGCCGACCCCGGCGTCCAGTACGAAGCTGGCCAGGTGTTGGCCCTCCTCGGTGACACCGACGCCGCTCTCGACGCGCTGAGCGCGGCGGCCAGAGAGGGCCACACCTTCGAAGACGTCGCCGACGACCCCGCCCTCGTCCCGCTCCTCACCCACCCCCGGTTCCCGCGTTCGCCCCGGTAGTTCACGCCCTCCTCTCACACCATGCCCGACCCAATCACCGTCTCGCTGCAACGTGCCTCCGACAACAGCGTCTACATCCACGCGCCACCGGGACGGGCGCGCCACACAGGGACTGAGGAGACCTTCGAATGGACCGTGGCCCCAAACACGCCCGTCCGGCTCGTCGCGGTCATCCCTCTAGACGACACGATCTTCACGAGCTACCGCCCCGATCCGGTACAAAACAAGATCACGGTGACGGTCGTGAAAGGGAACGACGGGGAGTCAGCCGAGATCGACTATGAACTCTGGTGCCTGACGAGCTCTGGAGAGCTCTGTGAGGCGTACGGCGCACGACCCGCTACTGCGAGGTGCCGAGGGCGGACGGCGGGCTTGACCAGGAGGCAACACCCGCCGCCCAAGGTCATATTTCCCTAACCGGCTTGCCTCTCCTCGGCCACCCCGCCGAGCATCACCCTCACCACGTCGATCTCGTCGCGGTTGACCGTGTGGCCCATGCCCGGGTACACCCGCGCGTCCACCTCGGCGCCGAGGCGGTGGAGTACTTCAGCCGTCCGCTCGACGCGGGTGAGCGGGATGTGCGGATCCACGTCGGAGCAGCCGAGGAATATGGGCACGCCGTCGAGCGAGCCGTCGTAGTCGAACGCCTTCTCGGCGTACGTGCCGCCCATGCCCGAGACGCGCGGCGCGCCGGCTGGCCTGGGGCCCGTTCCGAGCAAACCGCCGCTCAAGGCGAACACGCCGCCCCAGCGGCCGGCGTGGCGCGCGGCCGTCTCCAGCGCCAGGCACGCGCCCTGGCTGAACCCGCCGAGCACGACGCGCGCTCGCGGAGTTCCAGCCGCCTCGGCCTGGGCCACCGCCCGCAGCACGGCCTCAATGCCGCTCGACAGACCGGGCTCGTTGGCTTCCAACGGCGCCAGGAATCTGTGCGGGTACCACGCGCCGCCGGCCGCCTGGGGCGCGAGCCACGCGAGGTCCGGCCGGCCGATCTCGTCCGCCAGGCCCAGGATGCCGCGCGCGCTGTCGCCCCGGCCGTGGAGCAGCACGACGGCGCCGGGGGCGTCGGCGAGAGGCGCACCGGCCGTGACGAGCGGCTGTCCGTCGTGCGGCCCCATCAGAGCCCGCGGACGGGCGCGCGGACCGTCACGGCGCCGCGCCCGGCGAACTCGAGCTCGACGTCGAGCGTGTCGCCGGCCACCAGGTCGCGCTGGAGGTCGAGCAGCATGACGTGGAGGCCGCCTGGTTCGAGCGCGACCGTCTCGCCGGCTGGGACCGTCAGCCCGCCCTCGACCGGGACCATCTCGCTCAGGCCCTCCGCGTTCTCCTGCGTCCGGTGGATCTCGACGCGCCCGGCCGCGTCGGTCCGCGCCGCGACGAGCGTGTCGGCGTCGCCGGTCGGGTTCTCGATCCGGGCGAACATCGCCGAGACGCCGCCGGCCGGGGCCGCGCGGGCGTAGGGCTCGGACAGCCCGAAGGCGGTGGCCGAGGCGTCGAGGGCGAACGGGTCCGAATCTGGGAGGACTTGGTCGTCGACGGCCGTCGGCTCGGGGTCGCCGGCGCAGGCGGCCAGGGCGAGCGTGAGGGCGAGGAGAGAGAGCGTGCGCATGGAGAACGGGGGTCAGAGGAGGGCGCGGACGTCTTCGGCGACCATCTCGGGCGGGGCCGCGCTCCCGCCGTAGGTCTCGACGACGCGGCCGTCCTGGTCGATCAGCAAGGCCTTGTCGGTGTGGCTGAGCGCGTAGTACACGCGGCCGTCGGCGAAGGTGTCCCGGCGCGACTCCTCGACGCGGATGCCGAGCCGGTCCATCAGCCGGCCCACGGTCGCCGAGTCGCCCGTCGCGAGCCGCCAGCCCGGCCCGATCTCCCACGTCTCGGCGTAGCGCCGCAGCGCCGCCGGCGTGTCGCGCGCCGGGTCGAACGTGAGCGCGACGAACTGGACGCGGTCGGCGTCGGGCCCGAGCGCCTGGCGCACCTTCTGGGTCTGGGCCATCGTCATCGGGCAGACGT
Organism: Rubrivirga sp.; assembly: GCF_965213695.1. GTDB lineage: Bacteria > Bacteroidota > Rhodothermia > Rhodothermales > Rubricoccaceae > Rubrivirga. The sequence goes on along the minus strand of NZ_OZ243912.1, from coordinate 3,825,944 downwards.
CGGGGCAGTTCGTGTACACGGCCGTGACGTAGGCGACGCGCCCGTCGAGGGCGGCGGGAAACGCGAACGCGGTCGAGTCCTGGTTGACCAAGGCCACGTCGAGATCGGTCAGGTCGTCCTCGGGCGCGAGGTGGTCGGGGCGCCCGCCGCACGCGGTGAGGGTGAGCGCGAGGAGCGGAATCAAGCGTGTCATCGGTCGGCGCGGGCGAAGGGGAACGAGGCCGAGCGGTCGGCCCAGGCCAGCGTGAGCGCCGAGCCGTCGTCGGCGAACGCCCACGTCAGGCCCTCGACCGGCTCCGCCAGCGCGACGGGCGCGACGGTCGCCGTGGCGAGGTCGAGCGCGGCGTCGTACTCGTCGGCGAGGTGCATCCCCAACGCCGTGTTGACGTGGAGCGTCCAGACGCCCGGCGCCGGCGTGACGAACAGGGAGTAGGCGCCGGCCTCGACGCGCGTCCCGCCGATCACGAGCGGGACCGTCGTCACGAGCTCGGTGGCGCGGTGGGCGCCGGCGGCCCACACGTCGCCGTCGGCCACCAGCCCGCCCCACACGACGCGGCCCCGAGCGTACGGCTTCCCGTGGACGACCGACACGTAGCCGCCGTCGGCGAACCGGAGCCCGGCCCGGCCGACGGCGCTCCCCGGCGGCGGGTCGGCCTCGTCGACGCGCAGGCCGGTCACGACGAACGTCTCGGCGACGGACGCCGTGTCGGACGGAGCCGAGTGGCGGTGCTGGGCCTGGGCCGCGCCGGCGAGCACGAGCGAGAGGAGGAGCGTGCGCATCATCGGGGGAGGTGGAGCGTGGCGCCGGCCGCGACGCGGATCCCGTCGACGTGGCCCGACGCCGAGCGGTCGGACAGGCGGGCGTGGAGGTGGGTCCGCTCGCCGCGGTGCGTGAACACGCCCTGGCCGGCCGTCCCGCCCCAGAACCCGACGACGTCGACGCCCACGTCGGCCGCCGAGAACATCGCCTTGACTCGGTCGTGCGCCGCGTGCGAGTGGGGCGCGTCGTCGGTCTTGTTGAGGACGTGGTAAACCAGCGTGTCGGCGTGGCCCTCGATCCGGAACGGGAACGCCCCGTCGAGGTCGAGCCCGGCTCGGGTCGCCGCGTCCTCGACGAACGCCTCGACGTCGGCCAGCCCGTCCAGGTCCCGCGTCACCGGGACCGGCCGCCAGTCCGTGGCGCTCGCGTAGACCAGGAACGCGGCCCGATGCCCGAACGACTCGTCGACGGCGACGCGGCCGTCCGCCACGGTCGAGATCGACGGGACGCCGTCGTAGACCGTGACCTCGCCCCGCAACCCCTCGACCGGGCCGATGGCGTACAGGCCGGGCACGTGCGCCAGCGAGTCCAGCGCCGCGCGGGCGCTCAGGTCGCCGTCCCGCATCACCCGCATCTGGGTGCCCGCCGTGCGGACCCAGAAGCCGGTCTCGGCGGACGCCCGGTCGGCGCCGGCCCCCTCCGGCTCGGGCCCGAGGCGGGCGGGGTCGTGTTGGGCGAGCGCGGGGCCAACGGTCAGGGCCGCGGCCGCAGCCACGGTGAGGAGGCGGGTCATGGGTGGAGAGAGGCTTGTAGGCGGAAAGAGGCCGCGTCGGTTTGGCGAATCCCGTCCGGGCCGTGCCACACCAGGCGCCAGCCGTCGGGGCCAGCGGCAAGATCGGCTTGGTCGCCATCGACGCGCGTCGTCCTCGGGTCCTCGACCGCGAACACGGCCTGGCCGCCGACCGTCGTGGCCCGGACCTGGTCGAGCGGGGACGGGACGGCCAGCGGTGAGGGTTCGCCGAAGGAGGCGCCGCGGTCGGTCGAAACCGCGCGCCAGATCCCGGCCCGGTCCGGGGCGCCCGTCGCCCACGCGACGTGGACGGCGGCGCCGGCGTCGGTCGTCACAGCCGGGCCCGAGTGCGGGCGCCCGTCGATGGCCCACCCGTCGCGGTGAACGCGGGCGGGCGCGCCGAACGTGGCGCCGCCGTCGTCGCACCGGGCCAGCGCCATGTCGCGCTCGCCGCCGTCGAAGAGGTGCCGCCACGCCGCGCAGGACGGAACGGCCTACGCGACCGCGAGCGCCGTCCGGCAGCACTGGCACGTCCCGCCGGCGACGACGACCGGGTCGGCGAACGGCCGCCGTCGGCCGAGCGGGCCAGCACGAGCTGGGTCCCGGGCTCGCCCGACGCCGCCGCGTGGTGGGGCTCGCCGTCGCGGACGAGGCGGATCGGGGCGTGGTGCCCGGCACTCGCCGTCTCGGGGTGCGATTGGCGCCAGCGGTCCCGGGCGGTCCCGTCGAGCCACGCGACCACGACCGCCCCGTCGGGCCCAGCGGCCAGGTTGTGGAACGTGTGGCCGGTCGGGAAGCCCGCGTCCCCAGGGTTATCGCATGCTCGTCTCCAGCGTCCTCGCGAGCGGGATGCGACACATCCTGGGCGTCAGCGGACACCGGGCCGGTGGGTCTGGTCCTCCGCGTCGGCGTGGGCGAGCGCGTGGTTGAGCATCGCCCCGGCCGTCGACCCCTGGGCCGCGGCCGAGGCCACCGACTGGAGGGGCGTGGTGAGGTCGCCGGCCGCCCACACGCCGGGCACCGACGTCCGGCCCATCGTCGCGGCGACGTGGCCGGTCTCGGTCGTCTCGCAGCCGAGCGCGGCGGCGAGCCCGCTCGCCTCGCGCTGGGGCGGGCTGAGGAGCAGCCCGCCTCGCTCGACCTCGGTCCCGTCCGCGAAGCGGACCGCCCGGAGCTGGTCGCCGTCGCCCACCAGCTCCGCGACCGGCGCCTCCACCGTCTCGGCGCCGAGCGCGTCCAGCGTCGCCTGGCCCTCGGCGCCGACCTCGCTCGGCCCGTCCGTCAGCAGGACCACGTCGTCGGACCAGGCCCGGAGCAGGACTACGCGGTCGGCCGCGTCCGGCCCGTTCATGGCGACGGCCAGCGGGCGCTCGCGGACCTCCCAGCCGTGGCAGTACGGGCAGTGGAAGACGGTGCCGCCCCACAGCTCGCGCACGCCGGGCCACTCCGGCAACTCGTCCACGACGCCGGTCGCGAGCACGACCTGCCGAGCCGCCACCTCGGCGCCGTCGTCGAGCGCGACCACGAACGCCTCCTCCGCCCCCTCGACCCCGACCGCCCGGCCTTCGCGGACCTCGGCGTTGGGGTACGCCGCGAGGTCGGCCCGGGCCATTCGGAGCAGGTCGAGCGGCGGCGTCCCGTCGCGCGTGAACACGTTGTGGGCGGCGGGCGCGGGCGCGTTGCGCGGGGGGCCGCCGTCGAGCACCAGGACGCGGCGGCGCGAGCGGCCGAGCAGGACGGCGGCCGACAGACCGGCCGTGCCCGCGCCGATGATGACGGCGTCGTAGGGAGAAGGCATCGGCTCGGAGGGGGAGAGTCCCGGAGACGCCTCCGCCCTGGCGCGCGCTTACGTCTGGGCTCAGTACGGGAGGTCCAGCGGCGCCAGCCGGGCCTCGATGGCGGCCCGCTGCGGCTCGTACTGCGGCGGCAACTGGAGCGACCGCCCGAGCGACTCGGCGGGTTCGTCCACGGCGAACCCAGGCCCGTCCGTCGCGATCTCGAACAGGATGCCGCCGGGCTCGCGCGTGTACACCGAGCGGAAGTACTGGCGGTCGATCTGGGGCGTCGGTCGCAGGCCCATCGACAGCAGCGTCTCCCTCGCCTCGAGCTCCGCGTCGTCGTCGGGCGCGCGGAAGGCGACGTGGTGGACGGTCCCGATGCCCATCCGCCCGGCCTGCATCTGGGGCCCGCAGAACAGGTCGACGAACTCGGCCCGGTCGGCGCGCGGGTTGACGAGCCGCAGGCGGTCGCCGTCCTGGCCGTGCTCGGCGTAGCCGTAGGCCTCCGTCAGCACGTGTGCCGTCGCGTCCGGGTCGTACGAGCACAGCGTGACGCTGTGGAACGCACCGAGGGCCATCGACTCCGGAACCGGCCCCCCGGCCCACTGCCCGCTGGCGTCGTCGGTCTCGATCAGCTCGATCACCAGCCCGTCCGGGTCGCGGAGCGTCAAGACGTTCTGGCCGAACCGGGCCGTCGGCGGGGCCACCTGGAGGGCGGCGCCGGGGAGCCGGTCGAGCCACTGCGACAGCGCGCCCGGGGCCACCGCGTAGGCCGTCGCCGTCGCCTGCCCCGCGCCGACGCGGCCTCGCATCCCGTCGGAGGGCCACGGGAAGAAGGTCAGGACCGAGCCCGGCCGCGCGTCGCCGTCGGCGTAGTAGAGGTGGGTTGTGCCGGGGTCGTCGAAGTTGACGGTCTGCTTGACGAGCCTCAGCCCCAGCGTCCCGGCGTAGGTGTCGACGTTGGCCTGGGCGGGACCGCAGATGGCGGTGACGTGGTGGAGGCCGGAAATCATGGGGGATGGGTAAAGGGGGAAGGGTGATGGGCTCTTCAAGCATCACCCTTCACTCATAACTCAGACAGGTGCTGATGCACAAACGCGACGGCCACCGAGCCCTCGCCGACGGCCGAGGCCACGCGCTTGACCGACTCGGCGCGGACGTCGCCGGCCACGAACACGCCGGGCACGCTCGTCTCTAAGAGGAACGGGGCCCGTTCAAGCGGCCACTCCGCCAGGTCGGCCTCGGTCAGGTCGGGCCCGGTGCGGACGAACCCGCGCCGGTCGCGGGCGACGGCGTCGGGCAGCCACCCGGTGTGGGGCGCCGCGCCGATGAAGACGAACAGGAAGCTCGTCTCGACGACCTCGGCCTCGCCCGTCGCGCAGTCCGTGAGCGTGACGTGTTGGAGATGGCCGTCGCCGTCGAGCGCCGTCGCCTCGGTGGTCAGGCGGACGTCGATGCGGGGGTGCGCCTCGATCCGGTCGACGAGGTACTGGCTCATGCTCTTGGCCAGACTGTCGCCCCGCACGACGACGGTCACGCGGTCGGCGTAGTCGGCAAAGTGAAGGGCGCCCTGGCCGGCCGAGTTGCCGGCGCCGATAACCAGGACGTGCTCGCCGGCGCAGCCCATCGCCTCGGTCATCGCGGCGCCGTAGTAGACGCCGCGGCCCTCGAACTCGGCCGCGCCGTCGGCGGGCAGCTTGCGCCAGTCGACGCCGGTCGCCAGCATGAGCGCGTGGCACGAGAGCTCGCGGCCGTCGTCCAACGTCAGGATCTTGTACGGGCCGTCCATGCGGACGCTCGACACCTCGACCGGGGCCAGGATCTCGACCCCGAACCGCTCGGCCTGGGCCACGCCGCGCCGCGCCAGGTCGGCGCCGGAGAGCCCGGCGGGGAACCCGAGGTAGTTCTCGATCCGCGACGACGTGCCGGCCTGGCCGCCTGGCGCCTGCCGCTCCAAGAGCACCGTCTTGAGCCCCTCGCTCGCGCCGTAGACGGCCGACGCCAGCCCGGCCGGCCCCCCGCCGACGATGGCGAGGTCGTAGAACTCGCGCTCGGCGTCTTGGCGGAGCCCGATTCGGGCGGCCACCTCGCGCGGCTCCGGCGCCTCCAGCCGCGACCCGTCCTCCAGGATCACGAGCGGGAGCGCGGCTCCGCCGGCGAGCGCGCGGGCGTCGTCGTCGCGCTCGACGTCCTCGAACCGGTACGGCACGTTGTTGCGCGAGAGGAAGTCGCGGAGCCGGTGGCCCTCGGCGCTCCACCGGTCGCCGAGCACGCGCAGGCCGCCGTAGCCGGGCCGGTAGGCCCCGCGCCAGTCCGCCAGCAGGTCGTCGAGCGTCGGGTAGAGGCCGGCCTCGGGCGGGTCCCAGGGCTTGAGGAGGTAGTAGTCGACGCGGCTGTCGTTGATGGCCGAGATGGCGGCGTCGGTGTCGGCGTAGGCCGTGAGCAGGACTCGTTTGGTGCGCGGCGTCACGGCCGCGACCTCGGCGAGCAGGCCGACCCCGTCGAGCCCGGGCATCCGCTGATCCGAGAGGACGAGGGCGACCGGCTCGCTCCGGCCGACCAGCTCGCGGACGGCAGCGATGGCCTCGGCCCCGGTGTCGGCGCGGAGCACGCGGTACCGGTCGCCGTAGCGGCGGCGGACGTCGCGGGCCACGGCCCGGAGCACCTCGGGGTCATCGTCGACGCAGACGATGGCGGGGTTCTTGGCCCCGGAGGGCCGGGAGGAGGACACGTCGGCCATGGGGGAGGGAGGTCGGGCCGGGTGGACGCCGCCCCGCGCGCCGGGTTCGTGGGGGCGGCTCGCCGCGCTCGCGGTTGGGGGTCGGGCGAGGGCACGGCACGCCGTGTCCCTACGGGTGCCTCGACGGGAGCGCCGAGGTGGGGCACCGGCACACCGACTTACCGACGCACCGACTCGCCGACGTGCTCGACCTCGGCCAGCGCGGTCAGCCGGCTCGTGGTCCGGGTAAACTTCTCCGCGATGGCCGCCTCGACGCCGCGCCGTCCATCGGCCGCGAACCAGTCGGCGGGGGTCGTGGCCGAGGTGAAGAACAGGGTCGGCGGGTCGGGCAGGCCGTAGAGGTCGTCGGCGACGCGGAGCAGGCGGAGCGCGGCGTCGGTGTCCGTCACGTCGATGCCGTCGATGAACAGGGCGCGGGCGGAGGCCAGCTCGCGCGTCAGCCGCGTCCGCTCGACCTCGGTCGTCAAGCGGACGAGCTCGTCGAACGCGAGCCACTGCTTGGGCTCGGGCGCGGCTTCGAACGCCCGGCGCATGGCGGCTCGCGCCGTCTGGGCATCGCCGACCCAGGCGCGGCCCTCCTTCTCCAACCCCTGCCGGAAGTCGTCGCCGCCGACGAACACGACGTGGTACTGGCGCTCGAACTCCTCCGAGATAAACCGCTCCAGCCGCTCGCGTCCCTGGCGGGCCGAGACGAAGTTCTCCGGCTCGGCGTTCGACGTCGCCGCGAGCGTCACGCCGCGCTCGCGGAGCGCCTTCAGCACGGCGATCAGGCGGACCTCCCCGGCCGGGTCGTCCAGCTCGACCTCGTCGAGGCACAGCACGCGGGCGGCCTCCGCGATCCGATCCGCGTAGACCTCCGGCGGCTCGACGGCCCGCAGCAGCGCCGACGAGTGCGTGTAGGCGCAGGCCACCGGTTTCGCCCCGTCGTCCGGCGACGCGAGCGCGTGCCAGATCGACGCCAGCAGGTGCGTCTTCCCCGTCCCCACCGGCCCGACGAGGTAGAGCCCGCCCCGGAGCCCGTCGTCGCGCTGGAACAGCCGCATCCACGACGGACGCCCGTACCGGACGCGCGCCAGCCGGACGAACCGCCGGGCTTTGTCGCGGGCCTCGGCCTGGCCGTTGGTCTGAGGGACGTAGCTGTCGAGCCGGGCGTCGTCGTAGCGGGCCGGCGGGCGGAGGGCGTCGGGCGAGTGGAGCATTGATCGGTTTCCGTCGGACCGTATCGGAGAGGATGCGTGATTCGTGATCCTCCATAGGAAAAGTCACGCATCACGAATCACGGATCCGCCGGTCTGGAGTCTCCACACCTGCCGCGAGTCCACGACTACCGGGCCCCCACCGCGCCGCGGCCGTCGACCAGCGGGAGCGAGACCAGGTTGGCGAAGGCCCGCCACGCGCCCGGGTTGAGCGCCGCGAGCTGGCGGTACCACACCAGCGGCGAGTAGACGTAGGTCCCCGCGCCGACCTCGGCGAGCAGCAACCCCGTGGTCAACGGCGCCTCGCCGGGGTCGCCGACCGACACCAGGCGCTGGTAGCGGGCGTCGACCTCGGAGGGGAAGTACAGGCCGCGCTCCTGGACCCAGCCGTCCCAGTCGGCCGCCGTCAGGGCGTGGGGCGAGGTGAAGAGCGGGTGGTCCGGGTCGAGGAGCGTCACCGGCGCGTCCTCCATCGTCACGCGGTCGCGGCCGAGCGCCAGCGGATACGGCGCCAGCCCGCCGTCGGCGTTCCACTCGAACGACTTGTGGTAGCCGACGACGAGGTGGCCGCCGCGCTCGACCCAGGCGAGCAGCCGGTCGCGGTGGGCGACCAAGTCGGGCCGCTCCAGCAGCGCCCGGATGTCGACGACGATCGTCTGGAGACCGGCGAAGTCGCCGGCGTCGAGGGCCGTGCTGTCCAGGTCGACCACGTCGGCGCCCATCACCGCGAGCGCGTCGGCCATCGTGCCATCGTAGCTCCGCACGAAGCCGACGCGCAGGCCAGGCGCGGCGGCCACGTCGGGCAGCACGGCCGCTGGCCGCTCGACGATGAACCACGGGAGCCCGCAGCCGGTCGTCCGCGCCGAGGCCTGGACGCGGTAGGCGCCCGGCGCGGCAGCCTGTCCTGAGCCCGCCGAAGGATCCTCCAGGTCGACGGCGAACACGGCCCGGCCGTCGCTCGCGGCGACGGGCCGGACGGCGAACGTGACGGCCGCGTCGCCGCGGTAGACCGTCAGCCCGACGTCGACCGTGTCGCGGACCGCGTCGTAGACCGTGACCTCGACCGGGATCTCGTTGCGGCCCGGCACGAGTCGGATCGGGTCCGGCGCCAGGTCGACCGTCGCGGGCGGGACGATCTGGACCGGCAGCCGCCCGCCGGCGACCAGCGCTCCGGCCACGTCGCGGACGGCGTAGAGCAGCGGGGCCGAGCCGCCCTCGGTCCGGTACTGGGCGCGGTAGGCCGGCGCCGTCGGCGTGGTGCCGGAGGGGACGGGGACGCGCAGGCGGCCGTCGCCGGCCGTGGCCGTCACGGGCTCGGCCGCGAACAGCCCGCGCGCCGGGGCGCCCGGCGGCGGCAGGACGGTCAGCGTGTGGCCGGCCGGGAGCGCCGCGAGGTCCACGTAGACCGACTGGCTCGGGACGACGGTCGGCGACGACACCGCGAGGTCGAGCGACCGGAGCCGCCCGCTGTCGACGAGCGTGGCGAGGTCGAGGGCGTCGGCGGCCGGGTTCGGCGCGAGCCCGGCGGCCAGGTCGGTGGCCCCGGCCGGCAGCGACGGGACGCCCTCGGCCGACGCGAGCAGGTGGAACGTCGTCGTCTCGCGCCGGAAGCGGGGGGCGAACACGTCGAACCCCTGGCTCACGTGTTGGCTCGCCGCGGCCACGGCCCGGTCGGCACACGGCTCGGCCGGGCGGACGGGCGTCGCCGCGCAGACGTCGCCGACGGGCACCGTCACGTCGATGGCGTCCGGGTCGGCGTTGCGCCACCCGCCGACGCGGACGAACAGGCGCGACGGCTGCCACAGGTCGACGCCCTCCGCCACGAGCTGCTCGGGGTGGAAGTCCGGGTCGGCCGCGAGCGAGAACGCCTCGAGCGCCGCGAGCCCGACGGCCTGGTGGTGGCCGTGCTGAGCGCTGGGCCCGGCCGTCGTCGTGTCGTGGTTGGTGAACAGGACGTCGGGCTTGAACCGGCGGACGAGCGCGACGACGTCGGCGACGAGCGCGTCGTGGCCGGCGTCGGCGTCGAGCGCGGCGGGGTCGACGGTCTCCCAAAACCCGGTCCTCGGGGCGCTCCACTGCGAGAACGTCTCCCGAGCGTGCTTCGAGTAGCCGAAGTCGTAGCGGTTGAGGTAGACGACGCGCGTGCCCAGGATCCGGGCGGCGGCCTCGGTCTCGGCCGTCCGGATGGCGCCGAGCCGCTCGTAGAGGTCGGGCCCGGCCTCGTTCTGGCCGCCCTCGCCGCGTGTGGCGACGACGGAGTAGACGACGGCGTCTTGGTGGCCGCGGTAATACGCCATCGTGAGCCCGTCCTCGTCGTCGGGGTGGGCCGCGAGGTTCATCACCACGAGCGGCCGGTCGGGCAGGTCGAGGGCCGGCGGCGGCGTGCTCTGGCACGCGCCCGGGGCGGCCAGGACGAGGACGGCCGCGAGGGCTGGGACGAGTCGGAGCATCGGGTCAGAGGCGTTTGGCGGAACGTACCGCCGGGCACGGTCCGGCGATCCCGGGGGCGTCGCGGGGTCACCGACGGCGTCCCCTCTCCCCGTGGGAGAGGGACAGGGTGAGGGGCGATCTGTGCAGGCGGGGGGCCCCGAGAGGGCGTGGCACGCCACGCCCCTACGGCCGGCCAGGCGTCGCCTTTCGCCCGTTTGCCGTTCCTCGTCCCCCGTTCCCGCCCGCCCCTCGAAACCCCGCCGGGGGCCTGGCGCGTTGGCGGCTCCCCCCGACGCCCCACGCATGCCGATCACCGACGACGACCGCGCCTTCCTCTTCGACCTCCTCCGCACGCCCTCGCCGACCGGGTTCGAGGCGCCCGGCCAGCGGCTCTGGGCCGCCCGCGCCAACGGCCGCGCCGACCGCGTCGAGAGCGACGCCTACGGCAACGCCTGGGCCGTCCGCGAGGGCCGGAAGAACGCGCCGACGGTCCTGCTCGAAGCCCACGCCGACGAGATCGGCTTCGCCATCAAGTACGTCACAGACGACGGGTTCCTCCGGGTCGACCGGATCGGCGGGAGCGACCACGTGATCGCCCGGGCCCGCCGGTTGGTGTTCTTGGGGTCGAAGGGGGCCGTCCCCGGGATCTTGGGCAACACGGCCATCCACCTCCGCGACCGGGACAAGGACGAGAAGGCGCCCAAGGTCGAGGAGCTGTTCGTCGACGTCGGCGCGTCGTCGCCCGAGGAGGTCGCCGCCCTCGGCCTCCGCGTGGGCCACCCGGCCGTCTACGCCGCCGCGGCCGAGATGCTGACCGACCGGCTCGTCACCGGCCGCGCGCTCGACAACCGGTTGGGCGGGTTCGTGCTCACACAAGTGCTGGGCGAGCTGGCGTCCGGCAAAAAGCACGCGGCGACCGTCACGGCGCTCAACGCGGTCCAGGAGGAGATCGGCGGGAACGGGGCCAAGATGGCGGCCCACGCCATCCGCCCGGACCTCGCCGTGGTCTTGGACGTGACGCACGCGACGGACTCGCCGGGCATCGAGAAGGCCAAGCACGGCGAGGTCAAGCTGGGCCAGGGGCCGACCGTCACGCACGGGACCGTCAACCACCCGGCCGTCGTCGCGCGACTCGTCGAGGTGGCCCAAGCCGAGGGGGTCCCGCTCCAGCACGAGTCGTCGAGCCGGTACTCGGGCACCGACACCGACGTCATCTTCACGTCCCGCGCCGGCATCCCGAGCGCGCTCGTCTCGATCCCGATGCGCTACATGCACTCGACCGTCGAGACCGTTGACCTGGCCGACGTCGAGCACACCGTCGCGCTCTTGGCCGCATTCGCCCGCTCCGTCCGCGCCGACGACACGTTCCGCACGGCCGTCTTGTGATGCCCGAGCGCTCCCCCGAGATCACGCCCCGCTGCCTCAAGTGCGGCTCGGACGCCATGGTCCCGGACGTCCGTGTCATCGACCGCGGCGAGTCGGATATGCGGAAGACGGCCGAGCTCGGGCTCGCCACGAAGCCTGGCGCGCTCCTGTTCAAGGGCGAGGTCCGCAGCGAGACCCGCGCACTCGTCTGCGGCGACTGCGGGTTCGTCGAGGTCTACGCCGCCGACCCGCACCGGCTCTGGGACGCCCACATCGACCGGACCGCGCGCGAGTTCGACCGCTGACATGCCCGAGACCGACCCGGCCCTCTCGCCCCGCTGCACGCGCTGCGGCTCCGACGCGCTCATCCCCGACGCCTTCGTCTACGCCGAGGGCTATGGCGCCAGCAAGCTGTCGGTCGGCGTGAACAAGAGGCCGGAGGCCATGATGATGAAGCAGCCCGTCCGCACCGACCTCCAGGTCCGGGTGTGCGGCGACTGCGGGTTCGTCGAGGCCCAGGCGGACGACTTCCGCGCGCTGTGGGAGGCCTACGTCGAGCGGCTCTCGCGCGAGTTCGGACGGTGACGCCGCGCGGGTCGCTCCGCCAGCGGGGCAGGGTTCTCGCAACCTCGCTCCTGACGACCTCGGTGTGTCCTGCGGTTCCCTCTCCCGCCAGAGGGTGGAGAGGGTGAGGGGCGCGGCCACCTCGGTGCCCGGTCTGCCTCCCCCTCCCGCGCGCCGAGCAGGTCCGCGTGTTCAACTTCAGTCCCGAGAACTGTGGCGTGCTCACCTGAACTCAGACTGGACGCTGGCCGGCCGTCTGCTAAGACATGCTGGAACTGAGGCAGGTCGTCACGGCTGAGGACGTCATGGCACAGATCGTCCCTGGCCTCTACTCCGGTAGTACCTGAGTACTAAGGGGGGGGGGGGGGCAGTCCCGCATCGATTGGGAATGTGAGAGGATGATGAGACATGTGTATCGACATATACTTGAACGCTCGGAAACCTCGATCCAGGGTGTCCCTTACCTAGATGCCCGTTGGGACGGGGTCAGACCGTTTCTCTCACTGGATGAGCCGTTCGTCGGCCTCCACCAGACCCACTTACCCCATGAAGTTTAGGCATTCCATCGCGTTCTTGTTCGCTGCCCTTGTTTTTGGAGCATGTGATCAACAGGCTAGCACCTCCGTTCCCACGACTGCGGCCGTCCAGGCTGTGGAGACCATTGAGAATCCTGTCGAACGGAAGTTGGCCTTCACTATGCTGACCGCCGACGAGAAAGAGTTGCTTTGGACGAGTAGAGTGAGCGACATCGCTTCGTCCAGTTTCTTGACTCCGGCGCAGAGGGGCATCATTCGGGAACTGGAGACGTTTGTAGAATCTCACGGCGAGTGGGGCGAACAGCTCGAGGGGAGACGCCTCGAACGTATCCAGACGTTCGAGGACGAGTGGCTTCGTCGTGCTAGAGAAGTGTTCTCCGACGAGCAGATTCGGGCCATCGCGTATGACACGCGAACGGTAAACACCCTCACCGACAGCCTCACGAACCGCCCGCCAATGACGACAACGTCGAAGACGAACGGTCTCCCCAAATCCCCTTTGGCTAACACGCAGGCCAACAGTAGCTCCGGCTGTATCTGCAGCATTGGGTCGTCCTTCACATGCGGGTATTACGATTGTTCGATTGGTTATGGTGGAGAGTGTGTTTACAAATTTGGAACCTGCGAACAGAGCTACAACTGCATCAATCCATCAGGAGCGGGGTGTGGCTTCTTGGGTATGTACGTATGCGACGGTGGTAGGTGCACCCAGGGCGGTGGTGGCGGCGGCGGCGGCGGCGGCGGAGGTGGTGGCGGAGGTGGAGGGGGCGAGGGTCCGTGTTGGTACAATCCAGGCCTCCCTGGATGCGAGCGGGAGCCGGTCACACAGTAAGTCCTCGTGTGGGGAGGTACGCACAGCCTCCCCACGCGCAGGGTCCGACGCTTTCCATCTTTGTCATGCTCAACGAACTCGTCACTCGAAGTCGCGTCCTCTTGGTCGCAACGGCAGTTGTCCTCGCCTTCAGTTCAGAAGTGAGGGCTCAGTATGCACCACTCGATACACTCTCCACGCTCTTCGTGGATCTCGTACACTCTACGGATGGGACGCCACTCGAAGGTGTTGTCCTCAGGGTTACTCCTGGTGGGATCGGCCCAGATCAGTCTAGGGACCTGTGGACGCTTGAAAAGACCTCGGCCGCTTCAGGCCGAGCCATCTTCGCGGGTCTACCCTCTGGCCAGTACACGATTACAACGCACCTTCCTCGAACCCCCGATCTGGCCTTCTCGGTGACTCTGCCCCCGGGAACGGGTGCGCAGGTCGAGATTCCCCTCGACCCGGCACCTGCCGTTCGTCTTGAGGGTGTCGCAGTCGAGGCTGATCGGTTTCAGGCCGAACTCGAGGCAAGTGGATTCTACCGTCGCTCCCAGACTGCTCGCGGTTGGCACTACAACCGCACCGCTATCCTCGGCACGAACCCGAATCGGACCTCCGACTTCCTAGATTGGGTGCCCAAAGTTCGACTTCAGCGGCCACTGGGGGGGCTCGAAATCGTGACCGATGGGTTTCGCTCGTGCCACTACAGTATCTGGGTGGACGGCCTCCTCGTCCAGTCCGAGTCCCGGGCCGGTCCCCCTTTCGACATCGATGCTCTCGACGTGCAAGACATCATCGGGGTCGAAGTGTATGACAAGCGATCAGAAGTGCCTCACGAATTCAGGAGTGGCCGCTGCGGCGCCCTCCTCATCTGGACTCTCACTCAGCCCTCCCTACCATGACCCCCGCTCATCGCCGCTTGCTCCTAGCCATTGCAGTCACCGCTGTGCTCGCTGTTCCTGTCCTGCTATCGGGCGCGGGTCCCAAGATGGCCGCTAGCGTAGTCCCGACGGAGAGCTACCAGAATCTGACGTTTGACGGGGCGCTCGACTCCAACATGGTGTCGGTCGGAGTTCTGAACTCGGGAGACGTCGCGTTGGAGATCTCCGATGTCCGTACATCTTGCGGAATGCGAGTCCTCGACGGGCCGGACCACACGGTCGAGCCGGGGCAGACGGCGACAATCAACATCGTCGTGCCTAAGCCTCCGGACTACTCTGACGGTCGGGAGCATACCGTGACCGAGCACGTAGTACTGAGGACGAACGCCCCGAGCGTATTCGCTGTTATACCCGTTCGTGGGTCATACAGATAGGAGTGGGGGCCAACGCCCGCACCCTAGACTATTTCTCGAACCTTCCTTCTCCTATCATGCGCCTTCCTGCCCTTCTTCTCGCCCTTGCGACCCTCGCCGGATGCTCGACGGGCGCGCAGACCATCAGCTACGACGAGTTTTCCGCCCTCCCGCGCGCCGAGCAAGTCCGTGTCTTTAACGAGATCGAGCCCGAGAACCGGGCCGCGCTCGTCCGGACTCAGGCCGAACGCTGGCTGGACATCTATCGAGACCGGCTCAACCCGGAGGAAGTCGCCGCGGCCGAGGACGTCATCGCGCAGATCGTCCCGGACCTCTACGACGGCGCGCCCCAGTCCGACCGGGCGGAGGCCCTGAAGGAACAGGCTCTCTCGACGCTCCCCCTCGAGTTCGTGCGACTGGCGTTCGCTGAGCCCGGGGCGACCCCGCCACCGGCCAGTCGGCAAGACTAGCTTGGCGGCTCCTTCCACGCCGCCCATGCCCCGACCGCTCCTGCTTGCCGTCGCCGTCGCCGTTCTGAGCGCGTGCGGGTCGAGCCCGATGGACGCCGAGCCGTTCCAGGGGACCGAGGCCGGGATCGACGCCAGCGGGCCGGGGTTCACCCTCGTCTCGCTCCGCAACCTCGCGCCCGACTCGGCCGCGGTCTCGCCCCTCGTCCCGGCCGGCGACTCGGCCACGACGCGGTGGGACCTCGCGCTCCGCGGGACCGAGATCCTGCTCAACGGCGGGTCGAGCGGGCTCGGCGCCGGCGTGGGCGTCGTGCTCGACGTGCCGTTCGGGGCCGTCGACGACGCGCTCGTCGACACGGTCTCGTACCGCCGCGACGGCGAGTCGCCGTGCCCGTCGGGGCCGCCCCGGGCGGTCTGCACCGGGCCGAGCAACGGCCTGTTCGAGACGCGGACGGGGGCGGACGGGAGCGAGGTCGTCGTCCCCATCCCGGGGCGGACGCTCCTCCTCCGCCTGGGCGACGGCCAGGGCTACGCCAAGGTGGCCGTCGAGAGCTTCGACGACGGCGTCTACACGATCCGCTACGCCGTCAACCCGGACGGGTCGTCGTTTTTGTCAGACGACGGGTAGGACAGCCTGGGCATCCGGGGTGGGGGAGAACCGGGCGGAGCGCGGGGCGTCCACGGCGGCCCCCCCGGACCCTCATGCGCCTCTTCCTCCTGGCCGGCCTCGCGGCGATTGTTGCCTGTAACGACGTGCCTGCCGACGCCAACGACCCGGCCACGCTCGTCGTCCGCGCGGTTTACGTCCAGTCGATGTACGGGGGCGAGGCCATGCTGGTAAACCACGAGGCCATTCCAGGGCGGATGCCGGCCATGCAGATGGCGCTCCGCGTGTACACGCCGGCCCTGCTCGACAGCCTGACCGAGGGGGCCCGCGTCGCGCTCACGCTCGACAGCGCGTCGCTCGAAGTCGTCAGCGTCGAGACGCTGCCGTTCGAGACGGTCCTCGATCTCGACCCCGGCGACGGCAACGGGCGGGGCGGCATCGTGCTGCCGTCGCTGGACGAGTAGCCGGTGGCGCTGGCGCGGAGCCTGAGCCATCTTCCCGTCCCTCCGTTGCCGCCGCCCATGTCACCGATCCCGCTTGCGGGGCGCCCGCTCGCCCTCGCCGCCCTCCTCGCCCTGTCCGCCAGCGCGCAGCCCGGGCCGTTGACCGTCGAGGCCGGGTCGGCCCCGCTGATCACCAACGTCGGCGTGCGCGAGACGACGTCGCTCCACGGGTCGTGGGCCGCCGTCGTGGACCCGTACGAGACGGGCTACCGCAACATCCTGACGCTCGAGCCGATGGACCCGGCCCGGCGCGACATGTACGGCAACGACGCCCGCGTCACGGACCCGACGGACCGGCTCGAATACCACTACCCGACCTCGCGCCGCCTCCACGTTCCGGGCGACTGGAACACGCAGGCGCCTGACCTCTTCCTCTACGAGGGGACCGTCTGGTACCAGCGCGAGGTCGAGGACCCCCGGACCGACGCCGACCGCGCGGCCGGCCGCCGCGTGTTCTTGCACGTCGGCGGGGCCAACTACGAGACGCTGGGCTGGCTCGGGGGGGCGCCGCTCGGCGGCCACGAGGGCGGGTTCACGCCGTTCCAGTTCGAGCTCACCGACGCGCTCACCGGCGGCCCGCAGTCGCTCGTGCTCAAGGTGCACAACCGCCGCCGCCGCGACGCCGTGCCGACGCTGGCGACGGACTGGTGGAACTACGGCGGGCTCACGCGCGACGTGGCGCTGGTCGAGGTGCCGGCCACGTTCATTCGGGACACGTTCGTTCAACTCGATTCGGAGGCGCCGGACGAGATCGCCGGCTGGGTCCAGCTCGACGGCGCCCGCGCGGCCGGCGCGACGGTCCGCATCACCGTCGACGGCCGGTCCGCCACGGCCACGGCGAGCGCCGACGGTCGCGCGGCGTTCCGGCTCGACGCATCCGGCCTGCGCCGGTGGAGCCCGGACGACCCGCACCGCCACGCCGTCGAGGTCGTGGCCGAGGCCGGGGGCGACCGCCTCGACCGGACGGCCGAGCGGATCGGCTTCCGTACCGTCGAGACGCGGGGGACCGAGATCCTGCTCAACGGCGAGCCCATCTTCCTGCGCGGCATCTCGATGCACGAGGAGCGGCCCGGCGGCGGACGCGCGTTCGCGCCCGAGCACGCGGCGACGCTGTTCGGCTGGGCGCGCGAGATGAACGCCAACTTCGTCCGCCTGGCCCACTACCCGCACAACGCGCACACGGTCGAGCTGGCCGACAGCCTGGGCATCCTGTTGTGGGCCGAGGTCCCGGTCTACTGGGCCATCGACTGGGAGAACCCGGCGACGTACGCCCGCGCCGAGCGCCAGCTCACCGAGCTCGTCACGCGCGACAAGAACCGGGCGGCCGTCGTCCTGTGGAGCGTGGCGAATGAGACGCCCCAGACCGACGCCCGGCTCGCGTTCCTGCGCGGGCTGATCGGGACCGTCCGCGATCTCGACCCGACGCGGCTCGTCACGGCCGCCCTCTTCAAGGAGACCCGCGGCGACACGGTCGTCGTGGACGACCCGCTCGCGGCCGACCTCGACGTTCAGGGCGTCAACGAGTACGTCGGGTGGTACGAGGGCAAGCCGGCCCGGGCGGATGAGTTGACGTGGCGGCTGGCGTACGACAAGCCCCTCGTGGTGTCGGAGTTCGGCGGCGGCGCGCTGGCGGGCTTGCGCGGTGACCGAGACGAGGTGTGGACCGAGGACCACCAGCGGTTCCTCTACGAGCGCCAGGTGGCCATGCTGTCCCGCATCGACGGGCTGGCCGGCACGAGCCCGTGGATCCTGATGGACTTCCGCTCGCCGCGCCGTCCGCTCCCCGGCATTCAGGACTTCTGGAACCGGAAGGGGGTCGTGTCGCCCGAGGGCCACCGCAAGCTGGCGTTCGACGTGATGCGCCAGTGGTACGGGGAGATCCGGGATCGGCGGTAGAGGAGGGGGGAGTATGGGGGTATGGGAGTGGAACCCCCTCCTCCCACACCCCCATACTCCGTCCTGCCTGCGCGCTACAGGTCGATCGACGCGACCGAGCCGCCATCGACGCGGTAGTTCGCGCCGACGACGAAGCTGGCGCGCTCCGAGCACAGGAACGCGATGACGGCGGCGACCTCCTCGGGGCGTCCCCGGCGGTTCAGGACGAGGTGCGGCCGGTCGTCTTCGAGGAAGTCCTCGATGGCCTGCTCCTTCGTGATCCCCTCTTCCTGGGCCGTCTTCGCCATCATCCCCTCCGTCATGTCGGTCGCGATGAACGCCGGGGCCACCGAGTTGACGAGCACGCCGTCGGGCGCGTAGCGCTGGCCCATCGCCTTGGCGAGGGTGAGGACGGCGGCCTTGGCCGCGTTGTAGACGGCCTCGTCGGAGTACGGCTGGGCCACGTTCTCGCTCGTCACGAACACGACGCGGCCCCACCCGCGCTCGCGCATGGCCGGCACGAACGCTCGGGACACGCGGACGCCCGACATGAAGTCGGTCTGCCACGCCTCGGCCCAGTCGTCGTCGGTGATGTCGTCGAGCGGGTCGCCCTTGGCGCCGGTGATCCCGGCCGTGTGGACCAGGATGTCGACACCGTCGGGCGCGGCGTTTTTGAGCGCGGCCACGCCGTCCTCGGTCGTGAGGTCGGCGACGACGGTCGAGACGCGGTCGCCGAACTCGGCGAGGGTCTCGGCGGTCTCGGCGAGCTGGTCGCCGTCGAGGTCGGTGAGCAGGACGGAGGCGCCGTCGGCGAGGAGGAAATGGGCGGTCGCGCCGCCGATGCCGGCCGCGGCGCCGGTGACGACGGCGCGGTGGCCGGAGAGTCCGAGGTCCATGAGGTGCGGAAGGGGAGGGGGCCAGGGCACGAGCCGTCCGCGCGCCGGTTCCGCCCCGGACGCCACTCAGACGACGCCTGATCGCGGCGGCAAACCACTACTGTCGGGTCCGCCGCGCGCTGGAGCCCATCGCGGGGCCCTCCCCACCTGCGCGGGAACGACGGCCGTTTGGGGAGAGGAGAAGCCGTGGACCCGAGTCCACGACAACCTCTAGAACCGAGCGCTGACCCCGACGCCCGCGAACACGTCCGGGGCGGGTTCGGTCAGCCCGAGCCCGAGCGCGGCGTCGAGTTGGACGTCGGGCGAGAGCAGGAGCGTGGCGCCGGTCTGGGCGAGCACGGCCGGGTCGCCCGGCGTCGTCCCGGCGGCAGCCTCGACGAACACGCCGACCGCCTCCGACACCGACGTCCCGACCACAAATGTCCCGCCGACCTCGACGCGGTCGGCGTCGCGGTCCCACCGGACCTCGGCCTGCGTCCCGAGCGAGAAGGCTCCGGCATCGCGCCCGGCAACCAGAATGGCGAGCGGGCTCGCGGCGCCCGAGAACGCCGCGTCGCCGAGCGGGAGCGAGACCTCCGCGATCGCCGCGAGCGCCCACGGGCCGGCGGCGCCCAACTCGACCTTCGCCCCAACCGAGGGGTCGGTCAACCCGTCGACGTTCCGGTTCGCGACGTCCTCGACGCGGTAGTCCGGCAGGCCGAGCCGGACCTCGACCCCCGCCACGACAGGGACGCGGACGAGCGCCTGCGGCCCCGAGAGATCCGGCGAGCCGCCGCCGGAGCCGGAGTCCTCGACGTCGAGGAGCAGCCCGGACTCGACCTGGAGCCGCCGGACCGCCTCGGTGCTCTCGGTCAGGTCGGGCCGGTCGGTCACGATCTGCGCCGCGGCGGGGGAGGCGAGGAGAAGCGCGAGGGCGAGGCGGAACACGGGGCAGGCGCGATGGTTTAGGCGGCACTAAATTAGCCTCGCCTAACTCAGGTTCCCATGCCGTCCCCCGCCGTCGAGGACTACCTCAAGGCCATCTACGCCCTCGCCCGGACCGGCGACGCGGCGACGACGTCGGCGTTGGCCGAGCGTCTGGGGATCGCGCCGGCATCGGTCACGGGGATGCTGAAAAAGCTGGCGGCGTCGGGCCTGGTGGACCACGAGAGGTACCAGGGCGCCCGGCTGACCGAGGCCGGGCGGTTGGTGGCCGTCGAGACGATCCGCCACCACAGGCTGGTCGAGACCTACCTCCACCAGGCGCTCGGCGTCCCGTGGGACCGGCTCCACGACGAGGCCGAGGCCTGGGAGCACGTGCTCTCCGAGGACCTCGAAGCGCGGATGGACGCGGCCCTCGGCCACCCCACGCACGACCCGCACGGGGCACCCATTCCCACGTCCGACTTGGTGCTCGACGAGCGCGACCTGCTCCCGCTCGCGCGCCTCGATGCCGGGCGGGAGGCGACCGTCGCCCGGGTCTCCGACCACGACGGCGCGCTGCTCCGGGCCGTCGGCGCGGCCGGCCTGTTCCCGGGCGTCCGCTTCCGGCTGGCCGAGGTGGCCGACGACGGCGCCGCGACGGTCCGCCTGCTCACGGGCGACCGGGCCGGCGACACGGCCACGCTCGCCGCCGAGGCGACGCCGTTCCTCTTTCTAGAAGACCTCCGATGACGCGCCGGACCTCTGAAATCGACCCCTCGTCGGTGCTCGACAGGATGTTGCGTGTTGCGTGTTGCGTGCTCGGGACACGCAGCACGCGACGCGCGATCTGGGCGAGCGCGATGGTCCTCGCCGTCTCCGTTTTCCTCTCCGCCTGCGGCCCGGCCACCGGCACCGCCGACGGCCCCATCGCCGAGCGCCCAGTCCGCGTCGTCGCTACGACGAGCCTGATCGCGGACCTGGCGCGCGAGGTCGGCGGCGACCGCGTCGAGGTCGAGGGGCTGATGGGGCCCGGCGTCGATCCCCACCTGTACCGGCCGCGCGAGAGCGACGTGGCCCGGTTGGTCGGCGCGGACATCGTGCTGTACAACGGGCTCGAGCTGGAGGGCAAGATGGGCGAGGTGCTCGAGCAGGTCGAGGGGCGGGGCATCATCGCCGAGCCGGTCGCCGAGACCATCGGGGAGGGCGGCCTGCTCGCCCCGCCCGAGTTCCAGGGCGCCTTCGACCCCCACGTCTGGATGGACGTGGCCCTGTGGCGCCGCGTCTCGACCGCCGTCGCCGACGCGCTCGTGGCGCTCGACCCGACCCACGCCGAGACCTACGTCGCGAATGCGGAGGCCTACCAGGCCCGGCTGACGGCGCTCGACGCCTGGGTGAGAGAGCAGACGGCGACGGTGCCTCCAGACCAGCGGGTGATCGTGACGGCCCACGACGCCTTCAACTACTTCGGCCGGGCCTACGGCTTCGAGGTCCGCGGCCTGCAGGGGCTCTCCACGGCGACCGAAGCCGGCACGGCCGACGTCCGCGACCTGGCGGCGTTCGTGGCCGAGCGCCGGATCCCGGCGATGTTCGTCGAGACGAGCGTGTCGCCGCGCAACATCCAGGCGGTGCTCCAGGCCGTCCAGGCGCGCGGCTTCGATGTGGCCATCGGCGGCAACCTGTTCTCGGACGCCCTCGGCGACCCGGGCACGCCGGAGGGGACCTACGAGGGGATGATCCGCCACAACGTGGGGACGATCGTGGGGGCGCTGGGTAGGGAGGAGTGAGGCGTTACGTGTTTCGTGTTGCGTAGACCGAGCGGACCTATGAGACAGCCCGATGGCTTCCAAGTATGGGAAGAGACTGTGCCGGAGTCGATCCGGGGCGACGCGCTCTGGCGCATGACCGTCTATCGCCTGGCGCTCTTCCTCGGCGATCTCTCATGGGAGGATGTAACGACGCTCCATCGCGATGGGCGGACGCGGCGCATTGCAGATCAGCTCTACCGATCCGTCGGGTCAATTAGCGCCAACATCGCTGAGGGGTACTCGCGAGGAAGCGGAAAAGACCGGGCTCGGTTCTACGAATATGCCCTCGGCTCTGCTCGCGAGGCTCGCGACTGGTACTACAAAGCTCGTCACAAGCTAGGCGTCGACGTCACAGCCGAGCGTCTCGACCTCCTCGCGGAAATCTGTCGCCAGCTCCTCGGCACGATCCGGAATCAGCCCGGCCGCACGCTCCGCGAGCCCGGAGTCTCCTACACCACGGACGGCGAGGCATGAACACGCAACACGCAACACGCAACACCTCCGCCATCGACGTCGCCGACCTCACCGTGGCCTACCGCGACGCGCCCGTGCTGTGGGACGTCGACCTGGTGGTGCCCGAGGGCGTGCTGATGGCCATCGTCGGGCCGAACGGGGCGGGGAAGACGACGCTCATCAAGTCCATCCTGGGTCTGTTGCCGACGGCCGCCGGGCGGATCGAGGTGCTGGGCGGGTCGCTGGCGGACCGCCGACGTGACGTGGCCTACGTGCCCCAGCGCGGGTCCGTCGACTGGGACTTCCCGACCTCGGTGCTCGACGTGGTCCTGATGGGCACCTACGGACGGTTGGGGTGGATCCGGCGCCCCGGCGCCGAGGAGCGGGCGCGGGCGTCGGAGGCCCTCGAGCAGGTCGGCATGGCCGACTTCGCGGACCGCCAGATCGCCCAGCTCTCGGGCGGCCAGCAGCAGCGCGTGTTCCTGGCGCGGGCCCTCGTCCAGGACGCCCGCGTCTACCTCATGGACGAGCCGTTCCAGGGCGTCGACGCGACGACCGAGAAGGCGATTGTGTCGCTGCTCCAGCGGCTGCGCGAGGAGGGGAAGACGGTCCTGGTCGTCCACCACGACTTGCAAACGGTGCCCGAGTACTTCGACTGGGTGCTGCTGCTCAACGTCCGGCGGATCGCGGCCGGGCCCGTCGCCGAGGTCTTTACCGACGCCAACCTCCGGCTGGCCTACGGCGGGCGCGTGCCGTTCCAGGCGGGCGCGGGTCAAGGGGCCGAGGGCATGGGGCAAGGGGCGCCCCCGTCCTCCGTCCCCCGTCCCCCGTCCCCGTGATCGAACTCGACTACACGCTGCGGACGGTCGCCCTCGGCGCGGCCGTGCTCGGCCTGTCGTCCGGGTCGCTGGGCGCGTTCGCCGTGCTGCGCGGGCAGTCGCTGTTGGGCGACGCCATCAGCCACGCGGCGCTGCCCGGCGTCGCGCTCGCGTTCCTGCTGACCGCCAGCAAGGCCCCGCTCGTGCTCGTCGTCGGGGCCGGGCTGGCGGGGTGGGTCGGGACGCTGTGCGTGAGCCTGGTCGTGACGCGGAGCCGGATCCCGTACGACGCCGCGCTCGGCATCGTGCTGTCGGTCTTTTTCGGGCTGGGGATGGTCCTGCTCACGTACATCCAGGCCCAGCCGGACGCGAGCCAGGCCGGGCTCGACACGTTCCTGTTCGGCCAGGCCGCCGCGCTCGTCGGCCGCGACGTGGTGACGATGGCCGGGCTCGGGGCCATCGCCGTCGTGCTGATGGCCGTCTTCTGGAAAGAGTTCAAGCTGCTCCTGTTCGACCCCGATTTCGCGGCGGCCCAGGGCTTCCCGGTCCGCCTGCTCGACGTCGGGCTGACGACGCTGCTGGTGATCGCGATTGTGATCGGGTTGCAGACGGTCGGCGTCGTGCTGATGTCGGCGCTGATCGTGGCGCCGGCGGCGGCGGCGCGGCAGTGGACGGACCGGCTGGTGGGCGTCGTGGTGCTGGCCGGCGTGTTCGGCGCGCTGAGCGGGGCGACGGGCGCCCTCCTGAGCGGCGCTGCGGCCCGCTTGCCGACCGGCCCGACCATCGTGCTCTGCGCGACCGTGCTCGTCGGCGTGAGCCTGGCGTTCGCGCCGCGTCGCGGGCTGGTCGCCGCGTGGCTGCGGGGCCGCCGGAACCGGCGCGTGCTCCGCGTGGCCGGCACGCTGGAGGACCTCTACACGCTCGCCCTCACGCACGCCGATCCGCACTACCCGCACCCGGCCGCCACGCTCGAAACGATGACCGTCCGCCCCCAAGCCGTCGGTCCGACGCTGGAGCGGCTGCGCAGCCAGGGCCTGGTCGAACCTCGGGACGACGCCTGGGCGCTGACGCCGCGCGGCCTGGCTGAGGCCCGGCGGCTGGCGAGGGACTCGAAACTGTGGGACGTGGCCTCCGAGGAGATGCGTGATCCGTGATGCGTGATTCTTTCGTCTCCACTCTTCCTTTTGTTTGCTCCGGCGGTACTTCGTTCGAGCCGCGCAAGAGGGCGTCGTCTGCCGGCGGTCGGCACGGGGCCCCCCTCACGCATCACGCATCACGTATCCGCACCATCGCGGACCGGCGCCCCGACCGATGACCCCCCAGCTCGAGATCCAGCTCATCGCCGCCGTCACGGCCGCCGCGTGCGCACTCGTCGGCGCGTTCCTCGTCCTTCGCAAGACGGCACTGCTGTCGGACGCCATCAGCCACGCGATCCTGCCCGGCATCGTGCTGGCGTATTTCCAGACCGAGAACCTCAACTCGCCGCTGCTGCTCGTCGCCGCGGCGGCCACCGGCGTGCTGACGGTCGGGATGATCGAGGCGCTGGGGCGGACGCGGCTGGTGAAGCAGGACGCGGCCATCGCGCTCGTCTTCCCGGCGCTGTTCTCCATCGGCGTCGTGTTGATCTCGCGCTACGCCTCTGGCGTTCACCTCGACACCGACGCGGTGCTGTTGGGCGACCCGGCGTTCTCGTGGATCCGCCGGGTCGAGGTCGGCGGGCGGGACCTCGGGCCGCAGTCGCTGTGGCTGATGGGCGCCGTGCTAGCGCTCGTCGTCGCGTTCGTGGCGCTGTTCTACAAGGAGCTCAAGATCAGCACGTTCGACGCGGCGCTGGCCGGGGCGCTGGGGCTGGCGCCGGCCGCCGTCCACTACGCGCTGATGACGCTGGTGTCGGTCGTGGCCGTGGGCGCGTTCGACGTGGTCGGGTCGATCCTGGTGGTCGGGCTGATGATCGCGCCGCCGGCCGCGGCGTGGCTGCTCACGGACCGCCTGCCGGTGATGCTGGGTCTGTCGGTCGCCCTCGGCGTCGCGAGCGCCGTCGCCGGCTACTGGCTGGCGCGTGGGCTCGACGTGTCGATCGCCGGGGCGATGGCGGTGATGGCCGGCGTCGTGTTCGCGGCGTGCCTCGCGTTCGCGCCCGACCGGGGGCTCGTCGCCCAGGCCCGGCGCCAGGCGCGCCAGCGCGTCGCCTTCGCCGAGCGGATGCTGCTCGTCCACCTGCTCCACCACGAGCACACGCCCGAGGCCGAGCGGGAGTGCCGCGTGGGCCACCTCCAGGAGCACCTCCGCTGGGAGCGCTCGTTCGCGCAGCGGGCCGTCCGGGCGGCCGAGCGGGGCGGCGCTGTCACCCGCACGGGCGACCAGCTGGCGCTGACCGAGCCCGGGCGCGAGGCCGCCCAGCGGGCGATGGTGGCGTGAGGGGGCAAGGGTGAAGGAGCACAGGGCAGGCGGTTTCTGAATGGCCACGCCTCTTGCCCCATGCCTCATCCCCCTTGCCCACGCCAAAAAACCCCCGGGGTCGGGCGCCGAAGCGCCGTCACCCGGGGGCGTGCGGGGCGGACGGACCCACCGACCGCCTCGCGACTCGGTCAGCGGACGGCCGAGAATCGGTCGCCGACGCGGAGCGCGCGGACGCGGCCGTCGGCCTCGCGCTCGAAGGCGAGCGGGACGTCGGCGGCCTCGAAGTGGTCGTCGCCGGACGGTCGGGCGGTCCCGAGCACGACCGGGCTCAGGCCCCGCGCAATCGTGACGAGCGCGCCGTCCTCGTCCCAGACGAACGACGCCCACTCGGGGCCGCGCTCGAACAGCATCTGGACGAGCGTCGCCGACCGGCCGTCGGTCTGATCGAACGTCCCGATGACGCTGCCGGCCACGGCGGGGCCGCGCCCGCGGACGAGCGCCGCGCGGTAGGCCGCGAACGATGCGGCGGCTTGGGCCCGCCGGGCCGGGCGGACGGCCGCGACGACGGTCTCCATCTCGTCGAGTGTCCAGGCGTCGAGCAGGACCTCGGCGCGGGCGTCGGTGGCCGCGTCCGGCGTGGAGAGCGGCGCGAGCGCGGCGGCGACCTCGGCCCCGTGGGCGAC
This sequence comes from Rubrivirga sp., assembly GCF_965213695.1. Classification (GTDB taxonomy): domain Bacteria; phylum Bacteroidota; class Rhodothermia; order Rhodothermales; family Rubricoccaceae; genus Rubrivirga. Next base: position 3,800,267 of record NZ_OZ243912.1, on the reverse strand, counting down.
CACGACGAGGTGGCCCCGGGCGCTGCGGACCTCGACCATCCCGCCGTCCGTCGCGTAGAGGCCGGCGTAGACGGCGGTGGAGGGGGACTCGACGCGGGTCTCGGCCGAGGCGGAGGTGAGCTGGACCTGAGCCGCCGCGAGCGGGGCGAGGGCGGTCAGAGCGGCGAGCGAGAGAGCGAGCGGAGTAGAGCGGGCCATGGGGGTGTGGGCTGGTGTGACCCACATTCGGGAGCCAGCCCCCGCCAGTTGTCACGCATCCGCGACCGACGGTCACCGCCGGCCACCGCCGTGTCATCGGTCGTCACCGCGGGCCCGGCGCTCGCGCTCGGCGAACGCTTGGCGCGTCACGAGGGCGACCGGCCCGCGGTAGATCCCGCCCTCGTTGGGCCCGTCGAACACGCGCACGGCGACGACGTTGTCGCCCGCCCGCAGCGCCGACGCCGGGACCGGGTACGCCCGCTCGACCTGCCACTCGTCGCCGCGCACCGTGCCCGTGTCGGGGTCGCCCGTCGCCCCGACGCGGACGCCGTTGACGAACGCCTCGTCGAGGTCGTCGATCAGGCCCAAGACGAGGACGAGGTCTCGTGCCGCGTCCTCGGCCGAGAGCCGGACCGTCGTGCGGTACCACGCCAAGCCGTCGAGGTCGCGGTAGCCCTGGCGCTCCCAGGCCCCGGGCACGCGGATCGTCGCCCACGCCCGGTCGTCGAGCGCGGGGTCGGAATAGGCCGGGTCGTCGCCGGGCTGGAAGCGCCAGTCGCCGGCCAGGTCGGCCACGACGGGGACGCTCGCGGGGTTCTGTGCCGTCGGGACGGCCAGGGCGATGGGGCCCTCCAGGATGCCGCCCTCGACCCCGGCGTCGTAGACGCGGACGGCGAGCTCGTTGGGCCCGTCGGTGCGCAGGAGGTCGGGGGGGACGCGGTACGCCCGGAAGCGGAAGGCGGCCGTCTCGTAGAACGGCGGCATCCGCCCGCCCCAGCCGACGCGCGTCCCGTTGAGCCAGACCTCGTCGGCGTCGTCGATGCGCCCCAGGAGCAGGAACGGCGGGCCGACGCGGGCGAGGTCGGCGGTCTTGGCGTCGAGCGCGAACGTGGTCCGGTACCACGCGAAGCCGTCGTAGCCGGGGAAGCCCTGGTCTTCCCACGCGGCCGGGACGGTGATCGACGTCCAGCCGTCCGTGGTGTCGGCGCTGGCGGGCGCGTCGCCGATGCGGATCTCCCACGTGCCATCGAGGTCAACGAGCGTCGTCCAGTCGTCGGGCGACGGGGGCCGGGCGTCGTCGCCCGACCAGGGGGACGGCGGGGGAGCCCAGTGGCTCGCGTCCCTGCATCCTCCCGAGACGAGGGCGAGGGCGCCGAGGGCGAGGGCCAGGAGTCCGGCGCGGCTCATGGCAGGAACTTGTAGCCGACGCCGTGGACCGTCACGAAGTGGCGCGGGCGGCCCGGGTCGGGCTCGGCCTTCTGGCGGAGCTTGAGGACGAAGTTGTCGACCGTCCGCGCGGTCGGGGCCACGTCGGCGCCCCAGACCTGGTCGAGCAGCTCGTCGCGCGAGACGACGGCGCCGGGGCGGGCCGCGAAGTAGCGGAGCACCTCGACCTCGAGATGCGTCATCGGCGCCTCGGCGCCGTCGGAGGTGGCCTGGTACGAGCCGAGGTCGACGCGCAAACGGCCCACCTCGATCACGTCGCGCGCCACACCCGACGCCCCCTCGGCCCGGCGCAGGACGGCCCGGACTCGGGCTAGCAGCTCGCCCAGCCCGAACGGCTTCGTGACGTAGTCGTCGGCCCCGAACTCCAGCCCGCGGACGGCGTCGAACTCCTCGGCCTTGGCCGTGAGCAGGATCACCGGCGTGCGGACGCCGGCCGCTCGGGCCTGGCGGAGCACGTCGAAGCCGGACCGCTTCGGCATCATCACGTCCAAGACCACGAGGCGGTAGGCGCCGTCGGTGAGTTTGGCGAGCGCTTGGTCGCCGTCGGCGGCTTCTTCGACGGCGTAGCCCTCGAACTCGAGGTTGTCGCGCAACCCCTCGCGCATGGCGCGCTCGTCGTCGACGATCAGGATGGGCAGGTCAGGCATGGGTCGGGAGGGCGATCTGGAACACGCTGCCGCCGCCATCGCGGGCATCGACCGTCGCCGACCCGCCATGCGCGTCGGCGATCCGGCGGACCAGGGCCAGGCCGAGCCCGGTCCCCTTGGCCGTGTGGACGAGCCCGTCGGCGCTCTCGGGCTGGATGCGGACGAACGGGTCGAACACGCGCTCGCGGTCGGCAGGTGCGACGCCCGGCCCGCGGTCGGCCACCTCGACCACGGCGCGCCCGCTCTCGGCCCGGGCGGACACCTTGACCGGACTGCCGCCGTACTTGACGGCGTTGTCGAGCAAGTTGACGAGGGCCTCCGAGAGCGCGTCGCGGTTGCCCAGGACGGGCAGCGGGCCGGGCGGCAGCTGCACGTCGAGCCGGCACCCCTCGCGCTCGACGACGGGCCGGTACCGCTCGGCGACCTCGGCCGCGAGCGCCCCGAGGTCGAGCGGCGCCCGGGAGAGCCGGGCCGTCCCGCGCTCGAAGCGGTGGACCTGGAGCACGTTGCCAACGAGTCGGCTCAGGCGCTCGGCCTCGGCAACCAGCGTCGCGTAGTAGCGCGGTTTCTTGGCCTCGGGCACGCGGCCCTCGGCCAGCGACTCGGCGTAGAGGCGGATCAGCGCGAGCGGGGTCCGCAGCTCGTGGCTCACGTTCGAGACGAAGGCCTCGCGGAGCCGGGCCACCTCGACCTCGCGGCGGACGCCGCGCCACGCGAGCAGGGCCCCGCCGCCGAACACGAGCACGACGCCGCCGAGCAGCCACAGGCTCTGGGCCATCCGCCGCCGGAGCGCGGCCTCCGCCGACCCCTCGCCCACGCGCGCGCCGACGGTGTAGGCGGGCAAAAGCCACAGCCGGCGCTCGCGCTCGACGTCGGCGTGGGCGAGGTCGGCCGTCGCGGCCACCGCTTCGCTCGTCCCGTCGCGGAAGACGCCCAGCTCGATCCCGCCCCGGCCGACCTCGCGGAGCGTTGGCATGATCACGGCCTCGACGAACGGCGCGGGGTCGACGACCATCAGCACCACGCGCGGCGGACCACTGGCGCGGTCCGTGACGAAGGCGAAGCCGAGGCCACCGCCGGGCAGCGGGGCCGGGGCCAGCTTGCGGTACCCGAGCGCGCGCTGGGCGAGCAGCATCTCGACGGTCGAGTCCGAGACGGCCTGGCGCAAACGGCCCCGGCTGATCTCGGCAACCGCGCCTCCCGCCCCGGCGACCGCCGCGACGCTCTGGAACGCCGTGTCGGCGACGACGACCGACCGCACGGCTGGCGTCGCCTCGAGGAACGCCGTCGTGGCCGGGCCGCCCGCGCCGACGGCGCGGGGGTGGTCGGTGGCCTGGGCCCGGTCGAGGCGGTCGGCCCAGGTCGTGGTCACATCCCACGCGGTCTGGTTGACGGAGAAGAGGAGCCCGTCGAGCTGGTCGTCGCGGAGCTGGGCCAGCCGCGCCTCGCTCTCGCTCTGGATCCCGAGCTGGACCGCCGCGAACGCCAGCGCGGGGACGACGGCCAAGGCCAGGAGGGCGCCGGCCAGCCGACGGAGCGCGCGGGGGGAGGAGGAGTCCACGCGAGCCAAGCTACCGGGGAGGTGTCGATCGCCTGTCAGGCCGACGTCCCGGGTTGTCACGAGATGTCACGGGGGGGCTCGCTGGCGCTCGCGGAAATGGGAAATGGGAACGGGGAACTGGCAGAGGGGACGGTGTGGGCGCTTCGTGGACAACTCGGCGGCCCGTCGGTGGCGCCGTCGGTCGCTGGTGCCCAGATTTCCCCGTCCCCCGTCCCCCGTCCCCCGTCCCCCGTCCCCCGTCCCCCGTCCCCCGTCCCATGATCGCCCTCGTCCAGCGTGTTTCCTCCGCCTCCGTCCGTGTCGAGGGGGCCGTCGTCGGCGAGATCGGGTGCGGGCTGCTCGTGCTGCTCGGCGTGGTCGACGGCGACACGACCGCCGAGGGCGACTGGCTGGCCGACAAGCTCGCCCGGCTCCGCGTCTTCCCCGACGACGAGGGCCGGATGAACCGCTCGGTGCAGGACGTCGGCGGGGAGGCCCTCGTCGTGAGCCAGTTCACGTTGGCCGGCGACGCGCGCAAGGGGACCCGGCCGAGCTACGTCCGCGCCGCGCGGCCCGAGGTCGCCGAGCCGCTGTACCTCGCGTTCGCCGAGGGGCTGGCCGGCCACCTTGGTCGCCCAGTGCCGACCGGGGTGTTCGGGGCGAAAATGGAGGTGGCCCTCGTCAACGACGGGCCGGTGACGCTGTGGGTCGAGCGCGAGCCGACGGCGGATGGTTGAGTCCCGGCGGGCGGACCGATATTGTCCATGACCGCCTGCCGTCCCAGATCACGTCCCCTCTCCCCACGGGAGAGGGACAGGGTGAGGGGCGGGCCACGCACCTCCCGCCCCACGTCTCTCATGCGCCCGTTTCTCCTCGCCCTCCTGCTCGCGCCCGCCCTCGCGGTGGCCCAGCCGGCCCGCTACGTCGCCACCGGCGGCACCGTGTACACCGTCGACGACGCCCGGCCGACGGCCCAGGCGTTCGCCGTCGAGGACGGCCGGTTCGTCGCCGTCGGCACGGAGGCCGAGGTCGCGGCGGCGTACCCGGACTGGCCCCGGCTCGACCTGGAGGGGCGGACGGTCGTCCCCGGCTTGATCGACGCCCACGCGCACCTGATGGGGCTGGGCGAGGCCCTGCTCTCGGCCGACCTGGTCGGGACGACGTCGAAGGCCGAGATCGTCGAGCGGCTGGCCGCCTTCGCCCGTGACCTGCCCGAGGGCGCCTGGGTGACGGGCCGCGGGTGGGACCAGAACGACTGGGGCGGCGACGGCGCCTTCCCGACGCGCGCCGACCTCGACGCGGCGTTCCCTGACCGGCCCGTCTGGCTCGGCCGGATCGATGGCCACGCGGCCTGGGCCAACACGGCCGCCCTGCGCGCCGCCGGCATCGACCCGGACGCGGCGGCGCCCGCCGCTCCCGAGGGCGGCGCCGTCCTGGCCGACGACCGGGGCCGCCCGACCGGCGTGTTCGTCGACGCGGCCGAGGGGCTCGTCGCCCAGGCCCTGCCGGCGCCCGACGCCGCGTTCCACGCCGAGGCGCTGGAGCGGGCGCTCGCGGAGACCGTGCGGCACGGGCTGACGGGCGTCCACGAGGCCGGCGTCCCGCTCGCCGCGATCCCGCTGTACCGCCAGTTCGCGGCCGACGGCCGGTTCCCCATTCGGAACTACGTCATGATTACGCCCGGCGAGATCGGCCCGTTCTGCGACGCCTTCCCCGACGGCGTCGCCGACGAGCGCGTCGTCGTCCGCTCGGTCAAGGTCTACGCCGACGGCGCGCTCGGCAGCCGCGGCGCGGCCCTCCTCACCGACTACGCCGACGACCCGGGCAACCACGGCCTGCTGTTCCGGCCCGACGACGTCATCGAGGCGACGGCCCGCGCGGCGATGGCGTGCGGGCTCCAGGTCAACACGCACGCCATCGGCGACCGGGCCAACCGCCAGGTCCTCGACGCCTACGAAGCGGCCATCGCGGCGACGGGCGGCGGGCCCGGCCGCCACCGGATCGAGCACTCGCAGATCCTCTCGCTCGACGACATCGAGCGGTTCGCGGCCCTCGGCGTCATCGCGTCGGTCCAGCCGACGCACGCGACGAGCGACATGCCGTGGGCCGGCGAGCGGCTCGGGCCGGACCGCCTGCGCGGGGCCTACGCCTGGCGCCGGCTCTTGGACAGCGGGGCCCGGCTCGCGCTCGGCTCCGACTTCCCGGTCGAGCGGGTCAGCCCGCTGCTCGGGTTCTACGCCGCCGTCACGCGCCAAGACGTCGGCGGGATGCCGGCCGGCGGGTGGTACGGCAACCAGGTGTTGACACGCGCCGAGGCGCTCCGCGGGTTCACCCTCGATGCGGCCTACGCCGCCTTCATGGAGGACGAGGTGGGCAGCATCGCGCCCGGCAAACGGGCCGACTTCGTGGTCCTCTCCCAGGACCTCATGGCGGTCCCGCCGGAGGAGATCCTGGCGACCCGGGTCGTGGCCACCTATCTCGACGGCGAGGCGGTGTACGAGGAGGGCGAGTAACACCAAATCCGGGTGGAGTGTGTGGGTATGGGAGGAGGCCGCGCTCCACGCCCACACGGGCTCCCCACCCCCTCCAGTTCCGGTCAGTGACGGATCAACCGGACGTGGTATGACCCTCCGCCTCTCCCTCAAAAAAAAAGCCCCCGCCCCGACGACGTCTCGGGGCGAGGGCTGGGGGCCAGGGACGGCCCGGTCGGTCGATCAACGGTGAGGGGGATCGACCTCGGACGGCGGGGTGGCTCACGAATCCCCGGTCGTCCGTACTCAGACAAGGTGTCCGCCGCTGGCCCGAGGGTGGTGGGGTTGGCCCCCGGCGAACGACCGCAATCTGGGGACGGACCGGGCCCGAACCTTGGGGACGGGGTGGGAGAGACTTGAGGGTTAGCTGAGGGAGGACCCCCGGACGGCCCTCACGGCGGCCTGGCGCCCCCGACGCGCTTGAAACGTGGCGTCCGAGGACCGACGCGGGTTATCGTGGAGGACGCCCCGCAGCAGTTCGGGCACCACGGACAGGGCCACCGCGTTAGGCGGCTGAGATGCCCACCGCCCCCTGCGTCCCGAGCGGCGAGGTCCCTGGCCCCCTCTTTCGACGTCACTGATGGAACCGGTAACGACGGCCGACCAGCCGACTGTCACCGCCCCATTCCGGGTGGGCGAGTGGGTCGCGGAGCCGATGGCGAATCGGCTCACGCGCGGCGACGACGTGCGCAAGCTGGAGCCGAAGGTGATGGAGGTGCTCGCGGCGATGGCCGCCCGGCCCGGCGAGACCGTCACCAAGGACGAGTTCATGGCCGAGGTCTGGACCGGCACCGTCGTCACCGACGACGTGTTGGCCCGGTGCATCTCGGAGCTCCGCAAGGCGCTCGACGACGAGGCCCGGAACCCGACCTACGTCGAGACGCTCCGCAAGCGGGGCTACGCCCTTATCGCCCCGGTCGAGCACGACCTCGACCTCGACCTGGCCGCCCCGGCCCTGCCCCCGCCGGTCGCCGTGCCGGCCCCGATGACGGGCCTCGACGTCCGCCGGCCCGCGCTCCCGACGCGGACGCGGCCGGGCGTGCTGCTGTGGGCGCTGGCCGGCGTCGTGGTCGTGCTGGCCGGGGCGTTCGTCGCGTACCAGGCCGGCGTCGCCGGCGTCCGGCCGCTGGGGGCCGCGCCGGTCACGAGCTTCGTCGGCGACGAGCGGGACCCGGCGCTGTCGCCCGACGGCGCCCGCGTCGCGTTCGCGTGGGACGGCGGTGTGCCCGGCGTCGACGAGGGGGAGCGCCAGTTCGACATCTACGTCCTGCCCGCCGACGGCGTCGGGGACCCCGTCCGGCTCACGATGCAGCCGGCCGACGAACTGAGCCCGGCCTGGAGCCCCGACGGCGAGCGCGTCGCGTTCGTCCGGTGCGGCGTCGGGGGCGAGTGCGGCATCCACGCGGTCGACGCCGGGGGCGGGCCCGAGCAGACGCTGGTGCAGGCCGGCGACCTCGACATCACCGACCTGGTGTGGAGCCCCGACGGCCAGCTGCTCGCGTTCTCGGGCCGGCGCGGGCGCCAGGGCGCGTTCAGCTTGCACCTCCTCCCGCTCGACGGCTCGGCCCCGCAGCGGCTGACGTCGCCGGCCTCGACCTACCCCGGCGACCTCGGGCCCGCGTTCTCGCCCGACGGCCGCCAGCTCGCCTTCGTCCGGACGGCGCTCGACGGCCGCCAGGACGTGGCCGTGGTGACGGTCCAGGGCGGGCGCGTCCGGCGGCTGGCGCGCGAGCAGAAGGGGATCACGGGGCTCGACTGGACGCCCGACGGCCGCGAGGTGGTCTACGCCGCCAACCGCGACGGGGCCGCCGGCCTGTGGCGCGTCGGGCTCGACGGCGGCGACCCCCGGTGGGTCGCGCTCGGCAGCGACGGCGGCGAGATCGCCGGGCCCTCGGTCGGGCGGAACGGCGGGCTCGCGTTCGCCCGCCAGCTCGTCCGGTCCCAAGTCGTCGAGGTCGCCGGCGGCGGGGCGGCCCGGCCGCTCCTCCCGTCGACGCGCGACGACCGCCAGCCGGCCGTGGCCCCGGACGGGTCGCGCGTTGCGTTCGTCTCGACGCGCTCGGGCAGCCACGAGGTCTGGACGGCCGAGCCCGACGGGGCCGGCGCCCGCCAGCTCACGACGTTCGGCGGCGCCCGCGTCAGCGGACCCCGCTGGAGCCCCGACGGCCGGCGGCTCGTGGTCTCGGCCCGGGCCGGCGGCGACGCCGACGCCGACGTGTTCCTCATCTTGCCCGACGGCGAGGCCCGCGCGCTCACCGACGTCGCCGCCGATGACGTCGCGCCGACGTGGTCGCGCGACGGGCTCTGGGTCTACTTCGCGTCCGACCGCGGCGAGACGTGGCAGATCTACCGCGTGCCCTCGGGCGGCGGCGCCGCCGAGCCGGTGACCGTCGGCGGCGGCGTGGCGGCGGCCGAGGCGCCCGGCGGCGGCCTGCTCGTCCTCCGGCCCGACCGCCGCGGCCTGTGGCGGCTCCCCGTCGTCGACGGCGAGATCCGCGACGTCCGCGCCGAGCGGCTCCGCGTCAACCTCTCCCCGGCCGACTGGGCCAACTGGGCCGTCGTCGGCGACGCCGTCTACGTGCTCGAGCGGCGCTACGACCGGGCCGCGACGGTCGTCCGCCTCGACCCCGCCACGGGCGCGCGAGTGACGCTCGCCGCCGTCGACGACGTGCCCGAGGACTCGGGCCTGGGCGTCTTCCCCGGCGGGGGCCGCCTGCTCCTCTCGCGGCTCGACCGGGCCGACAGCGACGTGGTCCGGGTCGAGGACTTCCGGTAGGGGCGCGAGTGGCGAGGCGTGGGGGAACCCTCGTCGGGCCGAACACTATTCTCCGCGCTCTCCGCGCTCTCCGCTTCAATGGACGTCCCCTTCGAGTTCGGCTCGGCCGCCTGGTACGTCGTGATGCTGATGGCTGGGCTGGCCGTCGGCGCGACCGTCGCGATCGCGCGGACGATCTTCCGGAAGGACGAGTGACGGCGCTCGCCGACGCCTTCGGCCGCCGCCACACGACGCTCCGGCTCGGGCTGACCGAGCGGTGCAACCTCCGCTGCGTCTACTGCATGCCGGCCCAGGGCGTCCCGCTGACGCCGACGCGGGCGATGCTGGCGACCGACGAGATCGAGGCCGTCGCCCGGGCGCTCGTCGGGGCCGGCGTCGACAAAGTCCGGCTGACGGGCGGCGAGCCGCTCGTGCGCAAGGACGCCGTCGAGGTGGCCGAGCGGTTGGGGCGACTCGGCCTGCGCTCGCTGGCGATGACGACGAACGGGCTGCTGTTGGAGGACCGCCTGCCGGCCTTGCGCGCCGCCGGCCTGACCGACCTCACGGTTTCGCTCGACACCCTCCGCGCCGACCGATTCCACCGCGTCACGCGGCGCGACGGGCTCGGCACGGTGCTCGGCGCGCTCGCCGCCGCACTCGAAGCGGGCTACGCCATCGACGGCCCGCGCTCGCTCAAGGTCAACGTCGTCGCGCTCCGGGGTGTCAACGAGGACGAGGCGGCCGACTTCGCGGCCCTGTCTGTGCGCGAGCCCGTCGAGGTCCGCTTTATCGAGGTCATGCCGTTCGACGGCAACGGCTGGGACCGCGCCGCGCTGGTCCCGATGGCCGAGACGCGGGCGGCCATCGAGGCCGTCCACGGCCCGCTCGTCCCGCGCGACGACGGCCCGCACGCGACGGCCCGGACGTTCAATCGGCCCGGCTGGCGGGGCCGCGTCGGGTTCGTGGCCAGCATGACGGCCCCGTTCTGCGCCGGCTGCAACCGGCTCCGCGTCACGGCCGACGGCGCGCTCAAGGTGTGCCTGTTCGGCGCCCGCGAGGTCAGCCTGCGCGACGCGCTCCGCGCCGGGGCGACGGACGCCGACGTGGTGGCCCTCGTCCGTCGGGCGCTCGCCGGCAAGGCCCGGGCCCACGCCGGCATGGACGTGCTCGCGGCCACCGGCAACCGACCGATGATCACGATCGGGGGGTAGGGGCTGGGCGCTCGCTGCGCTCGCGGAGACAGGAAATGGGAACGGGGAAACGGCAGAGGGGACGGGCGTGGGCGCTTTGTGAGTAACTCGGTGGGTGGCCCGTCGGTGGCGCTCGCGGGAGGCAGGAGTCAGATTTCCCCGTCCCCCGTCCCCCGTCCCGGTCGCGCCGAAGAGCCCTCGCCGGTCCGTGCGGCCGTCTATCTTGTGCCGCGTCCCCCCACCGCTGCCATGACCGAGACCCCCACCCTCAGCCACGTCGACGACCAGGGCCAGGCCCGGATGGTCGACGTCAGCCACAAGACGTCCACGGCGCGGACGGCGGTCGCGGCCGGCCGCGTCGTCGTCGGGGCCGAGGCGCTCCGGCTCATCCGCGAGAACGAGATCCGCAAGGGCGACGTGCTCACGGTCTCGAACGTGGCCGGCGTGCTCGGGGCCAAGCAGACGAGCCGCCTGTTGCCGCTGTGCCACGACGTGGTGCTCCAGAACGTCGAGATCGAGTTCGAGCTCGACGACGAGGCCGGCGCCGTCGACGTCCGCGCGATCACCAAGACCGAGGGGCCGACGGGCGTCGAGATGGAGGCGCTGACGGCCGTGACCGTCGCCGCGCTGACGGTCTACGACATGTGCAAGTCGGTCACGAAGGACATCGAGATCACGGGCGTCCGCCTGCTCGCCAAGACCGGCGGCCGGAGCGGCGACTACCGCCGGCCGACCGGCCCGCGCAACAACTAGCGGGGCTCCGGGCGTACGCCCGGTCCCGTCTCCCCCCTCCTCATGGAAGAGCTCGTCGGCGTCGGCAGCCTCATCGTCATCTTGGGCGCGGTCCTGTTCGGGATCGTGCTGCTGTACTTCATCCCGGTCCGGCTCTGGATCACGGCCATCTTCTCCGGGGTCCGGCTGAGCCTGTTCCGGGACTTGGTCGGGATGCGGTTGCGGAACGTGCCGCCGGCGGCCATCGTCCGGCCGCTCATCACGGCGCACAAGGCGGGCATCCCCGTCTCGCCGCCGCTCTTGGAAGCCCACTACCTCGCCGGCGGCCACGTCCAGCAGGTGGTCAACGCGCTGATCTCGGCCGACAAGGCCAACATCGACCTGACGTTCGAGCGGGCGACGGCCATCGACCTGGCCGGCCGTGACGTGTTCGAGGCCGTCCAGGTGTCGGTCAACCCGAAGGTCATCACGACACCGCCGATCTCGGCCATCGCCAAGGACGGCATCCAGGTCCGCGCGATTGCGCGCGTGACGGTCCGGGCCAACATCGAGCGGCTGGTCGGCGGCGCGGGCGAGGAGACGATCATCGCCCGCGTCGGCGAGGGCATCGTGAGCACGATCGGCTCGTCCGACACGCACGCCCAGGTGCTCGAGAACCCGGACAACATCTCGAAGACGGTGCTGGCGAAGGGGCTCGACAACGGGACGGCCTTCGACATCCTGTCCATCGACATCGCCGACGTCGACGTGGGCGAGAACATCGGGGCCAAGCTCCAAACCGACCAGGCCGAGGCCGACCTCCGCGTGGCCCGGGCCAAGGCCGAGGAGCGCCGCGCGGCGGCCGTCGCGTCCGAGCAGGAACAGCGGGCCAACCTCGTCGCGGCCGAGGCCGAGATCCCCCAGGCCATGGCCGAGGCGTTCCGCCAGGGCAACCTCGGCATCATGGACTACTACAACCTCCGCAACATCGAGGCCGACACCGAGATGCGGACGGCCATCGGCGGCGGCCCGGCCGGGACCCAGGAGCAGAGCTAGCGGAGCGACCCGGGCCGCCTCCCATCGCGTCCGGCCCTCAGACCGACCTCGACCCGCGCCGCGAATGACCGACGCCACCCTCGTCGCCCGCGTCGTGGCCTTCGCGGCGCCCGCCGCGCTCTCCGTCACCCAGGACGTCGTCCGCACGGCCCTGCCGACGCTGACCGACCAGGCCGACCCCGGGCTCGTGGCCGAAGAGACGCTGGCGCTGGTGGCGACCGTCGCGGCCCGGGCCGCCGAGGTCGGCCTGCGCGAGCGGCCCGACGCGCTGGCTGCCGTCGGCCCGGCGCTGGCCGAGGTCCCGTTCCTCTACCACGACTTCCTGCTCGGGGCGTCCGTCGTCGCGGGCGGCGGCGAGGGCGAGGTCGAGCCCGACCAGAGCGTCTACGGCCGGCTCGACCGGAAGGCGGCGTTCTACGGGGCGCACCTGGCGCCGGGCCGCTTTCCCGGGCCGTCGCTCCTGCGCGAGAAGATGCCGCTGTGGATGGGCCGCGTCTCGCCGCCCAAGCTGCCGACCTCGCCCGACGCCCGGCTCGCGGCCACCGGCCTGGTCGACGTGGTGGCCGCGTTCGCGCGTCTCGTCACAGCGTTCGCGCAGAAGGCGGCGGGGGAGGCGTAGTCGCTGGGCCGCAAGTTCCTCGCAAGGCGTTTGTCGCCCGGACCACCGAGCTCGTCGTCGTAGCCTTAACGGCTACCTGTCCCTGCGTCGTTCCCGTTCCGAGGTGGCCGGCACCGCTAGACTCTACTCGATGCGCGCCCTCTCTGCTCTCACTGCTTTCCTCGCGGTCCCCGTCTTCGCCCAGGTGCCCGTAGCTAAGGCGACGGTCCACACCGCAGACTGGGCGGTGGAGGAGTTGGCCTCCGACGAACTGTTTGCCGGGTGCAGTCTCGCGTGTGCACTCGGGTGGGAGGTCGTGGCCTCGTCTCACCTCTCGCCACAGGGGGCGAACCGCTACGACGCCGACCAACTTGACGACGCTTCGGCGCAGACGGCGTGGGTCGAGGGGGCCGACGGTCCCGGCGTCGGGGAGTCGGTCGTGTTTCGATTGATCGGCGACCCTGAGCACGACGTTGGGGCCGTCGGCCTCTGGGGTCTTCGCGTCGTCAATGGGTACGGAAAGTCAGAGGCCGCGTGGCGCGAGAACGGGCGGGTTCGGACGGCGCTCCTCCTCGTCAACGGCTGGCCAGCCGCCCGGATCGAACTCGCAGACACGATGCTCATGCAGTCGGTGAGCCTGCCCGACGGTCCGCTGGTGCGCGCTGGGGACGTGGTCACTCTCGTCGTCACGGACGTCTACCCTGGCGATCTGTACGAGGACCTGGCCATCTCGGAGATCATCCTCGACGGCGCTCACTGACGAGGTCCCTCAGACGTGCGGGGCGTGGTCAGGCAACAAACAGGGCCTCGGCCTCTCCCGGCCCCGCCTCGCGCCCCTCCGGCGACGCCGTGTCGAACACGCGCGCGGCGCCCTCGCCCAGAAGCGTCGCCTGCCCGTCCGTGAGGCGGACGGCCGTTCCCTCGGGGAGGCCGACGACCGGGCGGTCCGGGTTGGCGGCGACGAACTCGGCCAGCCGCTGCGCGCGTGTCTCGCCCTGGTGGCCCGGCGGGTGCGCGTCGGTGTAGTGCGGGTTGATCTGGACCGGGACCAGCCCGAGCGCGTCGAGCGACGGCGGCTCGACGATGGGCATGTCGTTCGTCGTCCGAATGGTCGGGCCCGCGAGGTTCGAGCCGGCGCTCCACCCGACGTAGGGGGCGCCCTCGGCCACGCGCTGGCGGATCGCGTCGAGCAGCCCGTGCCGGTACACCTCGCGGAGCAGGTGGAACGTGTTGCCGCCGCCGACGAACACGGCGTCCGCCCCGGCCACGACGCCGGCGGGATCGGCCCCCGCGTGGACGCCGACGATTTCGAGGCCGAGCCCGTCGAGCGCGTCGCGGACCCGGCCGAGGTACTCGTCGTAGCCGAACGTGACGGCGGCGTAGGGCACGAAGGCCACCCGGCGCGCGTCGCCGACGGCTTGGGCGATCCAGTCGCGGGCGTGCGCCAGATACGGCTGGCCGGGCGAGGTCGAGTTGCTGAGGAGCAGGGTGGGCATGTGGATCTAGAGGAGCCGTGGAGAATACATCGCCGCCCGGTTGAAAAACGAGCGATGTGAGCACGACCGCTGGCGCGGGGATGAGATCGGAAAAAGATCAGCGAGACGCTCAGAATCGGTACCCGACGCCCACACGGAGGCCGCTGTGGCCTGTCGCTGAAAGTGGTTCTACCCCGATCCAAGTACCTACCTCGGTGTACCCGAAGGGACCCCGATGAGCTCCGATAACGACGCCACCCGACCCCTCCACGACGGCTGACTCCCGTCCATTGTCACTACTCGAGACCGTCCGCCTTCCTATTCCGAGGCCTAGCCGTCCATAGGGAGTGACGGGTCCGAAGCGAACGGGGTGGAAGCGAACGCCCACTGTCGCTCCATAGAGGCGAAGGGTACCCATCGAATCGTTCCCAGAGAACGCGGCATAGCGAACGTCGTAATCAAGGGTGGCAATCGGAGCGAGTCGACTCGCCGCGCGTACGTTGAGAGTCCAACCGCTCTCCCCCTCGAAGACGCTCCCTCCGTCGACTTGGGAAGGGCCAGCCGCGACGCTGATCTCTTGTGCGTTGGGCGGCTGAGCGGCGAGGGAGGTGAGTGCAATTGCGAGAGAGACGAAGCGGTGGACCACGCGGATGTTTCTGGAGACGGCAGCATCCTCTACGATAGACCTATGGAGAAGGGACAGCCTGGTCCGATCACATCAGGCCGGCGTAGGGGAAGAGGACCGACTCACACGTCCACTTCGATCAGCAGGTCGTTCTTGGCGACGGCGTCGCCCGGAGCGGCGTGGACCGCGGCGACAGTGCCGGCGGCAGGCGCCGTCAGCTCGTTCTCCATCTTCATCGCCTCCAGCACGACGACGCCCTGGCCGGCCTCGACGGCGTCGCCCGGCGCCACGAGCACGCGCAAGACCAGGCCCGGCATCGGCGCGTGGACCTCGCGGTCGGCCGCCGCGTCGCCCGTGTCCAGGCCGAACCGCTCGAGGAGCAGGTCGGCGTCGGTGCGGACGTCGACCTCGATGGGGGCGCCGTCGACCCAGACGCGCGTTGTGGCGCCGTCGCGCTCGACCGTGGCCACGCGCGGCCGGCCGTCGACGACGAGCAGGACGGTCTCGGCGCGGTCGGTGCGGCGGAGCGTCGTGAGGCGGGCGTCGAGCGGTTCGCCGTCGGCGGTCGTGCCGTCGGCGCGGTCGACGGAGAGCGCGGTCTCGCCGGTGCGGAGGTGGAGGGCCATGCCCCAAGATACCGGGACGGAGATGGGCGACGGACGGGGGACGACGGACCATCGACGATGCCGGTGGGGCCGCCGCGAGCGGAGAGCTGGATCGCCAGCGCCCCACACTCCTCTTGTCGTCCTGAGCGGAGCGAAGGATCTGTCCGCTCGCCCCTCGGTAGCCCGGATCGACTCGGCGCTGGCGTCCAGCAGATCCTTCGCTGGCGCTCAGGATGACAAGGTGAGGGATGGAATTTTGGGGACGCCGACAGGGCTGAGCCCGCGAAACCGCTCACGCCTCACCACTCACGCCCCAGCGACGCCGCCAGCCGCCGAGCCGTCTCTGAGAACGGCCGGTACGAGAGGCCGAGGTCGCGCGTGGCCTTTGACCCGTCGTAGCGATAGGTGGCCGAGGCGTTCTGCGCCGTCGCCCGCGTCAGCGCCGGCTCGGACCGGGTGACGGCCGCGCCGACCTCGGCCAGGGCGCCGGCCGCCGTCAGGAGCCACGGCGGCGCCGTCCGGCGGGGCGGCTCGGCGCCGGTCGCCCGGGCGAGCGTGCCGAGGACCTCGGCCCACGACAGCGTCTCGGCCGCGAGCACGTAGCGCTCGCCCGTCGCGCCGCGCGCGTGCGCCAGGCGGAGCCCCGTCGCCACGTCCTCGACGTCGACCACGGCCGTGCTGCCGGGCGGCGCGAGCGGGACGCGGCCGGCGGCGACGCGCTCGGCCAGCGCGACCGTCCCCTCGCCCGACCGGCCCGGCCCGAACACGACGGCCGGGTTGACGATGACGGCGTCGAGCCCCTCGGCCACGCCCCGCTGGACCTCGCGCTCCGCGTCGCGTTTGCTGACGGCGTAGGCCGTGTTCGCGGGCGACAGCCGCCACACGGTCGCCTCGTCGATCACGGCCGCCGGCCGGACCGTCCGCCCCAGCGCCGCGATGCTCGACGTGTGGACGAGCCGCCCGACGCCGGCCTCCAACGCCGCGTCGACCACGTGGGCCGTGCCCGCCACGTTCGCGGCCCGCATCCGCTCGCGGGCGTGGGGCGCAAACGCCACCATCGCCGCGACGTGGTAGACGGTCTCGGCGCCCTCCATCGCGGCGTACACCGAGTCCGCGTCGGTCACGTCGCCGACGGCGTGCTCGACCCGGTCGGCGGCGTCGCCCAGCAGGTCGAGCGCCGACGTCTCGCGGCGCACGATGCGGACGGCCGCGCCCTCGGCCAGCAACTGGCGGACGAGCGCGGAGCCCACGAAGCCGGTGGCGCCGGTCACGAGCGTCATGGCGCCAGCGTCACGTCGCCCGCCACGACGGCGACCTCGCCCGCCTCTGTCACCACGCGGAGCGCGCCCGTCGGCGCGAGCCCGAGGACTCGGCCCTCGGCCACCACGCGCCCGCCCACGTCGCGGACGGCCACCGGGTCGCCCACCCCGTCCAGCCGGGCCTCGACGGCGGCGACCAGGGCGGCGGGGTCGGCCTCGATCTGGGCGAGCGCCTCGGCCAGCCGGTCGAGCAGTGGGCGGAGCGGGGCCAGGCGCGCGACGGGCTGGCCGGTCGCCAGCGCGAGCGACGTGGCGACGCGCTCCAGTTCGGGCGGGAACGTGTCCTGGGCGACGTTCAGCCCGACGCCGAGCAGGACGCACGGTCGGCCCCGCGTCCACGTCGTCTCGGCCAGGACGCCGGCCAGCTTCCGCCCGTCCGCCAGGACGTCGTTGGGCCACTTGATCCGGGCGTCGGCGCCGAACGCCTGGGCGGTCTCGGCCACGGCGAGCCCGGCCGCGAGCGGGATCAGCCCGACGCGCTCGCCGTCGAGCGACGGGCGCAGGACGACGGTGAACAGCAGGCTCTGCCCGGGCGCCGCCGTCCACGCCCGGCCGTGGCGCCCGCGCCCGCCGGTCTGGCGCTCGGCCACGACGACGGCCCCGTGCGGGGCGCCCCGTCTCGCCCACGCCGCCGCCTCGTCCATCGTCGACCCGACCGTGCCGAGGTGCCGGGCGGGCGTGCCGAGCGCCGTCATCGGGCGACGGCTCCCCCGCGCTCGGCAGGGCGGACGCGCCAGGCGGTGCGGACGTGGGCCGGCGCCGAGAGCGGGACGTCGGTCCGGGTGTCGGTCTCGACCCGGCGCGGCACCCAGCCTCCAGCGTGGGGCGCCAGGTCGACGCGGACGCGGCTCGCCTCGTCGTAGATGGCCGAGTCCGCCGCCCGCTCGACCTCGACCGACGCCACGCGCCCCCCCTCCGACACGGCCGCCCAGACCCGCCGCACGCCGAGCTCGCTCCGGCCGTCGGTGAGCACGGCCTCGACCAGCCGGAAGCGGGCGCCGCCGATGGTCGTGTCGCCGAGCACCGTCCGTCGGTAGGCCTGGCCAGCGACGGGGTCGAGGTAGGGCGGGTCGTCGGTGAGGGCTTGCGCGATGGGGTCGGCGAGCGCCGGGGCCGTCTCGGCGCCGACGGCGAGCGTGCCCGTGCCAGACCGCTCGACCTCGGTCCCGGCCGCCGTCCGCCGGAGCGTGACGGTCTCCGTCCCGATCTCGCGGTCGCCGTCGAGCGCGGTCACGACCAGGTCCGCGGTGTAAGCCGTCCGTCCGAGGTCGTCGAAGGCGTCGGCGACAGCGTGAGCGTCGACGGCGTCGAGCAGGCGCAGGGCCTCGGGGTCGCCCGAGATCGGGGCCGGGTCCTGTCCGGCGCAGCCGGCGAGCAAGACGAGCAGGAGGAGCGGGCGCACGGTCGGGGGAGCGGTCGTCGTCAGAACCCGCCCCCCGGCGTGGGGTTGCACCGGCCCGCCCTCCGCCCCCCGATGCCCTTCGCTGCCGAGCGCCGCGCCGCCGAGTCCGCCGCCCGGGCCGCCGCCGACTTTATCCGCCCCCACGCCGGCGGGCTGGACGCCGCCGACCTCCGCTCGAAGGGGGTCCACGACCTCGTCACGTTCGTCGACGAGGGCTCGCAGCGGATCGTGGTCGACGCGCTGGGCGCCGCGTTCCCCGACGACAGGGTCCTCGCGGAGGAGGGCGCCGACGCCGACCTGGACCTCGACCGGGGCCGCGTCTGGATCGTCGACCCGCTCGACGGGACGACCAACTTTGCCCACGGCGTCCCCCCGTACGCCGTCTCCATCGGGCTCCGCGTCGACGGTGTAGGCGCCGTCGGGGTCGTGCTGGACGTGTCGTCGGGCGAGCTGTTCTCGGCCGCGCGCGGGGCCGGCCTCGAGGTCGACGGCCAGCGTGGGACGGTCTCGGCCACGGACCGGCTCGACGACGCGCTCGTCGCGACGGGCTTCCCGTTCCGCGACTACCGCTATCTCGATGGCTACCTCGCGGCGGCCCAAGCCGTGATGCGGTCGGCGCGCGGGCTGCGCCGGCACGGGGCCGCCGCGGTCGACCTGGCGTGGACGGCGGCCGGCCGGTTCGACGGGTTCTTCGAGGCGGGCCTGGCGCCGTGGGACCTGGCCGCGGGCGTCGTCCTGGAGGCGGCGGCGGGCGGCGTGGTGACCGGCCTGTGGGACGGCGCCGACCCCGTCGCCACGGGCGGTGTGCTGGCGGCTGCGCCCGGCGTCGCCGACGCGCTGGGCCGGGCCGTGGCCCCGCTCGGGGCCGCCTACCGGCGGGCCACGAATGGGGGATAGCCTGGGCGAGGCCCGCGGTTTCGCCCCCCGCTTCAGCGGGCCCGGGGGCCGTCGATACCTCGGGCCCCCCACGGTCCGCCTCATGCCCGCCGCCCGCCCGACGCTGCTCGTCGCCGACGACTACCCGGAGAACTGCAAGCTGTTCTCGATCTACCTCCGCCAGGGGTACGAGGTGGTCACGGCGTTCTCGGCCGAGGCCGCCGCCGAGCGGTTGGCGGCCGGCGACGTCGACGCGGCGCTCCTCGACCTCAACTACCAGGGCGGCATGACCGGGCTCGACCTCATCCGCCACATCCGTGCCGACCCCCGGCTGGCGACGCTCCCGACGCTGGCGCTCACGGCCCACGCCTCGCCCGAGGACCGCCGTCGCTGCCTCGACGCCGGGTTCGACGCCTACCTCTCGAAGCCGGTGATGAAGGCCGAGATGCTGGCGGCCATCGAGACGCTGCTGGCGTAGCGGTGGGGCGCGAGCGGTTCCGCTGGCACAGAACCGAGTGTCCCCGCGAGTCCCGTTCCCACCTCGTCATCCTGAGCTTGCGAAGAGCCTGCCCCCGCGACCGCGAAGCGACGGCGCAGCCAAGGCGGGGGATCTCAACGCCGACCTTCCAAGTCGTAGGAGACCGGAGGGCGGAGGCGTCAAGCTGAGATCCTTCGCAAGCTCAGGACGACACGGCAGGGGGGTCGAGCGCTGAGTACGCGATAGCCCTGGCGTCGTCCCCGGTCCGTCGTCCGGGCCCGGGGGGCGTCCGTAGCTTGGCGGCCCCTCTCCCGACTCTCCGATGGCCGACTCGAACGGGCTCCTCGCCGGCAAGACCGGCGTCATCTCCGGCGCCCTTGACCCCGACTCCATCGCCTGGGCGCTCGCCCTGGCGGCCCACCGCGAGGGCGCCCGGTTCGTGCTCACGAACGCGCCCGTCGCCCAGCGCTTCGGCCGGCTCGACGAGCTCGCCGGGCTCACCGGCGACAGCCCCGTCGTCTACGCCGACGCCACGGCCGACGACGAGCTCGAGGGGCTGTTCGCCCAGGCCACCGACGCGCTCGGCGGCCCGCTCGACTTCGTCGTCCACTCGATCGGGATGGGGATGAACGTGCGGAAGGGCCGGGCCTACGAGGAGCTCAAGTACGAGTGGTACCACAAGACGCTCGACATCTCGGCCGTCTCGCTCCACCGGATGGTTCGCGCTGGGCTCGCGACCGACGCGCTGGCCGACGGCGGGTCGGTCTTGGCGATGAGCTACATCGGGGCCCAGCGCGTCTTCTCGGAGTACTCCGAGATGGGCGACGCCAAGGCGCTCTTGGAGTCCATCGTGCGGAGCTTCGGGTACCGGTTGGGCCGGCGCGGCATCCGGATCAACGCGGTCTCGCAGAGCCCGACCCGGACGACGGCCGGCGGCGGCATCTCGGGGTTCGACGCCATGTTCGAGTTCGCCGAGAAGGTGGCCCCGCTCGGCAACGCCGACGCCGCGTCGTGCGCCGACTACTGCGTGACGCTGCTCAGCGACTACAGTCGGATGGTGACCATGCAGACGCTCTTCCACGACGGCGGCTTCTCGGCGATGGGCATCTCGGACGCGCTCGTCGAGGGCCTGTCCGGGATGAGCGTCCGGGACGACGGATGAGCCGGCTCGAGTACGTCAAGCCGACGCCGCTCTCGCTCCGTACGCACCCCGAGTTCAACGAGCAGTGGCTCCAAGAGCGCATCGCTGAGGACCCAGGCATCCTGGGGCTCGGCGACCTCATCTTGAAAGACAAGGAGCGGACGCAGCCACGGGCCGGTCGTCTCGACCTCCTGCTCCAGCACGCCGACGACAACTCACGCTATACCGTCGAGGTGCAGTTGGGCGCGACGGACGAGAGCCACATCATCCGCACCATCGAGTACTGGGACGTAGAGCGGAAGCGCTACCCGCAGTACGAGCACACCGCTGTGCTCGTGGCGGAGAACGTGACGAGCCGCTTCCTCAACGTGATCAGCTTGCTCAACGGGACGATTCCGCTCGTCGTGGTCCAGCTTAATGCGTTCCAGATCGAGAGCCGGATCGCGCTCACCTTCACGACGGTCCTGGACGTGCTCCCACTCGGGCTCGTCGACGAGGACGAGGAGGTCGCCGAGGCGACGGACCGCAGCTACTGGCTTGCCCGGGGGACCAAGGAGACGGTCGCTATCGCGGACCAGGTTTTTGGTTTGGTGCAGGAGATCGACGACAGCCTTTCGCTGAAGTACAACAAGTTCTACATCGGCCTGGCGCGAGACGGGCGGGCGCTCAACTTCGTCGAGTTCAAGCCGAAGAAGAAATGGATGGACGCTCGGCTCCGGCTACCGCGCTCAGAAGAGACGGAGGCCCGTGCCGAGGAAGCAGGGCTCGAGATCGGGGAGTACGACACCCGCTACCGGAGGTATCCGATCCGCCTCACGAAAGGCGACGTCGGCGCCCACCGGGACGTCTTGGCGAGCCTGCTCCGCCAAGCGCACGACACCTACATGGGTTGACATGAGGCACTGCGCCCCTGTCTTCCCGGCGCTCGGCGCGGTGGCCCTGACCGGTTGTGACGGCGTTGCGGTCGTGTTTCCAGAAGAGGGCACGCAAGCGCTTTCCATCGCCATGTTGGCGGCGGCGTTCGTCGGGGCCGGCGTGCTGCACTGGATCAAGCCGCGGCTGTTCGAGGCCATCGTGCCGCCGTCGCTGCCGGCGCCGCGCGTGCTCGTTCTGGTCTCGGGCGTGGCCGAGATCCTGGGCGGGCTCGGCCTGTTGGTGCCGGCGGTACGGCCGTGGGCGGGGTGGGGGCTGGCGGCGCTGCTGGTGGCCGTCTTCCCGGCGAACCTCTACATGGCCCGGGAGTCCGAGCGCTTCCGGCGGCTCGCGCCGCGCTGGCTGCTGCTGGCGCGGCTCCCGCTCCAACTCGTCCTCATCGCCTGGGTCCTGTGGGCCAGCCGTCCGTGACCCGATCCGCCGTCGCCGCCGTCCTGATCCTCGCCGGCTGCGGCGGCCCGGCCGACCGCGACAGCGTCGACGCGCCCGGTCCGCAGCCCGGCGTCGACGTCCGCGAGGTCCGGGCCGAGGTGCTCCTGAACCCGGAGACCCGCCAGATCGGAGCGACGGCGACGCTCGACGTGGCCCACCCGGATACGCTCCGGACGCTCGTCTTGGGCCTCGACGACGCGCTCGACGTGGTCACCGCGCGGGTCGACGGCGAGGCCGTCTTGTTCTGGCGCGACGGCGACGCGCTCTCGGTCCCGCTCGACGGCGGCGCCGACTCGTCCCGCGTCGAGGTCGTCTACCGGGGCGTCCCCGCGGCCGGGCTCTACGCGGATGAGGCCGCTGGCCAGCAGGTCGTCTACACCGACGGCTGGCCGGACCGGACGGCCGGCTGGCTCCCCGCCGTCCACGACCCGTCGGATCCGGCGCGGCTCGACCTGACGGTCGTCGTGCCCCAGGCGTTCGAGGTCGTCGCCAGCGGGCGGGCGGTCGGTGACTCGCTGGCGGGGGGGCAGCGACACGCCCGGTTCGTGCTCGACGAGCCCGCGCCGGCCTACACCTGGGCCTTCGCCGTGGGCGACTTCACCATCGCCGAGCAGGCCGGGCCCGTCCCCATCCGCCACGCGCTCCTGGCCGCCGACGCCGGGCTCGCGGCGCGCCTCGGCCGGACGCCGGCCGCGATGGAGGCGCTCGCCGCGATGCTCGGCCCGTACCCGTACGCCAGCTACACCACGGTCGAGGTGCCGATGGACTACGCCGGCATGGAGAACGCCGCCGCGCCGTTCCTGCGCGCGAGCCTGTACGGCGCCGACGCCGAGGGGCGGACTCCCATCGAGGAGGTCAACGTCCACGAGCTCGTCCACCAGTGGTGGGGGAACGCCGTCGTGCCGGCGTCGTGGCGCGACTTGTGGCTGAGCGAGGGCGCGGCGACCTACCTCACGACCGAGGTCTACCAACGGCTCGACGGGTGGGACGCCGGCCGCCGCTTCCGCACGCTGATGTCGCGCGAGATCGGGCCCCAGGACGCCGCCCGGCGGCTCGTCCCCGCGACCCTCGACGACCCCGCCGACGTGCTCTCGCCGACGGTCTACCAGAAGGGCGGCGCCGTCTTCCACCTCCTCCGCCTCACGCTGGGCGACGCCGTCTTCTTCGGCGCGCTCCGCCAGATCCAGGTCGACTTCGCCGACCGCCCGCTCTCGACGGCCGACTTCCGCCAAGCGCTGGAGGCCGCGTCCGGCCGCGACCTCGGCCCGCTCTTCGACTACTGGGTCGACGGCGAGGGCGTCCCCACGTTGCGCACCCGGTGGGACGCGCCGACGCGGACGCTGAGCTGGTCCGTCGAGGACGACGGGGGCACCCTCGCGGGCGTGGGCTTCGAGCTCTACGTCCGCCAGGGCGACCGCGCGTGGTTCGTCCCGGCGACGGACGGCGTGTTCTCCCCGCCCGGCGACGACCGGCCGACGGTCGAGCCGTCGGGCCTCCTGATGACGGTCGAGCGGTAGCCGGCAACCGGCTCGGGCGCCCGCCCGTATACTCGCCCTCTCGCAACGCGGACTCCCATGAGCAAGACTCGGCGCACCATCAAACCGTCCGCCCGCGTAGGCACGATCAGCCGAGCGCGAGCCCACAAGGCGGCGGCCTCCGCGAGCCCTGCCAGCAAGCCCTCGGGGGGGCGCTCGCAGACGTCCGGGAAGGCGACCAAGAAGTAGAGGCCCGCGTGAGTGGCTACGACGACCAGGTCTTCGTCAACTGCCCGTTCGATGAGGACTTCGAGCCGCTCTTCCGGGCCCTCGTCTTCGCCATCCACGACTGCGGCCTCGTGGCCCGGTCGGCCTTAGAGCAGAGCGACAGCGGGGCCGTCCGGCTGTCGAAGATCGAGTCGATCATCGGCGCGAGCCGCCTGAGCATCCACGACATTTCGAGGACCGAGCTTGACGTGGCCTCCGGGCTCCCGCAGTTCAACATGCCGCTCGAGCTGGGGCTCGTTCTTGGAGCGCGCCGGTTCGGGACCGCCCGACACAGACGGAAGGCCTGTCTCGTCCTGGACAGCGAGTCATTCCGCTACCAGGTCTACCTCTCCGACATCGGCGGCCAGGACATCGGGTGCCATCGGAACGACCCCGCGGTCGCGATCCAGGTCGTGCGCGATTGGCTGAGCCACCACCTCGTCTCCGACGTGATCCTGCCGGGCCCGAAGACGATGATCCGGCGGTACGGAGCGTTCCAGGCGGCCCTACCGGTGATGCTGGACGACGTCCAGATCGGGCCCGACGAGCTGATCTACAACGACTACACGACCCTCCTCGTCTCGTGGCTGGCGCTCAACCCGTGGGGCGTGTGATCCGCCTGTTTCTCGCCGACATCGACGGCTGCCTCAGCGAGCCCTACGTCCCGTTCGACCTGGACGGGTTCCGCCAGCTTCGCGCGTGGGCCGAGCGGGCGGAGACGGACGAGCGCTATCCGCGCCTCGGGATCTGCTCGGGGCGGAGCTACGCCTACGTCGAGGCCATGGCGCAGGCGCTGGCGCTGCGGGCGCCGGCCCTGTTCGAGAGCGGCGGCGGGCGGTTCGACCTCGGCGCGGCGCGGATCACCTGGAACCCGGCGCTGACGCCGGCGACGGAGGCGGCGCTCGCGCGGTGCCGCACGTTCGTGCTGGCCGAGGTCGTCCCGCGCTCCCCCACGGTCTCGTTCGACTACGGCAAGCGGTCGCAGGCCGGCATCGTGAGCCCGGTCGTGGGCGAGTGCGAGGCGTTCCTGCCCGAGATCGAGGCGTTCGTGGCCGATGCCGGACTCGACCTCGTCCCATACCACACGCCCCACTCGGTCGACGTAGTGCCTCGCGGGCTGACCAAGGTGCAGGCGCTGCGCTGGCTCGCCAAGTCCGACGGGCTCGGGCTCGACGAAGTCGCGTTCATCGGCGACACGAACGGGGACGCGCCGGCGATTGCGGCGGCGGGGCTCGGCTTCGCCCCGGCCAACGGCGTCGAGGCCGCACACGCAGCGGCCGACGTCGTGACCGACGCGCCGGTGCTCGGCGGAGTCCTGGAGGCCTACCGGGTCTGCCTCGCTCGCAACGGCGCCGGGGACTAACGCGGTGCGGCGCCCCGTTTCCGAGACGCCCCGATCCGACTCGGGAGTCTCCCCAGGCGGTTTGTGAGGATCTCCGCGCCGTTGCCGATACCTTGGGTCCGTCCGTCCCCCCCGACATGTCCCCGATCTCGCTCGCGGCGCGCTGTCTCGCGGCCCTCGTCCTGCTCGCCCTCGCCGCGCCCGTAGGCGCCCAGGCGTCCTCGGAGACCGCGGCCATCGCGCGTCCGACGGCGCCCGACGCGGTCGACGTCGACGCCGCGCCGGCGTACTACGTCACCCAGCGGAACGTCGCCTTGCGCGAGTCGCCGGCCGACGGGGCTCGGCTGCTGGCGACGTTGCAGACGCGCGACGGCGTCCGCGTGCTCGGCGAGGCCGGGCCGCCGGCCGACGGGCTCGCCGCCGGCTGGCGGCTCGTCCAGTACGGCCCGACGCGCGGCTACGTCCGGGCGTCGGCGCTGTCGAACGTCTGGATCCGCGTCGACAAGGGCGAGCGGATGACCTACGTGTACCGGGGCGCCGAACTGCTCCGGTCGTTCCCGTCCGACGTGTCGG
Source organism: Rubrivirga sp. (assembly GCF_965213695.1). GTDB lineage: Bacteria > Bacteroidota > Rhodothermia > Rhodothermales > Rubricoccaceae > Rubrivirga. Next base: position 3,774,871 of record NZ_OZ243912.1, on the reverse strand, counting down.
TGAGCCCCGAGGACAAGGTCCGGCGGTCGGCGCGGGAGGAGCTCGACCACTACCGGATCCCCGAGGGCACGTTCTTCGTGACGCGCCGGAACGGCGAGTCGAGCTACTACCGGGCGTTCGTGCTGAGCTACCCCGGCCCGGCCCACGCGCTCCGCGGGGTTCAGGACGGGATCATCACGCAGGCCCAGTACGAGGCCATCGCCCGGGCCGACCGCGAGGGGCGCGAGCCGCCGATGAACACGGCGCTCGGCGGGCTCATCGAGATCCACGGCCACGGCTCGGGCCGCCAGCGGGCCTGGACGCGCGGGTGCGTCGCGTTGCGGAACGTCCACATGGACGAGCTGTGGGGCTACGTCGAGGTCGGCACGCCGGTCGTGATCGAGCCGTAGGGCCAGTAGATCACTCAGTGTGGTGCAGGCCTCGCGGTCGGAGACCGGGGACGGGAGACCGAGGACGGGCCTCTCCGGCGGTCCTCCGTCCCCGGTCCTCGGTCCCAGAAGCCGCCACGCCATCGGACGCAACGTGGTCGAGATCGACGGGGCCGCTGCGCGGAGCGCTCTCCGAGCGCGGGGTCCTGCTGGGTCGAGAGCGGGCGTCGAGAGCGGGCGGGGCCACGCAACACGGGCCCGAGCGGGGGCGTACCTGCTTGACACGCAAAGCATCGTCCCATGTCTGCCCTCCGCGCTGCCCTCGCCCTCGTGCTGGCGGCCGTCGCCATCGGCCCGGCGGCCCAGCCCTCGACCCTCGCCCTCGACGCCCCGCTCGGCGACGGCCCCGTCTACCGGGTCGCCATCGACGGGATGATCGACAACGCGCTCGCGGCCTACGTCGACCGCGCCCTCGACGACGCCGCGGCCGACTCGGCGGCGCTCGTCGTGTTCGACATCGACACGTTCGGCGGCCTGCTCGACGCGGCCGACCAGATCCGCAAGGCCATCCTGTCGTCGCCCGTCCCGACCGTCGCCGTGATCGACCGGAACGCGGCCTCGGCGGGCGCGCTCATCGCCTACGCCAACGACAAGATCGTCTTCGTGCCCGGGGCCTCGATGGGCGCGGCGACGGCCGTCAACCAGACCGGCGAGTACGCGCCCGAGAAGATCCAGAGCTACACGCGCGGGCTCATGCGGGCGACCGCCGAGGCGACCGGCCGCGACCCCCGGATCGCCGAGGCCATGGTCGACGAGACCATCGACGTCCCCGGCGTGAGCCCCGAGGGCGAGCTGTTGACCGTCTCGTCCGACGAGGCCCTCCGCCTGGGCATCGCCGACGCCGTGCTGCCGTCGGTCGACGCGGCCGTGGAGGCGCTGGGCGCGGCCGAGAACGCGCAGGAGAACCACGCGGCGACGCGGGCCGAGCGGGTCCTGCGGTTCCTCGGCTCGCCCGTGCTGGCGTCGCTCCTGTTGATGATGATGATGGGCGGGCTCTACTTCGAGATCCAGACGCCGGGCGTCGGGTTCGCGGGCGGCGTCGCGCTCGTCGGGGCCGCGCTGTTCTTCGCGCCGCACTACCTGCTCGGCCTGGTCGAGAGCTGGGAGATCGCCCTGTTCGCCGTCGGCGTGGGGCTGCTGCTGGTCGAGGTGTTCGTGACGCCCGGGTTCGGCGTGTTCGGGATTGGCGGGATCGTGCTCGTGCTCGGCGCGCTGCTCGTGGCCCTGGTCCCGAACGTCGGGTTCGACTTCCCGTCGGACGGCGAGATCGCCCGGGCCACGACGACGCTGGCGGCGGCCCTCGTCCTGCTCATCCTGCTGACGGTCTCGCTGGGCCGGCTGCTGCCCCGGTCCGAGCGGCTGAACCGGCTCGTGCTCGCGCCCGAGCTCTCGGCCGCCTCCGGCTACACCTCGGCCGACACCGCCGCCGACCTGGTGGGCCAGACCGGGCGGGCGCTGACCGGGCTCCGCCCCTCCGGCACGGCCGAGATCGCCGGGCGCCGCGTCGACGTCGTGTCGGAGGGCCCGTTCGTGTCGCCCGGCGCGTCGGTCGAGGTGGTCCGCTCGCGCGGGTCCGTCGTCGTCGTTCGGGAGGTGGCCTAGTGGAGATCCTGGTCCCCGTCGCGCTCATCCTGGTCGGCCTGGCGCTCGTGGTCGTCGAGGTGACGGTCGTGCCCGGGCTCAACGTGGTCGGGGTGATCGGCGTGCTGGGGGCGGCCGTCGGGGTGGTGGTGGCGTTCGCCGAGTACGGGACGGCCGGCGGGCTCGGCACACTCGCGGCGACGATCCTGACGGCGGGCGGGCTGGCCTACGTGCTCTACGAGAGCGGGGCCTGGGACCGGTTCGTCCTGTCGGACAGCCTCCGCCGCGACGCCGACGCCGACGCGGCCGAGACGGAGTCGCGGTCCCGGTTGCTCGGCCGGACCGGCGTCGCGGTCACGCCGCTCCGCCCGGGCGGCGTGGCCGATCTCGGCGGCGAGCGGGTCGAGGTCGAGACCGAGGGGGCCTTCGTCGCCGCCGGCAGCCGCGTCCGCGTGGTCGCTCTCGACCGCCAGCGCGTCCGCGTTCGGATCGACGAGGGGTGACGTGCGGTCGCCCTGTGAGGAGGGGCTGTTCGGGGAAGAGCGGAGAGGTACGTTCTTAGCTTCCGCGCTCACCGACCCGCCGCCCATGCGCCCGCTCCTCCTGCTCACCGCCGCCGTCGCCTTCGCCGCCTGCTCCGAGCCGGGCCCACCGGCGGCGCCGCCCGAGGGCTGGGTCGCGGCGACCCCGACGCGATGGTACGTCCCGGGCACCGACACGACGGCCGCCTTCCGCGACCTCTCGACGTTGGAGGCGATGGGCGTCGCCCGCGACGAGTCCGAGTTCGTCCGCTGGGTCCAGGAGAAGATGACGGACATCTACCGGACCGACCCCGAGACGGTCGACTCGGTCTTCGCCGCCGAGTTCTTGGACGACATCCAGGCCGGCGTCGCGAACGGCGACAACTACGGGACCGAGGCCGAGGCGCTCGTCAACCGGATCAAGACCGACTTTTTCCAGCGCTACAACGCCTCGCGGTACCAGCCGCAAGCCGAGCCGCTCGCGCTCCCGGACAGCCTGGCCGGCACGCGCGGGCGGATCGAGGTCCAGGTCTACGTCGACACCGACAACCAGCCCGTTGCCGTCCGGCTCGTCGAGGGGACCGGGACGGCGCTCGACCAGGTGTTCATGCGGCGGGCCATCGGGAGCACGTTCACCGACGCCTGGGTCCGCCCCGAGGCCGGCCGGTCGGCGGGCGTCGAGATCCCGAACTGGGTCCACATCTCGAGCGACTTCGGGGGGTGACAGGCTCGCGGGAGGCTCGCTTCGCTCGCGGGAAATAGGAACGGGGAAATGGGAACTGGCAGAGATGAGTTGGCGGTCTCCGCCGGCGGCGGACATCTTTGCAGTCCCCAGTCCCCAGTCCCCAGTCCCCAGTCCCTTGCCGCATGACGCTTGACGTGCTCCCTGGCCGGTTGGCCGTGTGCCGCCTCGACCCCGGCGCGCCGCTGGCGTCGTGGATGGGTGAGGGAGCCGTGGCCGGCGCCCTGCGGACCGACGCCGAGCTGTCGGTCGTCTGCGCAGAAGAGGCGGTGCCGGACGGCGTCCGCGCCGAGGTCGGGTGGCGGGCGCTCCGCCTGCGCGGCCCCATCCCGTTCGAGCTGACCGGCGTGCTCGCCGGCGTGCTGGCCCCGCTCGCCGCGGCCGGCGTCTCGATCTTCGCCCTCTCGACCTACGACACCGACGTGGTGCTGGTGAAGGCCGGGCAACTGGCGGAGGCCGTCGGCGCGCTCCGGGGATCGGGGGTCGCCGTCGAGGGCGACTGATCAGCGTCGGGCGACCTCTTCGGGCACGGCGTCGAGCCAGCCGGCATCGAGGACGCCCCACAGGCCGACGGCGATGGCCTCGGCCGCGTCGTGACGGAGTGGGCCCTTGGGTCGCGGCGCCCCGCTCCACTCGATGACGGCCCGGGCGAGCCCGTCGGCCGCGGCCTTGGCGTCGGTGCCGTGCCGCCGCTCGCGGGGGAGGAGCAGGGTGCGTCGCCAGACCCCGGCGTCGATCACGCGCGCACGGCGCCCAGCCCGCTCGGCGGCCCGCACCCACAGCTCCGCGAGGTCGCCTCCGCCCTCCAGCACGACGCGCTCGGCCTCCCGGTGGTCGGCCAGGACCGCGCCCGCCGCCCGGCGGAGCCGGGACTTCGAGCCGAGGTTCTGCGAGCGGTAGGACACGAGTCGCCCGTCGCGCCCGTAGAGCGCGAAGCCGGTGCGGAGCCCGAGGTCGACGGCGAGGAGCAGGGGTGGAGGGGGTGGAGGGGGTGGAGGGGGTGGAGGGGGTGGAGGGGGTGGAGGGGGTGGAGGGATGCCTCGGGGCGCGAGAAAGGTTCCGCCGACGCTTCGCCGCTCTTCGGTGGCGGACGGCCCCCATCGGCGGCACCTTCCCGTCCCCCGTCCCCCGTCCCCCGTCCCCCGTCCCCCGTCGTGTCCCGCCCGCTCGTCCTCGCCCTCGTCGCCACGGCCGTGCTCGTGTGGCTCTACGGCGCGATGGACACGGTGGCCTACGCCGACACAGGCGTCCAGTACTACGTCCCGATGGCGGAGGCCGCGCCGGGGCTCGACCTGAGCCAGCCGCAGCCCTACATGTTCCGCTGGCTCGGCCCGTGGCTGGCTGGGGTGCTGCCGGTCCCGGCCGTGCTCGGGTTCACGCTGTGGGCCGTCGCGGGCGCGCTGGCGCTGGCGGCGCTGATGTACGCCGTCTGCCGGGCCGGGGGCGTCCGGGCTGAGGCCGCGGCGCTGGCGGTCGTGCTGCTGGCGGCGAACCCGTACCTGTTCGGGTTCAACGTGTTCAACATGGTCCAGCTCGGCGACCTGCTGACGCAGCTCGGGCTGGGCGCGGCGTTGTGGCTGTTGTGGAGACGGCAGTACGCGGCGATGGGCGCCGTCCTGGCCGCGACCGTGCTGGCGCGCGAGCCGGCGATCCTGATGGTCCCCGTCGCCGCCGTGTGGGCGTGGGAGCGGGGGCGGTTGCGGACCGACGGGCCCCGGCTGGCGCTCGCGCTCCTCCCGGTCGTCGTCCTGTTCCTGTTGCCGCGGCTGCTGCTGCGCGACGTCGGCGGGCTGAGCCTCGCGGAGGCGTTCGCCGCCGCCAGCACCGCCGCGCTGTCGCCGGCGACGTGGGCGCGGCTGCTCGTCAACGCCTGGGCGCCGGCCGTCGCGCTGCTCGTCGTGTGGCCCGGCGAGACGCTTCGGTGGGCGAGGAGCCATCTCCACCTCGTCGTCCTGTTCGCGCTCACGACGGCCAGCACGTTCTTCGGGGGCGACCTGGAGCGGCTGATGCAGCCGGCGATCTGGGCCGTCTACCCGGCCGTCGCCGTCCTCCTCGACCGCCATTGGGGCGGCCGACGCGGGCCGGTCGCGGTCTTGCTGCTCGCGGCGGCGCTGACGAGCCTCCACCACATCACGGCCCGCTTCCCGCTCCCCGACCGCCAGCTGACGGCGGCGCTCGCGGGCGTCGCGCTGGCGCTCGCGCTCGGCGCCGCGCTGTGGGTACGAACCCAAGCGGCTACGCGGCTGCGGTCTCCTCAGTAAATGAGAACGTCGACCCGTCTTTGAGGGCCGAGAAGTCCGCGTCGGAGACGAGCGAGAAGTCGACCGGGATCTCGCGTTGGTCTCTCATGGCAGGGGCGCCGTCGACGAGGGGCGCCACGCCGAGGACCGCGGTGCCATCGACTCGGACGGTGTGGTCGACGGACAGGGCCTCCAGGACCAGGCGTCTCACCCAGACCTGCTTTGGTCCGGGAACGACCGCGTCGAGCACGTCCGCGTGTCGCTCCTGGACCCAGCGCGGAATCGCTTCCTCGAGTTCGGGCGCGTCGACTTTCGTAATCGACGGGTAGGGGACGTAGACGAGATGGATCTTGCCGGCCCCGAGCTGTCCCCTGACTCGCTCTTCCCACCGCTGCGCAAATCCCGGGTCCCGTTGCTTCGGGTCGTTGACCCTGAACTCGAAGGCGTGGACCTCGCCGTCCTTGCGAGCGAGCAGGTCTACCCTCAGGTCTCCGACCGTCGCTCCCCGCTCGATCTCGAAGCCGCGCGACTCGTATTCCCGAGCGTACTGCTCGACGGCGGCTCGGTGAAGGTGCTCGTTGAGAATGGTTCTATCGATCAGCATGGTCTCAGGTGGGAATCTCTCGGCCTAGCTGGTACATCGAGAAATGGAGTGGGCCAACCTCAACGTAGAGCGTGTGGTCCTCCTGCGCCGTCGCCTGTCGCAGGGCATCGAACAAGGCATCCGGAACGCCCATCTCGGCGAGTTCGACGTACGCCTCGCCAAGGTGGAGAGTGCCCGAGGTACGGAGCTTGACCTGCTTGTCGTCCACGTAACATGCTCCTTCGATGGCATCAAGGACGGGCTTGCTGAGGTTGTCGGCGTCCAGTTGAGTCGGCCGTCGGTGGAAGTACACCACGACGGCGTAGAGGTCTCCCGGCAGACCCTCGGCCCCGCCGTGCGCGGCGTCGTACGCCTGGGCAACCGCCGCTTTCCAGAACTTCGTGTGCCGGGCGCCGACGGACCGCGGTGCGACTCCAGTGACCACGAATGCCCTCATCCCAGCAAGACGCCCGCGATGGTGGCCGTCATGAGGTTGGCGAGCGTGCCGGCCAGGACGGCACGCAAGCCCAAGCTGGCGATCTCGCCCGTCCGCTCCGGCGCCAACGGGCCGATCCCGCCGATCTGGATGCCGATCGACGACAGGTTGGCAAACCCGCACAGCGCGAACGTGGCCATGACGATGGTCTTGGGGTCGAGCGTCCCAGCCCCGATGGCGTCGGCGAGCTGGCTGTAGGCGACGAACTCGTTGGCGATCACCTTCGTCCCCAGGAAGCCGCCGAACGTCGTGATGTCGGCCGTCGGCACGCCGACGAGCCAGGCGACCGGGGCGAGGACGACGCCCAGGATGCTCTCGAGTGTCATGGTGTAGCCGAACAGGCCGGCCGCCCAGTCGACGATCCCGTTGAGCATGGCGATGAGCGCCAAGAACGCGATGAGCATGGCCCCAATGTTGAGCGCGAGTTGAAGCCCGTCGGCGGCGCCCGTGGCAGCGGCGTCGATGACGTTTTTGGGCCCGTCGTCGACCAGGTCGTCGACGGTCGCCTCGGTCGCGAGGTCGCTGGCGGTCGCGGGTTGGGTGGCCTCACCGGCGTCCGTCTCGATCCGGGCGTCGACGTCGGGGACGGGCCGGGTCTCGGGGACGAGGATCTTGGCCAGGACGAGCGCGGCGGGGGCCGCCATCACGCTCGCGCCCAACAGTTGCTCGGCGAACAGCTGCTGGCCGGCCTCGACGGCGATCCCGGCGACGGCCGCGTAGCGCTCGCCCAAAAACGCGACGTAGCTCGCGAGCACGCCGCCCGCGATGGTCGCCATCCCGCCCGTCATCACGGCCATCAGCTCGCTCCGCGTCAGCGTTTTGACGTAGGGCTTGATGACGAGCGGCGCCTCGGTCTGGCCGACGAAGATGTTGGCGCTGACCGACAGCGACTCGGGCCCGCTCGTCCCCAGCGCCCGGCGGACCACGTAGGCCACGCCGCGGACGATGACCTGCATGACCCCGAGATAGTACAGGATCGACATGAGCGCCGCGAACACGATGACGGTCGGCAGCACGTAGGCGAAGAAGAAGAACCCCAACGACCCCTCGGCGCCGGGCGACAGCGCCAGCGTCCCGAACACGAACGTCGACCCGGCCTCGACCGCCGCCAGGAACTTCACGAAGAGCCCAGCCACGCCCGCGAACGCCGCCTTCGGCCACCCGAACGGGGCGAACACCTCGGCCAGCGCCTCGCCCTTGAGGAACAACACGGCAAAGACCAACTGGAGCGCGACGCCGGCCCCGACGGTCCGCCAGTTGATCCGGCGGCGGTCGGACGAGAAGACGAGGGCGAGGGCGAGGATGCCGGCCAAGCCGAGCAAGCCGCGGCCAATCGAGACGAGGTCCATGCGGGCAGGGTGGGCGAAGCCGCGAAGATAGCCGGGACCCGTGGCGGGGCACTCGGGGCGGGATAGGAATGGGGCCCGGCGCGTCGTACTCTCGCGCCGCATTTCCATCATCCCCCATGCTCCGACTCCTTACCCTCGCCGTCGCGCTCCAAGCGCCCGCCGCGCTAGCGCAGTCTACGAGCCTCGACCGCCTGCTCCCTCTGGAGGTCGGCAACGAGTGGACGTACTCGTACGTCAGCACCCGCTGCACCGGCTGGTCCACCAAGGGCGGCGGATGCACGACCGTCGACAGCACCCTGTCGTACCGGGTCGAGAGCCAGGTGGTCGAGGGGGCCGACACGCTTGTCGTGATCCGGAGCGGCGACCGGCGGACCCTGTTCGGTTTCCGTTCTGGGGGCTCGGAGGTCGTCTACGAGCCGATAGGTGAGCAAGAGGGAGAGGGACCTCTCGCGTTTCCTTTCGACGCGGTCGTCCAATTGAGGAGCATCGCCGGCCGCGCGCCTTTGTCCCAGGAAGTCACAGTCGGCCCGGAGTCCTATGCGTTCGCTACGGTATGGGGCGCTGGTCCGCCCAGCCAGTTCGCGGTGGACGTGGGCCTCGTCTACTACTTCAGCGATTTGAGAGGGTCTGGCGGGCGATCGAACACGACCCGAATGGAGCTGGAGGGCGCGGTCGTCAACACGTTCACGTACGGCACCCTCGCGACCGCAACGGAGATGCCAGCCCCTAGCGTCCACTCCGATCTCGAGGTGTGGCCGAACCCGACACTCGGACGGGCCATCGTCCGGCTGGCCCTGAGCACACAGGCCACCGTTCGCCTCGATGTGATCGACGTGACAGGCCGCGTCGTGTGGAAGTCCTCGCCGACGGTTCTGGGGGCGGGAGACGCTGCGCTTCCCGTCTCGCTGGCCGGCGTCCCGCCCGGCGCCTACGTCGTTCGGGCGGTCGTCGACGGGTCGCCCGCCGGGGCCGTCGTCCTCACGCGAGCAGCCGGGCGGTAGGGCAGAGAGGTAGTACGATCCACCCACGGAGGCCGGGCGACGGGCGGCTAGGTTGTGCGCTTCTCACCGCTGTCGCCGTGGATCTGCCGACGCCCTTCGGGGCTCATCCCGAGTGGTTCGGGCCGCTCACCGTCCTCGCCTTCGGGGCCGCCTACGTCACCGCCGTCGTCGTCGGGTACCGGCGGGGGTGGCCGCCGGCCGCGTGGTTGGTGGTGCTGGCCGCGGCCGGGCTCGGCGGCGTCGTGGGGACGCGGCTGCTCCCGCTCGGGCTCGACGGGCTGCGGGCGCTGTGGGAGACGGGCGTGCTCCCCGAGGCCGGCGTCCGCCGGATCCCCGGGACCGTCGTCGGGGCGCTGCTGCTGGCCGAGGGGGCGCGGCGAGCCCTCGGTGTGCGGCGGTCGATGCTGGACCCGCTGGCCGCGGCGGGCCTGGTCGGATTGGCCGTCGCCCGCGTCGGGTGCCTCCTCGCCGGCTGCTGCTTCGGCACGCCGACCGACCTTCCGTGGGGGATGACGTACGCGGCCGGCTCGTTCGCGCACGGGTTCCACGTCGTCCACGGCGTCGTCGAGGCGGGGGCGAACGGGCCGGCGCCGGTCCACCCGATCCCGTTCTACGACATCGCGTTCGCGCTCGTGGTGCTGGCGCTGCTGCCCCGGATCGGGCGACGGCTCCGGGCCGAGGGGAGCCTGTGCGGCGTCGTGGTCGGGCTCTACGCCGCGTTCCGGTTCGTCGAGGACTTCGTCCGCGCGAACGAGGTCGATGTCTGGGCCGGGCTGACGGCGGTGCAGGTCGGGATGGCGGTGCTGGCCGCGCTCGCGTTTGGGGCGGTGGCCGTCGCCGAGCGTCGGGCGCGTGGCGGGCGCGTGGTGCCCGAGTGGGCCGAGCCGTCGGCCGTCCGGCTGGTGGCCGTGCTGGCGGTCGTGCTCGCGGCGAGGGTGGGGCTGAGCGGGTGGCTCACGGCGTCCGAGGCGGCGGTCTTGCTGATCCGGCTCGTGCCGGCCGTGGCGGCGGTCGCCGTCGTGGTGGTCCGGCGGTCGTCGGTCCCGCAGCTCCGGTGGACCGCGGCGGCCGTCGCCGGGGCCGTCCCCCTCGTCGTCGGGTTCCAGACATCGGCGTCGTCCGACTCGTCGCGGGCGCCGTTCGACCTGTGGGCCGTCGAGGCCCACGGCGACCTCGGCCGCTACGAGGAGTTCGACATTTGCAGCACCCGGCTCTACGAGTACGCCTCGGCCGGCGGCGGCGTCGCCCGGATTTGGGTCGATCCGGATCGGGAGCTGACGCGCGAGGTCGGCGTGCGGGTCTACGCGGGTCGGCAGGACGTCGTGGTCGAGGACGGGCGGACCTCCTCTGAGGACGAGGGCGGTGCGTTCGGCGCCGTCCATCCGTACGTCCAAGTCGAGGCGAAGGACGTGGGCTTCTCGTTCGGCGCCCAGGTCGGCGTGCTCCCCATCTTGGGAGACGACGGCCCGTCGCCGGTCCTGCCCGCCGTCGGCTTACGGTTGGGGCCCCGGAAGAACTACCTCCAGGTCGGCTACCTCGACGCGCCACACTTCGGGGCGCCGGCGCCCGTGTTCCACCTCGGCTTCGGCACGGGCCGGCTCACGGACGACGGCCAAGAGCTCCGCGTGACGGGCGGGCTGGCGGGCACGGGCTTTTACCTCGCCGGCGCGATCCCCGTCGACGGCCGGGCCTACGTCGAGCCGATGGTGGCCGCCGTGCCCATCGAGGGCGACCGGGGGCTCTCGTACCAGGCCGGCGTCCGCGTCCGCGTCCACCTGCCGGCCAAGTGAGTCCCGCCCCTACAGCAGCCTCCCCGCCCGGAGCGACCGCTCGAGCCACGTCCGCTTCTTGTCGAGCTCGACGACGCTCGCGGCAGCCTGGGCCTGGCCCCGCGCCTGCCGCTTCCACGCCGCGTGGACCTGGCGGACCGACACGCCGGCGGCGTAGCTCAGCTCCTTCGCCAGCTCGGCGCACGCCAGCCGGAGCGCACGCTCGCGCGCGGCCACGTCGATGGCGACCGGCCGGGGCGCCGGCGCGGCGGTCTCGCGGTGGAAGTCGGCCGACGAGCGGTAGCCCGGCATCTGGTCCAGCGACAGCGTCTTGGCCTCGCCCTGGCGGACCGACTTGAGCTCCCACACCGACACCTCCGTCTGCTCGGACGTCGGCCCCTCGCCGGTCCCGGTCCCGCCCTTGCTCTTCTTGGTCCCCAGCTTCTCCTCGGCCGCGATCCAGCGCAACGTCTCGGCCACGCCTGAGTCCTCGGCCGCGTAGAGGTCGCACGTGTTCGCGGCCTCGGGCCACTGGGGCACGTAGCGCATCCCCCGGAACACCTGCTGCATCGTCTTGCCGACGGCCCGGACCAGGTCGGCTTTCACCAAGACGGAGATCGGCTTGATGTCGGTCCCCTCGCCGATCATGTCGACCTGGACCATCACGTCGATCTCGCCCTCGCGGTAGGCGTTCAGCAGCGCCAGCCGCTCGCCAGCGGCCACGTCCTGCCCGATCCGCGCCGAGCGGACGTCGGGGTAGCGGCGGCGGACGAACGCCAGGATGGCCGCGGCGTGCGCGTTGCTCATCGCGATGACCAGCATCTGGTGGTCGCGGTAGCCCGAGAAGCTGCCCGACCGCGCCATCGCGCGCGCCAGCGCCCCCCGCTTCTGCGCGAACCGCTGGAACGCCGGCCCGAGCAGCGTCTCGAGGTACACCTCGTGGAACCGGAGCTTCCGCCGCGCGAGGTAGGCGTCGACGTCGCGGCTCGCCTCGGGGTCGTCACGCAAGGCCGCCAGCGAGACCTCGACCTCCTCGCCCGTGTCCGTCCGGATCATCCGCACGGCGTAGTCGACCACGTGGGCGTCGACGCGCTTCAAGATGCCGCCCTCGGCGTGGGCCTCGCGCATCCCGACCTCGTGGAGCGCGTCGTAGTACTCGAACCCCTCGGCGTCGACGGTGACCGGCACTCCGAACAGCGACTTGCTGTCACCGCGCATCGGCGTGCCGGAGAGGGCGACGGAGGCGGCGTGGGGGAACCGCTGGATGGCCTGGGCCCACGTCCCGTCGTCGGCCAGGTGGTGGACCTCGTCGAACACGAACAGCGCCCGGTGCCGCTTGCAGTACTCGACGAGGGCCTGGTTGCCGCGCTCGCCGGAGGCGTACTGGTAGGTCGTGACTACGACCTCGGTGTCGAGGTTCTTGAGGAACACCCGGTCCGAGTCGGCCGCGCAGAACGAGACGGGCGGGGCGCCGAGCCAGTGGAACACCTGGGCCAGCTCGTCGGCGTCGGCGTACTGGTCGCGGAGGTTGCCGCGCGGGACGAACACGACGAGCCGGTCGGCCACGCCCAAGGCCCGGGCGACGGCGTAGCTCGCGAGCGCGGTGATCGTCTTGCCGTAGCCGGGGACGAACACGCCGAGCGCGTTCCGCTCGGTCCCGCGCAGCAAGTCGGCCCACCGCTCCAGGAACACGCGCTGGCCTTGGCGCAGCGCGAACCCGTCGCGCAGGCGGACGCCGGGCAGGGCGTCCGCGCTGGTCGGCAGCGGGCGGGCGGGGGAGGACAACGGGCGGTCTGTCGAGGGGGGACGCAAACCTAGCCCCGCCCCGTGCCCCCGGTCCGTCACCGCCGACGAATCCCGGGCGGATCAGCCGCCGGCCGACCGCACGAACCGCCCGCGCAGCGTCCCGTCGGCCGCGAGCACGTCGAGCCGGACGAGCCCGGCCTCCCAGCTCCACCACTCGACCGTCGTGCCGCCGTCGTACAGCGGGCGCTCGACGCGGATCGCCGAGACCGTGCCGGCCGGGACCGTCACCGGCTCCGGCCCGGTGGCCGGGTACGAGACGCCCCCGAGGTCGTAGCTCCGCTGACAGTTGCCGAACTCTTCGAGCGTGCCCGGCCGGTTCGGCGCGCGGACGAACGACAACCGGCCCCGCGAGCCGCCGCTGACCCATCCGCCCCCGGTGCAGTCCACGTCAACGACGACCGCGATGCCGTCCTCGACGACCTCGATGTCCTCGTCGTCGAGGGGGAACGGGACGTCGGCCCCGAACGAGGTGAAGCCCGGCGCGTCGGCGCTGCGCCAGACGACGTGGCGGTCGGTCCGCCGCCAGCGCTCCGAGGCCACGACGGCCATCTCGAAGCCGCGAGCGCGGGCCTCGACGGTCCGGTGCGCGCCCGAGGTGCCGTCGGAGACGAAGGCGCGGAGCGAGTCGGGGCCGGGCTCGTAGTCGAACACGGCCACGGCGCCGGCCTCGGCCCAGGTGGGGCCGGAGTCCGGCGAGAGGGCGTCGCAGCCGGCGAGGGCGAGGGCGGCGAGGAAGAGGAGAGGACGCATCGAGCCCGGTGAGAGGGACCGACAAGGTCTCGGCCGGAGGCCCTCGCGCCCTGGTCCGAACGCACTACCCGCGCTCCGACGCGCCCGGCCCGGGCGGCGGCACTCGGATCCCGCCGCTCATCCCCACTCTTCGAGTGGGCAGGGCATGGGGGGTGAGGCAAGAGGGATGGGGGCGCACGGACGCGGCTCCCTCGTGCCCGTCCCTCATGCCCCATGCCCAACCGTCAGGTTCCGCATCACGGGTCCGGCCGCTCCTGGCTTCAGAGTGCGCCGCACTGGCCGATCCCCCTCAGAGTCCCTCCCTTTCTGCCGTGGTCACCCGCCTCGTCTACGCCTCCTCTGCCGTCGGAGCCCTCAGCCCCGACGACCTCCTCCAGATCGTCCGGACCAGCCGGCGGAACAACGCGGCGGTCGGCGTGACCGGAGCGCTGCTCTACCACGACGGCAACGTGATGCAGGTGCTCGAAGGGCCCGCCGAGGCCGTCGACGGCGTGTTCGCCCGGGTCGGGGCCGACAAGCGGCACCGGGGCGTCCTCACCCTCCTCCGCGAGACGGCCGACGAGCGGGCGTTCCCCGAGTGGTCGATGGGCCTGCTCCGCCCCGACGACGTCTCGGCCGACGGGGTGGGGCCGCTGTTCGAGGTCGCCGCGCCGGGTCCCGAGCGGGCCCGTCGCCTCCTCCACTCGTTCCGCGCCCTCGTCGGCCGTTAGTGCCGTAACACGTAGCTCGCGGGCGGATCCCCCGCCTTGCGGTCGCTGAGCCTGTCCTGAGCGGAGCCGAAGGGCTCCCAGGTCGGGGAGCGGTCCCCCTTCGAGGGGAGGGCCGCTAAGTTCTCGGGCGCGAGTCATATTCCTACACAAAACAATAGTCATCCCCGCGAAGGCGGGGACCCATACGGGGCCGCTCGCCGGACACAAGGGGCGCATGGATTCCCGCGTGCGCGGGAATGACGACTGTGATTTGATTGCTATCGACAGAACGTAGCAGCCCTGCCCTTCAAGGGGGACAGTCGGTCCGCCCGCTGAGCGGAGCGAGGGGCGGACGGACGGGGGGGCCGGCCCACGACCAAAGGGTCATGACACTAGCGAGGCGTCCGCCCCGGCGAGGTGGCCGAGGCGGGCGCCGGTTCCGCGTCAGAGCCCACGCTACAGGTCGCGGATGTCGTTGGACGGGTCGGCGTCGGGCGCGTCGCCGGACGGGTTGAGCCGGGCCGAGACGAGCACGCGGCCCGCGGTTGGGACGCGCGCGGCCACGTCGTCGGTCGAGAAGTAAGCCTCGGCCGGAATCGTGGCCGTCGCCGTCGAGCCGTCCGAGAACGTGAACTCGACCGTCGTGGGCAGCACGACCTCGCCGCGGTTCTCGACCGACGCGACGGCCACCCCGTCCTCGACGGTGAGCGCCGCCAGCGCCTGGTCGAACTGGCCGGTCTCGTAGAACCAGCCGCGCCAGAACCAGTCGAGGTCCTCGCCGGTCACGTCCTCGATGGTCCGGAAAAAGTCGGCCGGCTGGGGGTGCTTGTAGGCCCACCGACGGATGTACTCGCGGAAGGCCGCGTCGAACCGCTCAGGCCCCACGACATCATTGCGCAGGAGGAGCAGCCCCTTGGCCGGCTTCCGGTACGCGAGCCAGCCCAGCGCCGGGCGCCGGATCCGGTCGGGGTACGTCATGATCGGCTGGTCGGCGGAGTACGGCTGGCGGAGAAAGTCGGCCGCCGCCGGGCCCTCGGTCAGCCGGATGACGCGGGCCGAGTCCGACATCCCGTAGCCGGCGATGGTGGGGTCGTCGTTCTCGTCGTAGAAGGCGACGTTCGAGAACGTGTTGAGGTACGAGGTGAGCCCCTCGTCCATCCAGGCGTAGCGCCGCTCGTCCGAGCCCACGATCATCGGGAACCAGTTGTGGCCCAGCTCGTGGTCGACGACGCCGAACAGGCTCATAAACCGGGCGCCGACGCCGGAGAAGTGGAGCATCGGGTACTCCATCCCGCCGACCACGCCGGCCACCGAGATCGCGACGGGGTACGGGTAGGGGTACCAGCGGCTGTTGTTGAGGATGGACGCCCGGCCGAACCGCGTGGCCTCCTCCCACCCGGGGTTGTCGGGCGTGCCGAGCCCCTCGTGCGGGTACGCGCTCATGATGAGCACGTCGTTCGTCGACCCGTCCTCCAGCTCGACCGACGCGGTCGCCGCGTCCAGGATGAACGCCTCACTCGCGGCCCAGGCGACGTCGCGGACGTTCTCGGCGCGGAAGCGCCACGTCGTCGTCCCGGTCGGGCGGGGCCGGGAAGCCGGCGTCCCAACCTCCTCGGGGCGGACGATGTAGACGCGGTCCGTCGACTCACGAGCCTCCGTCAGCCGCTCGCGCTGGGCGTCGGTGTAGACCTCGCGCTCGTTGAGCAGTTCGCCCGTCCCGACGACGGTCATGGTAGAGGGGACGGTGACGGCGTACTCGACGTCGCCGTAGCCGAGGTAGAACTCGCCCTGGCCGAGGTACGGCATCGTGTTCCATCCGTGGACGTCGTCGTAGACGGCCACGCGGGGGAACCACTGGGCGAGCTCGTACACCACGCCGCGCTCGGTCGGGAGCCGTCCCATCCGGTCGGCCCCGTACTCGGGGACCACGAACGAGTACGGCACGACGATCTCGACGCGCCCGCCCTCGGCCTCGACCGGCTCGGCGAGGTCGAGCCGCATCCGGGTGTCGTCGATGACGACGGCGACGGGGCCGCTGTCGGCCGTGACGCGGCCGAGCCGGTAGCCGCCCTGGGGGAACGAGCCGCGCCAGCGGCTGTCGGGCGGCGTCCGCAGCGCGCCCCGGCTGGCGGGCGCGAACAGGTTCTGCTCGAGGTGCATCCAGACGTAGTCGAGCGCCTGCGGGCTGTGGTTGGTGTAGGTCAGGCGGACGGTCCCACTGACGGTGTGGGTGGCCGGGTCGAGCGTGGCCTCGATCTCGTAGTCGTTCCGGTTCTGCCAGTAGGCCGGGCCGGGGCGCCCGTCGGCCGCGCGGTACGGGTTGGGCGTCGGGAGCGCGAGCGGGGCGAAGAGCGCGTCGTTCGTCTCGGGCAGCGCGTCGGTCTGGGCGGCGGCGGGGCCGATGAGGAGGGCGAGCGCTGCGAGGAGGCCGGTCGGGCGAATCATGCGGAGTCGGGAAGGGAGGGTCGAGAACGTAGTCACGTCTCGGACGCGCACTGTCACTCGGCGTGCCCGAGTGGCGTCGGAAGTGCACCCGTGCTGGAGGCCGGTCGGGCTAGATTGGAGACACTCCGTACCCACGGATCGAGTCCGCCATGCTCCGACGTCTCGCCCTTTTCGTTCTCTTCGTTCCGGCCGCCGCTGCCCAGGACGTCACCCAGTTTTTCCCGCTCGCGCCCAGCGACCGATGGGTGTACGACGTCGAAGGCGAGGTCCCGATCGACACCGCGTCGGTCTCGGTCCGAGCCCAATCGACGTGGACCGTGCTCGACGTCCGGTCGTCGGCGGAGATGGACACGGTGCGGATGGACGTTGCGCGGGTCCACGCCGACGGCGCGCGTGACAGGACCGAGTGCTCGTTCTTGACGGGCCGAGGTGGGCAGCTTCCGATGTATGGCATTCCGGGGTCCAATCCTCCGCCGGCCTGCAAGCTGGCAGGGGGGCTCCCGTTCTCTACTCGGTTTGCGGGTCTGTTGAACGCCCGGGACTCGCTCGGCGCTCAGGAGGTCGAGGTCGGCAGCGAGACGTACGACCGCCAGGCGGAGGAGTGGTCGTTCCGGGCGAACACGTCCTGTCAGCCGCGCTTCTGCGGAAGCTACCAGTCCGAAGAGATCTGGGTCCGGGCGACGATGGTCGCCGGAATCGGGCAGGTCGCGATGAACACGACGCACCGGCTCCGGAGAGGGTGCGTGCTGAGAGCGAGGGGGTACGTGTGCACGACGGATCGGAGCGACACCCTCCGGGTGCAGCTTCTCGGAGCCGAAGTGGGCGGCGTGATCTACGGCGACATCAGCCCCGTGGCGACAGATCCAGGACCCGAACCGCCGGCGCCCATCTTGCGCGTCGGCCCGAACCCGGCCCGGGCGTCGGTGACGGTCTGGGGCGCCGACGGCGCCGAGCTGACGGTGTTCGACCCGCTCGGCCGCCTCGTCCGCCGGCACCACGGCGGCGCCGTTGGACCCGTCGCTGTCGACATGTCTGGCTTGCCGGCGGGCGTGTACACGATTCGGTCGGAGCGCGGGGCGTCGACCCGCGTGGTCATCGTCCGCTAGAGCACGCAAAACCCCGCGCGCCGGGCGGCGTCGGACGGCCTCCCCCGGACCCATGCCCGACGTCGCCCCCGCTCCCGCCGCCGACGCGCCCCCCGCGGCCACCGACCTCGTCCTCGACCTCCGCGGCGTCGTCAAGCGCTACCGCGAGGGCGACGCCACGCGCGACGTGCTCAAGGGCGCCGACCTCGCGATGGAGCGCGGGCTCGTCGGCGCGCTCGTCGGGCGGAGCGGGGCCGGCAAGTCGACGCTGCTCAACCTCGTCTCGGGCATCGACGCGCCCGACGCCGGGACGGTCGCGGTCGACGGCGTCTCGCTGGGCGACCTCTCGGAGCGCGAGCGGACCCTCTTTCGCCGCCGCCACGTCGGGTTCGTGTTCCAGTTCTACAACCTCGTCCCGACGCTGACCGTCGCCGAGAACGTCCGTTTCCTGCTCGACCTCGACGGGGCGCCGGACGCCGGCCCACGGGCCCGGGCGCTCCTGGAGGAGGTCGAGCTCGCGGACCGCGCCGACGCCTTCCCGGACCGGCTCTCGGGCGGCGAGCAGCAGCGGGTCGCGATTGCCCGGGCGCTCGCCCACGACCCCGGCTTGGTCCTGGCCGACGAGCCGACCGGCGACCTCGACGCCCGCACGGGCGCGCTCATCCTGGACCTGTTGGAGCGGCTCACGCGCGAGCGCGGCCGGTCGCTCCTGATGGTCACCCACGACGAGTCCATCTTGCAGCGCGTCGACGCGGTGTACCGGCTGGCCGACGGCACGGTCGTGCGCGAGGCCGGCGGTCGGTAGGAGCGACTCGGCGAGACGCCCCTACGCGGAGACTCAGGTCGGGTCGGCGGCGAGCGGGCCCGTCGTATCCACGTCCGGCACGTCGACGGTCGTGGCGATGTGGAGCTCGGCGAGCTGCTCGGGGTCGACCATGTCGGGGGCCGACGACATGAGCTCGGTCGCCTGCTGGGTCTTGGGGAACGCGATGACGTCGCGCAGGCTGGTCGCCCCGGTCAAGAGCATCACGAGCCGGTCCAGGCCGAGGGCGATGCCGCCGTGCGGCGGGGCCCCGTACTTGAGGGCGTCGAGGAGGAAGCCGAACCGGCGCTGGGCCTCCTCCGGCGAGATCCCGAGCAACTCGAACATGCGCGACTGGACGTCCGAGCGGTGGATGCGGATGGAGCCGCCGCCGATCTCGGACCCGTTGAGGACCAGGTCGTAGGCCTGCGAACGGACCGCACCAGGGTCGTCGGCCAGCTTGGCGATGTCCGGGCCGGCCGGCGCCGTGAACGGGTGGTGCATGGCGTGCCACCGGCCGGACTCCTCGTCCCACTCGAGCAGCGGGAAGTCGGTGACCCAGAGGAACGACCACGGCCCGTCGGCGCCCTCCGGAATCAAGCCGGTCTCGCGCGCCATGTGGAGGCGGAGGTCGCCCATCTGCTCGAAGATCTTCGGCTGCGGCCCCGCGAGCATCAGCACCAGGTCGCCGGCCGTCGCGCCGACCGCGTCGATGACGGCCCGCATCTTGTCGCGTCCAAACACCTCGTCCTTGACCGACTGGCTGAAGTCCGACCCGTCGGCGGGGAGCTTGGCGTAGAACAGGCCGCCGGCCCCGATCCGCTTGCGGACGACGTCCTTGTCGAGCGTGTCCATCGGCTTCCGCCCGCGCCCGCCCTCGCCCTCCACGCGGATGGCCACGACCGCGCCGCCGTCGTCCAGCACGCTCTCAAAGACTCTGAACTCCGAGCCCCGAACCTCCCCCGAGACGTCGGCGATCTCCATTCCGAACCGGAGGTCCGGCTTGTCCGAGCCGAAGCGGCGGATGGCTTGGGCGTACGTCACGTGGGGGAACGGCGTCGGGATCTCGATGCCCCGGGTGTCGCGCCAGATCTGGGCGATCAGGCCCTCAACCAGCCCGTAGATCATCTCCTCCGTCGCGAACGTCATCTCGACGTCGATCTGGGTGAACTCCGGCTGGCGGTCGGCGCGCAAGTCCTCGTCGCGGAAGCACTTCGTGATCTGGACGTAGCGGTCGAGCCCGGCCACCATCAGGATCTGCTTGTAGGTCTGGGGCGACTGCGGGAGCGCGTAGAACTGGCCCGGGTGGACGCGGCTCGGGACGAGGTAGTCGCGGGCGCCCTCGGGCGTCGACTTCATCAGGACCGGCGTCTCGACCTCGACGAAGTCGTGGTCGTGGAAGTAGCTCCGCGTGCTCTGGTAGAGCCGTGAGCGGAGCATCAGGTTGCGCTGGAGTCGGGCTTTGCGCAAGTCGAGGTAGCGATACGTCAGGGCCGTCTCGTCCGACGGCCGCGTCGCGCGCGGGTCGTTCTCGGACACCACGAACGGCGGCGTCTCGGCCACCGCCAGCACCTCGACGTCTTGGACGTAGACCTCGACGTCGCCCGTCGCCATCTCGGGGTTCTTCCGCTCTCTCACGCGGACCTCGCCGCGCGCCGAGATCACGTCCTCCATCCGCATGTGCTCGGCGAGCTCCGCCAGCGCGGCGTCGATCTCGGGACTGAACACGAGCTGGGTGATCCCGTAGCGGTCGCGGAGGTCGACAAAGTTGAGCCCGCCGAAGTTGCGGCGCTGGTCGACCCAGCCCTTGAGCACGACCGTCCGCCCGGCGTCGGCCTCGCGGAGCGCGCCGCAGGTGTCGGTCCGGTCGCCGTGCGTCGGGGCGTCGGTGGGGGTCAGGCGGGCGGCGTCGGCCATCGGGCTGCGGGGAGGGGAGCGCGCAAGCTAGGCGGGCCCCCGCTACCGGCGGGGTGGAGAGACGGCGGAAAGGGGGCCGGATCGGGGTTACGTTCGCGCCGCTCGACGCGGCCTCCCCCCGTCCCTCTCCCTCGTCCATGCGCCCATCTTCTCTCGCCCTCGCGGCGGTCTTGCTCCTCGCCCCGCTCTCCGGGTGCGTCACCGTCAGCCCCTACGGCGACGACGCCAAAACGCCGACGGCCGAGGCCACGGCCTACGCCGAGGCCCTGCTCGCCCGCCCGTCGGAGACGCTGACGGACGAGGAGCTGGCGTTCCTCACGCTCTACGCCCAGCAGGCCGAGGCCCGCAACACGCAGGCCCGGGCCGAGTTCGAGCAGAACGTCTTCTTCGTGTCGACCGGGCTGTCGGTGCTCAGCGCCGTGATCCTCCTGATCGACCGGCTCAACTGAGCCACGGGCACGGCCAGCGGCGACCGACCGGGCTCGCGCCGCGGCGCGATCTTGGGCCATGCCCGATGTGCCCGCATCCCGCCCCAGCGGGGCCGCCGCCCTCGTCCCCGACAGCCTGCCCCGCCCCGGCGGGGTCCTCGCCGGCCAGCGCCGGGCCGTCGCCCGGGCGCTGACCGCCGTCGAGAACGGCCTGCCCGGCGCCGACGTGCTCGTCGACGCGCTCTACCCGCACACCGGACGGGCCTGGCGGATCGGCGTCACCGGCCCGCCCGGCGCCGGCAAGTCGACGCTGACGGACCGGCTGGTGACGGCCTTCCGCGCGCGGGGGCAGACCGTCGCCGTCGTCGCCGTCGACCCGTCGAGCCCGTTCACCGGCGGCGCGCTCCTGGGCGACCGCGTCCGGATGGACGGCCACGCTGAGGACGACGGCGTGTTCGTCCGGTCGCTCGCGGCGCGCGGGGCGCTCGGCGGGCTGAGCGAGGCGGCCGAGGGCGCGTGCGACGTGCTCGACGCGGCCGGCTTCGACGTGGTCCTCGTCGAGACGGTCGGCGTGGGGCAGGGCGAGGTCGACGTGGCCGAGACGACCGACACGACGCTCGTCGTGCTTGTCCCCGAGTCCGGCGACGCCGTCCAGGCCATGAAGGCCGGGCTGATGGAGGTGGCCGACGTGTTCTGCGTCAACAAGGCCGACAAGCCGGAGGCGGCCCGGCTGGTGAGGGCGCTCCGCGCGACGCTCCACCTCCGGCCCGAGGGCTCGGCGCAGCCGGCCGTCGTCACCGCGTCGGCGCTGGCGGGCGACGGGATCGACGGGCTGGTGGCCGCGCTCGACGGCCACCGGGCGGCGCTGGCCGAGCGCTGGGACGAGGTCCGCGCCGAGCGGCTCCGGCGGCGCGTGCGGCGGTTGGTGGAGGGCCGCTGGCGCCGCGCCTTCTGGGCCGATGGCCGGGCCGAGGCGCTGGCGCGAGCGGTCGCCGAGCTGGACCCGTCGGAGCGGGCGCCGCACCGACTGGCAGCGCGCGTGCTGGGGGAGTAGGTCGGCGCCCGTGACGCGGCGCCCGTGACGCGGCGCCCGTGACGCTCGGCCGGCCGGACGCGGCTCTGGGGCATCGCCTGATGACGCGGCTATCTTCGCCCGGCTTCCGCTCTCCCATCCCCACACCATGCCGAAGGACCCCGGTAACGAAATCCCTGATCCCCGAGCTGCCGGCGCCGTCGTCGGCGCGGGCGGCGGAGCGGCCGTCAACACCGAGCCCCAGTGGTTCGGGCACCCCCGGGGGCTGTCGACGCTGTTCTTTACCGAGATGTGGGAGCGGTTCTCGTACTACGGGATGCGGGCCGTCCTCATCCTGTTCATGACCGAGGCCACGACGGCGGCCAACCCGGGGCTCGGGTTCGGGACGGCCGAGTCGGCGGCGATCTACGGGCTCTACACCTTCTTCGTGTACGTCCTGGCGCTCCCCGGCGGCTGGGTGGCCGACAAGGTCTGGGGCCAGCGGAAGTCGGTGTTCGTCGGCGGCTGCATCATCATGGCCGGCCACATCGCGCTGGCCATCCCGACGACGGCCACGTTCTTCACCGGGCTCGCGCTGATCGTGGCCGGGACCGGCCTGCTCAAGCCCAACGTGAGCGCGATGGTCGGCGACCTCTACCCCGAGGGTGGCGCCCGCCGCGACGCCGGGTTCTCGATCTTCTACACCGGCATCAACCTGGGCTCGTTCTTGGGCGTCACACTCGTTGGGCTCGTGGGCGAGGGGATCAACTTCCACTGGGGGTTCTCGCTCGCCGCGCTCGGCATGTTCCTCGGGCTCGTCCAGTACAAGGTGGGCGGGCGCCACATCGAGAACGCCGGGACCCTCACCGTCGACACCGACGAGGCCGGGCTCCGGTCTCGGACCCAGCGGTTCTACCTCGTCGCCGCGGTCGTGACCGGGCTGGCGCTCCTCTTGGGCTGGCTGATGGCGAACGACGCGCTCGGCATCTCGCTGACCGAGCTGGCGGCGTACCTCGGCTACGTCGTCGTCGGGCTGGCCGTGTTGTACTTCGCGTTCCTGTTCGTGGCCGGCGGCCTGACGGGCGTCGAGAAAAAGCGGCTGGGCGTGATCGTGTGGCTGTTCGTGCTCGCGGCCGTGTTCTGGAGCGGGTTCGAGCAGGCCGGCTCGTCGCTCAACCTGTTCGCGCGCGACTTCACGGACCGGACGATCGGTAGGTGGGAGATGCCGGCGTCGCTGCTCCAGAACGTGAACGCGTTCTTTATCATCCTGCTCGCGCCCGTCTTCGGCGGGCTGTGGACGTGGCTGGCGCGCAAGAACGCGAACCCGTCGATCCCGCTCAAGTTCGGGTTCGGCCTGCTGGGGCTGGCCGTCGGGTTCCTGGTGCTGGCGTGGGGCGCGGCGAACGCGACCGAGACGGCCCAGGTCGGGATGTCGTGGCTCATCGTGACCTACTTTTTCCACACGGTCGGCGAGCTCAGCCTGAGCCCGGTCGGCCTGTCGTCGATGACGAAGCTGGCCCCGGCCGGCCGCGTCGGCCAGATGATGGGCGTGTGGTTCATGGCGGCGGCGCTGGGCAACCTGTTCGCGGGCCTGGTGGCCGGAGGGCTGGAGGGCCTCCCGCCCGGCGACCTGTTCATGAACGTGGCCCGGACCATCGGGATCGCGGCGCTCGTCGCCATCGCGGTCTCGCCGTTCGTCAAGCGGTTCACGGCCGGCGTCGAGTAGCCCCGTCCCATGCCCGACCAGACCGACGTCCGCGTTACCGTCCTCCCCCACGGCGAAGGGCTGGCGCTCCCCGCCCACGCCGACGCCGCTGGGGTCGGCCGGGAGGTGAACCGCCAGCGGGACCTCGCGTGGCACCTGGAGCAGGACGCCATCGCCGACGTCGAGGCTCGGGTGGCATGAGGGACCCGCGAGACGAGAAGGTGTCGGTGACCTGCGAGGCACAGGCGTCCGAGACGTGCGTCGGCACGCACGCGATCTCGGTCCGCGCCGTCGCGAAGACGCGCGCCCGCAATGGGGGCTGGTACCTTTGCCTGCCCTGCTCGCGGCGGCTGAAGTTTTCGGGCCGTGCCAACCCCAACGCCCGCCACATGTCCCTCGACGACGCCGCCCTCGACACCATCGATACCGAGGGCAAAGCCTACCTGCTCGGTTGGATTGCCAGCGATGGCAGCGTGAGCGAGGGAACGGTGTCGCTCCAGATCCACGCCAAGGACCGGCTCGTTCTGGGTACCCTCCTCCGCATCCTCGGCGCCGACCTCCCGGTCACCGAGCGGGGCGACCGCGTCGGCATCTCGATCAACTCGCGGCAGATCGCGCGGGCTGTGTGCCGCCACCTCGGGATCGGGCCCGGCAAGAAGAGCGGCACCGTCCGGTTCCCAGACCTGTCCTCCGAGGATCTCCGGTGGGCCTTCGTCCGAGGGGTCTTCGACGGAGACGGCCACGTCGTGGCTCCAGGCCGAACCCGGACCGCGCCCCGGTGCGGGATCACGACCCAGTCTGCCTCGATGCGGGCCTCCATTCTAGAGGTCTGCCAGATTCCTGCGTACCACGATCCGAGGGAGGGCCGGCTCGAGTGGAACGGGAATGCCGCGCTCGACTTCCTGGGGCGGCTCTACGACGGCGCGGACCACTACCTGAACCGGAAGCGCGACCTGTACCTGGACTGGTGCGTGTGGGTCCCG
Source organism: Rubrivirga sp. (assembly GCF_965213695.1). GTDB lineage: Bacteria > Bacteroidota > Rhodothermia > Rhodothermales > Rubricoccaceae > Rubrivirga. Next base: position 3,750,539 of record NZ_OZ243912.1, on the reverse strand, counting down.
TCGCTCTCCGGGGGGGGGCGCTACGGCGACGCCGACCTGTTCCGATGGACGAAGACGCGGCCGGACGCCGTGGCCCCGTCCAAGTCGCGGGCGTCGGACTCCGGGTTCGACCTCGTCCTCCTCGAGCCCGTTAAGGTCCTGGGCGACGTGACCCTCTACGACACCGGCGTCCGCGTTCAGCCGGCGTACGGGTGGTACTTCGACTTGGTCCCCCGGTCGTCCATCTCGAAGACGGGGTACATGCTCGCCAACAGCGTCGGCGTCATCGACCGGACGTACACCGGGCCCGTGCTCGTCGCCCTTCGGAAGGTGGACCCCGAGGCGCCCGAGCTCGCGCTGCCCGCTCGGCTCGTCCAGATCATCCCTCGGCCCATCGTCCAGGTCCGCATCGTCGAGGTAGACGACCTCGACACAACCGAGCGCGGGGCCGGCGGCTTCGGCTCGACGGGGACGGCGTAGGCCTTTCTCGACCCCCACGTCATGACGAGCCCGTCCCGCGTCCGATTCCGGTCCATGCTCCGCCGCCGCGGCTACGACGTCGTGCAGAAACGGCCGGTCCTCGCCGACCTCCTCCGACAACGGGGCGTGGCCGTCGTGCTCGACGTCGGCGCGAACGAGGGGCAGTTCGCCCAGGACCTGCGGGCGTGGGGCTACTCCGGCCGCATCGTGTCGTTCGAGCCGATCCCCGCCGTCGCCGCAGGCCTCCGCGACCGAGCCGCCGGCGACCCTGCGTGGGAGGTGCGCGAGTGTGCGTTGGGGCGGGAGGCCGGCACGGCGACGCTCCACGTGTCTGACCTGTCTGTGTTCAGTTCGCTCCGCGAGGCGCTGCCCAGCGCCGAGACGTTTGACGCCCGGGCCCGGACCGTCTCGACCGTCGAGGTCGAAGTGGTCCGGCTCGACGACGTGTTCGACGATGTGGTCCGGCCCGGCGAGGCCGCGTTCCTAAAGGTCGACACGCAGGGCAACGAGGCCGACGTGCTCGACGGGGCGGCCGGCGTGCTCGACCGGGTCGTCGGCGTCCAGCTCGAGCTGGGCGTGCGGGCGCTCTACGAGGGCGAGCAACTCGCGCCTGCGCTCATCGAACGGATGGCCGGCCTCGGCTACCGGATCGGCCAGCTCCACCCGGTCGTGTTCGACCCCAACGACGGGTTCACGTCGCTTCTCCAGTTCGACGCCGTGTTCGTCCGGCCCCCCCGCTAGCCGGCCGGCGCGCTCCACGGACCGCGTGGGCGCCGAGCGGAGGCGCAGCACGAGGGGGCCATGGGCTCCCCTGCCGCGCTCGCCAAGGGGGACTCAGGGCTTCGCAACCTCCCCCTGCCATGTCATCCTGAACGGGGTGAAGGGTCTCAACGCCGATGTCGGAGGCCGTCGGAGTCGGTGTGGCAGGTCTCGGAGTCCGAGGTGAGATCCTTCGCAGGCTCAGGATGACACCGTAGGCGAGGGCGCGGTCGCCCTGATCCGAACGCGCTTCGTCGTCGTCTTCGAGATTGAGATAAGTTGCTCCCTCCGAGCGCTCCCTCCGAGCGCTCCCTCCGAGCGCTCCCTCCGAGCGCTCCCTCCGAGCGCTCCCTCCGAGCGCTCATGTCTACTCCCAACGCCCTGTCATCAGGGCTCTCCGGTCGAGACTACTTCGCCGAGCTGTTCCGTACCGACCTGGCCTACGAGGTCGAGTGGCTCCGGCGGACCGCTGGACACAAGGCGGACTCGGTCGTCCGACTCCTCCATGCCGAGGGGCTGACGCCCGATTCTGTCCTGGAGGTGGGCGCGGGGACCGGGGCGGTCATCGGTGAGCTCCGGCACCGTGGAGTCGGCGTGCGGCACTACGCGGTCGACTTCTCGGAGGAAGCGATCGACGTGCTCCGCCAGGTTGAGCCCGGCATAGACGCGGCGGTCGCCGACGTGACCGAGACGCCCGACCCGTTCGGCGCCGGGCCGTACGATGTCGCCCTGGCGAGCCACGTCGTCGAGCACCTCGAAGAGCCGGAGGCCTTCCTCCGGGCGCTGCACCCCGTCCCGATCCGCCGGCTCGTGGTCGAAGTTCCGCTCGAGGACCTCCCGTTCGGCCGCCTCAAGTCGCTCCTCAAAAGCCGGGCGGACCACCCGGCCGGCCACGTCCAGTTCTTTACGCGGCGGTCGTTCACGGACCTGCTCGCGCGGTCGGGCTGGCGAGTTCGCCACGTCAGGGTCTACGCCCCGGCCCTCGACGCGGAGACGTTCGAGCTGGCGTATGGGGACGCCGGGGTGCGGATGCGGACGTGGAAGCGAGCGACGGAATTCGTGCTCCCTCGGGCGCTGGGGCCGATTTGGACACGCCTCTACCACGCCCACTGCGCGGCCCTCTGCGAGCGGGCCTAGCTCGCCGCCATCCACTCCGCCGCGAGCGCCTGCCAGAGGCCCCCGACGATGGCCGGGCTGAACGCCGCCTCGAACCGGGCCCGCGCGGCGGACGACGCGAGTCGCCACGGCGCGGGCTCCGCCAGCCGGCCGATCGCGTCAGCGAGCGCGGCCGGGTCGTGGGGGCGGACGAGCGCGCCCTCGACGCCGTCCGCCATCATGTCCCGCAGGATGGGCCGGTCGACCGAGACGACGGGCGTGCCGGCCGCCAGCGCCTCCAGGATGGCGATGGGCTGCGTCTCGGTCGGATGCGTCGTCGGCAGCGCGAACACGTCGGCGTCGAGGTGGAGCCGGCGGATCTCGGCGGGGTCGGCCACGGCGCCCGGGATCGCCACGCGGACGCCGAGCGCGCGGGCCCGGTCCTCGAAGGCGACCCGCGTCGTGGCATCGGGCCACCGGCCCGCGAACGTGGCCTCGACGGCAACGCCCCGGCCGTGGAGCTGGCCGACAGCTTCGAGCACGTCGGCGAACCCCTTCTCGGGAAGCAGGTTGCTCAGGAACAGGACCCGGAGCGGAGTCCCCGGCCCCTCCGCTCGGCGTGCCGAGGCGGCCTCCGCCGACAGGACCGCGGCGTCGCGGACCGTGTTCGGGATCAGCCGCACCTTCGACTCCGGAATCACGTCCGCGCACCGATCCGCCAGCGCCTGACTGTGGAACACGACGGCGCTCAGCTGGCGGACCAGCCGTGCCGCCGTCCGCGCAGTCACGGCCGACTCGAACAACGACTCGAACCCAGCCCGGTGGAAGACGGCCACGACGGGCTGATCCGGGGCGAACGCGGGCGCCGTCGCCAGCACGTCGCGGAGGTGGCCCCACCGCGCGGGCGACACGGCGTGCCACAGGACCGGCGCCGTCGGCGTCTCACGGAGCGTGGCCGCCAGCCGGCGCCGCAGGCCAACGTAGTGGAGCGTCCGGCCGAGGTCGAACCGGGGGTGGGCCGTGAGCGGGTCCGCGCCGGGCGCCTGGGTGTCGAGGCGGCGGACGTCGAAGACGTCGTCGAGGAACGACGCGCAGCGCTCCGTCGCGAGCGTCTGGCCGTCGGCGGGCGGGGGGAACCGACCGAGCACGACGACAGGGGAGAGGGGAGACGCCATCAGTCGGGGATGGCCTGGAACGCGCGGGGGCGGCGGGCCGCGAGGCGGAGGGTGCTTAGAACGAGCGCGGCCATCGGGGACAACGGGCGGTCGGCGCGGGCGTGGCCGGCTTGCGCGGCAGCCCAGAGCCCCTCGCAGAAGTCGTCGAGCCCGAAGCCGGCGACGATCTCGCGCGAGCGGTCGCCCCACGCGCTACGCTCGGCGTCGGAGAGGGCCGCAACCCGGGCGAGTGCGTCCGCCAGCGCCGCGGGGTCGCCGGCCGGGACTCGAATCCCGTTGGCCCCGTCGTCCACCAAGTCGGCCGCGCATCCGGCTCCGTCCGACACGACCACGGGCAGGCCGGCCGCCATCGCTTCGTTGACCACCAACCCCCAGGTGTCCTTGCGCGACGGGAGCACGAAGGCGTCGGCCCGGCCGTAGGCGTGGCCGAGCGCGTCGCCGTGGGCGAAGCCGGCGAACGTCACGCCGTCCTCGGCGAGCGCTTCCAGCCGCGACCGCTCGGGCCCGTCCCCGACGACCGTCAGCGCCCACGGCGCGTCGGCGCGCTGGCGGTACCGGGCGTAGGCGTCGAGCAGGACGTCGACGGCCTTGACCTCCGTCAGGCGGGCGACGACGAGGAACCGTCGGGCGTCGTCGGCCGGGCGGTGGCGGCGGGCATCGGCGGCGAGCCGCGCGAACCGGGCGTTGTCGACCACGTCGACCGGCTCGAACACGTGCGAGGGCGGGAGGCCGAGGTCGACGGCGTAGGCCCGCTGCGGCGTCCCGGCCACGAGCGCCGCGTCGAACGCGCCGACGAGGGCCCGCTTGACGGCCTCGCGCCACGCCGACCGCTCGGCGTCCTCGCGGCGGCTGTCGAACAGCATCACGGCCGGGCGCCGCTGCCGCCGGCACCACGCGAGCCCGGCGCGCGAGTCCGGCGTCGAGTAGCTGGTGAGCGCCGCCGCGTCCGGGTCGATCCGGTCGAGCGCGTCGCGGACGGCGGTCTCCATCTCAGGTCCCGAGACCGACTCGAACGTCCGGCCCGGGAACAGCGTGACGCGACGGTACGCCTGCCCGCCGCCGTCGGCCTGCCAGGCGTAGGTCTCGTCGGTCGAGGCCGTCTCGAGGGCCACCAACTCGACGCCTCGGGCGTCGAGGAAGCCGTGGAGCGCGTCGAGGCGGTCGAGGTGGTACGGGCCCAGCCGGGGCCACGCGACGCAGAGCCGGCGGATCGGGGTCATCGGTCGAGCGCGAGGGCGTCGCAGATCGTGTCGACGAACCGGTCGAGGCCGTGGTCCCGGGCGTAGGCGGCGGCGCCGTCGGGGTCGAACGCCGCACCGGGCTCCTCCACGGTCCGAGCGAGCGCCGCCGCGAGCGCACCGCGGTCGGCCGCGTCGACGGTCGGGCCGAGGCGGTGGCACCGGACCTCGCGGCCCACCATCCCCGCGTCCGTCGCCAGGACCGGCGTGCCGGCCGCCGCCGCCCGGAGCACGGCGCCGCTCGACCCGACGTGGCCGAGGTACGGCGCCAGCACGACGTCGGCGGCCGTGACCAGGTCGTCGAGCTCGGCGTCGGGCACGAACCGCTCGTGGTAGAGCACCTGGGCGCCGGTCCGTCGGGCCTCGGCGACGGCGGCCTCCAGCCGCTCCCGGATGGCGGGGTCCGCGCGGCCGACGACGACGACGGCCAGTCGCCGGGCCGCGGCGGCCGGCACGGGGCCGAGCGCGCCGAGCGTCGCCAGCACGCCCTTCCGCTCTTCCAGCGATCCGAACAGGAGCAGCAGCCGCCGGCCGGGCTCGACACCGAGCGCCTCGCGGACCTCGCCCGCCGACCGCGACGGCGACGGCGGGACGACGGGGTCGGGCAAGAACCGGGCGTCGAGGCCGAGCCGCCGGAGCGGGCCGACGGCGTCGGGGTCGAGCGCCAGCACCGCCCCGAGGTGGGGGTTCCGGGCCGCCAGCCGGAGCAGCGCCCGCTTGCGACCCTGGCGGACGCGGTCGGCCGGCGACGCCGGGCGCTCGTGGGGCGTCGCCCGGAGCAGGACGCCCGACAGGCGGACCGGGAACCGGAACCTCATCCCGAGCGCGAGCGCGAGCTGGGCGTGGTCGAGGTACGGCAGGAACACGCGCGGGGCCCGGGCCGCCTCGACGGCCTCTCGCACGACCCCGCCCGTCGCCCGTCCCGCCGCCCAGAGCGACCCGGCCGCCTCGATCCGGTCGAGCCCCATCAGCCGGACCCGGTCGGCGTCCAGCGGCTCGTCGGGGAACAGGGCGGGGTGGGCCGCGACGGCCACACGAGCGCCGCGCTCGGCCAAGCCCCTGGCGATCCAGCGGAGGTACTCGGCGTGGTGGCCGCCGGCGTAGGGCGACACCACCAAGACGTCGGGGCGCGGCGCGGCCATCAGAGGTGGGCGCGGAGAACGTCGAGGACGCGGTCGACGGCGACGCCCCAGTTCAGCGTCCGCTCGTAGTGGTCGCGGGCCGAGGCCGCCAGCGCGCGGTAGACGTCGGCGTCGGCCCAGAGCGCGAGGAGCCGGTCGGCCAGGACGCCCGGCCGCTCGCGGACGTCGAACAGGACCCCGCTCACGCCGTCGGCCACGGCCGACGGGACGCCGCCGACGCGCGACGACGCGCTGGGCACGCCGAACGCGGCGGCCTCGGCGAACACGCACCCGAAGTCCTCGGCCCGGACCGGCATGCACAGAAAGTGGCTCTCGGCGAACAGCCGCCGGAGCCGGTCGCGCTCGGCCGGGACCTCCTTGCGCAGGAACCCCTCGGCCCGGAGCAACGGGCTCTCGGTGGGGGGGACGGGCCCGGCGACGGTCAGGGTCGTCGGGACGCCGCGCGCCGTCATCTCCTCGGCGACCCGGAGGGCCACGTCGCCCCCTTTCCGGTACCACCCGCCGCCGACGAACAGGAGCCGGACCTCGTCCCGAGACCGCGTGGCGACGGCGTCCGAGACGGCGTCGGCCGAGGGCACGTCGGCCGGGTCGAGGTTGGCCCCGAACGGGACGACGTGGACCGGGTCGGCGCCGTAGTAGCCGGCGGCCGAGTCGGCGGCGTAGGCGCTGGCGAACACGGAGGCCGTCGCGCGGTGGAGCGCCGCCCGCTCGACCGCGTGGGCCTCGACGACGTGGGCTTCGGCGAAGTCGGTGAAGCCGGGGTAGAACAAGAGGTTGGCCTCGAACGTCGCGTCGGCCCACGACGCCGTCGGGCAGTCGACGTCGAGGGCCGCGAGCGGGAGCGTGCTCGGCGACAGGACGGCGTCGGGCCGGAGCGCCCGGAGCTGGGGTCCGGCGGCCTCGGCCAGCCCCCGGACCCCGGCCCAGGTGTGGGCGCGGGAGTAGCTCTCGCCCCGGGACCGGTGCCTCAGCTTGGCCACGCGCCCCGCCACGCGCCCGCCGTAGGGGAGCGGCCCGACGACGCTCAGCCGGTCCACGCGCTCGCGCAGCGTCCGGGCCACGAAGTGGGGGATGCCGGCGAACGCCCGGAGGTCGTCGGGGTCGTAGGGCGTGACGAAGGCGAGGTGCATCAGCGGGGCCGGCGGAGCAGGGCGTCGAGGAGTGTACGCGGGGCGACGAGCCCGGAGACCCACCCCGCGCCGGCCACGCCGACGGCGACGAGCGCCAGCGTCGCCGCGAGCGGGAGCCCGAGCGCCGAGCCTGCCCAGGCCGGCAGCCACCCGCCGCCGACGGCCGCCGCGAGCCCGCGCCCCATCCGGCCGGCGTGGAGCGTCCCCGAGAGCCGGCGGTACCGGACGGCCATCCCGACCGTCACGACGGCCTCACTGGCCAGCGTGGCCACGGCCGCGCCCGCGATCCCGAACCGGGGGATCAAGGCCACGTTGAGGACGACGTTCGCCACGCCGCCGCCGAGCGCGGCCCGGAAGTACGACCGCTCGTCGTCCCACGCCATCAGCGGGACGCCGAACGCCATGCTCACGTAGCTCAGTCCGGCGTAGACGAAGAGGACGCGGAGCGCGAGCGTGGCGTCGAGGTAGGCCTCGCCGAAGAGGAGCCGCAGGAGGTCGGGCGCCAGGACGGCCCCGGCCAGGGCGACGGGCGGCCCGAGCGCCAGCAGGACGCCGCCGAACCGACGGCCCTCCCGGCGCATCGCCCCAGCATCGCCGAAGGCGCCCGAGAGCGCGGGGTAGAACGCCGTGTAGAGCACGCCGGCCGCGGCGATCCCCAAGGCGTACAGCTTGTAGGCCACCTCGTACTGCCCGACCTCGGCCGTGGTGCGGAAGCCCTCCAGCATCAGCTTGTCCACGTTGTAGTAGAACTGCATCACGAAGCCCGAGACGGCGAGCGGGATCGCGGGCGCGAGGAGGACCCGCCACTCGCGCCACGCGAACCGGGGCCGGGGGACGCCGGCCTCCCGGGCGTAGACCGCGAGCAGCACGGCGTTGGCCACGAGCGGCCCGGCCACGACCGCCGCCGCCGCCGTCACGACGTCGGCCGGCCCCCGGACCAGGGCCACGGCCAGCCCGGCGGTGACGGCCGCCGCCCCCGCGTTCCGCAGCGCCGCGACGCCCATCTGCTCCCGGGCCTGGTACACCCAGTCGAGCTGGACGGCCCGGGCCACGACGAGCGCGCCCAGGACCAGGACGGTCGACTGGTACGCCGGCCCCAGACCGAGCGCGACCGTGACGCCGACGAACCCGGCCGTCGCCCCGGCCGCGAGCGTGAGCCGGGCCCCGAGCAGGAGCGGGAGGATCTCGGCCTCCCGCGCCCCGTCCCGAGCGGCCTCGCGCACCGCCACGGCGTCGAACCCCAACGTGACCACGAGCACGAAGTACGACACGAGCGCCATCCCGAACGCGACCATCCCCAGCCGCTCCGACCCCAGCGCGCGGCCGAGGTGGACCCACAGCACGAGCCCCAGCACCAGCGTCGCCCCCTGGGCCACGGCGAGCGCGACGACGTTGCGGGCGAGGCGGGCGTCCTGGCTCACCGGCCGAGAAGCGCGTGGGCCCGGTCGGCCGTCCCGTGGGCCAGGGCCATCACCAGCGTGACCACCAGCATCTGGTCCAGGACCGAGAACGGGTTCGAGCTCGCGACGACGGGCGTGAACGCGGCGATCGTCGCTCCGGCCCCGAGCGCCAGCGCTCGGAGCCGGGGGGGGAGCCCGCGTCGCCGGGTGGCCCAGGCCGCCCGGACGGCCGCCCCGGTCCAGACGGCCATCATCAGGGCCAGCCCCCAGAGCCCGGTCTTGAACCACAAGGCGAGGTACCCGTTGTGAAAGAAGGCCCAGTGGCTCGTCCCCTGCGCGATGATGCTGTAGTGGGTCGCCTGGACGCCCCATCCGTAGCCGAGGATCGGGTTGACACGGATCATCTTCCAGACCCCGGCGCTCTCGGCGAACCGGTTGACGAGCGAGATGTCCGTCGAAGCGCCGCCGATGGAGACCAACCGGTCGAGCACGCCCAGGGCCACGAGCGACAGCTGATCGCGGAACAGCAGGAACGCGACGGCGACGACGGCGACCGCGCCCAGCGCGCCGTACCCGACGATCCGCCGCCGCCCCCGGCCCGGGGCCACCACGGCCATCGCCAGGATCCCGAGCGCCGCCGCGATCCAGAACCCGCGCGACTTCGTCACCAAGAGGCCCGCCAACAGCACGCCGGCCACGGCGACCCACCCGACCGCGTGGAGCCGCCGCGTCGCGAGGGCCGCCTGGGCCAGGGCGATCATCAGGCCCGCCGTGATCGACGTCTCGCCCACGTTGAACCGGGCGTCGGCGATCTCGTAGAGCGCGTCGGCCCCGACGACGGCGTTGCGGAAGAGGAGCGCGTTCTGGACGGTCGCGAACACGCCGAACACGCACAGGACCGCGCCGATGGCGAACCCGGCCCGCCCGTCCTCGGCGCAGAGCTCCTTGACGGGGAGGTAGAACAGGAAGGGGATCGTCGCTAGCACGTCCGCCCGGAAGTCGTAGGCGTCGGGGCCGAACATCAGCCCGAGGCCGACGGCCGCGGCGAACCCGACGGTGCCCCAGGCCACGGCCGCCACGTCGAACAGCGTCCGGACGACCGGCCGGCCCGACGCCAGCGCCAGCGCGTACCAGTGGGCGAGGTACCCCACCAACGCCAGCCCCGCCACGACCTCGATCGCCGACAGGCCGGCCTCCCCGCCGAGTTGGGTCACCTGGAGCAGGAGCACGCCGACCAACCGGGCCAGCGGCGACGGCGCCGCGAGCGCGACCGCGACCGCTCCGCCCGCGACGGCGCCGATGGCCCACACGGCCGGGGACCCCAGCGCCGTCAGGCCGAGGAGGACCGCGAGGAGCCCCGCGCCGCCCAGCAGCACGGCGGCCGTCAAGAGGGCGCGGTCGGCGGACCCGGCGGCCGAGGTCGGGGGCGGGCCGGTCGTCACGCCGCCGCGCGGAGGCGGGCGAGCACCGGCGGGCCCACCCGCCGGACGACGGCGAGGAGCAGGACCCCGGCCACCACGACCAAGAACGCGGACAGCGTCGCGGCGATTACCAAGAGCGACCGGCGCGGCGCGGCCTTCCGGGTCGGCGGCGTGGCCGGGTCGAGGACCTGGACCGCGTCGGCCTCGCGCTGCTCCTCGAGCGCGGCCTGCTCGTAGAGCGGCTGGACCGTCTCGATGATGGCCTTCTGGATGGTCAGGTCCTGGAGGGCGCTCGCGTACTCGCGCTGGACGCGCGGCAAGCCGCTGAGCCCGGGGAGGCCGGCCTCGGCCCCGCTGCGGAGCCGGGCCACCTGGGCCCGGGCGGCCTCGAGCCCCGCCTGGGCCGCCTGGACGTCCGGGTTCTCCGCGCCGTACTGGGACAGGAGCGCCCGGTATTGGACCTCGGACGCGGCGACGGCCGCCTGGGCCTGGCCCAGCGACGAGAACAGGGCCTCGGCCTGAGCCGACGGCTCGACCACGCCGGACCGCTCCTGGATCGCCTGGAGCCGCCCCTGCGCCTCGTCGAGGTCCACGTTCGCCTGGTCCAACCGGTCCCGGAGGAACGCGCGGTTCTCGGCGGCGCTGCTCGACTGGAACTCGATGTGGCGCTCGTTCAACCGCTCGACGAAGAAGTTCGCCATCTGGGCCGCCCGCTCGGGGTCCCGGTCGAGGACCGACACGCCGAGGTAGTCGTAGTCGAGGCTGACCTCGAACGCGGCCCGCTCGTACAGCTCGGCGACGGCCGCCTGGTGCGGATACTCCGCCTCCGACAGGTCGTACACGTCGACCAGGTCGAACCGTTCGACGACGGAGGCCATCGTCGAGGGGCTCGTGAGGATGGCCATGTAGCGGGTGAACCCGCCGCCGCCGCCGCCGCCGATGAGGGCCGCCGCCGCCGGGGGGAGGTTGCTGAGCGCGCCCGCGAGCAGGCCGCCGCCGCCCGACTCGGGCAGGAGCACCCGGGTCTCGGCCCGGTACTCGTTCGGCATCCGAAGCGTGAGGGCCACCGCGGCGACGGCGACGAGCGCCGTCAGGCCGACGATCACCCAGCGCCGCCGGTAGAGCGTGCCAGCGGCCCACCAGAGCCGCTCGCGCGTCTCGGCGTTCGCCTCGGAGTAGTCGTCGGCGGTGTCGGGTCGGACGTCGACCGACACGTCGCCGGCTCCGTCGCCGGCGGCGCCAAGGTCGAGCGAGCGGTCCCGGGGAAAGCGGTCGGCCATCGTGGCTACGGGTTCCGGTTGGAGAGGAGGTAGGCCGTGACCACCGTGCTCGCGGCCGCGATGAGCGTCGTGAGGGTCTGGAAGATGATCTCGCGGCGTTCCGACGCCTCCTCCCGCTCCTCGCGGCGGAGTTGGAGGGCCAGGTTCTCCTCCTGGACCGCCTGCGCCCGCTCCTGGAGCGTCAGGTTCTGCGCTTGATAGTCGAGGCTCTGGAACTCGGGCGAGTCGAACGTCTCCGGCCGGTCGACGAACACGGCGTCGCCGGCCCGGACGGGCGTGTCGCGGCCGGCGGTGAACAGGCCCGTCCGCGCGTCGATGGTGTAGACCGTCGTCGCGACGGGGCCCGGCCCGCCCGCGAGGGCCACGTAGTCGCCGGCCGTCCGGCCGGGCGTGAACGGGAGGTACCCCGGCGCCGACACCTGGCCCGAGACGCGGACGACGCCGAGGTCGCGAGGGACCACGAGCCGGTCGCCGTCGCGGAGCACGAGCGCCTCGGATCCGCCGAGGGCCGCCGAGAGATCGAGCGAGAGCCGGGGCGTGGCGGCCGTCTCCTCGGCGTAGTACCGGCGCCCGGCCAGGCCGAGGTCGCTGAGGCGGCCGGGCTGGATGACCAAGGTCGAGTCAGTCCCGGTCTCGTCTGGGTCGAGGGGCTCGTCGCGCGGCTCGGAGCGGGCCGCGCGCTCGAGGTAGGCCCCTCGAACCAGGGCCTCGGCCGTCAGGCCCCCGGCGGCCTCGACGAGGTCGGAGAGCGTCGTCCGCCCGACCTGGATGGGGTACGTCCCCGGGAACAGGACGGCCCCGACGGCGCTCGCGAGCCCGGCGTCGGGGGCTCCGGCCCGGACCGAGATCTGGTCGCGGGCGCGGACGTCGAGCGCCGCGGCGTCGGCGAGCGGGACCTCGACGCTCTCCGAGCGGCCGTCGACGAGCCGGGTCCGGCGGACGACGGCGCCGGCCGCGTCGAGCCCGGGCCCACCGGCCGCCGACACGACCGCCGCGGCGGTGTCGTCGGGCCGGCGGTCGTAGGTCCCCGGTCGGTCGACGTCGCCGTCGACCGAGACGCCCTCGCGCGTCGGGTCGAACGTGGGGACGAACACGGCGTCGCCGTCGGTCAGGAGCGGGTTGTAGCCGAGGTCGCCGGTCGTGTAGTACCGGAGGAGGTCGATCAAGCGCTCGGCGCCGGCCCGGCCGGTCGCCCGGACGTTCCGGAGGGCCACCCGGCGCTCGCTGCCGTCGCGCGGCGTCGAGTAGTCGGCGAGGTCGAGCGGGCTCAACCCGCCGGCCGCCTCGGCGACGGCGTCCTCGACCCGGCCCAGGGCCGAGACCACCTGACGACCGGGGCTCGGGACGGCGCCCGACACGAAGACCGAGAACCGGCGGGGGGCCGCGAGCGACACGTCGGTCTCGACGTTGCGGTACAGGTTCCGCAAGGCCGCCCGGGCAGCGGACCGGACCGAGGCCAGGGTGCGGCCGGCCGCCGGGAACGCGCCGGCCTGCGGAATGACGAGCAGGCCGTCGGCCGTCACGGTGGCCGTCGTCTGGCCGGCCGCGCCGGACAGCGCCCCCCCGCCGACCGTGACCACGAACACGTCGCCGGGCCCGACGACGTACGAGTCGGGGTCCACCGGGCCGCTCAGCGCGAGCGCGTCTCCGGGGACGTCCGGCGTGGTGCGGACGGTGGGCGTCCGCGTCGAGGCCCCGGGCCGGGCCTGGGGCGAGCCGGGCCGGACCTGGGCGACGGCGGGGGCGACGGCCGCGCCGAGGAGCAGCGCGACGAGGACGAACGGAGCGATCCCGCGAGAGGGGAGGGCCATGAGGCGCCGGGGGGAGGACGGGCGTAGCAACCGTGGCCGAAGGTAGCGCCCGGTCTGCGAAGGGCCGTGGGATTCGGGCGGACCCCCGGTCGAGGTCCGGGGTCAAAACGCGCCCCTCTCGCTCCGCTCGTGCCCGCCCGTACCGCCCCCGCCAAGGTCAACCTGGGCCTCCACGTCCTGCGCCGCCGGGCCGACGGGTTCCACGACCTCGCGACCGTCTTCGTCCCCATCGGCTGGGCCGACCGGCTCTCGGCCGCGCCGGCCCCGGAGCTGTCGCTCACGACGGACGACCCCGGCCTCCCGGCCGACGGCTCGAACCTGGTCGTCCGCGCCGCGCTCGCGCTCCGGCACTGGGCCGGCGACGCCGGCCTCGGCGCGACGCTCCACCTCGAGAAGCACGTGCCCTACGGCGCTGGGCTAGGGGGCGGCTCGTCCGACGCCGCCGCCGCGCTCGGCCTGCTCGCCGACGTGTGGCGGCTCGACGTGCCCGAGCCGGACCTCCGCACGCTCGCACTCGGCCTCGGCTCCGACGTCCCGTTCTTCCTCGACGGCGTCGCTGCCTACGGGACGGGCCGAGGCGAGCGGCTCGCGCCCGTGGCCGACGCGACCGGCCGGCCCTACCGGTGCCCGTTCTGGCTCGTCGTCGCCGTCCCGCCCGTCCACGTCTCGACCGCCGACGCTTTCGCCCTCGTCACGCCGTCCGACCAGGACCGACCGGACCTCGCCGCGGCCGTCGCCTCGAACGACCTGGGCCGCTGGCGGGCCGAGGTGACGAACGACTTCCAGCCGTCGGTCGAGGCCGCCGTGCCCGAGGTCCGCGAGACGCGCGAGGCGTTGGAGGGGGCCGGCGCGGCGCACGCCGTGCTCTCGGGGACCGGCTCGGCCGTCGTCGGCGTGTTCGAGCGGGGGGCCGGGGCCCGTGCGGCCGTCGAGTCCCTTCAGGACGCGCGGCCCGGCCGGCCCCGCGTCTGGCTGGAGATACCTTCCAGCGTCTGACGTCCGACCCATGAAGCTCCCCATCGGCCGCGTCCACGACCTGCTCCGGCGGTTCGGGTACGAGGTAATCCCGTTCCCCGCCGACCGCCTGCTCCGGCGGTCTCCCGACGTGCTCCTCGACGTCGGCGCGAACGAGGGCCAGTTCGCGCAGGCATTCCGCCAGCGCGGCTTCGAGGGACGGATCGTCTCGTTCGAGCCCGTCCCCGCCGTGTTCGAGCGGCTCACCCGGGCGGCCGAGGACGACGCCCGGTGGGAGGTCCGGAACCAGGCGCTCGGCGCCGACGCCGGCCGGCTCCCGATCCACGTGGCCAACTACGACGCGAGCAGCTCGCTGCTGCCGCCGGCGGCCCGGATGGGCGAGGTCGCCGACTTCCTCTCGTTCCAGGAGACCGCCGAGGTCGCCGTGTGCCGGCTCGACGACGTGTTCGACGACGTGTGCCGGCCCGGCGAGCGCGTCGCGATGAAGGTGGACACCCAGGGGTACGAGAGCGCGGTCCTGGCCGGCGCCGAGGGCGCGCTCGGCCGGATCGACGCGGTCCAGCTCGAGCTCTCGTTCCTCCCGCTCTACGAGGGTGAGCCGCCGGCCGAGGTCGTGATGGGCTGGATGCGCGAGCGCGGGTTCGTGCCGGCCTACGTCGCGCCGGCCTTCGTCGAGAAGCCGTCGCGCCAGTGGCTCCAGGCCGATGTCCTCTTCGTCCGGGACAAGACCGGCTCAGCGGAGACCGGCTTGGCAGAGACCAGCTAGGCGCCCGCCGCGTCCACCTCGCGCTCGATCTCGAGGGCCGCGGCCACCAAGTCGTCCTTGAGCTTGGCCAGCGTCTCGTGCTGGTCGACGTAGCGCTCGACGGCCTCCTTCAGCGACGTGTCGGTGCGGACGACCGTCCGCTGGCGGCGCTCGACGGCGTCGAGCTCGCGCTCGACCGCCGCGATCGTGTCGGCGTCGGCCAGCGCCGCGCGGACGGCCGCCTCGTCGACGGCCGGCTGCTCCTCGCCGACCCGGTACCGCACGCGGACGACGGCGTCGGCGATGTCATGGCGGGCGATCTCCGCGAGAACAGCCGCCGTCGGGTCCGGGGCCTCGGTCGCGTCGACGGCGATGGGCACGAACCGGCGCGCGGGCGTCGGGACGAACTCGAACGTGGTCCGGCGCCCCGGCGCCCCGGCCGGGTCGATGTCGACGAGCACGAACCCCTTCTCGGCGTCGTGCTCCTTGAACGAGATCCGCTCGATGGACGAGCTGTACACGACCGGCGGCCCCTCGCCGGCCGCGTGCGCTTGGGCGTTCCGGTCTTGGAATCGGTGGATGTGGCCGAGCGCCACGTAGTCGACGCCGGGCTGAGCGAGCTGGGCGACGGTGAACGTCGGCTCGTGGGCGATCAGGCTGGCCCGCTCGCTCCCGCTCAGCTCCGAGCCCTGGACGGTCAGGTGGGCGCAGACGACGAGCGGCACGGCGGGGTCGGCCTCGGCCGCACACTGTTGGACGAACGCCGTGTAGTAGCTCTCGATGGTCTCGCGGATCTCGTGCGGCGTCTTGCCCCGGTACTCGTCGCGCGCCAGGATCTTCGAGCGGATCGGCCACGGCAACGCGACCAGCTGGAGCGGCCCGGCCTTGGTCTGGATCGGCCCGCCCGGCTCGCCCTCGGCCCGGAACGTCGGCTGGGCGAACACGTCGACGGCCCCGTCGAGCACGCCGAAGATGTCGACCGACGACGCCTTCCCGAAGCTGACCGGGTGGTCGTGGTTGCCGACGACCATCGCGACGGGGATGCCGGCGTCCAGGACCGGCCGGAGCGCCTCGGCGAACTGGCGCTGCTGGGTCGGCGTCGGGTCCGCGGTCCGGTAGGCGTCGCCGGCGAACAGGAACAGGTCGACGTCGTCGGCGACGGCGCGGTCGACCAGGACGTCGAACGACCGGCGGAAGTCCAGGAGTCGCGTGTTGAGCCCGGTCGCCGGGTCGAGTCGCCCGTGCGTCTCGTAACCCAGGTGGAGGTCGGCGCAGTGGAGGATTTTCAAGGGCAAGGGGGAGGGGGCAAGGGGCAAGAGAGGAGAGGCCCCTTGCCCCCTCCCCCGTGCCCCATGCCCTCGGTCACCAGCCGATCCGTCCGCCGGAGCCGCCGCCCTGGGTCTGGGGCCGGGGCTCGTCGGCGGGCCGGGTGTTCTGCATCCGGTCGAGCATCTCGCGGGCCGGCCGGTCGGCCGACTGGTTCTGGCGGTTCGAGCCGCCGCCCGACGCGCCGCCGCTCCGGCCGGACCGGCCCGATCTCCGCGTGTCGCCCGGCCAGTAGCTCCCACCGGCGTCGCCGATCCGGCTCCGCCGCGTCGGCGGCTGGTAGTCCTCGGGCTTCTCGAGCTCGAGGTCCGGGTCGAGCTGGATGGCCTCGTCGCCCTCGGTCTGGAGCAGGCTCAGGAACGCGCCGACGTTGCGGAGCCCGGTCCGCCCGCCCTGGCCGATGGAGGTCGAGGGGTAGGTGATCCGGCGGTCGTCGAACCCGGTCCAGCTCCCGACGACGAGCTGGGGCGTCATGCCGATAAACCAGCCGTCGGCGTTCTCCTGGGTCGTCCCCGTCTTGCCGGCCACGTCGAGCGGGCCGACGCCGGTGAACCCGTTGAGCCCCCGGCCCGTGCCGGCGTCGACGACGGCGCGCATGGCGTCGAACGTGGTGTAGGCCGTCGACGGGTTGAGCACCTCGCGCGCGACCGGCGTAAAGTCCTCGATGACGTTGCCGTAGCGGTCCTCGATCTGGGCCACGGCGAGCACGATGTGGGGCGGGACGTCCGGGTTGACCGGCCGGTCCTCCTCCAACGTCGGCCCGTGGTAGACGCCGTAGTTGGCGACGGTCGCGTAGGCGGTCACGAGCTCCAAGAGCGAGAGGTCCTGGGTCCCGAGCGAGATCGAGCGGGGGTAGCAGTCGTTCTTGCGGGCCTCGAACGGGGGGCACTCTTGGGCCCACTTCTCGGCGGGCACCGCGATGGCCTTCTGGCCGGCCGAGCACGTCAGGCCGAACCGGGCGAGGCCCTGGCGGTCCCGAGCGCAGTCGAGGACCGGCGGGGCGAGCTCGAGGGGTGTGCGGACGCCCATCTGGTAGGCCGTCCGCGCGATCTCGGCCGTCCCGAAGTGCTTCGTGATCCGGGCCGCGACGACGTTCCGCGACGAGCGGAGCCCCTCGGCGAGGGTTGTGTAGCCGGCGTAGCCGCCGCCCGAGTTCTGCGGCGCCCAGTCGCCCCAGCGGAACGGGCTGTCGTGGACGCCGGACTGCGGGGAGTACCCGTTGTTGAACGCCGTGGCGTAGGCGAACAGCTTGAACGTCGAGCCCGGCTGGCGCCGCGCCTGGCCGCCGTGGTCGTACTTGTTGACGACGAAGTTGCGGCCGCCGACCCAGGCCTTGACCTGGCCGCTCGTCGGGTCCATCGCGACGAGCCCGGCCTCGACCCGGGTCCGCGCCGTCTTGAGCGAGTCCATGAACACGCCGTTCCGGCGGAGCTCGGCGACGGCCTCCTCGGCCGAGGCGCCCTGGGCGGTGAGCGACCGGAAGCGGTCCGTCTCGCGGACGTACTCGTTGACGACGGCCGTATTCCGGCTCCACCAGTACCCGAACGGGTTCGCCGCCGAGCCCCACCCGCGGTCGACGATGCCCTGGAGCCGGTCCATCTCCTGTTCGACGGCGAGGGCCGCCAGCGCCTGCATCCGGCTGTCGATCGTCGTCCGGATCACGAGGCCGTCGCGGTAGGGGTCGTAGCCGTTGGCCTCGGCCCACTCCCGGAACCACAGCCGCAGGACCTCCGCGAAGTGCGGCGCGATGTTGTCCTCGTGGTTGTAGACGTCGAACGCCAGGCGGATCGGCTCGTCGTAGGCCGCGCGGTAGGCGTCCTCGGTGAGCACGCCCTGGGCGCGCATGTTGGTCAGGACCACGTTCCGGCGCGTCACGGCCGCCTGGTTCTCGCTCACCGTCAGCACGTCGCCGTCGGCGTCCAGGCACTCGGCCGAGGTCCCGCCCGGCGCCAGGCACGGGTTGTAGCGGCTGTTGGCCGCCAGCATCCCGATGAGCGTGGCCGCCTCGCCCGCGTCGAGGTCGGCGGCCGGCTTCGAGAAGAACGTCTGGGCCGCCGCCTCGATGCCGTAGGCGTTGTAGAGGAACGGGACCGTGTTGAGGTAGGCCTCCAGGATCTCGGGCTTGGTGTAGGTCCGCTCGATCCGGACAGCGATCAGGATCTCCTTCGCCTTCCGCACGATCGACCGCTCGCCGATGACGAACCCGGTCGCCTCGCGGTAGAGGTTCCGCGAGAGCTGCATCGTGATCGTCGACGCCCCGCGCGCGCCGCGCCCGGTGACCACGTCCTTGATGATGGCCCCGATGGCATAGGCGTCGACGCCCCAGTGCTCGGAGAAGCGCCGGTCCTCGGTCGCGATGAGCGCGGCCGGGACGTGCTCGCTCATCTCGTCGAGCCCGACCCACGTCCGGTTCTCGCCGTCGTAGTACCGCGCCAGCTCGACGCCGTCGGCCGTCAGGACCTCGGTGGCGAGCAGGTTGCGGGGGTTCTCGATCTGCTCGAACGACGGGAGGTCCTGGCTGAGGTACGCGATCACGCCGAGCCCGGCGAACACGCCCAGCCCGACCAGCCCGAGCACGACCGCGAGGGCCCGGCCGACGCGGCGGCGGCGCTCGGCCTCCGGCCCGGTCGGCGGAGGCGGCGCGGCGGGCCCGCTCGGCGGCGGCGGCATGAGCCGGGCGTCGCGCGAGGCCCCGTCGCCTCGGGCGTCGGGGGAGCCGAAGAACGAGGCGAGCTCGTCATCTTCCTTTGGAACGATGCGCCCGGGCGCCGTCGTCGTCTCGGCACGTTGGGCGTCGAGGGCGGCGTGCCGGGCATCGGGGGACCCGAAAAAGGCCTCGAGCTCGTCGTCGGTGTACGGGGTGTCGTCCATGGCGGGGGGCGCCAAGCCGGGGGTCAGAGGGTGGGGGCCGCCGCGAAGGCGGGAGCAGACGCCGTCGCGGCGGCGAACGGGACGGCCGCGCCGTCGCGCCAGCGGCAGAGGGCCGGACCGTCCGCGCCGATGCGGGCGAACGTGCGGGCGCCGAACCAGTAGCCGGGGTTGAGGTAGGTCCCGTGCGGCGTCACGTCGAGGGCCGCGCGGTGGGAGTGGCCGAACGCGACGAGGTCGGCCGAGGTCCGGGCGAGCCGGTCGTGGGCGGCGTGGGCGAGGGCGCGGTGGGCGGCGGGGTCCGGCGTCCCGTCGGTGCCGAACCGGCGGGCGGCCCAGCGGGCCAGGCCGTAGCCGGCGTCGCCGGGCAGGCCCATGCGGTAGAGGCGGGCCATGAGCGGGGCTCGGAGGAGCGGCTGGAGTCGGGAGGAGAGCCGGTCGGCGAGGGTGGCGGGCGCGCCCTGCCCGTCGCCGTGGGCAATATACAGGGCCCGGCCGCCGCGCTCGGCCTCCCACGCGCCCCGCGCGACGGTCACGCCCACGTCGTCGGCGAAGAACGAGCCGTGCCACGGGTCCCGGTTGCCGACCACGTAGACGACCTCGGCCCCCGCGTCGGCCCACTCGGCCAGCAGGCCGACCAACCGGGGCGCCGCCTTCGGGACCAGGTGCTTGTACTCGATAAACTGGTCGTACACATCGCCCATCAGCACCAGCGTGCCGCCGTCCATCACCTCGCGCTCGTGCGCCCGGAGCAGGGCGACGGCGTCGCGCTCGGCCGCGCGCGTCGCGTCGCGCGAGCCCCGGCCGAGGTGGAGGTCGGAGAGCAGGAGGAGCAGGACGGACGGGCCGGGCCCAGGGGAAACGGGGCAAGAAACGGCGCCCTGGGCCCGGCAGTCTCCGCTGCGAGGATTCTTCGCCCCTTGCCCGCGCCGGTCCCGCGCCCGTGGCGGAGCGTGCGCAACTTCGCCGGACCGCCCCCCGTTCGCGGGCTCCTCCCGCCGACCTCCACCGGCACGAGGGGCCGCCCCGTTCTCGCTCCGGTCCCCCACTGTGTCATCCTGAGCGACCGCGAAGGATCTCGACTCGGCCCCCGTGCCCTCCTCGTTGGTCCCGACGAGTCGGGACGTCGGCGTTGCGATCCTTCGCAGGCTCAGGACGACGCGTGGGTGAGACCGCACCTGCTTTCCGCTTTCGCCACGTGCAGAACGCCTACCGCCCGCCCTCGTCGCTCGGCCTGTTCCCGCCGGTCGTCAAGAACCTCTTGATCCTCAACGGGCTGGCGTTCCTGGCCCAAATGATCTTCCAGGCCCGGTCGCCCGAGCCGTTCGACGTGATCGAGCGGCTGTTCGCGCTGTGGCCCATCGGCGGGCCGGAGGCGATCCGGTTCTCGGACGGCGTCGTCGCGTTCGGGTCGTTCGGGCCGTGGCAGCTCGTCACGAGCGCGTTCCTGCACGGCGGGTTCGGCCACATCCTGTTCAACATGTTCGGGCTGTGGATGTTTGGCGCGTCGATCGAGCGGGTGATGGGGTCGAAGCGGTTCCTCGGGTTCTACCTCGCGTGCGTGCTCGGTGCGAGCCTGCTCCAGCTCGGCGTGACGTCGTGGCCGTTCCTGATGGGCGACGCCGGCGGGATCCCGGTCCCCACGCTGGGCGCCTCGGGCGGCGTGCTGGGCGTGCTGGCGGCGTTCGGGCTGCTGTACCCCGAGTCGCCGATCTACCTCCTATTTTTGCCCGTCCCGATCCCGGCCAAGTGGTTCGTGCTCGGGTACGCCGCGTTCAGCCTGTTCGCCGGATTCACGTCGGTCCAGGCCGGCGTGGCCCACTTCGCCCACCTCGGCGGGATGGTGACCGGCGCCGTGATGGTCCTGTACTGGCTGGGCCGGCTGCCCATCCGCCCGCGCACGCTGCTCTCGTAACCCCACCCGCCGCCCTGGCATGGCCGCCGCCGACTCCCCGCTCTTCCGGTTCCAGCTCTGGCGGGCCGCGCTCCCGCCGGCCCTCCGGCTGCTGCTGACCGTCAACCTCGCGACGTACCTGGCGTACGTCGTGCTGGCGCTGCTGGCCGCGTTCGGCGTCCCGGCCCTCGCCGTCGTGGACTGGCTGACGCTGCCGGCCAACCCCCAGGCCGTGCTCGCGCGGCCGTGGACGCCGCTGACGTACGGGTTCGTCAACGCCTTCGGCGGGTTCTTCGGGCTGATCTCGTTCGTGTTCGGGTTCTACTGGCTCCAGTGGATGGGCCGGGACTACGAGGAGAACCACGGGGCCCACCGGCTGTTCGGGCTCTACGTGCTCGGCGCGCTCGGCGGCGCCCTCGTCGGGCTGGCGCTCGGCGCCGTGCTGCCGTCGCCGCGCGGCGTCTACTTCGGCCTGTGGACGCCGGTGACGGCCGTCCTGTGCGCCGTGGCGACGCTGCACCCGGACCGCCAGATCGGCCTGTTCCTGCTCGGGGTGGTCTCGATGAAGTGGATCGCGATCGGGTTCGTGGTGCTGAGCCTGGTGTTCTCGGCGGACCTGACGGTGCTGGGCGCGGCGCTCGCGGGCGTCCTGTTCGCGCGCGCGCAGCGGGCCGGGCGGGACCCGGCGGCGTGGGCGGCCCCGTTCTTCGGCGCCCGCCGCTCGCGCTCGGCGCCGACGCCGAGCCGGAACCCGTTCAAGCGGTCGGACCCCGTCGCGACGCCGGCGGGCCGGCCGTCGAAGCGCGGCGCGTCGGGCGCGTCGGGCACCGCGCTGACGGTCGACCAGATCCTGGACAAGATCTTGGAGAAGGGCTACGAGAGCCTGACGAAGGAGGAGCGGGAGGCCCTCGACCGGGCCAGCCGTGACTGACGACACCCCGCCTCGTCGTCGGCTCTCGGTCGGCTGGGTGCTGCTGGCGCTCGTCGAGGCGCCCGTGCTCGCGGCCGTGGTCACGGGGCTGGCGGCGCCGTACCTCCCGCCGAGGCCGTACTGGTGGGCCCAGCTCGTCGCCATCGGCCTGCCGTACGCGGCCCTGGCGCTGGCGGTGTTTGCTGTCGTGTGGCTTGTCGGCCGTCGGTGGCGGGCCGTCGCGCTCCACGCCGTGCTGTTGCTGATCGTCGGCGTCCGGGCCGGCGGGCCGGGCCGGTTGGCGGCCCCGGCCGACGGGCCGGACGACCTGGTGCTGACCACGTTCAACGTGCCCGAGACCGGCCCGAGCCGCGAGGCCCTGGGCGACTCGGTCGTGGCCTACGTCGGCGCGACCGAGCCCGACCTCCTGCTGATGCAGGACGCCCGCGTGATCGCGCGGAGCGAGCAGCGGCGCCGCGCCGGCGAGGTGGTCCAGGTCGAGGCCGTCCGGACGCGGCTCCCGTACCGGCTCCGGCTGCCGGCGCGGCTGGCGAGCCACCCCGGCTGGCAGGTCAACTCGACCGACGTCCCGTTCTTCGTCCGCGAGGGGTCGGGCGTCGAGGTCGTTGAGCAGGAGGTGCTCATCCTGGGCGTCGAGCGGGACCCCGACGTGTCGCTCGCGCTGAGGTCCCACCTCCGCTGGGACGGCCGCGACGTGGTCGTGTACAACGTCCACCTCCGGTCGTTCGGCTCGCCGAAGCCGTGGCAGGACCCGGACGTCCGCCTGGCGAGCCCCCGGACGTGGGCCCCCTACCTCCGCCGGTACCGCGGCGTCTACGCCCAGCGCGGCGACGAGGCCGCCGAGATCGCCGACCGGATCGCCGACGAGACGCTCCCGGTCGTCGTCGCGGGCGACTTCAACTCGACGGCCGACAACTGGAGCTACCGACGCCTCCGGACGGCCGGCGGCGTCGACCGGGCCGACGCCGTCCAGGCCGCCGGCGGCCGGGCCTGGGGCCGGACGTACCACGCCTCGCGCCCGTTCGTCCGGATCGACTTCGTGCTCGTCGACCCCGCGCTCGAGGTGACCTCGGCCCGGACCACGCCGGTGGAGTTCTCGGACCACCGGCCGGTCCGCGTCGGCCTGCGGTGGCGGGAGGAGAGCGAGTAAACCGGGAACGCGACGCGGGGGGGGCGGGTGAGGGGGAATCCCCCTAGCCCACCGACGAACCCGCATGACGTTGACGGAAAGCCTGCTCTCGATGGGAGGCGGTGTGCTCCTGCTCTTGGCCGGCGCCGAGGGGCTCGTCCGAGGAGCGTCGGCGCTCGCGTTGCGGATGGGGATCACGCCGCTCGTGGTCGGGCTGACGGTCGTGGCGATCGGGACGTCGAGCCCGGAGCTGGTCGTGAGCGTCCAGGCGGCGCTGTCGGGCGAGGGCGGCGTGGCGATCGGCAACGTGGTCGGCTCGAACATCGCCAACCTGGGCCTCATCGTCGGCGTGGCCGCCGTGCTGTCGCCGATGGCCGTCGACCAGAAGCTGGTCCGCCACGACCTCCCGATCATGCTGCTCTCGATGGGCGTGCTCGTCGTGTTCCTGCTCGACGGGACGCTGGCGCGGTGGGAGGGCGGGTTGCTCCTGGCCGCCGCCGTCGCCTACACCGTCAACGGGATCCGGACGTCGCGGCGCGAGGTGCGCGAGGCGAAGGCGGCGGAGGCGGCGCTCCCGCCCGAGGTCGCGGACGCGCTCGCCGAGGCGTCGGTCGGGTTCAAGCGCCACATCCTTCTTGTCGTCGGCGGGATCGCGCTCTTGGTGTACGGGGCGGACCGGCTGCTGGCCGGCGCCGTCGCGGTCGCGTCCCAGCTGGGCGTGAGCGAGGCCGTGGTCGGGCTGACACTGGTCGCGCTCGGCACGAGCCTGCCCGAGCTGGCCACGACCATCGTGGCCGCGCGGCGGGGCGAGGCCGAGATCGCGCTCGGCAACGCCGTCGGGTCCAACATCTTCAACGTGTTCAGCGTGCTCGGCCCGGCCGCGCTCGCCGCCCCGATCCGGGCCACCGGCGTCGGTGCCGACGTGCTGACGATCATGGTCGCCTTCGGGCTCGTCACGCTCCTGTTCCTGTTCACGGGCGGGCGGACGCGCCGCTGGGAGGGGGTCGTGCTGCTGCTGGGCTACGTCGGCTACATCTGGTGGCTGGTGCCGTGAGGCGTGAGGCGTGAGGCGTGAGGCGTGAGGCGTGAGGCGTGAGGCGTGAGGCGTGAGGCGTGAGGCGTGAGGCGTGAGGCGTGAGGCGTGAGGCGTGAGGCGTGAGGCGTGAGGCGTGGACCGGCGCCCGTGGAAAAGTTCCGGGCCACTCGTCGGCTTGCCCCTCGGCAGGGCCCCGCGCGACGGGCGTCCTGTCTGAACTCCGAACTCACGAACCAGCGGGCGCCGTCGTCCGTTACCGGGGCGCCGTTCCCACCCCGGCCCCTTCCCCATGCGCCTCTTCCTCCTCCTCGCCGCCGTCGCCCTGTCCGGGCTCGCGGTGCCGACCGCCCGGGCCCAGAGCGACCGCTCGCTCTACAACCAGGACCGCCTGGCGGAGCTGCTCTACGCCCGCCGTGACCAGCTCGACGAGATCCCGGAGGTCAGCTACCGGTACCACACGCTGGAGCACGAGAGCGGCAACTCGATCCTGGCCCGCCACGAGCTCTACCAAGAGGTCGGCGACGGCGACGTCCAGCAGGGCCGAGACCGGCTCAACGGGATGGTCGCCTTCCTCAACGGCGTCTTTATCCAGGACCTCCGCGTCGGCGACCGGATCGTGCTGCCGAGCGTGATCGACGCGGACCCGCGCGCGTTCAGCCCGTTCCCGCGCGACTACCCCGGCGGCCGGGACTTCGACAAGTTGTTCGTCATCGACAAGTCGGTCCAGGCGTGGGCCGGCTACGAGAACGGCCGGCTGGCGCGGTGGGGCCTGGTCTCGACCGGCGCCGACGGGTCGGAGACGCCGAACGGCCGGTTCAACTTTAACTGGAAGGAGCTCCACCGCGTGAGCACGCTGTCGCCGCCGGGCCAGAGCTGGGACATGCGGTGGGTGTTCAACTTCCACGACCGCCGCGGCATCCACATCCACCAGTACTACGCGCTCCCGACGACGGGCGCCGCGAGCCACGGCTGCGTCCGCCTGATGACGGCCGACGCCCAGTGGATCTACGACTGGGCCGACGGCTGGCGGACGACGAACGGCGGCGCCGAGCGCGGGCTCGCCAGCCGGGGCCGCATCCTGGAGCAGGGCACGACGGTCCTGGTCCTGGGCGACGAGCCGGACGGGACGCCCCAGCGGTTCCGCGACGTCGACGGCGTGCCGGAGCTCATCCGGGTCTCGCTCCCCGACGACCCGTACAGCGTCCGCCCGGGGACCGACCAGCAGCGGCACTTCGACCGGCTCCGCGCGCGCGAGACCGCCTCCTAGCCTCCTCGCGTTCCGCCTCCTCGCGCCCCGCCTCGGCATCGACGCCGGGGCGGGGCGATCTTTTCGGCCCCGGCCGTCTGCCCGGTCCCCTCGCCTCCGCGCTCCATGATCGACCTCCCGCTCGCCGCCGGGCCGCTCCCGTTCGTGGGCGAGCTCGCGGCCCTGTTCACGGCCGGCGTGCTGGTGGCCTACCTGTGCTACCGGGTCCGCCTGGTACCGATTGCGGGGTTCCTGCTGGCCGGCGTCGCCATCGGGCCGGAGGCGCTCGGGCTCGTCGACGACGTGGACCTGGTGGCCCAGCTGGCCGAGGTCGGCGTGATCCTCCTTTTGTTCTCGATTGGCGTCGAGTTCTCGCTAGGCCAGATGGCCCGGCTGGCCCGGCCGATCTTCCTGGGCGGCGGGCTTCAGGTCGCGCTGACGATCGGGGTCGTGGCGGGCCTCCTGGTGCTGCTCGACGTGGGCGTGGGGGCGGCCGTGTTCACCGGCTTCCTGGTCTCGCTCTCGTCGACGGCCATCGTGCTCAAGGTGCTCGGCGAGCGGGCCGAGACCGACACGCCCGTCGGCCGGGTGGCCCTGGCGATGATCCTGTTCCAGGACCTCGTGATCGTGGTGATGGTCCTGCTGATCCCGGCGCTGGCCGGCGAGGGCGGGTCGGCGCTCGACGTGGTGTGGGCGCTGGGGAAAGCCGTTTTGGTGATCGCGGCCGTCCTGGTCGGCGCCCGGCGCGTGGTCCCGGCGCTCCTGGCCCGGATCGCGGAGACGCGGCGGACCGAGCTGTTCCTGCTGGCCGTCGCGGCGGTGTGCCTGGGGACGGCCTGGGCCGTGTCGCTGGCCGGCGTGAGCCTGGCGATCGGGGCGTTCCTGGCCGGGCTCCTGGTGAGCGAGAGCGACTACGCCGAGCACGCGCTGAGCGAGATCCTGCCGCTCCAGACCTTGTTCACGGCGGCGTTCTTCCTGTCGGTCGGGATGCTCCTGGACCCGGCGTTCCTGTGGGAGAACCTCGGGCTCGTCGCGGCCGTCGCGGTGACGGTTCTGGTGCTGAAGACGGCGCTCGCCGCGCTCGGTGCGCGGCTCCTGGGCTCGCCGCTCGGGGTCTCCCTCGCCGTCGGGCTGACGCTGGCCCAGATCGGCGAGTTCTCGTTCGTGCTCGCGCTGGCCGGGGCCGAGGTCGGTCTGTTGCCGGGCGGCGTCGAAGCGGGCGCCCAGGTTCTGATCGCGGTGACGGTCGTGCTCATGCTGGCCACGCCGGGGCTCGTCGCGCTCGGGCCGCGGCTGGCCGCGCTCGGCCGCCGCGTCGAGGACGCCGCGCCGGGCGCGGCCGGCGGCCACGGCCACGGCGTCGACCTGGAGGACCACACGGTCGTCGTGGGGTACGGGCTGGCCGGGCGGCGGCTGGGCCGGGTCCTGGGCGAGAGCGGGATCCCGTACGCCGTGAGCGACCTCAACCCGCAGAGCCTGCGCGAGGCCGAGGCCGCCGGCGCGGCCACCGTCTACGGCGACGCCTCGCGCGAGCCGATCTTGCGCGGGCTCGGCGTCGAGCGGGCCAAGCTCCTGGTCGTCGCCATCAACGACGCCGACGCGACGCGGCGGATCGTGGCCGTCGCCCGCCACCTCAACCCGACGTTGCAGATCTTCGCCCGGACCCGGTTCGTGGTCGAGGTCGAGCCGCTGACCCGGGCCGGCGCCGACGTCGTCGTGCCCGAGGAGCTCGAGACGACGGTCCGTCTGTTCGCGCACGTGCTCGGGGCGTACCTCATCCCCAAGGACGAGATCGAGCGCCAGGCCGCGCTCGTCCGTCAGGACGACTACGGCGTGCTCCGCGGCTCGATCCAGGAGGCCCACCTCATGGTGCTCCAGGGGCTCGACGAGGAGGGCCTGCACACGCGCGCGGTCGCCGTCCGCGACGGGGCCCCGGCGGCGGGCCAGACGCTCGCCGACCTCGGGCTCCGCCAGCGCCACGGGCTGACGGTGATGGCCGTCCGCCGGGGGAGGGAGACGGTCGGGAGCCCGGCCGGCGACTTCCGCGTCGCGCCCGGCGACCGGCTCGTGATGGTGGCCACGGCCGACCAGTTCGCCGCCTCGGCCGACCTGTTCCGGACGCCGGCTGGCTGACGCGCGGGCCTACCTTGCCGCCATGGACACGCCCGACCCCCGCGCCCGCATCACCCGCGTCCAGGCTCGAAACTTCCGCAGCGTCGCGGATCTCGACTTGGAGTTGGGCGACCTCACGGTGCTCGTCGGGCGGAACGGATCGGGGAAGAGCAACACGGTCGATGTCCTTCGATTTCTCCGGGACTGCGTGGCGCGAGGGTTCGAGCAGGCATTGCTCGACCGGGGCGGGCTCGACACCGTCTGCCACCGGGGTAGTACCGCGTTGAGCGTGGGTGTCCAGATCGAGTACGAGGGCTGGACCTGCCAATACCAACTTCGAGAGGGGGCCGACGATCGCCAGGAGGTGGCACGGGCCATGGGAGGTGGAGAGCCTGAGGGGGTGGTCGTGTCTTCCGATGGAGCCGTCACGGGATGGGACTGGACCGAGTCGAACCGCCCGCTTCTGTCTCGGCTCGCCAGCCTCGGCCCCACCGAGCCGGAGGGACGACTTCCGTACATCAGCCCGTCTCATCATGCTCTGTTCGAAGTGGCGGAGAGGGCCCTGCTCCGAGTCAGGGACTACGACTTCCCGATCCACGAGTTGAAGGGCCCCCAGCGCGCTCGGATGACGTGGCCCCTCGACGAGCGGGGGATGAACCTGTATGCCGTGCTGTCGGACATCCTGCGTGGCCCGGACGGCGAGACGGTCCGGCAGGTGCTTCGTCTCGCTGTGGATGGAGCGGGGGGGATCGAGGTGGACGAACTCGGCAACCACTTCCTCGCTCAGGTTCTGTATCCGAGCGGCGGCGATGGGGACACGGCGCGGTCCGGGATCGACCTCGAATCCGACGGGACGATCCGCCTCGTAGCGACGCTGGCGGCGTTGTATCAGTCGCCTTCGCTTCCGTTCATCATTCTGGAGGAGCCTGAGCGGAACGTGCATCCAGGTGTGGCTGCGGTCCTCGCGGGTGTCTTGGAGCAGGCGAGCGCACGAGGGCAGGTTCTCGTCACCACGCACAGCCCCGACCTGATCGACGGCCTCGATGTCGACTCGCTCCGCGTCGTGGAACGAGTCGATGGGGGGACGGTCGTCGGACGAGTTGACGCGATTCAGCGCGGGATCATTCGAGACAAGCTGTTTTCGACAGGCGAGCTCATGCGAGTGCAAGGTCTCAACCGGGAGGAAAGCTGATGCCGCGACTGCTGGCAGTCGTGGAGGGCAGGGGAGAGGAGGTTGCCGTCCCACGCCTGCTTACCCGGGCCGTTCACCGCATCGGGAAGCATGACTGGGTGGTCCCGGAGCGGCTAACGATGCGGGTCGGGGGGCTGCCTGCGTTCCGGGCGCACCTCGGCCGCAACGCGGAGGCCCTCCGCCGTCAGCCTGTCGACGCTGCGCTCGTGCTCCTCGACCTTGACGACGGGTGCCCAGCGGAGGAAGGGCCGAAGCTGGCCGACAACCTTCGCGGCTACGGACTCCCCTTCCCCGTCGCGGTCGTGCTGGCACGCCGGGAATACGAAGCGTGGTTTCTCGCGAGCCTGCCGAGCATCGCAGCGGAGACGACCGACCTGCCTGAAGACGCGCACTACCCAGGCGAGCCCGAGAAGCCACGAGACTGCAAGGCTCCGTTGAGGGCGCTCATGCCTCAAGGCAGGAGGTACGATCCGGTCCTCCACCAGGCCGCGTTCACGAGCGCGCTCGACTTCGACGTTGCCGCCGAGCGCTGCCGCTCGTTCCGCCGGCTCCTGAACGCGGTCGATGAAGTCACGACGGCGACCGCCCCGGTCGTCACGCCCGACCGGCGCTGACGCAAGACGTCGGCGAGTCCAGCGAGCACCCGGCGTATCCTGGCGCGCCCCGATCCGCACCGATGACCCTGACTGCCGAGGACCCCGCCCCCGACGCCGCGCTCTCGCCCGGCCGCCGCCGGGCCTTCGTCGCCGTCCTGGTGCTGCTGCCGGTCCTGTTCTTCGTGCTGCTCGAAGCGGGCCTGCGGCTCGGCGGCTACGGCGACACTTACCCGCTCTTCGTCCCCGTCGAGGGCGTCGACAGCCTGCTGACGCCGAACCGCGAGGTGGCCCGGCGCTACTTCACCCAGACGGCCTCCGTGCCGACGCCGAACCCCGACGTGTTCGCGGCCGACAAGGTCGAGGGAACCGTCCGCATCATCGCCCAGGGCGGGTCGTCGGCGGCGGGGTACCCGTTCTACCGGGGCGCGTCGTTCCCCCAGATCCTGGGCACGCGGCTCCGGCTGGCGTACCCCGACCGCGACGTCGAGGTGGTCAACACGGCGATGGCAGCCGTCAACTCGTTCACGCTGCTGGACCTGGCCGACGAGGTGATCGAGCAGGACCCGGACGCGGTCGTGATCTACGCCGGCCACAACGAGTTCTACGGCGCGCTCGGGGCCGCGTCCACGGAGTCGCTGGGGCGGTCGCCGGGACTCGTTCGGGCGTACCTCTGGCTCCGACGGTTCCGGACGGTCCAGCTCGTCCGCGACGTCGTCGGCCGGGTGGCGGCGCTCGGAGGCGACGCGCGCCCGGCGGGCCGCCCGCCGTCGAACACGCTGATGGCCCGGATGATCGGCGAGCAGAACGTGCCGTACGGCGGCGAGATCTACCAAGCCGGGCGGGAGCAGTTCGAGCAGAACCTGTCGCGGCTGCTCGCGGCGTACGAGGCCGCCGGCATCCCGGTCTACGTCTCGACGCTGGCCTCGAACGAGCACGACCAGCGCCCGTTCATCACGTCGCTCGGCGAGGCCACCGACGAGGCGGCGTGGACGGAGGTGGCCCAGGGCGGCATCGACGCCTACGAGGCCGGCCGGGCGGGGGACGCGCTGCCGCTGCTGGAGCGGGCCACGGCCCTCGACACCCTCGCGGCCGACCCGTTCTTCGCGCTCGGCCACGTCTACGAGGCTTTGGGCCGGCCCGACGACGCGCGCGCCGCGTTCGCCCGAGCCCGCGACCTCGACGCACTCCGGTTCCGGGCCCCGGCCGAGTTCAACGCCGTCGTCCGCCGGGTCGCCGTTGAGCACGGGGCGACGGTCGTCGAGGGGGAGAGGGCGCTGCGGGCCGTCTCGCCCGGCGGCGTCGTGGGCCGGCGCGTAATGCTGGAGCACCTCCACCCGAACCTGAACGGCTACGGCGTCCTGGCCGACGCCTTCTTCGACGCCATCGTCGCCGACGGGCTCCTGGGCGACGAGGCACGGCCGACGCCGCCGGGCCGGCTGGTCCGCCTGGTGACGCCAATGGACTCGCTGATCGGCCGGATGCGGGTGGCCCAGCTCACGGCCGGCTGGCCGTTCCGGCCCGAGGAGTCCCAGCCGGTCCGGATCGACACGGCCCGGACGCCGGCCTACGTCGCCGGCCTGGCTCGGGACGTGATGGGCGGGGTCGCGTGGCTCCCCGCGGCCGACTCGCTGGCGTCCCTGTTCGAACGCGACGGCCGGCTCCGCGACGCGCTCGTCACGCGGCGGGCCGTGCTCCAGGCGTACCCGTTCCTGGCGTCGGCCTGGAGCCAGCTCGCGGCGCTCGAGCTGACGCGCGTCCAGCGCGAGGGCCGCGACGACCGGCTGCCCTACGTGGCGAGCCTGTTCCAGCAGGCCCTCGACCGCGACCCCGACCACGTCCCGGCGCTCGCCGTGTTGGGCGCGCTCGCGTTGCAGGCCGGCGACCGGCCGGCGGCCGTCGGCTACCTCGAACGGGCCCACGCCGTGGAGCCCGACACGCCGCAGGTGCTCTACAACCTGAGCGGGGCCTACCTGATGGAGCGCCGGTTCGACGACGCCATCGCGCTCGCCGAGCGGCTCGTCCGGCTCCGCCCGGACGACCCCCAGGCCCGTGCGCTGCTGGCGGGTCTCCGCCGCGACGCCGCCGCGGCCCGCTGACGACGGCTTGGTGCGGAGGCGACGGGCCTTTTGCGTCGCTCCTCGGGAGGAGGGAGGGGACGGAAGGGAGAGAAACCGTCTCCGGTCTCCCGTCCCCGGTCTCTGTAAGAACTTTGGCGCAAGCGGAGCCGGCCTCCCGCCCCGTCGTTTGGCCCGCCCTCATTCCGTCCCTCATGCTTTCTGACCTCCTCGCGCTGGCCGGCGGCCTCGCCCTCCTCGTCCTCGCCGCCAGCGTCCTGGTGCGGGGGGCCGCCGCGCTCGCGCTCCGGCTCGGCCTGACGCCGCTCGTCGTCGGGCTGACCGTCGTCGCGTTCGGGACGAGCGCGCCCGAGCTGGTCGTGAGCGTCCAGGCGGCGCTGGCCGGGGCCGGCGGGATCGCCGTCGGGAACGTGGTCGGGTCGAACATCGCGAACGTGGGGCTCGTGCTGGCCCTCGCCGTCCTGATCCGCCCGCTCGTGGCCGATGGGTCGCTGTTCCGGCGCGACCTGCCGGTGCTGCTCGCCGTGACGGCGCTGGCGGCGGGGCTGCTGCTCGACGGCGCGTTGGGACGGGGAGAGGGGGCCGCGCTCGTCGTCGGGCTCGCGGCCTACCTCGTGTGGAGCGTCCGCGCGGCGCGCGCCGAGCAGGCGGCCGTCGAGCTGCCCATCGCCGCGCCGACCGGGCCGGCGTGGCGCGACGCGGCGTTCGTCGTCGCCGGGCTCGCCGGGTTGGTGGTCGGGGCCGACCTGTTCGTGGGCGGGGCCGTCCGGCTGGCCGAGGCCGCCGGTGTCTCGAACGCCGTGATCGGTCTGACCGTCGTGGCCGTCGGGACGAGCCTGCCCGAGCTGGCGACGACGGTCGTGGCGGCGCTCCGGGGCGAGAGCGAGATCGCGGTCGGGAATGTGGTCGGGTCGAACGTGTTCAACCTGCTCGGCATCCTGGGCGCCGGGGCGCTCGTCCGCCCGCTCGTGGCGCCGGGCCTCGAACCCGTCGACCTCGCCGTGATGGGCGCGCTGACGGTCGCGCTCGTTGGGATGCTGTGGACCGGGCGCCGGCTGGTCCGGTGGGAGGGCGCGGGGCTGCTGGCGGGCTACGTCGGCTATCTCGTCTACCTCGTCGGCCAGCACGGGTGACCGTCAGGGGCGGATTCGCGGAATCGTAGCGGCCGGCGCCCGAACGTCTCGGCCGGAGCCGGGTACCACCGGCCGCATCCCCCGCCCCGATGGAGCTCTCCCAGGACGAATCGACCCAGGCCGCGCAGGCCCCCCAGCGCCCGCGCCGGCACAGCCGCCAGGTCACGCTGCGCCACACCGTCGACGGCGTCGAGCACGAGCTGGCCATCGGCGGCGGCGCCCCGATCACGGTCCAGTCCATGACGACGGGCAAGACGCACGACGTGGCCGGCTGCCTCGCCGAGATCCGCGAGCTGGCTGAGGCCGGCGCCGACGTCGTCCGGGTGGCCGTGCCCCGGCCCGAGGACGCCCAGGCGCTCCGGGCCATCGTCGCCGGGAGCCCCGTGCCGATCGTGGCCGACATCCACTTTAACCACACCTACGCGCTGATGGCGCTCGAGGCCGGCGTCGCCAAGGTCCGCATCAACCCGGGCAACATCGGCAAGCCCGAGTGGGAGCGCGAGGTGCTGCGCGCGGCCAAGGACCGCGGCGTCCCCATCCGGATCGGCGTCAACGGGGGCTCGCTCGAAAAGGACCTCCTCGACAAGTACGGCTACCCCCGGCCCGAGGCCTTGGTCGAGAGCGCGCTCCGCCACGCCGAGGTCTGCGACCGCGAGGGGTTCGAGGACGTCGTGATCTCGGTCAAGCACTCCGACGTGTACTTCATGATCCAGAGCTACCGGCTCCTGGCCCAAGCGACCGACTACCCGCTCCACTTGGGCGTGACCGAGAGCGGCTCGATGAAGACCGGCCCGATCAAGTCGAGCATCGGGATCGGCTCGCTGCTGGCGGACGGGATCGGCGACACGATCCGGGTGAGCCTGGCGGCCGACTCGGTCAACGAGGTCCGCGTGGGGCACCAGATCTTGAAGTCGCTCCGGCTCGGTCGGCCCGGCGTCAACGTCATCGCGTGCCCGACGTGCGGGCGTCTCGCGGGCGACCTCTTCTCGGTGGTCGATGACGTGGAAGAGGCGGTCGCCGCGAAAAACTTCGACCGCGACCTGTCGGTGGCGCTCATGGGCTGCGCCGTCAACGGGCCCGGCGAGGCCGCCGGCGCCGACCTCGGCGTGTCGCTCGGCCGGGGCCGGGCCCACCTGTTCAAGAAGGGCGAGATCGTGGGGACCGTCGACCAGGGCGAGATCGCCGACGCCGTGATCGACATGATCGAGCGCTGGGACGAGGCGTAAGCGTCTGCCTGGCAAGTACGCGACCGACCCCGCTGCCCATTACTCGGACCCTGACTCTGCAGGCCGAGCCGAAAGCGCTTCCGAGATTCGGCGGAGGCTCAGCTGTTCCCTTGACCGGAGGCGGCGGGTGCGGTATCTAGAGGCGTCTGTAAGCGCTTACGCACACCCTGGCCCCTTGCCCGTCACGATCTACGACATCGCCGAAGGCGCCAGCGTCTCGATCGCGACGGTGTCGCGGGCGTTCAACGGCCACCCCCGCGTGTCAGAGACCACGCGCCAGCGCGTGTTCGAGGTGGCCCAGTCGCTGGGCTACGAGCCCCACGCGAGTGCCCAGAGCCTGGCGCGCCAGAACACGAACCTGGTCTCGGCCGTCGTCCCGATCATGACCTCGGCGTTCTTCATGGAAGTGCTCCGAGGGATCCAGGACCGGCTCGACGCCAGCTCCTACGACCTGGTGGTCTACGCCAGCCGGACGCTCGACAGCATCGGCGGGCAGCTCGCCCGAGCCGTCCAGCCCGGCCGCGCCGACGGGCTCCTGCTCATCTCGACGCCGCTCGCCGACGACCGCGCCCGCCAGATCCGGGACTCGGGCCGGCCGGCCGTCCTCGTCGACGCGCACCACCCCGAGATCGACTCGGTGACGGTCGACAACCGGCGGGGCGGGGCCATCGCCACGCGCCATCTGCTGGCGCGGGGGCACGGCCGGATCGGGCTCGTCCTGCCCGTCGCCGGCTCGGGCCCGTCGGACCGCCGCGAGGCCGGCTACCGGGACGCCCTGGCCGAGGCCGGGGTCGAGGCGGACCCGGACTTGGTCGTCCACGCCGAGTGGGACCTGGTCCACCACGGGTACACCCGCTACGCGGGATACCGCGCGATGCGGGCGCTGCTCCAACGGTTCGAGGGCCGCGACGACGGGCCGACGGCCGTCTTCGTCGCCGCGGACGTGATGGCGTTCGGCGCGCTCCGGGCCGTCCGCGAGGCCGGCCTCCGAACGCCCCGCGACCTGGACGTCGTCGGGTTCGACGACATCGAGCCCAGCGCGTACGCGGGCCTGACGACGGTCCGCCAGCCGATGTACGAGATGGGCCAGCTGGCGACCGAGCACCTGCTCCGCCGACTCGACGCGCCCGGCGCGCCGCCCGCCCACACGGTGTTCGCCCCCGACCTCGTCCTGCGCGAGACGACGGGCGAGGCCGTCCGCGAACTCGCATGACCCGACGCCACGCTCCCCTCGTTCTGGTGGCCGCGCTGGCGGTCGCGGCCGGCGCTCTCGGGGCCGGCTGCGGCCCCGAGGCCGAGGCCTCGCCCGGCGCGGCCGTCGTCGCTCGGGTGGGCGGCGGCGTCGTCACGCTCGACGAGGTGGCCGAGGCCTACGCCGAACTCGTGGTGCAGGCCGGGCTCGACGGCGAGCCCCAGGCGCTCGACGCGGTCGTGACGTCGCTCGTCAGCCGCCGCCTGCTCATCGAGGGCGCGCTCGCGGACGGGGTCGCCGAGACCGAGGCCTACCGCGCCGCTCGGGCGCTCGCCGAGACCAAGGCGCTCGTCGACCGCTACACGGCCCGGACGCTCCGCGACGAGCTGGCCGTGACCGAGGCCGACGAGCGCGAGATGTTCGTCCAGATGAACACGACGACGGACGCGCGGCACCTCTACGCCCGCGACCTCGCGACGGCCCAGGCGCTCCGCCGCCGGCTGCTGGCCGGCGAGACGTTCCAAGCGCTGGCGCGCGAGACCTTCGCCGACCCGGCGCTGGCGGCGACCGGCGGGCGCGTCGGCCCGTTCGGGCACGACGAGCTGGACCCGGCGTTCGAGGCCGCCGCGTTCCGGCTCCCCATCGGGGAGGTCTCGGAGCCCGTCCGCACGGCGACCGGCTACTCCGTGATCCGCGTCGACGCCCGGGCCTCGAACCCGCTCTTGACCGAGGACGAGTTCGCGCGGCGGCGCGGCCAGATCCGCCGCTACGTCGCCAAGCGGAAGCGGACCGAGGCCCGGTTCCGCCTCAGCCGCGAGACCCGCGACGACCTGTCTCCCGAGTTCACCGACGCCTTCGACCGGCTCGTCGCCTTCGCCACGGGCGCCGTCCCGAACCTCGACGCCGAGGCCCTGGCCGCGTGGCGCCGGACCCCGCTCGTCCGGTTCGAGTCCGACGTCCTCGACGGCGTGTGGACGGTCGGCCACGTCGAGGACCTGGCGGCGTCGATGACCGACCGCCAGCGGGCGGCCGTCCAGGACGCGGCGACGCTGCGCGACTTTGTCGAGGGCCTGCTGGTCCGCGAGGAGCTGGCGGCGCGCGCCCGGGCGACCGGGCTGGACGACGCCGCCGTCCAGGCCAGCATCGCCCGGCGGATGGACGACTGGGTGTTCGACGAGGCCAAGCGCCGGCTCCGCGCCGACGTCGACGTGCCCGAGGCCGCGCTCCGCGCCCACTTCGACGCCCACCGCGCCGACTTCGTGACGCCCGAGCGCGTCCGCGCGACGGAGATCCTGGTCGAGACGCGGGCCCAGGCCGACGCGCTCCGTCGCCGGCTGGCCGCAGGCGAGGACCCCGGGGCCCTCGCTCGTGCCTATTCCGTCCGCCCCCGCGCGGCGACCTTGTCCGGCGACCTCGGGCCCGTCACCCGGGGCCAGCTCGGCGCCCTGGCCGATCCCGTTTTCGAGGCCGCGCCCGGCGCCGTCGTCGGGCCGGTCGAGGTGGCCGGCCGGTTCGTGCTCGTCGCGCGGGGTGAGACGCTGGCGCCGCGCCCGATGACGTTCGACGAGGCCCGGCCCGACGTCCGCGCCGCGCTCGACGCCGAGTACGCCCAGCGCCGGCTGACCCAAGCGCTCGACGGCTTGCGCGCCCGCTTCCCCGTCCGCGTCGACCGCGACGTGCTGGCCCCGCTCCTGGCCGCCCGCTAACGCCCATGCGACTCTGCTCCGCCCTCGCGCTCGCCGCGCTCCTGCTCTCGCCCGCCGCGCTCGCCCAGACCACGGGCCAGCTCTCGGGCACCGTCCGCGACGCCCAGACGGGCGAGACGATCCCCGGCGCCAGCGTCCGGATCGAGGGGACGAGCCAGGGCGCGGCGACGACCCTCGACGGCGAGTACCGGATCATCGGGGTCCGGCCCGGGACGTACACGCTCGTCGCCTCGTTCGTCGGCTACACGTCGACGTCGGTCGAGGGCGTCCGCGTCAACGTCGACCTGACGACGACGACGGACTTCGAGCTGAACGGGGAGGGGATCACGTCCGAGGAGGTCGTGGTGACGGCGTCGGCCGAGCTGGTCCGCCGCGACCTCACGTCGTCCGAGTTCCGGGTCACGGCCGACGCCATCGACGCGCTGCCGGTCCAGGAGATCGGCGACATCCTGAACACCCAGGCCGGCATCACGACGTCCGGCGGCAACATCCACATCCGGGGCGGCCGGTCGAAGGAGGTGGCCTACTTCGTCGACGGCGTCCGCGTGACCGACGCCTACGACGGGTCGGTCTCGGTCCAGATCGAGAACGAGGGGATCGAAGAGCTGCAGATCATCGCCGGCACCTACAACGCCGAGTACGGACAGGCCAACTCGGGCATCATCAACGTGGTGACGAAGGACCCGGGGACCCGGTTCGAGGGCAACGCCGAGGTGTTTACGGGCTCGTACGCCGTGGCCGGCACGGGCGGCGGCGACGTGCTGCGGAGCACGAACACCGCCGCGTACTCGACACTCGCGAACCTGCCCTACAACGGGGTCGACCCGTACTCGTACCTCGACCTCAACCCGGCCCAGTACGTCAACGGGCAGCTGTCGCTCGGCGGGCCCATCGTGGCGAACCGGTTCGGCTTTTTCGCGCTCGGCCGCTACTTCCGCAACGACGGCTGGCTCTACGGCTCGCGCGTGTTCAACACCGACGGGACGCCGGGCGACTCGGCGCTCGTCCCGATGAACGGGTTCGAAAAGTGGAGCGGCCAGGCCACGCTCAAGCTCCGCGTCAACAACGCGGTGAACCTGTCGCTGACGACGCTGGCGTCGCTGACTGAGGGCGATGTGGGCGACAACTACTTCGACTTCCGCCAGAATCCCGACGGCATCCGCCGCTACCGCGACGAGGGGCTGACGGCCAACCTCCAGCTCACGCACACGCTCTCCAACTCGGCGTTCTACACCCTCAACGCGAGCACGACCGTCAAGCGGAACGAGACGGCCGCGTTCGACACCGTCGAGGAGTACGGCGACAACACGTTCCTCCTCCAGACGCCCGAGTTCGTCTACACCGGCTTCGATCCGACCACGGGCTTCCCCTCCGACTCGGTCGCCGTGCTCCAGGGGCCGGGCCGGTTCCTGCGCGGCGGCGTCGACCTGAACCGGTTCCAGCGCGAGACCCGCAACGTCTCGTTCAAGGGCGACCTCACGTGGCAGGCGCTGCGCGAGCACCTGGTCAAGACCGGCGTCGAGGTCCGCCTGGACGACCTGTTCTTGGAGAGCTACGCCTTGACCCAGGGCGACGACGGGCGGCTCCAGATCCCGGGTCCGGAGACGAACCTGTTCGAGCAGATCGACGGCGTCCGCCCGCTCACCGTCAGCGCCTACGTCCAGGACAAGGCCGAGTACGAGTCGTTCGTGGTCAACGCCGGGCTCCGGTTCGACTACTTCGACTCGAACGGCCAGATCCCCGTCGACTCCGAGGACCCCAACGCCTTCAACCCGCAGAAGCTCGTCAACCGCTTCAACGACCTCGACGGCGACGGCCTGATCTCGGAGGCCGAGCGGAGCGACGACAACCGGACGACGCTCGACCAGCGGCTGGCGACGTTCTACACCGACGCGACGCCCAAGGTGCAGGTCTCGCCGCGCCTGGGCGTGGCCTACCCGATCACGTCCCAAGGCGTGATCCACTTTTCGTACGGCTACTTTTTCCAGATCCCGACCTACGAGTTCCTGTTCGCCAACCCGGGCTACCGCGTCGGCAACTCGTCGGGGACCTACGGGCCGTACGGGAACCCGGACCTCGACCCGCAGCGGACGGTGATGTACGAGATCGGGCTCCAGCAGGGGATCGGGAACGACTTCCTGCTCGACCTCACCGGGTTCTACCGCGACATCGAGGACTGGGTCTCGGTCAGCTTCCCCATCGAGGCCACGCTGCCGGGCGTCGACTACCTGATCTACTCGAACCTCGACTTCTCGAACGTCCGCGGGATCACGGCGGCCCTGGGCAAGCGGTTCGACGGCCGGTTCTCGTTCGACGTGGACTACACGTTCCAGGTGGCCGAGGGCTCGAACTCGGACCCGGGCGACGCCATCGCGGCCCGGTCCGGCGAGGACACGCCGACGCTCCGGATCATCCCGCTCAACTGGGACCAGCGCCACACGCTCAACGCGAATGTGTTCGTCGGCGGCAAGGGCTGGGGCGTCTCGACGATCGGCCGATTCGGGACGGGCTACCCGTACACGCCGGACGTCCGCCAGAACGGGGGCCGGATCGGCGTCCGCCCGGCGATCCCGACGAACGCGCTCCGCCGGCCGACGACGGTCTCGCTCGACTTGTACGCCTTCACCGAGCTCTCGGCCGGTGGGCTCAAGCCCCGCGTCTCGGTCCAGGTCTACAACGTGCTCGACGCCCGCAACGCGACGGGCGTGTTCGGCGACACGGGCCAGCCCGACGTCACCTTCCTCAACGTCGGCCCGACCGACGACCCCGGCTACTACGTCCGCCCCGACTTCTACCAGGAGCCGCGCCGCGTTCAGCTCGGCCTCTCCGTGGGGTTTTAGATCGCACCCATGACGACTCGTACGACTCGTACCCCCCGCCCGTCCGCCCCTCGCTCCGCTCAGCGGGCGGACGGGCTGTCCCCCTCGACGAGGGGGACAGCTTCCCGAGCCGGGAGCAGGCGAGCGGATGCCCGCCCGGCGACCTGCCGGGAAGCGGGGGGTCGAGGGCGGATGCTCTTAGCGCTGCTGGCGATGGTCGCCACTCCGGCCTTCGCCCAGGGCCAGATCGACCGCGACCACGTGCCGTCGAACGAGCGCGTGGACCTGTTCGAGCGGCGCCAGACCGACCTCGACGCCAACGTCGTCCGGACGACCGTCTTCAACTTCGGCCAGACCGGGCGGACCGGGGCCGGGCCCGACGAGATCCCCTACGAGTGGCCCCGCAACACGCGCCGCCACTACATCGCGCTGACGGGCCTGTTCGCCGGCGCCGAGGTGACCGGCGAGTCCGGCGAGCGCGAGTGGATCGTCAACGTCCCGAACTACCGGACCAACCAGAACGACCCGTCGGAGGCCTGGACGTGGGCCCCCATCGCCGGCTACGTCAACACGGCCGACGAGGACCTCGGCATCGCCCGGAGCGACCGGCCCGAGACGTGGCCCGCCTTCTGGCCCGACAAGCGCGACGACCCGACCGACCCCGGGTGGGCCGGCTCGTGGAGCGGCTTGTTCGGCAAGGACGTGTTCAACGCCGACCTGGAGGTGTACTACAAGATGGGCGACGACCAGTACGCCAAGCCCAACAACACCTACTACCCGGACGAGACCGACCGCTCGCGCCGCGGGCTCGGGCTCATCGCCGAGACGCGCGTGCTGGCCTGGAGCCAGGTGCTTATCGACGACGTCGTGTTCATCTTGCACAAGATCAAGAACGACGGGACGAAGGACCTCCAGTCGGTCGGCGTGACGCTGTGGCTGGCGGACCTGGTCGGCGGCGACCCCGACGCGAGCGACGACCAGCCGTTCTTCGACCTGCTCCTGGACACGGCCTTCCTCGCCGACTCCGACGGGCGCTCGAACGACCCGGCCTTCGAGGGCGTCGAGGTCGAGGGCGCCATCGCGTTCTTCTTGGAGACGCCCGGCAACGCGACCGACCGGATCGACAACGACGGCGACGGGA
Source organism: Rubrivirga sp. (assembly GCF_965213695.1). Taxonomy (GTDB): domain Bacteria; phylum Bacteroidota; class Rhodothermia; order Rhodothermales; family Rubricoccaceae; genus Rubrivirga. The sequence goes on along the minus strand of NZ_OZ243912.1, from coordinate 3,710,287 downwards.
CGACGGCGCCCGAGGCGGCCGAGCTCAACTTCCGCGGCGTCACGACGGGCGAGCCCGGCGGCCCGCTCGTCACGTTGGGCCTGATCGCGGACGAGGGCGACCAGACCGGCGCCGCCGGCCGCCGGCTCCGCTTCGACGGGATCGACAACAACGGCAACGGGCTCGTCGACGAGGACTCGACGCAGGCCGCGTTCGGGAGCCAGGTCGGCGTCGGCTTCGCCGACTACATCGACAACGACGGCGACGGCGAGCCGGGCAGCCCGGTCGTGACCCAGGCCATGATCGACCTGGCGGCGTCCGACCGCTACGGGCGGTGGCCGGTCAACCCGAACACCGACGCCGGCGAGCGGGTCTGGCTCATCGGCGTCGGCGTGGCGTACGGCGTCGGCGACACGCCGGACCTGGGGAAGGCCTTCCGCGACAACATCGACAACGACGGCGACGCGCTCGGCGGGGCACCTTCGGACTACCTGTGGGAGCCGGGCAGCCCCATCGTGACCCAGGCCATGGTGACGGCCGCCGCGAGCGACGCGCCTTACTTCCGCTACGCCGTGCCGGGCACCGACATCGTGCTCTACGACGTCAAGGCCGAGGACCTCGGGAGCCCCTACGCCGACGGCGTCGACAACGACGGCGACGGGGCGACCGACGAGGGGATCGACGAGGACATCGACGAGATGATCGACGAGCGCCGCGACGACGGGATCGACAACGACGGCGACTGGCGGGCCGCCCTCGACGACGTCGGGCTCGACGGGGCCGACAACACGGGCGACCTCGGCGAGGGCGACGGGGTCCCGACGACGGGCGCCGGGCTCGACCTCCCGGGCGAGCCGAACCTCGACGTGACCGACGTCTCGGAGAGCGACCAGATCGGGATCACGAACGTCCAGTTCAAGCCGGCCGGCGGCGTGAGCTACCAGTCCATCGCCGACCGCCAGCTCTTTTTCGACTTCTTGGTCCCGGGCCAGTTTTCCCTCCTCCAGCCCGGCGCGAGCCCGGCCAGCCGCGACACCGACCTGTTCGTGTCGTCGGGCATCTTCCCGCTGCGGGCCGGCCAGACCGAGTCGGTCTCGTTCGCCGTCATCCTGGGCGACGTCGACTACGGCCGCCAGGCGACCGACGTCGAGGGCCGCTACCGCGACCTGCTCACCAAGCGACAGGACGCGCTCGAGGCCTACGAGGCCGACTACCGCTTCGCCCAGGCCCCGATCTGCCCGACCGTCCGCGCGGTCCCGGGCGACGGCGCGGTCACGCTCTACTGGGACGACGCGGCCGAGAGCTCGTTCGACACGTTCATCGCCGACCTCGGCCAGCCGGGCCTGGACCCCCGCGACTTCGAGGGCTACCGCGTCTACCGCTCGACCGACCCCGGCTTCCTCGACGCGCGCCAGGTGACCGACGGGTTCGGCAACCTCAGCTTTTTGCGGCCGGTCGCCCAGTTCGACCTTATCGACAGCTACCAAGGGTTCCACCCGGTCGCCACGAACGGGACCCAGTTCTACCTCGGCAACAACGTCCGCGACCCGGGCGAGGCGGCGAACGGGCTCGCCAACACGTTCACCGACTCGACGGCCGTCAACGGGGTCGCGTACTACTACGCCGTCACGAGCTACGACTTCGGCGCGGCGGCGGTCGACATCCAGCCGTCCGAGTGCCCGATCTCGATCACGATCGGGCCGGACGGCTCGGTCACGCGGACCGGCCCGAACGTGGTCGTGGCTAGGCCGAGCCAGGCCGCGGCCGGCTACCGCCCGGGCTCGACCGAGATCACGCGCGCCCAGGGCTTCGCCGACGGCGACGTGTCGTACCGCGTCGTCGACCCGACGTCGCTCCAGGACGGCCACCGCTACCGCGTCACGTTCCGCGACACGTTGGTGCTCGGGCAGGTCAACACAAGCGGGCGCCAGATCACCCAGGACACGCTGCGGACCCGCGACGTGTCGCTGTTCGACGTCACGGCGGGCCGGTTCCTCTTCCGGAACTCGGACGCCTGGCTGCCCGCTCGGGACGCGCCCATCACGGACGGCTTCCAGCTGTTCTTCGACCCGGTCTTCTTCACGAGCCGGCTGACGGAGGCGTCGGGCTGGCAGGACGCCGCCGTCAAGCCCCTGACGTTCGACGTGTTCAGCTTCGTCGGCAACGCGCCGGGGACGCGGGTGCCGTCCGACTACCGGGTCGTCGTCGGGCCGCCGGGCTCGGGGATGTCGACCGAGTTCTCGCTCCTGATCGGGGCGCCGCGGACGCTGCCGGCCAAGCCGACCAACGTCCAGGTGTTCAAGACGGTCGTGGACGGGGCCGGCAACCCGACCGAGGTCCCGGTCCGGTACGCCTTCTACGACATCGCCGGCACGGGCGCGACGCCGTTCGCCGTCGGCAGCGCGGCGACGAACCTGTTCTCGACCCAGTACAACATCGGCGGGGCCGGGATCGACGACTCGGACCGGATCTACTTGCTGGAGGAGATCGACGGCGACCGCCGCGACGGCCTGACGCCGACGTGGGAGATCCGGATGAGCCTGGCCGACGCGAGCAAGCGCGACCCCCAGCCCGGCGACGTCGGGCTCCTCGCCACCCGCAAGCCGTTCCTGTCGTCGGACGTGTTCGAGTTCACCGTGGCTGGCCCGTCGTTCGACGCCGAGGCCGCGCGGGCGGCGCTCGACCAGGTCCGCGTGGTGCCGAACCCGTATCGGGGCGCCAGCCAGTTCGAGGTGGCCAACCCGTTCCCGACGGGCCGGGGCGAGCGGCGCATCCGGTTCGTCGGGCTCCCGCCCCGGGCCACGGTCCGCATCTTCACGCCCTCGGGCCGCCTGGTGCGGACGCTGGAGATGGACCAGGGCTCGAACGACACCGTCACGCCCCAGATGCTCCTCAACGGCTCGCTCGCGTGGGACCTGCTGAACGAGGACCGCTTGGAGGTCTCGTACGGGATCTACCTCTACCACGTCGAGGCGCCCGGGGTGGGCGAGACGACGGGGACCCTCGCCCTCATCAAGTAGCCATGCCGACGTTCAAGACTCCGGTGGCCGTCGGCGGGACCCCCCGTCCGCCCGCCCATCGCTCCGCTCAAGGGCGTTCGGACTGTCCCCCTTCGAGGGAGACAGCCTGCGCGCGGGTCGAGGCCGCAGGCCGATCCGCGCTCAGGCGGGGGGTCCTCGCTGTCGGCCTCCTGCTCGCCGCCAGCGCCAGCGCCCAGTCGGGCACGGCGGCGGCCGAGTTCCTCAACATCCCCATCGGGGCCCGGGCGACGGCCATGGGCGGCGCCTTCGGGGCGACGGCCTCCGACGGCGCCGCGCTCTACTGGAACCCGGCCGGCCTCGCCGGGATGCGCGGCGCCCAGGCCTCGTTCGAGTACGCCCAGTGGTACGTCGGGTCCGACGTCAACTTCGCGTCGGTCGCCAGCCCGACGCCCTTCGGCGTGGTCGCCGTCGGCGTGACGGCGCTGACGTACGGCGACATGGACCTGATCGAGGAGGACGTCAACCGCCAGCAGCCGACGGGCGAGACGTTCTCGGCCGGGTCGTACGCCGTCTCGCTCGGCGTCGGCCGCCAGCTCACCGACCGGTTCTCGCTGGGCGGGACCGTCAAGGTCGTCCGCGAGCAGATCGCCAACTCGGCGGCGACCGGCGTCGCGTTCGACATCGGGACCCTGTTCGTGACGCCGTTCCAGGGCGTCCGGCTGGGGGCGTCCATCGCCAACTTCGGCCCCAAGATGCAGATGTCGGGGTCGGACCTCAACATCCCGTTCGACCCGCTGCCGGGCCAGAGCGGCAACAACAACTCGGTCCCGGGCCGGATCGCGACCGATGGCTACGACTTGCCGCTGACGATGCGGGTGGGCCTGGCGACCGAGCTGTACCAGAGCGCCGGGACGCGCGTGACGGTCGCCGTCGACGCGCTCTCGCCGTCGGCGGCGGGCCAGCACGTCAACGTCGGCGCCGAGGTGGGGCTTTTGGGCGGGCTCGTCCAGGCGCGGGGCGGCGTCCAGGAGCTGTTCATGGACGAGAGCACCCGGTCGTTCACCGTCGGCGGCGGGCTCCGCTACGCCTTCGGCGGGCTCGACCTAGCGGCCGACTACGCCTACGAGGCGGCCGAGTACTTCGACGGCGTCCACCGGCTCTCGGTCGGCCTGCGGTTCTGACGCCGCCCTGTTTATCACCGCTTGCACACGCGGGCCCGACGGCGCACCGGCGCCCACGACCCGACCCCCCGGCTTCGGCCGTCTTTTTTCCTCCACCCCACGGACTCTCCCATGAGACCTCTCTACACTCACTCCGCGCGATGGCTCGGCGTGGCCGCGCTCGCGGTCCTGCTCGCCAGCCCCGCGCTCGCCCAGCGGACCGTCACGCTCCGCATGAACTCGGCGACCCAGCCCGACACCGTCGCGGCCGGCCCGGCCGCCGACGTCCAGCTCCGCGGCAACGTCGGCGACAACTCCGACGGGGCCGACACGCTCCCCGACGGCAACGTCATCGACTGGAACGACGGCACCACGCTCCGCCCGACCAACGTCGGCGGCGACTACTGGGAGGTCGAGTTCCAGATCCCCGACGACCAGCAGCTCGACTTCAAGTTCTACATCGGCCAGTCGGAGGGCGACGGCCTCCCCGGCGGCTGGGAGGACGGCAGCGACCACGTGATCGCGGCCGGCACGGGCGACGTGATGCTCGACCTCCACTACTTCGAGAAGATCGCCGGCGACCAGCCCTACGACTGGCGCCCGTTCGCGGCCGAGGGCGACTCGGTCGCCGTCTGGTTCCGGACCTACATCGACACGGAGCAGGCCGGCACCAAGGGGCTCGACCTCGACGACGGCGACCTGGTGGTGGCCGTCCGCGGCGACAACGCGACCGGCGGCAGCCAGGACGGCGGCGCGACGACCATCGACTGGGGCTCCAGCAACGTCGTCCTGAGCCGCGAGAGCGAGACGCCCGGCACGCCGGGTTACGCCCTGTTCTCGGGCCGCGTGGCCTACCCGGCCTCGGCCATCGGCACCACGCAGGCGTACAAGTTCTTCTTTACCGACGGCGACACGACCGACGGCTGGGAGGACACCGCCGACGGCCAGAACCGGACGTTCGACATCCCGGCCCAGGACTCGACGCTGATGTGGAAGTTCTTCGGCGACAGCCCGGCCAACTCGGGCTCGCTCGTGACGGCCGGCGTCACGTTCCAGGTCGACGTCTCGCCGCTCTCGTCGGTCGGCCTGTTCCAGATCTCGGACGACTTCGTCCAGGTCCGCGGCGGGTTCAACGGCTGGGACTGCCCCGACGACAACCAGGACGACTGCCTCCTGCAGCAGACGCCGGGCACGGCCGACTTCGCCCGCCAGGTCCCGATCACCGGGGCGCCGGGCTCCGACCTCAACTACAAGTTCTACATCAGCCTCAACAACCCCGACGGCACCCCGTTCTTCGTCAACCCTGACGGGACCGAGAACTTCGACGCGGGCTACGAGGAGCCGCTCGACTACGGCGGCGGCAACCGGCTGTTCGAGTTTGCCGGCTCGGACCAGGCGCTCGACGAGCAGTTCTTCAACAGCGTCCGCCCGGGCAACATCATCCCGGAGGGCCAGTCGGTCGACGTCACGTTCACGGTCGACATGACCGACGCCCTGACGTTCGAGGACGCCGAGGGCCGCGCGTTCGACCCGGGCGTCGACACGGTCGCGGTCCAGTTCGAGGACACGTTCTGGCTCCTGACCCAGGGCCTCAACTTCGCCGACGGTGACCTGATCCAGGGCGCCGGCGGGAGCCTGATCCCGGGCTTCGTCCTGTCCGACGACGACGGCGACAACGTGTACACGGGCACGCTGACCGTCGACGGGCCGACGTACAACGGCATCGGCTACCGGTACACGTTCGGCAACGACACCGACGGCCTCCAGGTCGAGGGCACCGGCGGGTTCGACGCCGGCCGCCGCCGGTACCGCTACGTCACCGACGTCACGGCGGACGAGTTCTCGTTTGCCCAGGACACGTTCCGCCCGTCCGGCGACTCCGAGAACCCGCTGGGCCAGCTCCCGTGGGAGATCAACCCGACCGGGCCGTTCGTGCCGGGCGAGATCCCGTTCTCGGTCCCGAACGGGTACGAGGACGTCGGGCAGAACGTCGCCAACGAGGGGGGCCTGGGCGTCGACGGCGACCTCGCGCTCGGCGCGGTCTACCCGAACCCGACGGCCGGCACGGCGCGCGTCCTGGTGACGTCGGCGACGGGCACGCCGGTGACGGTCCGCGTGTACGACGTGACGGGCCGCGTGGTGGTCTCGGTCGTTGAGGACGGCGCCGTCTCCGGGCGCGCGCTCGAGATCGACACGCACGGCCTCGCCGCCGGGCTCTACCTCGTCCGCGCCGAGTCGGCGGAGGGCGTGGCGGTCCGCCGGATGACGGTCGTCCGCTAGCGACCCCGGCCCGGGCCGCCCCGAGAGGGGAGGGCCCGGGCCGTGTTCTCGCGCCGGCCGCCGTAGCAGGCGGCCGGCGTTTTTCATCGACGCCACCGATCCATGTCCCGCACGCTCCTCGCTGCCCTCGTCCTGCTGGCGCTCGCCGCTCCGGCGACGGCCCAGCCGGTCGACGTGACGTTCCGGTTCCTGCCGGACCTGACGACCCCGCCGATCTCGCCCGTCACCCGGGCCTTCGTGCCGGGCTCGTTCAACGACTGGGGCCCGAACAACGGCGGCCAGATCGAGACCGGCGCCCCGAGCCGGGCCAAGTACCAGCCCGCGCTCAACGAGTACCGCTACACGACGACGTTGCAGGCCGGGCAGATGTACGCCTACAAGGTCCACATCCACCGGAACGCGGCCGGGACGGACTACGAGTGGTACACGGACCCGCTGGGGACCGAGACGACCGGGCCCAACTCGGACTCGGTCGTCCGCGTCGAGGACCCGTTCGTGTTCCAGATCGCCCGCGAGCAGAACGGGACAGGTGAGGTCCGGGCCGTCTCGGCCGGCGTCTTCGGGACGGCCGACGTCGAGTCGGTCACGTTCACCGTCAACGAGGCGACCTACACGGACGGCGTCGAGGACACCGGCGACGGGATCTACCGGCTGACGCTGCCCGCCCCCGTCGCGCCCGGCGCCTTCGTCCGCGTCACGGCCACCGACGCCCAGGGGCGGACGGCCACGGCCGAGGTCGGGACCATCCCGCCCGAGGTGACCGACGCGCCCGTGCCGGACGGGCTCGAGGACGGCATCACCGTCGACCCCGACGACCCGACGCGGGCGTGGCTCGTGCTCCGGGCGCCGGGCAAGCAGTTCGTCTACGCGCTCGGCAGCTTCAACGGGTGGACGGCCGACGACGACGCCCTCATGTTCCGCGACGACACCGACCCACTCGGCACGCGCTGGTGGATCGAGCTGACGGGGCTCGCGCCGGGCCAGGAGGCCACGTTCCAGTACTGGGTCGACGGCCAGACGAGGGTCGCCGACCCGTACGCGACCAAGGTCTACTACCCCGGCGAGAGCGCATACCCCGCCGGCGCCGTCGACTTCGCCGTCGGCGCGTTCACCCCGGGCGCCGCGCCGTTCCCCTGGACCGACGACGACTGGCAGACGCCGGACCCCGAGAATCTGGTGGTGTACGAGCTCCTGCTCCGCGACTTCCTCCGCGCCGACAACTTCACGGCGCTCACCGACACGCTGGACTACCTGGTGGACTTGGGCGTGACGGCCATCGAGCTCATGCCGGTCTCCGAGTACGACGGCGACGAGAGCTGGGGTTACAACCCGGCGTTCCACCTCGCGCTCGACAAGCACTACGGGACGCCCGACGCCTTCAAGGCGTTCGTCGACGCGGCGCACGCGCGCGGGCTGGCCGTGATCCTCGACGTCGTCTACAACCACGCGACGGGCCAGAGCCCGCTCGTCCGCCTGTACAACCAGGGCGACTTCGGGGCGCCGACCGCGGAGAACCCGTGGGCCAACCCGCAAGCGCGGCACCCGTTCAACGTGTTCAACGACCTCGACCACTCGAGCCCGCTCACGCGCCTGTGGCTCGACAAGGCCAACCGGTTCTGGATGCGCGAGTACCACGTCGACGGCTACCGATTCGACCTGTCGAAGGGGTTCGTCCAGTCGTGCGGGAGCGGCGGCCCGTGCACCGACGCCAACTTCTCGGCCTACAACCCGGCTCGGATCGAGACGCTGACGCGGATGGCCGACGCGCTGTGGGCCGAGCACCCCGACGCCATCGTCATCCTGGAGCACTTCGCCGACGCGGCCGAGGAGCGCGAGCTGGCCGAGCACGGCCGCGACGCCGGCTTCCCCGGCATGACGCTGTGGGCCAACATGACCGACGCCTACGCCGAGGCCGCGATGGGCTACCTCGGCGACCGGGCCTCGTTCGCCCGAGCCTACCCGCCCCAGAACGGCTTCCCGCTGTCGGGCCAGATCGCCTACATGGAGAGCCACGACGAGCAGTGGATGCTCTACAAGGTGCGGACGTTCGGCAACCGCGTCGCCGGCTACGACACGCGCGACCTCTCGACGGCGCTCGACCGGAAGCGGCTCGCGACCGTGTTCTTCCTGACGACGCCCGGCCCCAAGATGCTGTGGCAGTTCGGCGAGGTCGGGTTCGGGGGCGGCCCGGGCGAGTGCCTCGTCCCCAACAACGACTGCCCGCCGGGCACGCCGGGCCGCGTCGACAACAAGCCGGTCCGCTGGGACTACTGGGCGGACGTGCCACCGTTCGCGAACGGGACGGGCCTCCCGCTCACGCCGGCGTCGGAGTTCGAGCGGAGCCAGCGGCAGAAGCTCTACGGCGTCACCGCGGCCGTCCTCGACCTCCGCACCACCTACGCCGTGTTCGGACCCGACGGCGACTACGCGGCCCGCGTCGGCGGGAGCCTGGCCGACCGCTGGATCAAGCGCTCGCTCCCGACCGCGCCGGACGGCCAGCCGACCCAGGCCGTCGTCGTGGGCAACGTCGGAATGACCGAGACGACCGTCGCGCCGACGTTCCCGGCCACGGGGACGTGGCACGAGTACTTTTCCGACACGACGCTCGACGTGGCCGACCCCGGCCTCGCCCTGACGCTCCGGCCGGGCGAGTACCGGATCTACACCGACGTCGACGTGCCCTCGCCCGACGGCGACCTCGGCGCCGTCGCCGACGAGGGCGGGCCGGACGACGCGGTCCCGCCCGGCATCCGCAGCGCCTACCCCAACCCGACGGCTGGCCTGCTCACGCTCGCCCTCGTGGCCGACCGCTCGCGGGAGGGGTGGACAGACGCTCCGGTCGAGGTGTTCGACACGCTCGGCCGTCTCGTTCTCGTGGCGCCCGCCCCCGTGGCGGCCCCGTCCGCGTCGGTCCAGGTCGACACGTCCCGTCTGCCGACCGGCCTGTACGTCGCCCGCTGGGGCCCGTACGCGACCTCGTTCTCCGTCGTGCGCTAACGGGCGCCCCGCGCGGGTTCTCTCGCCATGACCGCTCGACTCCTCGCCCTCGCCGCGCTGGCGGCGTCCGCCGTCGCCGCTCAGCCGGCGCCGCCGGCCTGGGCGCAGGACGCCGTCTGGTACCAGGTCTTCCCCGAGCGGTTTTCGAACGGCGACCCGGCGAACGACCCGACCCGGGCGTCGCTAGAGAATTCCGACGCCGTCGGCGACGACTGGGCCGTGACGCCGTGGACGGCCGACTGGTACGCTCGGGCGCCGTGGGAGGAGGCGCGCGGGCCGGACTTCTACGACGACGGCGTGTTCGACCGGCGGCTCGGCGGCGACCTCCAGGGCGTGCTCGACCGCGTCCCGTACCTCGACTCGCTCGGCGTCACGGCCGTCTACCTGAACCCCGTGTTCTGGGCCGCGTCGCTCCACAAGTACGACGCGACGAGCTACCACCACGTCGACCCGTTTTTTGGACCGGATCCGCAGGGCGACATCGCAATGGTGGCCGGCGAGACCGCCGACCCGGCGACCTGGGTCTGGACCTCGGCCGACCGCCTCTTCCTGGACCTTGTCGCGGCGTTCCACGCGCGCGGCATCCGCGTCGTGATCGACGGCGTGTTCAACCACACCGGCACGCGGTTCTGGGCGTTCCAAGACGTCCGCCGGAACCAGCAGGCGAGCCGGTATGCCGACTGGTACGAGGTCACGGCCTGGGACGACCCGGCCACGCCGGAGAGCGAGTTCGACTGGAACGGCTGGTGGGGCTACAAGCCGCTCGCCGTGCTGGCGAACACCGCCGACGGCGCCGACCTCCACCCCGGCGTCAAGGCCCACGTGTTCGACGCGACCCGGCGGTGGATGGACCCCGACGGCGACGGCAACCCGGCCGACGGCGTCGACGGCTGGCGGCTCGACGTGGCCGGCGAGGTGCCCGACGGGTTCTGGCGCGACTGGACCGCGCTCGTGGCCGAGGTCAACCCGAACGCGATCACGATCGCCGAGGAGTGGGGCGACGCGCCGGGCACCCTCGCCCGGACCGGCTTCCACTCGACGATGAACTACCACGCGCTCGCCATCCCGCTCGACGCCTTCGCCTTCGACGGGCGGACCGACGCGGCCACGTTCGCGCGTGAGGTGACCGAGCGGTTCGAGGCGTTCCCCGACGCGACGCGGCCGGCGCTGATGAACGTGCTCGCGGGCCACGACACGGACCGGTTGGCGTCGATGATCGTCAACGGCCGGCTGGGCGGCGGCTACGACCGGCTGGCCGGCCCGCGCGACACGACGGCCTACCTCGTCCGCGCGCCCCGGAAGAACGAGCGGGACCTCCAGCGGGCCGTCGTCCTGTTGCAGATGGCGCTGCCCGGCGCGCCCCACGTCTACTACGGCGACGAGGCCGGCATGTGGGGCGCCGACGACCCCGACGACCGCAAGCCGATGGTCTGGCCGGATCTGACGTACGAACCCGAGGCCAGCGCCCCGCGCGGGCTGGCGCGCGAGCCGGACCCCGTCGCCTTCGACCGCGACCTGTTCGCGTTCACCCGCGGCGCCATCGCGCTCCGCCAGTCGGACGCCGTCCTGCGGCGGGGCTCGCTGGCGACGGTGGCCGCCCACGAGCGGGCCGTCGCCTTCGAGCGGGTGCTGGATGGCGACCGCCGCGTCGTGGCCTTCAACCCGGGCGGCACGTCGGCCTTCGTGCCGATCCCGAGCGACGGCGTGCCGGCCCCGCTCGTGCCCATGATGGTGTCGCGCGACGACGCCGGTCGCATCGCCGGGCTCGTGGTCCAGCTGGATGAGGAGACGGCGACCTACGGCCTGCGGATTCCGCCGCGCACGACCGTCGTGTTCCGACCGGCCGACCCCGCCGACGTCCGCCCGCGGGGGCTCGACGAGTGACGGCCGTGCGTCCGTCCGCCCCGGCACGCTCTGAGGGCGCGGTTCGCCTGGCGGACACGGCACGCCGTGTCCCTACGCGAGGCCGGGGTGTGGGCCGGCGGTGGGTCGGTTTCTGCGTGGCGGTCCTGCTCGCGGCGGGCGCCTACGCCCAGCCCGCTCCCACGCGCGCCACGCCGTCCGACACCCTCGGAACCGACGACGGCGACGCCTGGGTCTCGGCGTGGGCCGACGCCACCCGCCGCGGCGACGCCGCCCAGGCCGCCCGCGCGCTCGACGCCCTCGCCCGAGTCGGGTTCTGGACGCCCCCGGCGATGGCCTTCGCCCGGTGGACGTTGGCGAACGCCCCGCCCGACGCCGTCCTCCTGTCGGACGGCGACGCCGATACGATTCCGCTCCGGATCGCCCAGCACGTCGAGGGCCTGCGCCCCGACGTGTCGGTCGTCCACGTGCCGCTGCTGGACGTGCCCGATGTGGCCCGGCGCGTGGCCCGGTCGGAGGGGCTCCCGCTGCCCAACACCGTCGAGACGTTCGTGCCGCGCGGCGACGCCCGGGGCAGCACCGACACGGCGGAGGGGCGGACGTACACGCTCCGCGACGCCGTGCTCGACCGCTGGCTCGTGGCCTCGATGGACGGGGCGCTCGGTCGGCCGCTCGTGGCCACGTTGACGCTCGACCCCCGCGTGCTCGGCACCAAGACCGACGTCGTCGACCGGGGCGCCCACCTCGCGCCCGCGTCCGCGCCCAGCTTCGACGCCCAAGCGGCACAGGCCGCGTTCGCCGGCCTCGACGGCGGTGCCTTCCTCGGCCCGCTCGTCCACCCGTCCGACCGGGACCCGGCCCGCCGGGCGTTCCCGTTCGATCCGGGCGGGCTCGTCCTGTTCCAGATGCTCCAGACCTCCGTCACGTTCGCCCAGGACGGCGACGCGGCCTCGGCTGACGCCATGCACGCCCAGGCCGTCGCGTTCGCCGCCGCCGCCGGCCGCGCCGACGACCCGCTCATCGGGACGGCGCAGGAGTGGATCGACGCGGCGCTCGGCCGCTGAGCATTTCGCGCGCTCCGTGCGTACCGTCTTTCTCCCGATGCTCCTCCCGCTCCGCCTGCTCCTCGTCCTCGCCCTGGTCGCCGCCGGCTGCGCGGCGCCGTCGGGACCGCCGCCGCCCGGCGAGCCCGTCGTCGTCCGCGTGTGGCACCAGAAGGACGCCGCCGAGCGCGCGTTCCTCGAGGACTGGGCCGCGGCGTACAACGCGCGCCAAGACACGGTCCGCCTGGAGACGCTCTACAAGGAGACCGAGGAGCTCCGTAACCACTACGTGTTCGCGGCCATCGGCGAGCGCGGGCCGGACTTGATCTTCGGCCCGGCCGACAACATGGGCACGCTGGGCATCACCGAGACCATCCGCCCGCTCGACGACCTGGTGGACCCCGCGTTCCTGGCCGGGTTCACCGACGACGGCCGCGTGATGTACGACGGCCGGGTCTACGGGCTGGCCGACCAGATCGGCAACCACCTGACGTTCGTCTACAACCCGGCGCTCCTGCCCGAGCCGCCCGCGACCCTCGCTGAGCTCGCGGCGCTGGGGAGCACGCTGACCCGGGACACCGACGGCGACGGCGACCCCGACGAGTACGCGCTCGTCTGGAACTACACCGAGCCGTTCTTCTTCGTCCCGTTCCTGACCTCGTTCGGCGGCTGGGTCATGGACGACGACGGGAACCCGACGCTCGACACGCCCGAGACCGTCGCCGCCATCCAGTACGTCCTCGACTTGCGCGACGAGCACGGCGTGATCCCGCGCGAGGCCGACTACGAGACGGCCAAGGCCCTCTTCCGCGACGACCTCGCCGCGGCCACCATCGACGGCCCGTGGTCGTGGGGCGGCTACCAAGAGGCCGGCGTCGACGTCCAACTCGCCCCGCTCCCGGTCAACGAGACGACCGGCCTCCGCGCTCGGCCGATGGCCGCCGCCAAGGCGTACTCGCTCAACCCGGCCGTCCCCGACTGGAAGCTCCCGACGGTCCTGGGCGTCTTGCGGCTCCTGACCGACGACGCCATCCAGGCCGACATGGCCCGGCAACTGGCCACGATCCCCGTCCGCACCGCCGTCCGCGAGAGCGACGTGATGACGTCGAGCGCGACGCTGACGCAGAGCCTGGCCCAGATCGAGCACTCGCTCCCCATGCCGACCGAGCCCCAGATGCGGCAGATCTGGGACGCCATGCGCGGGCCCTACCAGTTGGTGATGAACGGCCAGGTCACCGCCGCCGAGGGCGCCCGCCTGATGCAGGAGCAGGCCGAGAAACGCATCGCCGACACGTTCTTGAACTGAGAGGGATTCGGGACGAGGGATAGAGGGATGGGTAGATCCCGCATCTCTCTCCCATCCCGCATCCCCCCATCCCTCCCCCAATGCTGAACGCCCCGAATGACGCGATGGGAATGGAGGCCGCCACGCTGGCGACCGAGACGGCGCCGGGCCCCCGCTCCCAAGCGTGGGGCCGGCGGCTGTTCCTGCTCGGGTTGCTCGGCCCGACGGCCGTCGTGGTGCTGGCCGTGGTCGCCTTCCCGTTCGTGTACAACGTGGCGATCTCGTTCAGCAACATGAACATCTACACGCTGCGCGACTGGGAGCTGATCGGGCTCGACCAGTACGCGGCCGTGTTCGCCGAGCCCGCGTTCTGGAGCGTCTTTTTGAAGACGATCATCTGGACGGCCGTCAACGTCGTGTTCCACGTCGGGCTGGGCGTGTTCCTGGCCGTCATCCTGCACCAGTCGTTTATCAAGGGGAAGAGCGCCTGGCGGGTGCTCTTGATCCTGCCGTGGGCCGTGCCCCAGTACATCACGGCGCTGACGTGGCGGGGAATGTTCAACTTCGAGTTCGGCGCGGTGAACCTGCTCATCGAGTCGTTCGGCGGCGGGGCGATCTCGTGGCTGAGCGACCCCGTGACCGCGTTCGTCGCGGCGATCCTGACCAACATCTGGCTCGGCTTCCCCTTCATGATGGTGATCGCGCTCGGCGGCTTGCAGTCGATCCCGGGCGAGCTCTACGAGGCGGCCGAGGTGGACGGCGCCAGCGCGTGGACGCAGTTCTGGCAGATCACGGCGCCGCTCTTGAAGCCGGTCATGGTCCCGGCCATCACGCTCGGCACCATCTGGACGTTCAACAACATCAACGTGGTCTGGCTCGTCTCGAACGGCGGCGAGCCGAACGACCAGACCCACATCCTGGTGAGCTACGTCTACGAGGCCGCGTTCTCGATGTACCGGTTCGGGTGGGCCGCGGCGCTCTCGATGGTCATCTTCGCCATCCTGTTCCTGTTCACCCAGGTCTTCCTGAACCGGACCCAGGCCACGGAGTCCATGTACTAGCGGAGCACGCCGGCTCGGTCCCGCGCCAGCGCGTCCCGTCGGTGGCCCGTCCGACCGTCTCGAATCCGGCCCGCCTCCCTCTTACCCATCCGTCATTCCCGCGAACGCGGGAATCCATACGCACCCGCTCTGTGCCTCGACCCGGCTACGTCTACCTCCTCGCCAACAAACCGAACGGGACGTTGTATCCCGGCGTGACGAGCGACCTCGCGCACCGGATCCGACGGCATCGGGCGGGCGCGACCCCGGGATTCGCCAGCCGCTACGGGGCGGGCCGGCTCGTCTGGTTCGAGCGACATGAGGACGTGCAGGACGCGATCCGCCGGGAGAAGCAGGTCAAGAAGTGGCGGCGCGAGTGGAAAGTGGACTTGGTCCGCACGGCGAACCCGGGCTGGCGAGACCTCGGCGACGAGGTGATGGCGATGCCCGGTACACCGCTGGCGATGCCGGATGTCGAGCCGGTGTCGGAGGACGAGGCCCGGCGGGTTCTCGGGGACGGCGTGCTCGGCGAGCGACTCCGTATGGATTCCCGCGTGCGCGGGAATGACGGTTTGAGGGATGGAGAGGGGAGGGGCGAGGCTGGGAGAGCCCGCTCTCGCAGGGATGACTCTGTGGGGGAGGGAGCGAGAGGGGGGAGGGCATCGTCGCTCCGCTCGTTCCTGACGGTGGCCGTGCTGGCGCTCGTGCTGGGCGCGTGCGGGGAGGAGCCGCCGGCGAGCCGGCTGGCGGGCGAGGGGCCCGAGGCCCTGGTCGCGCTCGCCGTCGAGGTCGACGCGCCCGAAGAGGGCGACTCGCTGGGCGCCGTCCGCTCGACGGTCCAGACCGACGCGGCCGGCGGCGTGTGGTACGACGCGCTCGCGGCGCCCGGGAGGGACCCGGCCATGGGGCTCACCGCGAGCGGCCGGACGGCCCTCCACGGCTGGCGCTGGTGGACCGACGCCGACTCGGTCGCGCTCGGCCCGGCCGACCGGGTCCGCGGGATCGCCCGGCCCGACATCGCCGTCCGGTCCTACATGGAGCGCGACACGTCGGGCTTCGTGGCCAAGATCCTGGGCCAGATCCAGGGCGAGCGGCCGGCCCGGCTCAGCGAGCGCGTGACGCTCCTGGACGGGGCCGGCGACGGCCAGGTAGCCCTGTTGGTCGAGGTGGCCGACTCGGTCGGCGTGGTCGGTTTCCGGCCGGTGCGGAGCGAGCGGCGGGCGGCCGGCGACTACCGCGTCCGCGACGTCGGCGGGACGCTGGCGTTCGCCGCCGCGGCCGACGTCCCGACCGACACGGCGACGGTCCCGGCCGGGCCCATCTGGACGGCCGTGGCGACCGACGGCGGCGCGGTCCGCTCGACGGACGCGGCGGAGGACGTGCCCGAGGGCGGGCGCGACCAGGCGTTCCGCCTCGGCGAGATCACCATCGAGACGCCCGGGGCCGTCGCCGTCGCGACCGGGGCCACGGCCCAAGCCGCCGCCGCCGCCGCCCGCCGCGCGCTTGCGCAGGGCGACGCCCGGCGCCAGGCCCGGAGCGAGCGGCTGGCGGCCATCGCCGAGTCCGTCGTGTTCGACACCGAGGACCCGACGATGGACATGGCCTTCCGCTGGGCCGTCCTGACGCTCGAAGCCCTGACGGTCCAGGACTCGGCGCGCGTCTCGCTGTTGCCCGGCCTGCCCGGCGCCGAGCCCGAGTCGTACCCGTCGGCGGCGTGGACCGTCGGCGCGTTCCTCGACACGGGCCGGTGGGAGACCGCGCGGGCGCTCCTGACCACGACCGGCGACGCCCAGCTCTTCGACCGCCGGATCGACCTGCTGGGCCGGGCGCCCGACCTGGTCCGCTTCGGCGACGACCAGGACGACGTGTTCTCGTCGGCCGACGGGACGCCGCTGTTTTTGGCCGCTGCCGGCGACTACGTCCGCACGACGGGCGACCGGGGGCTGGTCTCGGGCGGGCCCAACTTCTGGTTCAAGACCGTCTTCGCGCTGAGGGGCATCTACGAGCCCGACACGCGCAACGGGGGCGCGACCGACTCGCTCGGCTTTTTGGTGGCTCGGGACCGGCGGGGGACGTGGCTCGAAGGCGACCCCGAGGCCGGCGCGGTCCGTCGGCGGGGCGCCGTTGCCGAGGGGCAGGGCGCGCTATACCGGGCGCTCGGCACGGCGACCCAGTTCGCCCGGATCATGGGCGTCTCCCAGCGGTCGTCGGCCACGTGGTACGCCGACACGTCGGCCGTCCTGCTCCGCCAGTTCGAGCGCCGGTTCGTCCGCAACGGGCTCGTGGCCGACCGGGTCGACCGGAGCGGCGCGTCGGCGGACCTCCGGCCGGGCGGGCTGCTGGCGCTCGCCCAGCTCGACGGGCTCCCGGCCGACGAGCGGGCCCGGCTGGCGCGGGCGATGGCCGAGCGCCTCGTGTTCCCCTACGGCGTCGCCTCGCTGGCCCAGACCGACTCGCTGTTCCACCCGTACCTCGACGCGCCCGCGTTCTACACGCCCGAGTCGGCCCGGACGAACGGGGCCGTCTGGACGTGGCTCTCGGGCCCGGTCGCGACGCTGATGGCCGAGACCGGCGGGGCCGAGCCGGCCGCCGCGCTCGTCCGCGCCCAGGCCGAGTTGCTGCTCGACACGGGCGTGGTCGGGGCGATCCCCGAGCTGGTCGCCGGCCACCCCCGCACCGCCGACGCGGTGCCCGAGGTGGGCGGGGCGCCGGTCCAGCCGTGGAGCATCGCCAGCTTCCTCGAGGCCACCATCGAGGGGATGGTCGGCGCGCGTTACGCGAGTGCGGACACGCTCGTCGTCGCGCCCCGGCTGCCCGAGACGTGGGGGACCACAACGGTCCGCCTGCGCCTGGGCGACGGAACGGTCGGCCTCCGGTTGACGGGCGGCGCCGACGGCGTCGAAGCCCAGGTCGAGCCGGGCGGGAGACTCCCGGAGGCGGCGACACTCGTGCTCGAAGGGGGCGGCCGGCGCGTGGCCGTCCCTCTCACCCAGGTCCAGGGCGACACGCTCGTGACTCCGCTCGACCCGTTCGAGGTCACCGTGGCGGGCGCCGGGGCGGCGGTCGACGGCGACGAGGTGGCCTCGTCCGCCATCGCCGGTCCGGGCGACGTGTGGGACGGGTTCGCCTTCGCCGAGCCGGCTCTCCGCGACGAGTACCCCGTGATGCGGGCCGTCGAGAACCAGCGGGCCCTCGGCGACGGCCAGATCTTGCGCGACAACCCGACGGCCTCCGTCACGCTCACCCAGACGGACCCCCAGGGCGACGACTGGGGCGCGACGAGCACGTTCACCTACCCCGAGGGCGTCACGCCCGGCGCCCTCGACGCGACCTACCTCGAGATCGCGAGGGACGACTCGACGACCTACTTCCGCGCCGAGTTCGCCGCGCTCGGCGACGACCCCCAGACCATTGTCGCGTTCGCCATCGACACCGAGGAGGGCGGGGCCACGACCGTCGGCCGCGGGGCCGACTACGACTTCCCCGACGACGGGGGCTACGAGTACGTCGTGTTCGTCGGCGACGGGCTCTTGGTGCTGGACGCGGCCGGCCGCGAGGTCGGCCAGCTCGGGTCCGGCACGGCCTTCGACCCGTCAACGGGCTCGCTCCAGTTCGCGCTCCCCACGTTCATCGTCCCGTCGCTGGGCCGCTCCCGAGTGACGATGCTGGTCGGCGCGCTCGAGCCCGACGGCGGCGTCGGCTCGTTCCGCCGCGTCGAGCGCGAGGCGTCGGAGGACGTCGGCGGCGGCCGGGTCGACATCCGCTCGCCCAACGTCTACGACGTCGTCGTGGGGGGGACCCGGTGAGGCCGTGAGCGGTGAGGCGTGAGCGGTGAGGCGTGAGCGGTGAGGGTTTCGGCGGACGCCTCCGAGACCCTTCCGGCGAGAATCCGGCTGGCGCCGCCGCGGACTCCACAGGCCGTGATCATCTTGGCTCACCGCTCACCGCTCACCGCTCACCGCTCACCGCTCACCGCTCACCGCTCACCGCTCACCGCTCACCGCTCACGCCTCTCGATGAAGCTGCTCTCCCGCCTCGGCGCGTACGCCACGCTGGCCCTGTTCGTCTTTATCGCGGTCTACCCGATCTCGCGGATCCTGACGATCTCGCTCCGGCCGAGCGACCAGCTGCTGTCGCGGTCGCTCGCGCTGATTCCGGACGGGGCGACGCTGGACAACTACCGGGTCCTTCTGACCGAGACGCCGTTCCTGCGCTGGCTCGGCAACAGCCTGCTGGTGGCGCTCGTGGTCACCATCACCGGCGTCGCGCTGGCGTCGACGGCGGGGTACGCGCTGTCTCGGCACCGCTTCACGGGGCGGAAGGCGGCGCTGAGCGGCATCCTGGTCACCCAGATGTTCCCCGCGACGATGCTGCTGCTCCCGCTCTACATCGTGCTCATCGAGCTGGGGCTCATCAACTCGTACGTCGGCATCGTCATCATCTACTCGGCGACGGCGCTGCCGTTTTGCGTGTGGCAGATGAAGGGGTACTACGATACGATCCCGGCCAGCCTGGAGGAGGCCGCACGGATCGACGGGGCCACGCCGTGGCAGGCGTTCTACAAAGTGATCCTGCCGCTCGCGGCGCCGGCCTTGGTGATCACGGCGCTGTTCTCGTTCATGAGCGCGTGGAACGAGTACGTCGTGGCGGCCGTCGTCTTGCAAGACGCCGAGATGTTCACGATGCCCGTCGGGCTCAAGCTGTTCCAGGGCTCGATCTCGACCCAGTGGGGGCTCTACGCGGCCGGCTCGCTCCTGGTCTCGATCCCGGTCATCGCGCTGTTCCTGGTGCTGAGCCGCTACCTCATCTCGGGCCTGACGCTCGGCGCCGTCAAGGGGTAGCGTGGCGTCGCTGATTCGCCTCTACCGGACGGTCTCGCTCGTCGAGTACGCCGATCTCGATCGCCACGGCTAGTTCCGGCCGCTCGGCGGGGCGGACAGGAAGTCCTTCTGGGAGACCTTCGACGTGGCCGATGCGTTCGGTCGCCGGACGGCCGGGCACCATCATCCAGACGGCTACCGCGTCATCGGGGCCGACGTGCCGTTGGACGTTGCCGCGACGTTCTATCGCTGGCCAATGCTCGACGGCGTCGGCGCCGCCCGGTTCGCTCCGGCGAGCGACGTCGGTGCCTGCACCGTCCGCTTCCTACCGCTGACATGAAACACGCCATCGCGAAGGTCCGCTGGCTCGACGAGAGCGCCGGGGGACGCCGCCGACCCGTCACCGCGTTGCAGTACATGAGCCCGGCCGTGATCGGGGGGGACGAGGACGCGGCGCCGTGGACGCTCGTGGTCCACCGGAGCCGGGAGGAGGCCCGAGCCGAAGAGACCGTCCTCGTCCACTTCCTGATGGACGAGGCTCCCCACGAGCGCCTCCAGCCAGGGGTGGGGTTCCGACTGACGGAGGGGCCCCGGGTCACCGGGGAGGGCGTCGTGTCGGAGGTGTTCGAGCTGAGCGCGGCGGCCTGAAGGGGTCCATCGGTTCCGCTAGCGTCCGCCTCCCACGGGACGCCGCGTGCGCGCCCGCCGGCCCAGACCGGCGGGCGCGCTCTGTCAGCGGGCGCGGCGCTAGCGGGCGACGGTGACCGCGCGGGTGGCGACCGAGGCGCCGTCGGAGATCCGGACGAGGTAGACGCCGGCCGCGAGCGTCGCCGTCTCGAAGTCGAGCGCGTAGGCGCCGGCCGGCTGGACCCCGTCGTGCAACACGGCCACCTCGCGGCCGGCCGCGTCGAACAGGACGGCCCGGACCGTCCGGGTCTCGTTGAGGACGTACGCCAGGTGCGCCCGGCCCGACGCCGGGTTCGGGTACGCCCCGACGACCAGCAACGCCTGCTCCGCCGAGGGCCCGTCCTCGTCGGCGACGACGAACGGCGGCGGGGCCGCGGGCGCGAGCGCCGGCGCGTCGGCCTTGTTCGGCGCCGGGCCACTGGCGGCCTGGAGGTGGTTCTCGCCTGAGGCCGTGAAGAACGCCCGGCTGAACCGCTCGTCCGAGTCGCGCTGCCGGATGTCGTTGACGTAGAACCAGTCGGCCTGGGCCCGGGCGCCGGTCAGGTCGAGGACTAGGTAGCCGTGCTCGTCGAGCTCGACGGTCTTGAGCTGGGGGTAGGCCGCCGCCAAGCCCTGCTCGGCCTGGGTCGGGACGTCCTCCGGGACGGCCTCGGGCGGGATGCCGAGGTTCTCGTTGAGGTTGGCCGCGCTCACGCTCGGCGTCACGAACTCGACGGCGACCGAGCCGGCGCCGCTCGCCGGGTCGTAGCCACCGAACGGCCGGACGGGCAGGTCCGAGGCCCACGTCGTGTGGATGTCGCCCGTCGTCACGACCACGTTGTCGACGCCGCCGTCGCGGATCGCCGTCAGCACGCGCTCGCGCTCGGCGGGGTAGCCGTCCCAGGCGTCGAGGTTGGTGAACGGCGCGTTCGCGCCGGCGGCGAACGGGTTGAAGGCGAGCTGGGTCATCATGACCTGGTTGCCGATCACCTTCCACTGGGCCGTCGAGCTTGCCAGGCCGTCCAGAAGCCACTCGCGCTGGGCCTCGCCTAACAACGTCCGGTCCGGGTCGAGCCACCGGGTCGTGTCCACCTCGACGGTCCCGGCAGCGGCGTCGGTCTTGGACGCGAGCTGGCGGTCGCGGCCCTCGAGCCGGGTGTCGATCATGGTGACCTCGGCGAGCGGGCCGTAGCTCAGCCGGCGGTAGATCCGGTCCGAGTCGCCGTCGACGCCGGTCCGGCGGAGCGGGAGCCACTCGAAGTAGGCCTGGGCGGCGTCGGTCCGGCGGTCCTCCCACGTGCCCTCGGCGGCGAACAGGCTGTCGTCGGTGGCGGGGTCGACGCCCAGGAACTCGTTGTGGTTTTCAGCCCCGTCCTCCCAGCTGTCGTTGGCCGACTCGTGGTCGTCCCAGACCGTGATCCAGGGGTGCTGCTGGTGCGCCGCGCGGAGGTCCGGGTCGAGCTTGTAGAGCGAGTGGCGGAGCCGGTAGTCCGCCAACGTGACGGTCTCCGAGAGCGGCGTGTGGGCGCGGTCGGCGTCGACGAGCGCCGCGTCGCCGTAGGTGCCGGCGCCGTACTCGTAGAAGTAGTCGCCGAGGTGGAGGACGGCGTCGAGGTCGGCGCGGGCGGCGATCCCGCGGTAGGCCACGAAGTAGCCCTGCTGGTAGTTCGAGCACGACGTGACGGCGAACCGGAGCTGGTCGACGGCCTCGGTTGGGGCCGTCCGCGTGCGACCGGTGATCGAGTTGGCGCCGAGCGCCTGGAACCCGTAGTAGTACGTCGTACCGGCGTCGAGCCCGGTCACGGTCACGCGGACGGTGTAGTCGAGCAGCCGGTCCGTCCGGGCCGTCCCGCTGGCGACGACGTCGCCCAGGTCCAGGTCCGTCGCGACGCGCCAGCGGACGCCCAGCTCGGTGTCGGTCGGCGGCGTCACGCGCGTCCAGAGCACCACGCCGTCCGGCGTCGGGTCGCCCGAGGCGACGCCGTGGTAGAACGGCCGGAGCGCGGGGTCGAAAAAGAGCTGGTCCGTGCCGGCGTCGGCCCGGCGGGGCGCGTCGTAGCTGCGGACGGTGACGTTGAGGGGCGGGCCCTGGCGGAGGTCCTGGGCTCCCGCGGGCGCGGCGAGCCCCACGGCGAGGGCGACGATCGTAGAGAGGCGCATCGGAAGAGAGGGGGGAGAAACCACGCTAGCGGTCCGCCGTGACGCCCCGATGACCGCTCTTTTACCGGACTGTTGCGTCGGGCCCCAGCCCCGGCTTTACGCAACCGTAAAGCCAACGGCGGACCGCCGGGCCCGCCGTGCGGTCCAAGCCGGATGCGCGCCTTCCCGCTCTTGCTCCTGCTCGCGGCCCTCACCGGCTGCGCCGGCTGCGAGGAGGCCGACCCGACCGGCCTGTCCGGCGCCGTCCGCGTGGACGGGTCCTCGACCGTGTTCCCGCTGAGCGAGGCCGTCGCCGAGGAGTTCATGCGCGACCACCCCGGCGTCCGGGTCACCGTCGGCGCGAGCGGGACGGGCGGCGGGTTCGCCAAGTTCGCCCGGGGCGAGACCGACGCCTCAAACGCGAGCCGGGCCGTCGAGCCCGACGAGGCCGCCCGCTTGGACGCGGCCGGGATCCCGTTCGTCGAGGTCCCGGTGGCCTACGACGGGATCGCCGTCGTGGCCCACCCCGAGACGGACTGGGTCGACTGCCTGACGCTCGCCGAGCTGCGGGCGATCTGGGAGCCCGACTCGCGCGTCGACTCGTGGGCCGATGTCCGGCCCGGGTTCCCCGACGTCCCGGTCGTGCTCTACGGGCCGGGCACCGACTCGGGCACCTACGACTACTTCACGGCGGCCGTCAACGGTGAGGAGGGCGCGAGCCGGACCGACTACACGGCGAGCGAGAACGACAACACCCTCGTCCAGGGCGTCGCCGGCGACGCTGGCGCGCTGGCGTACTTCGGGCTGGCCTACGTCGAGGAGAACGCGGACCGGCTCAAGGTGCTCGGCGTCGACAGCGGCAGCGGGTGCGTCCGGCCGTCGGCCGAGACCGTCCAGAGCGGGACCTACGCTCCGCTGGCCCGCGTCGAGTTCGTCTACGTCAACGCCGCCCGGGCCGACGCGAACCCGGCGCTCGACGCCTACGTCCGCTTTTTCCTGGCGTCGGCGGCCCCGCTCGCGCGCGAGGTCGGGGCCGTCCCGCTCTCGGACGCCGGCTACCGGCTGGCCGCCGAGCGCTACGCCGCCCGGACGACGGGGAGCGCGTTCGCCGGCCGGATCGGCGCGCGCGTCGATGCCGTCTTGCGGAGCGCGCCCGACCCCGCGGCCCCATGAGCGACCTCGCCCTCCAGCGCGGTGCCGAGCCCGTCCCCCCAGGCGCCCCCTCGAACGACCTTGAGGGCGCCGTCTCGCGGAGCCCCACCGAGCGGGCCGTCCACGCGGTCTTGGCAGCGTGCGCGCTCGTCACCGTCGCCACGACGCTGGGCATCGTGGCCGTGCTGAGCTGGGAGACGGTCGGGTTCTTCGGCAACGTGTCGCCCGCCGAGTTTTTCGGCGCGACCGAGTGGACGCCGCTCTTCGTCGACGGCCAGTTCGGCGTGTGGCCGCTCGTGGCGGGGACGCTCTTGGTGACGGCGCTCGCGGCCGTCGTGGCGCTGCCGCTGGGGCTGCTGGCCGCCGTCTACGTCAGCCAGTTCGCCACGGCCCGCGTGCGGCGCGTGGTGAAGCCCGCGCTCGAGCTGCTGGCTGGGATCCCGACGGTCGTCTACGGCTACTTCGCGCTGACGTTCGTGACGCCCGTGCTCCAGACGGTCGTCCCCGGGCTGGGCGTGTACAACGCGCTCTCGGCCGGGCTCGTCGTCGGCGTGATGATCCTGCCGCTGGTGGCGTCGCTGTCCGAGGACGCGCTCCGGTCGGTGCCGCGGCGGCTGGGCGAGGGCGCCTACGCGCTGGGGGCGACCGAAGGCGAGGTCGTGTGGAGCGTGACCGTCCCGGCGGCGCTGAGCGGGATCGTCGCCTCGTTCATCCTGGCCCTCAGCCGGGCCATCGGCGAGACGATGATCGTGGTGCTGGCGGCCGGAGCCACGCCCGCCCTCACGCTCGACCCGCGCGAGAGCATCCTGACGATGACGGCGTTCATCGTCAACGCGACCCTCGGTGACGCGGCCCAGGGCTCGGCCGTGTTTCAGAGCCTGTTCGCCGTGGGCCTCCTCCTGTTCGTCGTCACGCTGGCGATGAACGTCGGGGCCCAGCGGATCGTCCGCCGGTTTGCCGAGCGCGCCTGAGCCATGCCCACGCCCGCCCTCGACCTCACCGACATCCCGGCCGGGCTCGCCCGCCGCCGCCGCCGCGGGCGCGTGCTGCGCACGCTGTCGCTCGGGGCGACGCTGTTCGGGTTGGTCGCGCTGGCGGTGTTGCTGGGGCAGGTCCTCGTCGAGGGCGTCCCGTGGCTGAGCGCCGACCTCCTGACCGAGTACCCGTCGCGGATCGCCGAGCGGGCCGGGCTCAAGGCGGCGCTCGTCGGGACGTTCTGGCTCATGCTGGTCACGGCCGCCGTCGCCGTGCCCGTCGGCGTCGGCGCGGCCATCTACCTCGAGGAGTACGCGGCGCCCGGGCCGTTCCTCCGGTTGGTGACGCTCAACATCGCGAACCTGGCCGGCGTGCCGAGCGTGATCTACGGCGTGCTCGGGCTGGCCGTCTTCGTCCGCGTGCTCGGGTTCGGGGCGAGCTTCCTCTCGGGCGGGATCACACTCGCGCTCCTGGTGTTGCCCGTCATCGTGATCGCGACGCAGGAGGCGCTCCGGGCCATCCCGCGCGGCGTGAGGGAGAGCGCCTACGCGCTCGGCGCGACGCGGTGGCAGGTGGTCCGGGCGCACCTGCTGCCGCTGGCGGCCCCGGGCGCGCTGACGGGCGTAATCCTGGCGCTGAGCCGGGCCATCGGCGAGACGGCCCCGATCCTGGTCGTCGGCGCGGCGACGTTCCTGGCGTTCCTCCCGGCGACGCCGCTCGACGCCTTCAGCGCGCTCCCGGTCCAGATCTACAACTGGGCCTCGCGGCCCCAGGACGAGTTCCGCGGGCTGGCCGCGGCCGGCATCCTGGTCCTGCTCGCCGTCTTGCTGCTCATGAACGGGCTCGCCATCTGGCTCCGCGACCGCGCCGAGCGGCGGACCTCGTAACCCCTCCCCCCATGCCCGACTCCTCCGCCCCCTCCCTCGACGTCGCGGTCCCCTCCGAGGGGCACCCCCCGTACACCCCGCCGGCCGACCCCGACGTCGGGGCCACCAAGCTGGCCGTCCGCGACCTCTCGGTCTGGTACGGCGCGACGCAGGCCGTCCACGGCGTCACGATCGACGTGGCCGAGCGGTCGGTCCTGGCGCTGATCGGCGCGAGCGGCTCGGGCAAGAGCACGCTCCTCCGGGCCATGAACCGGATCCACGAGCTCACGCCGGGCACGCGGACCGAGGGCGACGTCCGGCTCGACGGCCAGTCGGTCTACGGCCGGGCCGACCCGGTCCTGGTCCGGCGCCGGATCGGGATGGTGTTCCAGGCGCCGAACCCATTCCCCAAGTCGATCTACGAGAACGTGGCCTGGGGCGCCCGGATCAACGGGCTCGACGGCGACATGGACGACCGGGTCGAGGAGGCCCTGACCCGGGCCGCCCTCTTCGGCGAGGTCCGGGACCGGCTCCACGACTCGGCCTACGGCCTGTCGGGCGGCCAGCAGCAGCGGCTGTGCATCGCGCGGACGCTGGCCGTCGAGCCCGAGGTGATCCTGATGGACGAGCCGACGAGCGCGCTCGACCCCCGCGCGTCGGCGCTCATCGAGGAGACCGTCCGCCAGCTTGCCGACACGTACACGGTCGTCATCGTGACCCACAACATGCAGCAGGCGCGGCGCGTGAGCGACCGGACGGCGTTCCTCGACGCCGGCCGCCTGGTCGAGGTCGGCCCGACCGAGCGCGTGTTCGTGACGCCGGAGCAGGACCGGACGCGGGAGTACGTCACGGGCCAGTTCGGCTGAGGGCCTGGGCTCGGCGAGACTCCGGCCCGCGGCCCCGGAGCCGGGCCGCGCCGGGGCGTTGCAGGAGCGCTTACAGTCCCGTAACGACACGGACACGGGGAGGTAACGGGGCGGACACGAGGGGGTAACGGGCGCTGGATAGGCTCGGATGGTGGGGCACAGAGGTGTGCCCCGCGACGTGCCGGAACGCCTCCGCACGCCACCCTCTCTCCTTCCCCCACTCTCATGCTCTTTCTGCTCCCCCGCATGGCGGCGGCCCTCGTTGGGCTCGTCGTCGTAGCCGGCCCGGCGGTCGCCCAGACGACGATCGGCGACGGCCAGAACTCCACCGAAGACCCGCAGGTCGTCGGCCTCGGCGGCTGGACCGTCGAGCCGATCTGGACGGTCGGCGAGGCCGTCCGGTCCTACGTCCCGCCGGGCATCCCCGACGGGACCGGCGCGTTCGCGCTCAACGGCCGGATCGTCCGCGTGTTCGTCAACCACGAGCTCAACGACGACTCCGGGTACCAGTACCGGTTGGCCAACGGGACGCAGCTGACCGGCGCCCGCGTGAGCTTCTTCGACATCAACCGGGTCAGCCGGAGCCTCGTCCGGAGCAGCCTCGCGTACCGGACCATCGTCGACCGCTACGGCGCCGTCGTGACGAGCGCGACCCAGATCAACGAGGGGACCGACCCGCTGGCCGGGCTCGACCGGCTGTGCTCGGCCAACCTGTTCACGGCCGGCGAGTACGGCATCGTCGACGACATCTTCTTCACCGGCGAGGAGACCGGGGGTGGGCAGGAGTTCGCGCTCGACATCCACGACCGGATCCTCTACACGGCCCCGTGGCTCGGCCGCGCGGCTTGGGAGAGCGTGACGCTCCTCGACACCCGGGAGCTCAACACCGTCGCCGTCTTGATCGGCGACGACCGCGGCGGGGCCCCGCTCTTGCTCTACGTCGGGGTGAAGGACCCGACCGGCGGGTTCCTCGAGCGGAACGGGCTGGCCGGCGGCACGCTCTTCGTCTGGGTCGCCGACTCGGGCGAGACGACGCCGGACGAGTGGAACGGGACGGGCACGGTCCGGCCGGGCCAGTTTATCCCGATCCGCCACTACGACCCGCTCAAGGCCGGGGCGCCGGGCTACGACGCCCAGGGCTTCGCCGACCAGGACACCCAAGACGCCCTCGCCGCCGCGCGCGGGGCCTTCCGGTTCTCACGCCCGGAGGACGTCTCGACGAACCCGGCCGACGGGTCCCAGGCCGTCCTGGCGTCGACGGGCCGCGGGGGCCTGTTCCCCGCCGACAACTGGGGCACGACGTACCTCGTCGACGTCGACTTCGGGACCGACCTCGTCGTCGACGGCCAGGTCAACCTGACGGCCCAGATCACGGCCGAGCTCACCGTCCTCTACGACGGCGACGACGCTGGCGACGGGGCGTACCCGGACCCCGACTTCGGCCTCCGCAGCCCGGACAACCTCGACTGGGCCGACGACGGGTTCATCTACGTCCAGGAGGACCGCTCGACGAGCCCCAGCTCGCTCTTCGGCGGCACGAGCGGCGAGGAGGCCTCGATCTGGCGGCTCGACCCGACGTCCCCGACCGTGTTCACGGCCTCCGACCTGGTCCGGATCGCCCAGATCGACATCGACGCCGTCCCGGACGGCCAGCGTGAGAACGAGCCGCAGCCGAACGAGCGCGGCGTCCGCGAGACGTCGGGCGTCTTGGACGTGACGTCGCTGTTCAAGACGCGGCCCGGCGAGACGCTCCTGCTCGCCGACGTCCAGGCCCACGACGCCATCGACGGGCCGATCGTCGACGGCGACCTGGTCCAGGGCGGCCAACTCGTGCTCCTCTCGAACCAGGCCTCGTCGTCGGTCCTGGCGCCGGCGGTCGGCGCGAGCCTGGAAGCCGCCCCGGCGGCCGACGCGCTCTTGGCCCCGGCGCCGAACCCGGCTCGGGACCGCGCGACGGTCGGCTTCGAGCTGGCGGAGGCCGGCGACGTGACGGTCGCCGTGTTCGACGCGCTCGGGCGCGAGGTGGCCCGACTCCTCGACGGCCCGGCCGAGGCCGGCGTCCAGGAGGTCACGTTCGACGCCGCGGGCCTCCCGGCCGGCGTCTACGTCGTCCGCATGACGACCGGGACGGGCACGTTCGCCGAGCGGATCACGGTCGTCCGCTAGCGAGTCCGACGGCACGGACGGGCGGCGCCCCGGGCTCAGGCTCGGGGCGCCGTCTGGCGTCGGAGCCGCCGGGTAAGGCCGGCACCGAGCGCGGCGTCGGTTTGGCTCTCGCCGCCCGACCGATGCCCGGACCGCCGCCCGACTTCTGGGACGCCCGCTACGCCGAGGACGCCCTCGCCTACGGCGACGCGCCCAACGACTTCCTCGCGTCGGTCGCCGACCGGCTGGCGCCCCGGTCGCGCGTGCTCTGCCTCGCCGAGGGCCAGGGTCGGAACGCCGTGTTCCTGGCCGAGCGCGGCCACCGTGTCACCGCCGTCGACCAGTCGGCGACGGGGCTGGGGCGGGCACGCACGTTCGCGGCCGAGCGCGGCGTCGAGATCGAGACGGTCGCGGCTGACCTCGCGGACTACGACCTGGGTGAGGCCGCGTGGGACGCCGTGGTCTCCGTCTTCGCTCACACGCCCGCTGACGTGCGTCGCCAGCTCCACCGGCGCGTCGTCGCGGCGCTCCGGCCGGGCGGCGCGTTCGTGCTGGAGGCGTACACGCCCGAGCAAACGACGCGTGACACCGGCGGCCCCGGCCCCGACGCCGTCGACATCACGATGACGGCCGACGGGCTGGCGGAGGAGTTGGCCGGGCTCGACGCCGAGATCCTTCGCGAGGTCGAGCGGTCCGTGGTGGAGGGGCCGTACCACGACGGCGACGCGGCCGTCGTCCAGATGCTGGCCTGGAGGCGATGAGCTACCAACGCCGGGGAGCGGGCAGGACGCCGAGGACCGCCAGGACGGCGTGGTAGCCGGCCGAGAGCGCGTCCAAGGCGGGCTGCCACAGGCGGAGGTCAGGCTCGTCGCCCAGCCCGTCGAGCGCGTCGCCGAGCACGCCCCGCTGGAGCAGCAGCTTGCCCGCCAGCAGCCCCCACCCGAGCGGGACGCCGGTCGCGGCGTGCAGCATCGGGGCGCCGACCCACAGCGCCAGGTTCGACGTGTGGAACAGGCCGAGCGCGACGAGGACGCCGGCCGGGTAGTGGCTCCCGGCGCTCGCGTGCCGCCGCTTCTGCCGCCAGAACGCGCGCGCGGTCGGCTGGGCAGGGGAGGGGACGGCCCCCCGGGCGTCGACCACGTAGCGGACCGGCGCCGCGCCCGTCCGGGCGACCTCCTGCACGAGCAAGTCGTCGTCGCCCGAGAGCGAACCGGCCGAGTGCGCGAAGCCGCCGAGCCGGCCGAGCAGCGCCGCCGGGTACGACAGGTTCCGGCCCACGGCGTGCCACGGGCGTCCCCACCCGACGCCGGCCGCCGCGAGCGCCGCCGTCTGGACCGTCTCGTACCGCGCGAACCGATTCAGCCACCCGTCCTCACGCTCCATCGGCCCGTAGCCGACGAGCACGGCGCCGTCGTCGACGGGTGGGGGGTCGAAGCCAACTGTCTCAGGAACCGGGAGGAGATTCGGCCCCTCACCCTGTCCCTCTCCCGGGGGGAGAGGGGACGTCGCCTGTGGCATCAGCGCCAGGTCCTCCGTGGTCTGCCGGCCGTCGCCCGTCGTCCCCGCGTCGTCCGTCGTGGCCACGGCGGCGCGCGCGAGTGTCGCCAGCCAGTCCGGACCGGGCCGGCCGTCGGCGTCGGTGAAGGCGAGGCGGGCGTGGGCGGCGGCCTCAGCACCGCGTTCGAGCGCGTGCTTTTTGGGGGGGAGCCCGGCCGCCTCGGGCGCTCCGAGCGCGACCGTCACCAGGCGGAGCGGGACGGGGAAGTCCTGCGCCCGCCACGTCACCCGCTGCGCGGTCGCGTCGGTCGAGCGGTCGTCGACGACGACGACCTCGAACGGCCGGTGCGTCTGGGCGGCGAGCGCGTCGAGCAGGCCCGGCAGCCGCTCGGCCTCGTCGTGCGCCGCGACCACGACGCTGATCGGCACGGGCGCGCCGGCGGGGCCGTCGAGCGGGGCCGCCTCGCGGACGCGCCGGAGCCCGGCGCCCACCCAGGCCCACCCGGCGCACTGGACGACGAAGGCGACGACGAGGACCGCGAGCATGGGGCCGTGGAGGTGGGCGGGCAAGATCGGCCTCTCGGCTATCTTCCGCGTCCGGCCCGAGGCCGCCCCCCGCCCATGCCGACGCCGCCCGCCCGACCCCCCGGCCTGCCCCCGATGGGCGCGTTCTGGACGGCGGCCAACCTGCTGAGCCTGTCGCGGGCGGTCCTGGTGGTGCCCATCGCCGCGCTCGTCTACAGCGGGGGGGCGCTCGGCTTGACGTTCGCCCTGATCGGGCTGGCCATCGCGACCGACTGGTTCGACGGGCGCGTGGCGCGCTGGAGCGACACCGTCAGCGAGTGGGGGAAGGTGCTCGACGCGACGGCCGACAAGCTGGCGGCGGCGGCCGTGACGCTGGCGCTGCTGCTGCGCCCCGCCGAGGCCGGCCCGTCGCTCCCGCTGTGGTTCGTCGCGCTCGCCATCGCGCGCGACGTGCTGCTGGCAACTGGCGGGCTAGTCCAGTCGCGGCGGTTGGGCCGGTTCACGTCGTCGCTGTGGAGCGGGAAGGTGGCCGTGACGGCGCTCGCGGTGACCGTCGCGGCGGCGCTCCTCAAGGCGCCGCCCGCGATCATGGAAGCGCTCGTCGGGCTGACGGCGGCCGTCATGGCGTACTCCATCGTCAAGTACGGCGTCCGGTTCGTGGCCATCGTGCGGCACGGGGCGGCGGCGCTGGAGGCGGACGGAACGACGCTCCGCCGCGAGCACCGGGCCGTCGGTCGGGGCCCGGTCCGGGAGGGCCGGAGCGAGGGGTAGGAGGATGTCCCCGGGCACGGTCAGGAGTTTCCTGGAGAGGGGCCGGAATCTCCTGAGGGGTGGACCCGCACACCCCTGACACATGCGTGTCTCGGCCCGGGCGTAGCGTAGGGTTCGGCTCCGATTCGGTCCCACACCCCCGCCCCTCTCCTCGTGCCCTCTCCCCTCGTGGTCCTGTCCCACCTCCGGTGGGACTTCGTGTACCAACGCCCCCAGCACGTCCTGTCGCGGCTGGCGGCGACCCGCCCCGTGTTCGTCGTCGAAGAGCCCGTCCACGCGGACGGCTCGCCGCGCCTCGAAGCCATCGACGCGGCGCTTGGAGTGACCGTGCTCCGGCCCCACACGCCGGTCGGCGAGCCCGGGTTTTCCGACGCCCAGCTCGACGTGGTCGCGCCGCTCGTGCGGCGGTGGGCCGTCGAGACCGAGGCGTTGGGCGCCTGCGACGCCTGGGTCTACACGCCGCTGGCGACCCCGCTGCTGGACGCCGTCGAGCCCCGCGCCGTCGTCTACGACTGCATGGACGAGCTGTCGGCGTTCGACCACGCGCCGGCCGGGCTGCTCGACCGCGAGCGCGACCTGCTCGGCCGGGCCGACCTGGTGTTCACCGGCGGGCCCAGCCTGTACCGTGCGAAGAAGGACCGGCACTCGTCGGTCCACTGCTTCCCGTCGTCGGTCGACGCGGCCCACTTTGGGCAGGCCCGCCCGGGCGCGCCGGCGCTCGACGAGCCGGCCGACCAGCGCGACCTGGCGCACCCGCGCCTGGGCTTCTTCGGCGTCATCGACGAGCGGCTCGACCGCGACGTGGTCGCGGCGCTGGCGGCGGCCCACCCCGAGTGGCAGGTGGTGATGGTCGGGCCCGTCGTCAAGATCGACCCGGCCGAGCTGCCGCAGGCGCCGAACCTCCACTGGCTCGGCGGCAAGACCTACGACGAGCTCCCGGCGTACCTGGCGGGGTGGGACGTGTGCCTGCTCCCGTTCGCGCGGAACCGGTCGACCGAGTTCATCAGCCCAACCAAGACGCTGGAGTACTTCGCCGCCGAGCGGCCCGTGGTCTCGACGCCGATCACCGACGTGGCCGACCCCTACGGCGACATCGTCCGCCTGGCCGACACGCCCGCGGCGTTCGTCGGCGCCTGCGAGGCCGCGCTCGACGCGGGCGACGCCGACCGCCAGCGGCGGACCGAGGCCATGCGGGCCGTGCTCGCCCGGACGTCGTGGGACGCGACGGCCGCCGCGATGGGCCGGCTCCTCGACGCCGCCTCGCGCGCCCCGTCCGCCCACCCGCCCACGCCCACCCATTCGTCCACGCCCGCCCGGGCCACCTCCACGCTCTGATGTTCGACCACCTCATCGTCGGGGCCGGGTTCGCCGGGTCCGTGCTCGCCGAGCGGCTCGCGAGCCAGCTCGGCCGCCGCGTCCTCGTCGTCGACAAGCGCCCGCACGTCGGCGGGAACGCCTACGACGAGTACAACGCGGACGGCCTGCTCGTCCACCGGTACGGGCCCCACATCTTCCACACGAACGCCCGGCGCGTGTGGGACTACCTCTCGGGGTTCACGGCGTGGCGGCCCTACGAGCACCGGGTCCTCGCGTCGGTCGACGGCCAGCAGGTCCCGATCCCGATCAACCTCGACACGATCAACCGGCTGTATGGACTGAGCCTGACGTCGTTCGAGGTCGAGGATTTCTTCGCGTCGGTCGCCGAGCCCCGCGAGCCCGTCCGCACCAGCGAGGACGTCGTCGTCGGGCGCGTGGGGCAGGAGCTGTACCGGAAGTTCTTCCGCGGGTACACCCGCAAGCAGTGGGGGCTCGACCCGTCCGAGCTCGACGCGAGCGTGACGAGCCGGGTCCCGACGCGGACGAACCGCGACGACCGGTACTTCACAGACACCTACCAGGCGATGCCGCTCTTGGGCTACACCCGGATGTTCGAGCGGATGCTGGACCACCCGAACATCAGCGTGTTGCTGAACACGGACTACCGCGACGTCCGCGACGTCATTCCGCACGACCACGTGGTCTACAGCGGCCCGGTCGACGAGTTCTTCGACGTCCGGTTCGGGAAGCTCCCGTACCGGTCGCTCCACTTCGAGCACGAGACGCACGCGGTCGAGCGGTTCCAGGCCGCGCCCGTCGTCAACTTTCCCAACGAGCACGCCTACACGCGGTGCACCGAGTTCAAGTGGCTGACGGGCCAGGAGCACCCGAAGACGTCGGTCGTGTACGAGTACCCCCGCGCCGAGGGCGACCCGTACTACCCGATCCCGCGGCCGGAGAACGCCGAGCTGTACCGCCGGTACGCGGCGCTGGCGGAGGCCACCGACGGCGTCGACTTTGTGGGCCGGCTGGCGACCTACAAGTACTACAACATGGACCAGGTGGTGGCCCAGGCGCTCGCGCTCTTCGACGAGGTCGCCGCGCGCGGCGAGCCCGCCCGGCCGGCTCCGCGCCCGACGGGCGCGCGCAAGGCGACGCTCCCGTCCGGCGACGGCGGCACGAGCCCGGTCCACCTAGAGAACGGCGCCGACCGCGTGCGCGCCGATGGCGCGACGGTCGACGCGGATGCGTGAAGGTCAGCCCGACCTTTCCTACGGCGTCCCCTCTCCCGCCGGGAGAGGGACAGGGTGAGGGTGCGGTCGTGCGCCGTGCTCGCACGGACGCCCCGCGTCCCGACGTCCCTGAGGGAGCGGACGCCTCGCCGTTCGCCTCGTTCTGGCAGGGCGGCTGGGAGTGCTCCTCCCACCGCCGCCTGGCCGACCGCCGCCGCGTCGACGTGATCGCGGCGACCCGGCACGACCGGTGGGCGGCTCGGGACTACCGCGCCCTCGCCGAGCTCGGCATCCGGACCGTCCGCGACGGGCTCCGGTGGCCGCTCGTCGAGGCGACGGCGGGCCGGTACGACTGGGGCTCGTGGCTGAGGCAGCTCCGCGCGGCGCGCGAGACCGGGACCCAGGTCGTGTGGGACCTGTGCCACTACGGCGTGCCGGACGGCCTCGACGTCTGGCGCCCGGCGTTTGTCGACCGGTTTGCGGCCTTCGCGCGGGCGGCGGCGCGTGTCCACCGCGACGAGACCGACACGGTCCCGTGGTGGTGCCCCGTCAACGAGCTGTCGTTCTGGTCGTGGGCCGGCGGCGACCAGGCGCTGTTCCCGCCGTTCGCCGAGGGGCGGAGCTTCGAGCTCAAGGTCCAGCTCGCCCGCGCCGCGCTGGCAGCGGCCGACGCCGTCCGCGAGGTGGACCCCCGCGCGAGGCTGCTGTGGGCCGAGCCCGTCGTCCACGTGGTGCCTCGGACGCCGCGCCAAGCCGGCCACGCCGAGGGCTACCGCCAGGCCCAGTTCCAGGCGTTCGACCTGCTGGCCGGCCGGCTGTGGCCCCAGATCGGGGGGGACGAGGGCGTGCTCGACGTGCTCGGCCTCAACTACTACCCGCAGAACCAGTGGGTCTACGAGGGGGAGGCGCTGCCGCCGCGGAGCCCGCGCCGCCGGCCGTTCCGCGCGATGCTGGCCGAGGTGTGGGACCGGTACCGCCGCCCGCTCGTCGTCTCGGAGACGGGGACCGAGGGCGACGACCGGCCGCGCTGGCTGGCCCGGGTCGCGGGCGAGGTCGAGGCCGCCCGCGCCGACGGCGTGCCGGTGCACGGGCTGTGCTGGTACCCCATCGCCGACCACCCCGGCTGGGAGGACGACCGGCCGTGCCCGAACGGTTTGTTGGGCGTGCCCGACGCCGACGGCGGGCGCCCGGTCCACGCCGGGCTGGCGGCCGAGCTGGCGCGGTGGCAGCGCCGGATGCCGTGACCGTCGTCTCTCCCCCCGACGTCCGCGCCGGCGGGTCGCCGCAGGCGGCCGTGCTCGCGCGCGCCCGGCCCGACCTGTTCGGCCCGTCGAGCCCGGGCTTGCGCGCGTCCGTCATCGTCCCCGCTCGGGACGAGGCCCGGCGGCTGCCGGCGCTGCTCGCGGCGCTCGACGCCCAGCGCGACGCCGACGGCCGGCCGTTCGCCGACGGGACGGTCGAGGCCCTCGTGCTCGTCAACAACTCGACCGACGGGTCGGCCGAGGTCGCCCGCGCGTGTGCGCCGCCGTGGGTGCGGGTGGCCGAGATCGCGCTCGCGCCGGGCGAGGCCCACGTCGGCACGGCGCGGCGGGTGCTGATGGACGCCGCCTGCGCCCGGCTGTGGGCGGCCGGGGCGCCGGCCGGGCCGATCTGCTCGACCGACGCCGACACGTGCCCGGCCCCCGACTGGCTCGCGGCGACACTCGACGAGATCTCCGACGTCGACGCGGTCGGTGGGCGGGCCCTGCTGCTGCCCGACGAGCGGGCTGGGCTGGCGCCGGGCGTCCGCCGATTCGCCCTGTTCGAGCTGGCGTACCGGCGGGCCGTCGAGTCGCTGCGACAGCTCTACGCGCCCGAGCCGTGGGACCCGACGCCGCGCCACCACCACCACTTCGGTGCGAGCCTGGCCGTCCGCGCCGACGCCTACGCCGCCGTCGGCGGCCTGCCGGCCCGGCCGATGCACGAGGACATCGCCCTGGTCCATGCGCTGTGGGCCGCCGGGCTGCGCGTCCGGCACAGCGCCCGCGTCCGGGTCTGGACCTCGGCGCGGTCGGTCGGCCGCGCGCGTGGGGGGCTGGCGAACGACGTCGCCCGGTGGACGGTCCATGCCCGCGCCGGGACCGAGCCGACGGTCGAGACGGCCGCTGGGTGCGAGCGCCGGCTGGCCCGGCTCGGCCTCGACCGGGCCCGGTTTCCGGACCGCCCGCCGCCCGTCGCCCTGCTCGACACGCCGCCGGCTCCGCCCGACGGCGGCCAGCACGTCTCGCTCGCCGTGGCCGACCTCCGCGCTCGGATCGCCGTTGTCGAGTCCCTCTCCCCGTGCGCTCGCCTCGACCGCGCCCGCCGCCTCGCCGTCACTGCTTTGCCCATGCCCGCTCTCCCCACCGGCGACGGCCAGTCCGCCCCGGCCGTCCTCGCCACGTCCGATCCGGTCGAGGCCGCCCGCGCGGTCGCCGCCGAGGTCGCCCCGCGCGCCGCCCAAGCAGATCGGCTCCGGCGGTACCTCGACGCCGACCTCGACGCTCTCCGCTCGTCCGGCCTGTTGACGCTGACGCTGCCCGAGGCCGAGGGCGGCGCCGGGCTGGGCGCGCCGGACCGGCTCCACGAGCTGCTGACGGCGCTCCGGCACGTGGGCCGGGGGAGCCTGCCGCTCGGGCGCCTGTTCGAGGGCCACGTCGACGCGCTCCTCCGCGTCGCCAGTGACGGGACGGCGGCCCAGCGCGCCCGTCTGTTCGCCGACGCCCGCGCCGGCCACCTCTTCGCCGTCTGGAACACCGAGGTCCCGGCCGAGGGCGTCCGCCTGAAACGTCGCGGCGACCGGGTCGAGATGGCCGGGGCGAAGACGTTCGCGACCGGGTGCGCCGTCGTCACCCGGCCTCTCGTGACGGGCCGACTCGGTGGCCCGCGCGGCGGGTGGCAGCAAGCCGTCGTCCGTGCCGATACGGCGCCGGTGGCCGTCGAGCCGGAGGCGTGGCGGGCCGAGGGGATGCGGGCGACCGGCAGCGGCGTCACCCGGTTCGACGGCGTCGTGCTGGCGCCGGCCGACCTGCTCGGCGCGCCGGACCGCTACTACGCCGAGCCCGCGTTCTCGGGCGGGGCCGTCCGCTTCCTGGCCGTCCAGACGGGCGGGGCTGAGGCCCTCGCGGACGCCGTCGCCGAGCACCTCGACGCGCTCGGCCGCGCCGAGCATCCCGGCCAGCAGGCCCGGTTCGGCGAGATCGAGGCGGCCGTCGAGACGGCCCGGCTGTGGCTGCTCGGCGTCGCCCGGCTGTGGGCCCGGCCGGCCGCGACCGACGCCGAGCGCGTCGCGGCGGTCCAGGCCGCGCGCGGTGCCGTCGAGCGGGCCTGCACCGACGTCATGCGGCTCGCCGACCACGCCGCCGGTGCGCGCGGGCTCGGCCAGCCCGGGCCGCTCGAGCGGGTCGCCCGCGATCTCCGCCTCTACCTCCGCCAGCCCGACCCCGACGGGGCCCTCGTCGCCGCCGGCGCGTTCGCGCTCGGCCACCGCCAGCGCGCGCGCGGCTCGGACCTGTGAGGCCGGCACGGAGTGGGGAGGATGGGGGTGTGGGAGGAGGACGACGTCCGCACCCACACACGCCACCCGCGCTCGGCGTGACGTCCCACCTCGACGCGCCCGAGCGGCACCCCGTCCGCCCACTCGCCTCCGTCGCCGGGCCGGTCGCCGTCGTGGCCCCGCACCCCGACGACGAGTCGCTGGCGTGCGGCGGCCTGCTGGCGTCGCTCGCGGCGGCCGGCGTGCCGGCGCGTGTCGTTGTGGTGACGGACGGGGCCGGCTCGCACCCGAACTCGCAGGCGTACCCGCCCGACCGGTTGCGCGCGCTCCGACAGGCCGAGACGGTCGCGGCGCTCGACGCGCTCGGGCTCGGGGCGGATGCGGTCCGCTTTCTCGGCCTGCCCGACGGCGCGCTCGCCGACCTCGGCGAGGCGATCGAGGCGGCCGTGGCCGCGCTCGCCGACGCGCTCGCCGGGGCGGCGACCGTGTTCGCGCCGTGGGACGGCGATCCGCACCCGGACCACATCGCGACGGCAATGCTGGCCGAGTCCGCCTGCGCCCGGCTCGACCCGGCACCGCGCCGCGTGGCCTACCCCGTGTGGGCGTGGGTCCGCGGCGACCTCGCCCCGACCGAGGGGACGCCGTGGCGCCTCGACGTCTCGGCCGCACGGGACCGCAAGCGTCGGGCCGTCGCCGCCCACCGCTCCCAAACCACGACCTTGATCGACGACGACCCGGACGGGTTCGTCCTCTCGCCCGACGTGCTCGCCCGGTTCGACCGCGACTGGGAGCTGTTCTGGGACCTCTGACTCCCACCGCCCATGCCCGCCCCCACCGCTCCCTACCTCCGCCCCGACGGGTCCGTCGATCCGG
The DNA here is from genome assembly GCF_965213695.1 of Rubrivirga sp. Classification (GTDB taxonomy): domain Bacteria; phylum Bacteroidota; class Rhodothermia; order Rhodothermales; family Rubricoccaceae; genus Rubrivirga. The sequence goes on along the minus strand of NZ_OZ243912.1, from coordinate 3,672,301 downwards.
CGTACTTCGAGGCGCTCTACGCCGCCGAGGCCGACCCGTGGGGGTTCGACACGAGCCCGTACGAGGCCGCCAAGTACGCGGCGACGCTGGCCGCCTTGCCCCGCGCCCGCTACGCCCGCGCCTTCGAGGCCGGCTGCGCGAACGGCGCCCTGACCGAGCGGCTGGCCGACCGCTGCGACGCGCTGTGGGCCGTCGACGTGGCGCCGGACGCGCTCGACCGGGCCCGCGAGCGCCTGGCCGGCGTGCCCCACGTCCGCGTCGAGCGCCGGGCGATGCCGGACGAGATGCCCGCCGGGCCGTTCGACCTCGCCGTGGTCAGCGAGGTCGGGTACTACCTCGCGCGCGAGCGACTGGCGGACTGGGCCGACCGGCTGGCCGACGCCGTCGAGCCCGGCGGCCACCTCGTCCTGGTCCACTGGACCGGCCCGACGGACTACCCGCTCACCGGCGACGACGTCCACGACCTGTTCCTCGCCCGGCCCGGGTGGACACGGCTCGCCAGCGACCGCCAGCCGGAGTACCGACTCGACGTGCTGGAGCGGGAAGGGGAGAGGGTGGAGAGCAGAGGGTAGAGGGCGGACGGTCGCCGCCCAGACTCGTCATCGTCCGCTCGCTATCCTCCATTCTCCACCTGGCGTCCTTCCGCCCCCGGGATCTCCCCGGGCCGCCGGCCGGTACGGCGGAGGCACCACCTCGCATCGACAATGGCCCTGTTCGGGTTCAAACGGAAAGAGAAGGAGCAGGCCTCGCTCGAGGCCGGGCTCGAAAAAACGCGGACCGGGCTGTTCGACAAGCTCAGCCGGGCCGTCGCCGGCAAGGACACCGTTGACGACGAGGTCCTGGACGACTTGGAAGAGGTCCTGGTCACGTCCGACGTCGGCGTCGCGACGACGGTCGAGATCATCCGACGGGTCGAAGCGCGCGTGGCCGAGGACAAGTACGTCTCGACGAAGGAGCTCCAGGGGTTGATGCGGGCCGAGATCGCCGACCTCATGCTCGCCAACGCCCCCGAGCGCCCGGCCGACTTCGACGCGCCCCTCCCGAGCACGCCCCACGTCGTGATGGTCGTCGGCGTCAACGGCGTGGGCAAGACGACGTCGATCGGCAAGATCGCCCACCACTACCACCAGGCCGGCAAGGAGGTGCTGCTCGGCGCGGCCGACACGTTCCGCGCCGCGGCGACCGAGCAGCTCGACGTGTGGGCCCAGCGGGCCGGCGTCGACATCATCAAGCAGTACCAGGGCGCCGACCCCGCCGCGGTCGCCTTCGACACCCTCGCCGCCGCCAAGTCGCGCGGGGCCGACGTGGTCCTGATCGACACGGCCGGGCGGCTCCACAACCAGGTCGGGCTGATGGACGAGCTCGCCAAGGTCCGCCGGGTGATGGGCCGCCAGGTGGCCGGGGCGCCGCACGAGGTCCTGCTGGTGCTCGACGCGAGCACGGGCCAGAACGCGCTCCGCCAGGCCCAGGCGTTTACCCAAGCCGTCGACGTGACCGGGCTGGTCCTGACCAAGCTCGACGGGACAGCCAAGGGGGGCATCGTGATTGGCATTTCCAACGAGTTCCAGATCCCCGTTAAATACATCGGTGTCGGGGAGGGCATCGGCGACCTCCAGGTCTTCGACCGCGCGGCGTTCGTCGCGGCCCTCTTCGGCGACGCCGCGACCGCCTAACGGCCCGGCGCCCCTCGGGCCGGCCGCTGGGCTCGGACCGGCGACGGTTCGCCCGCCCGTGCGGACGGTTCGCGGATCGCCCTTGTGAAAGCGCTCTCGCGTACTGCATCTTGTCTGCGGCGTATGCCACCCCATCCCCATCCCCGAGCTCCTGTCGAGCCTATGCGCGCTCGCTACTCCCTGGCCCGCTCCACCCGGAGCGTCCTGGCCGGCCTGCTGACCCTGGCGGCGTTCGCCGGGCCGGCCCTGGCCCAGGCCGCCTACACGCCCGCCTTCGACGTCGAGGTCGTGACGCAGCGGGCCCAGGCCGCCGCCGGCCCCGAGACCCGGGTCGACGTCTACACGGCCGTCCCCAACACGAGCCTGCGATTCCTCGCCGCCGCCGACGGGTTCGAGGCGAGCTACGCCGTGACCGTCCAGGTCTACGCCCTCGACGCCGACGGGACCCAGCAAGGCCTGGTCGTCAGCCGGACGTTCGAGCGCGACGTGACGGCCGACGACTACGACGCGACCCAGGACGCCGACCGTGAGGACCGGGCCGTCCAGACGCTGGCCGTCGCGCCCGGCCGCTACGTCGTCGAGGTGGCCGTCGAGGACGGGTCGAGCGGGCGCTCGCTGACGCGCGAGGTCGGCCACGTCGTCCGCGACCTGGCCCAGCCCGGCGTGACGCTCTCCGACCCGCTCCTGCTCAGCGACTACGACCCGGCCGCCGGCTCGGCGACGCCCATCGTCGGGGCGACCGTCTCGACCGAGGACGCCGCCTTCTGGGTCTCGTACGACCTCTACGCCCCGGCGCCGACGGCGCTCCAGGTGACCTACGTCGTGACCGAGCAGAGCCGCGTGAGGGAGCGGCCGTCGTTCGGCGCGCTCCTGGGGCTCGCGCCGCGTCAGCAGGCCGACCTGGGCACGCCGGTCGCCGTGACCGAGCCGCTCGAGGTCGAGGCCGGCCGGACGCCGGCCGCGTTCCGGATCGAGACCGAGGCGTTGCAGGTCGGCGACTACACGCTGACCATCCGCTTGGCGACGGCCGACGGGACGACGCTGGCGACGGCCGACAAGCGGTTCGCCGTCCGCTGGATGGGGCTCGACAGCCAGATCGCCGACCTCGACCAGGCCATCGACCAGCTCCGCTACGTGGCCAAGGACGACGAGCTCCGGGCCATCCGGAACGCGCCGACGCCCGAGGAGCAGCGCCGCCTGTTCCTCTCGTTCTGGGACCGCCGCGACCCGACGCCGGGCACGAACCGCAACGAGCAGATGGAGGAGTACTACTTCCGCGTGGCCTACGCCAACGAGCGCTACAGCCGCTTCCACGACCGCGGCTGGAACACCGACCGCGGCGAGATCTTCATCCGCTTCGGCGAGCCCGACTACGTCGAGGACCACCCGTTCAACTACGGGACCCGCCCGTACCAGATCTGGAGCTACTACGGCCAGGGCCGCCGGTTCATCTTCGTCGACGAGTCGGGCATGGGCGACTTCCGCTTGCTGATCCCGCACTGGGACGACCGGACACGCATGTGAGCCGAGGTCTCGCGACCCGCTGCCTCCTCGCCGCGCTGACGACCCTGCTCGTCGGCGCGGCGCCTGTTTGGGGGCAGTCGGCGCGCGGGTTCGTGACGGCCGCCGAGCGCGGGCCGCTCGCCGGCGCGAACGTGGCGATGCAGCGGCTCGACGGGGCGACGCCGGTCGGCCCGCTGCGGGGCTCGGTCACGGACGCCCAGGGGTTCTACGAGGTCGGCGGGTTGGCGCCCGGTCGCTGGGCCGCCCGGGCCACCTACGTCGGCTACGCCGCCGCCTTCGACACGCTCGCCATCGGCGACGGGCCGACGACGTGGAGCCCCGAGCTGGCGCCGGCCGGCGCGCTCGACGAGGTCGTCGTCCAGGCGGCCGGCGGCGCGGCCGACGTCTCGGGCGGCCTGCAGAAGATCCGCCCGGCCGACCTGGGCCGGATCCCGTCGCCCGACGTCGCGGGCGACCTGGCGGTCTACCTCCAGTCGTTGCCCGGTGTCGTGACCGTCGGCGACCGCGGCGGAGGCCTGTTCGTCCGGGGCGGGACGCCGAGCCAGAACCTGGTGCTCGTCGACGGAGCGCCGGTTTTCCAGCCGTTCCACGCCATCGGCTTCTTCTCGGCGTTCCCCGAGGACTTGGTCGGCGCGGCCGACTTCTACGCCGGCGGTTACGGGGCCCAGTACACCGGGCGCGTGTCGTCGGTCCTCGACGTGACGCTGCGCGAGGGGAGCACCGAGCGGCTCCAGGCGTCGGCGACGGCCGGCCCGTTCGTGGTCTCGGCCCAGGGCGAGGGGCCGCTCGTCAAGGGGACCTCGTCGTGGATCGCGTCGGTCCGGACGTCGGTCGTCGAGCCGCTCGCCGATGCCGTCGGCGCCGACGTCCCGCTCCAGTTCTCCGACGGGCTCGTCAAGATCTCGACGGCCTCGGCCGCGTCGCGGTGCTCGGCGATGGGCCTGGCGACGGCCGACCGGGGCCGGCTCGACCCCGAGTCCGACGACGCCTTCGAGTGGCAGAACGTGGTCGTCGGCGGCCGATGCATCTCGGCGCCGTCGGGGCTGGACGGGCGCGTCGACGTGGCCGCGAGCGTCAGCCACCTCGACAGCGGGATCGGCCCGGCCGCGTCGTTCCTGCGGGGCGAGAGCCGCGAGCGGGCGTCGCGGCTGACCGAGGGCCGGTTCTCGGCCGAGCTCACGCGGTCGCTCGGCGCGGTCCGGCTCCGGTTCGGCGGGCGCGGCTCGCTGGCCGTCACGAAGTACCGGCTGGGCGACGCCACGACGGCGCGCGAGGACGGCGACTTCCTGCTGGGCGGGGCGGTCCACGCCGGGCTCGAGGTCCCCTTCGGCCCGCTCACGGTCACGCCCAGCGTCGCCTTGGTCCTCAAGCCCTACTCCGAGTCGTTCGGGCTCGAGCCCCGCGTGCGGGCGTCGCTGATGCCGGCCGGCCCGCGCGGGCCCGAGCTCTCGGCCGCCGCCGGCCTCTACCGCCAGTCGCTCGTGGGGCTCACCGACGAGCGCGACGCGGCCTCCCCGTTCATCGCGTGGACCGGCCCGCCCGAGGGGTTCGAGGAGCAGACGGCGTTGCACGCGCTCGCCGGGGCCACGGTCCCGCTCGGCCGCGGCCTGCGCGTCGGCGTCGAGGGCTACGCTCGGCGGATCGACGGGCTGCCCATCCCGATCTGGAGCGCGCGGACTCAGTTCACGCTCATCCCCACCGAGGCCCGCTCGACCTCGGTCGGCGCCGACGCCCGCGTCGAGTGGCAGGCCGGCCCGGCCTACACCTACGTCTCGTATGCCTACGGGGTCACCGAGTACACGGCGGTTGACGGGGCCTTCTTGGTGCGCGGCGGCCAAGCGTACAGCGCGTACCACCCCGCGCACGACCGGCGGCACCAGCTCCAGGCGGCCGTCCAAGTCGGGCTTGGACGGTTCGAGGTCGGCGGGCGGTGGCAGTTCGGCTCGGGCCTGCCGTACACGCGGCCCTACGGGTTCGACGTGACGGTCCCGCCGTTCGGGCTCCCCGAGGTCACGACCGACCCGGGCTACCCGCGCGTCGTGTTCGAGCGCCCGTTCAACGGGCGGCTCCCGGCGTACCACCGGCTCGACGTCTCGGCCGGGACCGACGTCCCGCTCGGCCGGGCCGCCCTCGACGTCCGTGCGGGCGCGATCAACACGTACAACCGCGACAACGTGTTCTACTACGACGTCTTCCGGGGCCGCCGCGTAAACCAACTCCCCATCGTGCCCTACGTCTCGGCCCGGCTCCGCACCCGATGAGCCGTTTGGCTCCCTGGCTCGCCTGGGTCGCGCTGCTGGCGGTTGCCGGCTGCGAGGTGCCGCTCGACCCCATCGCCCCGTCCGACATCGCGTTCTCGCTGAGCGGCTACCTCGACGCGACGGCCGACACGCAGTGGGTCCGCGTCGAGCCGTTCGAGCGGTCGACCGCCGCCTCCGCAGACCCCGTCGACGCGGCCGTGACGCTGTCGGGGCTGGGCGGATCGGTCACGCTGGCGCAGGAGGTCCGCCCGTTCGTCACCGGCCCGGCCCACCTGTTCTGGACGACGTCGCCGGTCGCACCGGGCCAGACCTACCAGCTCGTGGCTCGGGCCCCGGACGGCCGGACGGCCTCGGTCACCGTCCCGGTGCCGGACACGACCGGGGTCGAGGTCGACGTCGTCGGCAACGGGCGCGACTGCCCGGTCGTGGTCAGCGTGCGCGGGGCCGAGCGCCTCGCCGACGTCCAGGCCCGCTACACGTTCGACGCGCGCGGGCGGGCTCAGGAGACCATCGTCTCCTACGTCGGCAAGGTGACGGGCCGGGTGGACGGGAGCCTCCAGGTGTCGATCTACCCGTCGACGGACATCGGGTCGGCGAGCCCAGGGCGCGGCCTCCAGCGGGCGGAGGTCCGGGTCGCCATCACCACGCCGAGCTGGCCGGCGACGGTCGGGCTCACGGTCGAGGACGTCCTGTTCGCGCAGTCTCCCGGCCTCGAAGGCGGCGTCGGGTTCGTGGGCGGCGTCGTGACCCGGCGCTCGGAGCTCGTCCCGCCCGGGCGCTGCTTCGCCCCCGGGACGCGCCCCGAGGGAGCGTGAGCCGCCGCGCGCTCCGTCTCGGCGTGGCCCTCGCCGCGCTCGCGCTGGGCTGCGAGGTGCCGCTCGACCCCATCGAGCCGTCGGACCTGTACTTCTCCATGAGCGGGTACCTCGACGCCTCCGTCGACACGCAGTGGGTCCGCGTCGAGCCGCTGGCCCAGACGACGGCGCCCGACGCCGCGCCCATCGACGCCGCCGTGACGCTCGTCGACCTCGGCACCGGCGCCGAGGTCGCGCTCACCCAGCGCGTCCGGTCGTTCCCAACCGGCCCGGCCCACCTCTTTTGGACCACGGCGCCCGTCCCGCTCGGCGCCCGCTACCGCTTGGACGCCCGGCGCCCGGACGGGGCCGAGACCTCGGCCCCCATCGAGATCCCGGCCGACGGGTCGTTCGACCTGGCCGTCCGAACGGGCGGGAGCGTCTGCCCCACGACCGTCGTCGTGTCGGGCGACCAGCGCGTGGTCGAGGTCCAGGCCCGCTACCGCGTCGCCCGGCCCGACGGCCAGGTCGCCGAGTTCCGCTTTTCCCACGCCGACTCGTTCCAGCGGCTCGACGACGGGTCCATCCGGGCCTCGATCTACTTCGCCGACGACGCCCGGCGGATGGACCTCGACCCGATCCGCCCCCGGGGCTTGCTGAGCGCCGAGGTGGTGACGGCCGTCGCGACGGAGGCGTGGCCGGACCCCGTCGGGCTCGCGCTCGAGGACGTGCTCCAGGTCGAGGGGTTCGGCGTCGAGAACGGCGTCGGCTTCGTCGGCGGGGCCGTCACCGAGCGCGAGCCGTTCGTCCCGGGCGTCATCGTGATCGGGTTCGGGCCGGACGCGACGGTCCTCCCCTGCACCTCGTCCCGATGACGCGCCCCGCCCTGCTCGGCCTGCTCGCGCTGGCGGCGTGCCAGGCGCCGCTCGACCCCATCGAGCCGTCGGACCTGGTGTTCTCGCTGAGCGGCCACCTCGACGCCTCCGCCGACACGCAGTGGGTCCGCGTCGAGGCGTTCGGCCGGACCGTCAATCCCCACGAGCGGCCGCTCGCGGCCGAGGTCGAGCTCGTCGCGGCCGACGGCCGCCGCGAGCGGCTGACGCAGGCCGTCCGAGCGCTCGCGACGGGCCCGGCCCACCTCTTCTGGACCACGATGCCCGTCGAGCCTGGCCGGACCTACCGGCTGGTCGCCCGCGCCCCCGATGGCGCCGAGGCCCGGACCGACGTGGCGATCCCATCCCTCGACCACGTGACGGTCGCCCTCCTCGACGGGTTCTTGTCGTGCCCGACCGTGGTCCGGGTCGAGGGCGCCGCGCGGCTGGTCGACGCCTGGGTCCGGTACGAGCTCCGGGGGGCGGGCCGCGTCGGCGAGCGGTACGAGTTCGACAAGCGGCCGTCGCTCGCCGTCCGCCCCGACGGGACGCGCGACGCCTCGGTCTACTTCGGCGACGACGCCGCTCGCATGGAGATCCCCGGGCTCCCGCTCGCGTACCCGGTCGCGACCGAGATCGGGGTCGCCATCGGGACCGCCGACTGGCCCGACGTGGCCGGGCTCGACGTCGAGGAGGCGCTCGCCGAGGTCAGCCTGGGCCACGTCGAGGGCGGCGTCGGCTTCGTGGGGGGGACGGTGACCCGGGCGTTCCCGTTCGTCCCCGGCTTCGGGCGGATCCCGCCGTTCGAGGGGAGCGGGATCGAGCCCGAGCCGTGCGTGTCCGGGCCGCGCGTCGGCGCGGAGTAGCTTGGGGCGTCCCCCACCGAGACCGCCCGTGGCCGCCCCCCGCATCGTCTTCATGGGCACGCCGGACTTTGCCGTGCCCTCGCTCGACGCGCTCGTCGAGGCCGGGCTCGCGCCGGTCGCCGTGGTCACCGTGCCCGACAAGCCGGCCGGCCGTGGGCAGAAGGTGCGCGCGTCGGCGGTGAAGGAGGCGGCCGAGCGGCACGGGCTGACCGTCCTCCAGCCTGAGTCCGTGAGGGACCCGGCGTTCGCCGACGACCTGGCGGCGCTCGCGCCCGACGTGCTGGCCGTCGTCGCGTTCCGGATCCTGCCGCCCGAGGTGTTCGAGACGGCGCGGCTCGGCGCGTTCAACCTCCACGGATCGCTCTTGCCGGCGTACCGCGGGGCGGCGCCGATCCAGCGGGCGCTGATGGACGGCGTCCCAGAGACCGGCGTCACGACGTTCTTCTTGCAGCGGACCGTCGACACGGGCCACGTCATCCTTCGCCGCCGGCTCGCCGTCGGGCCCGACGACACGGCCGGCGACGTCCACGACCGCCTCGCCGAGGTCGGCGCCGCCGCCGTCGTCGAGACCGTCCGCCGGATCGCCGCCGGCACGGCCGACGCCGAGCCCCAGGACGACACGCTCGCCAGCCCGGCCCCGAAGATCTTCCGCGACGACGCCCGGGTCGACTGGGCCCAGCCGGCCCGCCGCGTCCACGACCACGTCCGCGCGCTGTCGCCGTTTCCCGGCGCCTGGACCGACGGAGCCGGGGAGACGCTGAAGATCCTGCGCACCCGCTTGGCGACGGACGCGGTGGATGGTCCGCCCGGAACGGTGGCCGTCGTCGAGGGGCGGATGCGCGTCGCGTGCGACCCCGGCGCGGTCGAGGTGCTCGAGGTCCAGCGCGAGGGGAAGCGGCGGATGGACGTCGCGGACTTCCTGAACGGCGCCGAGGTGGACGGGGCGGTCTTGGGACGCGGCTAGGCGACGGGGGCGGCGGCAGGGCCATCACCATCTCTGCTGCGAGGTCCCCTCTCCCCACGGGAAAGCGGAGCCGCTAGGTTTTGTGGCAGATACGCAAATACGTGAAGTCATTCCCGCGCAGGCGGGAATCCAGGACTCGTGCGGCACGGTGCTCGGCCTCCCTGGATCCCCGCCTGCGCGGGAATGACTCGTTCTGTTTGGTCGTTGATCGAGAACAGATCCGAGAACGTAGCAGCACTCTCCACCCCGAGGGGTGGAGAGGGAGAGGCTCCCCGGGAGGGTGCGTTTGCCCTGCGGCGGGCGGCGTTGCGTGCAACGCCGCGACGGTCCGGCGGTATCCTCCGCCCGTTCTGCGCCCCGCCGGCATGACCGCTCCCGACCCGTCCGATCCGCCCTCCGCCGTCGCCCCGCCCCGGTCGCCCGGCCCCGACCTGGGCGCGCTCACGGCCCGCGTTGCCGAGCACGGCCGGTTCGTCGGGCCCTTGCTCGACGGCGTCGGGCGCGTCGTGGTGGGGCAGGGCTCGATGATCGAGCGGCTGCTGATCGGGCTGCTCACCGGCGGCCACGTCCTCCTCGAAGGCGTGCCCGGCCTGGCCAAGACGCTGACCGTCTCGACGCTCGCCCAGGCCGTCGACGCCCGGTTCCAGCGGATCCAGTTCACGCCCGACCTCCTCCCCGCCGACCTCCTCGGCACCCTCGTCTACAACCAGGCCGACGCGAGCTTCTTGGTCAAGAAGGGGCCCATCTTCGCCAACGTCATCCTGGCCGACGAGGTGAACCGGGCGCCGGCCAAGGTCCAGAGCGCGCTGCTCGAGGCGATGCAGGAGCGCCAGGTCACGATTGGCGACACGACGTACCCGCTGCCCCGGCCGTTCCTGGTGCTGGCGACCCAGAACCCGATCGAGCAGGAGGGGACGTATCCGCTGCCCGAGGCCCAGGTCGACCGGTTCATGCTCAAGGTGGTCGTGGGCTACCCGTCGCGCGAGGAGGAGATCGAGATCATGCGCCGGATGTCGCACGGGACCGCGCTGCCGGCCGTCGCGCCCGTCGTGACGCCGGCCGAGGTCCTGGCGGCGCGGGCCGTTGTCGGCGAGGTGTACCTCGACGCCCGCGTCGAGGAGTACGTCGTGGACCTGGTGCTGGCCACGCGCGAGCCCCAGCGGTACCGGCTCCCGGACCTGCGCGGCCTCGTGGCCTACGGCGCGAGCCCCCGCGCGTCGATCGCGCTGGCGCTGGCGGCCCGGGCCCACGCCTTCCTGCGGGGCCGGGCCTACGCCACGCCCGACGACGTCCGCGCGGTCGCGCTCGACGTGCTCCGCCACCGGGTCGCGGTGACGTACGAGGCCGAGGCCGAGGAGGTCGGGTCGGAGCACATCGTCGGCCGCGTCCTGGAAACCGTCGAGGTCCCCTGAGCCGCAGGGGTACGAGGTACTCGGTACAGGGTACCCACGCCTCGAAGGTCTTGGCTGACCGTACCGTGTACCCGGTACCCCGTACCCACCCGAAGGGTGCCCATCCCCCATGAGAAAGCCCGCCCCGTTCCGTCGCCAGTCGATCCCGCTCGCGGCGCTCGCCGAGCGCTTGCGGGACCGGGTCGGGATCGAGATCGAGGACGCCGGCGGCGGCGAGGTCGGCGACCGGGCCGTGACCGTCCGCCACGTCCACCGGCCGGGGTTGGTGCTGGCCGGCTACACCGAGCACTTCGAGCCGCTCCGGGTCCAGATCCTGGGCAACACCGAGTGCCGCTACCTCGCCTGGCTCGACGGCGACGCCGAGGCGGCGTTCCTCCGCCTGCTGGCGTTCGACCCGCCGTGCGTCGTGCTCACGGCCGACAACCGGTTGCCCGACGGGCTCGAAGCGCTCGCGGCCGAGCACGGGATCCCCCTGTTCCGGACGCCCGAGCCGACGGTCCCGTTCATGGGCCTGCTCCGCGACGTCCTCGACGACCACTTCGCCGAGCAGCTCACCGTCCACGGCTCGCTCGTCGACGTCTACGGGATCGGCCTGCTCCTGACGGGCCCGGCCGGGATCGGAAAGTCCGAGATGGCCCTCGACTTGGTCGAGCGCGGCCACCGGTTGGTCGCCGACGACGTGGTCATGGCCACGCGGAAGGGCGGCAACGTGCTCATGGGCGCCGGGACCGACCTCGCCGAGCACTTCATGGAGATCCGCGGGCTCGGCATCATCGACGTCCGGTCCATGTTCGGTGTCCGCGCGATCCGGTACCAGAAGCGGATCGAGCTCGTCGTGAGCATCCACCCGTGGGACGAGGACGAGGAGTACACGCGGATCGGGATGGTGACCGAGACCGACACGATCCTGGGCGTCGAGCTCCCGCTCGTCAAGCTCCCCATCACGCCGGGCAAGAACGTGACGGTCATCTGCGAGGTCATCGCGATGAACCACCTGCTCCGACACTACGGCGACGACCCGGCCGAGGCGTTCTCGCGCCGCCTCCGCGAGCGGATCGACCAGAAGTCCGGCGTCGGCGGCGGGCGCGGCATCGACTGGTTCGAGAACGACGTCGAGTGACGACGGCCCTCCGGGTTGGAAGGCGTGGGGGAAGGGGCAAGGGGCATGAGGCGCTCGCCCCGCGTCCCAGGGCGGTCCGACCCTCGACCCCGTCGTCACCCGCGCAGGCGGCGGGGCCGTAGAGTGCTGTGTGCGGCAACCAAATAAGATGAGTCGTCCCCGCGAAGGCGGGGGTCCACAGGGGGCCGCCCGCCGGGCACAAGCGCCGTATGGGTCCCGAGCGCCGATAGCCTTCTCCAGCGGCGACCGGGCGCTCTGGATCCGCGCGTCGGCGGGGGCGACGGGACCGAGAGAGGAGGGTCGGACCGTGAACGCCTTCCCTCGTCAGCGCGCGCGGGCATGCCGATGGGCCGGGCAGGGCTATCGCAACCTCCCCCACTTTGTTGTCCTGAGCGGAGCGAGGGATCTACTGGGCGCAGGCGCCGGGTCGGTCGGGGTCGCGGGCGACGAGCGGCTCGATCCCCCACCTTCGCGGGGGCAGGCTCTTCGCAAGCTCAGGATGACAAGACGGGAGGTCAGCGGAGGGTGCGACAGCTGGGCCGGGCCCGTGTGGCCCGGATTTGAGACGTCGTTCGTAGGCTAGCGGCTCCCAACCGACCCCCGCTCTCATGGCCCCGATCCTCTGGTACTTGTTCGGCGACACCGCGTGCTTGATGGGCGGCGGGCGGCTCGGCATCGACCGCTGCGTCACGGACGCGCTCAGCCAGCCCGGCGTCGACGCCCAGGCCGTCGTCGACGACGTGGGCTCGGCGACGGCGCCGCCGGGGATGGCCGGCATCATGGCCGGCGTCCTGGCGACGCACCCCGACCGCTGGCCGGGCCTCCCCCGGTGGACGGCGGCCGACTGGCCGCTGGGCTGGCAGGTCCGGTTCGTCGGGCCAGGGCAGCCCCACGTCGACGCGCTCATCTTCCAGCCGGGCTGCGTCGCGTTCCGGTGGCCGCCGGTCGGCGGTGGGAGCCTGGGCGTCGACATCACGAACGTCCGCCCCATCGTGACCGAGCCGCACACGGTCCGCTACGGCCAAGCCCTGATCCAGGCGGCCGACACGATGGTCACGACGGCCGCCGGTCGCCAGCTCGTCGAGGACGCCGCCACGCGCGCCGGCTCCGTCGACCGGGTCGACGCGCTCGCGATCCTGAAGCAGATCGACCGGGATCTCGAGGGCGCCAAGGCGCCGCCGTCGACCTTCTCGGCCTGGATCAGCAGCCACCTCCAGACCATCGAGACCCGGGTCTGCGTCAACGCCCAGGGCGGGGTGGGCCTGGAGATCGGGTGGGTCGAGGTGCCGGACGCGGAGGGCGCGGACTCTCCGCCGACCGTGATGCTGAGGTCGTACCCTTGTGGTGGGTTTACCACGTAGGGGAACCGGCCTGTGCGAGCGCGTCCTCCCGAGGCGGGTCTCCCTCTCCCCCCGAGGGGTGGAGAGGGCCGGGATCGGGCCGGTACCGGCCCGGAGGGGGGCGATCCGGGCTCGGCGTGCGGCCCGACCCCTCACCCTGTCCCTCCCCCGCGGGGAGAGGGGACCTCGCAGGAGAGGACGTGCTCGCCCTGGGAGGCCGACCCGCACACGACCCGAGGCTTGGCGGCTGCACCTACCTTCGCGGGGTCCCGCCACACCTGCCCATGCGCCTCGCCGTCTGGCCGGCGCTCCTCGCCGTCGCCCTCGCTGCTGGCGCCGCGGCTCAGCCTTCTCTCCAGTTCCGCCACCTCGGCCTGGCCGACGGGCTGACGGGGGCCGCCGTCACGTCGGTCGCGGCCGACGGCCAGGGGTTCGTGTGGCTGGGGACGTATGCCGGAGCCGATCGGTTCGACGGGACTCGCTTGCGGTCGTTCGTCGCCGTCTCGGGGGCGGGAGACACGTATGCGTACGCGCTCACAACCGGCCCCGACGGGGCACTCTGGGCCGGCCGCGACGACGGTCTGTGGCGACGCGCGCCGGGCGACGATGCGTTCGCCCGAGTCCCCCTCGGCCGCGGCGAGCCCATCGGCGTCCGCGCGCTGGCGGTCGAGCCCGGCACCGGCACGTTGTGGGTGGGGACGACGGGACGCGGGCTGCTCCGGGTCGGCGGCGGCGAGGTCCGGCGGTTCTCGGTAGCACGGGGCCACCTTGCCTCCGACACCGTCCGCGCCGTCCAGGCGCTGGCGGCCGGCGGCGTGGCCGTCGCAACGGCCGGCGGGCTGAGCTGGGTCGGACGGGGGCGGGCCCGCCACGACCGGACGCTGGGCGACGTCACGGCGCTGGCAGAGGCCGGCGGGCGGCTGTGGGCGGGGCGCGAGACGGGCGAGGTCGTGGGGCTCGACGGCGGGCCGCGGCTGGCGGGGACGGGCGCCCCGGTCTGGGCAATGGCGCCGTCGGCGGTCCAGCCGGGCCGGGTGTGGGTCGGCGTCCGCGGCGGCGGCGTCCGCGTGCTCGACGCCCAAGCCGGCACGCTCGGCCCGATGCCGACGGCTGAGGGCTTGCCCGACCCGTTCGACCGGGCCGAGGTGCTCGCGGTCGCCGAGCACGACGGCGTGTTGTGGATCGGGACGACGCGCGGGGCCTACCACGCGGCCGTCGAGTCGCCCCGGTTCACGGCCTTCCGGAACGGTCCGGGCGGCCCGCTCGCCGTGCCCGACGTGATGAGCGTCCACCTCTCGACGCGCGACCCGTCGGCGGTGTGGGCGGGGACGGTCCAGGGCGGGCTCCACCGGATCGACCGGGCGACGGGCCGGGCCGAGCGGTGGTTCGACGCGCCCCACCCGCTCGCCGTCACGTTCGCCATCGAGGAGACGGCCGACGGGACGGTGTGGCTGGGCGGCCGGGACCCGACGCTGTGGCGGTTCCGACCAGAGACAGGTACGGCCGAGCCGGTCCCGCTCGCGCCGGACCGCGGCGGGATCGTCGCCCACCTCGCCCCGAGCCACCGCTTCCCCGGCCACCTGTGGGTCGGCACAAGCGAGGCCGGGCTCGTCCGGTTCGACACCCGGTCCGGCCGCGTCGTCAGACGCTACGACCTCGCGCCGGGCCCGGGCCGGATCCCGGCCGCGTCGGTCTGGCACACGCTAGAAGCCGACGGCGCGCTGTGGGTGGCGACCGACGGGGACGGCCTGTGGCGGCTCGACCTGGCGACGGGCCGGGCCGCCCGCGTCGAGCCGTCGTGCGCGCTCGGCGACGTGCTCTTGTCGCTGGCCCTGGCGCCCGGCGGCCCGCTCTGGATCGGCGAGCGGGCCCACCGGCTCGTCCGGCTCGACCGCGACACCGGCGACTGCCGCGCCTACACCCCGGCCGACGGGCTCGTGCCGGAGTCCGTCGGCCACCTGTTCGCCGACCGGGCCGGCCACGTCTGGCTGAGCACCAACCTCGGGCTCGTCCGGTTCGACCCCCGCGCCGAGGTGTTCACGCCGTTCTCCCAAGCCGACGGGCTCGCGACGTCCGAGCTGTACTGGTACGCCGGCGACCGGTCGCCGACGGGCGAGATCGCCGTCGGCGGCGCCGGCGGGCTGACCGTGTTCGACCCGGCCACGGTCTCCGTCGACGACACGCCGGCGCCGGTCGTGGTGACCGGCCTCCGGGTCGACGGGCGCGAGCGGCCGGTCGTGCCTGGGGCCCCGCTCGCGGTCGAGCTGCCGCACCGCCAGAACGACGTGGCGTTCGCGTACGCCGCGCTCGACCTCCGCCAGCCCGACCAGACGCGGTACCGCGTCCGCCTCCGGGGCGCCTCCGACGTGTGGGCGCCGGCCGGGTCGGAGACGCGGTACCCGGCGCTCGCGCCCGGGCGCTACACGTTCGAGGTGGCCGCGACGAACCGCGACGGCTACTGGAGCGATCCGCTCTCGGTCCCGGTCCGCATCCGGCCGCCGTTCTGGCGGACGGTCCCGTTCTGGCTCCTGGTGCTCGGCGCGCTCGCCAGCGTCGGCTATGGGGCCCACCGCTACCGGATCGCCCAGATCCAGCGCGTCGAGGCCACGCGGCGTCGGATCGCCGACGACCTCCACGACGGGATCGGGAGCAAGATCTCGAGCGTCGCCCTGCGCCTCGACATGGTCGGCCGGTCGGACGCGCTCCCGCAAGCGGCCCGGGAGACGCTGGCCACGCTGTCGTCGACGGCGCGGTCGGTCGTCGGCGACGTCCGCGACACCGTCTGGCTCGTCGACGCCGACCACGACGACCTGGCGTCGGTCCTGTCGCGGATGGAGCAGTTCGCCCTGGCCACGCTCGGCGGTCGCGGCTCGGTCGAGGCCCCCGCCCGGGTGCCCGCGCGGGCGCTGTCGATGGAGGCCCGCCGCGACCTCTACCTCCTGTTTACCGAGGCGCTCCACAACGCCGTCCGCCACGGCGACGCCGACCGCGTCGTCGTGCGGATCGAGGCCGGGCCGGGCCGGGTCGGGTTCGAGGTCGAGGACGGCGGGCCGGGGTTCGACCCGGCCGAGGTCGCGCGGGGCCGCGGGCTCGCGACGATGGCGCGGCGGGCCCGGGCGCTGGGCGGGTCCGTCACGTGGTCGGCGCGGGAGGGCGGCGGGACCGTCGTCCGGTTTGAGGCCCGTCTCGGGTGATCCCACGAGGCCGCCCGCCGGCGTGCCCGATAGCTTACTCGGCCCGTTCCCGCCACCCGACCGATGCCCCCGTCCGACCTCGCCTCGACCGCCGTCTGGCTCGTCGAGGACGACGCCCACTACCGCGAGGCCGTCGCCGAGCTGATGGCGGCCCACGTCCGCGCGGTCGAGACGTTCGGGAGCATCGAGGCGGCGCTGGCCCGGGTCGAGAGCGTCGGCCGGGGGACGCCGGAGCACGGGTGGCCCGAGGTGGTCCTGCTCGACGTGAACCTGCCGGGCCTGTCGGGGATCGAGGGGCTGGGCCAGGTCAAGACCCGGTTGCCCGGGACGGTCGTCGTCATGCTCACGATCCGCGACGACGCCGAGACGATCTACGCCGCGCTCGGGGCCGGCGCGAGCGGGTACCTCCTGAAGAGCGCGTCGCCGGACGAGCTCCTCGACGCCGTCCGCGAGGCCCGGTCCGGCGGGATGCGGATGCAGCGCCAGGTGGCCCGGCTGGTGCTCGCCGCGTTCCAAGCCCGCGCCGCGACGCCCGACTACGGCCTGACCCCGCGCGAGACCGAGGTCCTGGGCGAGATGGTCGCCGGCCACACCCAGCCCCAGATCGCCGACCGCCTGTTCGTCAGCCTGAGCACGGTCAACAGCCACGTCCAGAGCGTCTACGCCAAGCTCCACGTCCACAACGGGAGCGCGGCGGTGGCTAAGGCCGTCCGCGAGCGGCTGGTGGGGGGGTGATACCAAATCCGGTGAGGAGTGTGGGGGTGTGGGAGGAGGGAGTTCCTCTCCCACACGGGCGCCCCTCGCTTCGCTCAGCGGACGGACTGTCCCCCTTCAAGGGCAGGGTCGCTACGTTCTAATCGGGCCCACAAATCGAGCACGTAACAACGATAGTCATCCCCGCGAAGGCGGGGACCCATACGGTCCTGATCGCTGCGCCGACGCCGCATGGATTTCCGCCTGCGCGGGAATGACTCATCTTATTTCTGTAGTAGCCAGAGAACGTAGCAGCCCTGCTCATCGAGGGGGACCGCGTTCCGAGCCGGAGCCCTTCGGCTCCGCTCAGGACAGGCTCCGCGACCCGCCGGAAAGCGGGGGGGCCGAGCGAGCGTCCCTCTGCCCGCCAAAGGTCCTGGTGGGCCGGCGTATCCTCCGGCTCGGATTTTCCCACGCTGCCGTGACCGCCCACCTCCCCGTCCTCGCCCTGGCTCTCGCGCTCGGGGCGTGCTCCAGCTCCGCCCCCGCGCCGATGGCCACCGACCCGACGCCCCGCCCCCACGCGCCGGCGCCGCCCGGCTGGCTCCAGCACGACATGACCCGGCCGGCGCCGCCCCGCGTCGAGCCGGCCGACGGCGCGCTCCCCGTCGCCCCGCCCTCCGACGCCGTGGTCTTGATCGGGCCCGACGGGTCCGGCCTCGGCAACTGGCAGGCGGACGGCGGCGGGCCAGCCCCGTGGCGGACCGAAGGCGGCGCGCTCGTCGTCGAGCCGGGCACGGGAGGGATCCGCACGACCGAGAACTTCGGCGACGCCCAGGTCCACATCGAGTGGATGCCGGCGGCCGAGCCCGAGAAGGCCGGCCAGAACCGGAGCAACTCGGGCCTCTTCCTGGCCGACGGTCGCTACGAGGTCCAGATCCTGGACGTCTGGGAGAACGACACCTACAGCGACGGCCGCGCCGGCGCGATCTACGGCCAGTTCCCGCCCCTCGCCGACGCGACCCGCCCGCCCGACGAGTGGCAGGCCCTCGACGTCTTTTTCCGCCTGCCTCGCTTTTCCGACGACGGGACGCTGCTGGAGGAGGCCCGGATGACGGTCGTCCACAACGGGGTCCTCGTCCAGAACAACGAGGTGCTGCCGGGGACGACGATCTGGCTCGAGTCGCTCCCGTACGAGCCGCACGGGCCGGGCCGGATCGGGCTCCAGGACCACGGGAGCGCGGTCCGCTTCCGCAACCTGTGGGTCCGCCGGATCCCCGAGCGCCCGGCGCCGCCGGCCGGCTACGCCACGTACGAGGCCGCGACGCTGACCGCCGCCGAGCGCGACCGGCTGGTCGGTCGCTACGCCCGCGACGAGGGCGGCACGTTCGTGATCGAGCGGGTCGGCGACGGGCTCGGCCTGTCGATGCCGTGGCGGCCCGGCGTGCTCCCGATCATCCCGCTCTCGCCGACGTCGCTCCAGCTCGAGAACACGGCCGGCCGGTTCGAGGTCGAGCTCGACGATGCCGGCGCCGTCGCCGGGCTGGCGTTCACGATGGGCGGGGCCACGTACCACGCCACGCCCGAGTAGCGCCTCCGACCCGATGCCCTTCTTCTCCCGCCCGACCGGCGACGACACGCTCGCCCCCGCCGACTTTGTCGCCCAGCGCGACCCGTCGGCCCCCGTCCTCGACGTCCGCACGCCGGCCGAGTTCGCCGAGGGCCACCTCGCCGACGCCCTCAACGTGGACGTGATGGCGCCCGACTTCCCCCGGCAGATCGCGGCGCTCGGCCTCCCCGCCGACGGGCCGGTCTACCTCTACTGCCGCTCGGGCCAGCGCTCGGGCACGGCGACGGGCGTCCTGCGGTCGCTCGGCCACGCGGGCGCCGTCAACGTCGGCGGGTTCGACGCGCTCGCCCGGGCCGGCGCCGAGACGGCCTGACGCGCCGATCTTTGCCGAGTTGCTCGGCCCCTCACCCTCCCTGGGGAGAGCAGGGCTGGTACGTTCTTCGGATGGCAACCAAGTAACAGCCGTTCATTCCCGCGCACGCGGGACCGCGAAGCGACGGCGCCAGCCAACCCATGCGGCGGTTGTACCCGGCGAGCAGCCCCGTATGGGTCCCCGCGTGCGCGGGGATGACTCATCTTATTTGTGCAATCGGCAAGGAACTAACCAGCCCTGCACGGGGAGAGGGACAGGGTGAGAGGCTGGGCAGCGCGAGCCCCGGGACGGCGTCGGCGGAACGGTGGCCAGGCTCGCGGCCGAGGAACGGAGGGCGCCGGCCGGCGTCGGCCGTGGACACTCGCCTGCTGCACGATGGCCGACCGCTTCCAGACCGACGTCCTCGACAAGAGCCACGACAAGCCCGTCGTGGTCGATTTTTGGGCCCCGTGGTGCGGGCCGTGCCGCGTGCTCGGCCCGACCCTCGAGACGCTGGCGCGCGAGAGCGGCGGGCGCTGGCGGCTCGTCAAGATCAACGCCGACGCGCACCCGGCCCTCGTGCAGCGGTTCGGGGTCCGCGGCATCCCCGCCGTCAAGCTGTTCGTCGACGGCGCGGTCGTGGCCGAGTTCACGGGGGCGCTCCCCGAGCCCGAGGTCCGGCGCTGGCTCGACACGCACCTGGCGTGAGCGTCGGTGGAGGCGCTCGAAACAGGGCGAGCGCATTCTCCCGCTCGTGTCATCCTGAGCGAACGCGAAGGATCTCAACGCGGACGTCCAGCCGGTAGGGAGCGGTGCCGACGGGCTCGATGGCTCGTGCTGAGGTCCTTCGCTCCGCTCAGGACGACAAGAGGGGCGGGTGGAGCGATGACTCAAGGAGAACGCGCTCGCCCTGGCGCTTGAAATCGCTCGACCGGCGAGCGATCCGGGAGCGCTAGATTCCAGCCCTCCCCCCGTAGCCATGCCCGGACCGCGCGCCCGCCTCCTCGTCAGCGGCGACCTCCACCTCGGCCGGTACCCGAGCCGCGTCCCGCCGGGCGACCCGGCCCTCACGGTCGAGGCCGTCGTCCGGTCGCTCGTCGACCAGGCCATCGAGCGCGCCGTCGACGCCGTCGTGCTGACGGGCGACGTGGCGGACCAGAGCAACAAGTACTTCGAGGCGTTCGGCGTGCTGGAGCGGGCGCTCCACCGGCTCGTCGACGCGGGGATCCCGGTCGTGGCCGTGGCGGGCAACCACGACCACGACGTGCTCGGGTCCGTCGCCGAGGCCGTGGGCGACGGCGTCCGCGTGCTGGGGCGGGGGCAGGTCTGGGAGTCGGCGTCGCTGGAGAGGGGCGGGCGCGAGGTGGTCCGGCTGTGGGGCTGGTCGTTCGCCGGGCCCGCCGTCCACACGTCGCCGCTGGACGACTTCCCCGGCGTGGGCGACGTCCCGGCGGTCGGCATCGTCCACGCCGACCTCGACGCGGTGGGCAGCCGGTACGCGCCGGTCCCGATGGACGCGCTGTGGGCGACGGGCGCCGGGGCGTGGCTGGTCGGCCACGTCCACACGCCGCGCCTGGAGACGCGCGACGGCCGGATCGTGCTGGTCCCCGGCTCGCTGCAGCCGCTCGACCCCGGCGAGCCCGGCCCGCACGGCGCGTGGCTGGTCGAGGTCGCCGACGACGGGACGGCCGCGGCCGAGAAGCTGCCGCTGGCGACCGTCCGCTACGACGCGCTGTCGGCCGACCTCGACGGGGCCCAAGACGCCGTCGAGATCCGCGAGCGCGTCGCCCGGGCGCTCCGCGCGCACGCCGACGCGGTGCGCGAGGAGGCGCCGGCCCTGCGGCGGGCCGTCGTCCGGCTCACGCTGCGCGGGCGGACGCCGGCGTACCGGGCCGTCGAGCGCGTCGCGGCCGAGGTCGTCGACACCGCCGACACGGCGGTCGGCGGGCTGACCGTCGCCGTCGACCGCGTGGACGACCAGGCCCGGCCGGCGCTCGACCTGGGCCGGCTGGCCGAGGGGAGCGGGCCCGCCGCGACGCTGGCGGCGCTGGCGCTCCGCTTGGACGCCGGGGCGCCCTCCGAGTCCGACCTCGCGCTCATCCGCCACGGCGTCGAGGCGCTCCAGCGAGCGAGGCGCGCGCGCGTGTTCGAGCCGCTCGGCCGGTCCGACCGGCTCCCGCCGGACCTCGAGGCGGAGGCCGTCGCCCGGCTCCGCCGCCAGACGTTCCGGATGCTGGACGAGGTGGTGGGCCAGTCCCCGTCGGTGGAGCCCACCGCGGCGCCGCTCGGCCCAGCAGACTCGTGACGTGCTTTAGCCATCTTGGCGGGTCGGCGCGGGCTGTACGTAGGACGTGGAGCGTGGGCCGATCGATGGGACCGACCCTACGCCCCACGTCCTACGCCCCACGACCTCACGCTCCGGCCCCCCACTGAACTCGCGAGACCCCCTATGGACCGCTTCGAGCTTACCGCCGTCACCGTCCGCGCGTTCTACGGCCACCCGCAGACCGGGATCGCGGCGCCCGCGCTCGGGCCCGGCGTCAACGTGGTGTACGGGCCGAACGGGCAGGGCAAGACGACGCTGGCGCGGGCCATCCACGGCGTGCTCTGGCCCGAGACCGTCGCGGCGTACCGGCCGACGGTCTCGGCCACGTTCCACTTTGCCGGCGACGACTGGCGGGTCGAGGTCGAGGGCGGCGCGGCGCGGTACCAGCGCGAGGGGGCCCCGGCCGACCGGCTCCCGCTGCCGGACCCGTCGTTCCGCGACCGCTACCAGCTCTCGCTCGGCGACCTCCTCCTGGCCGACGGCGACGCCTTCGCCGACCGGGTCCGCCGGGATGCCGCCGGCGGGGTCGACCTCGACGCGATCCGCGACCGGCTCGGGTTCAAGGCCGCGCCGACCCAGCGGCTCAAGGTGACGGCCGAGGCCGAGAAAGCGGCCCGGGCGGTGCAGAGCCGCCAGCACCAGCTCGACGCGCTCCGCGCCCGGGAGCACGAGCTGGGCGAGATCACCGACCGCGCCGCCCAGGCCGCCGACGCCGCCGAGCTCGCCGACCTCTACCGCCTGCTCGAAGACGCCGCCGAGCGGAACGCCCAGGCCGCCGCCGCCGACCGCGTCGTGGCCGAGTTCGACCCGGCGCTGGTGGCCGTCGCGCCCGACACGCAGGAGCGCTACGACGACCTCGGCCTGGCCGTGCGGAGGGCCGAGGAGCGGCTGTCCGAGGTGACCAAGCGCCGTGCCCAGGCCCGCGCCGCCCTGGCCGACCACGGGTGGGACGACGTCGCGTTGCCCGAGGAGGCCGAGCTCCGCGCCCGCGCCGCCGAGGTCGAGGCGGCCACGCGCGCGCTCGACGCCGCCGAGCGGGCTCGGGCCGCCGCCGCCGAGCGCGAGCGCCGTGCCCGGGCCGAGCTGGGCGGCCACATCGAGACGGCCCCGACGGTCGACATCGGCGCCCTGGGCGACGTCGCCGCGTTCGTCCAGCGCGCCGGCCGCGTGCGGGGGCGCGTCGAGGAGTTCGAGGGCAAAAAGCTCGCGGTCAAGGCCCGGCTCAACGCCGTCCGCTTCCACGACGCCGACGAGCTGGCGCGCGGGGCCGACCTGCTGCGCCGGTGGCTCGCCCACACCAGCGAGGCCGAGCGCGCGCCGGCGGGGCTCCGTCCGCCACCCGTCTGGGGCGGGGCCGCCGGCCTGGCCGTCGCCGCCGTCGCGCTCGGCGTGTGGCTGACGCCGGGCGCGTTCTGGCTCCTCGGGGGAGCCGTCGCCCTCGCCGCGGTGGCCGTCGCACTCGGCCGGGCGACGGAGGCCGCCGAGAGCCCGGCCGCCGCCGCGCGCCAGGCGTTCGCGGCGATGCCCACCGCCGAGCCGGCCACGTGGACCATCCCCGACGTCCAGAAGCGGCTCGACGAGATCGAGCGGGCGGCCCTCGACCAGAAGGAGCGCCAACTCTGGCAGGACGCCGTGGACGAGATCGAGCGGGCGCTCGTCGGGCTCGACGGGGACCGCGCCGCGCTCGACGCCCAAGCCGAGCAGATCGGCGCCGGCCTCGGCCTGGACGTGCCCGAGACGCCGGAGGGCCTGCACCTGCTCACGCGCGGCGTGCTCGCGTGGCAGGAGTCCGCCCGCGACCTGGGCGTCGCCGACGCGGCTCGGGACCGGGCCCGCGACGGGCTCCAGACGGCGCTCGACCTGTTCAACCACGTCCTGGACGGCGTGCCGGTGGAGCCGGCGACCGACGCCGCGAGCGCCGCCGGGGCCGTGGCGACGGTCGGGCGCCAAGCCGCCGAGCGGGACCGGCTCCGCGCCGAGGTCGGCCGCCTGGACGACGCCGTCGGGGTCGCCGAGGAGGCCGTCGCCGAGGCCCGGGCTGGGCGCGAGGTCTTCTTGGAGCGGCTCGGGCTGGAGGAGCCGGCGGACCACGCGGTCGCCGCCCTCAGCGCCGCGCTCCCGGCCTACACGGCGGCCGTCGAGGAGGCCGCCCGGGCGCGGACGCTGGCCGAGGAGGCGACGGCCCGAGCCCGCGCTCACGCCCGGTGGACGGCCGAGGCCGCCGCCCTCGACTCGGCCGCGCTCGCCGAGGCCCGGAGCCAGGCCGACACACGCGCCGCGCGCCGCGACGAGTGGCTCGAAGAAAAGGCCGCCATCCAGACGCTCGTCGGCGAGGCCCGCCGGGCGAGCGCGCTCGCCGCCGCCCACGCCGAGCACGCCCGGGCCCTGGACGCGCTCGAAGCCGTCTACGACGAGCAGGCCGACGCGCTCGTCGGCCACGCCCTGGCCGAGGCCGTGGCCGAGGAGACGCGCGACGAGCACCTCCCCCAGGTGTTCAAGCGCGCCCGCGAGGTCCTGGCCGACATCACCGACGACCGGTTCCGCCTCGACTTCGACGACGGCGCGTTCCGGGCGTTCGACGCCGCGCGGGGCCGGGGCTACGCCCTCGACGAGCTCTCGTCCGGCACCCGCGTCCAGTTGCTGCTGGCCGTCCGGCTCGCGTTCGCCGAGCAGCAGGAGGTCGGCGTGCGGCTGCCGCTGCTGCTCGACGAGGCCCTGGCCAACTCGGACGACGAGCGGGCCGGCGCTATTGTCGAGGCCGTCCTGCACCTGTGCCGCCAGGGCCGCCAGGTCTTCTACTTCACGGCCCAGGCCGAGGAGGTCGCCAAGTGGCATCGGCTGGCGGAGGAGCACCCCGACGTCGACTGCCACTTCGTGGGGCTCCCCGACGCGACGGCCCTCGCCGCCGTCGACCTCAACGCGATGCCGACGCCCGGGACGACCCGGCCCGTGCCCGACGCCGACGGCCAGACGATGGCCGACTACGCCGACGCCGTGGGCGTGGCGTCGTGGAGCGGGTGGGACGCGCTCGACGCGCTCCACGTGTGGTACCTCCTCGACACGCCGGCCCAGGTCGAGGCCTGCCTCCGCCGCGGCTACGCGACGTGGGGCCAGCTCCGCGCCGCCGCCGAGCGCGGCAAGCGCGTCCCCGTCGACCTCGACGCGGCCCGCGACCGGGCCCGGGCCGTCCAGGCGTGGCAAGCCGCTTGGCGTGAGGGCCGGGGCCGCCCCGTCGACCGGGCCGTCCTCGAAGCGTCCGGGGCCGTCACCGAGGCGTTCCTCGACGAGGTCGACGCCTTGTGCGGCGACGCCGACGGCGACGCCCAGGCCTTGGTCGACTGCCTCCACCAGGGCGACGTGGCCCGCTTCCAGGCCCGCCAGGCCGAGCGGCTCGAAGCGTTCCTGCTGGACGAGGGCTACCTCACCCCCGACGACCGCCTCTCCGACGACGAGGTCCGCCGCCGCGTCGCCGAGGCCGGGCCGCCCGACGCGCTCGACCTGGCCCTCGCGGTCTTGGCCCGCATCCGCGAGCGGGCCGAGACGGTTGCGGCCTGAGCTCTCGCCCTGCGGGGCACGCCGGGACGGGCGGCGCGGACGGACGGAATGACCGACCTTCCGGCCCCCGGCTCCTCTCCCCATGCTCCGAAACGCCTTCACCCCGCCCTGCGGGTTCGACCTCCTGTCGACGACGGTCGCCTCGCCCGAGGGGCTGGCCGCGATCGCGTTCTGGGGCTACCGGCTCGTCGTCCACCCGGACGGGACGTGCTTCGTCCACGAGACGTACTACGACCGGCGCGAGGGCATCCTGGGCATCGCCCGCGACCCCGCCCGGCCCTGCGGCGACGCCGCGGCCGACGTCCGCGACGAGCTCCAGCAGATGGAGGACGGCCTCCGCGAGCCGCCGCTCCGGTTCCTCGACTACGCGACGCCGGCGCCGACGGGCGCCGAGGGCGACGGGGCCGGCGGCGGGCCCCCGGTCGTCGAGTAAGCGGGGCGGGGTGCCCCGCCCGCGTACGGTGTCGGAGGGTGTGCGGAAGCAGCGCCTCGTCATCCTGATACCGGGTCTTTGGTACGGGCTCCGAAGGTTCTCTGTGCAGGACGACGCGCTCGGCTTGCCCTCACCCCGTCCCTCTCCCTGTGGAGAGGGGACCTCGTGGGCTGCTTTGAGTCGATTCCAAACAGCCTCGTCAAAATGACGAGGGGGTCGCACAGCGCCTAGAACGTCGCCCCCAGGTACACGGCGTTGAGGAGCAGGCCGTCGGTGCCCCACCAGAACGCGCGGAACGCCGGGTCGAAGTCCATCAGGATCACGCGGCCCGCGCCCAGCCGGCCGGCCTTGAGCGCGGCGGCGCCCGGGAGCCGGGCCAGCGTCTCGCGCGAGGCGTAGCCGCTCAACAGCGGGGTCTCGGCGTAGACGCCGACGTCGGTGCCGGAGGCGGCGTCGCCGGGCTCGAACAGGGCCGTGCCGGACTTGAAGACGGGGACTGTCGCGCCGTAGCCGTAGGCGAGGGGGTGCGTCGGGTCGAGAGCGACCTCGACGATGGAGCCGCCGAGCGCCTGGGCGCCGCGCGCGGCGGGCCGGTCGGCGTACTCGTAGGCCGTCGAGTCGGTCGGGATCTCCCTCAGCGAGGCGCCGAGCAGGCCGGCCCGAGCGGCCCACCGGCCGCCGCCCTCGATCCCGACGAGCACGCCGCCGTCGCGGACCCACGCCCGAACACGGGCCGTCGCCGTCGAGTCGAGCGTCCCGTACGAGCCGTCGGCCAGAACGAGCGTCGTGTAATCGTCGAGGTCTGGCAGCGAGGTCGGGTCGAGGAGCGAGACCGGGTGGCCGAACCGCTCGGAGAGCAGGTGCCACACCTCGCCGACGCCGTACACGTCGGCGCCCTCGCCGGCCAGCAGCGCGACGCGCGGCGCCTGCAAGACCGGCCACGAGCGGCTGCCCAAGTCCGCGCCGGTCGGCGTGAGCCCGGTGTCGAGCGCGAACGCCTCGACGTGGTCCTGGGCCACGGCTTGGGCCACGGCCGCGTGGACCGCCTCCGGATCGACGCCCGGCTGGCGGACCGGGACGACGAGCGTTCCCCGGTCGAACGATTGCGTCGCGCCCCCGGCCGACGCCTGGAACGGCGTCTGCGCCGACCGGACGCGGGCGCCGGCCGCCTGCAACCGGCGGAGCGCACGGGGCGCGAAGTAGCGGTCCCACCGGACGGCGTAGGCCACCGTCGCCCGTCCGCCGACCAGCCGGCCGCCGTCGAACGCCGGGTCGACCTGGGCGCCGAGCACCGGTGCGCGGTCGAGCCGGACCACGTCGGCGCCGTAGGCGAGGGGGAAGGTCCAGGCCGAGACGTCGTAGAACAGGCTGTCGGTGTAGGCGAGCGTCCGCTCCATCGCCGCCGTCACGAGCCGGCCCTGGGGCTGGTCGAGCGGGACCACGAGCGCTTCGCCCGCCCGGTACACGCGCCCCTCCGCCCGGACGTCCTCCGCCAGCGCGTGGACGCGGACGCGGCTCCGCGCCAGCGCCTGGGCCAGCGCCTGGCCGCGCGTCCGCCGCCGGTCGAGGGCGACCACGTAGGCCCCGCGCTGCGGCTCGCTGTAGAAATCGCGCGCGTGGCGGAGCAGCCGCTCGCGCAGGGCCACGGCCGCCCGCAGCGTCGAGACCGATGTCGCGAGCTGGTTGCGGACGGTGAAGGCGTACGACAGCTCGCCGTTCTCGTCGGTCTCGCGGAGGAGCGCTCGGCTCGACGCCTGCTCGAACAGGATGCCGACGCCCCCGTTGATGTCGGGGTACGTCGAGCCCTTGCCGTAGTAGAAGTCGTCGAAGCTCTCCTCGGAGTAGTACAGGCTCCCGATCCGGTCGAGCTCGGCCGCGTGGTACCCGGCGATGGCGCCGGTCAGCTCGACCGTCGCCGCGGGCGTGTTGGGGTTGTTGCGGGACGGGATGCCGGGCTGGAAGAAGAACGTGGCCTCGGGCCCCATCTCGTGGTGGTCGGTCGAGACCTGGGGCCGCCACGTGTGCCACCACGCCATCCGGGCGCGGCTCTCCTTCAGCTCGGTCGGCAGCCAGTCGCGGTTGAGGTCGAAGAGGTAGTGGTTCGTCCGGCCGTAGGGCCACGCCTCGCGGTGCTCGCGGTCGGCGGGGTCGGCGACGGGCGAGCCGCCGCGCCAGCCATTCGCCCAGTCGGCGAAGCGGTCGCGGCCGTCGGGGTTGAGCATCGGGTCGATCAAGACGACGGCCTGCTCGAGCTGGCGCTCGACGTCGGCGCCCTGGGCGGCGGCGAGGTGGTAGAGCCAGACGAGGGCGGCCTCGGTCCCCGACGCCTCGTTGCCGTGGACCGAGTACCCCTGGTAGACGACGACCGGCATCGTCGCCAGCTCAGCATCAGAAACGGTGCCGGGCGCCTCGCTCAGCCGCGCGTTAGCGGCCCGGATCGCGTCGAGCCGGGCGTGATTCGCCGGGCTCGTCACCGTCGCGTGGACCAGCCGCCGCCCCTCGTAGGTCTCCCCGTGGACCCCGAACGTGACGCGCGGCGACGCAGCGGCGACCGCCTCGAGGTAGCGGACGACCTCCTCGGGCCGCGTGTGCCGCTCGCCGATGGTGTACCCGAGCACGTCGGCCGGCGTCGGCACCGTCGGGTCGTAGGCCGCCGTCCCGTCGATGGCGTAGTCGATGGCGAGGGGGACCTGTGGCTGGGCCGTCGCGGCGGCGGCGACAAGCAGGACGAGGAAGAGACCGAGGCGGGGCATGGACGGGCGACGTGTGGAACGGCCCCGAACCTATCATCGCTGTGGGGTCCGAGTCCGCCCGATTCCGTGGGCCTCACCTTGGAAGTCGGGCGTAGGGGCACGCCGGTGGCGTGCCCTCGTCCCACCGCGGTCGTCACGGGCACGCCAGCGGCGTGCCCCTACGGGGCCGATGTCAGCGACCGGGCCTCACGCGCCCTCGGCGGCAAGCGCGGCCCGCGCTGCCGCCAGCCGCGCGACCGGCACGCGGAACGGCGAGCAGCTCACGTAGTCGAGCCCGACGCCGTGGAAAAAGGCGACCGAGGCCGGGTCGCCGCCGTGCTCGCCGCAGATCCCCACCTTGAGGCCGGCCCGCGCCGCCCGCCCCCGCTCGGTGCCCAGGCGGACCAGCTCGCCCACGCCGTCCACGTCGAGCGTCTGGAACGGGTCGGCGGGGAGCACGCCGCGCTCGACGTAGGCCGAGAGGAACCGGCCGGCGTCGTCGCGGCTCAGGCCGAACGTGGTCTGCGTCAGGTCGTTCGTGCCGAACGAGAAGAACTCGGCGGTCGCCGCGATGTCGCCGGCCCGGAGCGCCGCCCGCGGCAGCTCGATCATGGTCCCGACGAGGTACGCCAGCTCGACGCCCCGCTCGGCGAGGACGGCGTCGGCCACCTCGCGGACGAGCGCGGCCTGCGTCTCGATCTCGGCGGCCGTCGACACGAGGGGGACCATCACCTCGGGAAACACCCCGACGCCGTCCTCGACGCCGTCGGCGGCGGCCTCGAACAGGGCGCGGACCTGCATCCGGGTGATCTCGGGGTAGAGCATCCCCAGCCGGCAGCCACGGAGGCCGAGCATCGGGTTCTGCTCGTGGAGCTTTTCCACCTGCCGCAAGAGCGCGCGCGACGCGGCCGAGTCGTCGAGGAGCCGGTCCATCTCGTCGAGCGTGGCCGCCTGCCGGAGCGCGAGCTTGGTCTCGGCGATCCGGCCGGTGAGCTCCAGGAGGTCCGGCAGGAACTCGTGGAGCGGCGGGTCGAGCAGGCGGACGGTCACGGGGAGCCCGTCCATCGCGCGGAAGAGCGCGTCGAAGTCGGCCCGCTGGAAGGGCAGGAGCGTGCGGAGCGCCGCCTCGCGCTCGCCGGCCCCGTCGGCCAGGATCATCTGGCGCATGGCGGCCAGCCGCTCGTCGCCGAAGAACATGTGCTCGGTCCGGCACAGGCCGATCCCCTCGGCCCCGAACTGCCTCGCCTTGGCCGCGTCCTCGCCCGTGTCGGCATTCGCGCGCACGCCCATCGTCCGGACGTCGTCGGCCCAGCGCATCAGCGTGTGGAAGTCGTCGCCGAGGTCGGGGTCCTTCGTCGGGACCTGGCCGAGGAGGACGCGGCCGGTCGCGCCGTCGACCGTGACCCAGTCGCCGGCGACGAGTGTGTGGCCGTCGGCGTGCAGCCGGCCCTGGGCCGGGTCAATGCGCAAGTCGCTGGCGCCGGCCACGCAGGGCGTCCCCATGCCCCGAGCCACGACGGCGGCGTGGCTCGTCATGCCGCCCTCGGCCGTCACGACGGCGACGGCGGCCACCATCCCGTGGAAGTCCTCGGGCGACGTCTGCTGGCGGACGAGCACGACCGGCTCGCCGTCGGCGGCGCGCGTCTCGGCGTCGTCCGACGTGAAGGCGACGCGGCCGCACGCGGCGCCGGGGCTGGCGGGCAGGCCCTCGGCCAGGAGCACGGCGTCGGCGTCGTCGTCGACGGCCGGGTGCAGGAGCGCTTCGAGCGCGTCGGGGTCGACGCGCGCGACGGCCGTCCGCTCGTCGATGACGCCCTCGGCCACCATCTCGACGGCGACGCGGACGGCGGCGGCCCCGCTCCGCTTGGCCGTCCGCGTCTGGAGCAGCCACAGCGTCCCCTGCTCGATGGTGAACTCGATGTCCTGGACGTCGCCGTAGGTCGCCTCGAGCCGGTCGGCGAGGGCCCGGAACTCGTCGAACGTCTCGGGCAGGTCGCCGGCCATCTCGGCGATGGGCCGGGGCGTCCGGGTCCCGGCGACGACGTCCTCGCCCTGGGCGTTCAAGAGGTACTCGCCGTAGAGCCCCTTCTCGCCGGTCGACGGGTCGCGCGTGAAGGCGACGCCGGTCCCCGAGTCCCAGCCTTTGTTGCCGAACACCATCGCCTGGACGGTCACGCCCGTCCCGATGTCGTCGGGGATGGCGTGGACGCGGCGGTAGTGGACGGCCCGGTCGTTGTCCCAGCTGTCGAACACGGCGGCGACGGCCTGGCGGAGCTGCTCGCGCGGACGGTCCGGGAAGTGCTGCCGCGTCTGGCCCTCGATGACCCGCTTGGACTGGGCGACGATCTCCTTGAGCTGGTCGACCGAGAGGTCGGTGTCGCGCCCGCCCTCGGTCTGGTCCTTGGCCCGCCGCATCAGCCGCTCGAACCGCTCGGCCTCGACGCCCATCACGATCTCGCCGAACATGGCCACGAACCGGCGATAGGCGTCGTACGCGAACCGCTCGTCGCCGGTCTGGTGCGCGAGCGCGGCCACGGTCTCGTCGGTGAGGCCCAGGTTGAGGACGGTGTCCATCATGCCCGGCATCGAGACGGCGGCGCCGGAGCGGACCGACAGGAGCAGCGGGTCGTCGGCGTCGCCGAAGCGGCGGCCGGCGGCGGCCTCGACGGTCGCGAGCGCGGCCTCGGCCTGGTCCCACAGGCCCTCGGGAAAGTGGTGGCCGGCGTCCTGGTAGGCGACGCACGCCTCGGTCGTGATGGTGAACCCGGGCGGGACGGGCAGGCCGGCGGCGGTCATGGCGGCCAGCCCGGCACCCTTGCCGCCGAGCAGGGCCTTGTCGCCGGCCGGCGCTTGGGCGAACGGGTACACCCAGCGCCGGGCGGTGTCGGTGGAGGCGAGGGCGGCGTCGGCGGGCATAGGGCGGAGGAAGGAGGGCGCGGCATCATACCTCCTCCGGGGCGGACGTCAGCCGCCGTCCGGGGGCCACAGCCCGAGCTGGCGTCGGAGCGCGACGACTTGGCCGAGGTGGTGCGCGTTGTGGTCGGCCGCGAGCAGGACCTGGCGCAGGACGGTGTAGCCCGGCGCCCAGGCCAGCTCGGCCGTGAGGTCGGCGGTCTCGGCGAGCGCCGCGAGCGCGTCGAGGTCGGTGCGGAAGGCGTCGCGCGCGGCGTCCCAGTCGTCGGGCCCGGCGTCGCCGTCGGGCCAGTAGTCGGCCGGCCACGTTTTGTCGCGGTAGCCGGGGTCCGTGGCGTACTCCAGGATGTCGGCCTGGGTAAACCGGAGGTGATCGAGCAGGTCCCAGAGCGAGTGGGGGAGGCCGGCCACCCGGTCGTTGACGCGGTCGGGCGGGACGTCGGCGAGCGCGCGGAGCCCGGTGTGGGCCTGCCCGCCGCGCAGCAAGGCGACGAGCTCGTGACGGAGGCGGGCGTCGGGAGAGAGGCCGGAGGGGGGAGGGGACATCGTTGATCCGAGTTGTGTCTGAACCGAATGAGGGGGTGGGACCGGAGACGGAGGACCGGGGACCGGCTTCGCTGACGAGTCTCGAGCGGTCTTCCGTCCTCGGTCCTGATGGACCCGAAGACCAGGGGCACAACTTGGATTCGTTAAGCGGGGGCGAAGGAGGAAGGTCGTGGGAACGAGGATCGGAAGAAAGGGCTTCCACTGCCCATGCCGCGCTGGACGTCCCTGCTCGCCTGCCTCGTCGTCGCCCTCGTAGGCGTCGCGGCGGTCGCGTGGACGGAGGCGCCGGTGACCGTCGAGGCCCACGAGACCGCGCCCGCCGAGGCCGAGCCGACGCCCAGCGAGGAGGCCGCGGTCCACACCGACACACGGGCGGTCTCGCCCGCTGGCGCCCGAGCGGTCGTGCCCGCAGAGGGCTGGCGGCACACTGGCGACGTAATCCCACCGCCCGTCCCGCCGCCGCGCTAGCCGCCGCGCGCCGTCCCCGCTCGGGCCGCGCGACGTCCCGCCCGCGGCTCCGCGAGCTGCACTCACGTCGTCCCGGACCCCCGTCCGGCGCCGACGACTCCCTCCCCGGCTCGCCAGCGTTCGGCTGGCGCTCGGCCACACGCATACACCCCGATGAAGACCCTCCGCTTTCTCCCCCTCCTCGCCGCCGTCCTCCTGGTCGGCTGCTCCTCGACCCAGGCCCAGGTCACGACGTCGTACGACTACGACCCCACCCTCGCGCTGACGGCCGAGACCCAGGCCGCGCTGACTCCGATGCAGGTGATCCAGCGCCTCAAAGACGGCAACCAGCGGTTCCTCGACGGGACCGCCGTCGAGCGCGACTTCATGGGCCAGGTCCGCCAGACGGCCGGCGGCCAGTACCCGATGGCGGCGATCCTGGGCTGCATCGACAGCCGGGTCCCGCACGAGATCGTCTTCGACAAGGGCGTCGGCGACATCTTCTCGGCCCGCGTGGCCGGCAACTTCGTGAACACCGACATCCTGGGCTCGCTCGAGTTCGCGACGGCCGCGGCCGGCTCGAAGGTCGTCGTGGTGCTCGGCCACACCGAGTGCGGCGCGGTCAAGGGCGCCTGTGACCACGTCGAGCTGGGCAACCTGACGGCGACGCTCTCGAACATCGCCCCGGCCGTCTACGCCGTCGGCGACATGGTGCCGGGCGAGCAGTCGTCGTCGAACCCCGAGTACGTCCAGGCGGTGGCCCACGAGAACGTCGAGATGACCGTCCGCAACATGGTCGAGCGGAGCCCGGTCATGCACGGGCTCGTCGAGCAAGGCAAGCTGATCGTGATCGGCGCCATGCACGACGTGGCGACCGGCGAGGTCACCTTTTTCGACGACTCGATGATCACGGCGGAGACGATCAACCAGTAACCGGCCCGGAGGCCACGCCTCCTGTGACGGACCACCGGCGGCCCGGGGCGCACCCCTCGCGCTTCGGGCCGCCGGTCATCTACGACCCATGCGTCCTCTCCCCGCAGCAGCTCGCCTCGCGGCGCTCGCCCTCGCCGTCCTCCTGGCGGCCCCGTCTGCCAGCGCCCAGCGCGTCGCGCTGGCCCCCGACCTCGACCTGGTGGTCTCCGGGGGTGTCCAGCCTCGCGTGAGTCTGGCCGTCCAGCGCAGCGTCCGGGGCGACACCGAGACGGACGCCGTCCGGTACGGCGCCGGGCTCCGACGGGCCCGGATCCAGGCCCGCGTGCTGTACCGCGACCTGGCCGGCGTCGAGTACGACGTCGACGGCGGGTCGGGGACGGTCGAGAGCGTCGACCTGTTCGCGTTCGCGAACGTGGCCGACGGCGTCCAGGCCCGGGTCGGCTACTTCCCCGTGGCCCAGCCGCGAGGCGGCATCCTGACCCCGTATTTCCTGATCGACGCCGTCGACCGCGCGGCCATCGTCGAGCGGTGGTTCGGGGGGACGTTGGGCGGCGACGGCCGCGACCTCGGCGCCGACGTGACCGTCACGGGCGAGCGGGCGTCCGCGACCGTCGCCGTCCACAACGGCGCGGGCACGTTCGGCCGGGCGACGGGCAACGTCCGCGAGGGGATCTCGAGCCCCGACATCGTGGGCGGGCCCGAGACGACGGGGCTGGCCGTGTCCGCGGCGGCGGCCTACGAGATCGGGCTGGGCGTCGAGGTCGGCGCGTTCGCCAGCGTCAACGGGGCCGACCCGGCGCGGACCGACCGCGGCCTCGGCGGGCGGGACTACACGACCGGCGGCGCCCACGTCTACTGGGGCGCGGTGCCGGGGAGCCAGCCGGTCCGGCTCAAGCTCGACGCGCTCGCGCTCCGGTACGCCGACGACGGCGCCGGCGTCCAAGAGAGCGCCGGCGTCTCGGCGTTGGGGGCCGTGGGCCTCGGCGCCGGCGAGGTGTTCGCCCGCGCCGAGCGGTACTGGTCCGACGTCGACGGCGACCCCGACGACTACGTCACGGCTGGCGCGAGCTACAGCCCGAGCGCGGCGCTCGGCGGCCCGTACCACCGGGCCCGCCTGACGCTGGCCTACCAGTACCGCGACGGGGCCGCGCTCCCGGACGCCCACCTCGTGATCCTCCAGGGACAGCTCGCGTTCTGACGCCCGCTCGACGGCGGCCTCGGTAGACTCCGGGACCCGCCTCCGCGACGCCCGTGCTCGTTCGACTGCTGCCCGTCTGTCTCGCCGCTCTCGTCGCGGTCCCGGTCGTGGCCCAGGTCGAGGTCGAGACCGCCGAGGGCCTGACGGTCCGCCTGGCCGGGACCGTCCAGCCCGCGTCTCCGTCGCCTCCGAGGACGACGGCGCAGACGGGCGGGAGCGGTTCGGGTTCGGGCTCCGGCGCGTCCGGTTCGAGTCGCGTGTGACGTGGCGAAACCGAGTCGGGTTCGAGTTCGACATCGACGGGTCGTCGGGCAACGTGCGGCCGGTCGACATGTACGGAGTCGTGTTCGTGACGGACCGGCTCCAGGTCCGGGCCGGACGCGTGCCGGGGGCCCAGCCGCGGGGGTCCGTGGCCACGTCGCACCGCGAGATCGACGCCGTCGACCGGGCCGCCATCGTCGGCCGCTGGGCCGACGGGACGCTGGGCGGCTCGGGCCGCGACATCGGCGTCGACGTCCGGTACGACGCGGGCCCGACGTTCCTCGAGCTGTTCGTCCACGACGGGTCGGGCGTGTTCACGCGCGAGGAGGCCAACTTCCGCGAGGGGATCGAGTCGCCGTCGGTGACGGCCGGCGTCGACCGGGTGGGGATCGCCGTGAGCGGGGCCGCCCGTCACGAGCCCCCGGCGCTGCCTGGCGTCGAGGTCGGGACGTTCGCCGGGGTTAACGTGGGGGGCAACGAGCGGACGGCGGTCGGCGACGTCCGGCGGTCGTACGTGACGGGCGGGGCGTTCGCGTACTGGGGCGCCGAGCCCGGGAGCCAGCCGGTCCGGTTCAAGGCCGACGCCCTCGCCGTCGGGTACGAGTCGGCCGGCGGGGTCGGGGCGCAGACGGCGCTCGGCGTGTCGGGCCTGGGCGCGGTCCGGGTGCTGGGCCACGGCGAGGCGTTCGGGCGGGCCGAGCGGTTCTGGCCGGCCGGCGGGCCGGCCGAGACCTACCTCACGGCCGGCGCGAGCTACAGCCCGAGCGCGGCGCTCGGCGAGCGCTACCGGACGGCCCGGCTGACGGCCGCCTACGCCTGGCGCGACGTGGCCGGCGCTCCCGCCCACCTGGTCGTGGTCCAGGGCCAGTTCGCGTTCTGACCGCCGGCCGCGTTGGTCCGTCGGCTTCGGGAGGGTTTCGCGGACGGCCCGGCTCCGCAGCGGCCGAGCGGCGTAGACGGGGCCCGCGCCCCTCCACCCCCGACCCCTCCGCCTGATGACCGACGCCCCCGCCGACCGCTCCGCCGCCGACGCTCCCGACTCGACCGCGACCACGACCGTCGCCGTCGCCCACGGCGACGGGATCGGGCCGGAGATCATGGACGCCACCCTGCGGATCCTGGAGGCGGCTGGGGCGCCGCTCCGCACCGAGACGGTCGAGGTCGGCGAGGCGGTCTACCGGAGCGGCCACACGTCGGGCATCGCGCCCGCGTCGTGGGACACCATCCGCCGGCACCGCATCCTGCTCAAGGCGCCCATCACGACGCCCCAGGGCGGCGGTTACAAGAGCCTCAACGTGACGCTGCGGAAGTCGCTGGGCATGTTCGCGAACGTCCGCCCGGTGCGGAGCTACGCCCCGTACGTGGCCTCGCCGCACCCGGACATGGACCTGGTCATCATCCGGGAGAACGAGGAGGACACCTACGCCGGCATCGAGCACCGCCAGACGACCGAGGTCACGCAGACGCTCAAGCTCATCACGCGGCCGGGCTCGGAGGCCATCGTCCGCTACGCCTTCGAGTACGCCCGGGCGCACGGCCGCCGCAAGGTGACGTGCATGACGAAGGACAACATCATGAAGCTGACCGACGGGCTCTTCCACCGCGTGTTCGACGAGATCGCGGCGGAGTATTCCGAGATCGAGGCCGAGCATCGGATCATCGACATCGGCGCGGCGCTCGTCGGGGCGAAGCCCGACACGTTCGACGTGATCGTGGCGCCGAACCTCTACGGCGACATCATCTCCGACATCGCCGCCGAGGCGTCGGGCTCGGTCGGGCTGGCGGGGTCGGCGAACGTGGGCACCGACATCGCCATGTTCGAGGCCGTCCACGGGAGCGCGCCCGACATCGCGGGGCAGGGGATCGCCAACCCGTCGGGCCTGTTGCGTGGGGCCATCATGATGCTCGACCACCTCAACCTCGACCGGCTGGCGGAGACCATCGAGAACGCCTGGCTGGCGACACTCGAGGCCGGCGTCCACACGGGCGACATCACCGGCGACAAGAGCACGCGCACGGTCTCGACGTCCGAGTTCGCCGACGCGGTCATCGAGCGGTTGGGCGAGACGCCGGCCACGCTGCCGGCGGCCCACTACACCGACGCCGAGGTCTCGGTCGCCGTCCGCCCCACGCCGCGCGCCGAGAAGGCGTTGGTCGGCGTCGACGTCTTCCTGGACTGGGACCAAGACGGCCGTCAGCCCGACACCCTCGGCGACGCGCTCCGCCAGCGCGACGGCGACGGGCTCCGCCTCAAGCTGATCACGAACCGCGGCGTCAAGGTGTACCCGGAGGGCCTCCCGGAGACGTTCTGGACCGACCACTGGCGCTGCCGCTTCGTGGCGACCGGCGACGCGGTCGAGGCGGGCCAGGTCGTCGCGCTCCAGGGGCGGCTGGTCGAGGCCGGGTTCGACGTGATCAAGACGGAGAACCTGTACACGTTCGACGGCGAGCGGGCGTACTCGCTGGCCCAGGGCGAGTAGGCCCGGCCGCCGGGTCGGCGCGCGCACGGTAGCTTCGGGCGCGCGCCCCCCGGTCCATGCTCGAGATCCTGCTCGCAAGCCTGCTCTCCCCGGTCGTGCTGGCGTTCGTGCTCGGCGCGCTCGCCGTCGCCCTCAAGAGCGACCTCGAGATCCCAGAGCCGCTGTACCAGGCGCTCTCGATCTACCTCCTGCTGGCGATCGGGCTCAAGGGCGGCGTCGCGCTGAGCAAGACGCCGCTGGCCGAGGTCGCCGGGCCCGTGCTCGGCACGTTCGCGCTCGGCGTGTTGACCCCGTTGACGGCCTACGCCGTGCTTCGCCGGATCGGCCGGATGGACCGGACGAACGCGGCGGCGCTGGCGGCCCACTACGGCTCGGTCTCGGCGGTCACGTTCATCGCCGCCCAGTCGGTGGCCGCGTTCGCGGGGACGCCCTCGGAGGGGTTCATGCCGGCGTTGGTGGCGGTGCTCGAGGTGCCGGCCATCATCGTCGGGCTGATGATCGCGTACGCGCGCGGCGACCACGCGGGGTCGTGGCGCGAGGCGTTGCGCGAGGTGGTCACAGGCCGGAGCATCGTGCTGCTCGTCGGTGGGATGGCCATCGGGTGGGTCGCGGGCGAGGACGGGACGGCGACGGTCGCGCCGTTCTTCGTGGCCGGCTTCCAGGGCGCGCTCGTCCTGTTCCTGCTCGACATGGGGATGACGGCGGCCCGGCGCCTGCGCGACCTCAAAGCCGTCGGACCGTTTCTGGTCGCGTTCGGCATCTTGATGCCCGTCGTCCACGGCGCGCTGGGCGTCTGGGTGGGCGGGCAGGTCGGGCTGTCGGTGGGCGGGGCGGCCGTGCTCGGGGCGATGGTGTCGAGCGCGTCGTACATCGCGGCGCCGGCGGCCATCCGGGTCGGGCTCCCCGAGGCCAACCCGGCGTACTACCTCACGGCCTCGCTCGGCATCACCTTCCCGTTCAACCTCACGCTCGGCATCCCGATCTACCTCGCGATGGCGGAGTGGCTGGGCTGACGCGCGGCCGGCGCCGCGCGGGTACGGGGTACTTGGTACGAGGTACCGCGCCCGCAGCCGAGAGGCCCCGCCGTACCCTGTACTTCGTACCCCGTACCGCTGAGCATGCAGACCGTCCCCCACCGGCTCGTCACGATCATCGCCGAGCGGGCCATCCGCGACCGGCTCCTCGACGCCGTCCACACGCTGGGGGCGACGGGCCACACGATCTCCGACGTCCAGGGCGAGGGGTCCCGGGGCGTCCGGGCGGCACGGGGCGGGCCGAGCGTCAAGATCGAGGCCATCGTGCCGGCGGCCGTGGCCGACCGGATCGCGGCGCACGTGGCCGAGCGGTACTTCGCCCACCACTCGGTGATCGTCTACCTCCAGAACGTCGAGGTCCTGCGCGGGAGCAAGTACGCGCCGCAGAACGAGGGGGCCTGATGCCCACGCCCGCCGTCGTGCTCCGACGCCTGCGCGAGGGACGAGGGATGAGGGGGCTGGCGTCGTGGGAACGCTCCGGGCAACTCGTGGCCTCGTCGCTCGCGGCGGGTCCCGGCGACGGCCACCGTCCCCGCCCCGGCACCCGGGCGCGCGTCGGGCGTTGAGAGGCTGTTTGGGGGTCTATCCAAAGCGGCCTACGACGTCCCCTCTCCTTCTGGGAGAGGGACAGGGTGAGGGGCCGGAGGTGCGGCAACGGCTCCACTGCTCGTCCCGACCGCCCCCCTCACCCTCACCCTCTCCCCCCGAGGGGTGGAGAGGGGACCTGATCTCCTCGTCCCAAACAGCATCTGAGAGCGGCATGACCGAGACCCCGCCCGCCGAGACCTCGTCCGGCCTCGCCGTCCCCGCCGCGGCCACCGCCGCCGACCTGCCCGCCGACCTGGCGGACCGGCTCGGCGAGCCCGGCCAGTTCCCGTTCACGCGGGGCGTCTACCCCGAGATGTACCGCCAGCGGCTCTGGACCATGCGCCAGTACGCCGGCTTCTCGACGGCCCAAGCGTCGAACGAGCGGTACCACGCCCTGCTCGCGGCCGGCGCCCGCGGGCTGAGCGTCGCCTTCGACCTGCCGACCCAGATCGGCTACGACCCCGACGACCCCGTCGCCGAGGGCGAGGTCGGCAAGGTCGGCGTGAGCATCGCGTCGATCGAGGACATGCGCCAGCTGTTCGACGGGATCCCGCTCGCCGACGTGACCACCTCGATGACGATCAACGCGACGGCGCCGATTCTCCTGGCGCTGTACGTCGCGGTCGCCAAGGAGCAGGGGGCGGACCCGAAGACGCTGGGGGGGACCATCCAGAACGACATCCTCAAGGAGTACGCCGCGCGGGGGACCTACATCTACCCGCCGCGCCCGTCGATGCGCTTTATCACCGACACGTTCGCGTGGTGCGCCGAGGAAGTGCCGCGCTGGAATACGATCTCGATCTCGGGCTACCACATCCGCGAGGCCGGCGCCACGGCCGTCGAGGAGCTCGCGTTCACGCTCGCCGACGGCATCGCCTACGTCCGGGCCGCGCTCGACGCCGGGCTCGACGTGGACACCTTTGGAAGGAGGCTTTCTTTTTTCTTCAACGCCCACAACGACCTCTTCGAGGAGGTCGCCAAGTTCCGCGCCGCGCGCCGGCTGTGGGCCGAGATCATGCGCGACCGGTTCGGCGCGACCGACCCGAAGGCGATGATGCTGCGGTTCCACACCCAGACCGCGGGCTCGACGCTGGCGGCCCAGCAGCCGCTCGTCAACGTCCCGCGCGTGACGCTCCAGGCGCTGGCGGCCGTCCTGGGCGGGACGCAGTCGCTCCACACGAACGGGTTCGACGAGGCGCTCGCGCTGCCGACCGAGGCCGCGGCGACGTTGGCGCTCCGCACGCAGCAGGTGATCGGGCTACGAGAGCGGCGTCACGGAGTCCGTCGACCCGCTCGCGGGCTCGTACCTCGTGGAGCGGCTGACGGCCGACATCGAGGCGGCGGCGCGGGCGCTCATCGCGGAGGTCGACGCGCTCGGCGGGGCCGTCGCCGCCATCGAGGACGGGTTCTACCAGGACCGCATCGCGCAGTCGGCGTACCGGGCCCAGCGCGAGATCGAGTCCGGCGAGCAGGTCGTCGTCGGGGTCAACCGCTTCCAGGCGGAGGGCGACGAGGCCGAGGTCGAGCTGCTCCGGGTGTCGGACGCGGTCCGCGAGGAGCAAGTGGCCCGCGTCCAGGCGCTGCGACAGTCCCGCGACGCCGGGCGGTGGGCCACGGCGATGGACTCCGTCGAGCGTGCGGCGCGCGGCGACGAGAACGTGGTCCCCCACGTGCTCGAGGCCGTCGAGGCCCAAGCGACGGTCGGCGAGGTCGCCGGGCGCCTGCGCGAGGTCTGGGGCGAGTACGAGGGGTAGGCTACTCCGCGAGCTGGGGCGCCAGGCGCCGGACGGCGGCCGTCGTCGAGTCGTAGACGGTCCGCTGGACTTGTTTGAACAGCAGGTTCGTGCGCAGCAGGTTGCGGAAGTGGACGTCGTCCTGGAGCGCGCGGAACGCCGTCGACAGGCCGATCCACGTCGCCCCCTCGATCCGCGCCGAGGTCTCGGGCGCGTTCGCCTCGAGGTAGGGGATCATGCGTTCGAGCACGAACCCGCGGTTGATGTCGTCCCACTCGGCCGTCCGCCCGTACGTCTGTGTGTAGAGGCGGATGACGTCGGCCCGGAGGTCGGCGTCGAGCAGGGCCGAGGTGCCGGTCTGGCGCATCCCCTCGTACGCCTCGTCGTTGGGCGGGAAGAGGACGTACGAGACGGCGTAGTCGACGTAGACGTCGAGGGAGTCGTCGGGGAGCGACGCGGCGTCGGGGGCGAGGAGCCGCTCGTAGGCGGCGGCCATCCGACCGATCCGGTCGGTGCTGACGTCGAGGGCTTCGAGGTCGAGCACGAGGTCGGCCCGGAGCCGCTGCGCGAGCTGCTCGGCCTCCGCCACGTCGGCCCGGTGGCTCCGCCACTCGTCGAGCCCGAGCGAGATCGTGACGCCGGCCACGACGACGGCGAGCTGGAGGAGCAGGTCGATGGCCCGCTGGCGGCGGATCACGTCGGGGGGAGGACGGCGGCGTGCCAACTTACCGCGGCGGCGGTCGAAAGACCGGTCGGCCACCCCGCGCCGAGCGCCCGCGTTAGCGGTGCGCTACAGCCCGACGCTCAGCGCCAGCCCGACGCCGCCGGGGCGGAGGGAAACCGTCCGGCGGCCCTCGCGGTGGGCCTGCGCGAGGGCCGCGTTGCGGGGAATCGTGGCGAGGTCGTAGACCGTCCCAGCCACGACGCCAACGGCGGCCACCCCAGCCCCCACGTACACGATGGTCTCGACCGTCGGCGCGCAGGCGGAGCCCCCGAAGCACCCGGCGATGACCACGGTCGAGCCCAGCGCGATCACCGCTCCGGCCGCCAGGCCGGCCATCTTGATCCGCGTGGCTCGTTGGACGTCCGTGCCCGCACCGAGCACGAGGTTGCCCACCGACGGCCCGAGGAGCGCACCGCCGGCCATGACTGCTACGCCGACCGCGCGCGGGGACGGCGCGTCGCTCTCCGGGTCGCTCGCCGGGAGCACGTGGTAGAGCGCGAACCCGAGCGCGAGGGAGCCGGCCGTCGCCCCGGCCGAGGCGAGATAGGCCCCGGCCGCCGACGTCTGGAGGGGCTCGGTCGTGGGCGGGGACGGCGCCTCGGTGGGGGGCCGAGACGCGGGCAGGCCCGAGACGGGTTGGCTGGAGGCAGCCGAGGCCACGAGGGCGGCGCCGAGGAGGAGAGCGACACGCATGGAACGCCGGGGGTGGGGCGGGCGCAACGTCCGCCAGCGCGCGGTCGCGGACATGGTGCGGACGGACCAGTCCCCTCTGTCGGGTCGCCGCCCTACAGCCCGACCGTCAGCGACAAGCCTGCGCCTCCGGGTCCGACCCGGATGCCCTGCCGCGCGCCGGCGTTGACGCCGGCCGTGACCACGTCGTAGACCGCCCCGCCGACGATCATCAGACCACCCCCGGCGCCCGCGGCCACCGCCAACTCCGACGGGCCCTCGCTCGCGAACGCGCTGCTGACGAGCGCCCCGACGAGGAGCGCGCTACCGACCAGGCGGAGGCCGGCCCCGGTCGCGGCGTCGGTCCACTCGCCCAGGACGAGGTTGCCCGCCGACGGGCCCATCGCGACGCCGCCCACGATCAGGACCGCGCCCAGGCTCCCGCCCAGGCTCGCGCCGTCGTCGTTCCGCTCGACCAAGAGGTAGCCGACGGCGAGCGAGGCCGCCGTCGGCACCGTCGAGAGGGCGACGGCTTTGGCTGCGCCCATCGTCCCGGGCCGAGGAGCGGCGGGCTGGGCCACGGCGACGACGGGGAGGAGGACGACGAGGGCGAGGGCGCGCACGGATCCGCAGGTCGGTGGGCCGAGAGAATACCGGTCTGCACGGCCGTCTGCGTGGCACAAATCGGCCCACACGCCGACCGTCTCTGCCCGGAGCGGGCAGGGTTCGCACGCCGTCCCCCGCCTCTTCACCGGCCGTTGGCGGCACGCGCTGGGCGCACACGTTGCCGGACGGTCCACCGTCGCCGCCATGACCGACCTCGCCCGCCTCCCGCACCCGTCCCTCGACCGCCTCGACGACCGGGTCGCCCGGTTCATGCGCCGCCACGGCGTCCGTCTTCTTCGCTACGCGATTGGCGTCGTGTTCGTGTGGTTCGGGGCGCTGAAGCTGGTGCCCGGCCTGAGCCCGGCCGAGGCGCTCGTCAAGGCGACCGTCCCGTTCGTCGACCCCGACGTGTTCTATCCCGTGCTGGCAGTGTGGGAGATCCTGATCGGCGCGATGCTGCTGGTCCGGCCCCTCGCGCGGGGCGCGCTGCTGCTGCTGGCGCTCCAGATGCCCGGCACGTTCCTGCCGTTCGTCGTCCTGCCCGAGGTGTGCTTTTCGACGTGGCCGCTCGGGTCGCCGCTGGACCTGTTCGCGCTGACGCTGGAGGGCCAGTACATCGTCAAGAACATCGTGCTGATCGCGGCCGGGCTGGTCGTCGGCGGGACCGTGCGGCGGGCGTCGAGCGCCGAGCAGCGGCTGTAGCTACAGCCTGTCCTGGACCTCGGCACCGGCGGGGACGGCGAACGCGGCGGCCGGCGTGTCGGGCGCCGTGGCCAGCTCCGTCAGCGTCCCCCGCGCCTTGGGCTGGCCCGTGGCCGACGCGAACGAGCGGAAGCCCTGCTGGACCGTCACCCCACCGACCGTCTGCTCGCCGTCGTACAGCATCAGGGTCTCCGGCGTGTGGCCGCCGTCGGGGTTGAAGGCGGCGTACGAGACGACGTAGCGGATGCCACGGACGCGGTGCGTCGCGGGGTCGAGCAAAAGGTCGTAGTAGTCGTCCGGCGCGTCGCCCGTGCCGGGCTCGAACGTGGCTCGGACGACGTCGACCGGACGCCCCTCGACGGTGTCGGGCGCGGCGACGGCCAGCCGGACACCCGGGTCGGCGAACACGAACGGGATGGCGACGAAGTAGTACGGCGTGAGCGACCAGAACCGGGCGTTCGTCGCCAGCTCCGCGCCTGCCGGGCGGACCCACGCCTCGGCCCCCGTCCACCCGAACGACACCGACGAGTCGGCCGCGAGTGTGTGGACGGCCCGCGCCGACCACGGGTCGACCAGCTGGCGCGTGTCGATAGCGTCGCCGGCCGGGGCGCCGGTGCTGTCGAGGCGCGTGTAGGTGTAGCGGTAGCGGAGCGGGCCGGCCCGGTACCACGTCGCCAGGCCGCCGTGCGCCTCGATGGCCTGGGCCACGAGGCGTCCGCCCTCGGTCTCCGCGAGCCGCGCCTCGGCCTCGGCCACGCGCGCGGAGATGGCGCGGTCGGACGGTGCGGCGCGGTCGGGCCCGCACCCGGCGACGAGGAGGACGGCGGCGACGAGGGCGCGGATCATGGCGTGTGGTGTGGTGTGGATGATCCCAACTCCGGGAGGACGGGGCGTCCCCTCCTACACCCCCAGACGCCCCACTCCCCTCAGGTCCAAACGGGGGCACATCAGCAGGGCACGGTGTCACCCCACCTCGCCGAGCGCGTCCAAGATCTGGCGCGGCGACGCCCGCTGGGTGTAGTCGGCCTCGACGAAGGCGGCGCGGATGGTCCCGCTCCGGTCGATCACGTAGGTGGCCGGGACGGGCAAGGCCCACGCGGCGTCGGTCCCCGGCGCGGCCCCGGCGTAGCGTTCGAGGTCGACGCCGACGGCGTGGTAGCGCGCTCGCGTCTCGTCGTCGACTTGGAAGAGCAGGCCGTAGGCGCTCGAGATCTCGCCGCCGGCGTCGGAGAGGACGGGGTAGGCGAGGTCGTTCCGCTCGGCCATCGACATCGAGCTGTCGGGCGACTGGGGCGAGACGGCGACCAGCCGGGCGCCCGTCGCCTCGACCTGGGCCAGGGCGTCCTGGTAGTCCCGGAGCTGCGTGTTGCAGTACGGGCACCACGCGCCGCGGTAGAACGTGAGCACGACGGGCCCGTCGACCAAGAGGTCCTGCAAGCGGACTGTCTGCCCCATCGCGTCAGGCAGCTCGAAGTCCGGTGCCCGGTCTCCGACGCCGAGCGCGTGGTTGGCGGCGGCCTCCGCCGAGACCGCCACGGCCGGCTGGGCGACGTCGGTGTCCG
Source organism: Rubrivirga sp. (assembly GCF_965213695.1). Classification (GTDB taxonomy): domain Bacteria; phylum Bacteroidota; class Rhodothermia; order Rhodothermales; family Rubricoccaceae; genus Rubrivirga. The sequence goes on along the minus strand of NZ_OZ243912.1, from coordinate 3,628,224 downwards.
GGGCCGCGTCCGGCTCCGCCGACGTGGGCTCCGGGTCGGCGGCGCAGGCGGCGAGGGCGAAGAGCAGGGCGAGCGGGAGCAGGCGCACGAGCGGGGAGGGAAGAAAGACGATCACAACCTCCCCCGACTTGTCATCCTGACGGAGCGAAGGATCTCAGCGCGATCCGCTCCGCCCATCGGCACCGCTCCCCAGGGGCTGGACGTCCGCGTCGAGATCCCCCGCCTCCGCGGGGCCAGGCTCTTCGCATTCGCTCAGGATGACATGGGGGGAGGGATGGTCGAATGCCGAGGGTGCGGTTGCCCTGGGGGAAAGACGGCGTCGGGCCGACGCGAGCGGGGGCCGCCAGCTTACGCCGCCTGCCGGGCGTCCGCCGCCTCCGCGGGCCGGCCGTCCCAGATCGGGTAGTCGGTGTAGCCCTCGGCGCCGCCGCCGTAGAACGTGGCCGGATCGGGCTCGTTGAGCGGCGCGTCGAGCCCGGCGGCCTGGGCCGCGAAGCGGATGGGGAGGTCCGGGTTGGCCAAGAACGGGCGGCCGTAGGCCACCAGATCGGCCGCGCCCGCGTCGACGATGGCCTCGCCCTGCTCTCGGTCGAAGCCGGCGTTCGCGATGACGGCCCCGCCGAAGTGGTCGCGCAAGAGCCGGATCGCATCGAGCCCGTCGAGCCCGCCGGTGGTCCCCATCTGCGCGTTCGGGCGGATGCCGTGGAGGTAGGCCAGCCCGGCGTCGGATAGCATCTCGGCCGCTGCTCCGAAGGTCTCGGTCGGGTCGTCGTCCCGGACGCCGTTCGCGCCGGCCCCGAACGACAACCGCGCGCCAACGCGGTCGGCCGGCCACTCCTCGAGCACGGCCTCGGTTACCTCGTGCAGGAACCGGAGCCGGTGCTCGACCGGGCCGCCGTAAGCGTCGGTCCGCCGGTTCGAGCCCGACGACAAGAACTGCTCGACGAGGTAGCCGTTGGCCCCGTGGATCTCGACGGCGTCGAACCCGGCCTGCCGCGCCAGCCGCGCGCCGTGCCGGAACTGGCCGACGGTCTCGGCGATCTCGTCGGCGGTGAGCGCGTGGGGCGTCTCGAAGTCGACCATCTGGAAGTCCGGCGTCATCGCCTTCCCCGTCGCCGCGATGGCCGAGGGCGCGACGGGCCGCGCCCCGCCGTGGTACGACGAGTGCGACACCCGGCCGACGTGCCACAGCTGGAGCGCGATCCGCCCGCCGACGGCGTGGACCAGGTCGGTGACGCCTCGCCACGCCTCCACCTGCTCGTCGGTGTAGATGCCGGGCGTGTCGGGGTAGCCCTGGCCGCGCGGCGACACCTGCGTGGCCTCGGCGATCAGGAGGCCGGCCCCAGCGCGCTGGGCGTAGTACGTCGGCGCGAGGTCGGTCGGGACCTGGCCCGCGTGGCGGCTCCGCGTGAGCGGGGCCAGGACGACCCGGTTGGGCAACAAGAGCGGGCCGAGGGCGAAGGGGGAGAGGAGGGACATCGGGATGTTTAGTTGTTGCGACGAATACCGTACCCCTCCGGCCCGGTTCCCGCCTAGTGCCGCGACGAAACGATCCCGGCAGGGCCCAGAGTGAGGATGCGTGATCCGTGATGCGTGACTCTCATCGGGGAGGATCACGCATCACGCATCCAGAGCGCGCCGAAGCCTCTGCAAGCTCCTCGTGACGAAGCACTACCGGACCCGAACCGCGTTCCGCCCGTTCCCTGGCGCTCGCCCGCTCACGCCCGATGTCCGAGACCTCCGACCTCCTCGCCGCCGTCCACCACGCCTCGTTCGACTACTTCGCGCGCGAGACGAACTGGGCCAACGGGCTCGTCGTCGACAGCACGGCCCCGGACAGCCCGGCGTCGATCGCGGCCGTCGGGTTCGGGCTGTCGGCGCTGCCGGTCGCCGTCGCGCGCGGGTGGGTCCGGCGGCCGGCGGCCCGCGAGGTCGCCTTGGCCGCCGTCCGCTTTTTCCTCGACGCGCCCCAGGACGGGGCCGAGGACGGCGCCGGCCACCGGGGGTTCTTCTACCACTTCTTGGGGATGGTCGACGGCCGGCGGGCGTGGGGCAGCGAGCTCTCGACCATCGACACGGCGATCCTGATGGCCGGCCTGCTCTGCGCCGCCGCGTTCTTCGACGAGGACGACCCGGCCGAGGCCGAGATCCGCGACGGCGCCGACGCGCTCTACCGCGCCGTCGAGTGGGACTGGGCCCTCGACGGCGGTGAGACGGTCTCGATGGGGTGGACGCCCGAGCGCGGCTTCTTGCGTTCCCGCTGGGAGGGCTACACCGAGGCCCTCGTCCTCTACGCCCTGGCCGCCGGCTCGCCGACGCACCCGGTCTCGCCGAGCGCGTTCGAGGCCTCGACCCGGCCGTACCGCTGGAAGCGGATCTACGGCCACGACTACCTCTACGCCGGGCCCCTCTTTATCCACCAGTTCTCGCACCTGTGGATCGACTTCCGCGGGATCCGCGACCGGGCCATGCGCCGGAAGTCGGACGAGTTGGGCGAGCCCGTCGACTACTTCGAGAACAGCCGGCGGGCGACGCTCGTCCAGCGCGAGTACGCCGTCCGCAACCCGCGCGGGTTCGCCGGCTACGGCCCGACCTCGTGGGGCATCACGGCGAGCGACGGGCCCGGGCCGGCCGTCCACACGGTCGGCGGGCGCGAGCGCCGGTTCTGGAGCTACCGCGCCCGCGGCGTCCCCTTCGGGCCGGACGACGGGACGCTGGCGCCGTGGGCCGCGATCGCCAGCTTGCCGTTCGCGCCCGACGCCGTCTTGGAGTGCCTCGACGCGCTGGCGGCGAGCCACAAGGGACGGTCGGACGCATTCGGGTTCGAGGCGTCTTACAACCCGACGTTCCCCGACGGCGACGAGGACCTCGGGTGGATCTCCATCCACCACTACGCGCTGAACCAGGGCCCCATCGTGCTGGCGGTCGAGAACCACCGGTCGGGCCAGATCTGGGACCTGATGCGGTCGTGCGGCCCCCTCGTCGCCGGCCTCCGCCGCTGCGGCTTCGAGGGCGGATGGCTGGAGGAGTGAGGGCGGAACGTGGAAAAGCTCCGGGCAACCCGTGGCCTCGTCACTTGCGGTCGGCTCCGGCGACGGCCACCTTCCCGTCCCCCGTCCCCCGTCCCCCGTCCCCCGTCCCCCGTCCCCCGTCCCCCGTCCCCCGTCCCCCGTCCCCCGTCCCCCGTCCCCGATTTTCCGCGTCGGGCCGGAAGGGGCTGAGCAGGGTCTAGATTCATCCTGCCTCCACTTCCGCTACCCGTGCCCGGATCGACCGTCGAGAGCCTGTTCAAGCCGGTCCACCTCGCCGAGCACGCGCGCCGGCTGGCGCGGACCCAGGCCGTCGAGACGGAGCCCGCGCGGGGCCGGCCGCTCCGCCCGCTGCTGCGCGAGGCGCTGGGCGACCTCACGGGCGCGTATCGGACGCTGGCGGCGGCCGGCCGAGCCGGCGAGACGCTGACGCCGGCGGCCGAGTGGCTCCTCGACAACTACCACATCGTCCGCGACCAGGCGAGGGAGGCCGAGGCCGCGCTCCCGCGGGCCTACTACCGCGTCCTGCCCAAGCTGACGGCCGGGCCGTACCAGGGCCTCCCCCGGATCTACGAGCTCCTCGAGAACCTCGCCGAGCACACCGACAACGCCGTCGACCCGGGCCACCTCCGCGACTTCGTGGCCGGCTACCAGGAGGTCGAGCTCCTGACGCTGGCCGAGCTGTGGGCGCTCCCCATCTTGCTCCGCGTGGTGCTGGCCCAGCGCGTCGCCGCGCTCGCCCGCCCGCTCCGCGAGGCCCGCGCCGACCGCGTCGCCGCCGCCGGCTGGGCCGAGACGCTTGCCGCCCGCGACGACCCCGCCGACGTCGCGACCGACCTGGCGGCCGTCGCTCGGGAGCAGGCCCCGATCTCGGGCCCGTTCGCGCTCGCGCTCGCGTCCGGCTTGCAGGCGCGCGGCGGCTCGGCGACCGCCCTCGAATGGCTCGAGCACCGCCTCCGCGCCCGCCGGCTCACCCTCGACGACGTCGAGCGGATCGAGACCCAGCGCGAGACCCAGTGGCAGGGGTCCATTGCGAACGCCGTCCTCGCCCTCCGCGCCGCCGCCGCCGCCGACTGGACCGCCTTCGTCGAGGGGCTCTCGGCCGTCGAGCAGACGCTCCGTGACGACCCGGCCGGCGTCTACGCCCAGATGGACGAGGCCACGCGAGACCGCTACCGCCACGTCACCGAGCGGATCGCCCGGCGCTCGCGCGAGACCGAGTTCGGCGTCGCCGAGCGGGCGCTCGACCTCGCCCGAGAGGCCGCCGACGCCCGCGCCGCCCGGCCCGACGACGCCGACTCGCCGACGCCCAACGCGGCCGGGCCCGACGCCGACACGGCCGACCACGTGGGCCACTGGCTCGTCGGGCCCGGGGTCCGGACGCTGGGGAAGTCGGCCGGGTACCACGCCCGGCCCAGCCGCCGGCTCTACTGGTTCGCCGAGCGGCACCCGACGTTCGTCTACCTCGGCAGCATCGCGCTGGTCACGGCCCTCGGCTTGCTCGCCGCCGTGCTCGTGGCCGACGCGGGCGGGGCGGACGCCGGCTGGCTCGCGCTGACCGTCGCCGCGGCGTTCCTGCCCGTCTTGGACTTCGCCGTCACGTTCGTCAACTGGAACGTGGTCCGGTTCCTCCCGCCGCGCCACCTCCCCCGGCTCGCCTTCGACGACGGCGTCCCGGCCGAGCACCGGACGTTCGTCGTGATCCCGACGCTCATCACGTCGCCCGAGCACGCGCGCGAGATGGCCGAGCGGCTCGAGGTCCACGCCCTCGCCAACCCGGACGCCGCGCTCCGCTACGCGCTCCTGACCGACTGGGCCGACGCGCCCGAACAGTCCATGCCGGGCGACCAAGCCACCGTCCAAGCCGCGCGCGACGCGATCCGCCGGCTCAACGAGCGCTCGCACGCGGCGAGGGCGCAGGGCGACGGGGCCCCGGGCGACCGCTTTTTCCTGCTCCACCGCGAGCGGCTGTGGAACCCCGCGCAGGGCGTCTGGATGGGCTGGGAGCGCAAGCGCGGCAAGCTCGAAGAGTTCAACGACCTGCTCCGCGACCCCGACGCCGAGACCAGCTACACCGTCGTCGAGGGCGATTTCCGGACGGCGACCGCCGGCGACGCCGTCCGCTACGTGCTCACGCTCGACGCCGACACGCGGACGACGCCCGACGGCGCGCGCGCGCTCGTGGCGACGGCGGCGCACCCGCTCAACCGGCCCCGGTCGTCGCCCGAGAAGGGCCGCGTGACCCGGGGCTACGGCGTGCTCCAGCCGCGCGTCTCGATCTCGCCCGAGAGCGGGCGCCAGACCCTGTTCTCGCGCGTCTACGCCGGCCGGCCGGGCGTCGACCCGTACACGACGGCCGTGTCGGACGCCTACATGGACCTGTTCGGCGAGGGGATCTACACCGGCAAGGGGCTCTACGACGTCGACGCCTTCCGCCACACCCTCGGTGGGGCCTTGCCCGAGAACACCGTCTTGTCGCACGACCTGCTGGAGGGGAACCACGCCCGGGCCGCGCTGGCGACCGGCGTCGAGGTGTTCGACGACTTCCCCTCGCGCTACGCCTCGTTCGCGCTCCGCCAGCACCGCTGGGTCCGGGGCGACTGGCAGTTGCTGGGCTGGCTGATGCCGCGCGTCCGCGACGCGCGTGGGGCCCGGCGGAAGAACCCGCTGTCGGTCGTCGGCCGGTGGAAGCTGTTCGACAACCTCCGCCGGAGCCTGACGCCGCCGGCGCTGCTGATCTTCCTGCTGCTGGCGTGGACCGTCCTTCCGGGCTCGCCGTTCGTCTGGACGCTCATCGCGCTGTTCGTGCTCGCGTTCCCGATCTACGCGCCGGCCGCCCACGGCTTCCTGTTCCAGCCGCCCGACACCGTCACGTCGAGCTGGCTCCGGATCGTCTGGGCCGACGTCCAGATGCACGCCCGCCAGATCGGGCTGTCGGTCGCCTTCCTCGCCCACCAGTCGGTCGTGATGCTCGACGCCATCGGGCGGACGCTGTGGCGGATGGCCGTCTCGAAACAGAACCTGCTGGAGTGGACGACGGCCCAGCAGGCCGAGGAGTCGACGCGCGACGTGCCCCGGTCGATGTGGGCGTCGGTCGGGTGGGGGCTCATCGTGCTGGCGTCGGTCACGTTCACCGAGCCCATCGCCTGGATCACGGCGCTGCCGTTCGCGGCGGCCTGGATCGCGGCGCCCTGGATCGCCCGGGCCGTCAGCCGCGACATCGAGCGCGACGACTACCGCCTGACCGACGAGGACCGCCTCCGCTTGCGGACCGTCGCCCGGCGGACGTGGCGGTTCTTCGACGAGATCCTGACCGAGCGCGACCGCTGGCTCCCGCCGGACAACTTGCAGGTCCAGCCCGCCCAGGGGCTCGCCCGGCGGACGTCGCCCACGAACATCGGGCTGGCGCTCAACGCCGTCCAGGCCGCCCGCGACCTCGGCTACCTGGGACGCCGGGAAGAGCTGGCCCGGCTCGAGAAGATGATGGCGTCGGTGGAGGCGCTGGAGTGCTACCGCGGCCACCTCTACAACTGGTACTCGACGGAGACCGGCGACGTGATGGCCCCGCGCTACGTTTCGACGGTCGACTCGGGCAACCTGGCCGGCGCCCTCCTGACGCTCAAGCAGGGCGTCCTCGAAACGGCCGACGCGAAGTGGCCCGGCGCCCGGGTGCTCGACGGGTTCCGCGACACGCTCGCTGAGGTCCCCGCCGTGACCGGCCCGGCCCGCGACGCGCACGACGCGGTCGGCCGGGTCCTGGCCGAGCGGGCGCCGCGCGGGGTCGCCGGGTGGCACGCCCGGATCGTCGCCCTCGACCGAGCCGCCCTGACCCTGGCCGCCGCCGTCGCCGACGACCCCGAGGAGACGCGCGACCGGGCCGCCGAGCTGGCCGCCCAGACCCAGATGGTCGTCACCGAGATCGAGGCCGTCGCCCCCTGGCTCCGCGACGGCGTGGCGTTGCCGGACGACCTCGCCGACCTCGACGCCGCGACGACGCTGGGCGGCCTGGCGCACCGCGTCGCCCTCGCCCTCGCCGACGGCGCCCTCGACGGGCCCGTCCGCGCCGCGCTCGAAGAGTCCCGCGCCGCCGTCGCCGCTCTTTTCGACGCCGCCCGCGACCTCGCCGACCGCGCCGACGTGATGGTCAGCGAGATGGACTTCCGGCCGCTCTACGACGCCGAGCGCCAGCTTTTCCGGATCGGCTACGACGCCGGGATGGCCCGCCAGGACTCGTTCACCTACGACCTGCTCGCGTCTGAGGCCCGGCTGGCGTCGCTCCTGGCCATCGCCAAGGGCGAAGCGCCGCCTGAGCACTGGTTCCACCTTAGCCGCCCCACGCGCGTCACGCGGGCCCGGCGCGCGCTGCTGTCGTGGAGCGGGACCATGTTCGAGTACCTCATGCCTGCGATCTACACCCGGCTCTACGAGCGGACGTTGCTCTACGACGCCTGCTACAACGCCGTCTCGCTCCAGCGGATCTACGGCCGCTCGAAGGACCGCCCGTGGGGGATCTCCGAGAGCGGCTACGCGCTGCTCGACCTCCACCTGACGTACCAGTACCGGGCGTTCGGCGTGCCGTACCTCGGCCTCAAGCGTGGGCTGGGCGAGGACTACGTGGTCTCGCCGTACTCGACGCTGCTGGCGCTCTTGATCCGCCCCGAGCGGGCGTTGTCGAACCTGACCAAGCTGGACGCGGCCGGCGCGTTCGGGGAGTACGGCTACTACGAGGCCCTCGACTACACGCCGGGCCGGGTATCGAACGCCGAGGACGACGGCGTCTCGGTCGTCCGGTCGTACATGGCCCACCACCAGGGGATGGGGCTCTTGGCCGTCGCGAACGCCCTCGACGGCGGGCGCTTCCAGGAGCGGTTCCACCGAGACCCGCTCGTCCGCTCGGTCGAGATCCTGTTGCAGGAGCGGGTCCCGACGGTCGTCGAGAAGGTCGACCCGCACCCGCTCGACGAGGCCGAGGTCGAGCCGGTCGAGATCGCGCCGGTCGAGGCCCGCGTCGAGCACTTCGGCCGCGCCAGCACCGACGGCGTGACACCGCGTGGCGCGCTCTTGTCGAACGGCCGCTACTCGGCGTTCCTGACGACGTCCGGCACGGGCTACTCCCGGTTCAACGACGTCGCGCTCACGCGGTGGCACGGCGACCGGACGCGCGACGCCGACGGGTTCTTCGTCTACGTCCGCGACGTCGAGACCGGGCGGTACTGGTCGAGCGCCGAGCAGCCCGTGACCTCGGCCGCCGCGCCCGACCGCTACGACGTCTGGGTCCACCTCAACAAGGTCGAGACGGCGCGCGTCGACGACTGGATCGAGACGTTCACCGAGGCCGTCGTCTCGCCCGAGGACGACGTCGAGGTCCGCCGCGTGACCATCACGAACTACGCCGACCGGCCGCGCACCATCGAGCTCACGAGCTACGCCGAGGTCGTGCTCCAGCCGCCGGCCGGCGACTTGGGCCACCCCGCGTTCTCGAAGCTGTTCGTCGAGACCGAGTACATCCCCAAGAACAACGCGCTCATCGCGACGCGCCGGCCCCGCGCCGAGGACGACGTCCGCCGGTGGCTCGTCCACGCCGTCGCCGACAAGGGGCTGGCGCGGGCGGACCGCTCGGCCATCTCGCCGTTGCAGTACGAGACCGACCGGATGCGGTTCGTCGGGCGGGGGCGGACGCTCGACGCGCCGGCCGCGCTCGCGCCCGGCGCCCGGCTGTCGCGCTCGGCCGGGGCCGTCCTCGACCCCGTCGTCTCGCTCCGCCGCGTGGTCACGCTGCAGCCGAAGCAGAGCGCCCAGGTCGTGTTCTCGCTCGCCGTCGCCGAGTCGCGCGAGGAGGCCGAGCGGCTGGCCGAGCGCTACGACCACCCCGACGCCGCCCAGCGCGCCTTCGAGCTCGCCTCGACGTACGGGCTCGTCGAGCTCGGCCACCTCGGCCTGACCGGGGAGCAAGCCCTCGAAGCCCAGGAGCTCGCGAGCCGCCTGCTCTACGGCGACCCCCGGCTCGCCGCGCCGCCCCACGTCCGCCAGCGGAACACGCGGCCGCAGTCGGGGCTCTGGGCCTACGGCGTCTCGGGCGACCTGCCGGTCCTGCTCTACCGGACGTCGTCGATGGACCAGCTCGAGGCGTTCCGCCTGCTCTTGAAGATGCACGCCTTCTGGCGCCGCCGTGGCCTCGAAGTCGACCTCGTCGTGCTCAACGACCACCCACCGAGCTACGCCGACAGCTTGCAGGAGGCGCTGACGCAGGCCGTCGAGGGATCGCCCCAGCGGGCGCTCCTGGGCCAGCGCGGCGGCGTGTTCGTCCGCCGGTCCGACGGGATGCCGGACGAGGACCTCACCCTGTTCCTGACCGCCGCCCGCGTCGTGCTCCACGGCGAGGTCCCGGAGCTGCTGGGCCCCACGGTCGGCGAGGCCGAGGCGATGGCCGAGCGGGACGAGATCGACGCGGCCCTCGACGCTCACATCGCCGGCGACGGGGCCGGCGACGGGGCCACCCCCGCGCGGACCGCCGCGCTCCCGGCGGCCCACCCCGACGCGGTCGGCCGGCTGACGGACGCCGGGATCGAGCCCAAAGCCCCCGAGAAGCCCTACGAGCGGCTCCAGTTCGACAACGGCTACGGCGGGTTCACCGACGACGGCCGCGCCTACGTCGTCCGCCAGCAGGGCGGGAAGGCCGACGACCGGACCCCGCTCCCTTGGATCAACGTGGTCGCCAACCGGGCCGCCGGGTTCACGGCGACCGAGAGCGGCGAGGGCTACACCTGGGCCCGCAACTCGCAGCAGAACAAGCTCACGCCCTGGTCCAACGACCCCGTCACCGACCCGGCCGGCGAGTCGATCTACCTCCGCGACGACGACACGGGCGTCTTCTGGACGCCGACGCCGCGCCCAGCCCCGGCGCCGGCGCCCTACGAGACCCGCCACGCCTGGGGCCGGACGACCTGGACGACGGCGTGGGGCGGCCTGGCGACCGAGACGACGGCGTTCGTCCCCCGCCGCGACCCCGTCAAGCTGGTCCGCCTGCGGATCACGAACACGTCCGGGAGCCCCCGGCGGCTGTCGCTGTACCGCTACGCCGAGCTCGTGCTGGGCGAGCGGCGCGAGCCGAACGCGCCCTACGTGATCGTCGAGCGCGACCTCGACTCGGGCGCGCTCTTGGCCCACAACCCGTACAACCAGACGTTCGGCGGGCGGCGCGCGTTCGTCGCCGTCGTCGGGGCCGAGGTCGCGTCGGTCTCGGCGCGGCGGGCGGCGTTCCTGGGGCGGAACGGCCACGCCTCGGTGCCCGACGCCGTCGTCGCGGGCGGCCCGCTCGACGGCCGGCTCGAGACCGACCTCGACCCGTGCGCGGCGGTCCACGTGCCGCTCGCGCTCGGCCCGGGCGAGACGCGCGAGGTCGTGTTCCTGCTCGGCCAGGCCAAGACCGTCGCCGACGTCCGCACGCTCGTCGACCGGTACGGGACGGTCGAGGCGGCCGACCTCGCCTTGGCCGAGGTCATGGCGTTCTGGGAGGAGACGCTGGGCGCCGTCCAGGTCGAGACGCCGGCCCCCGACCTCGACGTGCTCGTCAACGGGTGGCTGCTGTACCAGAACCTGTCGTGCCGGCTGTGGGGCCGCTCGGCGTTCTACCAGAGCGGCGGGGCCTACGGGTTCCGCGACCAGCTCCAGGACAGCCTGGCGCTCGTCTACACCCGGCCCGACCTCACGCGGGCCCAGATCCTGAAGAACGCGGCCCACCAGTTCGAGGAGGGCGACGTCCTCCACTGGTGGCACCCGATCACCGGCGCCGGCATCCGCACTCGCTTTTCCGACGACCTGCTGTGGCTCCCCTACGCCGTCGCGTTCGCGCTGACGACCACGGGCGACGAGACGATGCTCGACGAGGAGGCCCCGTTCCTGACCGCGAGGGCGCTCGCGCCCGGCGAGGACGAGGTGTTCATGGTCCCCCAACCGTCCGGCGAGACCGGCTCGGTGTACGAGCACGCCGCCCGCGCCATCGACATCTCGCTCACCAAGGGCCGCCACGGGATCCCGCTCATGGGCTCGGGCGACTGGAACGACGGGATGAACCGGGTCGGGAATGAGGGCGAGGGCGAGTCGGTCTGGCTCGGGTTCTTCCTCGCCCACATCCTCCAGCGGTTCATCCCCATTGCCGAGGGACGCGGCGACCGCCAGCGGGCCGAGCGCTACCGGGCCTACCGCGCCGACTTGGTGAGGGCGCTCAACGCCGACGGGTGGGACGGCCGGTGGTACCGCCGCGCGTTCTACGACGACGGGACGCCGCTCGGCTCGGCCCAGAACGACGAGTGCCGGATCGACGCCATCGCCCAGGGCTGGTCCATCTTGTCGGGCGTGGCCCCGCCGGATCGCGCCGAGTCCGTGCTCGACTCGGTCGATCAGCACTTGGTCGACGAGCGGGCCGGGATCATCCGCCTGTTGACGCCGGCGTTCGACGTGACCGACCACGACCCGGGCTACATCAAGGGCTACCTCCCGGGCGTGCGCGAGAACGGGGGCCAGTACACGCACGGCGTCCTGTGGGCCGTGAGGGCGTTCGCCGAGGCCGGCCGCCACGACCGCGCGGCCGAGCTCCTGCGGATGATCCTGCCCGTCAACCACGCCCGGACGCCGGCCGCGGCCGACCGCTACATGACCGAGCCGTTCGCCGTCGCCGCCGACGTGTACTCGGTCGAGCCCCACGTCGGGCGCGGCGGGTGGACGTGGTACACGGGCTCGGCCGGGTGGATGTGGCGCGTGTCGGTCGAGAGCGTGCTCGGGCTCCGCCGCGAGGCCGAGGCCCTGTGCCTCACACCCCGCGTGCCCGACGACTGGGACGGCTACACGATCCGCTACCGGACCGACGCCCGGGGAACGGTCTACGTCATCCGCGTCGTCCGAGACGGGCCGGGCGGCGCGACCTCGGCCGAGGCCGACGGCGCCGCCGCCGAGGTCGAGGACGGGGAGGCCCGGATCCCGCTCGTCTCCGACGGCGCCGAGCACACGGCGACCGTCCGGCTCGGCTAGCCGTCCGGTAGCTCGGCGGACGGGTCTCGCTCGGCGTAGTCGCGGACGTACGTGTCGAGCGAGCCGGGGTCGAGGCCGTCGGTGACGATCGGGGCCGCGCCGGGGATGTCGAGGAGCACGTGCCCCTGGTCGTGGCCGAAGAGGGGCCGGAGCGCGTGGCCTCGGAATATGGGCAGTTCCTGCCCACGCGACCGAGTCCACGGACGGACTAGCATCCCCACGGGGCCCAACTCACCCCGCGCGCAGTGCCGTGAGGCCGCGACGGGGGGGTGGCGCACCCGCTTCCGTCACCGACTCCCGCTCTCATGTCCCGCACGATTCGCCTCACGGCCGCGCTGCTCTTCGCCGTCCTGCTGGCGCCCTCCGCCCTCGCCCAGACCGACGGGTTCCTCGTCACCAACACCGACGGGGACACGCTGCTCTACGCGGCCCCCGACGGGGATATCAAGCTCGGCCCCGACGACGCGCGGGTCACCGCGGACGGCCGGTTCTACGGGGTGGGCGCCGTCCTGGACCACGACCGTGGAGTGGTCGGCTTGGGCGAGAGCACAGGGGCCGGCTTCTTCTCAGTCATTGACGACGCTCCAGGATTCGAGCAGGCCGGGTACTTTGGCCACGAGGACACGGACACGGCGGCGCCGGCCCTCCAGGCGAACCACTACGGCCTCGGCGCGGCCCTCTATGCCGAGCAGAACGGGATGGGCGGGAACGCCGGCCTGTTCCGAATCCAGCAAGCCGCCAACGCCGCCTCGGCAATCGACGCGCGGACGGCCGGGGCGGGCGGGGCGGGCACGTTCATCATCGAGAACCCGGCCAACACGTTCTCGGCCGTCTTCGGCCGCACGGACGGGACAGGCGCCGGCGTGCAGGGGCGCAACTCCGGCACGGGCTCGTCCGTGGTCGGGATCAAGCAGAGCGCTGCGGGGAAGGCCGGCGAGTTCCGCATCTTGAACGCGGACAACGACGGCTTCGCCCTTGACGTCTTCACCGAGGGCGCCGGCTCCGCGGTATTCGGCACGGCGACGTCGGGGCGCGGTGGGCAGTTCCTGAACGTCGACCCCGCCACGTCCGCCCCCGCGCTCGAAGGGGTCACCTATGGGGAGGGCGTCGCCCTCCGGGCCATCCAGAACAGCGGCGGCGGCACCACCGTCGCCGACTTCGTCACCGCCGACGACTACGACAACTTCAACGTCGTCGCCCGCATCGACACCGACGGCAACGTCTACGCCGACGGCGCCTTCATCGGCGGCGGGGCCGACTTTGCCGAGCGGTTCGAGGTCATCGGAGGCCCGGCAGCCTACGGGCCCGGCGACGTGCTCGCGATTTCGCCCGACCGCGACCGTCACCTCGAACGGGCCGCTGGCCCGTACTCGACGGCGATCGCGGGCGTCTACGCGACCCGGCCGGGCCTCCTCCTGGCCGACCCCGCGATCTCACCGGACGAGACGGTCCCCGTCGGCGTGGTCGGGGTGGTCCCGACGAAGGTGACCGGCGAGGGCGGCCCGATCCGCCGGGGCGACCTCCTGGTGACGTCGTCGACGGCGGGCCACGCGATGCGCGGCGAGCCGGGCCGGATCGGCGTCGGGATGGTCATCGGGAAGGCGCTCCAGCCGTTCGACGGAACGGCCGGGGTGATCGAGGTCCTCGTCAACGTGCAGTAGGGCCGTCGCCCCCCTGCCCTCTCTCTCGCTCTCATGCTCCGACGTCTCCTCCCCATCCTCGCCCTCGCCCTCGTCGGGCCGGTGGGCGCCCAGGTCACCGTCCAGATCGGCGCGGCCTCCGCCGTCCGAGCGTCGAACGTGGCCCTCGCGCTCGACGGGACGCTCGACGCCGTCGGGCCCCTCAGCACCGTCGGCTCGACGGTGACCTTTACCAACCCGGCCACCGGCGGGATCACGCTGGGCGCCGGGCTCGGCGTCGCGCTCCGCCCGGCCGGGACGTTTATCGGGACGGCCGTGAACGGGACCGTCCAGATCCAAGGAGGTCTGGCGGTCACCGTCGTCCCGAACACCTATGTCGCCGAGGGCGACGCCTTCGCCGTCCTCACCTGCGCCGGCGGCTGCACCGGGACGTTCGCGAGCGTCTCGGCCCCGTTCGCCGTCGACGTGGAGTACGGCGAGACCGACGTGACGCTCGTCGCGCTCGAAGCGTACGTCGCGCCGTCGGAGGGCCCGACAACCCTCGTCGTCGACGGGACGCGCGGCGCGCGCTTTTTCGGCCCGCCCTCGGCCGGGGTGACCGTCGACGACCTGGCGGCCCAGAACCTGGTCCGCGGCGTGGCCGGCTACTACCCCGCCGCCGACCCGCCCAACCTGTGGACGCGGTACGACGTCGGCACGGGCGAGTGGGTCGCCTCCGCCGGCACCGGCGAGGCGCTCGAGCCGGGCCACGCCTTCCGGTGGTACCTCTACGACAAAGTCGCCGGCAACCCGGACGTGAGCCTCAGCCGCGAGCTCCCGTTCACGCTGTCGACCGAGCTCGAACCCAACACGGAGCCGGTGACCGTCGAGCTCCAGACGGGCGGGACCCGGATGAACTACCTCGCCAACCCGTTCGGCGGCGCGCTCGACCTGACCGGGATCGACGGGTGGCCCGGCGGCGACAACGTGAGCCCGAACGCGCCGGTGTGGGTCTACGACCCCGTCGAGCGGTCGTTCGAGGACGCGCCCGACCAGATCGGCCCGTGGGTGGTCTTCCGGGTCCGGGCCAAGGGGCCCCGCGTGAACGGCCGGCCCCGGACGCTCACGATCCCGGTCTCGGCCGTCGGCCCGACGTCGGCCGCCCGGCGCGCGCCGTCGCCGCGGCTCGCGTTCACGCTCGAAGGGGCCGACGCCGAGGGCGGCCCGCTCGCCGACCGCGCGTTCACCGTCGTCTTCGCCGACGACGCCCGCCCCGCGTTCGACGCCGACGAGGACGCGGCCAAGCTCCAGCCGCCGGCCGAGACCTACGCTCTGGTCGGGAGCCGCGCCGACGGCCGGCTCGTCGGGTACGACGCCCGCCCGTTCGCGGCCGGCGAGACGACGCTCGCGGTCGAGGCGCGGGGCACGGCCGCCGAGATGACGCTCCGGTGGACCGCCGACCTCCCGGACGGCCTGCCCGTCACGTTGGTCGACCTCGCGACGGGCGCCGAGGTCGACGTCCGGTCCCAGTCGGCGTACGGGTTCCGCGTCGCGTCGCGCCCGGCCCTCGACCTCGCCCCGACGGTCGAGCTCGCCGACGGGGCGGCGGCCGAGGACCGGTTCGTCTTGCGCGTCGGGGACCGGGTGGCCGGGGCCCAAGCGGGCGTGACCGAGCTCGCGCTCGACCCGGTCGCGCCGAACCCGTCGTCGGGCACGGCCCGGGTCGCGTTCGCGCTGCCCGAGGCCGGGCCCGTCCGCGTCGCCGTCTACGACGTGCGGGGCCGGGAGGTCGCCGTGCTGGCCGACGGAGAGCACGCCGCCGGGCACCACCAAGCGGCGCTGGCGAGCCGGTCGCTCGCGGCCGGCGTCTACGTCGTCCGGCTGGAGGCGCACGGCCAGGTCCTGACGCGCCGGGCCGTCGTGGTCCGGTAGACCCGGGACCGGGCCCGTCCGTGCGGAGGCGGGTCCGCCGGAGCGTCTCTGCACGAACGCCTCGGCCGTCGGGCCGGCGTTCCCAGCCGCTGCGCCTAGCGCTCGGCGCGGGCCACCGACGGCCCCGCGAGCAGGTCGGCCAGCCGGAGGTCGAACGCCGTCCGCAGGCGGCCGTACGTGAGCACGACGAGCGCCGGGCGGCGGTAGGCCTGGACGCCCCGGCCCGCGTCCAACCGGACGAGCCGGACCACGTCGGCCGGCGCGGCGGCGGCGGCTTGCTCGGGCGAGGCGTAGTCGTAGACGACGACCGTCCGCCCTTCGACCCGGTAGACGGTCCCCTCGCCGACGACGCCGACCGGCCGGACGAACCGGACCGGCACGGCTCGCCACCCGCGCTCGGAGAACGCCCGGACCAGGTCGCCCCGGGTCTCGACGCCGGGCGTCTCGCTGGGCGTCGGGCCGAGCGAGGCGCAGCCGGCGAGCAAGAGGGCGGCGACGGGGACGAGGCGGCGCATGGACGTCGGGGACGGCGGCGACACGGGGTCAAGAACGGTCTGTTCCGCGGCGCGTTCAAGTCCCGAGACCGTGCCCCGCACCCTTTTCGGACGCCCTTCCGGCCCCCATGTACACGCCCACGCACCCCGTCCGCTTCGTCACCGCCGCCGCGCTGTTCGACGGCCACGACGCGGCCATCAACATCATGCGGCGGATCCTCCAGGCGCAGGGCGTCGAGGTCGTCCACCTCGGCCACGACCGCTCAGTCGACGACGTGGTGCGGACGGCGATCGAGGAGGACGCCCAGGGCATCGCGATCTCGTCGTACCAGGGCGGCCACGTCGAGTACTTCACCTACATGGTCGACCTCCTGCGGGAGCGGGGCGCGGGCCACGTCCGGGTGTTCGGCGGCGGCGGCGGCGTCATCGTGCCGGACGAGATCGCCGAGCTCGAGGCCTACGGCGTCGCCAAGATCTTCTCGCCCGAGGACGGGATGCGGATGGGGTTGGAGGGCATGATCGAGTCGATGGTCCGGGCGTGCGACTTCGACCCCTTGGAGGGCATGGGGCAAGAGACATGGGGCACGGGGGGGGAGGCCGGGGGGGAGGCCTCCTCTGTGGTGACCGCCAGCGCGTTGGACGTCCAGACGGTGGCCCGAGCGCTCACGGCCGTCGAGCAGCGCGCGGCCCAACCGTCCGGCGATGGTTCGGCTCCGCTCACCACAGGCTCCGCTCCGTCGGTTGCCCCTGGCCCCACGCCCCGTGCCCCTGGCCCCCCGGTCCCCGTCGTCGGCATCACCGGGACCGGCGGGGCCGGCAAGTCGACGCTGACCGACGAGCTGGTGCGCCGCTTCCTGAACGACTTCCCGGACGTCTCGCTCGCCGTCTTGTCCGTCGACCCGACGCGGCGGCGGACGGGCGGGGCGCTGCTCGGCGACCGGATCCGGATGAACAGCCTGTACGGCGAGCACGCCGACCGCGTCTACATGCGGTCGTTCGCGACGCGCCAAGCTCACCGGGCCACGTCGGGCGCGCTCGCGGAGGCCATCGACGTGTGCCGCGCGGCCAGCTTCGACTTGGTCGTCGTCGAGACCGCCGGGATCGGCCAGAGCGACACCGAGGTGGCCGAGCTCGTCGACGTGTCGCTCTACGTGATGACGTCGGACTTCGGGGCGCCGACCCAGCTCGAAAAGATCGGGATGCTGGACGCGGCCGACTTGGTCGCGCTCAACAAGTTCGAGAAGCGCGGGGCCGAGGACGCGCTCCGCGACGTCAAAAAGCAGGTCCAGCGCAACCGCGGCGCGTTCTCCGAGTCGCCCGACGCGATGCCGGTCTACCCGACGATGGCGGCCCAGTTCAACGACCCCGGCGTCTCGGCGCTTTACCTCGCGCTCCTCGAAAAGCTCCGCGCGCACGGCTTCGACCGGACCTCGTCGCTGTTCAACGCCGACACGCTGCCGGCGCTCGACCCGTCCGAGCTAGCCGTCGTCCCGCCCGCGCGCCAGCGCTACCTCGCCGAGATCGCCGACACGTGCCGGACCTATCGCGACTGGGCCGAGGCGGAGGTGGCCACGGCCCGGAAGTGGGGCCAGGCCGTCGGCGCGCGCGAGCAGGTCGAGGCGTGGGCGCCCGACGACCGCGAGCAGGTCGCCGGCCGGCTCGACGAGATGGCCGCCCACTGGTGGTCCCGCCTCGATCCCCGCAGTCGCGCGATCCTGGAGAACTGGGACGCCGTCGCCGAGCAGTATTCGGGCGACGAGTTGGTCTACACCGTCCGCGGGCGCGACATCCGCCAGCCGCTGACGCGCGAGACGCTGAGCGGGACCCGGGTCCCCCGCGTGGCGCTGCCGCGGACGGAGGACCCGGGCGAGCGGCTCCGCTACGCGCTGCTGGAGAACCTGCCCGGCCACTTCCCCTTCACCGCCGGCGTCTTCCCGCTCAAGCGCGAGGGCGAGGACCCGACCCGGATGTTCGCCGGCGAGGGCACGCCCGAGCGGACCAACAAGCGGTTCCACTTAGTCAGCCTGGGCCTGCCGGCCAAGCGGTTGTCGACGGCGTTCGACAGCGTCACGCTCTACGGCCGCGACCCCGCCCCGCGCCCCGACATCTACGGCAAGGTCGGCACGTCGGGCGTCTCCATCGCGACGCTGGACGACATGAAGAAGCTGTACTCCGGCTTCGACCTCTGCGCGCCCACGACGTCGGTCTCGATGACGATCAACGGCCCGGCGCCCGCCATCTTGGCCATGTTCATGAACACGGCCGTCGACCAGCAGGTCGAGCAGTTCTTGAAAGACGAGGGACGATGGGAGGCGGCCGAGGCGCGCATCGCCGACGAGCTGGGCGACGACCGGCCGGCCTACGTTCCGTATGAGGACGGAGGACGGGAGACGGAGGACGGGGGCGCCGACCGGTCCTCGGTCCCCGGTCCTCCGTCCCTCCCGGAAGGCCACGACGGCTCCGGCTTGGGTCTGCTCGGCACGTCGGGCGCGGAGCTGGTGACGTGGGGGCTCCTCGCCGACGACGAGTACCGCGAGATCCGCCAGCGGGCGTTGCAGTCGGTCCGGGGAACGGTCCAGGCTGACATCCTGAAAGAAGACCAGGCCCAGAACACCTGCATCTTCTCGACCGAATTCTCGCTGAGGTGTATGGCCGATGTCCAGGAGCAGTTTATCGAGGAGGGCGTCCGCAACTTCTACTCGGTCTCGATCTCGGGCTACCACATCGCCGAGGCCGGCGCGAATCCGATCTCCCAGCTCGCGTTCACGCTCGCGAACGGGTTCACCTACGTCGAGGCGTACCGGGCGCGGGGGATGGACATCGACGCCTTCGCCCCGAACCTCTCGTTCTTCTTCTCGAACGGGATGGACGCCGAGTACGCGGTCATCGGCCGCGTCGCCCGGCGGATCTGGTCCGTCGCCATGCGCGAGCTCTACGGCGCGTCGGAGCGGTCACAGAAGCTGAAGTACCACGTCCAGACCTCGGGCCGGAGCCTGCACGCCCAGGAGATCCAGTTCAACGACATCCGGACGACGCTGCAGGCGCTGCTGGCGATCTACGACAACGCCAACTCGCTCCACACCAACGCCTACGACGAGGCCATCACGACGCCGACCGAGGAGAGCGTGCGGCGCGCGATGGCGATCCAACTCATCATCAACCGCGAGCTGGGGCTGGCCCAGAACGAGAACCCGATCCAAGGCGCCTACATCATCGACGAGCTGACGGACCTGGTGGAGGAGGCCGTGCTCCAGGAGTTCGAGCGGATCTCGGACCGCGGCGGTGTGCTCGGTGCCATGGAGAGCATGTACCAGCGCGGCAAGATCCAGCAGGAGTCGATGCTCTACGAGCACCGGAAGCACTCGGGCGAGCTGCCCGTCGTCGGCGTCAACACGTTTCTCCCGCCCAACGGCGCCGAGACGGCGACCGAGGTCGAGCTCATGCGCGGGACCGACGCCGAGAAGCAGCGCCAGCTCGACGGCGTCGCCCGGTTCCACCGCCGCCACGCTTCGGAGGCGCCGGCCGCGCTCGCCGAGCTCCAGCGCGTGGCCCGGACCGGCGGCAACGTGTTCGAGGCGTTGCTCGACACGGTCCGTGTGGCGTCGCTCGGCCAGATCACGGCGGCCCTGTTCGAGGTCGGCGGCCAGTACCGGCGGAACATGTAGCCGTGGCCGACGCGATCCGCATCTGGGGTGTCGAGGGCGACGCACTCACCGAAGTCTCCCGCCAGTCCGTCGACCTGGAGTCGCGGCTGGAGGACTGGATGGACTCCGACGTGAGCGTCCTCTCGGACGACCTCCTCGTCATCGGGAGGCAGCTCGACACGGACGGGGGCGGCACCCTCGACCTTCTCTGCCTCGACCGCGCTGGCGACCTCGTCGTTGTCGAGCTCAAACGCGGAAAGACGCCGCGTGAGGTCGTCGCGCAAACGCTCGACTACGCGGCTTGGGTCGCGGGGCTCTCCTACGAAGACGTCATCAAGATCGGCGACCAGACGTTCGGGGGGGCGGAGCGACTCGAAGCCGCCTTCCGCGCCCAGTTCGGCGAGGATCTCCCGGAGGTTCTCAACGATAGGCACCGGCTGTTGGTCGTCGCCAGCGAGGTGGACCCGCGCTCGGAGCGGATCATCCGGTACCTCGCGGAAACGCACGGGGTGCCGATCAACGCGATCACGTTCAACTACTTCCGCACGGGTGACGGTCGCGAACTCCTCGCTCGGACCCACCTCATCGAGCCTGATGAGGCGCGGATTGTGCGGAAGCCGGGGAGCAAGCGGCAGCGGGCCGCGACGCTTGAGGACCACAGGGAGCGGGCTGAACGGCTGGCCGTGCTCGACCTGTTCGACCGACTCGCGGACGGGATGTCTCACTGGTTCAACGCCTGGGCGGGCAAGACCGTGGTGTCCTTCGGACGCCGTGGAAAGTGGCTGGTCATGCTCCGCATCTTGACCACGAGAAGCGAACCGGGTGCGCTCTGGTTCGACAGTTTGGAGGACCGGCTCGGTCAGGAGTTCGGGCTCTCCCCGAGCGATGTCCGCGCGTTGCTTCCAGCCGACGTCCGATCTCTGGAGTCCGCCGCAGAGAACTGGGAGGGATGCACGGGTGCGTTCCGCGATGTCGCAGAGGTCGACCGCTTTCTCGCTGGGCTGGCCGAGGCGCCCCGCCAGCCCGGGACCTGAGGAGCGGCCTCGGACCGTACGTTGCCATCATCTTCCGCCGCCGCCATGTCTGCCGCCGTTCGACGCGACCGCCGCTACACCTGGGAGGAGTACCTCGCCATCGAGGCCGCCGCCGGCGACGGCGAGCGCTACGAGTACTGGGACGGCGAGGTCCGTCCGGTCCACGGGTACCACCCGGACGGAGTGACGGCGATGGCCGGTGCCGAGCCCGAGCACAACCAGCTCAAGGGCAACCTCACGCGAGAGCTCGGTCTCCAGCTGACTCCGCGCGGGTGCCACGTTTTCTCGTCCGACCAGCGGGTGGCCGTCTACGCCTCCCATCGGTTCGTGTACCCCGACGTCGTGGTGGCCTGCCGGCCGGAGTACGACGAGAGCCGGCCCCGGCGGCTCCTCAACCCGGACTTGGTCGTCGAGGTCCTCTCGCCGTCCACGGGCGACTCGGACGCGGGGGCCAAGCTGGCGACGTACACGGCCCTCCCGAGCGTCCAGGAGGTGTGGATCGCCGACCCCGGCCGCCCGCTCGTGATCCAGTACCTCCGGCCCGACGGCGGCGGCGACTGGCGGATGCGGGCGACCACGAGCCTCGACGCTGGGCTCCGGTCGGACGCGCTCGGCCTCGACCTCTCGATGGGCGACCTCTACGCGCTCGTGCTGGACGAGCCGGGCGCGGAGTAGGGCCACGTCCCCCGGCCCTCCCCTGATCCGGGGATGGCGGGGGACCGCCGGGACCGAGATCCTGAGTCGACTCACGCCCCGACTCCCATGCGCACGCTCCCCGCTCTCCTCGTCCTCGCCGTCTCGCTCGCCGCCTGCGACAGCTCCGGCGACAGCGGCGGGGCCGCCGCCGAACTGGCGTCGTCGAACGCCAAGGTCAGCCAGGCCCTCTCGGTCGGTCTGAGCGGCGGGGCCGGGGCCTTCGCCGAAGCCGCCCGGGTCCGGCCCGTCTACGACTGCCCGGGCGGCGGCTCCGTCGACGTGAGCCAGTCGGGGACCCGCTACTCGATGGCGTTCGACGACTGCTACGACGTCTCCGGCGCGTTCGACGTCGCGTCCACGTTCTCGACGTCGTCGTCGGCGGTGTCGGCCGCGAGCCGGCTCGACGGGGACCTCCGGGTGGCCGGCGGCTGCGACCTCGCGTACTCCGGCTTCCGCACGACGACCGAGACCGCGCTCGCCAGCAACGAGACCACGCTCCGCTACGACGGGTCCATCACGGCGTCGTGCCCGAGCGGGACCACCTCGTGCCGGTTCGACGGGGCCACGTTCGAGATCGGCGCCGACGGCAGCGGCGCGCCGGCCTCGCTCGACGCCTTCTGCGAGTAGCCGGCCCGCGAGCGGCCGGCGCACGGGGCCGGCGGAAGCACAAATCGAAACGGGGCAGGGCGTTCCGTGGAGAGATGGGGGAATCCCGGGGCGGGCAGTTGCCGAATCCACGAGGGACCGCCTATGTTGGGCCCGCCTGTGACAGCGCGTCCACCACCGGCGCGGGCTCCGCCCCGCCGAGCGCCGAGCACGGGGCTCCGGCCCGGTTGTTGCGGAGGGGGCGTGCGCACGGACACGCCGCCCCTCCGTCCGGCCGCCTTCCCCCCGGGGGGGCCGCACCGGGGAGCCGCACCACCGCCTCCCGCTGCACTCCATGCCCGACAATCGCTTTTTCTACTACGACCACGACGCCTGCACGTTCGTCGAGGTCGAGCCGAGCCGGAGGGGGCTCTGGCTGAAGGGCGGCGCCGTCCTGTGCCTCTCGCTCGTGCTCAGCGCCGTCGGCGTCGGCGTGCTCGCGACCGTGACGACGTCGCCGGCCGAGGTGGCCCAGGCCGAGGAGATCGACGCGCTCCGGGGCCAGCTCGCCTCGGCCCACTCCCAGCTCACGTCGTTCTCCGACGAGCTCGAAGACCTCGCCGAGACCGACCGCGAGATCTACCGAACGGTCCTCAACGCCGAGCCCATCTCGGAGGACGAGTTCCGGCTCGGCGTGGGCGGCGCCGAGGACGCCCGGTTCGCCCGGTTCTCGACGCCGACGGCCGAGCTCCTGACCGAGACGGCCGAGACGTTCGACCGTCTCGAGCGCCAGCTCGAGCTCCAGAGCCGGTCCTACGACGAGATCCGGAGCCTGGCCAGCCAGCGCGACGCCGTGCTCCGCCAGCAGCCGGCCATCCTGCCCCTCAAGGGGGCCCGGCTGACGTCCGGGTTCGGCATGCGCTTCCACCCGATCCTGCGCGTCTCGCGGATGCACGCCGGCGTCGACTTCCCGACGCCGGTCGGGACCCCGCTCTACGCGGCCGGCGACGGGCGCGTCAGCTTCGTCGGGACCAAGAGCGGGTACGGCAACGTGGTCGAGATCGAGCACCCGCTGGCGGGCAAGCTCACCCGCTACGCCCACCTCTCGCGCGTGGCCGACGGCGTCCGCGAGGGGACGCTCGTCCGGCGCGGGCAGACCGTCGCGTACTCCGGCAACACGGGGCTCTCGACGGCGCCCCACCTCCACTACGAGGTCCGCCGGCTCGACGAGGCCCGGACGCCGATCAACCCGGTGGCCACCTTCGTGCCCGACGTCACGCCGGACCAGTACCGCGAGCTCTTGGAGGCCGCCCGGTCCCAGACGATCTCGTTCGACTAGGGCTCGCGGGGACGAGGGAGCGGGCAGGGGGACGCGGGGTGAGCGGGCCCCTCGGGGGCCCCTGAACAACTGTTTGGCGAGGCGTCCCCAACGGAGTCCTCCCTCCCCGCCTGCGCGGGGAGGGGGAACTCCGCAGGCGGGCTCCGCTTCACCAAGCAGCTTCTGAGAACGGGGGCCGGCGGGGAGAGGCGGATTCGGCCCGCCCGCGCGTCGTCCGTCTCCGCGGGAACCTCATCCGTTTCCGCCATTGCATTTCCCTGGGGCCGGCCCTATCGTGCCCGCCCGACACCCCCCTCTCTCTCGACCCCGCAGACCGTATGTACTGGACGCTCGAACTGGCCGCGACGCTGGAGGACGCGCCCTGGCCGGCGACCAAGGACGAACTCGTCGACTACGCCGACCGGACCGGCGCCCCGGCCGAAGTCATCCAGAACCTCGAGGAGATGGAAGACGACGGGGCCCCCTACGAGAGCATCGAGGAGGTCTGGCCGGACTACCCGACCCACAACGACGACTTCTACTTCGAGGACGACTGACCGGCCGCCTCTCGGGAGGGCCCGACCGCGACGAGCCTCCGGCCCACCACAGGCCGGAGGCTCGTCTACAAGGAGGGCGCGCCACGGGCGGCGCGAGCGCGAGGGCTCGGATGTGGCCCCTCGCGGCTCGGAGTCGCCGACCGCGGTCGGCCCCCCAGGTCGCTCCTCCTCGGAGCGAGGGGTCAGGCCGCGAGGCCGGCCGAGGCCGACGCGAACGCGCCGAGCGCGTCGTCGACGAAGTGGCGGCCGGCGCGCTCGGCGGCGTGCGGCGTGCAGAAGTCCGCGGCGGAGGCGTGGAGCGTGAGGTCGTGGTCCCCGACCTCGAAGGCGAACCTGCGGTCCGCGGCGTGGAGGCGGAGCTCGAAGCCACGGTGGGCGAACACGGCGCGGGAGGAGGTCACGGAGGCGAGGCAGGCGTGGGTCACGGTCCGGGGGGAATATCGGGGGGACGGGAACGCCTTTTGAGAAACCGGTGCCCGTACGCGGGAGACCCCGTCTGGTGGCCGGGTTTGTCCGTGCCCGCGTGACACGGAGGGGCCGTAAACCGCCCGGGTCTCAGCGCGGGACCCGCGTTCCGGTCTAGGCCGCGCCAGGACGGCCCCCTCCGCGGCTGGCCACCGACGCCCACGGTCAGGCCGGCGCCGTCAGCGCCGCGAGCGCCTCTTGGGCCGCCTGGCGGAACCGGCCGAGCCCGTCGTCGAGGGCTCGGACGGCGGCCGACACGTCGGCCCCGTTGCGGACGTCGCGCTCGATCTCGAAGGCGGCGTGGGCGAGCGCGTCGGCGCCCAGCGTCCCGCAGGCCGACTTCAGCTTGTGGGCGGCCGAGGCCGGCTCGCCGTCGGTGAGCTCGCGGCGGAGTGTCGGCTCGGTGCGGAGGTAGGCCTCCAAGATCTCGGTCGCGAGCGCGTCGTCGCCGTCGGCGAGCGCGCGGAGGTGGGCGATGATGCCGGCCGGCCCCAGCGCCTCGCCGAGCACGGGGGTCTCGGCGGTCGGGCCGGCGCTGGGGCCGGCGGTCGGCTCGGGGGCCGGGCGCGACGACGCGGGAGCCGCCCCGGAGGGCGGACCGCTGTGGAGCCGGGCCAGCTCGGACCGGAGGTCGGCCAGGCGGACGGGCTTGGTCAAGAACCCGTCCATGCCGACCTCGCGGCACCGGGCGGCGTCCTCCGAGAACGCATTCGCCGTGAGCGCGACGACGCGGGGCTGGCGCTCGGCCGGGAGCGTCTCGCGGAGCTGGCGGGTCGCCTCGATCCCGTCGAGGACGGGCATCTGGAGGTCCATCAAGACCAAGTCGTAGGCCGACGCCTCCAGGGCGTCGAGCGCCTGGGCGCCGTCCTCGGCCACGTCGGGCGTGACGCCGAGCCGCGCGAGCAGCCCGACGGCCACCTTCCGGTTGACCTCGTGGTCCTCGACCAGGAGCACCCGAACGTTGGTCGCGATGGGCTCGCGCGGGCGGGGCTCGGCCAGGACCTGCGGGCCCTCGGTGAGGTGGGCCATCAGGTAGGCGAACCGGTCGGCCCCGACCGGCTTGCCGAGGACGGCGTCGAACACGCCCTCCGGGACGGCGTCGCTCCCGATCGGGGCCAGGAGCACGACGGGTTGCCCGCGTCGGCCGTGCTCGGCGCGGAGCCGGTCGGCGAGGTCGCGCGCGCCGCCGCCCGCGACGGCCGCGACGTCGTAGCGCCCGCCGCCGTCGGCCCACGCGAGGGCCTGGTCGGGCGTCGCGTGGGCGACGACGTCGAGCCCGTGGCGCTCGGCCAGGACGGCGACGGCCGCCCGGGCGCCGTCGTGGGGCTCGACGAGCAGGAGCGTGCCGGCCGGGGCCGCTGGCGCCGGCGGCCCCTCGGCCACGGGGAGCGGGATCGTCACGGTGAACGCCGACCCGGCCCCGACCTCGCTCTCGACCCGGACCGTCCCGTTCATCTGCTCGACCAACCGCTTGGTGATCGCGAGCCCGAGCCCGGTCCCCCCGAAGCGCCGCGTCGTCGAGGCGTCGACCTGGGAGAACGAGTCGAACAGGCGGTCGAGGTGGTCGGCCGGGATCCCGATGCCGGTGTCGGAGACCCGGACGATGACGTCGACGTGGGCCCAGAAGCGGCGGGCGTCGAGCCGGAGCGTGACCGTCCCGGACGGGGTGAACTTGACGGCGTTGGCGAGCAGGTTGAGCGCGATCTGGCGGAGCCGCGCCCCGTCGGCCAAGACGACCGCGGGGACGGACGGGGAGAGGTGACAGACGACCTCGAGTCCCTTCTGGGCCGCCACCGGCGCCACGACCGTGACGGCCTCGTCGGCCAGGGCCTGGAGCCGGACGGGCTCGGCCTCGAGCTCGAGCCGGCCGGCCTCGATCTTGGAAAAGTCCAGGACGTCGTTGATCACGCCGAGGAGCGCCCGGCCCGACGCCTGGATCGTGTCCACGCAGTCGCGCTGGTCGGCCGAGAGCGGCGTCGTCGCGAGCACGTCGGTCATCCCGATGACGCCGTTGAGCGGGGTCCGGATCTCGTGGCTCATCGCAGCCAGGAACTCGGCCTTGGCGCGGGCTGCGTCGAGTGCCTCCTCCTTGGCGTCGTGGAGCGTCTGGAGCGACTGGAGCCGGGCCCGGGCCACGAACACGCCGAGGGCCCCGAGCGAGCCCAGCGTGGCCAGGAACGCCCCGGGCGGGACGCCGGGCTCGGGGATCGTCGCCAGCCCGACGGCCATCGCCCCGACGAACAGGCCCGTGTAGACGGCCAGCAGCCGCGGCGTCTGGATCCCGGCCGAGCACCCCAAGAACACCAGGATCACGCTGAACGCCGACGTCGGGGTGAGCCCGCCGCCCGTGGCCACGGCGATCTGCCACGCCGAGACGACGAAGAACAGGGCGTAGATCAGCGTGTAGGCGTGGCGCCGGACGGCCGCGCTCGTGAACGTGAGCACGCCGACCGACAGCGCCGACAGCCCGATCGCGAGCCGACCAGCCCGGGGGTCGACGGCTTCCGGCGCCCCGAACTGGTAGAGCCACCCGACGGTCAGGAGCGCCACGCCGCCCACGAGCAGGAGCACCCGGTACGTCCAGAGGGGCAGGGGAGAGGCGGGAGACGGCACGGAGCGGGCGTTTCGGAGCGGGGCCGGCGGTTTGGTAACCGCCCGGTCCCCGCCGAGCGGTGGGAGGAGCCAGTGGGCTTCGACGCAAACCTCGGTCCAGCGATCCGCCGTGTCCACCCCGCCCGGACTCCCCCATTCCTCACCCGCGCCGACGGCGCCCCGCCGGATCTTCCCCGTCCGCCCTTCCCCGCGCTCATGCCTGCCGACGTTCTCGCCCCCTCCGACCTCAAGCGCGGCCGCGAGGTCGAGCTCACGCTGGAGGCCTTCGCCGACCGCGGCAAGAGCCTGGCCCGCGTCGCCGGGCCCGACGGGGGGCGCGGCTACGTCGTGTTCGTGGCCGGCGCCGTGCCCGGCGACCGCGTCCGCGCGCGCGTGTTCAAGCGGAAAAAGGGGTTTGCGGAGGCCCGGCTCCTGGAGGTGCTCGACCCGAGCGACTTGCGGACCGAGCCGCGCTGCGAGTACTTCGAGGCCTGCGGCGGGTGCAAGTGGCAGCACGTCCAGTACCCGGCCCAGCTCGCGATGAAGGGCGAGGCGGCGGTCTCGGCGCTCGCGCGCGCCGGCCTCGACCTGGGCGCCGCCGACGTCCGCCCGCCGCTCGGGGCCGCCGGCCACGACGGGTCGGGCGGGACGTACTTCTACCGGAACAAGATGGAGTTCTCGTTCTCGGCCATGCGCTGGCTGACCGACTGGGAGGTCGCCTCGGGCGAGGAACTGGACAAGCGCTTCGCGCTCGGGCTCCACGTGCCGGGCCGGTTCGACAAGGTCTTGGACCTCAAGGCGTGCTACCTCCAGAGCGAGTGGAGCGCCCGGCTCGTCAACGGCGTGAGGGCGTTCGCCAAGCGGCACCACTGGGCCCCGCTCCACCCGCGCGAGCACACGGGGTTCCTCAAGATCCTGGCCCTGCGCACGCCGGCCCACACCGACGACCGGATGGTCAACCTGGTCACGAGCCACCACGACCCAGAGCGGATGGCGGCGTTCGCCGAGTTTCTCCGGGCCGAGTTCCCCGAGGTCACCACGTTCGTCAACACGGTCAACTCGGGCGTGGCCCAGACGGCGTTCGGCGAGGCCGTCCACACCGTCTTCGGGCCCGGCGTGGTCCGCGACCGGATCGGGCCGCACACGTTCGAGATCGCGTCGAACGCCTTTTTCCAGACCAACACGGTGGCCGCCGAGGCGCTCTACGCGGTGGCGAAGGACTTCGCGAACTTGAAGGCGACCGACGTGGTCTACGACCTCTACTGCGGCGCCGGCACCATCTCTCTGTTCGTCGCCGACGCCGTCGAGAAAGTGGTCGGCGTCGAGCTGGTCGAGGAGGCCGTCGAGAACGCCCGCGCCAGCGCCGCCGCCAACGGCGTCTCGAACTGCACGTTCGTGGCCGGCGACATGCTGGAGCTGTTCAAGCCGGACCTGGTCGACGAGCACGGCCGGCCCGACGTCCTCATCGTGGACCCGCCGCGCGCCGGGATGCACCCGAAGGTGGTCGGCCAGATCGCCCACCTCCGGCCCGAGCGGATCGTCTACGTGTCGTGCAACCCACAGACGCAGGCCCGCGACCTCGCGATGTTGCAGGAGGCCGCGGCCTACACCATCGAGGCCGTCCAGCCGGTCGACCTGTTCCCGCACACGCACCACGT
Organism: Rubrivirga sp.; assembly: GCF_965213695.1. Classification (GTDB taxonomy): domain Bacteria; phylum Bacteroidota; class Rhodothermia; order Rhodothermales; family Rubricoccaceae; genus Rubrivirga. The sequence goes on along the minus strand of NZ_OZ243912.1, from coordinate 3,599,574 downwards.
CGAGAACGTCGTCGGCTTGCGGCTGGCGTAGGGCCGCGTCGACCTGGCGCCGGCGGGCGGCTACGGGGCCACCGGGATCGGCTCGTTCTCGGTGGTCGAGGCGGGGACGCTGCCGTCCTCGCTCGGCGGCGGCGGCCGGTCGGCGAGCCACAGGCCGAGGACGAGGATCGTGGCGAGCGCCAGCCCGCCGTGCGCCACGATCACCCAGCCGGGCCACGGCTCGTCTTGGAGCTGGCGCGAGAACAGGTAGGCCCCGCCGGCCGCGACCACCAGGAACGAGACCAGGATCCACCACCCGGGGCCGGCCTCGACCGTCGCCAGCCCGACCGCGAGCAGTACGATCCCCGACAGGGCGAAGAAGCCGTGCGCCAGCCCCATCGCCTTTCCGCTCTTCTGGCCTCGGAAGTGGAGGACGGCCATCGTCAGGCCCAAGACGGCGGCGGTGGCGAACGCGAAGATCGAGATGACGTACATGGCAAGGAGGGGAGAGGCCGACCTGTACGGCCACCCCCGGCCGCGCAGATCCCGCCGGCCGCAGCCTCGGGCGGGCCCTGAGGGGCGGGGCGTCGGGGGGATCTTTCTTTGTTGGAACAGGTAAGTGGCGAGTGACCCCGCGCATCTGACCGGCGCGGACCCGTCCGCTCGTATCACCCACCCCTACGACCATGATCCTGCGCACCTTGCTGGCCGGCCTCCTCGCCGTCACCCTCGCCGCGTGCGGCGGCGACGACGCCGTTGCCACCGACGCCCCGCCGGCCGACGACGTCTCGACGGCCGGCACGCTCGTCGACGCCCCGGCCATCGCCGCGGGCACCTACGCCATCGACGCATCGCACTCCCGGGCCGAGTTCCGAGTCCGCCACCTCGGCATCTCGACCGTCTCCGGCACGTTCTCCGACCTCAGCGGGACCGTCACCGTCGGCGACGGGCTGGGCTCGCTCGCGGCGACGGCCGTCATCGACGCCTCGACCATCTCGACCGAGAACGACGACCGCGACGACCACTTGCGCAGCGCCGACTTCTTCGACGTCGCCCAGTACCCCGAGATCACGTTCACGAGCACGGGCGTCCGCCCCGGCGACGGCGGCACGTTCACGCTCCTGGGCGACCTGACGATGCACGGCGTGACCCGGCCGATCGAGCTCGAGACCGAGTACGTCGGCGCGGCGACGAGCCCGCAGGGCGTCGAGAAGGTCGCGTTCACGGCCGAGGCCGAGATCAACCGGGCCGACTGGGGCCTGACCTGGAACGCCCCGCTCGAAGCCGGCGGCGTCGTCGTCAGCGACGAGGTCACGCTCCGGCTCGACATCGAGGCCGACCGCCAGGCCGAGGCCGCCGCGCCGGACGCCTAGAGGAATCAGGGGCGAGGAAACAGGGATCAGGGGGCGGAGCGTCTCTGCCGTCCTGATCCCCGTTTCCTGATGCCCGATCCCTCCGCTCCCGTCGCCTTCGTCACCGGGGGCACGGGCTTCGTCGGGAGCCACCTCGTCGAGGAACTGCTCGGGCGAGGGGTCGCCGTGCGCGCCTTGGTTCGCAGCGACCCCAAGTGGCTCGCCGGCCTGGACGTGGAGACCATCCCCGGCGACCTCCACGACGCCGATGCGCTCCGCCGAGGCGTCTACGGGGCCACGCTCGTCGCCCACGTCGCCGGGCTGACGCGGGCCCGCACGCAGGCCCCGCTCGACCGGGCCAACGTCGACGGGACGCGCGCCGTGCTCGACGCCGTCCGCGAGTCGGGCGGGGCGCCGCGCGTGCTCGTCACGAGCAGCCTGGAGGCGATGGGCCCCAACCGCGTCGGTCCCAACGGGCTCGCGGTCCCGGCGACCGAGGCCGACGTGCCGCAGCCGGTCTCGATGTACGGCGTCAGCAAGGCCCGGATGGAGGACGCCGTCCGCCGCGAGTTTTCCGACCTGGGCGTGACCGTCGTCCGCCCGCCCGCCGTCTACGGCCCGCGCGAGGCCGACCTGCACGAGATGGTCAAGGGCGCCGCGCGCGGCCTGTTCCCCATCGTCGGGAGAGCCGACGTGCCGCGCGTGTCGATGGTCTACGTGGCCGACCTGGTGCGGGGCATGGCGGACCTGGCCGAGGCGCCCGACGCGGCGGGCGAGACGTATTTCGTGGGGACGCGCGGGTACTCGTGGGCCGAGGTCCGGGCCGCCGTCGAGGCGGCGGTCGGCCGCAAGACGGTGGCGGTGCCGATCCCGGGCCGGGTGATCGGGGCGGTCGGCGCCTTGGCGGAGCGGGTCGGCGGCCTGTTCGGGACGCTGCCGCCGCTGACGGCCGACAAGGCGGAAGCGGCGCGGCACGCCTGGGTGTGCTCGTCGGAGAAGGCGGCGGAGTCCGTTGGCTACGCGCCGCGCGTGGGGCTGGCGGAGGGGTTCGCCCGGACGGTCGCGTGGTGCCGCCAGCACGAGTGGCTGTAGGGGGACGTCGGCGACCGACGACCAGCGGTTCGAGGCCGAGACGGCGGCGGGCGCGGTCACGGCCGGGCTCACGGTCGTCCGGTAACACTCGGGCCGGTCGGGCGTTCACCGGCCTCCCGCCGTTCTGGGCGAGCCGGGTCTGCAACTGCGGAACCTCGAAGCAGCGGACGAGACTCGATTACGTACAGTCGGTACGCGAAGATGAGATCCGATGGTGCGGGAGTACTACACGATGAGGTCACGAGTAACAGAGCCAATCGACGGCGGTCCCGTACGGCGAGCACGGACTCTTCCCCCACGCTCATGGCTCGCGCGCTTCTCTTCGCCCTCGCACTACTCGTCGTCTCTGCTCCGACAGCCCTCGCGCAGTTCAGCGGCGCCGTCCCCAACGACCCGATCTACGACTCAGGCGGCCCGTTCCCCCCGGATCCTGGACAGTGGAACCTCCGCGACATCCGGATGCCCGAAGCGTGGGGGATCACGACGGGGGCCGACGACGTCATTGTGGCCGTTATCGACACAAAGTTTGACCTCGACCACCCAGACCTCGAAGACGCCTAGGTCGTCGGCCCCTTCGGCTCCATCGGCTGCAACTTCTACGGCTACCAGACCAACCCGTCCGGGACGCCGACCGGCGTCGAGTCGACGCCGGGGCTCGACAGTCACGGGACCCGGAGCGTGGGGATCATCGCGGCGGCGACCGACAACGCGCGGAACATCGCTGGGATCGCCGGCGGTCGGGGGCCGGCGACGCCCCGCGTCCGGGTCCTCCCTATCGTGATCAACTCCGAGAGCAACCAGAAGGACAAGTGGACGATCTCGATCGCGCTCGCGGTCGAGTACGCCATGAACCAGGGGGCCGACGTGATCTCGATGAGCCTTCAGATCGCCAGTGCCCCGAGCCAGTTCCCGGGCGGCCAGGAGGGCTCCATCTTGATCCCCAACCGGTCTCCGTCCGTGTCCGCGAACGACCTTCTCCAACGAGCGCTCGACGCGGGGGTCGTGCTCGTCGCCGCGTCGGGGAACGCGCCGGGGGCGGCGCCGGACGACGAGCCGTTGAAGGACTCAACGCAGACACAGACGCCCGACCTCGTTCCGTCGTGCGACGACACGCGGTGGCCGGCCGTCCTCTCCGGCGTGATCTCGGTGGGGGCGGTGAAGTTCAACGGGGAGGCATGGGAAGGGACGTGCGGCGCCCCGGACCTCGTCGCCCCTGGAGGCGAGACGACGGTGCCCTCGCTGCGGCACCACCTCACCACCGGTCAGACCCCGCGGCCGGCCGACGACTTCATCCTTTACGGCGGCACGTCGGCGTCCACACCGCACGTCGCTGGCGTGGCGGCCTTGTTGCTGTCGGTGAAGCCGTCGCTGACGTGGCAGCAGGTCCGGTGGGCTCTGACGGCGACCGCCGACCCGTCGGGGTGCATCTCGGCAAGCTCGGTCCGGTGCGGGGAGGGCCTTCTCGACGCCTACGCCGCGCTCCATTACGTGCTCGAGCAGCACGGCGGCCCCGAGCAGGACGTGACGCTGACGGAGGACCTCACGGTGCCCCCGGGCGACACCTGGGACCTCGGCGCGATCACACTGCGGTTCACCAACGGGGCCCGGCTCCTCGTCCAGGGCACGCTCAACGCGACCGGGACGACGTTCGACACCGGCGACGCCGAGGGGTGGGGCGGGATCCGGTACGCGTCCGGGACCTCCGGCACGCTCGACGGCGTGACGATCCGGAACGCCGGGAACACGTCGGAGGGCGCGTTCGCCGGCGTCTGGGTCCAGGACGCGACGGTAACCATCCTCGGCGGGCTCATCGAGGACGGGCGCGAACGCGCGAGCGGCGTCCGCGTGGTCGGGAGCCAGAGCCACGTCACCATTAGTGACGAGACGACGATCCAGAACATGCCGAAGAACGGGGTCCTCGCGACGGGCCACGGGACGGCCACGGTCCACGACGCCCGGATCCTCGACAACGGGTCGTCCGGGATCGCCGCGACGACCAACGCCCTCGTCTACGTCGGGAGCCCGACGGCCGGGACCCGGGGCGTGATGTCGAACCGGATCAGGGTGAACGACAGCCAAGGGATCCTCGCCGCCTCGAACGCCGACGTCGTGCACGTCGGGGCGCCCGTGTACGGCCGGAGGGGGTACAACTACGTCTTCGACAACGGGCCCGGCGGGGGCATCGTGGCCCAGACGGGGGCGTTCCACAACGCCGGGTCCGCCTCCCAATACGCCCGCGACAACTGGTTCGAGGACAACGGCCGTTTCTCCGGTCGGTACGTCGACGGGAAAGGTCCCGACGCGATCGGGTATCACCTCGGGACGACGGTGCAGGCCCGGTACGACTGGTGGGGCCGGCCGACGGACCCCGACACGCTCGCGTTCTACGGGACGACGAAGCAGGCGCACCTCGCCGTCGACCCGATGCTCACCGGGCCCCCGGCGGCCGTCTCGTTCGGCGACTCGTTCGGCGGGGCGCCCCCGGACCCGGCCGACGTCGGTGGCGACTCGTTCACGGACGCGCTCTCGCTGGCGCAGCGGGGCGACGGGCCCGGCGCGGTCCGGCTCCTCGCGGGGGAGGTCGCGCGGCGGCCGGGGGCGCCCGACGCCGCGACGGCGCTCACGCTGGCCGGCTCGCTCGCGGCCGGGACCGACCGGCGGGCCCAGGCCGCCGCGCTCGCGCTGCTCCGGCGGGAGTCGCGGAGCGCCCGGGCGGACCACCGGGCGTGGGCCCGACGCGGGCTGATCCGGGCGTACGGCCGGGCCGGGGACACGGCCCGGATGACGGCCGAGGCCGAGGCGATGCTCGGCGACGACCCCGACGCCGTGAGCGCGCTCGTGGCCTCGCTCGTGCTGGCCTACGGCCGGGCCGAGACCGGCGACGCGGCCGGAGCGTGGGCGGCGTGGGACGCGGCGTCGGCGCTCATCACGAGCGGGGCGGTCGAGGACACGGAGTCGGTCGAGGCCGCGAGCGACGACCTCATCGCCCTGGTAGGCGAGCGGACGACGGAGGCCCGGGTCGCGGCGGCCCCGGCGGGCGTCGCAGTGGCCGAGGAGTCCACGGGGCCCGTGGGCCTCGGGGCGCCGTACCCGAACCCGGCCGGGTCGGGCGCGGTGACGGTCCCGTTCGGGCTCGGCGAGCGGGCCCGGGTCCGGCTCGCGGTGGTCGACGTGCTCGGGCGCGAAGTGGCGGTCCTGGCCGACGGCACATGGGAGGCCGGGGACTACGCGGTCCGGCTCGACGCGGGCCGCCTCGCACCGGGCGCGTACGCGGTCCGGTTGACGGTGAGCGGCGCGGTGGTCTCCGCGCGCGTGCTCACCGTGACTCGATGATGGCTCGGCCCCGTCCCTCGCTCCACCTCCTGGCCGCTGCACTCGTCCTGAGCGCGGTGGCCGGGCTGGCATCCTCCCAGACCCCGCCGGACGTGACGTGGGAGTTCGTCGGCGTTGACAGCGCGAGGGTGCGTGCGCTCGCCCTTGTCGATCCGGTCGATGGGGAGCCCTACGGGATGCCGCACCCGGCCTTCGCCAATCTCAGCTTCCCGAACATCCCGGAGTACTACGACTACGAGCGCGGGCTCTACCGGCTCGACGATCCGGCCGGCGGAGGGGCCGAGCCCGGGCCAGACCCCGCCTGGACCGTCACGACCGACTACACCCAACCGTGGAGCGTGTACGCGGACGCTTCGGGCCTCGTCATTAGCGCGGCCGGCCGGTTTGGGCGGCTCGAGCGTTCGACCGATGGGGGGAACACGTGGTCTGTCATAGAGACCGATGAGTGCGACGGCGACTCCATCGACCCCCGGATCGTCCGGACCTACGGGCCCGGCCGAGCGCGCGCTCTCTGGATCGTCGGCCAGCTCTGCCGGAGCGACGACGACGGGGCCACCTGGGCCCCCGTCCCCCAGCTCGCGGCCCCCGAGTACGTCCGACGACGGGACCTCCTCGAGCTCCCGCCCTCGGCCGCGCTCCCCGACGGCCGGCTCGTCCTCGGCGTCGGCGGCGGCGTCTTGCTCTCCGACGACAACGGCTCGACCTGGGTCGGGTCCTCGCTCACCGAGTACTTCCGGTGGGTCGGCAACGACCTCGTCCTCGTCCCCGACCCGGCCCACCCGTACGGGGGCACGGCCTACGTCTCGGCCAAGGACTTCCACTTCGAGGACCGGGGCTACATCGTCGTCCTCGCCTCCGACGACGGCGGGGCGACGTGGGAGCCCCGGCACCGGTTCGTGTTCGGCGAGCACGGGCTGGCCCGGATCGACGGGAACCCGGAGCTGGTCGCGCTCGGGGACGGGTCGCTCGTGACGGGGCTGCTCCAGACCGTGGGCGGGTCGCGCCAGGCTCTCGGGACGGTCGTGTGGTCGGGCGACGGGGGGCAGACGTGGTCCCCGCTCGGGCCGGAGCCGCCGTGGCTGGGCGAGAGGCCGCCGGCCGGGGCCTGCAACCCGGCGTGCCCGGACGGGGCGTGGCCGGGGTGGGGCGCGAAGCACCTCCGTGTGGACCGGGCGGGCCGGGTGTGGGCGGGGACGGACAACGGGGTGTGGCGGACGACGGGCCCGGCGTGGGCCGTGGCCGGGGAGGGCGGGCCGCCGGAGGGTCCGGCCGGCGTCGGGGTGTCGGCGTGGCCGAACCCGTCGGGCGGCGCGGCGACGGTGGCCGTGTCGCTGACGAGCCCGCAGGTGGTCCGGGTGTCGGTGGTCGACGCGCTGGGCCGCGAGGTGACCGCGCTCCACGACGGGCCGGCGGCGGACGGGCAGCGGTGGACGGTCGAGACGGCGGGGTGGGCGCCCGGGGCGTACGTGGTCCGGGTGGAGGGTGAGGGCGCCGTGACGAGTGCGCGGCTCGTCGTCGCCCGCTGAGGCGGACGGGCGGGGCGGGTAGTGCAAACGATTCATGCGGTCTCGCGGACGGGCGTGATACTCTGGGCCGCTCGCTCGCGGCTTCGCCCCCATCACTCGCCTCCCCCCCCGATGTCCCGCCTCGCCCTCGCCTGCCTGCTCGCCCTCGTCGCCCTGGCGTCTGCCGCCCAGGCCCAGTCCGACGACCGCCGCCGGATCGTCCTCACCAACGGCGACATCTACGTCGGCGTCGTGGTCGACGGCGACAGCGACCCCATCGTGATCCGCACGACGGACGGCGTCGAGCGTCGGTTCGCCCGGGCCGACGTCGCCGAGATCGCGCCGCTCATCAACGGCCGCTTTTTTCGGACCGACCCCGTCAAGACCCGGCTCTTCTTGTCTCCGACCGCGCGGACGTTGGGCGGCGGCGAGTTCCGCGGCGATCTCACCTACTTCTACCCCTCGATCACGGCCGGCCTGGGCGACCGCGTCGACCTGCTGGCGTCCGGGTTCGTGACCGTCGGCGACAATGCGTTCGTGACGCCGCTCGTCGGGCTGAAGGCCCAGGTGTACGCGACGGAGTCGACGACGCTCGCGCTGGGGACGAGCGCCCTGTTCGCGTTCGGCGACGGGACCGACGGGGCGTTCGTCGCCGCGCCCTACGCCGTCGCCACGTTCGGCGACGAGACCCGGGCGGTGACCGTCGGAGCGGGCGGCTTTTTCGGGGGCTCGCTGAGCTCGCTCGACGTCGAGGTGTCGAACGCGGTCGTGGTCGGGCTCGGCGCCGAGACCCAACTCAACAACGGGGTCAAGCTGTTCGTCGAGAACCTGGTCGGCTTCGGCGAGGGCGACTCGGGCCTGCTGGTCTTGCCGGGCGTCCGGTTTTTCGGGGACCGGTTCGCGTTCGACGTGATCGGGTTCCTGGCGACCGACTTCGAGAACGTCGTCGGCTTCGCGCCCATCGGCGCCCGGGCGTCGTACGGGTTCTGAGCCGATGGGCACGGCCACGGCGGCGGGGGCGTTGTCCCTTGCCGCCGCCCGGCGCCGGCCCTACCCTCTGGCGTCTCCCCTGTCGCCGATGCTCCGCCTGCTCGCCCTGCTGACGGTCGCCGCCGCGTGCGCCGCGCCCGCGAGCGCGCAGTACTTCGGGTTCGGCAAGAACCGCGTCCAGTACCGCCAGGCCGACTGGCAGACGGTCCAGACGGCCCACTTCGACGTCTACTTCTACGAGCGCGACGCGGCCCCGGGCGGGCGCGTCCTGGCCGAGTTCGCCGCCGAGGCCGCCGAGGAGGCCTACCGCGAGGTCTCGGCCCTGTTCGGGACCGACGTCGCCCGGCGGATCCCAATGCTGGTCTACCCGACGCACGGCGACTTCGCCGTCACCAACGCCGCCGAGCTGCCGATCTACTCCGAGGGCATCGGCGGCGTGACGGAGCTGTTCAAGAACCGGATCGCAATCCCGTTCACCGGCGACTGGCGCGACTTCCGCCGCGTCGTCCACCACGAGCTGGTCCACGCCGTCGTCAACGACCTGTACTACGGGGGCTCGGTCCAGAGCCTGATCCGGAGCGGCAACCGGCTCCGCCTGCCGGGCTGGTTCAACGAGGGGTTGGCCGAGTACAGCGCCCAAGGCTGGGACACCCAGTCCGACATGTACGTCCGCGAGGCGATCCTGGAGGACCGGCTGCCCGACATCCCGCGCCTGGGCGGCTTTTTCGCCTACCGCGGCGGCCAGGGCGTGTGGGACTGGGTGGCCCAGGAGTACGGGCGCGAGAAGATCACCGAGGTCCTCGACCGGATCCGCTTGGGCCGGAGCGTCGACGGGGCGTTCCGCCGGGCGACCGGGCTCGGGCTCCGCGACCTCTCGGACCGGTGGAAGCGGACGCTGCGGACGGTCTACTACCCCGAGGTCGCCGCGCGCGAGGACACCGACGCCATCGCGCGCGCCGTCGCCACGCCCGAGGTCGGCGGCGCCGGCTACCACGCGAGCCCGGCGATCTCGCCCCAGGGCGACCGCGTGGCCTACGTGGCCACCCAGGACGGCCTGTTCGACGTCTACGTCGCGCCGACGGCCGGGCGCGGGGCGCCCGAGAAGGTCATCGACGGCCAGGACAACGTCCAGTTCGAGAGCCTGCGGATCCTGTCGCCCGGCCTGGCGTGGAGCCCCGACGGCCGCCGCCTGGCGGTCGCCGTGTCGAGCCGGGGGAGAGACGGGATCGCGCTCGTCGACGTCCGCACGGGCGATGTCGAGACGGTCCGCCCGGTCGGCGTCGACGCCGTCGTGTCGGTCGCGTGGAGCCCGGACGGGACGCGGTTGGCGTTCGAGGGCACGGCCGGCGCCCACTCCGACCTCTACACGGTCGACCTGACGACGGGTGGCGTGGCCAACTTGACGCGCGACCTGTACTCGGACCACGCGCCGGCGTGGAGCCCCGACGGCCGCTCGCTCGTGTTCCACTCCGACCGCGGCGGCGCCCTCGCGGTCGGCCGGGCGACGGCGCCGGCCGCGTTCGCGGGCACGTTCGACACCCGGACGCTGGGGCGCGGCCAGTTCGACCTCTACCGGCTCGACCTCGACGACCCCGGCCGGCTTACGCGCCTGACCGACGACGACGTCTGGGACGAGACCGACGCCGCGTTCGCGACCGGGCCGGCCGGCGACCGGCTCTTGTTCGTCAGCGACCGGAACGGGATCCCGAACCTCTACGCGCTCGACTCGACCGGCACCGCGCGCCCGCTCACCGACCTGCAGACGGGCGTCTTGGACGTCTCGCTCTCGGCCGACGGCAGCCGCGCCGTCTTCCTGGCCCTCGACGACGGCACGCCGAGCGTCTTCTTCCTCCGCGACCCGTTCGGCCGCGACGACCTGCCGGCGACGCTGGCGCCGACCGTGTGGGCCCAGCGCCGGACGGGCGAGACGGGCGAGGCGCCCGCGCTCCAGCTCGCCTCGGCCACGACGCGCGACCGGAACCCACTCTTGCGCGACGCCGCCGACGGCCGTCCGCCCCCACCGCCGCCGCGCCGCGCCGGGCCGCCGACGCCCGCCGAGATCGCCCTGGCCGACTCGCTTTTGGCGCTCTTGGGCCCGCCGCCCGACCTGCTAGCGTCCCGAGACACCCTCGCCCTCGACCCGACCGCGCCCGAGCGCGGGCCCCGCGTCGACGTCCGCGCCTACGAGTTCTCGGACGCCTTCGACGACGGCGCCCGGGCCCGCACCGGCGCGCCCGAGGACCCGTTCCAGCCCGCCTTCAACCGGGACTCGACCGGCGCGCTGCTCGCTCGCGACTACCGGCTGAGGTTCACGCTCGACCTGGTCTACGCCGCCGGCGGCTACGACACGATCTACGGCGTCCAGAGCGTGACCCAGCTGTTGTTCTCGGACATGCTGGGCAACCACCGGATCGGGCTCTCGACGAACCTGGTCCTCGACTTGCGGAACGCCGACTACGTGCTGTCCTACCAAGACCGCTCGCGGCGGACGCACCTCGGGGTCCAGGGCTTCCACCTCGCCCGCCAGCTCCGCGACCCCGTCAACCCGACCATCTACCGGTACCGGAACTACGGGCTCGTCGGCACGGCGCGGTACCCGCTCGACAAGTTCCGCCGCGTCGACGCCGAGGTCGGCCTGCTGGGCGTCTCCCTCACGGACCTCTCGAACCTGGGCGAGCGCGCCCGGAGCCGCCTGTTCGCCGTCCCGCGCGTGACCTACACCGAGGACCGGACGGTGCCGGGCTTCTTGGGCCCGCGCTCGGGCACGCGGTGGGCCGCCAGCCTCTCGGGCGCGCCGGGCCCCGACGCCTTCTTCGCGACGGCCTTGGCCGACGGCCGCCGCTACTGGTCGCTCGGGCCCGGCTATGCCGTTGCCTTGCGGGGCTCGGCCGGGCTGAGCGTCGGCCCGAACCCGCAGCGGTTCTATGCGGCCGGCGTCCAGAACTGGGTCCAGACCGAGTTCGACAGCCTGCCCGTCGAGGGGCCCGACGACTTCGTGTTCGCCACGCCGGTCCTGCCCGTGCGGGGGTTCGGGTTCAACGAGGCGGCCGGCGACCGCTTCGCCCTCGTCAACGCCGAGGCCCGCGTCCCGCTCGTGGCCGCCGTGCTGCCGGGCCCGCTCCCGCTCGCGCCGCTCTACAACTTGCAGACGGTCGGCTTCGTCGACGCCGGCGTGATCTCGAACGGTGGCCTCGACCTGTGGCGAACGGTCTCCGTCGACGACGACGACGACCCGACCACGCCCGACGTCGAGCGCGAGGTGTTGGACGACGTCCTGCTCGGCGCTGGCGTCGGCCTGCGGACCCTCGTCCTGGGCTACCCCGTCCGCGCCGACTGGGGGTGGCCGTTCGACGGCAAGCGGTTCGGCGAGCGCCGGTTCTACGTCTCCGTCGGGCTGGACTTTTAGAGTTCGAAGTTCAGAGTTCGGGTGTTGGAAGTCTGTGTTCGAGAGAGCATAGAGAGCGGCGGAGCCGTCGCCGAGCGGGAGCTTGGTCGGGAGGGTCGTCCTCGTCAACCCTGAACTCCGAACTCTCCCTCACGCCATTCTCACCCCCCGCCCGGAGCCCGCCGCCTAGCTTCTCGTATCCCCGTGCGCGGTGCCCGTCCGAGGCGCTGCGCACGTCGTCATTTGAGGGGGGAGGCCGACGGCTTCCCGAACTCTGAACTCCGAACTCTGAACTCACTCCGATGCAGACCGACGTCCGAGCCGTCAACAGCGTGGACTACGTCCTCGACGTGACCGTCCCCGCCGAGGACCTCCAGCCCCAGATCGAGGCCGCGCTCCGCCGCGAGCGTGCCCAGATGAACCTCAAGGGGTTCCGGCCGGGCCGCGTCCCGCTCAACGTCGTCAAGAAGATGGTCGGGCCCCAGGTCACGATCCAGGTGGCCGAGGAGGTCATCGGCGAGGCGTACCGGACGGCCGTCGCCGAGAACGACGAGGTCGAGCCGCTCGGCCAGCCCCGGCTCGTCGAGCTCGACTTCGACCTCGACCAGCCCGACCAGCCGCTCAAGGCGACCGTCCAGTTCGGCGTCCGCCCCGAGTTCGACCTCGCCGACCTCTCCGGCGTGCCGGTCACGCGCGTCGTCCGCACGTTCACCGACGACGACGTCGACGCCGACCTCCAGCGCCGCCGCGACCTGGCGGCGACCGAGGAGGACACGCCCGAGGGCACGGCCATCACGGCCGAGCACGTCGCCATGGTCGACATCCAGCCCGTCGACGCCGACGGCGAGCCGGTCGGGGCCAAGCAGAACGCGGCCCGGATCGTGATGGCCAACCCCGACCTCCGCCCCGAGATGGTCGAGGCCCTGACCGGCCTGGCGACGGGCGATGAGACGACCGTCGAGCTCCCGCACCTCCACGGAGACGAGGAGTCCGACCACGACACCCCCGAAGGGGACGGCGAAGCCAACCACGTCGACCGCTACCAGCTCACCGTCGTCGACGTGTTGGAGCGCGTGTTGCCGGAGGTCGACGCCGAGTTCGTCAAGTCCCAAACGCGAGGCGAGAGCGAGGAGCTGGACGACCTGAAGACCCAGATCCGTGAGGACCTCGAGCGGTCGTGGGCGAACCGGGCCAACCAGGCGCTGGAGCAGAAGATGGTCGAGCAGTTCGTGCTCGCCCACCGCGACGTGGTCCAGGTGCCGGAGACGCTGACCGAGGCCTCGCTCGACGCCCTCTTCGACGACGTCCGCGAGCAGTTCGAGGGCCAGATCCCGCCGACGTTCGATGTCGACGCCTGGCGCGACGAGACCCGCCAGCAGGCCGAGGACCAGGTCCGCTGGCTGCTCGTCAAGGACCGGCTGATCGAGGACGAGGGCCTGGAGCTCTCGTCCGAGGACTTCGACGCCGAGTTCGAGAAGCTGGCCGGCGAGGGCGCCGACCTGGAGCTCGTCAAGCAGTACTTCTCGTCCCAGCCCCAGCTCCTGGAGCAGATGGGCGACCAGCTGATGAACCAGCGCCTGTTCGGCGCGCTCGAAGGCCGGTTCGAGGTCGTCGAGAAGTCGGCCGACGAGATCCGCGCCGAGGCCGAGGCCCGACGTGCGGCCATCGCCGAGGCCCGCGCCAACGCGCCCGTCGAGCTGGCCCCGGCCACCGAGGGCGTCTTCGAGGACGAGCCGACCGACGACACCGAGACGGCGGACGAGGAGGAATAGCCCCGTCTGCCCCGACCGACGGGCGCCCTCTCCCGACGTCCGGGGGAGGGCGCTCAGCGTTCCGGCCGCCGCGCCCGGCGGAACCGCGCCCGCGCGGCCGGGTGCCAGCGCCCGATCCCCCCTTTCGAACCGAGAGACCCCGCATGAGCCAGATCCGCGACTTCGTCTCGTTCTCCAAGAACCTGACCACCCTCCCCGACGACATCTACTCGGGCCCGCAGCAGGCGGCGCCCATCAGCGCGCTCGTCCCGATGGTCGTCGAGCAGACGACGCGGGGCGAGCGGTCGTACGACATCTTCAGCCGGCTCCTGAAGGACCGGATCGTCCTGTTCGGGACGCCCGTCAACGACACGACGGCCAACCTGGCCGTGGCCCAGCTCCTGTTCCTGGCCGCCGAGGACCCCGAGAAGGACATCAACATCTACATCAACAGTCCCGGCGGCGCCGTCTACTCCGGCATGGCCGTCTACGACACGATGCAGTTCGTCAAACCCGACGTGGCCACGATCTGCGTCGGGCTCGCGGCGTCGATGGGGTCGGTGTTCCTGTTGGGCGGGGCCGCCGGGAAGCGGGCCGCGCTGCCGAACAGCCGGATCATGATCCACCAGCCGTCGTCGGGCGCGCAGGGCCAGGCCTCGGACATCCAGATCCAGGCCGAGGAGATCCTCTACATCAAGAAGCGGATGAACGAGGTGATCTCGCAGCACACCGGCCAGCCGGTCGAGAAGGTCGAGCGCGACACGGACCGGGACAACTTCATGAGCCCCGAGCAGGCCAAGGAGTACGGCATCATCGACGCCGTGCTCGGCGCCGGAGTCGGTGAGCCGGCCGAGGCCATCGAGACGATGGAGGAGGCCAGCGAGGACGACGCCGAGGCCTAGCGCTCGGCCGCCGTCGGCACAGCGGGCCCGCCAGCGAGGCGGGCCCGCTTTTTCGTGGCCGTCGGTGAAGAGAGGACGGAGGTCGGAGCTTGTCTAGACACGATCCAGATAGCGGGCTAGGTTAGCCGGCGTCCAGACAGCCTCCCCATGCGCGCGCTCCTCCTCCCGCTCTCCTTCCTGCTGGCCGTCGCCGCCGGCGCCCAGACCGCCGCGGTCGCCGGCCGCGTCGTCGGCACCGACGGGGGGCCGCTGGCCGGGGCCAACGTGGTCGTCGGCGGGACGCCGCGCGGCGCCGCCACCGACGTCGACGGCCGGTTCGAGATCGTCGGCCTGGAGGCCGGGGCGGTCGAGGTGGTCGCGAGCCTGATCGGGTACGCGCCGGCCCGGGCCCGCGTCGCGCTGGCGGCCGGCGAGCGGGCCGAGGTCCGGCTCGTCCTCGTCGAGGCGACGCTCGACGCGGGCGAGGTCGTGGTCACGGCGCGCGAGACGCTGACCGGCCGGGGCACGCTCGACCTGCCCGGCTCGGGCCACTACGTCGGCCCGCGCGCGCTCCAGCGGCTCGGGACGAGCGACGTCCACCGCGTCCTGCGCGAGGTGCCCGGCGTGACGATCCAGGAGGAGGACGGCTACGGCCTGCGCCCGAACATCGGCCTGCGCGGGAGCGGCGCCGAGCGGTCGGGCACGATCACGGTGATGGAGGACGGCGTGCCCATCGCGCCCGCGCCCTACGCCGCCCCCTCGGCGTACTACTTCCCGACGGTCGGCCGGATGGACGGCGTCGAGGTGCGGACGGGCGCCGGCCAGATCAAGTACGGCCCGCGGACGACCGGCGGCGCCATCAACCTGATCGCCGCGCCCATCCCCGACGGGTTCGAGGCGCGCGGCGAGGCCGTCGTCGGGCCCCACGACCAGCGGACGCTCCACGCCCGCGTGGGCCACGCGACGGCGAGCGCGCCCTGGCTGGGCGGGGGGGGCGTGGGCGCCGTGGCCGAGGTCCGGTCCGACAACGTCGACGGGTTCAAGACGCTCCGCGGCGGCGACGGCGCGGCGCTCCTCGGCCCGGACGGCGACCCGCTCAGCACCGGGTTCGAGAAGCTCGACCTGTTCGGCCGCGTCCGGGTCGCGACGGCCCCGACGGCCGGCGTCTTCCAGAGCCTGACGCTGACGGCGAGCCGGACCGACGAGGTCTCGGACGAGACCTACCTCGGCCTGACCGACGCCGACTTTGCCGCGACGCCGTTCGCCCGCTACGCCGGCAGCCGCGAGGACCGGATGGACGCCGACCACGCCGCCTTGCGCGCCCGCCACGTCGCCGTGGTCTCGGACCGGCTCGACCTGACGACGACCGCCTACCGGAATGCGTTCGCGCGCAACTGGTACAAGCTCGACAAGGCCGCCGCCGGCGGCGCGCCGGTCGGCATCGCCGACGTCCTAGCCGCGCCGGACGCGCACCCGGCCGAGCTGGCCGTCGTCCGCGGCGACGGCGACGGGAGCCTGTACGTCAAGGCCAACAACCGCGAGTACCTCAGCCAGGGCGTCCAGACGACGGCCGGGCTCCGCCTGGGCACGGCCGCGCGTGGGGCCCTCGTCGAGGCCGGCGTCCGCCTCCACGCCGACGAGATGGACCGCTTCCAGTGGGTCGACACCTACGGCGTGGCCGGCGGCCAGTCGGCGCTGGTGGCCGAGGGCGTGCCGGGGACCGACAGCAACCGGATCGAGTCGGCCCGGGCCGTCGCCGCGTTCGTTCAGGCCGACGTGGCGTGGGGCCGGCTCGCGCTGACGCCGGGCCTCCGCCTCGAGTCGGTTCGCCTGACCCGCCAGGACTTCGGCAAGGCCGACGTCGAGCGGACGGGCGCCGACCTGGTCGTCCGCGAGAACGGCGCGACGGCGCTGATTCCGGGTCTGGGCGCGGTCGTCGACCTGGGTCGGGGCTGGCGCGTGTTCGGCGGGCTCCACCGCGGGTTCGCGCCGCCGAACAGCCAACCCGAGACCCGGCCCGAGGAGAGCGTCAACGCCGAGGTCGGCGTCCGCTACGGGAGCCCGGCGCTCGAGGTCCAGGCGGCCGGGTACCGGACGGCCTACCGGAACCTGCTCGGGAGCGACCTGGCCGCGGCCGGCGGCGGGGGGACCACCGACTTGTTCAACGGGGGCCGCGTCGACGTCGTCGGGGCCGAGGTCGGCGTCACGGCCGACCTCGCGCGGCTGGCGGGCCCTGGACGCTGGGCCGCCCCGGTCCGCCTCGCCTACACGCTGACCGACGGGCGCTTCCAGAGCTCGTTCGCCAGCGAGTTCGACGGCTGGGGCACGGTCGAGGACGGCGACGAGCTGCCGTACCAGGCCCGGCACCGGCTCTACGTCCGCGCGGGCGTCGAGCGCGGCGGGTGGAGCGCGGCGCTGCTGGCGAACGCCGTCTCCGACATGCGGGCCGTCGCCGGCCGAGGCCCGATCCCGGACGCCGAGCGGATCGGGGCCCACCTCGTCCTCGACGCCGTCGCCGAGGCGCCGCTGCCCGGCGGCCTCACGCTGACGGGCCGCGTGGCCAACCTCACCGACGAGACGACCGTCGCCGCACGTCGGCCGGCCGGCCTGCGCCCCGGGCTCCCGCGGACGGTCACGGTCGGGCTGCGGGCTCGGTTCGGGCGGTAGCCGTTGAGGCGTGGTGAAGCCGGTCGCGACTCGGCAACCCCCGCGCGGCCGGCCCGTTGGAGGCCGACCGTGACGCTCCAGACGTCCCTGCTCGCGCTCGTCCTGCTCGTCCTGTGCGGCGGGCTCGCGTCGGCGTGGGCGGAGGTCCCCGCGAGCGCTCCCATCGAGAGCCCGGCCGCGCCCGACGCGCCGCCGGGGGGGGAGGCCGAGGCGGAGGAGGCGGTCTTCGAGACCTCGGTCGGCGACCGCCCGGAGACGGACCGGCGCCTGTCGAGGAACGGAGTCGGGGCGGGGTCGGTCGAGACGTCTGTGGGGACGCCCCCGCCGGAACGGTAGCCCTCGCGCACGGCGCGAGCGACGCCCGCCCGACGGGCCCACCGAACGCCGACCCCGAGGTGGGGCCGCGGCTCTCCCACGGCGGCCACGCCGATGGTTTCTTTAGTCCGTGTTCCCGGCGCCGCCGGGGCCTGGGCCCGACTCTCCGACTCCGATGCAGACGCTTCTCCGACCGTTCCAGACCTTCTTCAAGACCGAGGCCGCCGGCGGCATCCTGCTGCTCGCCGCCGCCGCTGTGGCCTTGGTGTGGGCCAACAGCCCACTCGCGGGCGCCTACGCCGACCTGTGGGGCACGTACGTCACCGTCGGCGCGGGGGCGTTCGAGATCTCGAAGCCGCTGATCCTGTGGGTCAACGACGGGCTGATGGCCATCTTCTTCTTCGTCGTCGGGCTCGAGATCAAGCGCGAGGTGCTGGCGGGCGAGCTGGCCGAGCCGCGCAAGGCCGCGCTCGCCATCGCCGCCGCGCTCGGTGGCATGGTCGTCCCGGCGCTGCTCTACACGGCCGTCACGCTGGGGACCGACCGCGTCACCGGGTGGGGCATCCCGATGGCGACCGACATCGCGTTCGCGCTCGGCGTGCTGGCGCTCTTGGGGAGCCGGGCCCCGCTCGCGCTCAAGGTGTTCCTGACTGCCGTCGCCATCGTCGACGACCTGGGCGCCGTCGTCGTGATCGCCATCTTCTACACGGCCCAGATCAACGTCTCAGCGCTGGTCGCCTCCCTCGCGCTGGTCGGCGTGCTGGCCGTCGCCAACCGGCTGGGCGTCCAGCGGACGTCGGTCTACGCGCTGGTCGGGCTCGCGGCCTGGGTGTTCATGCTGAAGTCGGGCGTCCACGCGACCATCGCCGGCGTGCTCGTCGCGCTGACGATCCCGGCGAACCGCAAGATCCACGAGGTCGAGTTCGCCGACCGCGTCGGCGACCTGCTCGCCCGGTTCCGGACTGGCATCCAGGGCTCGCCCACGGACCCGACGCCGGACCAGGCGGCAGCCGTTCACAGCATCGAGGTGGCGTGCCAAAAGGTCGAGACGCCGCTGGCGCGGCTCGAGCACGGGCTCCACGGGTTCGTGGCCTTTTTCGTGATGCCCGTGTTCGCGCTCGCGAATGCCGGCGTGGCCTTCGGCGCCGATGTCGGGGCGCTCGTCACCGACACGGTCGCGCTCGGCGTGATGCTGGGCCTGGTCGTCGGCAAGCCGATCGGCGTGATGGCGCTGGCGTTCCTCGCCGTCAAGACCGGGCTGGCGGCGCTGCCGGCCGGCGTCAGCTGGCGCCACGTGTTGGGCGTCAGCTTCCTGACCGGGATCGGGTTCACGATGTCCATCTTCATCGCCAACCTGGCGTTCGGGGCCGGGCCGCTGCTCGACAGCGCGAAGATGGGGATCCTGGCCGCGTCCGTCATCTCGGGCGTCTTGGGCGCCGTCGTTCTCATCGGGGCGGCGCGGACGGTCAAGGCCGGAGGGGACAGGGAGCCGGTGGAGCCGGTCCCCGCCGACGCCCTGGTCTGACCGCCCCCCGACGGCCTCAACGAAAGACGCCGACCCTCATGAGAGGGTCGGCGTCTTCGTGTACCGCGTACGGGATTCGAACCCGTGTTACCGCCGTGAGAGGGCAGCGTCCTAGGCCTCTAGACGAACGCGGCAGGTCGCGAGGCGCCCGGCGTCCGGCCGGGCAGGACGAAAAAGGTAGCCAGCCCTCCCGGCGCTAGCCAGCGCCCAACGTCATTTTCACGTGCTCGATGCCCGCCTCGTCGAACGGCGCGCCGACGGGCTCGAACCCGAACGACGCATACAGCGGGGCGACGTAGGTCTGGGCGTGGAGGACGAACCGGCGGTGGCCGGCCGCACGGGCGTCGGCGAGGGCCCGGGCCACGAGGGCTCGCGCCAGCCCCCGCCCGCGAGCCCGGGGCACGACGGCGAACCGCTCCAGCTTGACGACGGCGCCCACCGGGCGCCAGCGCGCGACGCCGACCGGCCCCTCGCTCTCCACCGCGAGCAGGTGGTGGACCGACCGGCCGCGGAGGGCCGGCGCGTCGGCGGCGTCCCATTCCTCTTGGGGAGGGCACCGCTGCTCGTCGATGAAGACCCGCTGGCGGACCGAGCGGACGGCTCGCCAGTCGGCCTCGGTCACGGCCTCGCGGATCTCGACCCCGGTCACAGCGCGGTCCCGAGGAAGGCCACGATCCGGCTCTGGACCGTCGGCACGCGGATCAGCCCGTCGTGGTCCGCGCCCTCGACCACGTCCGCGACCCGCGACGTCCCGGCCTCCGACGTCAGCGCGGCTCGCAGGCTCGCCAGCTGGTCCTCGCCGACGACGAGGTCGCCGGCGGCGTGGAGGGCGAGGACGGCCGGGAGCGTCCGGCCGGCGGCCAGGCGGGCGGGCGAGAGGGCGGCGAGGGCCACGCGGGCGGCGCCCGGCGCGAGCTCCCCGTCGCGGACGGCGAGCACGGGCGCGGCCAGGACATCGAGCGCCGGGTACGGCGCGGTCGGCGACTCCTCCAAGAGCCGCGTCCGCGCCTCGTCCCGGAACGACGGCGCGAACAGGTCCGTCGGCGCGCCGAGGGTGACGACGGCATCGACGGCGGCCGGGTCTTGGAGCGCCGTCAGCAGCGCGACCGTTCCCCCGCGGCCGACGCCGAGGATCGCGACCCGCTGGCGGTCGGCGCGGGGCACGCGCGGGAGCGCCGCGAGCACGGCCCGGACGTCGGCGACGTCGGCGCGGTAGGGGTCCGGCGCGAGGTCCGACCGGGCGGCCTCGCCGTCGACCGCCAGCGACTCGCCGCGGTAGGCCACGACGATCTGGACGAACCCGTCGACGAGCGCGCCGAAGGAGGCGTCGGTCAGGGCGTCGGCGTCCGTCGCGCCGTCCGTGCCGTCGGTCAGGACCACGGCGACCGGCAGGCGCGTGGTCTCGGCCAGCGTCCCCGGCACCCGGACGAAGGCCGTCACGATGCGGCGGCCCTCGCGGTCGAGCGCGAGTCGGAACCGCTGGACCCCGTCGCGGCCCGCCGGAAGCGCCGTGACGGTCGCCTCGGCGTCGGTCGCGGGCGTGGTGGCGCGGGCGGCCTCGACCTCGGCCATCGTCGGCGGCGCGAACAGGGCCGTCAGGTTGACGCCCGCGACGACCTCGTCGGCCGGCATGGGCATGTCGCAGTCGGGGTCGACGCCGGGCACGCAGTCCGACACGACGGTCGGCTCGGTGCATCCGGTGACGAGCAGCAGGGAGCCGGCGACCAAGCGCGTGGCTCGGGAGGGGAGGGGCATGGAAAGGGGGGCGTCGGAGGCGTCGAGAACGGGTGGGCGTGTCCGGGCGTGCCCGCCGGGTGGGGGCGGGGGAGGGGCGACTCCGCGCCCTCTCCGGCGAAGATCCACAACATCGGATCGGGAGCATCCGTATACATCGGAAGACCGACGAACCGCTGGTCTGCGGCCCCGTGAATCTGGGGCGGCGCCGGCCTCTGAACCGACCGCATGCGTACGCCCATCTACCTCGACTACAACGCGACGACCCCGGTCGACGACCGCGTGCTCGACGCGATGCTCCCGTTCTTCCGGGAGCACTTCGGAAACGCTTCCAGCGAGCACAGCTTCGGCTGGACCGCCGACGAGGCCGTCAAGCAGGCGCGCGAGCGGACGGCCAAGCTTATCGGGGCCACGCCGCGGACCCTCTTCTTCACGAGCGGCGCGACCGAGTCGGTCTCGCTCGCCATCCGCGGCGCGGGCGACATCTACGGCGGACGGCGGCACCGGATCGTGACGGTCCAGACCGAGCACCGGGCCGTCCTCGCGACGTGCGAGGCGATGGAGCGCGAGGGCTACGAGACGACCTACCTCCCGGTCGGGACGGACGGGCTCGTCGACCTGGACGCGCTCGAGGCGGCGCTCAACGAGGAGACGTTCCTGGTGAGCGTGATGTGGGCCAACAACGAGACCGGCGTCGTCCAGCCGATCCCCGAGATCGCCGAGCGGGCCCACCGGGCGGGCGCGCTCATGATGACCGACGCGACGCAGGCGGCCGGCAAGCTCCCGATCTCGGTGAACCACGACGGCGTGGACCTGCTGGCGCTCTCGGCGCACAAGCTGTACGGGCCGAAGGGCGTCGGCGCGCTCTACGTCCGCCAGCGGGGCCCGCGGGTCCGGCTGGCGCCCCAGGTCACGGGCGGCGGCCAGGAGGAGGGGCTCCGCGGGGGGACGCTCAACGTGCCCGGCATCGTCGGGTTGGGGATGGCCGCCCAGATCGCCCGCCGCGCCCAGGCCGACGACGCCGAGCGGCTGGAGGCGCTCCGCGACCGGTTCGAGGCCGCCGTGTGTGCCGCCGTGCCGGGCACGGCCGTCAACGGGGCCGGGGCCCCGCGCTTGCCCAACACGACGAGCCTCCGGTTCGAGGGCGCCCGCGCGGCCCAGCTCCTGCCCGTCTTGCACGACGTGGCCGCCTCGGCCGGCTCGGCCTGCCACGCCCACACCGACGAGCCCAGCCACGTGCTGACGGCGATGGGGCTCACGCCCGAGCAGGCCCGCGCGACGGTCCGCTTCAGCCTGGGCCGCCCCACGACCGAGGCCGAGGTCGACGTCGCCGCCGAGCACGTCGCCGAGTCCGTCCACCTCGTCCGCCGCCGCGCCGCCGCCTAGACTCGGTAGGGGTACCCGGTACGAGGTACGACCGCCGTCCCGTCCGCTCGTACCTCGTACCCTGTACCTCGTACCCTCATGGAGATCGTCAACCGCGTCGCCGAGAGCGCCATCGAGACGCTCGACCTGGCCGGGCTCGCGCCGCCGGCGCCGGTCGCGTTCGACCTCGCCCCGCACCTCTACCGCGGCCTCGTCCTGCGCGAGCGCGAGTTCCGCCAGGCCCTCAAAGAGACGGACTGGACGGCCTACGCCGGCGCCGACGTCGCCGTGTTCTGCTCGGCCGACGCGCTCGTCCCGACGTGGGCCTACATGTTGGTCGCCGCCCGCCTCGATGGCGTCGCGGCGTCGGTCGCGGCCGGGACGCCCGCCGAGGTCCGCCGGGCCCGCCTGGTGGCCGCCCTCGCCGACGTCGACTGGGAGCGGTACCGCGACGCGCCGGTCGTGCTCAAGGGCTGCGGCAACGACCTGGTCCCGCTCGACGCCTTCGTCCAGGCCACGCGCCGGTTGCAGGGCGTCGCCAGCAAGGTCATGTACGGCGAGCCGTGCTCGTCCGTCCCCGTGTGGCGTCGGCCGGCGCCCTCGCCCGCGAGCGGAGCCGCCGCGACGCCGGCCAGGACGAAGCCGGCGGGGCCTCCGCGACCGAGCGCCTGAGATCGGGCGGACCCAAAGAACCCGATGGGAACAGGCGGCGTCCAACGGCCCCCTCTCGCCGCCGACCGTGACCGCCCGCCTCGTCCCGCTCGTCTTGGTCCTGTGCGCGGCGCCCGTCGCCGCTCAGGTGGGCCCCGACGTGATCGGGCCGCCGCCGGCCGAGCCCGTCGCGCCCGACGTGGTGGGGACGTGGGAGCTGGTGGCCGCCGAGAACGTCCCGGTCGAGGACGAGCTCGTGTTCGCCCGGCTCACGTTTGGCACTGACCGGTTCGACGCCGTCTACGTGTTCCTCGACCCCGACGACGCCGAGCTGTCGGGCCGGTTCGAGCGGGGCCGCTACCTGAGCTCGGCCGGCCAGCTCGTCGTCCGCGAGGGCGGCGACGTGACCGTGTTCGACGTGGCCCGCGACGCGACGCAGTTGACGGTCCGCGACGTCGAGACCGGCGTCGTGCTCCTCCTCCGGGCGGCCGACCCGGCGCTCGCTCGCGACCCCGACCTGGTCGGGGCCTGGGCCGGCGCTCGCGGAGGTCGGCCGTGGGGCGTCCGCTTCGACCCCGACGGCCGGGCCGAGGTCCGCGAGGGCGACGACCGCGACACGGGCGACTACGTCGTGGCCGGCCCCTACGTCCTGCTCGGCGACGACCCCGCCCGCTACACGTTCGCCCGCGACGCCGACGGTCGCCGCCAGCTCGTCGTCGAGGCCGACGGCGAGCGGACCGTTTTGTCGCGGGTCGAAGACTGACCCGCACGAAGAGGGGCGGCCTCTCCGTTCGATCTCCACACACCGACTCCCGCCATGCGCCCGCTCGCCCTCGCCGCCGCTCTCCTGACCGTCCCGGCCCTCGCCCAGTCAGACCCGGCGCCGCTCCCAGAGCCCACGGCCCCCCCGGTGACCGACGTCGCGGCCGAGCCCGCGGCCGAGGTGGAGTCCAAGGCCGGGGTCGACTCCGTCCTCATCGGGGCGTGGACGCTCGCGGAGGTGGCCGAGGGCGGGCGGCTCGGCGAGCTCGGCGTCGAGGTGGAAAACATGACGTGCGCGTTCGACGCCGCCGGCACGGCCCACGTCCAGATGGAGATGGTCCAGGACCTCGAGCCGCTCTCGCACGAGCGGACGTTCGCGTTCGAGACCGAGGACGGGCAGATCTTGGTCGAGGACGACGACCCGGTCCGCTACCAGATCCTCGACGACGGGCGCCTCCAGATCACGACGGCCGACGGCCTGGTCGTGCGGATGGTGCGCACGCGCCCGTGATCGTCGATCTGGAGGGAAAGGTGGCTGTGGTGACCGGCGCGAGCCGGGGGATCGGCCGGGCCGTCGCGCACCGGCTGGGCGAGGCCGGGGCGACCGTCGCCGTCCACTACGGACAGAGCGTGGAGGCCGCCGAGACGGTAGCCGGCGCCCTCCCCGACGCCCGCGCGTTCCAGGCCGACCTCGCAGTGCCCGGCGCGGCGCAGGACCTGTTCGACGCCGTCCTTGACACCTTCGGCCGGGTCGACGTCGTGGTGGCGAACGCGGGCACATTCGAGGAGGCTCGGCTCGACGCGCCGCTCGACGAGTGGCTGGCGGTGTGGGATCGGACGATGGCCGTGAACCTCCGGTCGGTGGCTGAACTGGGACGGGCCGCAGCTCGTCACGCCCGAGACCGCCGCGAGCGGGGAGAGGAGGGGGTGGCGGTCCGCCTGGTGACCGTCTCCAGCCGGGCCGCCTTCCGCGGCGACGACCCCGAGTACCTCGCCTACGCCGCGTCGAAGGGCGGCGTCGTTGCCCTCACGAAGTCGTTGGCCCGGGCGGGCGGAGGGCTCGCCGCGTTCGGCGTCGCGCCCGGCTTCACGCGGACCGACATGGCCGCGCCCTACATCGAGGTCCACGGCGAGGCCGCCGCCCGACGCGGCGCCGCGCTCGACCGGCTGACGGAGCCCGACGACGTGGCCCCGACGGTCGTCTTCCTGGCGTCCGGTTTGGCCGACCACGCGACGGGCACGACGGTCGACGTCAACGCGGCGTCGTACGTCCGCTGAGTGCGGAAACGGCCTTTCGGGTGCTCCCCCGGCCCTCCCGCTCCGTAGGTTGAGAGCGCCCCCATCGCGCATGTCCGACCGCTTCTCCGCCGACGAGGCCCACCGCATCTTCGCCCGCGCCGCGCGGCGTCAGCACGCCACGCCGGCCGCCGACGGGCTGACGGCGGAAGAGCTCGCCGCCATCGGCCGCGAGGCCGGGCTCGACCCCACGCTCGTCGCCGCCGAGGCCGCCGCCGAGCGGCTCGCCGCCACTCCCGAGAAAAGGTGGCACGGCGTCCCCGTCGCCATCCGGCGCTCCCGCCTCCTGCCCGACCGGCTCTCGGACCGCGAGTGGGAGCGCGTCGTGGACGTGCTCCGAGCCGAGTTCAAGCAGGAGGGGACGGCCCAGCAGATCGGCCGACGACGGGAGTGGGCCACCGTCGTCACGTCGTGGTCCTCTAAAACGTCGGCGTCCTTCCAGGTGCGAGTTGAGGAGGGGCCTGAGGGGGACTTGGTGACGGTCGAGGCGCCCGACACGCACCGGCCGGCCGGATACGCTCTCGGCGGAGTGTTCGCGGGGATGGGCCTCGGCCTCATCGCGATGGTGAGCGTGCTGGACCCGTCCACCCTCGGGCAGGCGTTCGCATTCGGGGCGATGTTCGTGGTGCTCGGAGTGGTCTTGTACGGGGCGATGCTCCTCGCGGCCAAGCTTTCGGCCGCGCGGACGGCTGACCGCTTCGAGGCGCTGCTCGACCGGGTCGACCTGATCTCGCGGCTCGACCGCCCGGCCACCGACCCAGCGTCGACCGGCCGGATCGACCCCCGTCTTCTTAACGCCGACGAGGTCTCGCCCGGCGAGGTGGGCGCCTCGCGCGTTCGCACCGGGACGCCGTGACCGGCGCGCTCCGCGTGGGCCTGTGCTACGACCGGTTCGGCGACGCGCCCCGCCCGCCCGGCGCCCCGCCCGACTGGGACGCCGAGTACGAGCCCGAGGAGACCGTCGCCGCGCTCGAGGCCGCGCTCCGGCGGCTCGGCCACGCGCCCGTTCGGATCGGCAACGCCCGGGCGCTGCTGGCGGCGATGGGCCGGGGGCCGCTCGGCGTCGACGCGGCCGTGACGATTGCCGAGAGCTACGGGAGCCGCAACCGCGAGGCCCACGTCCCGGTCCTCCTCGAGCTGGCCGGCGTGCCGTGTGTCGGGAGCGACGCGCTGTCGCTGTCGGTCTCGCTCGACAAGCACCTGACCAAGATTGTCGTGGACGACGCCGGCGTCGCCGTGCCGGCCGGCGTCGTCGTCCCGCCCGGGGCCGACGCGGCGGCACTCGCGGCCGGCCTCGCGTTCCCGCTGATGGTCAAGCCCCGCTACGAGGGGACGGCCAAGGGAATCGCTCCGTCGAGCCGGTGCGAGACGCCGGCCGAGCTCCGCGCCGAGGTCGTCCGCCAGCACGCGCTCTACGGCCAGGACGTCGTGGTCGAGGCGTTCGTCGATGGCGCCGAGTTCACCGTCGGCGTGGTCGGGACGGGCGGCGGGGCCCGGGCGCTGCCGGCGTTGCAGCGGGCCGTCGAGCCGGCCTCTGGCATCGGCGTCCACGCGCTGGCCGGCGACCCGGACGCCGCGCTGGACGGCGCGCTCACGCCCGCCCTCGACCAGTCCCTTGCCGACGCGGCGCTCGCGGCCCACCGCGCCATCGAGTGCCGCGACTTCTCGCGCTCCGACTTCCGGGTCGGGCCGGACGGCGCGCCGGTCTTTATCGAGATCAACCCGCTGCCGACGTTCGCGCCCGACGGCACGTTCGCCATCCTGGCCGAGCTCGACGGCCAGCCCTACGACGCCTTCCTCGCCGACGTGCTCGGCGCCGCGCTCGCGCGCGCGCTCGGAACCGAATCCGCGACCCGTGCGCGAACGGCGACAGGGGCCGGCGAGTAGCAGCGGGAGACCTCCGAGATCATGGACAAGCGTCCGACCTGCTCCTGCGGCCACGACCGCTACCACCACTCGTCCCGCCCCGACCTCACGCACGGGACGGGCGGCTGGCTCGCCCTGTTCAACGGGATGTCGAGCACGCCCAAGCGGATCGTGTTCGCGTGCGCCGTCTGCGGCGAGACGTTCGAGGACACGACCGACCCCGAGGTGCTCGCGCAGTACCGGCGCTACCCCTACGTCCGCAAGCCCGACGACGTGTGACTCGGTCTCGGTCCCTGGCGGTTGACAGGGTAAGGCCAGCAACGTATCGTCTAATCATTCGGCACCGGGCCGGTCTTCTCCAGGGGAAGACCGGCTTTTTTTGTCCGTGGGCCTCCCTCAGATACGCGACCGACCCGATGACCCTCCCTAACGCGGACCGAGCGTTCCTCGACATCCGAAAGCTGCGGGATTACGCGCTGTCGGTGGACGACGACCGGGGCAAGCACAAAGCCACCGTGTTCCGGTCGGCTCTCGGGATCGGAGCGGACGACGCCGAGTGGCTGCGGACCCGTATTTTGGAGGGCGTTCGCACCGCCCATGCCGTTCGGAAGCGCCGCACGGCGTACGGCGTCCTCTATGAAGTCGATCTGCCGATCCAGACGGACTCAGGGTCGGCCGTCGTTCGGACGGGATGGATCGTCCACACCCACGAGACGTTCCCTCGCCTGACCACCTGCTACGTCCTGTGACCTCGTCGCCCTTCCGCCTGCTCGACACCATCGCCTTGTTGGACGGTGTGCCTGCGCACGGCTTGGTGCGCGGACAGGTAGGGACGCTCGTCGAGCCGCTGGCGGACGGCGTCTGGCTCGTCGAGTTCGCGGACGACAAGGGACGGACCACGGCGATGCCGGACCTCCGCGAGGACCAGATGCTGCTGCTCCACTTCGCCCCGGCGGACGCGGCGTGACCGCCCGCCCGCAGCACAACGGCTCCGAGGCGGAGTGGACCGACTGGCGGTGGCAGATGCGCCACCGCGTCTCGACCGTCGAAGCGTTGGAACGGTACGTCCGCCCGACCGACGCCGAGCGGGCCGCCATCGAGGTCACCGCTGCCGTGTTCCGGTGGACCATCACGCCGTACTACGCGAGCCTGATGGACCCCGTCGATCCCGCGTGTCCCATCCGCCAGCACGTGGTCCCGCAGGCCGCCGAGGTGGCCCCCGACATCGTGGGCGTGGCCGACCCGCTCGACGAGGTCGGCCACAGCCCAGTCAAGAACTTGGTCCATAACTACCCGGACAAGGTGGCCTTCTGCGTCACGTCCGAGTGCGCCGTCTACTGCCGGTACTGCTTGCGCAAGCGGATGGTCGGCGACGCCGACTTTATGATGCGGAAGGACGAGCTCCGCGAGGGGCTGGCGTACCTCCGCGCGCACCCCGAGGTCCGCGACGTGCTCCTCACCGGCGGCGACCCGCTCGTGTTCTCGGACGCCAATCTGGACTGGCTGCTCGGCGAGCTCCGGTCGATCCCGCACGTCGAGGTGATCCGGCTCGGCAGCCGGCTGCCCGTCGTGAACCCGATGCGGGTCACGGACGGGCTGTGCGAGGTGCTGGCGCGGCACCATCCGGTCTGGCTGAACACCCACTTCAACCACCCCAAGGAGCTCACGCCCGAGGCCCGCGCCGCGTGCGAGCGGCTGGCCGACGCCGGCGTCCCGGTCGGCAACCAGAGCGTGCTGCTCGCCGGCATCAACGACGACGCGGACACGATGCGGGCGCTGTGCGAAGGGCTCGTCACGATGCGCGTCCGGCCGTACTACCTCTACCAGGCCCAGCTCATCGGCGGGACGGCGCACCTGCGGACGCCCATCGAGACGGGCATGGGGATCCTGCGCGCACTGCGGGGCCACACGTCCGGCTTCGCCGTCCCGGCCTACGTCTTGGACACGCCCGACGGGAAGGTGCCGCTCACGCGCGACTACGTCCTGGGCCGGGCCGGCGACCACGTCGTGATGGAGACGACGCGGGGGACGGTGTGGGCCGAGCCCAACCCGCTGCCGGCCGGCTACGAGCCGCCGGTCCGCTTGCCCGAGATCGCGATGCCGCCCAAGGCGCGGACGGTCCCGACGGGCGCGCCCCGGTTCGTCTACGCCGAGCCGGCCTGAGCGTCTCGCGCTGGCGGGGCCTCCGATCAGTCGTCGCCGAACTTGTCGGACGGGACGGGGCCCCCGATGGCGTGGGCCGTGGCCCGGCGGGCGGCCAGGCTCGAGAGGCCGGCGACCACGCTCGCGGCGACGGTCCAGACGACGGCCTCCGTCCAGGCCGTGTCGGTCGAGGCCGGGTTCAGCGGCGGGTCCTCGCCGGTGGCCGCGTGCCAGCTCCGGCGGAGCAGCGAGCGGGTGGCGAACGAGGCGCCGATGGCGGCCAGGCCAGAGGCGGCGATCCAGCGGGTCTTTCGGGAGAGCATCGGAGTAGGGAGGTTTCCGGTGCTACGCGCCAGACCCGTCGCGGATCGGACGTCGGGTCCTCCCCGGGGGCCAGCGGGAGGCGACAGCGGAAGCGTGCGTCGCGGCCTCGTGACACTCGGGACGGGTGAACCCACCCTCGGAGCCGACCGGACGATACCGGGTCGGATCCCCTCGCCCCATTCCCCCGCCATGTCGTCGCTCTCCGTCTACCTCCTCGGCTTCCTCGTCCTCACCGCCGGCCTCGCCATGGCGGCCCACCTCGCTGGCGTGCCCGCCGCGTGGATCGGCGCCGGCGGCGTCGTGATGCTCGGCCTGGGCATCCTGCTGGCCGTCACCAAGACGCGCACGCGCGAGATCCCACCGCGCGAGTTTTAGCCCACCAGGGGCCGCCAGCTCCTATCGGAACCGGACGCGGATCGTGCCCGGCGCCGGGATCGTCAGGCCCTCGACGGTGCGGAGCGTGCTGAGCACGGCGGCCGGGTCCGGCGGCCCCCCCGCGCCGAGCGCCGGGTTCTCCGCCATCGCGTCGAGCAGGACGTCGAACGGGACGTCGTAGACCGTCACGCGCGAGCCGTCGACGGCCGGGGCGTTCGTGTCGACGAGGTCGCCCTCGATCTCGATGGCGACCGTCATGCGGGCGTTGGCGAGGAACCCCCGGGCCATCTCGAGGGCCTGCTCCTGGCCTCCCATGTCGAGCTCGGCCGGCGGCTCGGTCCGCTTCTGAGCCGGTGGCTTGGGGACGAACGCGAGCAGGACGGACGGGTCGCCCTCGTCGAACCCGAACGACAGAGCGACCGTCTCGCCCGCGTCCGACCCCTCGCCGGCCGACGGCGCCGCGTACGCGATCCGGCGGACGTCGTCGACGGCGTAGACGGCCGCGTAGCCGTCGTCGCGGGTCTCGAACGAGACCAGCCGGACGCCCTCGCCCAGGGCTCGGGCGCGCCTCACCATGTCGTTCCTCGAGAACAACGCCGGGCCGTCCGCGCCGGCCTCTTCGAACGCGAGCAGGGCCATGCCGGAGAGCGTCACGTCGTCGCGGATCATGGCCGACCCGTCCGCTCGGACGGTAATCACGGAGGCGACCTGGAAGCAGCCGCTCAGGACGACGGCGGCGAGGAGAACGGCAGCGAGACGCATAGCGGGTCGGGGCGTGGCCGGCAGGATAACCCCCAACAAACGCAGCCCCACCCCCGAGAGGGGCGGGGCCGCTGGCGGACGACCGTCGGGGGCCGGCCCGGCCGCTTGTCAGTGGACGTCTTGTCAGTGGACGTCCGTGATCCGGTGCGTCAGCGGGGTGGCCGGTCCGGGCGAGACGGCCCGGATCGACGCTGGGCGACCGCCCCGCTGATCGGCTGACCCACCGACCCACTGGCGCGAAGCGCCCTAGTACGAGTCGTACGACGGGTTCTCGAGGAGGAACCGGAACCGCTCGCAGTCGACGGGGAGCGACTCGACGCGCCGGTTCCGCTCGCAGCCGGGGCCCGGGTCCTCCTTGTCGCACGACGGCACGGCCACGCCCCGGTCGCGGACCTGGAGCCGCGAGGCGTCGAGGCCCTGGCCGAGGTAGTAGTCGTAGACCGCCCGGGCGCGCTGGCCCGCCAGCCTCATCCCGAACCGGTCGCCCTCGGCCGTGTCCGTGTAGCCGTCGATGAACACGCAGCACGCCGGGTTCGACAGGAGCAGACCGACGTTCTCGTCCAGGAGCGCGCGCGCGCGGCGGTCCAGCGCGCTCGATCCGTAGTCGAAGTACGTGGCGTTGAGCTCGACCAGGTCGCAGACCATCGGCGCCGGGGCCGGCGTCGCAGCCGGCGGGAGCGGCGCCGGAGGCTCGGCCAGCACGGCCGGCGGCGGCGGGACGACCGGCGCCGGGGCGCGGCCGAACCCGAGTCGGAGCCCACCCAGGACCAGGCCCGAGTTGAACCGGGGGTCGAACATCGAGTCGCCGTCCGGGCTCACGGCGGGGCACCGCGCCTGGGACGGGTCCTCGTCACAGTCCGGGATGGGCGTCCCGCCCTTCGCCTTGCACGCCTCCTTGTCGAAGTCCGGGCTCTTCTTGTCGCAGACGTCGCCGGCCGACGACGCGGCGAAGGCCTGGGCAACGGGCCCGCCGACCTCGGTGATCCCGAAGCGGTAGCTGCCCTCGGCGAACAGCGAGAGGTTCCGTCTGACGCCGTACTCGACGCCGAGACCGACGGGGATCGCCAGCGCCGTCGTCTCGGCGCCCGGCGCCGCGTCGCCCGTCGCGAACAGGCCGCTCAGGCCCGAGAACACGTAAGGCGAGAGCGCGCCAGCCCGGGGGCGGACGACGTAATACAGGAGGTCGGCCTCGGCCAGGACCACCGGGCCCGTGAGGAACGGGTTGTACCGCGCGTCGGGCACGCCGGAGGGGTCGGTCACGTCGGGCCGCGTGCCGTCGGCGCCGACGTTGAGGAGGCCGCCGGTCACCCGGCCGTAGAGCGGGCCGGAGAGCGGGAACGAGACCTCGGCCGTCAGCCCGAGCGTGGTCGCGACGACGTCGCTCTGGAACGCCGACGAGCCGACCAACAGGTCGGGGCCGTCGTAGACGGAGGCGCCGACGCCGAGGCCGAGACGGACGCCGGGCCACTCGACGGGCTCGTCGGCGTCGCCCAGGCCGTTGTAGACGGGCTGGGCCGCTGCTGCCCCGGCGACGAGCGCCATCAGGGCCAGGAGAAGGGAACGAGTCATCGGGTCCGGAGGAGGGGAGGGGCCGTGTCGACCGTGCGGCCGTCGCCCAGGACGGGCGTTTGGAGCCTCCAGGACCAAGAATCCGGCGTGGATGGGCCGGGCCGGGTTCATCGGAAAAGACGGACCCCGCCCCGTTCCGCCCCGGCGCGCTAAACCGCTCGCGGCTCGCAGGGCCACAAAAAGACCGGGGGCGGCCCGCGTGATTGCGGACCGCCCCCGGGGGCTTCGTGTCACGGAGCGGGGCTCCGCGTCACGGGTGGCCTAGAACCCGGCGCAGGACGACGGGATCGAGTCGGCCCGACGCGCCCGGCTGTCGCCCGGGCCCGGGTCCTCCTTCGAGTTCGCGTCCGGGTCGACGCCGCGGCCCACGGCCCGGAGACGGTCGGCCGCGATCCCCTGGCCCACGTAGTACTGGACGACCGCGTCGGCCCGGGCCTGCGAGACCCGCAGGGCGTCGCCGGGCTCCGACCCGTCCGAGTACCCGTTGACCGTCACGCAGATGTCGGGGCACCGGCGGAGGATCTCGATGTTCTCGTCGAGCCGGCCCGTCGCGTCGGCCGTCAGCGTCGTCGCGCCGTACCCGAAGAAGACCGGGTTGAGCTCGGCGATGCTCGCGCAGTACGCATCGCCGACCGTGACCGGGATCGTGCACGTCTCGGTCCCGAACTCGTTCTCGGCCGTGATCGTCACGGTGTACGACCCGGTCTCGGCGTAGGCGTGGCGGGCCGGGAGGGCCGAGGCCGTCGTCCCGTCGCCGAAGTCGACCGTGACCCGGTCGGCGTCGGTCGCCGTCGCGTCGACGGTGAGCTCCTGGCCGGCGTCGACCCGGGCCGGGGTCGCCCGGCACCCGGCGAGCGCCGGCGGCCGCGGGGGATCGACCACGGTCACCAGGCACGACTCGGAGTCCTCGCCGCCCTCGTTCATGACCATGGCCGTGACGGTGTAGGTCCCCGGCGACGAGAAGGCGTGGGACGTCGTCATGCCGGAGCCGGTGGCCCCGTCGCCCCACTGCCACGTCGTCGTGACGGGCATCGTCGCGTCGGCGTTCGTCATGACCATGAACGAGCCGGCCTCGCCGGTCTCGAGCTCGGCCGGGCACTCGAGCCCCTCGATCTCGGCCGCCGTGAACGGCGCCCGGAACGCGAACCGGAGCCCGCCGCCCAAGTTGGTCAGGATGTCGAAGTCGGCGTCGTCGGCGTCGTTGCCGAAGGCACCCGGGTCGGCGCCGTCGAGGGCGACGTCCGGGAACGTCA
Organism: Rubrivirga sp.; assembly: GCF_965213695.1. Lineage (GTDB taxonomy): Bacteria > Bacteroidota > Rhodothermia > Rhodothermales > Rubricoccaceae > Rubrivirga. The sequence goes on along the minus strand of NZ_OZ243912.1, from coordinate 3,566,700 downwards.
GCGTGGACTGACCGGCGAGGAAGATGCCGAACCGGGGCGTCAGCGCGACATCGAGCCCGAGCCCGACCACCGGACCGAAGCCGAACACGTCCTCATCGGCGGAGCCGGAGTTCCGCTCGTTCTCGGTGCCCTGGCCCGAAATGAGCGCGCCGCCGAGCTCGACGAACGGCGAGATCCGGGCCCCGTCGAACGGGAGGTAGCGGAACAGCGCCTGGAGCTGGTAGGCCTCGCCGCCCTGGACGTTCTCGGTCCCGTCGAAGCGGAACCCGTCGTTGAGGGCCGGGAGATCCTGGTACCAGCCGGCGATGCCGAACGAGAGGTTCTCGTTGAAGAGGTAGCCGAGCTCACCACCGACCCCGAAGCCCGGGTTCTCGAACCCGTCCTGGAGGTCGGGCGTGGCGACGTCGGGATCGCCGTCGGAGTTGCCGTCGAGGTCCCCGTTGTAGCCGGCGACGGCGCCGCGGAGCAGGACGTAGACGGAGTTGCTGGGGCGGACGACCTGGGCCTGTGACGCGGTCCCGAGGAGGAGGGCGGCGGCCCACACGAGGAGTGTGCGGAGACGGGGCATGGAGACGGTCTCCTGTCGGAGTCGAGTCATGAGATGGGTGGGGGGGTGGGGGGAGGGCTCGTGCGACCGGGGACGTCTGGGCAGACGGGCCGGCGCGCCGAGAAGCTGAGGGAGGATCCGAGGCGCCCCGGGAAGGTGCCAAAGGCGCCGGGGCGGAACAGAGTGGAAAGGGCGAAGCCCATCGGCGCACGGCTAGGGGGGGCCTGCGTCGACGGGGGGCCTTACGCACGTCGGCTCCCGGGGTTCGCTGAGAACAAAGGGTCACCGTGTCTGCACGAAAAAGGGGCGGCCCGCTTTGCAGCAGACCGCCCCTCAAGACCGACGATCTCGGAGCGCTCGCCCCGTGTCACGTTCGGCGTTAGAACCCGGCGCAGGACGACGGGATCGAGTCGGCCCGCCGAGCGCGGCTGTCGCCCGGGCCCGGGTCCTCCTTCGAGTTCGCGTCCGGGTCGACGCCGCGGCCCACGGCCCGGAGACGGTCGGCCGCGATCCCCTGCCCGACGTAGTACTGGACGACCGCGTCGGCCCGGGCCTGCGAGACCCGCAGGGCGTCGCCGGGCTCCGACCCGTCCGAGTACCCGTTGACCGTCACGCAGACGTCGGGGCACCGGCGCAAGATCTCGACGTTCTCGTCGAGGCGCCCGGTGGCGTCGGCCGTCAGCGTCGTCGCGCCGTACCCGAAGAAGACCGGGTTGAGCTCGGCGACGCCCGCGCAGTACGCGTCGCCGACCGTGACCGGGATGGTGCACGTGTCGGTCCCGTACTCGTTGGTCGCCGTGATCGTCACGGTGTACGACCCGGTCTCGGCGTAGGCGTGGCGGGCCGGGAGGGCCGAGGCCGTCGTCCCGTCGCCGAAGTCGACGGTCACCTCGTCGGCGTCGGTGACGGTCGCGTCGACCGTGAACGAGTCACCCACGTTGGCGGACGAGGGGGTCGCTCGGCAGCCCGCCAGCGACGGCGGCGTCGGAGGCTCGACGACGGTCACGAGACAGGTCTCCGTGTCGTCCCCGAAGTCGTTCATGACCATCGCGGACACCGTGTACGTCCCCGGGGCCGAGAACGAGTGCGACATCGTCATGCCCGAGCTCGACGCGCCATCGCCCCATTGCCACGTCGTGGTCACGGGAGCTGTCGCGTCGACGTTCGTCATGACCATGAACGAGCCGGCCTCGCCGGTCTCGAGCTCGGCCGGGCACTCGAGCCCCTCGATCTCGACGGCCGTGCCGGGCGCCTTGAACGCGAACCGGAGCCCGCCGCCCAGGTTGGTGATGATGTCGTACTCGGCGTCGTCCCCCTCCACGTTGAACACGCTCGGGTCGGCGCCGTCGAGGGCGACGTCCGGGAAGACGACGGTCGACTGAGCCCCCAGGAAGATGCCGAGTTGGGGCGTCAGCGCGATGTCGAGGCCCAGGCCCCCGACGGGGCCGTAGCCCAGGACGTCGCCGTCGCCGGTGCCGCCCCGCTCGTCCTCCGTCCCCTGGCCCGACACGAGCGCGCCGCCGAGCTCGATGAACGGCGAGATCCGCGCGCTGGCGAACGGGAGGATGCGGAAGAGGGCCTGGAGCTGGTACGCCTCGCCGCCCTCGACGTTGTTGATGATCGGGACGCCCCGGATTGAGACCTGGCGGTCGCCGAGGTTGGGGAGGTCCTGGTACCAGCCGGCGATGCCGAACGAGAGGTTCCGGTTGAAGAGGTACCCAATCTCGGCGCTCACGCCGAAGCCGGGCTCCTCGAACCCGCGCAGCGGCTGGATCTCGGCCTCCGTTGGGTCGGCGTCGGAGTTGAGGTCGAGGTCCCCGTTGTAGCCGGCGACGGCGCCGCGGAGCAGGACGTAGACGGAGTTGCTGGGGCGGACGACCTGGGCCTGTGCCGACGCCGCGACCAGGAAGGCCGCGCACCACGGGAGGAGGGACGAGAGGCGCCGCGTGGTCGGTTTCTCCGCAGTAGACAGGGTCATGGAGACGGAAGGTGGGTGAGGGAGCGGACCGGGGCGCGTGCGGAAGCTCTAGGACCTGGGGTGCTCACCAGGAATGCGCAGCGTCCGCGGAGCCCTCAAGGGCAACCGGGCGATCCCTGCGCGAGAGCGGGTGGTGGGCACGACGCCGTCCGGTTGGGGGACGAATCCCTGCAAGACGGAGGAGCCGTCAAAGCAAGGAAAATCGGCCGATAAACCACCGATGACCCGGGCCGGTTCCGGCCCAGGACGGGTAGGGTCTCTCGCCGGTGGCCAGGAGGAGGGGGAGCGCCGACGCCCCACGGCAGATCGGCGGGGGCACCAGGCCCCGGAAGGCCCCACAGGTGGGGCGGTCGGTCGGTGGGCGTCCGGCGAGCCCGCAGCGGGTGCGGGCCCCCGCGCCAGGGCTTAGGCCAGCGAGCGGACGTGGCGCTCGAGCTGGCTCTTGGTGTGGGCCGCCTTGTTGGGGTGGACCACGCGGCTGCCAGCGAGCCGGTCGAGCTGAGCCTTGATCGCGTTGAGCTTCGTCTCGGCAACCGCCGGGTCAGTCTCGGCCTGGAGGTCCTTGATCATCGTCCGGATGCGGACCTTGTGGTACCGGTTGCGGAGGCGGCGCTTGGCGTCCTGGCGGACGCGCTTGGCGGCAGACGTGTGCTGCGGCATAGGGCGGGAGCCGGCCGGGCCGGCGAGTCGGCCGTCGGCGAGACGGCGTCGGGGTGAGTCGGAGCCGGGTAAGTTAGGAGAGCGGGCGGCGCCCCGTATGCAGATGACACGAACAAAACCGGCCCTCCGAGCCCTCCGAGGGGGCTTCCGCCCGTGACCGACTTCCTGCGCGACCTCTTCTCCCGCCCCGGCGCGTCGCGGACGGTCATCCTCCTGGAGCCGGACACGATGAGCACGCCGCGCCAGTATGAGGTCCGGCCGGGGCTCGCGCTCTACGCGGCGGTGATCGGGGTCGTCGTGCTGGGCGCGCTCGTGGTCGCCGCCGTCGTCCTGACGCCGCTGCGCGGGCTCATCCTGGGCCCGGGCACGGGCGAGCTGCGCGGCGTCGCCGAGGCGAACGCCCGGCGCGCGGCGGCGCTCGAGGACTCGCTCGCGCTCCAGTACCAGCAGATCGCCCAGCTCCGGGCCATCATCACCGGCGAGATCGACGACCTGGGCGACGACGTCCTCGACCCGTCCGCGTTCGCGCTCCCCGACCCCGGCGCGGTCGCGCCCGAGGCGCCGTCCGAGGCCTCGCCCGCCGTCGACCAGGGCGACCACGCCCAGCCGGCGCTGCCGCTCTCGACGCTCGGCCCGGCCGGCGACGCCGAGCGCGACGTGCGCGCCGCTCAGGCCTACCTCGACGGCCTGCGCGTGCCCGCCCTCCCGCCCGTCGACGGCGTCGTGTCGCGGGGGTTCGACGCCGGCCGCGGCCACTTCGCCCTCGACCTCGCCGCGACCGAGGGCTCGCCCGTCCGCGCCCTCGCCGACGGCCACGTCGTCTTCGCCGACTGGACCCACGCCGGCGGCCACACGATTGCCGTCCAGCACCCGGGCGGCTACCTTTCCATTTACAAGCACAACAGCCGGTTGCTCAAGCGCGTCGGCGAGCGGGTCCGGGTCCGGGAGGCGGTCGCGCTGAGCGGCAACACGGGCGAGATCACGTCCGGCCCTCACCTCCACTTCGAGGTCTGGCGCGACGGGCTGGCCCAAGACCCCGCCGCCTTGCTCGTGGCCCCCTGAGTGCGTCCACAAACGGTCCCCTGTTCGAGCCGGTGAGATCGAGCCCAAAGCGAAGCGTAGAGAATGGGGGTGGAGGGTAGAGAGTAGAGCGCCCCGGCCGACCTTTTCCTATCCTCCACTCTCCACCCTCTGCCTACGGCTTACCAGAAGACCGCTGGATTCCGCACTCCTCCCGGACCCATGGCCCTCTTCCGCTCCGACCCCGACTCTGCCGTGGCCAAGACCGACCGCCCGACGGCCAACCCCGCCGAGCAGCACAACATCATCGGGGCGACGACGACGGTCGAGGGCACGCTCCGGTCGAGCGGCAACGTCAACATCTCGGGGACCGTCGACGGCAACGTCGAGGTCGAGGGCCGGACGATGGTGATGCCCGGAGGCGTCGTCGAGGGCGAGGTGACGTCGACGAGCGCCGAGATCGCGGGGACCGTCCACGGCCGGGTCGTCGTCACCGAGCGGCTGGTGCTCAAGGCCTCGGCCGTCATCGACGGCGACATCCGGACGGGCAAGCTCGTCATCGAGGACGGGGCCACCTTCAACGGCCAGTGCCAGATGGGGCCGGCCACCAGCCACCGGGCGACCGAGCGGGCGACCGAGCGGGCCGGTGGCGCCGCCGTCGTCGGCACGGTCGGCGCGCGCGAGGACGCGGCCTGACCATGCCCGACCAGGACCCCTGGGCCGACGAGCCCGACCGCTTCGACGAGGCCGACCGCGAGTGGGCCCAGAAGTGGGCCGACCGCGACCCGGACGACGACGCCGAGCCGGTCGAGCCGCCGCCGGGCGGCTACCGGAACAAGCGTGTCACGCCCGGCTCGGTCCACGACGCCTACGGCGACGGGATGCGCGAGGCCGGCGCCCACCTCGGCACGGGCATGCAGATCGCCGCGTCGATGTTGCTGTTCGTCGGCCTCGGTCTGCTCGTCGACCGCTGGCTCGACACGAGCCCGTGGGGCGTCGTCGTGGGCGCGGTCCTGGGGATGGTCGGCATCCTGGCGCTCGTCCTTCGCATGGCTCGGGAGGAATGAGGAATCAGGAGACAGGAATCGGGCGGTCAAGCCCCTCGTTGCCAGTGTGACTCCTGATTCCTGATCCCCGACCCCTGATTCCTCGTTACGTCTGCAAGACGCCGACGCGGAACGGCTCCATCTCCGGGTTGTGGTCGGCCATCTCCAGGCCGGTCGCGAGCCAGCCCCGCGTCTCGCGCGGGTCGATGAGCGCGTCGACCCAGAGCCGGGCGGCGGCGTAGACCGGCGACGTCTGCTCGGCGTAGCGCGCCTCGATCTGGTCGAGCCGGGCCTGGCGGTCGTCGTCGGACAGCTCGATGCCCTGCTTCGCTAGCGTCCGCTCCTCGATCGACAGCAGCGTCTTGGCCGCCTGGCTCCCGCCCATCACCGCGATCTGGGCGCTCGGCCACGCCAGCATCAGGCGCGGGTCGTAGGCCCGCCCGTTGAGCGCGTAGTTGGCCGCCCCGAACGAGTTGCCGATCACGACCGTGAACGTCGGGACGACCGAGTTGGCGACGGCGTTGACCAGCTTGGCCCCGTCCTTGATGATCCCGGACTGCTCGGCGCGCGTGCCCACCATGAACCCGGTCGCGTCCTGGAAAAAAACGAGCGGGATCCGCTTCTGGTTGCACTGGAGCACGAACCGGGCCGCCTTGTCGGCCGCGTCGCCGTAGATGACCCCGCCGATCTGCATCTCGGCCGCCTTCCCCTTGGGCGCCTTCGCGCGGACGACCTGCCGCTGGCTCGCTACGATCCCGACCGACCACCCGTCGATCCGGGCGTAGCCGCAGACCAGGGTCTGCCCGTAGCCGGCCTTGACCTCGGTCCACGAGTCGGCGTCGACGATGCGGGCCAGGACCTCGCGCGTGTCGTACGGCTGCTGGCGGGACTCGGGGAAGACGCCCAGGACTTCTTCGGTGGGGTAAGCGGGGGCTGCCGGCTCGTCGCGCGTGAAGCCCATCCGCGGCAGCGGGCCGAGCCCGCCCACCAGGTCGCGGACGGTCGCCAGGCACGTCTCGTCGTCGGGCATCCGGTACTCGCAGACGCCCGAGATGTCGGTCTGCGTCGTCGCCCCGCCCAGCGTCTCGACGTCGACCTCCTCGCCGATGGCGGCCTGGACCAGAAACGGGCCCGCCAGGAAGACGGAGCCCGTCCCGTCGACGATCAAGCTCTCGTCGGACATGATGGGGAGGTAGGCCCCGCCGGCCACGCAGCTCCCCATGATGGCGGCGATCTGGGGCACGCCCAGCGCCGAAAGCCGGGCGTTGTTGCGGAAGATCCGCCCGAAGTGGTCGCGGTCGGGGAAGATCTCGTCCTGCATCGGGAGGAACACGCCGGCCGAGTCGACGAGGTAGACGATGGGGATGCGGTTTTCGAGCGCGATCTCCTGGGCACGGAGGTTCTTCTTGGCCGTGATCGGAAACCACGCGCCGGCCTTGACGGTCGCGTCATTCGCGACCACCATGCACAGGCGGCCGTTGATCCGGCCCAACCCCATCACGGTCCCGCCGGCCGGGCACCCGCCCTCGTCCTCGTACATCCCGCGCCCGACGAACAGGCCGAGCTCGCGGAAGTCGGAGCCTGGGTCCACCAGCGCCGCGATCCGCTCGCGGGCCGTCAGCTTGCCGCGCTTGTGCTCGCGCGCGACGGCCCGCTCGCCCCCGCCCCGGCGGACCTCGGCGGCCTGCTGCTCCAGCGCCGCCAGCTGGCGCTCGTGGAACGCGACGCGGCGGTCGTAAGCCTCGCGGGCGGCGCCGTCGCCCACGGCGGTGCCGAGCGGGAACGGGCGGGCGGGAACGTCGGCGGTCTCGGACATGCGGGCGGGCGGGGAGGGGCGCCAAAGCTACGGGCGGCCACGCACGGCTGGACTCGGCCCGAGACCGGACACGCTCCGTGGACCCCCCGCTTTCCGGCCGGTCGCGGAGCCTGTCCTGAGCGGAGCCGGAGGGCTCCCAGCTCGGAAAGCTGTCCCCCTTCAAAAGCAGGGCTGCTACGTCCTGTCGATAGCAACCAACGGACAGTCGTCATTCCCGCGCACGCGGGAATCCATGCGCCCCTCGTGTTCGGCGAGCGGCGCCGTATGGGTCCCCGCCTTCGCGGGGATGACCGTCGTTTTGTGTAGGAATACGACTCCCGCCTGAGAACGTAGCAGCCCTGCCCTTGAAGGGGGACAGCCCGCACGCCGTTGAGCGGAGCGATGGGCGTTCGGGCAGGGGGTCCTGGCGATGCCGCCGTGTCCGCGATCCGGCGGGCCCTTCTCTGGGAGCGCAGGAACGTCCGCCAGCGGAAGCGGCGGCAACAAAAACGGCGCGCCCCGTCTGGGAGCGCGCCGCGAGCGTCGGTCGGGCCGGGCCTACAGGAAGGCCGACATCTTGCGCATGATGATCTGGCGGTCCTCGCCCGTCTGGGAGTGGATAAGGTTGACCATCTGGGACAGGTTGCCCCGGGCCTTCTTCATCTCGGACTCGTCGACCTCGCCCCAGGTGGAGAGGATCTGCGCCTTCATGCGCTCCCAGTTGTCGGTCATGCGCTGCTTGCCCATCGGTCTGCTGGCTGTGTCCCGCCCGGACGGTGATCGTTGTCGTGCCGCCCAAGCTACGGGAGACCCGGGCATTTGGACAAACGAAGCCTCCGTCGAGAGGGGGCACTCGCGGGCGCTCGCGGGGAATGGCTCGCTCCGCTCGCGGAAATGGGAACGGGGAACGGGCAGAGGGGGACGGGCAGAGACGCATGGAGTGGGCGGTTCGTGGGCAACTCGACCGTTCCAGAACGGCGCGAGAGCCAGTTGCCGGTCATCTTTCCAGAACCCAGAACCCAGAACCCAGAACCCACTACAACGTCACCTCCAGCCCCTCGACCGCCAGCTCCGTCGCGGCGAACCGCTCCCGGGCGAGCGTGCCGATCCGGTCGAGCGCCGCGTCGTCGTGGGAGGGGTCGTGGTGGAACAGCAGGAGCCGGCCGACGCCGGCCGCCGCCGCGAGGTCGGTGGCGTGCTCCCACGTCGTGTGGCCCCAGCCCCGGCGCAGGGCGTACTCGTCGGGCGTGTACTGGGCGTCCGAGATCAGGACGTCCGCGCCGTGGGCCACCTCGCGGAGCCCCTCGTCGTGGGCCGGCGACCCGTGCTCGTAGTCGGTCGCGTAGACCAAGACGGCCCCGTCGGCCTCGATCCGGAAGCCGTGGGCCCCCTGCGGGTGGTTCAGCGGGAACGGCCGGACCGTCATCGGGCCGACCCCGAACGGTTCGCCGTCGTGGACGCGGACGGTCTCGGTCGCCGCGGCGAGGTCGCCGAAGGGGACCGGGAAGTACGGCGACGTCATCTGGCCGCGGAGGAGCGCGTGGATCCGGTGGTCGTCGGTGGCCGCGTAGAACCGGACCGTCTGGCCCGGCGCGTAGAGCGGGGCGAAGAACGGCAACCCCTGGAGGTGGTCCCAGTGGAAGTGCGACAGCGCCAGGTGGACCTCGCCCGGCTCGCCGGCGGCCTCGGCCGCGAGCGCGTACCCGAGGGCTCGCGCGCCCGTCCCGGCGTCGAGCACGAGCGCCGTCCCGTCCGCCGCGCGGACCTCGACGCACGCCGTGTTCCCACCGACGCCCAGGAACCCGGCCTCGGGCGTCGGGATCGACCCGCGGACGCCCCAGAAGCGGACGGTCAGACGGGACGAGGCGGGGGGCGGGGTGGGCATCGGGGGGAAGGTCGCACCGGGAGGCGGCTCCGTTACAGGTGGTAGCGCCGGAGCCCGATGACGGTCTCCAAGAACACCACCTTGAGCACGGCCGCCACCGGGACCCCCAGCGCCATCCCCAGCACGCCCGCGATCCGCCCGCCCACCAGGATCGCCAGCAGGACCAGGACCGGGTGCATCGACACGTTCTTGCCTGTGATCCACGGTTGGAACACGACGTTCTCGACGCCCTGCAAGATCACGAACAGGACCACGATCGAGGCCACCTGCCCCGTCCCCCCCGTCGTCACGATGGAGACGCCGAGCGTGAGCGCGGCCGAGACCACGAAGCCCACGTACGGGACGAAGTTGGCCAGCCCCGTCACCAACCCCAGCACGAGGTAGTAGTCGACGCCGAGCACGCCCAACCCGAGCGCGGTCGAGGCCCCCACCAGCAGCGCGATCAGGGCCTGGCCCCGGAGGTAGCCGCCCAGGTGCGCGTCGGCCTTGTAGAACACGGTCATCGCGAACTCGAAGTACCGGTTCGGGACGACCGTCAGCAACCGCCGCCGGAGCGTCGGGCCGTCCTTGAGCAGGGCGAACAGGACGAACGGGACGATGAACGCATTCCCTATCGACTCGAGCGCGTCGGGGACGTAGCCGATGAGCGGGCCGGTGTCGGCCGCGATCGCGCCGCGAACGGACTCGACCAGGCCGAGGTCGCCGGGGTCGATAAACTCGAACTGGTTCGCCAGCGACGCCTCGATCTCCTGGACCAGGCCCAGCAGCTGGCCGCTCTGCCACCGGTCCTGGAGCGAGCCGACCTGGTCCAGCACGACGGGCAGCGCGAGCGCCACCACCAACCCGGTCGCGGCCAGCAGGGCGGTCAGGACGAGCGACGTCGCCTGCGTCCGCCCGAGCCCACGTCGCTCGAGCGCGTTGACGAGCGGGACCAGGAGGTACGCCGCGACGCTCCCCATCACCACGAGCCCCGCGATGTCGCTGGCGACCACCACGACGCCCACCAGGCACGCCAGGGTGAGGAGCCAGATCCACCGGCTCAGCTGGCTGGCCGGGACCGCGGGCGGCGGGCCCTCGGGCGGCGTGGCGTCGTGGGGTCGGCCGGCCGGTCGCCGGACCGGTGCCGGTTGGGAGGGAAGCGCCTCGGCGGGCGGCTCGGCGATCGTCTCAGCCATCCGCGTCGGTGACGCCCGCGCGCTCCCGGAGCTCGTCGCACTCGCGCGTGAGCGCCTCGACCTCGTCCGACACCTCGACCAGCCGGAGGCCGACGAGCCGGGCCAGCGACAGGAGCACCTTGACCCCGAGCCGGGGGTTCCGGTCGAGCAGGCTGAGCAGGTCCGGCTGGAACAGGCTCAGCAGCGTGCAGTCGGTCTTGGCCCGGGCCGTCGCCGTCCGGATCACCTCGTTGAGCAGGGCGATCTCGCCGAAGAAGTCGCCGTCGACGAGCTCGACCAGCTCGCGCCCGCTCGGCTCGCTCTGGATCGAGACCACGCCGCGGACGATGACGTACATGCCCAGGCCCGGCTCGCCCTGGATAAAGATGGACTCGCCGGCGACGTAGTCGCGCCGGTGGAGCAGCCGCTGGACGGCGTCGAGCTCGCGGCCGGTGAGGTCCTCGAACAGGGGGACCGCGCCCAAGACGTCGTCCTCGGACGTGCCGGAGGCGCCGCCGAGCAGGCTCTTCCAGAGGCTTTGCATAAGAGAGGGGGCGAGGAGGGCCCGGGCTGTACGACGCCGGCCTCGGACCTGATCCGACGGGCTGGGGCCGTAGCCTACAACGCTAGCACGTTCCGTGCCACGCCGCCGACTCCGCTCCAAGGACGAGCGTGTTCTCTCCCCTTGTCATCCTGAGCGACCCCGAAGGGACGGCGCAGCCAACGCGAAGGATCTCGACGCGGGGTCCCAAACCGTAGGGAGCGGTGCCGAAGGGCTCGGGCTCCGTGCTGAGATCCCCCGCCTTGGCTGCGCCGTCGCTTCGGGGTCGCGGGAACAGGCTCTTCGCAAGCTCAGGACGACACGGATGGAGGGCTGGAGACAGAACGTCGCGGCGCCGCACCTGGGAAGGGGCGGGAGGCGAGACACCATCCACGTCCGACCTCCTAACCCGAGTGGTGTCGGAACCGAAAGAGGCTGTGGGACCGGAGACGGAGGACCGGGGACCGGCTTCCCTGACGAGTCTCCGGCGGTCTTCCGTCCCCCGTCCTCGGTCCCAACGGACGCGAGGACCGGAGGCACAACTTGGGTCTCCTAGCCTCACCGCTCACGCCCCGTCGCCGCTCGTCCCCGCCATTGGGAGCGCGATGTGGAACGTGGTCCCCTCGCCCTCGGCGCTCTCGACCGACATCCGCCCGCTGTGGACGCTCGTCACGATGTCGTGGGCCAGCGACAGGCCCAGGCCCGTGCCCTCGCCGGTCGGCTTGGTGGTGAAGAACGGCTCGAAGATCCGGGCCTTGACGGCGGCCGGGATGCCCGTCCCGTTGTCGGCCACGTCGACGACGACCTCGCGGGCGCGGCGCCGGGTGCGGACGGTGACGGTCGGGGCGTAGCCGTCGGTCTCGGTCCGGGCCCGGTCCTGGACCGCGTGGAAGGCGTTCGTGAGCAGGTTGATCAGGACCCGGCCGAACTCCTGCGGCACCACCTCGACCTCGCCCGTCGCTGGGTCGAAGTCCCGGACGATCTCGACGTTGAAGTCGGAGTCGTTGGCCCGGGCGCCGTGGAAGGCGAGGTTGGCGTACTCGTCGATAAACCGGTTGAGGTCGACGCGCCCGCGCTCCGACGAGCCGCCCCGGCTGTGGAGCAGCATGGACCGGACGATCCGGTCGGCCCGCTGGCCGTGCTCGCGGATCCGGCGGCAGTTGTCCTGGAGGTCGTCGAGCAGGTCGCCCACGTCGTCGAGGACGGCGCCGACGGGCCGCTCGGGCACCTCGGCCATCTCGTCGCGGAGCTCCTGGGCGAGCTCGACCGACAGGTCGGCGAAGTTGTTGACGAAGTTGAGGGGGTTCTTGATCTCGTGGGCGATCCCGGCCGTGAGCTGGCCGAGCGACGCGAGCTTCTCGGACTGGACGAGCTGGTCCTGGGTCGCCTTGAGGTCGCGGAGCGAGGCCTCGAGCCGGGCGTTCGCCGCTTCGAGCTTGGTGTTGGCCGCCTCGACCTCGCGCGTCCGCTCGAGCTCGGCCGCCTTCCGCTCGTTCTCGGCCGAGAGCGCGGCGGCCTCGGCGGTCGCCTTGCGGTGCTCGGCCTCGGCGGTCTCGGCCCGGAGCTCGGCCTCGCGGCGGCTGGCCCGCTCGCGCTCCTGGCGCAGGAGCCGGGCCCGCTGCCACCGGTCGGCGCGGACGAGCGCGAACACGGCGAGCGCGGCGAACCCCAGCAGCGCCCACCACGTCCGCCACCACGGCGGGTGGACGACGACGGCGACCGTGGCCGCGCGGCCCTCACCGAACCCGACGCCGTCGGCATTCGCGGCCTCGACCTCGAACGTGTAGCGGCCCGGCGGGAGCGCGCTGAACGTGGCCTCGCGCGACGTCTCGGCGTCGCGCCAGTCGTCGTAGAGCCCGAGGAGCCGGTAGCGGTAGGTGTTGCGGGCCGGGTCGGAAAAGTGGAGGCCGGCGTACTGGATCGCGAGGTAGGCCTGGTCCGGGCTCAGGACGATCTCGCGGGCGACCGGGGCGGCCACGTCCAGGACGCCGTCCTCGCCCGGAGCCACCGACTGTCCGTCCACCTCGACGCCCGTGATCACGACCTCGGGCGGGTTCGCGTTGCGGGCCGTGAGCGCCTGGGGGTAGAAGGCGACCAGGCCCCGCGCGCTCCCGAACAGCAGCCGCCCGTCGGGCGCGCGCGTGGCGGCGGCGCCCAGCGTCCGCTCGGCGTCCTGGCCGCTCAGGCGCCGGTAGAACGTCTCGGTGACCGGCTCGAACCGGGCCAGCCCGTCGCCGGTGCTCAGCCACAGGAACCCGGCGTCGTCCTCGACGATGGCGAACACGTCGTCGTCGGGCAGGTCGGAGCCCTCGGCGCGGTAGCCCGTCACGGCGTCGGTCCGCGTGTCGACGCGATAGAACCCGCCGGCCGTCCCGACCCAGAGCGACCCGCCCGAGCGGGCGTGCAAGGCCCGGACGTCGCCGCTGCCGAGCGAGGCGGGGTCGGCCGGGTCGACGGGCAGGCACGCGACCCGGCCGTCGACCCGGCACAGGCCGCGCGCCGTGCCCACCCAGAGCCGGCCGTCGGCGTCCTCGGCCAGGGCGCGGACGTCGTTGCTCGCCAGCCCGTCGCCGCGGCGGAGGAAGTCGACCTCGCCGGTCTCGCGGTCGAGCCGGGCGAGCCCCCGTGCCCGCGTGCCCACCCAGAACCGGCCGTCGTCGGTCTCGAGGAGCGCGGTCACCGTCGCCTCGCCCAGCCCGGCTTGTTCGAGCGACCCGTCGGGGCGGACGCGGTGGAGCCCGGCGCCCTCCGTCCCCACCCAGACCCCGCCGGCCTCGTCTTCGTAGAGCGCGCCGACCGGTCGGCCCTCGTCGCCGACGCGGGTGTGGGTAAACCGCCGGCCGTCGTCGCTCCGGTCGAGCGACCGGTCGGTCCCGACGTAGAGCGTCCCGTCGCGGCTGGCGAGGACCGCGCGGACGTCGTTGCTCGCGAGCGACGTCGGGTCGTCGGTGTGGCGCAAGCGGACGGCCGTGCCGCGCGCGCGGTCGAACCGGTCGAGCCCGCCGTAGGTGCCGACCCACAGGATCCCCTGGCGGTCGAGCAGGAGCGCCGAGACCTCGTCGTCGGAGAGCGAGCCGGTGTCGTCGGCGACGGCGCGGTACACCCGGGCGCCGTCGCCGCCGGGGCCGATCCGGCGGAGCCCGCCGCCCAGCGTCCCCACCCAGACCGTCCCCGTCGGCCCCTCGAACACGTCGGTCACGGTCTGGGCCGTGACGCCGTCGCCGATGCCGACGCGCGAGAACGCCGCCGTGGACGGGTCGAACGCCAGCAGCCCGTCGCCCTGCGTCCCGACGAGCAGGCCGAACCGCTCGCTGGGCGCGACGGCCGAGACCGCGAACGCGCCGAGCACGCCGAGCGAGTCCGGCGGGCGGGCGGTCCGGTACGCCCCGTCGCGCCGGCGCGCGAGCCCGTCGCCGGTCCCCACCCAGAGGTCGCCGTCGGGCGCGAGGTAGAGCGCGTCGACCCGGTCGTCGGGCAAGCCGCTCCGGCGGCGCTCGACGCTGGCCACGGTCCCGTCGGCCGTGACGAAGGCGAGCCCGGCGGCGGTCCCGACCCAGGCGTTGCCCACGCCGTCGACGGCGATGGCGCGGACGTCGGTCGACGGCAGGCCCGTCACGCGCCGGAAGCGGTCGGCCCGGGCGTCGTAGCGGTCGAGCCCGGCGGCGGTCCCGACCCAGAGCGCGCCGCCCGGCGCCGACTCGAGCACCTGGACCACGTTGCTGCCGAGCGACGTCGAGTCGGCCGACCGCCGGTACGTCACCATGTCGACGCCGTCGAACCGGACGAGCCCCTCGTCGGTCCCGATCCAGACGAACCCGAGCGCGTCCTGGGCCACGTCGAGGACGACCCCGCTGGGCAGCCCCTGCTCGACCGTCACGTGGCGGAACGTGATCGCGTCGTCGGCGAGGTCGGGCGCCTGGGCCCGGGCCCACGGGTCCGGGAGGAGGACGGCGAGGGCCACCGCGGCGAGGGCCGCCACGGCTCCGGCCGCGCGGCGAGTGCGGGCGGACGTCACGGGAGCAGCTCCGCGAAGGCCTCGGCCGCGGCCGGCGGGACCGACGAGAACCGGAGGTGCGCCTCACACCGGCCGTCGCCGGCGTCGACCACCTCGACCACCTTGGCGTAGATCGTGGCCCGGCCGCCGTCGAGGTCGAACGTCAGGCGGACGTCGGCGCGCGCGTCGATCTCGGTCTCGATCTCGGCGCGGGCGCCGGTCGCCGAGAGCGCCGTGACCTCGCCGGCGTGGTCGGCGTTCGTGATCTCCTTGCCGTCGAGCACGGCCAGCCCGAACGGGACCGGCTCGGCCAACTCGACCAGGGCCTGCTCGTGGTGGGGCACCTCGCCGCCCTGGGCCCCGCCGACCGACTCGACGCTGTGGATGGCGATGGGCTCGGCGAACCCCTTGAGCGACACGCGGCGCGTGCCCGCCAGCCGGACCGGCCCGTCCTCGCCGCCGGCCGCCTGGTACGTCGGGTCCGAGATGAGGACCTCGCCCGGGACCGCCAGCGTCTGGATCCGCGCCGTCAGGTTCACGACGCTCCCCACGACCCCGTACTTCGCCCGTTTCTCCGACCCGATCGTCCCGACGACGACCTCGCCCGAGTTCACGGCCGCCGTCATCTCGAGCGGCGGGAGGCCCCGCGCCCGGAGCTCCTCGTTCACGCTCGCCATCCGGTTCTGCATCGCGACGGCGCACGCCGTCGCGTGCGTCGCGTGGTCGGCCATCTCGAGCGGGGCCCCGAAGATGACGAGGACGGCGTCGCCGATGAACTCGTCGATGGCCCCCTCGTGCGCGTCGACGACCTCGGTCATGGCCCCGAGGTAGACGTTGAGGAGCTCGACGACGCGCTCGGGTTCGAGCCGCTCCGAGAGCTGGCTGAAGCCCGAGATGTCGCTCATCAGGACCGAGACCTCGCGGCGCTCGCTGGACCCGACCATCCCGGGGTCGGCCAGGACGGCCCGGGCGATCTTGTCGGAGAGGTAGCGCGTGATGGTCTGGCGGACGCGGTCGGCCTCGCGGTCGCGCTCGACGGCCTCGCGGGCCTGGGCGAGCGTGATCTGCAGGTCGTCCATGTCGATCGGCTTCGTCAGGAAGTCGAAGGCCCCCTTGTTCATGGCCGTCCGGATGTTCTCCATGTCGCCGTAGGCCGTGACCACGACGGCCCGGGTCCGGCGGCCGAGCTCGCCGAGCTCGCCGAGCAGCGTGAGCCCGTCCATCCGCGGCATGTTGATGTCGGTCACCACGACCTCGATGTCGCCGTCCTCGCGCAAGTGCTCGAGCGCCTCGACGCCGTCGGCGGCGAAGACGAGCGCGACCTGGCCGGACCGGACCTGCGACCGGAACTTCTGCTGGATCAACGGGACGAGGTCGGGCTCGTCGTCGACGAACAGGATCTTGATGGCCTCGGGGGCGGACTCCTCGGGCATGGAGGGCGGGGGGGGGGCGAGCCGGCGGACGGGGCCAAAGCTAGCGGACAACCGTGCCAACGCCCCACGGCCCGCCGGGTGTCCCCTAGTTTCTGGCACGGCGGCGTTCCAACGAGGCGCGGCGCCCGAGGCACGGATGGCCCCCTCCCGGGGGTTCTCCCCGCGCGATCCCACCACCCCGTCCCCCCGATGCCGACGCTCCGCGCCGCCGCCGCCGTCCTGCTCGCTCTCGCCGCCGCCGGCCCGCCCGTCCAGGCGCGCACCGCGGCCACCGACTCGACCGAGGCCGCGGCGGGCGACCCGCTGGCGTGGGCCCGCGCCGTCGTCCAGGCCCGCCGCGCCGTCGAGGCGGCCGAGGCCGAGGCGGACCCCGACCG
Source organism: Rubrivirga sp. (assembly GCF_965213695.1). GTDB lineage: Bacteria > Bacteroidota > Rhodothermia > Rhodothermales > Rubricoccaceae > Rubrivirga. Next base: position 3,550,270 of record NZ_OZ243912.1, on the reverse strand, counting down.
CAAGGCCGCGTTGGCGACCGAGGCCGTCCGTGCCGTCGACGCGCTCGAGACCGGCGGGGCGTCTCAGGCGTCGGTCCGGGCGCTCGGGCTGCGGGCGCAGGCCGTCTACGAGGCCGTGTTCGGGGCCGTCGCGACCGGGCCGCTCGCGCCGGACGAGTGGGGCGCGTTGCGGGGGCCGGCCCTCGCCGCGCTCGGCCCGAACTTCGCCCCGCCGCTCGTCGACCCGGTGGCCGTGGCAGCTCAGCGCGCCGAGGCCGAGCGGGCCGCCGGGCCGGCCGCGCTGTTCTACCCCGCCGACGCCGTCGCGCACGTCGAGGCCCAGCGCGCCGCGGCGGCCCGTCTGGCCCGAGCCGGACGCCGGGGCCGCCGGACGCTGGGCCGCATCGAGCGCGTCCTTCTCCGCCGCGGGCTCCCCGCCGAGCTCCAGTACGTCGCCGTGATCGAGAGCGCGCTCAACCCGCAGGCCGAGAGCTGGGCCGGCGCCGAGGGGCTGTGGCAGTTCATGCCCGCGACGGCCGAGGAGTTCGGGCTCGACTCGCTGACGGTCCACCAGGAGGGCCCCTCGACCGAGGCCGCCGCCCGCTACCTCCGCTGGCTGGGCCGCCGGTTCGGCGGCGACTGGCACCTCGCGCTGGCGGCGTACAACTGCGGCGTGGGCCGGGTCGAAGGCGTCGTCCGCGAGGTCCGCGCCGAGATCGGCCGCGAGCCGACGTTCTGGGACGTCCGCGAGCGGCTGCCGCGCGAGACCCAGCACTACGTCCCCCGCTTCTTGGCCGTCGCCGAGGCGCTCGGCGCGCGGTCGTAGGCCGAGGCGCTCGGCGCACGGTCGGGTGGGGGAGTCCCCGGACTCGGGAGACGGGCGGAACGGGCGCGCGATGGGACCGTGAGGGGGAGCCCCTCTCTCCACCCCTCCATGAAAGCGCTCACCTGGCACGGCCAAGGCGACGTCCGCGTCGACACCCACCCCGACCCCGAGATCCAGGACCCCACCGACGTCGTCATCTCGGTGACGTCGACGGCCATCTGCGGGTCCGACCTCCACCTGTTCGACGGGTTCGTCCCGATGATGAAGGAGGGCGACATCATCGGCCACGAGCCGATGGGGATCGTCGAGGAGGTCGGGAGCGCGGTCACGCGGCTCAAGAAGGGCGACCGGGTCGTCGTCCCGTTCACGATCTCGTGCGGCCACTGCTGGTTCTGCGAGCAGACGATGTACTCGCTCTGCGACACCACGAACCCCAAGCCCGAGAACGCCCGCGACGCCATGGGCCACAGCCCGGCCGGGATCTTCGGGTACTCCCACCTGACGGGCGGCATCCCCGGCGGCCAGGCCGAGTACCTCCGCGTGCCCCACGCCGACGTCGGCCCGATCAAGGTGCCCGACGGGCTGACCGACGAGCAGGTCCTGTTCCTCTCGGACATCTTCCCGACCGGGTACATGGGGGCCGAGAACGCCGAGATCGAGCCCGGCGACACCGTCGCCGTGTGGGGCTGCGGCCCGGTCGGCCAGTTCGCCATCCAGAGCGCGTGGATGCTCGGGGCGGGCCGCGTCATCGCGATCGACCGCGAGCCGGAGCGGTTGCGGATGGCGGCCGAGAACTCGAAGGCCGAGGTCGTCAACTTCGACGAGGTCGACGGGGAGCTCCACGAGCACCTCATCGAGATGACCGGCGGGCGCGGGCCGGACCGGTGCATCGAGGCGGTGGGGATGGAGGCGCACGGGGCGAGCGCGGCCAAGACGGTCGTCGACAAGGCGGCCCAGGCGACGCACACCCAGAGCGACCGGACGTACGCGATCAACCAGGCCATCATGGCGTGCCGCAAGGGCGGGACGATCTCGATGCCGGGCGTCTACGCGGGCGCCGGCTCGATCCAGATCGGCGCGTTCATGAACAAGGGGCTCACGCTCAAGACGGGGCAGACGCACGTCCAGCGCTACCTCGAGCCGCTGATGGACAAGATCGAGAGCGGCGAGATCGACCCGTCGTTCGTCATCACGCACACGGCCCCGCTTGAGCGTGCCCCCGAGATGTACGAGACGTTCCGCGACAAGGAGGACGACTGCATCAAGGTGGTCCTCAAGCCCTGACGCCGGGCGGCCGGGCCAAAAACAACCCGCCCGACCGGTTAGGGTCGGGCGGGCCGGCAAGCAGGGAGGTCCCTGTCTGAAGAGTCACCCGGCGGGGCCGAGTGCTACGCCAAGGTACGTCCGGACGGCGGCGTTCGTACCTGTTACCGAACGACGGTCACGGTCTGCGTAGCGCGCTGGCCGCCCGCGTCGAGCACGACGACGTAGACGCCGGCCGCCAGCCGGCCCCCGTCGAGCCCGACGCTGTGCTCGCCGGCCGCGTGGGGCCCGTCCGCCAGGACGGCCACCTCGCGCCCGAGCACGTCGACGACGCGCACCCGGGCGGGGCCCGCCGCCGCCAGCGCGAACGGGACCGTGGCCCGGCCGCCGACGGGGTTCGGGTGGACCGACAGCCGCAGGGCGCCCGGACGGTCGCCGTCGGCCGCGACGGGGGCCGGGTCCGTCGTGTAGAACCGGATCACGGTCCCGGTCAGGGCCTCGACGCCGACGCTCTCGTCGGCCTGCTCCAGCACGAACCGCTGAATCGGCCGGCCCCGGTCGAAGTCGATGAGGCCGTAGGCGGCGTCCGTCGCCGGACATCCGTCCGGGTGGGCCGCGACGAGCGGGGCCGCGACGGCCTCGAACGCGCCGTAGTCGTCGCCGACCGGGTAGTAGGCGTAGACCCGCTGCGTGATCGGCCCGACCCCGAGCTGGCTGGGGCCGGAGTACCCGAACGCGCACTCGATCTCGCCGGTGGCGAGGAGGAGGGGGATGAGCCGGACGTCGTCGGCCGGGTCGTTCGTCTCGAACGGTCGGGTGAGGCCGATGTCCCAGACCTCGAACGGGACCCGGAGCAGGCTGCCGTTCGAGAACGAGTTGTAGGCGTACGAGCCGTCCTCGGTGAACCGGATCTCGAAGTCGCTCGGCGCGAAGTCCCCGATGGACCCCTCCGTCCCGACCGTCGTCCCGAACGTGAAGCTCGTCCCGAGGTAGGCGCCGGTCGAGTTGAGCGACGAGTACACGGCGTTCCCGCCCACCTCGTCGCACCCGAACGTCGAGACGGCCTCCGGCCCGCACGGGTCGGTGCCGCCGGGGCCGACGACCTCGACGAAGGCGAAGGCGCCGTTGGAGAGCCGGCGGGGGCCGAAGAGGGGGTACACGAACGCGCGCGTCTCCGACGCCGGCCCCTCGACGCCGAGGTTGAATGGGACGACGCGCCAGTACAAGGGGGCCTCGCCGTTGACGGGGAGGTCGTCGCGTGCGAGGTCCAGGGAGGCGCCGCTGGCGAAGACCGAGAGCGAGTCCTCGAACGCGGGCGTGGTCCCGAGGTCGAGGCGGTAGTCAGTCGCGAGGTCGACGGGCTCCCACGTGAACGTGACCGGGCCGTCGGCGAACGTGGCGCCGTCGGCCGGGGCGACGAGGGCGGGCGCCGAGGCGGGCGCGGACGGGGTCTCCACGAGGGCCATGAGGGTGCCTGCCTCGTAGCGCCGCTGGGCGAGGTCCGACACCTGCTGGAGCCGGCGCACGCTGGCGAACCGGTGGACGCCCTGGGCGAACAGGATGGCGACATCGACCGTCGCCCGCGCGCCCGGCTCCAGACGGCCGACGCGGGCCGAGATCATCGCCCGCCGGTCCGCAGGGGTGTTGGAGGTGCCGTTCTCGTCTGCGCTGACTTCGCTCCAGAAGTCCGGCGGGTCCCCGGAGAACACCCACCGGGTGACCGGCCCGTTCGTGTTGTACCCGTCCCCCCCGACCCGGAGCGGCGTCCCGTCCTTCCACCGCGCCCGCATGTAGGTGTAGGCCTCCTCGCCCGAGCGGTTGGGGCCTGACGTGACGGCCCCTCCGCTGGTGAAGTACATCGCGGCGTACCCGCCGCTCAGCACGTCGATCCCGAGCGCGGGCGGGACGCCGTAGCCGCCCATCCCCTCGTCGTCGTTGTCCCCGTTGTAGAAGTACAGCATCGACCGCGTCGAGTCCGACCCGACGTAGTCGTCGTTGAAGTTGCCGAGGTCCCCGTCGGTGAAGAGCCCGACGAACGTGTCCTCGACCACGGCGTCGCTCCGGTTGAGGATCTCGTACCGGTAGAACGACGACTCGATCAGGTCCGGGGTGTCGGGGTCGCCGAGGAGCCACGCGGTCGCGCGGACCTCGACCTGGAGCGGCTCCCCGCCCGACCACTCGTGCTCGCCCCCGGCGTCGTTCATGACCCACCACGCCGTCTGGCGCCCGAAGACCACGGGCCGCTCGCCGGCCGCCAGGTCGAGCCCCTTCGTCCCGTAGCCCGGGTCGCCGAGGTCGAGCGAGACCGTCGGCTCGGCCTCGGACTGGCGGCCGTCGCCGTCGGCGTCGTGGTAGAACGGGGCGCCCCACGCGACGGGCCACTCGGCGAGGTCGGCCGTGGCCGCGCCCGTCGCGTCGTAGGCGTCGAGGTCGGCCGTGCGGACCGTCCAGATCCGGTCGAAGGTGGCGCACCGCTCGGCGGTCGTGGCGCCGCCGGCGTCGAGCGGGCCGGGCCAGAACTCCCACGGGCCGTAGGTCGAGCCCGCGAACCGGAGGTCGCCGCCGACCACGCCGCCCACCCACAGCCCCCCACTGAAGATGGCGCCGACGCCGGACCGCTTCGGCACCTCGTACACCGCCTCGCTCCCGCGCCAGAACAGCCCGCCGGTGTTGTAGAGGGCGGCGCGGACGCCGGCCACGTCGAGGAACGCCTCGGCCTGCCCGGTCTCGCACAGGTCGGGCGCCGACGGCTGCGCCGCGACGGCGAGCGGAGCGACGAGGGCGAGGAGGAGCGAACGGCGCATCGGGAGAACAGGGCGAGGAGCCCGGTAAATACCCCGTCGGCCGGGTCGCCGGCGGGTACATCGGGGTCTCCACCGTTCGGCCGCGAGAGACCGCTCGGGCCACGCGGCACGCCGGGCATAAACGCGCGGCGCCCCGCCCGGAGACTCCGGACGGGGCGCGAGTCGGTCCGCCAGGGCGTCGCCGGCTAGTACCGCGTGGTCACGGCCTTCCGCTTGAGCGCGCTCAGCCAGCGCGTGATGTCGATCCCCTTGGGGCAGGCCTGGACGCAGTTGAAGATGGTGTAGCACTTCCACAGGCCATCCTTCGAGTCGACCACCTTGAGCCGTTCCTCGGCCTCGGTGTCGCGGCTGTCGAACACGTAGCGGTAGGCCTTGAGCATGGCCGCCGGGCCGAGGTAGTCGGGGTCGGCCCAGGTGCTCGGGCACGAGTGGGTGCAGGCCCCGCACATGATGCACTTGGTCGCGTCCTCGATCACGGCGTGCTGCTCGGGGCTCTGGACGCGCTCCTTGACCGGGACCGACTCGTCGTTGATGAGCCACGGCATGACGGCCCGGTACTTGTCGAAGAACCGGGACTGGTCGACGACGAGGTCCTTCACGACCGGCGCGGCCGGGAGCGGCTCGAACGTGACCGTATCGCCGTCCTTCAGCCCCAAGTCGTGGACCAAGACCGAGCAGGCGAGCTGGTTCTCGCCGTTGATCTTCATCGCGTCCGACCCGCAGATGCCGTGGGCGCAGCTCTTGCGGAACGTGAGGGTCCCGTCGAGGTGCCACTTGACGTAGTGGAGGAGGTCGAGCGCGCGGTCCATGGCCTCGGCCGGGACCTCGAACTCGTCCCAGCGCGGGCGCTGGTCGGTCTCCGGGTTGAACCGCTTGACCTTGACGGTCAGCGTCATCGTCGGGGCCTCGCCGCCGGGCCGTCGCCGGGGCTTGCGGCGGTGGCCCTCGGCCTCCTCGACGCGGTCTTCGACGGGCTCGGCGACGGGGATGGGGTCAGACATAAGAGTTCGGAGTTCAGAGTTCAGAGGTCGGAGGGAGCGGCTCAGCGACTCTGAACCCTGAACTCCCAACTCTGAACTCACTAGTACTTGCGCTCCTTGGGCTGGAACTGCGTGATGATGACGTCCTTGTAGCCGATCTCGGTCTGGCCGGCCTGGTCGCTCCAGAAGAGCGTGTGCTTGAGCCACTGGTCGTCGTCGCGGGACGAGAAGTCCTCGCGCAAGTGGGCGCCGCGGCTCTCGGTCCGGTTCCGGGCGGAGACCGTGATCGCCTCGGCGTAGTCGACCATGAACTGGACCTCGACGGCGTCCATGAGGTCGGTGTTGAACCGCTTCCCCTTGTCCTGGCAGGTGACGGCGGCGGCGCGCTGGCGGAGCGCCTGGAGGTCGCCGAGCGCCTCGCCGAGCGTCTCGTCGGTCCGGTAGACCGAGACGTTCTTCATCATGGTCTCCTGCAAGTCCGTGCGGACGGTCACGGCCTTGTCGCCGGTCGCTCGGGCCAAGATGCCGTCCAGGCGCTCGCGCGTGTCGCGCTCGGCGGTCTCCGGGAGCCCTTGCCGCTCGGCGCCCTCGCGGACCTGCTTGGCCATCTCCATCCCCGTCCGCCGGCCGAACACGACCAGGTCCAAGAGCGAGTTGGTCCCGAGCCGGTTGGCCCCGTGGACGCTCACGCACGCGGCCTCGCCACACGCGAAGAACCCGGCCACGGTGTCCGTCCGGTCGGCCGACTTCACCACTTGGCCGTCGATGTTGGTCGGGATGCCGCCCATCGCGTAGTGGCACGTCGGGGCGACGGGGATCGGCTGCTTAACCGGGTCGATGCCGAGGTAGACGCGGCTGAAGGTCGAGATCTCGGGCAGCTTGTGCTCGAGCACGTCCCTCCCGACGCCCGTCATGTCGAGCACGACGTGGTCCTTCCCGTTGACGCCGCGCCCCTCGCGGATCTCCTTGTAGATGCACTGGCTCACCATGTCGCGCGGCGCCAGGTCCTTGACCGTCGGCGCGTAGCGCTCCATGAACCGCTCGCCCTCCGAGTTGCGCAGGATGCCGCCCTCGCCCCGCGCGCCCTCGGTGATCAAGATGCCCAGGCGGTAGAGGCCCGTCGGGTGGAACTGGATAAACTCCATGTCCTCGAGGGGGAACCCGTGGCGGAGCGCCAGCGCGAACCCGTCGCCGGTCCCGGCGTGCGCGTTCGAGGTCGTCTTAAAGGCGCGGCCGTAGCCTCCGGTCGCGAAGCACGTGATCGTGCTGTGGAACGTGTGGACCTCGCCGGTCAGGATCTCGTACGCCACGCAGCCCGAGACGGCGTCCTGCGAGTCGTCGGGGCGGATAAGGTCGAGCACCTGGAACTCGTCGTAGAACGTGACCTTGTTCTTGACGCACTGCTCGTAGAGCGTGTGCAGGATCATGTGGCCCGTCCGGTCGGCCGCGTAGCAGGCCCGCCGCACGGGCGCCTCGCCGAAGTTCCGGGTGTGCCCGCCGAACCGGCGCTGGGCGATCTTGCCTTCGCGCGTGCGGCTAAACGGGACGCCGTAGTGCTCGAGCTCGATGATGGTCCGGGGCGCGTCCTGGCACATCTGCTCGATGGCGTCCTGGTCGCCGAGGTAGTCGCTCCCCTTGGTCGTGTCGAAGGCGTGCCACAGCCAGTGGTCCTCCTCCTCGTTGCCGAGCGCCGCGCCGATCCCGCCCTGGGCCGCGCCCGTGTGGCTCCGCAGCGGGTGGAGCTTCGAGACGACGGCCACGTCCGCGCCGCCCTCCGAGGCGTAGAGCGCGGCCATCAGCCCGGCGCCGCCCGCGCCGACGATGACGATGTCGTGGGAGTAGGTCATGGGAGGAGTTGAATGTTGAAGGTTGAGACGTTGAAAGTTGGAGACCTGGAACATTCCACGTTCCACGTGTCCACGTTCAACCCCCTACAGGCCGGCGACGACGACGGAGTAGGCGCCGATGACGAACAGGACGAGCGCCAGCGTCCACGAGAGCGCGGTCGCCCCGACACGCGCCATGTCGTTGCGGATGTAGTCGGTCAGGACGTTGTTGAGGCCGTAGAACCCGTGGTGCAACGCGAACGCGAGGAAGAGCAGGTTGAAGCCCTTCCACAGGACGGCGTAGACGGGGTCGCCGAGCCGGAGCATCAGGACCTCGTAGGGCGTAGGGCCGGCCGTCTCGCCGGGCGGGTGCGTCGGGCCGGGCGCGTCGCCCTCGATCTGGCCGAACCGCGAGTCCTGGGCCGGCACCACGCGCGGGCCCTCCGGCGTGACGGCCCCCTCGCGGGCCTCGAAGGCGCGGACGGCCTCCTCGGCCTCCTCGGAGTACCGCGGCAAGATGCCGGCCTCGGCCTCCTCGGCGGTCACGACCGAGTGCGAGATCGACGCCGTCGTCCGGTCGTAGTGCTGGACCCAGAAGTGGGTGATGAGCAGGAAGATGAGGAACGTCCCCGTGATCCGGTGGGCGAACCACTGGAACGCGCTGGAGCGGGCGGTCCGGCCGTACTTGCTTGCCATGTGCGTGATGCGTGACGAGTGATACGTGATGGTGCTCGCGACGAGTCACGCATCACGCATCACGGATCAGCCGTTGAAGTAGTCGACGAGGGCGGCGATGGACGGGTAGCCGCCCACGACCAGGAGCACGGCGGCGACGGCGCCCAGCGTCCAGAACAGCTTCCGCTGGTTCGGGCTCCACCCGACGAAGTCGATGAGCACGATGCGGAGCCCGTTCAGGGCGTGGTAGATGCAGGCGCCCAGGAGCCCGAACTCGGCCACCTTGAAGATGGGCGCGTGGTAGCTCGCGATGAGCGCGTTGTAGGCCTCGGGGTTCGTGATCGACTTGAGCCCCCAGATGTGGAGCACCAGGTAGAGCACCAGGCCCACCCCGGTCAGGCGGTGGAGGATCCACGCGAACATGCCCACGCGCATCTTGTAGCGCTGGACGGGGCGGACGACGAGGGCGTCGGGTTCGGCGGCGACGGCCATGGCAGAGGGGGGAGCGGGGGCGGGCTACCGGCGGCCCCGAGCTAGGTTTCACTCAACAGTGAAAGTACGGGCGCCGACGCCTCAAAGTACGCCCGGTCAAGCGCTCCGCCCCGTCTTCGCAGACGTCGGACGGCCGGGCACGCCCCGGGCCAAGGCCGGAACAGAGCGGGGGACGCGACCGCTCGGCCACGCCCCCCCACCCAGATCGGCGGAGCCGCCTAGTGCACAGCTTGTCTGACGGGTCCGCGCGGGGGCGGATACGTGATCGTGATCCCGGTCGGGCGAGTCACGCATCACGGGTCACGCATCGGCGGCGACCGGGGGGCCACCCGCCAAAGACTCCGTGACAGAGCACTAGCCGCGGTCGGAGATCGGCGTGACCGTGAGGTCGCGGGGGCCGACGTACTCGGCGCGCGGGCGGATAAGCCGGTTGTCCTCCCACTGCTCCAACAGGTGGGCCGTCCACCCCGTCATCCGGCTGATGGCGAAGATGGGCGTGTAGAGGTCGGTCTCGATCCCGAGCAGGTAGTACACGCTGGCCGAGTAGAAGTCGACGTTGGCGTCGAGCCCCTTCCGCTCCTTGACCGTCGAGCGGATCGTGTCCGACATCTCGAGCCACTTCATCTCGCCCTTCTCCTCGCTCAGGTCCGAGAGCATCTCGCGCAGGATGGTCGCGCGCGGGTCGAGCGTCTTGTAGACCCGGTGACCGATGCCCATGATCTTCTCCTTGGCCTCGAGCTTGCGGTCGACGAACTGCTGGGCCGTCTCGCCGGACTCGTCGAGGGCCAAGAGCGTCTTCATGACCTCGATGTTGGCGCCGCCGTGGAGCGGCCCCTTGAGCGCGCCCATCGCCCCGACGACGGCCGAGTACATGTCGGAGAGCGTCGAGCCGATGACGCGGGCGGCGAACGTCGAGGCGTTCAGGCCGTGCTCGGCGTGGAGCACGAGGGCGGCGTCCATGATCTGGGTCGCGGCCGGGCCCGGAGCCTCGCCGTTGAGCATCGTGAGGAAGTCCTCGGCCGTCGAGCCCTCCTGCGTCGGGGCGACCGGGTCGAGCCCCTTCCGGATCCGGTCGAAGGCGGCCACGAGCGTCGGCAGCTTGGCCGTGAGCCGGACGGCCTTGCGGTAGTTGGCCTCGGGGTCCATGTCGTCGGCCTCGTCGTCGTAGGCGGCGAGCATGGAGAGGGCCGTCCGCATGGCGGCCATCGGGTTGGCGTCCTTCGGCGTGTGGTGCCGGAGGTGGTCGAGCAAGTCGTCGTGGACCGGCCGGGCCTCGCGGAGCTGGCCGTTGAGCTCGTCGAGCTGGGCCTGGGTCGGGAGCTCGCCCTTCCACAGGAGGTAGGCCACCTCCTCGAACGAAGCGTTCTTGGCGAGGTCCTGGATCCCGTAGCCCTGGTAGATCAGCGTGCCCGACTGGCCGTCGATGAACGAGAGCCGGGTGTCGAGGGCGGTCACGCCTTCGAGGCCTCGGGACGTGGTAGGGGCGGGGGCGGAGGTCTGGGACATCGGTCGGGGAAGGGGGGCGCGTCGGAGCGCGCGGACACAGGACGGGCGAGCGACGGACGGTACACCGGGGGGCGCGTTCGGGTTCGCTCTCTCCGAGACGAACGCACGGATCGGGCTCCGTTTCAGAGGATTCAGGATGGAGACGCCCGCGCCGGTGGGTCGGTGGTCACTGTCTGGCGGAGTGGTCCGCTAGGAGTCCTCCCTCCTCCCCGCCTGCGCGGGGACAGGCCTGGACAGGGGGAGACAGAGGGGGTACACCATCCGAAGTGCGAGGCCCCGCGTCCGCCACCCTTGTCGGGTTCCCTCGGCTCCGCTCGGGACAGGCCTGTCCAGGAGGGGGACTTTAAGAGCCGCCTCGTCTTCGCCACACAGTTTCTGACGCACTGACGACTGCTCCCTACAGTCGCACGCGCTCTTCGCACGTCTCCCGCGAGGGCCGGGTGTACTTTCCGCGCGTGGTCTGCGCCCGACGCCCGAGCGGCGGGGCGGGCCGTCCCTATCGCAGCGCTGAGTGGCCCCGGACCGACTGCCTGCCCCGCTCCGGCGGGGGGCTCGCGTCCGCCGCCGCCGGCCCGACGCCGCCGGCCTGGTCCCGGAGCGTCCGGACCGCGCCCCATGTTGCACGTCGTGCTCCACCTCGTCCGCGTCGTCGCCCGCTGGGCCGCGCTCCTCGCCGTTCGGCTGGGAGCGCGGCTAGCCGTGTGCGCCGCGCGACCCACCGCGCCTCGCCTCCCCGCGCGCGCCCTGGCCCCCGCCGCCCCGGTCTCGGACCGCGGCGAGCGAGCCCGGCGCCGCGCCGCGCGTCCCGACCGGGACCGCGCGCCCGAGCGCGAGCGCGTCGCCCCCCCACCTTTTGAAAAAGCAGATCGTCATCAACGCGAGCAAGGACCGCTCGCGGATCGCCATCGTCGAGAACGACGAGTTGGTCGAGCTCTACGTCGAGCACCCCGATAACGTCCGGACCATCGGGAACGTCTACCTCGGCCGGGTCCAGAAGGTCATGCCCGCGATCCGGGCCGCCTTCGTCGACGTGGGCCAGAAGCAGGACTGCTTCCTCCACTTCTCGGACCTCACCGACAACCTCCCCCAGCTGCTCGCGCTCGCGGGCGAGGACGTCCCCGGGCTCGACGAGCCCGTGCTCTCGCTGGCCCCGACCAAGCGCGTCGCCGACGACGAGGACGAGCCCGACGTCGAGGACACGCTCGAGGTCGAGACGCCCGAGCCGGAGTCGGCCACGAAGGGCCGGAGCCGCCGCCGCTCGCGCGGCCGGGGCCGCAACCGCGGGCGCCGAGGCGGGGGCCGCGAGGAAGAGGAGGAGCAGGAGGAGGGCCGTCGTCGACTGCCCGGCGTCATCGACCTGACCTCGCTGGCCCCGTCGCGGTCGACGCGGCGGGCGGAGCCGGAGCCCGAAGACGACGAGACCGCGGAGGCGCCGGCAGCGGACGCGCCCGACGCCGACCGGACGGACGGCAAGGCCGAGGACGAGCCGAAGGCGCGCCGTCGCGGTCGCAAGAAGGCGGAAGAGTCCACCGAGGCCCCGGCCGACGAGCCGTCCGCCGACGCGGGCCGGACCGAGGACGCCGCCTCCGACGACTCCGACGAGGAGACCGACAAGCCGTCCCGCCGCCGTCGCCGACGCCGACGTGGGGGCCGCGGCCGCGGCAAGGGCTCGAACACGGAGACCGACGCGGCCACGGACGACGACGAGGGCCCGACGGACGAGGACGCGAAGGCGACCTCCTCGCGCCGGGGCCGGAGCCGGAAGAAGGACTCGGCCGACTCGGCTACGACGCCAGACGACGCCTCCGCTGCCGACGACGCACCGGCCGCCGACGACTCGGAACGGGCCGCCGACGAGGCGCCGACGCGGTCCCGCCGGTCCAAGAAGAGCGACGCCCCGGCCGACGACGACCGCGAGCGGCCGGGCGACGACCGCGAGCGGCCGGGCGACGTCTCGCCGACGGGCCGGAGCCGCCGCCCCGCCCAGCCGGCCACCGCCGACGACGCGCCGGCCGACGACACGCCCGCCGAGCCGGAGCCGAAGCCGGACGCCGGGGCGCGCTCCAAGCGGCTCCCGGCCACGCTCGACCTGACCGGCGCGAGCCGCTCGTCGTCCCGCGACGACACCCCGGACGACGACGCTGGCGATGACGCCCCGACGGACGAGACGTCCGGGCGGAGCCGCCGCCGCTCGCGGGGCGGCCGCTCGAACGACGAGGCCACCGACCCTGCGGACGACTCCGCCGGTGACACGGGCTCGCGCTCGCGAGGCCGCTCGAAGAAGGACGAGTCGAAGAAGGACGAGGCGTCCAGCGACGGGCGGAGCCGCCGCCGAGGCCGCTCCTCGGACGACGCCAGCGACGAGGCGTCGGCGGACGAGGGCCGCTCGCGCCGGGGCCGCCGCTCGCGCGGAGGCTCGGACAGCGACGACGACGGCGCCTCGGCACAGGACGCCTCCGGCCGCTCGTCGGGCGACGACTCCAGCCGGAGCGGCTCCAACGGACGGTCGTCCGACGGGCGCGACTCGCGGGGCGGCGACCGGCGGGGCCGCTCGTCGGGCCGGTCCTCGGACCGCTCGTCCGGGCGGTCGTCGTCGGGGTCGATCCCGCCGAACGAGGAGCTGCTCAAGCGGAGCGGCAAGATCATCGTCAAGATCACGAAGGAGGCCATCTCGACGAAGGGGCCCCGGGTCTCGACCGACTTGTCGCTGGCCGGCCGGTTCCTCGTCCTGGTCCCGGCCGCCGACTACGTGGCCGTCTCGAAGAAGATCGAGAGCGCCAAGGAGCGCCGCCGCCTGCGGACGCTGGCGACGAGCCTCAAGCCCGACCGGTTCGGCGTCATCGTCCGGACGGTCGCTGAGGGCCGCGACGCCAAAAGCTTGGACACCGACCTCCGCCTGCTGGTCGACAAGTGGCGGAAGATCGAGAAGAAGCTGAACGAGAACCCCGAGCCGCCGGTCCTGCTCTACCAGGACGTCAACATGGTCTCGTCGGTCATCCGCGACCTGTTCTCGGAGGACTACGACCGGATCCTGGTCGACGACCCGAAGGTGTTCAAGAACGTCCAGGCCTACGTCAAGGCCGTGGCCCCGTCGATGGCCGACAAGGTCGAGCTCCACCAGGGCCGGTCGCCCGTCTTCCGCTCGCTCGGCATCGAGACGCAGGTCGAGGAGGCGTTCTCGAAGCGGGTCAACATGCGGGGCGGCGGCTACCTCTACATCGAGACGACCGAGGCCATGCACGTGGTCGACGTCAACTCGGGCCGGGCCGGGCGCGGGAAGAGCCAGAAGCAGAACCTCATCGACGTCAACGTCGAGGCGGCCCGCGAGGTGGCCAAGCAGCTCCGGCTCCGCGACCTCGGCGGCATCATCGTCGTCGACTTTATCGACCTCAAGTACGACCGGGACCGGAAGAAGGTGACCGACGCGCTCAAGGAGGCGTTCGCTCGGGACCGCGCGGTGACCAAGCTCTTGCCGATGTCGGACTTCGGGCTGGTCCAGATCACGCGCCAGCGGCTCCGCCCGTCGATCACGACCCAGGCGACGGACGAGAACGGCGACCCGCTCGACGCGGCCGACGCCGTCGAGGCGGCCGGGGCCGGCGAGATCCGCCGCCAGGGCCAGACGGCCTACGTCGAGCCCGAGCCGGCCGCCACGCCGGAGCCGGCCACCGAGCGGCCCGTGGTCGCCGTCGAGGACGCGACGCCGCGCGCGCTCGCCGGCCGCCTCCGGGGGTGGCTCGACCACTACCGCCAGACGGTCGACGAGAAGTACAAGCGGCGGCCCATCGTCGTCCGGGTCCACCCGCTGTTCGGGGGCTACCTCCGACGCGGCTTCCCGTCGCCGCTGACGCGGTGGCGGCTCTCGCTCCGCGGCATCTCGTTCGTGCTCGAGGAGGACGCGACGGTCGACCCGCTGGCGTTCGACGTCCGCGACCAGAAGTCGGGCCGGTCGCTGGTCAAGAAGTATTCGGAACGGTGAACGAGGAAGGCGGAACGAGGAAAAGGCTCTCGTTCCGCGTTCGTCCTTCCGCGTCTCGCCTTCTGCCGTTCGTTCCTCGTTCCGATGAAGCCGCCCGCCGTCGTCGCCGCGCTCGAAGAGGCCCTGCGCCAGCTCGGCGTCCGCGTGCGGCGCGAGCGGGGGCCGTTCCGGGGCGGCCTGTGCGTCGTCGAGGGCGAGCCCGTCCTCGTGCTCAACCGCCAGCACCCGGCCGAGGCCCAGGTCGCCGTGCTCGCCGCCGCCGTGCGCGAGCACGGGGGCGCGGACCAGCTCTACCTCCGCCCGGCCGTCCGCGCGGCCCTCGAAGACGCCTGGGCCCAGGCCGACGCGGGGCAGGCGGACGAGGCGGAACAGGATGAGTAGCCGAGCGGAGGGCGGCTCGCGCCCGAACGAATCGGGGGGCGGAGGGGTTGGAGGAGGGCGGCGGGGGGCCGTCGAGACCGACTCCGTATCCGATCCACCCGCTCCGCCCGTGAGGTCGCCCGCGCTCACCGTGACGCTGCTCGGGACGGGGACCTCGACGGGCGTCCCCGTGCTCGGCTGCCGCTGCGCCGTCTGCACCTCGGCCGACCCGCGCGACGCCCGCCTCCGGACCTCGGCCCACGTCGTGGCCCACGCCGACGGCGGCGACGTCCACCTCCAGATCGACGCCGGGCCCGACTTCCGCACGCAGGCGCTCCGCGCTGGCGTCACGGCCGTCGACGCGCTCGTCGTCACGCACGAGCACTTCGACCACATCGTCGGGCTCGACGACCTGCGCCCGCTGTTCTTCCAGAACCGGGCGCCGATCCCCGTCTTCGCGCTCCCGCGCACGGCCGTCGCGCTGGGCCAGATGTTCCGCTACATCTTCGACCGGACGTACCCCGGCGCATCGCTCCTCGACCTCCACCCCGTCGACGGCCCGTTCCGAGTCGTCAGCCGCGAGCCGGGCGTCGGGGCGGCAGTCGATGTCGTGCCGATCCGGGCGCCGCACGGGTCGTTCGAGGTGCTGGGCGTGCGGATCGGCGGGTTTGCCTACCTCACCGACGCGGGCGCCGTGCCGGACGCGGCCCGCGAGACGCTGGCCGGCGTCGACGTCCTCGTCCTCGACGGGCTCCGGCCGGAGCCGCACCCGACGCACCTCACGTTCGCCGAGGCGGCGGCCGTCGCCGAGTCGGTCGGCGCGCGCGAGACGTGGCTGGTCCACGTGACGCACGCCGTGCCTCACGCCGAGGCCGACGCGATGCTGCCCGACGGCGTCCGGCTGGCGTACGACGGGTTGGTGCTGGAGGTGGCCGCGTCGGCGGCGTAGCCGGCGGGGTACCTTGGCGGCCCCCCTCCCCGGTCGGATGCCCTCGTCTTCGCCGCCGCGCCCCGGCGTCCTCGTGCTCAACGGGCCGAACCTGAACCGGCTCGGCGTCCGCGAGCCCGACGTCTACGGGGCGGTCACGCTCGAAGACGTCGAGGCCACGCTGCGCGAGCGGTTTTCCGACCTCGCGCTGACCTTCGCCCAGCACAACGGGGAGGGCGCGCTCATCGACGCGCTCCACGCCGCCGACACCGTCGAGACGGCCGGCGTCGTGTTCAACCCCGGCGGCTACGCCCACACATCGGTGGCCCTGCGCGACGCCGTCGCGTCGATCTCGACGCCGGTCGTCGAGGTCCACATCTCGAACGTGTACGCGCGCGAGCCCTTCCGGCACGTGTCGCTGCTGTCGGCCGTCTGCGCCGGCGTGATCACGGGCTTCGGCGTGGCCGGCTACGGGATGGCCGTCGGCCACTTCGCGCGCCAGACGGGCTGATGGCCGAGCACGACGACGAGCCGTCTGGCGACGAGCCGGCGCCCCGCGCCGAGTCGGTCGCCGAGCCCCAGAACGAGCCGTCGCCCGACGACGCCCCGCGCCCGGCCGGCCTCAGCGCCCCCGCCGACGACGCCCGGACCCTCGCCGAGGCCGACGCCGCGCCGGGCTCCCCGGCTGAGGACGCCCTCAACGCCGACCGGGCTACGGCCCAGGCCGAGCGCGACGCACGCGCCGGCTCGGGCGCGCTCCTCGTTGCCGCCGGCATTTTCGCCAGCCGCGTCATCGGCCTCGTGAGGGACCGCGCCGTCGCCTACTACTTCGGCTCGGGCGCCTTCGCCGACGTCTACCGCCTCGCGCTCCGAGCGCCCAACTTCCTGCAGAACCTCCTGGGCGAGGGGACGCTCTCGGCCTCGTTCATCCCGATCTACAGCCGGATGCTGGAGGAGGGCCGGGACGAAGACGCCGGCCGGTTCGCCGGGGCCATCTTCGGGCTGCTCGCCGCCGTCGCGTTCGCCGCCGCGATCCTGGGCGTGGTCCTCGCCGAGCCGTTCGTGGCCCTCATCGCGTCGGGCTTCCTGGGCGACGCCGAGAAGGTCCAGGCCGGCACGCTCGTCGTCGACCGGTTCGACCTGGCCGTCCGCGTGGTCCGACTGACGTTCCCGATGACGGCGTTCCTGGTGCTCAGCGCGTGGTGCCTGGGCGTGCTCAACAGCCACCGGCGGTTCCTGCTGTCGTACTTCGCGCCGGTAGCGTGGAACGTGGCGCTGCTGGCGGCCCTCTTCGCCGGGGCGTATTTGTACCTCGACGACCCGTTCGGCGTGGGCGACCTGGCGGCCGTCCCGCCCGACGCGCTGAGCCAGCTCTTGGTGGCCGTGTTCATCGGCGGCATCGCGGGCGGCGTGCTCCAGTTCGCCGTCCAACTCCCGACGGTGCTGAAGCTGATGGCCGGCTTCCGGCCCCGGCTGTCGCTCCGGGTCGAGGGCGTGCGCGAGGCGATCACGGCGTTCGTCCCGGTCGTGTTGGGGCGCGGGGCGTACCAGCTCTCGGGCTACCTCGACTTCTGGCTGTCGACGTTCGTCGCCGCCGGCGCGCTCGGGGCCATCGGCTACGCCCAGACGCTGTACTTGCTGCCGATCTCGCTGTTCGGGATGAGCGTGGCCGCCAGCGAGTTGCCCGAGCTCAGCCGGATCTCGCGGTCCGAGCTCGACGCTTTTCTCGTGCGCGTGACCGGGTCGGTCCGCCAGATCTTCTACCTCATCGTCCCGACCGTCGTGGGCTACCTCGGGTTCGGCGTCTTGGTCGTCGGTGCGTTCTACGAGACGGGCCAGTTCGCGCGCGACGACACGTGGCAGGTCGCCCTCGTGCTCGCGGCGTACTCGCTGGGGATGGTGGCGACGACGGCCGGGCGGCTGCTCCAGAACGCCTTCTACGCGCTCAACGACACCAAGACGCCGGCCAAGATCGCCGTCTGGCGCGTCGCCGTCTCGGCCGTGCTCGGGGCCGGGCTGATGTTCGCGCTCGACCGGTTCAGCGTGACGGGGCTATTGGGGATTCCGGCGACGGGCGAACCGCTCCGACTCGGCGCCGTCGGGCTGGCGCTCGGGTCGGCCGTCGGCGCGTGGGTCGAGCTGTGGCGGTTGATGCGGGCGCTCCGGGCGCACGATCCGGCGTTCCGGTTGCCGTGGGCCGCGGCGCTGCGGATGGCCGGCCTAGCCGGGCTCGCCGCGATCCCGGCCGCCCTCGCCTGGGCCGTCGTCCCGACCGACGCGCTCCCGATCTGGGCGTACGGCGTCGGCGTGATCGCCGTGTACGGGCTGAGCTACCTCGCCCTCGGCCACCTCTTCGACTTCGACGAGTCGGACGCCTGGGTCGGCCGGTTCCTCCGCAAGCTCAAGCGCTGAGGCGGGGGTGGAGGGCGTAGAGGGGCGGATTCCGCCCTGCCGCACCGCTCGTGACCTGGTGGCCTTCGCCGGCCTCCGGCCACGAGCGCTTCGGGCCCGAGGAAGCGCTCGACGGGGTGTAGGACCTCTACGTCCTCGACCGGCTCCCGGCTCGTCTCGACAAGTTGGCGACGTGACGAGGAGCCGTCTGGAGTGTAAACCGGGCGCCCGGTCTACTCCGGGGAAGAACCGCCCGGCTCGTTCAGCTTGCGGTCGGCCTCTTGGACCTGAGCGAACAGCTCTTCGAGGGATTCGTCCCCAAGCCACTCTGAGCGCTCAGCCGTGTAATCACCCCGACCGGTCGTGTACTGGTTCAGAAACCGGACGGCGTCCGCGACGCCGAGTTCGCGCACGAGGGCCGCGTGGCCGGCACGACTGATCTCGATGAGGGGGCGGGTTCCGACGGTCACGGTGTCGAGCGGCTAGCTGAGGCGGACGATGAGTTCGAGTGGGGATACTACGGCGGCCTGGGCGGTGTCGGCTTCCCGCCCTCGTTTCAGAAGCGCGTCGTCGGTCGTGCAGAAGACGTCGGCTCCCGCCTCAACGGCCGACGCGAGGTGGATCGCATCAAACCGCTTGATCCCGCGTGCCTGATACGACTGCGCGCGCCGGAGCACAGCGGGGACACCCATCGCGTAGACGTCCGAGACAGCGAGCACGTCTTCGACGTGAGCACGCCGGTCCGGGAACGGGCACTTGGCAATCTCGACAACGTGGGCACCAGACGTGACCAAGACGACAGACCCCGCTTTACTCAGATCGAGGACGCTCAGGACAGCTTCGGCCTCGGCCCGGACGCGCGGCTGGGACTGGTCGTCGAACGGGCGCTGGATGGCGCAGAGGTCGAGGTAGACGCGCATGGCCCAAGCTACTCGGCCGCTGTCGGGGCCGAACGCAACGCGCGAAACGCGCGACGGTGGACCGCTCATCGGGAGTACGAGGAGGACGGTCGGGCGGGACGAGGCGACGTAGACACCGCCGTTCGGACAAAGCGGTGGCGCTTCCGACCGTCGCCGGCCTACGGCGGCGGACCTAGGCGATCAGCGGAGTACGACTCGCCCGGTCTGTGGACCGGCCCGCAACGAGTATAGCCCTGGCGGCAGGTCGCCGAGGTCAAGGCCAACGGTCCCATCCGCGGGCAGGGTCACCGAGCGGACGAGGCGGCCCATCACGTCGAAGACAGTCACGTGACCTCCGCTTCGAGGTCCCGCCTCGACCGTTACCCGTCCAGCGGTCGGGTTCGGATACACGACGAGTGGACCCAGGCGGAGTCGGTCCGGTGGAACCTCTACTCCGACGGCTCGAGCGCCGAACGTCTGCCCGCCTACGACGGCGAACGTCACGACGGCCTCGTCGGAGTCGCAGAAAAACGAGCACCCGTCGGGGTGGAACGAGTCGGCGACGAACCCGAACCCGTGGACCGCGGTAGCGGATCCGCCGCCGAGGTTGAAGAACGCCTTGGTGACAACGGGCGCCAGCGGCTCCCGCACGAATGTCGGCACCCAGTACTCCGCCTCCGTCTCGTCGATGCAGTTAGCCAACACCCAGTAGCCGCCGTCGGCATAGGGGTCGTCACAGGGGAGGTCGAGGTCGGCGGCGAAGGGCGGCGCGGGGCGATCGTACGAGTCCCCGTTCAGCCCCACGTCGGTCGCGAAGACACTCGCGGACTCGGCGTCGTACCGGACGACGGACGTATCGCGAGCGAGCAGGACGCCGTCCACTGCGAACCGCTCTTCCACGAGCGTGAACCGGTCCGAGGCACCCCCGGGCCCAGCGCCGACGATCCGGAACCGGAGGTACTCCGTCCGGGACTCGTCCGTCGGTCTATTCAGAGTCGCTGGCCGTCTGAGACGGACCTCGTACTCCCACTCGTTGCCAACGGCGAGGGGGAAGTACCCGCGCCAGTCGAGCGTGTCGGGCCCTTGTGCCAATGCCGAGCCGCCGATCAGGAACGCCGACGCTAGCAGGAGACACCGCATGACGAACGGGGGTGTGGGCCGCACGACCAGAACTCGTGCAGCGCATAAGGTAAGCGGTCGGGGGCGGATGTCCCGCGCTGCCAATCTGGAGGGGGACGAGGCCTCCGCTCCACTCACGGCACGAGCGCGCGGACGGAGTCCGGCAGCCCGGTCGAGACCGCCGGCGTCTCGATGGCCGTCTGCCACGGGACCTCCGGCCACCACGGCTCCGTCGGGACCGCGTCCGGCGTGACGCTCTCGCCCGGCCGGGGGAACGCGACGTCGACCTCGGCCCGGCCCGCGGCCGAGAGAACCCGCTCGGCCGGCTCGGTCCACCCGTGGAGCGCGAGGTCGAACAGGCCCCAGTGGACCGGGACCATCAGCTCGCCCCGGACCATCCGGTGGACGGCGACGGCCTGCTCGGGCCCCAAGTGGACGTCGGCCCAGGCGGCGTCGTAGGCCCCGGCCTCGATGAGCGTCATGTCGAACGGGCCGAGGCGCTCGCCGACCTCGGCGAACTCGGGCATCAGCGCCGTGTCGCCGGAGTAGAACACGCGGTGCTCGGGCCCGACGACGGCCCACCCCGACCACAGCGTCGCGTTGCGGTCGCCGAGACCGCGGCCCGAGAAGTGCCGCGCCGGCGTAGACACCAAGCGGACCCCGCCGACCTCGGCCTCCTCCCACCAGTCGAGCTCCGTAATCCGGCTCGGGTCGACGCCCCACGCTTCGAGGTGGGCCCCCACGCCGAGCGGGACGACCCACCGCGGCACCCGGTCCGCCAGCGCCTCGACGGTCGGCATGTCGAGGTGGTCGTAATGGTCGTGCGAGATCACGACGGCGTCGAGCGGCGGCAGGCCCGAGAGCGCGAGGGGGGGCGGGTAGAACCGCTCGACGCCGAAGACGGCCGCCGGCGCCGCCCGCTCGCCCCAGACGGGGTCGACGAGGACGCGGCTCCCGTCGACCTCGATCAGCAGGGTCGAGTGGCCGAGCCACGTCACGCGCAAGTCCGCCGGCTCGGCGAAGTCGGCGGCGGTCCGGGCGACGACGGGGACCGGCCGCCGAGGCCGTCGCCACGGGCTTCCCCCCTGCAGAAAGTCCCAGAACGTCCCGATGGAGGACCCGTCCGACACGGTCGGCAGCGTGTTGACGAACCGGCCACCGCGGACGTGGGGCGAGCGCCCGATCCGGTCGAGGCGGTCTCCCGAGGGCCCGGCCCCGAGCGCGTCGTCGACGGCGAACCGGAGCACGACCGCGCCGGCCACGGCGGCGGCGGCAACGGCCAGCAGGAGGCCGAGGAGGCGAGGCCAGCGTCGGCCGGCACGAGACGGACGGTCCGCCACGGGGGGGAGCGTGGGTGGTGGGACGGACCGGAGCGTCGGCCTCGGTCCGCCTCCCCCTACGCTTCCCTCCGCCGGTCGGTTCAGCGTCGCCGCCCGACGAAGGCGGTGTCACGCATCCTTTACCGTCTCGCCCCGGCCTCGCGGACCGTGGACGCAGGGGGACACAGCGGGGCACGCCGCGCTCGTACCCTTCAGGCGCCCCCCGACTCTCCCCTGTGGCTGGATACCGCGGACACCTCGCCGGCGCGACCGCCTTTTTCGGCGTCTACCTCGCCGGGCTCGCCCTGCTCTTCTCCGTCGACCAGGCGTACCACCGGCTGAGCGACGTCGAGCTGGTGGCGTACCCGGCCGTCCTGTTCGGCGTGTGCTTGATGTTCGGGCTGTGGCCCGACGTCGACACCAACTCGAAGGGGCAGAACCTGTTCTACGGCCTGTTCTTCGGGGTCGACGTGGCCCTCCTGGCGACGGGCCAGATCGAGGAGGCGGCCTACCTCGGCCTGTTCTGCATCTTGCCGGCGCTGGGCAAGCACCGGGGCTGGACGCACACCTACTGGGCGATGCTGCTCATCCCGAGCCCGTTCCTGGTCCTGCCGAGCGTGCTGGCGCCGGAGCGGCCGTTCGCCGGGTTGCCGTTCTACGGCGCCGCCGTGGTCGGCTACTTCAGCCACCTGGTGATGGACGGGATGGTGGTCCGCCTGCCGGGGCGCCGTCGCAAGAGCGGGTGGTAGGGATGAGCGCCGCTTCGCGGGGAGGGCGCGGCCACGCCGCAGAGCGCGCGGAGAGACCCGAGAGCGCGGAGGGCGAGGCAGGGCGCCCCGCCCCAGGCTCAGCGGGTCACGCTCTCCACGCTCTCCCGACCGCGCGCATCGAAGAACGGGGGAAGCGGAGGCGCCGGCAGCAACACGGAGGCCCGTCCCGGGTTGGCCCGCTTGTCACCGACCCCCCGGTCCCCATGTCGAAGATCTCGCTCGCGGGGCGCCTGCCCCTCACCCTCGCCGCCCTCGTCCTCGCCCTCCCGGCCTGCCAGACCTTGCAGGCCGACCTCGCCGAGACCGGGCGGGAGGCGGTCCAGGCCGCCAACGCCGACCGCCCCATCACCGGGGCCCCCGTGCCCGGCGACGCCGACGAGGACCCGCTCCGGTTTTCCCAGGAGGTCCACTTGCGCAACGTCCGCCAGCTCACGTTCGGCGGCAACAACGCCGAGGCCTACTGGAGCCCCGACGGCGACGAGCTCATCTTCCAGAGCGACTGGGACGTCCTCAACCCCCAGGGCTGCGACCAGCAGTTCGTGATGTCGGCCGCCCGGGGCGCGGGGCCCGATGGGACCGGCGCCGACCTCGTCTCGACCGGGCGTGGGCGGACGACCTGCGGCTACTTCCTCTCCGACGACCGGATCGTCTACGCCTCGACGCACCCCGGCGGCGACGCCTGCCCCGTGACGGCCGCCTCGCTCACGGGCCGCTACGTCTGGGACATCTTCCCGACCTACGACATCTTCGTGGCCGACGCCGACGGGGGCGCCCCGGAGGTCCTGATCGGCGGGCCGGGCTACGACGCCGAGGCGACGGTCAGCCCCGACGGCCGGTTCGTCGTGTTCACCTCGACGCGGTCCGGCGACCTCGAGCTGTGGCGCTACGAGGTGGCCACCGGCGACCTCCTCCAGCTCACCGACGACTTGGGCTACGACGGCGGCGCCTTCTTCTCACCCGACGGCTCCCAGATCGTCTGGCGCGCCTCGCGCCCGACGGGCGCCGACGCCGACGCCTACCGCGCGCTCCTGGCCGACGACACCGTCCAGCCCGGCGCCCTCAACCTGTTCGTCGCCGACGCCGACGGCTCGAACGCGCGCCAGGTGACCGACCTGCCGGGCGCCAACTGGGCCCCGTTTTTCCACCCGTCCGGCGACCGGATCCTTTTCGCCTCGAACCACCACACGCTCGACGAGGGCGGCCGCGAGTTCGACCTGTTCCTGGTCGACCTCGACGGCGGCGACCCGGAGCGGGTCACGTTCAGCGGGACGTTCGACGCCTTCCCCATGTTTTCGCCCGACGGCACGAAGCTCGTGTTCGCCTCGAACCGCCGCGCCGACCGCCGGCCGAGCCGCGACACCAACGTCTTCGTCGCCGACTGGGTCGAGGAGGAGTAGAGAGGCCAGGTCGCATTCTATGCTGTCGGGGACGGGGGACGGAAGACCGCCGGACGTGCCCGTCCCCAGTCTCGCGGCGCTAGGGCGGGGACTCCACAACGTGGGTTACAGAAGGGCGAACAGAGGGTAGAGGAGAAGACTGGGTAGTCGGTGAGTAGCGGGGCCAGGTCGTGTAACTCGCCCGGGAGGGGACACGTCCCGGGCGCACACCCGACCGACGCCATGCGCCTCCGCCACGCCCTCGCCGTTCTCGTCGCCCTCTCTGGGCTGGCGGCTTCCGCCCAGACGGAGCTCGCCGTCGAGCCCTACACGTTCACAGCCGACGACGGCCGGACGGTGGAGGCCGAGCTCGGACGGTTCCGTGTTCCCGAGAACCGCCAGCGGCCGGCCGGCCGGACCATTGGGCTCGCGTTCGTCCGCTTCCCGAGCACCAGCCCGACGCCCGGCCCGCCCATCGTCTACCTCGCCGGCGGGCCAGGTGGATCGGGCACAGGCACGGCCGAGGGCACACGGTTCGACCTGTTCCAGTCGCTCCGCGCCGTCGCCGACGTGATCGCGTTCGACCAGCGGGGCACGGGCTTTTCGGATCGGCTCCCGGAGTGCCCGCACGAGGTGGCCCTCCCGCTCGACGTGCCCGGCACGCGCGCGGCGACCGACGCGGCCTGGGCCGAGGGTACCCGGGCCTGCGCCGCCCACTGGCGCCGGCTCGGCGTCGATCTCGCGGCCTACAACACGGACGAGAGCGCCGACGACCTCGACGCGCTCCGCCACGTTCTCGGGGCGGACCGGGTCTCGCTCTGGGCCATCAGCTACGGCACTCACCTCGCGCTCGTCACGATCCGCCGCCACCCCGACGCCGTCGCGCGTGCCGTGCTAGCAGGCGTCGAGGGGCCCGACCACACGCTCAAGTTGCCGTCCCACCAGCAGGTGCTGCTGGAGCAGATCGACGCGGGCCACCGCGCTCAGAATCCCGAGGCGTCGTTCCTGGCGGACGTCGAGGCCGTGCTCGACCGGCTCCGCGCGGCGCCCGTCGTGGTCGATGCGGAGGTCGAGGGCGAGACGGTAGGGCTCGCCATCGGCGCGTTCGACGTCCAGTGGCTCGCGGCCAACATGCTGGGCGGGCCGGAGCTGTCGATGCAGCTCCCCGGCCTGTTCGCCGCGATGCGCGCGGGCGATTTTTCGACGGTCGCGTCCTGGATCGTGTACCTCAAGCAGCCGAGCGGCATCGCCGCCATGTCGTCGGCGATGGACGCGGCCTCGGGCGCGTCGCTCTGGCGCCGGGCCCGGATCGCGAGCGAGGCCCGCCGGACGCTCCTGGGCGACGCCATCAACGCGCCCGGCCCGGCGCAGTCCGTCGCGCTCGGCGTGCCCGACCTCGGCCCGGCCTTCCGCGCCCCCGTCGCCTCCGACGTGCCGGTTCTGTTCATCAGCGGCACGCTCGACGGCCGCACGCCGGTTGCGAATGCCGACGAGGTGAGCGCGGGATTCTCCGACCACGCCCACCTGGTGATCGAGGGGGCCGGCCACTCCGACCCGCTCTTCCTCGGCTCGCCCGTCATCCTGGAGCGGATGCTCTCCTTTTTCGGCGGCGCGGCGGTCGAGAGCGAGACGGTCCACCTCGCGCCGTGAGGCGTCGGCGGGGGGCTCGTCCTGCCGGCTCAACGCGCCCCTTCCTCTGCCCTCCACCCTCGATCCTCCCGAGTTGTCCCCCGCCGCCGCGTACCTCCGCGTCCTCGCCCGCTTCGCCGACTTCGACGGGCGCGCGTCTCGGGCCGAGCTGTGGGGGTTCGCGCTCGTCCACGCCGGCGTGACGGCCGTGGTGGCGCTGGCGTCGGCTGTGATGGGGACCGTAGCGGACGTGGCCTGGATCGCCGGCAGCGCCGTGTTCGCGCTCTACGCCGTCGGCACGTTCTTCCCGACGCTCTCGGCCGTCGCGCGGCGGCTCCACGACACCGGGCGGAGCAGCCTGCTCGTCATGGTCGGCCTGGTGCCGGTCGTCGGGCTGGTCCTCGTCTACTGGCTTGCGCTCCCCGGCGACCCCGGCCCGAACCGCTATGGGCAGGCGGACGAGGGGTAGAAGAGTGTGGGAGGAGTGTCGGACCGTTCCCCTCTGCCCGTTCCCCTTTCCCATTTCCCCATTCCCCGGCGCTCGCGGCACGGAGCCGCTCGTCGCCGGGGAGGGGCGGGCGCCTAGAGCGACGCCAGATTGCTCGTAGGCCGACCCCCCGCTCCCGCGGCCATCGCTCCGCTCCGTGCCGCAGGAGCTGTCCCCCTCGAAGGGCAGAGCTGTTAAGTTCTTTTTCGACCACTCAAACAACACGGGTCATTCCCACGCACGCGGGAATCCATGCGGCGCTCCGCCCACGAGCAGGACCGTATGGGTCCCCGCCTGCGCGGGGATGACTATTGGTTTTACGGAGTCGATTGCGAGAGGCGAGCAGAACTTAACGACCCTGCCCTTCGAGGGGGACCGTCCGGGTGCCCGTTGAGCGGAGCGAGGGGCGGACGGCCAGGGGGTCCGCTCACGAGCGACGTGTCACGGCACTAGATCCCGAACCCGTCGTCCATGCCGCCACCCTGCTGGGGCTGCTGCCGGTCCTGCGGCCGGTTCTGGTTCGAGCCGAACGTGTAGGTCAGCGTGAACGAGGCCTGGCGGATGGCCGGGTCGAACGACGTGTCGCGCAGGACGCGGCCGTCGTCGGTCACGAACTCGAACCGGGCCAGCCCGAACGGGTCGTTGACCCGGGCCGCCAGCGAGAGCTGGTCGGTCAGCTTCTGGTTGAGCCCGATCGTCGAGAACGCGAACGCCTTCCGCTCGCCGTCGACCGACGGCTGGGCCCCGTTGTAGAACACGAACCCCTGGAGGTCGGTCCCCTCGCGGACCTTGAGCTGCAAGCTGGCCCGGGCGTTGTGCGACAGCGCCGAGACGTCCTCGGCGCCCGGGGCCGAGTCGGCCAGGACGGCCTGGTAGACGCTGCCCGAGACGAACCCCCTCACGGGCCCGACGGCGCCGAACAGCGTCAGGTCGGCGCCGTAGTTCGTCTCCGTGTCGAGGTTGGCGACCGAGAACAGGCCGACGCCGGTCACGGGGTCCGTCGAGACCCGGCGCGTGATGGAGTCGGTCGTCCGTCGGTAGAACGGGGTGAGCGTGGCGAAGAACTTGTACTGCAACGTGAGCTCGTACGAGTCGGTGTATTCGGGCCGGAGCGCCGGGTTGCCGACGCGGACGAACGTCGTGTCCGAGAGGTCCGGGAACGGGTTGAGGAAGAACGTCCGGGGCCGCTCGATCCGGCGCGAGTACGAGCCCTTGACGAGCGTGCCCGGCTCGAGCGCGTAGGTCACGAAGGCGCTGGGGAACAGGCTCGTGTAGCTCTGCGACGTCTCGGCGTCGGGGTCAAAGAACGGGTTGGCCGCCGGCGGGAGCTCCGTCAAGAGGTCGAACGCCCGCTGGGCCACCTCGGCGCGGAGGCCCACCTGGACCTGGACCGGGCCCAGCGGCCGGGCCGCCTGGACGTAGCCGGCCAAAATCTGGCGGTCGTACTCGAACGCGTTCGTCTGCGTCGGGTCGACTTCGAGCTCGCCGACCGTCGGGCCGACCTCGAACTCGCTGTCGCTGGCGACCCACTCGGCCGAGCCCTTCGCGCCGAGCTCGAGCTTGAGCGCGCCGATGGGCCGCGTGTAGTCGAGTTGGAGCGAGGCCTCGTCGTTGGCCTCATCGGTCGTCTGGGACTGGACGCCGTTCAGGACGTCGCCGGTCGCGAGGTCGAGGAACAGGCCGAGGTTGTCGTTCTCGAAGTGGGTGTACCGCGCCTCGACGGCCAGCTCGTGGTCGCTCTGGGTGCCGCCGCCGCCACGCGGGCCGCCGAATCCGCGGCCGAAGCCACCGCGCCCACCGCCGCCGGATCCGCCCTCGCCGCCGCCCCCGCCGCCGCTCGCGAACTGGCGCCGCAAGACGAGCGCGGCGTCGCCGTTGAGCCCGCCCGTGTCGTTGTCGGTCTCGCGCGACGTGGCGACGGTCGTGCCGCCGCCCAACGTCCGTTGGAAGTCGATGACGCCGCCCTGGGCCCCGTCGCGGACGCCGAACGAGCCCTCGGCCGTCAGCGTCGTTTTCTCCGCCAGCGAGTACGTCGCCGAGCCGTTGAGGAAGTGGGAGGTCTCGTCGTTCCCGTTGACGCCGCGCTGGGACACGCGGAAGGCGTCGTTGAGCGCCCGCGTGGTGCTGTTGAACGTCGTCGCGCGCTCGCCGTAGCGGAAGCCGTACTGGACGTTCGTGTCCCACTTGCCGCGCTGGTAGCTCAGGTTGGCGCCGGCCTGGCCCGAGAGCTCGGTCCCCCCACCGAGCGTGAGCCCGCCCGAGAGCCCGCGGTCGGTCCCCTCCGCCAGCACGATGTTGACGATGCCGCCCATCCCGTCCGGCTCGTACTTCGCCGACGGGTTCGGGATCACCTCGACGCGGTCGACCTTGTCGGCCGGGATCTGGCGCAGGAGCGCCGCCAGGAACGCCCCGCGCACCGGGACCGGCCGGCCGTTGATCTGGATGACGACGTTCTGGTTGCCCCGGAGCGAGATGTTGCCGTCGGTGTCGACCTCGAGCGACGGCAGCGTCTGCAAC
Organism: Rubrivirga sp.; assembly: GCF_965213695.1. Classification (GTDB taxonomy): domain Bacteria; phylum Bacteroidota; class Rhodothermia; order Rhodothermales; family Rubricoccaceae; genus Rubrivirga. The sequence goes on along the minus strand of NZ_OZ243912.1, from coordinate 3,522,145 downwards.
GTCTCGATGGCGCTCCCGCCGGCCGTGACCGCCTGCTCCTGAACGTTGTAGACGGTCCGGTCGGCCTGCTGCTCGACGAACTCGCGCCGGGCCGTGACCTCGGCCTCGCCCAGCACCTCGGCCCCCTCGCCCAGGCGGATCTCGCCGAGGTCGGCCGGTGGCCCGACGGCGACGGTGAACGCGGCGACCGGGCGGCTCTCGTAGCCGATAAAGCTGGCCCGCGCGAGGTACTCGCCCGGCCGGACCGGGTCGATCCGGACGGTCCCATCGGCCTCGGCCGCACCGCCGGTCACGAACGACGTGTCGCGAGCCGAGAACAGCGAGAGCGTCGCCGACGGCAGCGGCGCGCCCGTCGCGTCGTCGACGATGGTGGCCATGACGGCGCCCTGCGGACGGCCGGCGCCGGGGGCCTGGGCGAACGAGGGGGCAGCGAGGAGCAGGCCGGCGGCGAGGGCGGACCGAAAAAGCATGGGGGAGCGGGGAGGGGATCGGCCCTCCAACGGGGGCCAGGCCAGGGAGTTGTGTCGGTTCGACGTCAGATGCACGGGGACGTCACGGACGACACCCCAACGAGCACGAGTCCGCGTCGGTCAGCCCCGTACGGGGCGGTCGCCGCCCGGTTGCGCCGAGAACGTAGGGCCGTTCCGTGCATGGGGGACCTCGGGCGGTCCCCTAGCCCCCGCACCGAGTCGGCCTGCCGGGCGCGGAGCGGGGCCGGCGGAGTCGGTTCGGCTCTAGCTTGGAGCCATGACCCGCCCGTCGCTCGCCGTCCCCCTCGCCGCCCTCGCCCTGCTGGCGGCCGGCCTGGGCGGTTGCGTCCCGTACTCCGTCGGGTCGACCGCCTCGACCGTCGCCCCGCGCGAGGCCGAGCCGAGCGTGACGTTGCAGGTGGCCTCGGGCCGCCGCGACCTCGACCGCGACGACGACGCTGGCGGCGGCGGGCTGATGCTGGCCAACGAGGCCCGGCTCGGCTTGGACGAGCGGTCCGACATCGGCGTTCGGTTGGTGGGCCTGGGGAGCCTGACGGCGACCTACAAGCGGCGGCTGGCCGGGCCCGTCGGCGGCGACGCGGGGACGTCGCTGATCGTCGGGGCCGGCGTGATCGCGGCGAGCCACCTCCACCTCGAGGCCACGCTCGTCGCGTCGCCGGGCCCGCTGCCGGGCGCCGCCCGCGTCGTGCCGTACGGGGCCGTCCGCGTCCAGGACCTCACGCCGTTCTCCGACGACGCGCTCGGGACGTCGCCGGCCGTCGGCCTGGTCGTCGGCGGGCGGTTTGGGTGGCCGGACCTCGCGGTCAGCCCCGAGATCGGCCTGTTCTACAGCCCGTCGCCTCTGCGCGGCGCCGACGACGTGATCGTGGTCCCGTCGGTGACCGTCCGCGGCGACCGGCTCCGCAAGGCCCTGGGGCTCTGAGCTCGCTGCGCTCGCGGGGATAGGCTCGCTTCGCTCGCAGGAAAGGGGAAGCAGGAAAGGGGAAACGGCAGAGGGCGCCGGCGTGGGTGGTTCGTGGACAACTCGGGGGGCCGGCGCTGGCGCGGGGGTGGGGGAGGGGCCAGATTCCGCCCGCCCGCCCGCCCGCCCGCCCGCCCGCCCGCCCGCCCGCCCGCCCGCCCGCCCGCCCGCCCGCCCGTCCGCCCGTCCGCCCGGGCTAGCTTGCCGACATGACCCGCGACGACCTCCGCCCGCTCCTCGACCGCTGCATCCTCGTCCTCGACGGGGCGATGGGCACCATGATCCAGGCCGCCGGGCTCACCGAGGCCGACGTCCGCGGCGACCGCTTCGCCGACTGGCCCACGTCGCTGGCGGGCGCCAACGACCTCCTCGTGCTCACCCAGCCGGACGCCATCCGCGACGTCCACCGCCAGTACCTCGACGCCGGCGCGGACGTGGTCACAACGAATACGTTCAACGCCCAGGCCGTCTCGCTCGCGGACTACGAGATGGAGGCGCTGGCCTACGAGATCAACCAAGCCGCGGCCCGGCTGGCGCGCCAGGCGTGCGACGCCGCGAGCACGGCCCGCCAGCCCCGGTTCGTCGCCGGCAGCATCGGGCCGATGAACCGGACGCTCTCGCTCTCGCCCGACGTCGAGGACCCCGGCTTCCGCGCCGTCACGTTCGACCAAGTCAAGGACGCCTACGCCGAGCAGATCAAGGGGCTGGTCGACGGCGGGGCGGACCTGCTGCTCGTCGAGACCATCTTCGACACGCTCAACGCCAAGGCGTGCGTCGTGGCCTTGCGCGAGCACCGCCGGGCGACGGGTGCGCTGCCGCCGGTGATGATCTCGGGCACCATCGTCGATCAAAGCGGGCGGACGCTCGTCGGGCAGACCGTCGAGGCGTTCCACACGTCGCTGGCGCACGCGCCCGAGCTGCTGTCGTTCGGGCTCAACTGCGCGCTCGGGAGCGCCCAGATGCGGCCGTTCATCGAGGAGCTGGCCGCCGTCACGCCGGCCTACACGAGCCTGTACCCGAACGCCGGCCTGCCCAACGAGCTCGGCGGCTACGACGAGGGCCCGGCGTTCATGGCCGAGCAGGCGCAGGCGTATGCCGAGGCCGGACTCCTCAACCTGGTCGGCGGGTGCTGCGGGACGACGCCCGAGCACATCCGGTCCATCGCCCGGGCCGTGGCCGGCGTCGCGCCCCGCGTGCCGAGCGCGCCGCCCAAGACGTTCCGCGCCGCCGGGCTCGAGACGTTGACGATCCGCCCCGACACCAACTTCGTCAACATCGGCGAGCGGACGAACGTGACGGGCAGCCGCCGCTTTGCGCGCCTCATCAAAGACGGCGACACCGACGAGGCCCTCGGCGTGGCCGCGCAACAGGTCGAGGCCGGTGCCCAGATGATCGACGTGAACATGGACGAGGGGCTGCTCGACTCCGTCGCCGCGATGGAGCGGTTCCTCCTGCTGGCGATGGCCGAGCCCGACATCGCCCGCGTCCCGGTCGTCGTGGACTCGTCGAAGTGGGAGGTCATCGAGGCCGGGTTGCGGTGCGTGCCCGGCAAGCCGGTCGTCAACTCGATCTCGATGAAGGAGGGCGAGGACGCCTTCCGCGCCCAGGCCGAGCGCGCTCGGGACTACGGCGCCGCCGTCATCGTGATGGCGTTCGACGAGGACGGCCAGGCCGACTCGCTCGACCGCCGCATCGAGGTCTGCCAGCGCGCCTACCGGATTCTGGTCGACGAGGTCGGCGTCCCGCCCGAGGACGTCGTGTTCGACCCCAACGTGTTCGCCGTGGCCACCGGGCTCGACGAGCACCGCCGCTACGCCATCGACTTTATCCAAGCGACGCGCTGGATCAAGGAGAACCTCCCGGGCGCGCGCGTCTCGGGCGGCGTCTCGAACCTGTCGTTCTCGTTCCGCGGCAACGAGCCCGTCCGCGAGGCGATGCACTCGGCGTTCCTGTACCACGCCGTCCGCGCCGGGATGGACATGGGGATCGTCAACGCCGGCCAGCTCGCGGTCTACGACGACCTCGACCCGGCGCTGTTGGAGGCCGTCGAGGACGTCCTGTTCGACCGCCGCGACGACGCGACCGAGCGGCTGGTGGAGCTGGCGGAGAGCTTCCGCACGCCGGACGCGGCGCAGGAGGCGAAGGCCGCCGCCTGGCGCGACGCGCCCGTCGAGGAGCGCCTCGCCTACGCCCTCGTCAAGGGCATCACCGAGCACGTCGTCGCCGACACCGAGGAGGCCCGCCAGCAGTACGCCCGCCCGCTGGAGGTGATCGAGGGGCCACTGATGGACGGGATGAACCGGGTCGGCGACCTGTTCGGGGCGGGCAAGATGTTTCTGCCCCAGGTCGTCAAGTCGGCGCGCGTGATGAAGCGGGCCGTGGCCCACCTCACGCCGTTCATCGAGGCCGAGCAGGCGGCCGGCGGCGAGGTCCAGACCCGCACGAAGGTGCTCATGGCGACGGTCAAGGGCGACGTCCACGACATCGGCAAGAACATCGTCGGCGTCGTCCTCGGGTGCAACGGGTACGACGTGATCGACCTGGGCGTGATGGTCCCGGCCCAGCGGATCCTGGACGCCGCGCGTGAGCACGACGTGGACGCCATCGGCCTGAGCGGGCTCATCACGCCGTCGCTGGACGAGATGGTCACGGTCGCCAAGGAGATGGAGCGGGCCGGGCTGAAGCTGCCGCTGCTCATCGGCGGGGCGACGACGTCGAAGCTCCACACGGCTGTCAAGGTGGCCCCGCACTACGGCGGCCCGGCCGTCCACGTGCTCGACGCCTCGAAGTCGGTCCCGGCCGTCTCGGCGCTCGTCTCGGCCGACCAGCGCGAGGCGTTCACGCGCGGCGTGGCCGACGAGTACGCCGCCGTGAGGGAGCGCTACGCCGCGAGGCAGCGGACCCAGACGATCCTGCCGCTCGCCGCCGCTCGGGCGAACGCGCCCGACCTCGCGTTCGACGACCTCCCCGTCCCCTCACGGTTGGGCGTCGAGGCGCCCGGGGTGGCCGTCGCCGACCTCCGGCCGTGGATCGACTGGGGCCCGTTCTTTATCGCCTGGGAGATGCGCGGGAGCTACCCCCAAATCTTGGACGACCCCGACAAGGGCGAGACGGCCCGCAAGCTGTTCGACGACGCCCAGGCGCTCCTCGACGAGATCGAGCGCGACGGGCTGTTCACTCCCAAGGCCGTTTTTGGGTTGTTCCCCGCCGAGCGCGACGGCGACGACATCCACCTCGGCACCGATGGGGGAGAGGTGAGGCTCCACACCCTCCGCCAGCAAACCCAGAAAACGCCGGGCAAGCCCAACCGCGCCCTCGCCGACGCGGTGGCGCCGGCCGGCGACCACGTCGGCGCGTTCGTGGTGACGGTCCACGGGGCCGAGGCGCTGGCGGCGGCGGCTCGGGCCGAGGGCGACGACTTCCGCGCCATCCTGGCCCAGTCGCTCGCCGACCGACTGGCGGAGGCCGCGGCCGAGTGGCTCCACGCGACGGTCCGCCGCGACGCCTGGGGCTACGCGCCCGACGAGGATCTCTCCGCCGACGACCTCATCCGCGAGCGGTACCGCGGCATCCGCCCAGCGCCGGGCTACCCGGCCCAGCCCGACCACACCGAGAAGGTCACGCTCTTCGACATCCTGGACGCGCCGCACCACACGGGCGCCGGCCTCACCGAGCACCTCGCGATGACGCCGCCAGCGACGGTCTGTGGGATCTACCTGGCGCACCCCGAGGCGGCCTACTTCAACGTCGGCCCGCTGGGGCGGGACCAGGTCGAGGACTACGCGGCGCGCAAGGGGATGCCGGTCGAGGAGGCCGAGCGCTGGCTCGGCCCGTCGCTGGCGTACGACCCCGCGCCGGTCACCGAAGCGGCGTGAACCCAATCCGGGGGGAGCGTGGGGGTATGGAGGAAGGAGGGTCCCCTCTCATAACCCCCACACTCTCACACTCTTCCGATGACCCCGATCTCCCTCGCCGACGCCTTCCGCCAGTTCGACGCGACCTGGACGCCCCACGTCGTGGCCGACCTCAACGGGCAGCAGGTCAAGCTGGCCAAGCTCGAAGGCGCATTCATCTGGCACGACCACGCCGACGAGGACGAGCTGTTCTGGGTCGTCCGCGGCCGGTTGCGGATCGAGTTCCGCGACGCGCCGGACGCCGTGCTCGGGCCGGGCGAGATCGTCGTCGTCCCGCGCGGCGTCGAGCACCGGCCGGTCGCCGAGCCGACGGCCGAGGTGGTCCTGTTCGAGCCGGCCTCGACCGCCCACACGGGCGACGTCGTGAGCGAGCGGACGGTCCGCGACCTGCCCCGGCTGTAGGACGAGAGCGGGCGGATCGGCACGAGCGGTTCAGGGGGCCGTCGACTCCGACGATACGCAGGAGGATCCGATGCGCCTCCTCGTCCTCGCCGTCTCTCTGTCCGCGCTCGCCGCGGGCTCGTTCTGGACCCTCACCGAGGGGCCCCTGGCGCCGTCGCCCACGGAGATCGGCACCGGGGACACGGTCGTGGCCTCGCCGGCGATCTCGGTGAGCGAGCGGCCGGCCCGGCCCGCCTCGCCCGAGCGCCCGCCCGTCCAGGAGCGGCTCCGTCACGAGACCTACGCCGTGACGGGCCGGACGGCCGACGCGGTCCTCCGGTCGCTCGTCGAGCGCGGCCCGCGCGCCGAGGGCGACGTCTTCTTCGGGCTGACCCAGACCGAGCTCGACGTCCGCTACAACCCGACGCCGGTCTCGGGCGGGTGCCTCATCGAGGGGACGGAGGTCGACCTCGACGTCGTCGTGACGCTGCCCGAGTGGCTGCCGGCCGGCGACGTGGACCCGGCCCTGCTCCACGACTGGAGCCGGTTCCGCCGGTCCCTCTCGCAGCACGAGCACCGCCACCGCGTGATCGCGCTCGGCGGCGCCGAGGCGGCGTACAAGGAGGTGGCCGGCCTCTACCGGTCGTCGTGCGAGGCGGCCGTCGCCGAGGCCCGGGGCCGGCTCGAACGTCTCGGCATCGAGATCAGCGCGGCCCACCGCCGCTACGACAGCGAGACGGGCCACGGGAAGACAGAGGGGGCCGTCTGGCCGGTCCGGTAGGGGGGGCTCGTGGACCTGTGGATGCGTGGGCTCGTGGGGGGCGGGAGCCGTCCAGTCCTGGCGCCAGCTGGAAGGGACGTGGGGGCGCACCACACCCGGGTGTGGGTACACGGGAGGAGGGGGTTCCCCTCCCACACTCGGGCTTGCGCCGGACCGGCACAGAGCCGACGGACTTGGTGTCACCTGTCCACGACCTCACTTGTTCACAGGTCCATTCGTCTATTCGAACCGAGAGAAGTCGGGCGAGCGCTTCTCGAAGAACGCGGTGAACGCCTCCTGAGCCTCGGGCGAGCCCAACCGCTCGACGAACAAGGCCCCCTCGCGCGCGATCGTCTCGCCGACGGCGTCGGCCGTCGCGTGGCCCAGCAGCGCCTTCGTCTGGCGGACGGCCTCCGGCGGCTTCGACGCGAGCACGGCGGCCCGCTCCAGCGCGTGCGCCACCGGGTCGGCCACGACCGCGTTGACCAAGCCGATCTCGCGCGCCGTCTCGGCCGAGATGGCCTCCCCGAGCAGCAGCAGCTCGGCCGCCCGGACGCGCCCCGCGAGCTGGGGCAGCAGCAGGCTCGACGCCGCCTCGGGCACCAACCCCAGGTCCACGAACGGCATCTTGAGCAGCGCGTCGCGCCCGGCGTAGGCGAGGTCGCAGTGGAGCAGGATCGTCGTCCCGATGCCGATGGCCGGCCCGTCGACGGCGGCCACGAGCGGCTTGGGAAAGGTGGCGGCGGCCTGGAGGAACCGGAAGACGGGGCTGTCGGGGCCCGTCGGCGGGTCCATCATGAAGTCGGCGAGGTCGTTGCCGCCGGTGAACACGCCGCCCCGCCCGCTCAAAACCACGACGCGGACGGCGCCGTCGCGCGCGGCCTGTTCGAGCGCGTCGGCCAGCCGGGCGTACATGGCGCGCGTGAGCGCGTTCTTCTTCTCGGGCCGGTCGAGCGCGAGGTGGAGCACGCCGCCGTCGAGCGTCGCGGCCACGTGGTCCTGGTGAGAGTCGGTCATCGGAGCAGAGGGGAGGCGGCCAAGCTACGGGCGCGCCGGGCTCGGCCCGGCCGTCGGGAGCGCTCGGCCCAGGGCGCCCGCACGCTCGAACGACGCCTCGGCACCGCCTGGCGGACCCCCCGTCCGGCTGCCCATCGCTCCGCTCAGGGGCACCCGGACGGTCCCCCTTCAAGGGGGACAGCTTCCCAACATGGGAGCGGAGCGACCGGAAGGGAAGGAGGGGGTCCACGCCGGAGCGTGCGGTCGCTCAGCCCCCGGCGGACCGCCGCGTATCTTCGAGCGCCCCGCCTCCACGCCCATGTCGAAGATCCCGCCCGGGGGGCCCGCCGCCCTCGCCGCCCCCTCCGCCGCCTCCGTCGACCGCCTCCGTGCGGCCGACGCCCCGCTCGCGCTCCAGGCCGCGCTCGTCGTCGGGACGGCGCTGCTGACGGGGCTGCTGGCCCAGTTCGAGCTGCGCGTCTACCTCTGGGAGGTCCCCCTGACGTTGCAGTCGCTGGCGGTCTACGGGTCCGGCCTGTTCCTGGGCTGGCGGCTCGGCGCGCTGTCGATGCTCCTGTACCTCGCGCTCGGCCTGGTCCTGCCGATGTACGCGGGCGGGGGGACCGGGCTCGGCCACCTGCTGGGCGCGTCGGTCGGCTACCTCGTCGCGTTCCCGCTCGTCGCGCTCGTGGCGGGTGCCGTGACGGAGCGGAGCCGCGGGCTGGGGCGGACGCTGCTCGGGCTCGTCGCCGGCTCGCTGGTCTTGTTCGCGTGCGGCGTCGTCGGGCTCCACCTTGTCGCGGGCTACGGGTGGGCGGAGGCGGCCGTCAACGGGTGGCTGAAGTTCGTCCCCTGGGACCTGACCAAGATCGCCCTCGTCGCCTCGCTCTACGCCGCCGCGCGCCGGGCGACGGCCTGACGCTCCAGTTCCCTCGGTTTTCTCCCGGCGCCCGCCCCACCCGGCGGGCGTCGCGCGTTTGGGGGCTCCGGCTTCCCCTACGGTCCGACCGGCCGTTACCTCTCGCCGGCCACCTGCGGCCCTCTGGTCGCTCACGTTCCCCCCGCTCCCATGCCCCTCCGCTCTCTCCTCTCCGCCGCCCTGGCGCTCGGCGCCGTCCTCACGTTCGGCGCCTGCGACACGACCGAGTACTACGAAGACGACGACACCTCTCTCCGCGTGTTCGTCGCCGACTTCTCGTTCGACCCCGACGAGTACGATCCGCCTCGTGCAGACGAGGACCGAGTCACGGCGTCGTTCGACGCCCGGGACGCACGGGTCACGCGGGGCAACCTTGACGACGCCCTTGCGACGGCCGGTGACGGGGCGCTCGTGATGCTCTACATCGACCTCGAGCTGGTCTCCGCCTTCGACGGCGCCGAGGGCAACACGACGTGGTCGGCCCTCCCGCTCTCGCGCTCGTTCCAGGAGATCGTGCTGAACGACGACGACGGGGTAGGGGAGACCATCTCGGTGGTCGGGTACACGGCGTCGTACGAGTACTCGTTCGACAACCAGGACCTCTACTTCGACGTCGTCTCGTCGATCCCCTACACCGCGTTCTCGGACGACCCCCGCGTCCTGTTCGACTTCCTCGTCCCCCAACGGGCAGATCAGACGGGCAGCATCGACCTCCGGCTGGTCGTGATCCCCGACGAGCTGTACTTCGCGAACGCCGGCGCCGGCGCCCGGATCGACCTCCGCGACTACCAAGCCGTCAAGAAGGCCTACAATCTCCCGGACTGATCGGAGCGTTGCGGGGTGGAGCGAGGTCTGCGCATCCCTCCACCCCGCATCCCCCATCCCTCCCGCCTACACCTCGTTGCGCGCGGTCCAGAGCGCGGCCCGCTGGACGAACTCGTTCGTCGTCGCCAGGCCCAGCTTCTGCTTGATGTGGACGCGGTGCGTCTCGACCGTCTTGGGCGAGAGCATCATGGCGTCGGCCACCTGGGACGTCGTCAGGCCTTGGCCGAAGTAGCGGAACACCTCGAGCTCGCGGTCGGTGAGGTCGGCCACGGCCGACTCGCCCGCCGTGCCCGAGGCGAGGTACGTCCCGACGACGCGCTCGCGGACCCCGGGCGACAGGTGGAGCCGGCCGTCCAGGACCGTCCGGATGGCGTCGAGCAGGACGCCCGAGGCCTCGTGCTTGGCCACGTAGCCCAGGGCCCCCGCGCGGACGGCCCGCTCGGCGTAGACCCGCTCCGGGTAGGCCGAGACGATCAGAATGCGGAGGTCGGGGTGGAGCGCGCGGAGCTGCTTCGTGAGCTCGATCCCGTCCGACCCGTCGATGGCGATGTCGGCCAGGACGAGGTCGGGCTTGGCCGACCCGATGAGGGAGATCGCGTCGGGCCCCGACGACGCCTCGCCGACGACTTCGAGGTCCGGGGCGGAGCGGATGAGGGACCGGAGGCCCTCCCGGGTGATCGGGTGGTCCTCGACGAGGAAGAGGCGGTGCGTCATGGGGAGGAGCCCCCGACACCGACAGCAGGCGCGTGGGGGGGAGAACACGCACGGTACCCATCAGGAAGTTCCCGATGAGCGGGCGTGGGACTGGACGGTTTCACTTTGGACTGAAAGATACGCCGGGCACTCCGGAACGCCGCGCCCCGTTCCTCGTGGGACTCCGCCCGCCTGCCCCCGCCATGCGCTTCCGCTACGCCGACTGGGACCCCGAGCGCCACGGGACGTCGCGCTCGACGTTCGACACGCTCCTCGACCTGTTCCAGCAACTCCTCCTCCACACCGGCGGCGACGCCGCCGAGGCGCTCGCGTGGCTCACGGCCATCGACAAGGAGTACGGCATCACCGACGAGGGGATGGGCCTAGGCGACTTTATCGAGGCGCTCAAGGACCAGGGCTACATCGACCGCGACGACGAGACCGGCGTGGTCTCGATCACGGCCAAGGCCGAGCGCGGGCTCCGGGAGCGCTCGCTCGAAGAGATCTTCCGCGACCTCCGCAAGGCCGGCCGGGGCGACCACAAGACGCCGTTCGCCGGCGCCGGCTCGGAGCGCCAGCCCGAGACCCGGCCCTACAGCTTCGGCGACGACGTCCACGACCTCGACGTGACCGGCACGTTGTCGAACGCCTTCCGCAGGGGCGGCATCGGCGAGTTCAGCCTGGAGCAGGACGACTTCCAGGTGTTCGAGACCGACCACCACACGTCGGTCGCCACGGTCCTGATGATCGACCTCAGCCACTCGATGGTCCTCTACGGCGAGGACCGGATCACGCCGGCGCGGAAGACGGCGCTGGCGCTCGCCGAGCTCATCACGACGCGCTACCCCAAGGACACGCTCGACATCGTCGCGTTCGGGAACGAGGCGTGGGAGGTCGAGATGAAGGACCTCCCGTACCTCCAGGTCGGCCCGTTCCACACCAACACGCGGGCGGGGTTGGAGCGCGCGCGCGACATCCTGCGGCGGCGGAAGAACCGGAACAAGCAGGTCTTTATGATCACCGACGGCAAGCCGAGCTGCCACGTCGAGAACGGGCGGATGTACCGGAACGCCTACGGGCTCGACCGGAAGATCATCAACCGGGTTCTGGACGAGGCCGCCATCTGCCGCCGCGAGGGGATCACGATCACGACGTTCATGATCGCCCGCGACCCGTACCTCCAGGACTTCGTCCGCCAGCTCACGGAGGTCAACCACGGGCGGGCCTATTACGCCGGGCTCGACGAGCTCGGTGGGTTCCTGTTCGAGGACTACGTCCGCAACCGCCGCAAGCGGATGCGGTAGCTCGGGCCCCACGCCCTACCTTGACGTCATGCCGACGACCGCCGCCCGCCCCGCCTCCTCTCCGCGTCCGGCCGACGCGCCGCGCGAGATGACGCCGTACGAGCGGTACCTCGCCGTCTTTCCGGACGGCATGAAGGGGGACCTTATCGACGGGAACGCCATCATCGACATGTCCACGAGCGTCCTCCACGAGCGCCTGTTCAAGTTCCTCCTCATCCTTCTGGAGGGCTACGTCGAGGAGAAGGGGCTCGGTGAGGCGTTCGGCTCGCGGACGACGATGCGTGTGGACGACGAGAACGGGTACGAGCCCGACGTGCTCTTCATCCGGGCCGACCGGCTCGACATCTTAGACGTTAAGGACGCCAAGGCGCCGGTCGACCTCGCGGTCGAGATCGTGTCGCCGTCGTCGGGGACGCGGGACCGCGAGACCAAGTTCGAGGGCTACGAGCGGGTCGGCGTGCCGGAGTACTGGCTCATCGATCCGGTTCGCCGTGAGGCCGCGTTCTACCGGCTCGACGGCGAGCCGTACCGACCGGGTGGCACCTACCGCGCCGTCGCGCTGGTGGACGGCCGGTTCGAGAGCGAGGCCGTGGCCGGCTTCCACCTCGACCCGCAGTCGCTGTTCGCGGACCCGCTGCCGAGCGCGTTCGGCGCCCTGCGCGACCTCCTCGGCGACGGCTGACCGACTGCCCTCGCGAGTATGGTGAGGTGATGCTGGGTCGCTGAGGGGCTGCCCCCCTCATCGGCCTGCGCGTAGGGGCACGCCGGCGGCGTGCCTCGTTCCACCGCGGTCGTCACGGGGACGCCACCGGCGTGCCCCTACGTCCGACGGCGCGTGGGGCATCAATCTGATACGAGGCCCGAATTACAGGCGTCCGAAGCGGGCGCGAGACGGAGGCGGCTGGTTCTGGGAGAAGCCTCACGGGGCGACGGAGTCCTCGGAGCGACCTTCCGACTCACCGACTCACCACCCGCCCGTGCTCCCCCGCGTCCTCGTCGTCACGTACTACTTCCCGCCGGCCGGCGGGCCCGGCGTGCAGCGGACGCTCAAGACGGTCAAGTACCTCCGCGACGCCGGCTTCGAGCCCGTCGTGCTGACGGTCGCCGACGGCGCGTTCCCCAGCCGCGACGCCAGCCTCGAGGCCGACATCCCCGACGGCGTCGAGATCATCCGGACGCGCGCGCCCGACCCGTTCGCCCTGTATGGCCGGCTCACCGGCGCCGAGGCTGTCCCGACCGGCGCCGTCGACCGGCGAGGCCGGCTCGCTCGCGCGGCGCTCTGGGCCCGGGCCAACGTGTTCCTGCCCGACGCCCGCGTCGGCTGGGTCCCGTTCGCGAAGCTGGCGGGCCGGCGCGCGCTCGGCCGCGCGTTTCGGAAGCAGGAGCCGTTCGCCGCCGTCGTCACGTCCGGCCCGCCGCACTCGGTTCACCTGGTCGGCCGGCGGTTGCAGCGGACCGGCGTGCCGTGGGTGGCCGACTTCCGCGACCCGTGGACCGGCATCAATTTCTACGACGACCTCCCGATGTCGCGGCCGGCGCGGGCCCTTGATCGCTGGCTCGAACGCCGCGTGCTCCGGGGCGCCGACGCCGTGACGACGGTCAGCCCGACGTGGGCCGCGAGGCTGGCCGAGGCCGGCGACCTGCCGCCGAGCTGCGTCACCGTCGTCCACAACGGCGTCGATGCCGACGACCTCGCCGCCGCCGCCGACGTGGCCGTCCGCGACGACGCCTTCGTGCTAGCGCACGTGGGGAGCCTCTACGCGACGCGCAACCCGGTCGCCGTGTGGGACGCCGTCCGCGCCCTCCGCGAGCGGGGCGAGGCCGAGCGGCTGACGATCCGGCTGGTGGGGCGGACGGACGCGGCGGTGCGAGAGGCGGCCGAGGCGACGGGCGCTCCGGTCGAGGTCGTCCCCTACGTCACGCACCGGGAGGCCGTGCGCGAGCAGGCGGCGTCGGGGCTGCTCCTGCTCTCCATCGAGCCGTTCGCCGCCGACGCCGGCATGATCACGGGCAAGCTCTACGAGTACCTCGCCTCCGGCCGGCCGACGCTCGCCGTCGGGCCCGTCGGCGGCGACGCGGCGGCGCTGCTCGACGAGACCGGCGGCGGCCGGCTCTTCGCTCGGGACGACGCCGACGGCATCGCGGCCGAGATCCGTCGGCACCACGACGCCTGGGCGGCGGGCGCGCCGGTCGAGGGGGCGCCGCTCGACGCCGTCATGCCGTACACGCGCCGCGCCCAGACCTTGCGCCTGGCCGACGTGATCCGGTCGCTCGGCGACCGTCCCGCCCTGTGACGCCGCCGACCGTCACCGTCGCCGTCTGCACCCGGGACCGCGCCGCGATCCTGGCCGAGACGCTCGCCCACCTGCGCGCGACGATTGGCGAGGCGCCGCCCGGCATCGAGGTGCTCGTCGTCGACAACGGGTCGGCCGACGCCACGCCCGCCGTCGTCGCCGGACTGGCCGACTGGCCCGCGCTCCGGTCGGTCGAGGAGCCGACGCCCGGCCTGAGCGGGGCCCGTAACCGTGCCCTCCGCGCCTCCAGCGCCGAGTGGGTCCACTACCTCGACGACGACGCCTTCGTGTGGCCGACCTGGCTCGACGCGCTCCGCGACGCCGTCGCCCGGCCCGGCGTCGTGCTGGTCGGCGGGCCCATCGAGCCCCGGTTCGAGGCGGCCCCGCCGGCGTGGTTCGACCCGGCGTCGGTCCGGCGGACGTTCGGGGCCGAGGGGCCGCTGTCGGGCGCCGCCGTGCGCGAGGGGTTCTCGGGCGGCAACCTCGCCGTCCGCCGCGACGCGCTCGCCGCCGTCGGCGGGTTCGACGTGGGGCTGGGGATGGTGGCCGGGACGCTGGGGCTGGGGGAGGAGACCGAACTGGCCGGCCGCTTGGTCGACCGCTTCGGCAACGCGACGTGGCACGCGCCCCGGATGGGCGTCGACCACCTCGAGCCGGCCCAGAAGCAGACGCCGCGCTACGTGGCCCGGCGGGCGTTCGTCAACGGCCGGCAGGCGTGGCGCTACGCCGGCGGCGGGCGCGGTCGGAAGGCCGGGTTCAGCGCGCTGAAGGCGGCCAAGCAGATGGCGACGGGGTTGGCGCGGCTGCCGCTGGCGGTCGTCCGGCCCCGAGCGTTCCACCACGCGCTGCGGGGACTGGCGACGGGGGCGGGCGCGGCGGTCGGCGTGGGGCGGGCGCTGCGGGAGCGCGCGAGGTAGAGGATGCTGGCGTCGTGTCGTCCCGTCGCTCGGAGGGCCCGTCCCCGCGCGGCCAGACCACGGCGGTCGGCTGGGTGCACGATTCGTCGTGACAGCACGGAGGGACTCTTCGGCTTCCCCCGAGCGCAGCGAGCCGCCACTCTCCACCCTCTACTCTCCATCCGCCGACGCCCGCTCGGCTAGCTTCGCGTCCATGCCAACCCCGTCCCCCCTCCGCGTCGCCGTCACGAACGTGACGCTGGGCAACGGCGGCGACGCCGCCATCCTGCTCGGGCTCGAGCGCGCGCTCCGGGCGGCGCTCCCGCCGTTCGAGATGACGTTGTTCGAGACCCAGCCCGAGGTCGCCCGCGCCGCGTTCCCCGAGTACGACATTCGGACGGGCCTGTCGAGCGTGGCCTGGCCCCAGATCGCCCGGGGCATCCCGGCGCGGGCCCGCCGAGTCGCGCGGTGGGTCGAGCGCCGGCCCCGGCTCCTGGCCGCCGGCCACGTCTGGGCCGACGGGCGCCACGACCAGGCGCTCGCGCTCGCCGGCCGCGACGGGGCCGACCCGTTCCGCGCGCTCGCTCAGGCCGACGTCGTCGTGAGCACGGGCGGGACGTACTTCGTGCCGGCCTACTGGCTCGGCCCGCGCTACCTCGAGTTCGACGTGCTCCACGCGCTCGGCCAGCCGTACGCGCTCTACACCCAGTCCGTCGGCCCGTTCGACACGATGCCGAAGGACCGGCTGAAGCGGATCTTCGAGGGCGCCCGCGTCACGATGCTGCGGGGCGAGGAGAGCCAGGCCGCCGTCCGCGCCATCGCGCCCGGCGCCCGGACCGTCGTCCGCGCCGACGCCGCGTTCGCGCTCGCCGACGCCGAGACGCTCGCGGCGGCCCGGACGCGCGAGTGGCCGTCGTCGCCGACCGTGGCCATCTCGGTCCGCGACTGGCCCCACTTCACCACCGTCGACTCGGGCCTGGGCATGGCCCGGTACCGCGCCTCGGTCGCCGCGGTCACGACGCACCTGGCCCGCGTCCACGGCGCGACCGTCCGGTTTTTGTCGACGTGCCAGGGCCGGCCGAAGTACCGCTTCGACGACTCGGCGGTGGCCCTCGACATCGTGGCCAAGCTGCCCCCCGACGTCCAGCGGCGGGTCGAGGTCGACCGGGAGGCGCGCGACCCGCTCGCCATCCGCGACGCCTACGGCGAGGCGGACCTGGTGATCGCGACGCGGATGCACGCGGCGATCCTGGCGCTCGCGGCCGGGACGCCCGTCCTCGGCATCGCCTACGAGTTCAAGACGCAGGAGCTCCTCGACGCGCTCGGCGTGCCCGACTGGGTCGAAGACATCGAGACGGTCACGCCCGGCACGCTGGTCCGCCGGCTGGACCGCGTGCTCGGCGCGCTGCCCGACACCCGGGCCGAGCTGGTCGCGGGCGTCGACGAGATGCGCCAGAGCGCGATGGGCTCCGGCGCGCTCATCGCGGAGGCGTTCGCCGACCGGCTCGGGAGGGCGACGAGCGCTGCGTGACGGGCCGAGAGCGTCCCTCGACGCGCCTCCGCGCTCGGGAGGTCGAACGGCGCTGACCCCGTGCGGCCCCTCCCTCCTCACCCCTCACGCCTCGCCCGCCCGTGCTCCGCCGCCTGTTCCACCAGAGCAGCGTCTACGCCGTCGCCAGCGTCACGTCGAAGCTGTCCGGCTTCGTCCTGCTCGCGTTCTACGGCGACCCCGAGGTCCTGCCCACCGAAGATCTCGGCTGGCTCGGCGTGCTCGACGCGACCAAAATGTTCGCGCTGCTGGTGGCCGGGGCCGGGCTCCCGCTGGGGATCCTCCGGTTCGCGTCGTCGCCGCTGCTGAGCGACCGCGAGCGGTCGGCGGTCCCGGCGACGGCGCTCGTGGTGGCCGTCGTGGCGGGAGGGGCGGTGGCTGCCGTCGGGTGGGCCTTCGCCCCGGGCATCGCCGAGACCCTGTTGGAGGCGCCCGACCGAGCCGAGGCCGTCCGCTGGCTGTCCGTGTTCGTCGGGTTCAAGACCGTCTCCGACGTGTCGTACACCGTGCTCCGCCAGCGCGAGCGGGCCGGGGCGTTCGTCCTCGTCGGCGTGTTCGAGGCGCTGCTGCTGGTGGCCGCCGTGGTCGCGTTCCTGGTCGCCGGCCAGGGGCTGACGGGCGTGATGAAGGGGTACGCCGTGTCGGCGGCCGTGACGGCGCTGATCGTGACGCCGGCGCTTCTGGCTCGGGTCGAGCGCCGGGTCGACCGTGCGCTCGTCGGGCGGATGGTGGCGTTCGGGGTGCCGCTGCTGGCGTCCGGCTTCGCGTCGCGGTTCCTCAACATCGGCGACCGCTACGTCCTCGTTGGGATGCTGGGCCCGGAGGTCGGCGCGGTCTACGAGTGGGCGGCCCGGTTCGGCGGCGTCGTCAACTCGTTCCTGGTCCAGAGCTTCGTGCTGGCGTTCACGGTCCTGGGGATGAAAGCGCTCGACGAGACCGGCTCGCCCGACCTCCACCGCCAGTCGTTCCGGCACTTCGCCGCGCTCGCCGGCTGGGTCACGCTCGGGCTCGGCCTGTTCGTGGCCGACGTGAGCCGGTTGCTGACCGAGCAGACGGCGCTCATCGAGACCGAGACGTTGGTGGTGTTGGTCGCCGGCGGGTTCGCGTTCTACGGGCTGTACTACGTCGTGGTCAACGTGCTCTACGTGGCCGGGCGGACGACGGCGATCTCGGTGGCCGTGGGAGCGGCGGCGCTCCTGAACCTGGCCCTCAACCTGGCGCTGATCCCCGTGCTCGGCGCCGCCGGCGCGGCCCTCGCAACGCTGGTGGCGTATGCCGCGCTCGCCGTCGGGACGGCCCGGATGGCCCAGTCGTCGACGCCGGTCGCGTACCCGTGGCGGGCGCTGGCCGTCGTCTGCGGACTCGTGGCGGCGCTGTTCCTGGCGGCCCAGCCGTCGGCCGACTGGGACGTCGGGCCGCGGCTCGCGCTCCGGGTGGCCCTGGCGATGGCCTACGTGCCGGCCCTGTTTGTGAGCGGCGTCTACCGCCGCGACGACTGGGACCGGGCGCGGTCGCTCCTCGCCCGGGAGCACGGCGGGAGCATGGCGGAGGACTCGGCAAACGGCGACCCGACCGACGCGCCGTGACGTAGAGCGGAGCGTCGTAGATTGGGCGCCCGGCGCAGGTCCGCGCCGCCCCTTATCCACACAGAGATCCCATGCCCAACGGAGACTACGGCGCCGCGCTCGGAATGGTCGAGACGCGAGGCCTGGTCGGCGCCATCGAGGCGGCCGACGCGATGGTGAAGGCCGCCCGCGTGAACCTGATCGGAAAGGAGCAGATCGGCGGCGGCTACGTCACCGTGATGGTCCGCGGCGACGTCGGCGCGGTCAAGGCGTCGACGGACGCGGGCGCGGCGGCGGCCGAGCGCGTCGGCGAGCTCGTGTCGGTCCACGTGATCCCGCGGCCGCACACCGAGGTCGAGGCGATCCTCCCGGGCGAGTAGCCCGGTGGCCGAGCCGACCTTCCCGGGCCAAGCGCTCGGCCTGCTCGAGACGCACGGGCTCGTCGCCGCCATCGAGGCGGCCGACGCCATGGTCAAGGCGTCCGACGTCCGGCTCGTCCGCCAGCAGCGGACCGTCCCGGCCCTCGTAACGCACGTCGTGGTCGGCGAGACGGCCGCCGTCCGGGCCGCCGTCGAGGCGGGCGCCGCCGCCGCCGAGCGCGTCGGCCGCGTGGCCGGCCGGCTCGTCATCCCGCGGCCGGCCGACGGCCTGTGGGCGCTGCTCGCGGGCTCGCCGCCGGCCGTGAGCCTTCCGCCCGACGGCGGCGAGGCCTACGACGACCGGACGGTCCGCGAGCTCCGCAAGCTCGCGCGCGACCGCGACGACGACCGGCTCCGGGGCCGGGCCATCGCCCAGGCCACCAAGGACGAGCTCGTCGCCTTCCTCCGCGCTAGCGACCGATGAGCGCCCCGCGCCCGCGCCGGACCCTGATGCTGGTCCGGGACCGACTCCGGGCCCTGCTCCCGTCGGCCGACGAGCCCGACGCCGACGGCGACGAGCCGGCGAGCCAACGCGGGCTGGCCATGCTGCTCTCGGTCGTCGTCGCGCTCGTGATGTGGTTCAGCTTCAGCATGCGCGAGTCGTACCCGGTCACGCTGCGGATGCCCATCGAGGTCGTCCAGACGCCGAGCGGGACGGCCCTCCGCTCGCTCCCGCCGGCCGCCGCCACGGTGACCCTGCGCGGCGACGGCTGGACGCTGCTCTCGCTGCTCCGCCGGAGCCCGACGATCCGGGTCGCGGCCGAGGGCGAGGTCGTGGACCTGGGCGCGGCGCTCCAGGAGGCCGGGCTCCCGGCCGGCATCGAGGTCCAGGCCGTCCAGCCCCAGGCCATCGAGCTCGCGCTCGACACCCGAACGAACCGGCGCCTGCCGATCCGGCTCCGACGGCGGATCGAGACCGAGGTCGGGTTCGACCTGCTCCGCGACCCGACGCTCACGCCCGACTCGGTCACCGTGACCGGCGCCCAGTCCCTCCTCGGCGTCTTGGACTCCTGGCCGACGGAGCTCTTGGTGGCCCAGGACGTCGAGGGCAGCCTGACCCGGATCGTCGCGCTCGCCGACACGTTCGGCGGGCTCCTGTCGCCGTCCGTCACCGCGACGCGCGTCCAGGTCGACGTCGGGGAGTTCACCGAGGCCGCGCGCGAGCTCGAGGTCGAGGTCGAGAACGTGCCGCCGGGCGTGCTCGGCGTCCGGTTCGACCCGCCCCGCGTCCAGGCCGTCTTCCGCGTTCCGGCGGTCGGCGACACCTACGACCGGGCCCTGTCGTCGACGCGCGTCCGCGCCGTGGTCGACTACTTCGACATCGCCCGGGACACGACGGCGACCGACGGGCAGGTCCCGGTCTCGGCGCGGTGGCCGGACAGCATCGACATCCGCGACGTGACCGTCCAGCCGTCCCGCGTCGGCTACTTTATCCAGCGGCCGGCCGAGCGGTCGCCGCTGGACGAGCAGGAATAAGGCGAGACTGCACGGTCGGCCGCGCGGTCCGTCCGGTGATTTGGGGCCTCCTTCCGCCCCCGCATGTTCTTCCTCGCCCTCGCCGTCGCGTGCAGCCTCGCGATCGCCGTCGTGTTCAAGGTGGCCGAGCGCCGCGACCTCGACCGGACGGCGCTGCTGACCGTGAACTACCTCGCCGGGGCCGCGCTCGCGGTCGCGCTCCAGGGCGTCGACGCGCCGGCCGAGCTGTCGGGCGGGCTGGTGGCGCTGGGCGTGGGGCAGGGCGTCCTGTTCATCGCCGGGTTCTGGCTGTTCGCGCTGGCGATCCGCGAGGCCGGGATGGGGCTGGCCGCCGGCGTGATGCGGCTGTCGGTCGTCGTCCCGTTCCTGGCGTCGTGGGCCGTCTGGGGCGAAGTGCCGACGGCGCTCCAGCTCGTCGGGCTGGTGCTGGCGGGGGCCGCGTTCTTCCTGGTCGCCCGGCCCGCGGGGCCACCCGGCAAGGTGGGCCCGCCCGCGCCGGACGGCTCGCCACCCGCCCCGACGGCCGGCGGCCGGACGGTCGGCGTGCTGGCCCTCCTGTTCCTGACGGGCGGGCTCGTCGACGTCAACATGAAGGTGTTCCGGGAGACGTTCTCCCAAGCGGCCGGCGGGACGACGCCGATCTCGACGTTCCTGCTGTTCGTGTTCGGCGTGGCGTTCCTGGTGGGCGCCCTCGCCGTCGGCTGGACGGGGATCCGTACGGGTCGGTGGCCGAGCCGCGCGGCCTGGGCCTGGGGCGTCGGGCTGGGCGTGGTCAACTACTACTCGGCCGAGTTCCTGCTGCGGGCGCTGGAGCGGCTGGACGGGACGGTCGCGTTCCCGGCCAACAGCGTGGCCATCGTGGTCGGCGCGGCCCTCATCGGGCGCGCGGTGTGGGGCGAGGCGCTGTCCCGAGCCAACCTCGCCGGCTTGGGGCTGGCGGTGGCGGCGCTGGTGCTGCTGGCGGGGTAGGCTCGCTAGCGCTCGCGGAAAGGGGAAATGGGGACGGGGAACTGGCAGAGGGGGCGGTGGCTGTGGACAGGTTGGCTGCGCCGTCGCTCCGCGGTCCGGGCGACCTGTGGCCTTCGGGCTTGCGGTCGGATCTGATGACGGTCACCTTCCCTGAACCCTGAACCCTGAACCCTGAACCCTGCGTACCCCCGTCCATGCCCGACGCCGCTCGCCCTCGTCCCACCGGATTCGTGCTCGGGCTCGCTCTGGCGGCCGTGCTCGCCGTCGTCATCGCGCTGGGGGTCTCCGTCGTCCGCGGAGGGGGAGGGGTGAGCGAGGAGGAGGTCCGGGGGCTGGTCCAGACCCAGATTCAGCAGGAGGCCGCCGAGGGGTTCGTCGTGACCGGGCGGCTCTCGTCGACGCTGTCGGGGTCGAGCGCGCGGCGCTGGCGGATCCGGCTCCTCGACATCGAGACGGGCCGGGCCGAGGTCGCCGTCCGCGTCCCGGCCACCATGACGTACGGGTTCTCGCTCGACGCCTTCGACGCCGACGCCATCCGGTTCCGCGACGACGGCGTCGTCGAGGTCGTGCTGCCGCCGCTGTCCGTGTTCTCGGTCGAGCCCGAGCTCGAAGACGCCGAGGTCGACATCGACCTGAGCGGCCAGGCTCGGCTCACCCCGTCGATGACAGAGCGGACCGTCGAGCAGACGTTGCGTCGCGTCCGCCCCGCGCTCCGCGAGCAGGCCGAGGCCCACCTCCGCGACTCCGACCAGCCCGCGATCAACTCGGCCCGGGCGCTCCGCCGCGTGCTCGCGGCCCCGCTCGAAGCGGCCGGCGTCGACCTCGAGGCCGTCCGCTTCCGCTTCGTCCTGGCCCCCGGCGACACGCTCGACGTGGCCGCGCCGGGCGACGGCTCCCGCCGCTCCGTCCCCGCCGAATGACCTGGCCCTGGTCCCGCGCGCCCCGCGTCGCGCCGCCCTACGTCGACACCGTCGCCGGCTTGCTCGCTGCCGACGGGACCCACTACCGGACGACGGAGCCGCTGCTCCGCGAGTACGCCGGGCCGGTCTTGGACGCGGTCGGGCTGGGGACGCTGCTCGAACGGGCGGGCGTCTGGCTCCGGTCGCCGCAGACGCTGGCGGCCCTGTTCCTGCCCGCGCTCCTGCTCGTGCTGCCGTGGTGGGCGGCGGCCGGCGTGTCGCTGCTCCTGTACGCGCTGTGGAGCGCGGCGGCGCCCGGCTTCGTCATGCCCGGTGCCATCGGGACGCTCCGCGTGCTGGAGCACCCGGTCGTCCAGGGGCTCGTCTACGTGGGCGTGCTGAGCGCGTTCGCCGCCGCCGGCAACCTCGCCGCGATGTGGACGGGCGTGGCCGGGTTCGTCGCGCTCCGCCTGGGGCTCGTTGCCGTCGCGCTCGGCCCCATCGTCCGGCCGATCCAGCACGCGCTCCACCCGCTGCCGGCGCCCGACCAGACGCTGCGCGGGCTCATCGTCCGGGAGGCGCTCCGGCGCGGGATCTCGCTGCCCGGCATCGACGCGATCGAGAAGCGCGTGCGCGAGTTCTGGAAGCGCGGGAAGCGGTAGCCGTGGCCTCGATCGTGTCACCCATCGTCCCGGCAGCTACGGACTCCCGCCCAGACCGTGTCACCCATCAAGCCGGTCTGAAGTGCTACCCCTCAAGCCGGCCGCTAAAAGCAAAAGCGGAGGAGAACGCGAACAGTACGAAGAGGGCAGCTGCGAGCGCCAGCAGCGCGACGGTGGGGTGGACGTAGTTCCGTGTTTTACGATCCAGAGTACCGCGGAGGTAGTCGCCGTAGATCCCGAGACTCCCCTTCCGGTCCGGCTCCGCAACGTCACGCTGGGAGCGGAGGTACCGGGCGACGGCGGTAGTCCAAGGCACCCAACTGAGTGCGACGCACCCGAGGACCGAGAAGGCCATGATCTTCTGGATCAACACGGGGCCAGGATGAAGGTGGGAGGCTGCCTAACAGATGGACGCTCAGCCGCACAGGGTTGAGGGCACAGCGTTTGGGCAAAGTGCCGGAGACACTGAAGCTACAACCGGGCAGAGGCGCTGGCGCCCTGTGTCGGCCTGCAGCGGCGAGTTAGCCCGCGCGACGTTCAACCGAACGCCTCGAACAGCAACACCGCCAGCGCCGCGACACCGAGGCCGAGTTCGGCGAACCGCCAGACGGACCCTTCCGACTTCGCGTAGAACGCGCCCGCTAGGTTGCTCAGGCCAAGTACTCCGAGGCCCCAGTCTATCTCGGTGGTCTCGCCTCCGCTCCGGTATACTCTGAGGAGGGCCACAGCGATGAGCGTCGCGCCGATCCCGAACTGGACCCAACCGAGACTGCCAGACTGGGCGAGCTCATGCGGTTCGGTATCAGTCTGTGGTGTTCCTGGCATTGGATTGGGGGCGAGCACAAGTGCGGGCTAACCAGCGGTTCAGCCGCCGCGGAGCTTGGCGAGCACGTCGGGGTCGAGCAAGTCGGCCAGCGCCGACGAGGCGGAGGCGGGAGCCTCGCCCTTCGAGCGGCCTCGGTCGGCGTCGCGCGAGTCGCCGGCCCGGTTCGAGCCTCGGCTGTCCGAGCCGCGGGGGTCCGAGCCCCGGCCGCTGTCCTGAGGGCGAGTGCCGCGTCGTGACCTCGACTCGTTTGTCGGAGAGGCCGCTTTTGCGGGAGCCCCGGGCGGAGCCGCCGACGCCTCGGCCGGCGCCCGCCTGGTCGACAGGTCGACGGTCTCGCGCAAGACCAGGCCACCGCCAAAGTCCGGTGCCGACGCTTTCTTAGAGACGGGCGCGGCCGGCTTGACGGACAGGTCGAGCGTCCGCCCGGCGCGGACCTCGGGGTCGGGCACGACCGGCGGGCGCGGTGCGGGCGGCTCGGGCGGCGGGGCGGGCTTGCCCGTCGAGAGATCGAGCAGGCCGCCGGCGCGGACGTCGGCTCGCGGGGGCGTGGGGTCGTCGGCCATCGGCGGAGGGGGCGGCCCGGAAGCTACGGGCTACTGCGGGTCCGGCTCGCTCTCTCCACCGACGACGTCGAATCCGGCCGCTTCGACGGCCTCGACGAGCCGCTCGCGCGTCGCCTCGGGCCCGGCGTCCACGACGGCTCGGCCGATCTCGACGGACTCGACGATGGCGCCGGAGACTCCGCCCAGCGCGGTCTCGACGGAGGTCACGCAGCCGCCGCAGGTCATCCCCTCGATCTGGAGCGTCTCGGTGTGGCGGTCGGGCATCAGGTTCATCATGGGGACGGGGGACGGGGGACGGGGGACGGGGGACGGGGGACGGGGGACGGGGGACGGGTTCAACGGCGCCTCCGAAAAGGTTCCGGGCTGTGGAGTCCATCCGCCTCTGCCATTTCCCCTTTCCTGTTTCCCCTTTCCTAAGTGAGCGCCAGCGAGCCTACGCCGTGCGGAGCCGGAGCGCGTTGCCGATCACGAAGAGGTCCGAAAACACCATCGCCAAGGCGGCGAGCATGGGCGAGAGCAGGAGCCCGAAGGCCGGGAAGAGGACGCCGGCGGCGACCGGGATCAGGACCACGTTGTAGGCGAAGGCCCAGAACAGGTTCTGGCGGATGTTGCGGAGCGTGGCCCGGGCGACGCCGAGCGCGCGGCCGACGGCCTCGACGTCGCCGCCGGCCAGGACCACGTCGCCGGCCTCGATGGCGACGTCGGTGCCCGTGCCCATCGCGAGCCCGGCGTCGGCCTGGGCGAGCGCGGGCGCGTCGTTGATGCCGTCGCCGACGAAGGCGACGCGGCGGCCCTGGGCCTGGAGCGCCGCGACGGCCTGGGCCTTCTCGTCCGGCAGCACCTCGGCGCGGACCGTCTCGATGCCGAGCCGGGCTGCGACGGCCCGAGCGGTCGCCTCGGCGTCGCCCGAGATCAAAGCGAGGTCCAAGCCCTGCGCCCGAAGCGCGTCGAGGGCGTCCCGGGCGCCGGGCTTGATCGGGTCAGAGACGGCGACGAGCGCGGCCGGCGTGCTGTCGACGGCGACCCAGAGCGGCGTCTTGCCCTCAGCGGCGAGCCCGTCGGCGCGGTCGCGGTCGGCGGCGGCGAGCGGGACGTTCAGGCGGTCCATGAACCGCGTGGCGCCGACGGCGACGGCCCGGCCCTCGACGGTCCCGGTGACGCCGTAGCCGGGCACGGCCTCGACGTCGGCCGCGTCGGGCGTCGGCCCGGCGTGCTCGACGAGCGCGCGGGCGATGGGGTGCTCGCTCTGGCGCTCGACGGCGGCGGCCAGCCGCACGGCCGCTTGGGCATCGGCATCCCCGACGGCGACCACGTCGGTCACGGCGGGGCGGCCGAGCGTCAGCGTGCCCGTCTTGTCGAACACGATGGTGTCGGCCTCGGCGAGCGCTTGCAGGCCGGCCCCCTCGCGGACGAACGCGCCTTTCTCGGCCGCCCGTCCGGTCCCGACCAGCACCGAGATCGGCGTGGCGATCCCCATGGCGCACGGGCACGCGATGATGAGTACGGAGACGGCAGCCACCAGCGCGTACGTCAGCCGGGGCTCGGGACCGACCCACATCCAGACGGCGAACGTGACGGCGGCCGTCGCCAGCACGAACGGGACGAACACGGCCACGACGCGGTCGGCCAGGGCCTGGATCGGCGGCTTCGAACCCTGGGCGTCCTCGACCATCTGGACGATCCGGGCCAGCGCCGTCTGCCCGCCGACCGCCGTCGCCTCGACGGTCAGGGCCCCCGTCCCGTTGACGGTCCCGGCCGCGACGACCGACTCGGGCTCCTTCTCGACTGGGACCGGCTCGCCCGTCATTGCCGACTCGTCGACGAACGACCGGCCCTCGACCACGACGCCGTCGACGGCCACGCGAGCGCCGGGCTTGACGAGCACGTGGTCGCCCACGGCCACCTCGGCGAGCGGCACCTCGACCGGCTCGCCGTCGCGCACGACCCAGGCCGTCGGCGGCTGCAAGTCGAGGAGCGCGCGGATGGCCTGCCCGGCCCGGCCCTTCGCGACGGCCTCCAGGTACCGGCCGGCCAGGACAAGCGTGATGATGGTGGCCGCGGCCTCGAAGTAGACGTGGTCGGCCCCGGCCGGCAGGACGCCGGGCGCGACGGTGGCCACGACCGAGTACCCGTAGGCCGCCGACGTGCCGAGCAGGACCAACGTGTCCATCGACGGGGCGCCGGACCGGAGCGCCGCCCAGCCCGTCCGGACAAAGTGGAGGCCGGGCCCGAACTGGACGGCCGTCCCCAGCGCCAGCAGCACGAGTCGCAGCGGCTGGGTTCCGACGAGCCCGTGCAGCCAGTCGGCCCCGCCCGGGACCATCATCGGGACCATCTCCAACAGCCAGATCGGGGCGGTGAGCGCGGCGGCGACGAGCGCGCGGCGGCGCTGGACGGCGCGCTCGGCGTCCTTGTCCGCCTCGTTCACACCCGGAGCGTCCGCCTCGGCGCCGAAGCCGGCGCGGCGGATGGCGTCGGCGATGGCGTCGTCGGACAGGCCCGGGTGCGCGCGGACGGTCGCCCGCTCGGTCGCCAGGTTGACGCCGACCTCGGCGACGCCGTCGAGCCGGGACAGGACGCGCTCGACGCGGGCCGAGCACGAGGCGCACTCCATCCCCTCGACGCGGAGCGTTACGGTGCGGTCCGCAGGGGGGGAGGCGGTGGCGGGCATGGGAGGAGCGGGCGGTTCCGCTCTGATACGCCCTGGACCCGACTCCAGGGTTCCGTGAATCGACCGCTCAGTCTTGAGGCTCCGCGAGCGCCCGCAGGACGGGGCACTCGGCCCGCGTCGTGTCGGCCCCGCCGCAGGCGTCGGCCAGGTCGGTGAGCGCGTCGCGGGTCCGTTGGAGCTCGGCGATGCGGGCATCGAGGTCCGCGATCTTCTCGACGGCCCGCTCGCGGACGGCGGCGGCGTCGGCGTGGACGTCGCGCGAGAGCGCGAGCAGTCCGGCGGCCTCGTCGAGCGTGAACCCGAGGGCCTGGGCCCGGCGGAGCGCGCGCAGGCGCCGGAGCGCGTCGGGCCCGTAGTCGCGGTAGCCGCCGGACGTCCGGCGCGGCGCGGCGAGGAGCCCGCGCCGCTCGTAGTAGCGGACCGTGTCGGTCGCGACGCCGGCCGCGTGGGCGAGCTGCCCCGTCGTCACAGCGCGGCGACGACGCGCCGGAGCCGGTCGCGGACCTCGGCGGCGATGTCGTCCAGGTCGCCGTTCTCGACGGCGGCCATGCTGGCGACCGGGTCGATGGCCGAGACCTCCGTCCGCCCGTCGCCGACGTCGCGGAGGATCACGTTGCACGGCAGCATGACGCCGATCCGAGGCTCGGCCTGCATCGCCCGGTGCGCCAGCGGCGGGTTGCAGGCACCCAGGATGGTGTAGCCGGCCACGTCGGCGTCGAGCTTCGTCTTGAGCGTGGCCTGGATGTCGATCTCGGTCAGGACGCCGAAGCCCTCGTCGGAGAGCGCGGTGCGGGTGCGTTCCTCGGCCGTCGCGAGGTCGGCGTCGAGCGTGCGGGAGAAGGTGTAGGACACGGGTCGGGGGAGAGCGGGGGGCACGCTTAACGCCCGTGCGCCGGAGAAGAGCCCGCCGAGCCGGGGCGGCGTCGGCGGGCTCGGCCCGTGGGCTACAGCGCGGCGAGGAGCCGGTCGCAGGCGTCGGCGCAGGTCCGGCAGCACTCGGCGCAGATCCGGCAGTGCTCGTGCGTCTCGGCGTGCTCCTCGCACGACGCGGCGCAGGTCTCGCACGCGGCCTTGCACGCCTGGACCTGGGCGCGGACGAGGTCCGTCGAGGGCTGGGTCTGGCGCACCACCACGGTGGCCGTCGCGGCGCAGACGTCGGCGCAGTCGAGGTCGGTCCGGATGCAGTGGGCCAGGTCCATCTCGCCGTCCTCGGCGAGGCAGGCGTCGGCGCACGACGTGCAGCACTGGACGCAGTCGAGCGCGGCCTCGACGACGGCCTTGATCGCGTCGAGGTGGGCGGAGGGGGAGGGGTGAGCGTCGAGGATTTCGAGGGTCATGGGAGAGGGGGAGTGGGGGGGCGAGTCTAGACCCTGGACCCGAGTCCAGGGACAACCGTCGGCGCCGAACTCCGGGCATCCCCCAGGCCCATCGGTGGAGCCCAGACGCCGGCCGGCCGGAGGCCCCGTGTGTTTAGCGGCGGACAGCGCTCGCGTACAGGGAGACGCCCACCACGGCGTCGAAGCCCAGGCACGCCCAGACGTACCACGCAGGTGCCAGGGCGACCCCGGCGTGGAGGCCGACGTCCCAGAGCGGGTGCAACAGCCAGCCAGCCGCGAGCCAGCCCCGGTGGCCCCTCAGCCCCAGCCCCGCGCACGCGCCGTAGGCCACGACCCCGACGGCCTCGACCGCCAGCGCCAGCGGCGGCGCGCTCCGGGCGACGGCGAACCCGACGTAGGCGAGGGTCACCACCACGAGCCCGCCAGCCCACCACACACGAGCGGCCCGCCCGGTCCGCCGGCGCCCGACTCCGACGAACAACGCGCCGCCCGCAGCCCCGAGCGCGAGCCACAGCAGGACCAGACCGAGCGGAGTGCCGGCCGTCACGGTGACACCACGGCGGTCCGCACGGTCGCCGTCGCTGAGTCGGTCCAGGCCACGAGGGCTCGGTCGCCCAGGGCCGCGACGTGGGGGACGCCGCTCGACCGCCCGGCGTCGACGGTCGCCACGGTCACGGCCGGGCGCAGCGACCCGTCCGCGCCGACGCGGCGGACGCGGAGCTCGGCGTCGTCGCCCACGTTTTCGAGCCAACTCACGGCCGCGCTCCCGTCCGCCAGCAGCGCCACGCCGACCCGGCCGAGCGGGGCGCCGCCGTCGACGCGGACGCGGTCGCCCCACGTGGCTCCGGCGTCGCCGGAGACGCTCAGCCAGACGCGCGTCGAGTCGCCGCCGGCGAACCAGGCCAGCGCCACGTGGTCGCCGGCCGCCGCCAGCGCCGGCCCGTTGACGGGGCACCCCTCGATCCGCCAGCCGTCGGCGTGGGGGATGGCGGGCTCGGTCCACGCCCCCTCCACCTGGCGGACGACGGCAACGTCGCGGACCTCGTCGTCGCTCCGGTCGCGGTAGGCCACGACCGGGCCGGACGGCGTGGTCACCATCGCGGTCGGGCAGCAGTCGCAGGTCCGGGCGTCGAGCTCGACCTCGTCGGTCTGTGCGCTGTCGCCGCCGACGGTGGCGTAGCGGAGCGTCATGGCGCCGCTGTGATGGCCGTGGCCGGCGCCCTGGTTCCGGCCGTCGAGCCAGACGAGGCCGGCGCGACCGTCCGCCAGCGCGACGCCCGACACGAACCCGTGCTCGGCCGCGACGCCGTCGGTGTGGAGGAGCCGGCGCTCGCCGTCGGTCCGGACGCCGACGTCGTAGGCGTACGTGGAGCCGCCCGGATGACGCAGGAGCGTGTGGGACAGGACCGACCCGTCGCTCTGGACGACCACGCCTGGCGTGTCGGCCCAGTTGACGAACCAGTCGTCGCCGCGGTCGGTCGTCAGGGGCTCAGCCCAGCCCGAGCCCGTCCACCGAGCCATCCGGAGCGCCCAGCCGTCGCCGGCCGGCTCGACCCAGGACAGGACCGGCTGGCCGTCGGGGCCCGTGGTGAGGCGGGGCGCGACGGCGCCGGAGTCGGCGGGCACGGCCACCTCGCCGTCGGCGAGGGCGGGCGGTTCGACGTCCGGCTCGGGGGCCGGGGCGTCGGCGCAGGCCGCGAGCGCGGCGGCGAGCAGCAGGAGGAGGCGTCGGGGCATGGCGCAGTCTACGCCGCTCCCCGGCGCGCGCCTACGGCCCGGTGTTGCCTTCGACGTGGGTGAACACGGCCGCCTCGCCCTCCGGCCCGACGATCAGCACGTCGTACGGGTCGCGGCGGTCGCCCATCTCCATGCCCGGCGAGCCGATCGGCATCCCCGGCACCGACAGGCCGCGAGCCTCGGGCCGCTCCTCGAGAAGCCGCGCGACTTGCTCGGCCGGCACGTGGCCCTCGACCACGTAGCCGTCGACGACGCCCGTGTGGCACGACGCCAGATCGGATGGGACGCCCAGGCTGTCCTTGACGGCCGCCATGTCGTCGCGGTCCCGGACGTCGACCGTGAAGCCGGCGGCCTCCATGTGCTCGACCCACATCGCGCAGCACCCGCACGTCGGGCTCTTGTAGACCGTCAGCGTCGGGGCGTCGGGCCCGACGAGCGTGGCCGGCAGCGTCACGGCGGCCTCCTCGGCGGCGGCGTCGAGGTCGGGCGTGTCAGCCGGGGCGGCGGACGAGTTGGCGAGCTGGCAGGCCGAGAGGGCCAGGAGTGGAACGAGGGCGAGGAAGGTCGGGCGCATGGTTACTGTTCGGTGCCGGGCGTGAGGGCCTCTTCAACCTCGGAGGTCGCGTCGGCCGTGCCCGTGGTTGGCGGAGGTTGGGTGAGGTCGACGGGGGCCGTGCCGGGCGCGTCGACGCCGCCGAGCGGCTCGACGACCTCAACCTCGGTCCCGACCCCGCCGCCGAGGGGCGTGGCTTGCGGGGCCGCGTCGGCGTCGTAGTAGCCGTCGCTGGCGGAGTGGTTGGCCTCGGCGCCGTCGGGGCGGCCTTCCCATTGGCAACCGACCAGAGCGACGAGGGCGAGCAGGGCGGACAAGCGGAGGGGCATCGGGGGAGAGGGGGGTGTCGGAGGTGGGACGCGCGCCAGCGGGCCGGGTTCGGCCCAGCGACGCGCTGGGGGCCCGTGGCCTACCGGCTCTCCAGGCTGTCGATGAGCCCCTCCATCTCGGCGATCTCGCGGCGCTGGGCCTCGATGATCTCGTCGGCGAGCTGGCGGACGCGGGGGTCCGAGATCCGGGCCCGCTCCGACGTCAGGACCGCGATCGAGTGGTGCGGGATCATCGCCTTCATCCAGGCCACGTCGCCGACCGTCGTCTGGGCGCGGACGAAGTACACCCCGACGGCGAACAGGACGGCGCTGCCGGCGAAGATCATCGCGTTCGTCCGCTTGTCGGTGTACATCCCGAGCATGAACAACAGCATCACGACGGCCATCGCGGCGCCCATGTAAAGGGCCATCCAGCCCTTCGTCTGACTCCACCAGACGTGGTCGAGGACGTAGACCGTCGAGTACATCAAGACGAACATCACCAGCGTCGAGGTGAGGATCATCGCGAAGAAACGGAGATACGAGCCTTTCATGGGAGGGGGAAGAGAGGAGGAGGGTTACGACAGGGTGACGCCGTCGCGGGCGGCGCGCTCGGCGGAGACGGCCCGGGCGACCGTTCCCTCGGGGTGGTCGTACCAGCCCGGGTCGCGGTCCACGTCGACGGGCCGGGGGCGGACCTTGACGTTCGTGTACATCCCGCCCATCGTGATGTAGCCGAATGGGCCCGCCGCGCCGACCATCGGGATCGAGTTCTCGGGGACCGGCATGTGGCCCATCTCGACGTGCGCGCCCATGTCGTCGCCGCCGACCTGGCCCATCGTGTGGTAGCCGGGTGCGAGGGGCTGGACCTGGCGGTCGAGCGCGCGCGCGTCGACGCCGACCATGTTGGGGAACTCGTGGCCCATCTGGTTCATGACGTGGTGCGTCATGTGGCAGTGCATGGCCCAGTCGCCGAGCGCGTCGGCCGTCCACTCGACCGTCCGCGTGCTCCCGACGGGGACCAAGACCGTCGTCTCGGGCCACCGGCCGGCCGGGGGGATCGGCCCGCCGTCGGTCGCCGTGATGGTCCAGTAGTGGCCGTGGAGGTGGATCGGGTGGTGGTCCATCGGCGAGAGGTTGCCGAACCGGAACCGGACCCGGTCGTTGTGACCGACGACGATGGGGTCGGTCCCGGGGAACGCCCGGCCGTTCATGGTCAAGACGTTGAAGTCCGCCATCGCGTTCGGGTCCGGGCGCGAGGTGCCGGGCTCGACGAGCCACTCGTGGAGCATGATGGCCACGTCGCGGTCGACGTCGTCGCGGCCCCGCTTGTGAACGACGAACATCCCCGTGAGCCCCAGCGCGATCTGGGTCATCTCGTCGTGGTGCGAGTGGTACATGAACGTCCCGTTCTGTGAGATCGGGAACTCGTAGAGGAACGTCTCGCCCGGCGCGATGGGCGCCTGCGACAACCCGCCCACGCCGTCCATCCCGCTCGGGATAAAGAACCCGTGCCAGTGGACCGTCGTGGCCACGGGCAGCTTGTTGGTCACGTAGATCCGGACGCGGTCGCCCTCGACGGCCTCGAACGTGGGCCCGTGGACCTGGCCGTTGTAGCCCCAGCACGTCGCCGTCAGGCCGGGCGCGAACTCGTGGACCACCTCTTGGGCCGTGAGGTGGTACACCCAGGCCCCGTCGTCGGCCCGGCGGCCGGTAATGGCCGACCCGTTCGGCGTGTGGACGCGGCTCGGGCGCTCGCCGTCGACGAGCGTCGCCAGCGAGCGGCGCGGGGCGTTCGTCGGGCGTGGGGAGGGTCCCGAGGCCGCGCCCGCTCTCGCGGCGTTGGCGGCGGCGACGGAGTCGGCCGCGAGCGAGTCGGCGGCGGCGGCGGGGTCGAACGTGACCGGGAGCGGCGTGGCGCGGGAGGCCCGGCCGAGCGCGGCGCCCCCGAGGGCGACGGCGCTGGCCTTCATCCAGTCGCGGCGGGAAAACGTGGACATGGGACTGTGGGCTTAGTGATCGGCGGGGCGCATGGCGGGGCCGCCGGAGGGCACGGCGAGGCCGCCGCCGTCGAGGTTGGGCATCCGGCCCTGCACGAGCAGGTCGAGGTCGGCGCGGGCCTGCCAGTAGGCGGCGAGCGCGTCGACGTAGCGGCGCGTCGCCTCGGCCTCCTGCTGCTGGGCCTGCAACACGCCGAAGACGCCGGTCTGCATCGCGTTGTACTGGAGCAGCGTCTGCTGGACGAGCTGGGCGCGGAGCGGCAGGACGGCCGTCTGGTAGTGGAGCGCGGCGCGGCGCGTGGTCGCCAGCCGCTGAGCCAGCGTCCGCGCGGCCGAGCGGACGTCGACGGCGGTCGCGTAGTACAGCGCCTGGCGGCGGCGGAGCTCGGCTCGGGCGGCGGCGCGGCGGGCCTGGCCCTGGTCGAACAGGGGGAGGACGACCTCGACCTCGGGCCCGGCCTTCCACTCCCCGTCGTCGCGCTCGGCCTCGCCGCCGACTTCGAGGTCGGGCAGCACGCTCTCGACGTTCGTCAGCCCGAGCCGCTGGGCCATCGCCTCGACGTCGGCCCGGGCGGCAGCCAGGTCGAGGCTGGTCTCGACGGCCGCCCGCTCGACGGCGGCCACGTCGACGACGGCGACGGGCAGGCCGCCCTCGGTCGCCGCGCGGACGAACGCGAGCGGGCTCTCGGCCGGGACGGGCGCCAGCGCGCCGGGCAGGTCGATAGCGGCCGCGGGCCCGCTCAGCCCCATCAGCCGGACGAGCGCCTCGCGGCTCTCGGCGGCCTGGCCCTCGGCCACCAGCAGGTCGAGCCGGGCCTGCTCGTAGAGCGCCTGCTCGGCCAGCACGTCGACGGCCGGCACGTTGCCGGCCTGGCGCAGGAGCGCGCTCGCGGTGTAGCCCGCCTCGGCGTTCTGGACCACGCGCCGCTGCATCGCCAGCCCCGTCGCGTCGGCCTGGGCGCGGACGAACGCGGCGCGCGTCCGGGCCGCCAGGTCGAGGACGGCCCCGGCCACGCGGAAGCGGGCGGCTTGGTACTCGTTCTGGGCCACCCGTCGGCGCAGGGGGGTCCGGAACACGTCGAGGAACTCGAGGGCCACGGTGAACCCGAGGTCGGGCGCGCGCGACTCGTCGAGCGCCCACAGCGACCGCCCGCCGAACACGGGGTTCGACAGGAGGCCGGCCTGGACGAGCGCGGCCTGGGCCACGCCCAGGTCCTCGTAGGTGGCCTGGAGCCGGCGGTTGTGGAGGAGCGCGACCTGGACGGCCGTCTCGACCGTCAGGCTGTCGGCTAGGAGCGAGTCGACGGCGGCCTCGGCCGCGGCGTCCTCGGCCCCGCCCGTCCGCCAGGTGACGCGGACGTCGGCCCGCTCGACGACCGTCGCGCGGACGTCGTCGAACGCCGCCTGGGGGCGGACGGCCGCGCAGCCCGAGACGACGACCGCGCCGACGGCCACGAGGAGAACGCGGCTCATCGGTGGCCCTCGTGGCTCATCCCGCCCATCGACCCGTGATCCATCGTCGGCACGTCGTCCGTGCTGCGGCGGCACATCCGCATCCGGGTGCCGAAGTACGGGTTGCGGGGCGGGCCCTGGCGCTGGAGCCAGACGCCGCCCTCGGGCGCGTCGGCCATCCCGCACGTGTGGCGGACGAGGTCGAGCCCGGCCGGGGTCCCGAGCGCATCGACGGCCTCGGCGAACGGTGCGCTCAGCGTGCCGAACGCCGCGCGGGCGGCGTCAAGGTCGTCCGCCTCCGCCAACGCCCGGGCCGACTGGCGGACGCCGGCCACGATCTCGCCCCGCGTGTGCCAGAAGTGAGCGTCGCCGGCCGGCGGCGTCTCGACGAGAACATCGAACGCGGCCGCAAGGGCCCGGGCGGCGTCCGCGTCCAGACGGTCGTCGGCGAGCGCGTCGTGGACGGCGAGGTAGGCGTCGAGCGCGTTCGCCAAGGCGAGGGGCGCCGGCGGGACGTCGCCCAGCCGCACGTCGGGCGTCGGCGAGGGCGTCTCGAGGACGGTCGCGCCGTGGTTCATCGCCGTGTGCGACATGGACGCCTCGTCCGCCTCCATCGTCATGGCCGGCCGGTCCGTGGTGGCGTCGTGGTCCACGCCGTGCGGGCGCAGGACGGCGGGGACGGCCGGCGGGGCGACCGGGGGGAGCGCGGCGATCTCGACGGCGAGGGCGGCGGTGGGCGCGTCGACGCGAGCCGGGTGGTTTGCGGGCGCGTCGAGCGCGGCGGGCACGGCGCAGCCCGCGACGGCTAAGCCGAGGCCGAGTGCGAACAGTCGGGGGGACATAGGGGGATCTGGAGAGGGCGCACCGCGAGCACGCGGCGCACATGGGCACACACCGAGCGACCGCTCGGCGGGACGTCAGGCCACGCGGCCTGCGGGGGCGTCCGACCGACGCCCCGGCCCTCTCAGATCAGGAACCGTTCGAGCTCGACGTGGAGCCGGGCCCGAGGTCGCAGCGGCGGGCTCTCGGGCGCCGGCACAGGCTCGGGCGCCGGCACGGCGAGCACGTCGGTGGCGACGACGGCCAGCAGGGCGACGGCGTCGGCTGCGGGCAGCGGAGCGGGCGCGTCGACGACGGCCTGGACGGCGCAGCAGGCGGAGGCGCAGTCGTCGACGGGCGGCGCGGGTGCGTCCTGCCGGGGCTCGTCCGGCGCGTCGTGGCACGGCGGCGTCTCGGCCGGTGCGTGCTCGCTCGTCGGCATCTCGTGCCCCGTCTCCATCGGCATCTCGTGGTCCGCGCCGTGGAGACACGTCGCGCTCGCCGGGCCCGCCGCGAGGGCGACGGCCAGCAAGACGGTAGCGACGGGGCGGAGCGAGCGGAGCACGGAGGTCGAGAGGCGGACGCTCCAAACGACGACCCCCGGGGAGCGGTGTTCCGAAGGGCCAGCTTCTCGGGGAGTCCACCGAAGGGAGGCCACGAGCGGGCCGCCTATCTTCCAGGCCCACCCCCGCTTGTTCCCGTGGCCCGTCTCCTCTGCCTCCTCGCCGCCGTCGCGCTCGCGCTCCCCGCCGCGGCCCAGACGGCGCCCGTCCTCCCCGACCTCGACGGCGACCCGGTCGTCCTCGTCGTCCACGGCGGCGCGGGCACCATCCTGCGCGCCAACATGGACGCCGACACGGACGCGGCCATCCGCGCGGCCTTGGCCCAAGCGCTCCGCGCGGGCCACGCCGAGGTGGTGGCCGGGCGCCCGGCGCTCGACGCGGTCTCGGCCGCGCTCCAGATCCTAGAGGACGACCCCCACTTCAACGCCGGCCGCGGCGGCGTCTTCGCGGCCGACCAGACGGTCCGCCACGACGCCTCGGTCATGGACGGGGCCACGGGCTTGGCCGGCGCGTCGTCCGGCACGATGCACGTGCGCCACCCGATCCTGCTGGCGCGGCGCGTGATGGAGGCGTCGCCGCACGTGCTCCTCTCGGGCGAGGGCGCCGAGGAGTTCGCGCTCCAGCAGGGGTTGGAGCTGGTGCCCAACACGTTCTTCCACACGCCGGGCCGGCTCCGGGGGCTGCTGTCGGTCCAGGAGCGCGAGCGGTCTGCCACGGGTCTGGCGCGGCCCGCGCCCCACCCGTGGCAGATGCACGGGACCGTGGGGGCCGTCGCGCTCTCGGCGGGCGGCTCGCTCGCGGCCGGGACCTCGACCGGCGGCATGACCAACAAGCGGTGGGGCCGCGTCGGCGACAGCCCCATCATCGGCGCCGGGACCTACGCCGACGACGCGACGTGCGGCGTCTCGGCGACCGGCCACGGCGAGTACTTCATCCGGCTCGGCATCGCCCGAGACATCGCCGCGCGGATGGCCTACCTCGACGAGTCCGTCGACCAAGCCGCCAGCCACGTGATCGGCACGACGCTCGCGGAGGCCGGCGGGACCGGCGGCGTCATCGCGCTCGACGCCGAGGGGAACGTCTCGATGCCGTTCAACACGGAGGGGATGTACCGCGGCACCATCACGCGGAGCGGCCGGGTCACGACGATGATCTACGGGGACGAGGAGTAGGCTCGCTGGCGCTCGTGGGAACTGGGAACGGGGAACTGGGAACGGGCAGAGGCCACCGGGTGGCGCTGGCGGTCGGCGACGGACATCTTGCCAGTCCCCAGTCCCCAGTCCCCAGTCCCCAGTCCTCGTGACTCTCCCGTACGACGCCGTCGCCGCCAGCCAGGCGCTCGCCGAGGCCGACCCCCGGTTGGGCGACTTGATCGCGAGCGTCGGCCCGCCCCGGATCACGCTCCGGCCCGACGAGACGCTGCCGGCGCTGCTCCGCTCCATCATCTACCAGCAGCTCTCGACGAAAGCCGCGGCCACCATCTTGGGCCGCGTGCTCGACGCCTTCGGCGACGGCGACACGCTCGACCCCGCCGCCCTCGCCGCCGCGCCCGACGAGGCCTTGCGCGCGTGCGGGCTCTCGCGCGCCAAGACGGCCGCCGCCCGCGACCTCGTCGCCCGCCACCGCGCGGGGACGCTCCCCACGCGCGCGAACCTGCTGGCGATGCCCGACGACGCCGTCGTCGCCGCGCTCACCGCCGTCCGCGGCGTCGGCCCGTGGACGGCCCAGATGGTGTTGCTGTTCAACCTGGGCCGGCCCGACGTGTGGCCGACGACCGACCTCGGGGTCCAAGAGGGCTACCGGATCATCGCCGGGCTGGACGAGCGGCCGGGCCCGAAGGCGCTCGCGGCGCTCGGCGAGCCGTACGCCCCGTGGCGGAGCGTGGCCGCGTGGTACGGCTGGCGGGCCGTCCACCGGGCGCGGGGGGAGGAGTAGCGCGGGATCTTACGATCCCTCGGTCATGGGGCGTGAGGGAAGGGGCAAGGGGGATTCCGCCTCGTGCCCCTGCGCCCTGACTGGGCACCTGCGCCCGGACGAAACGGCCGGCCGGGTTAGATCGGAGACGGGTCCGAGTCTAGGGGCTGTCGTTCCCCCGCAACCTGACTCTGGACTCATGCACCGATTCGTCCTCGCGGGGCTGCTGCTGGCGGCCGGGGCCGCCGCCCCGACCGCCGCCCAGACCAACCCGACCCACGACCAGACGATGACCTGGCGGACGTACGCCGCCACGCGCCAGGCCCGCGTCCGCGTATTCCTCGCCGACGACGAGCGCCGCCCGCGCACCGTCGTCGTGGACGACCAGGCGTCGAACGCGGGCGCCATTACCGACGAGGCCCAGTTCCTCGCCGACCTCGTCGGGCGCGAGCTCGGGTTCGACCCGGCCGAGGCCACGTTCGTGTTCCGGTTCACGCCGGCCTCGTTCGTCGCCGACGCGCCCGAGCGCGGGAAGACGCTGCTGCTGCGGGCCCTCTTCCGGCGGTCGCCCAGCGGGGCCTTGGGCGCCCCGACGTGGCGGATCCTCTCGTCCGACGAGCTGGCCGAGATGACCGACCGGGCCCTCCGCTGACGGGCGACGACGGGGGCCGAGGGGGGCCGAGGGGGGCCGTGATCTCCGCAGCGGATCCATAGAAACAGGGCCTTCCCGAGGGAGCAAACCGGGAGGGGCGGAGTAGAATCCGTCTGAACAAGTGTTTCCTCACGTGCCCCGCGGCTCCGCTCCATGCCTACGCTCACAGACTCCCGCAAGACCCTCCGCCTCGACGAGCTCTCCGAGGCCCTCCGCATCTCCCGCCAGACCCTCGTCCGCTGGACCGACCGCGGGCTCATCAACGCCGACCTCGACTGGGGCGTCTCCGACAGCAACGAGGAGACCCGGCTGATCGAGGTCGACCAGTCGACGCTCGACTTCCTCGAGGGCTTCGCCGGCGAGTACCGCGAGGACACGGTGAGCCGGACCGAGGCCCGGCGGCTGCTCAAGCTCATCGACCGGAACCAGGTCCAGAAGCTGATCCGCCAGGGCTCGATCAAGGCCCGCAAGATCAAGGGCGAGACGCGCGTGAGCGTCGGGAGCGTCGAGGACTACCTCATGACGCTCGAGGAGACCGAGTAGGCGGGGCCGCTCGCGGGGGACCGCGCAGCCACCCCGGAGGGCCGGCGCCAGCCAACTCGGAGTGAAGGGGCACCCGGGCGGCCCGGCGGCCGTTCCGGCGCCGAGCCCCAACCCCAATGAACTTCCTCTCGAACCCCGTCGTCGCCCGCCTGCTGTGGGCGCTCCCGCTGCTCCTCGCGGTCATCGCCGTGGCCACGGCGAAGGCCGGCGTCGAGCAGCGCGCCGTCTCCGAGTCGGGCCAGACGGTCGAGGCCGAGGTCACGGGCCTGACCCTGCGCGAGCGGAGCGAGATTACGACCGGCCAGGTCGGGCTTCGTTTCACGCCGCCCGGAGCGTCGGCGCCGGTCGAGCGCGAGGTCGAGCTGCCCATCATCCTGCTCAAGGAGATCGAGGCCGACCTGGCGGCCGTGCCCGAGGGCGAGACGATGCGGCTGCCGATCGTGGTCTCGGACGCGACGGACCAGATCGTGCTCGGGACCCACCGGCGGGGGACGTGGCTGCTCACGTTCAGCCTGGCCGGGATGGCGCTCATCGGCGCCGTCGGCTCGGCGCTCTTGGTCGGCGGGTGGAACCGGTTCCTCGCGCGCGAGGGCGACCCGGCGCTGCGCGGCGGCGGCGTCCCGGCGTAGTCGGGGCCGGTCGGCCCGGCGAGCGCGACGCCTGCTCCGAGCGTCCGACGCCCGTCGCAGAGCCGGTCGCCACTCGGCACGGAACCGGACGACCCCACCGTTCTGGGGCCGACCGCCAGCCCCCGTCGTCTCCGTTCTCCCCGACCTCCCGCCATGCTCCGTTTCGGACTCGCCCTCGTCGTCGCCCTCCTCGCGCCCGCCCTCGCGGCCCAATCGCTCCCGGCTGAGGCCCGAGGCTACCTCGGCGACTGGACCACCTACAACGACGAGGGGACCGAGGCCCAGGCCGTCGTCCGCATCACCGAGTCGGGCGGCGTCGTGCGGGGCCGGATCGTCCGCGTCCTGCCGACGCGGGAGTACCCCGCCCCCCAGTTCCGGTGCGACGACTGCGAGGGCGAGTACGCAGGCGCCGACCTCCGCACGGTCCCTCTCATCGAGGGAATGGAGTGGGACGGCGGCGAGTTCTCGGGCGGCCGGATCACCGACCCGACGAACGCCAAGAGCTACCGCGGCGTCTTGCGGCTCGCCGGGCCCGACCGGCTCCGCGTGCGCGGGTTCATCGGCATCCGAGCGCTGGGGCGGACCCAGGTCTGGCGCCGCGCCCGCTGACGCGGCCTCGCGCTGGCGCGGGCCGACCGTCTGCCTTGACGGCGTCGGCGTCGGTGCGCTATCCTCGCGGCTCGCTCTCGGCCTCTCTTTCCGTGACCTCCCGCGCTTCGTACTCGCCCGCCCTCGCGGTCGTCTCCCTGATCGAGACGGCGCGGCGGCGGGCGTTCGACGCGCGCGCGGGTGGACCGACGGACTAGGCGACGATCACGCGCCGACCGGCCGAACCCACCCCACACTGCGCGGGGTGGGTTTTTTCGTGCCCGGCCCGCGCGCATCCCCCGATCCCCATGATCGACGGACACACGCTCCTCGCCCGAGGCTGGCCCTCGGGTCCCCTGATCGGCCGCGCGCTCGCGCTGGCCGAGTCGCAGCAGGCCGCCGGGCTCCCCGAGTCCGACGTGCTCGCCCTGCTCGACCTGGTCCACGCGGACCCGGTCGCGATCCTGGCCGGCCAGCCCGGCTTCGAGCTGGCGCAGGCCATCGCCGAGGACCGGCGAGCGCCCGAGGCCCCGGTCGTCCGCAACGCGCCCGGCGACTTCCCCATCTGGGGCCGCGAGCTCATCGACGACGGCGCGGTCCGCCAGATGCACGACGCGATGCGGCTGCCCGTGACCGTCGCGGGCGCGCTCATGCCCGACGCCCACATCGGCTACGGCGTGCCCATCGGGGGCGTCGTGGCGCTCGACAACGCGGTCGCGCCCTACATGGTCGGCGTCGACATCGCCTGCCGGATGATGCTCTCGGTGTACCCGGCCGACGCGCTGGCCTACCTCGGCGACCGCCGCGACGCACTCAAGCGGGCCATGCGCGGCGAGACCCGGTTCGGCATCGGCGCCCGGTTCAAGCCCGGCGACCGCCGCCAGCACGCGGTCCTGGACGACCCGGACTGGGACGCGACACCGCTCCTCCAGAGCCTGAAGGACAAGGCCGCGGCCCAGCTCGGCACGTCCGGGACGGGCAACCACTTCGTCGACGCCGGGCGCCTCGACGTGGGACCGGAAGGGGCCGCCGCGCTGGCGATCCCCGAGGGCGAGTACCTCGCTGTCCTGACGCACTCGGGCAGCCGCGGCGTCGGGGCCACCATCGCCGACCGGTACTCGAAGCGGGCCCGCACCGAGACGCCGTTGCCGCGCGAGCTCCAGGCGCTGGCGTGGC
This sequence comes from Rubrivirga sp., assembly GCF_965213695.1. Lineage (GTDB taxonomy): Bacteria > Bacteroidota > Rhodothermia > Rhodothermales > Rubricoccaceae > Rubrivirga. The sequence goes on along the minus strand of NZ_OZ243912.1, from coordinate 3,481,841 downwards.
TCGGGCTCGACACCGAGCTGGGCCAGGAGTACTGGACGAGCATGGAGCTGGCCGGCCGGTTCGCCTCGGCGTGTCACCACACGATCCACGACGCGCTCGCGGCGGCGCTCGGCGTCGAGCGGGTGGCCCACGTCGAGAACCACCACAACTTCGCCTGGCGCGAGACCCACGAGGTCGAGGGCGCGGACGGCCAGCCGTCCGTGCGCGAGGTCGTGGTCCACCGCAAGGGCGCCACGCCGGCTGGCGACGGCGTGCTTGGCGTCGTGCCCGGCTCGCAGGGCCACCCGTCGTACGTCGTCCGCGGCCTCGGCGCGGCGGCGTCGCTGTCGAGCGCGAGCCACGGCGCGGGCCGCCAGATGGGCCGCAAGCAGGCGATCCGCACCCTCGACCGGGCCGAGCGCGACGCCTGGCTCGAGGCGGCCGGCGTCGAGCTCCTCGGCTCGGGCATGGATGAGGCGCCCCAGGCCTACAAGGACATCGACGAGGTGCTGGCGCTCCAGGCTGACCTCGCGGTGCCCGTCGCGCGGTTCGACCCCGAGGTCGTGCTCATGGCCTCCGACGGCAAGTCCGAGGGGTGAGTCTCGGCCCCGCTGGCGACGGCCGCCAGCGGGGCTCAGGCGTCGGGTAGGCTCTCGTGGGTTATCTCGCCGCCGAGGGCCTCGAACTGGCGGCTCTTCTCGCGCATCCCCTCCGAGATCGCGGTCGACATCGACCCCGTGCTCGGCGGCGTAGTCGCGGGCGTCCTGGGTGATCCTCATCGAGCAGAACTTCGGGCCGCACATCGAGCAGAAGTGGGCCACCTTGGCGGATTCCTTCGGCAGCGTCTCGTCGTGGAAGGCGCACGCGCGCTCGGGGTCGTGAGGAAGGCGCCGTATCCTGCATGGACGCCGCCCTCCTTCGCATGAGCACGCTGACTGTCGAGCTTCCGCCAGACCTCTCGCCGGAGCGCGCCCGGTTGCTCCTCGCCGTCCAACTGTTCGAGGACGGTGAGGTCTCGCTCGGCTACGCGGCGGGGATGGCGGGGCTCTCGCTCGTCTCGTTCGTTGAGATCCTCGCCCGAAGGGGCATCCCCGTGATCGACTACGACCCGGAGGACCTGGAGGCCGAGCTTGTCCACCTCGACCGCCTCGACGCGACGGAGTGACGCATGGACCTCGTCGTCGCCGACGCTTCCCCGCTCATCGGGCTCGACCGTGCGGGCGCTCTCCATCTCCTCCCTGGCGTCTTCGACCGCCTCGCGGCTCCTCCCGCCGTCGTGGCCGAGTTCGGTCGCCGGCCTCCGTGGCTTGCGGAGGTGGCTGTCGCGAACCGCGCGCAGGTGGACGTGCTCATGGACCTGAGGTTCGGCCCGGGCGAAGCCGAGGGGCTGACCGTCGCCCTCGAACGGGCGGGCACCTCACTCCTTCTGGACGAGAAGCGAGCGCGCGCGTTCGCTAAGCGGCACGGCCTCGCCATCGTGGGGACGGCGGGCGTGGTGCTCCGCGCGAAGGGGCGCGGCCTGATCCCGGCCGTCCGACCCGTGCTGGACGCGCTCAAGCAAAGCGGTTTCCGGCTGTCCGACGGCCTCTACGCAGCGGTGGTCGCACAGGCAGGAGAGGCGGACTGACGCCGTCTCGGCCTCCCCATAGGGCTGCCGAGACAGGCCGCCTCACGCCTCGTCGGGCAGGGTCTCGTGATAGATCTGCCCGCCCAACGCCTCGAATTGGCGGGCCTTCTCGCGCATCCCCTCGGGGATCGCCGCCTCGACGTCGACCCCGTGCTCGGCGGCGTAGTCGCGGACGTCCTGGGTGATCTTCATCGAGCAGAACTTCGGGCCGCACATCGAGCAGAAGTGGGCCACCTTCGCCGACTCCTTCGGCAACGTCTCGTCGTGGAAGGCGCACGCCTTCTCGGGGTCGAGGCCGAGGTTGAACTGGTCTTGCCAGCGGAACTCGAAGCGGGCCTTCGACAAGGCGTTGTCGCGGGCTTGCGCGCCCGGGTGGCCCTTCGCCAGGTCCGCCGCGTGGGCCGCGATCTTGTAGGTGATGACGCCCTCGCGCACGTCGTCGCGGTTGGGCAGGCCGAGGTGCTCCTTGGGCGTCACGTAGCACAGCATGGCGCACCCGAACCACCCGATCATGGCCGCGCCGATGCCCGACGTGATGTGGTCGTAGCCCGGCGCGATGTCGGTCGTGAGCGGGCCGAGCGTGTAGAACGGGGCCTCGCCGCACCAGTCGAGCTGCTTCTGCATGTTCTCCTGGATCAGGTGCATCGGCACGTGGCCCGGCCCCTCGTTCATCACCTGGACGTCGTGGGCCCACGCCCGCTTGGTCAGCTCGCCCTGGACGTAGAGCTCCGCAAACTGGGCGTCGTCATTCGCGTCCTCGATGGAGCCCGGCCGCAACCCATCGCCGATAGAAAAAGAAACGTCGTAGGCGGCGCAGATCTCGCAGATCTCGTCCCAGTGCGTGTACAGGAAGTTCTCGCGGTGGTGCGCGAGGCACCACTTGGCCAGGATCGAGCCGCCGCGACTGACGATGCCGGTCCGCCGGCTGGCGGTGAGCGGGACGAAGCGGAGCAGCACGCCCGCGTGGATGGTGACGTAGTCGACGCCCTGCTCGGCCTGCTCGACGAGCGTGTCGCGGAAGAGGTCCCACGTCAGGTCCTCCGGCGAGCCGCCGACTTTCTCCAACGCCTGATAAATGGGGACCGTCCCAATCGGCACCGGCGAGTTGCGGAGGATCCACTCGCGCGTCTCGTGGATGTGCGGGCCCGTGCTCAGGTCCATGACGGTGTCCGCGCCCCAGCGCGTGGCCCAGGTCAGCTTCTCGACCTCCTCGGCGATGGACGAGGTCACCGCCGAGTTGCCCATGTTGGCGTTGATCTTGACCAGGAAGTTCCGGCCGATGGCCATCGGCTCCAGCTCCGGGTGGTTGATGTTGGCTGGAATGATGGCGCGGCCCCGGGCCACTTCGCTCCGCACCCACTCGGGCGTGATCTCGCGCGGGATGGCCGCGCCGAAGGCGGTGCCGGCGTGCTGCCGCATCAGCTCCGGGTGGGTCTCCTTCAGCGCCTCCAGGGTCTGCGCCTCCCGGATGGCGACGAACTCCATCTCGGGCGTCACGACGCCTTTTCTGGCGTAGTGGAGCTGGGTGACGGTCTGCCCCGGCTTCGCGCGGCGGGGGCGCAAGACGTGCTCGAACCGCAAGTGCTCGGTCGCCGCGTCGCCGGCCCGCTGGCGGCCGAACTCGCTGCTCAGGCCCGCCAGTCGCTCGGTGTCGCCGCGCTCCTCGATCCAGGCCCCGCGCACGCTCGGCAGCCCGGCGCGCAGGTCGATGGTGGCGTCGGGGTCGGTGTACGGCCCGGAGCAGTCGTAGACCGGGAACGCCGGGTTCTCCTCCGCCCCGAACGACCCGGTCGTGGGCGACTGCTCGATGAGCCGCATCGGGACGCGCACGTCGGGGCGCGACCCGTCGACGTAGACCTTGCGCGAGCCGGGCAGCGGACGGCGGACCTCGTCGGAGAGCTCGTCGAGACGGGCGTGGGTGGCGTCGTGGGCCGCCCGCTTGGCGGCGGCGGTCGTGGGCATCTCCATGAGGGGTCGGGGTACTCGGTACGGCGGACAGGTCGGGAGCGGACACGGGAGCCGTACCGGGCACCTCGTACCGGGTACCGACCCGGAGGGGCTAGAGGGCGAGGTCGTTGGTCCAGTACACGTCGGCGCCGGGCGTGGCGTCGATGAGCCCGCGGTCGGCCATCCAGGCTTCGAGGCGCGCGTAGTAGTCGGCCGACATCGAGAAGTCGTGCGTGAAGCACGGGACGGTCGCGTCGTAGATGGCGCGCGTGAGGGCGTCGTCGGGGTCCGAGTCGGTGAGGCGGAAGTACGCCTCGCGGGCGGCGTCGGGCTCCTGCTTGACGGCGTCGACGCCGCGGCGGAGGACGGCCACCAGCGTCTCGAACGTCTCGCGCTCGGCGTCGAGCTTGTCGGGGTGCGTGATGAGGACCAGCTGGCAGAAGTCCGGCACGCCCCAGTCCTTGAGCGCGAACATCCGGACGTCGAGCCCGCGCTGGCGGGCCTCGACGATCTCGAAGTTGTGGAACACGAGCGTGGCCACGTCCGCCTTGCCGTCGGCCAGCGCGTCGGTGTGGTAGAACGAGTTGTTGACGCGGCCGTAGCCGTCCTCCGTGCCGGCCGGCCCGCCGTCGGCCTCGACCATCGTGGCGACGATGGCCGGTCCACCCGGCCCCGGCGCGCCGGGGTACTGGATGCGGCACCCCGCCATGTCGCGCGGGCGCTCGATCTCCGCCTTCGCCATCACGCCGCCGTTCGTGTGCAGGAACCGGGCGAACCCGACGCACAGCTCGCCCTTGGCCCGGTCCTCGACCAGGTGGAGCGGCTCGGTCACGGCGCAGTCCATGTCGCCGCGCTCGATGGCCTCGACGGCGTCGAGGTGCGCCTCGGGCTCGATCAGCTCGACCTCCAGGCCGGCGTCTTCGAACCAGCCGCGGTCCTGGGCGAGCAAGAGGGGGGCGTGGTCCGGGTTGAGGAACCACTCGAGGCCGAGGCGGAGGCGGGTCATGGCGGGCTGTCCAGGTGAGGGTCTGGAAGCCGGGACGCGCCGTGCGGGAAGCCCGCGGGGCCCGGAAGCACTCCCTACGCCGGTGCGAGCCGGATCAGGTGCGGAGGGTCTGTCTCAGCCGCGCGCGTCGTGGAGGGACGGGCGGCACCCCTGGCTTCCGGCCGCAAGGTACGCGGCGACGTGGCGCGCCGCACACGGGAGGCCGGCAGGGCGAGCCCATGCTAAACCTAGACCCCCCGCTTTCCGGCCGGTCGCTGCGCTCCCATGCTCGGAAAGCTGTCCCCCTTCAAGGGCAGGGTCGCTAAGTTCTCGGGCGCGAGTCGTATTCCTACGCAAAACAATAGTCATCCCCGCGAAGGCGGGGATCCATACGGGGCCGCTCGCCGAACACAATGGCCGCATGGATTCCCGCGTGCGCGGGAATGACGACTGTGATTTGGTTGCTATCGACAGAACTTAGCAGCCCTGCCCTTCAAGGGGGACAGTCTGAGCGCCCGCTGAGCGAAGCGATGGGCGCTCGGACGGGGGGTTCGGTCTGGAGATCATTAGCATGCGCTTGCCCTGGGGAGGCCGGCGCCCTGCCGTCGGCCTCAGCGCTTCGGCATCGCCGCGAACGCCTTGGTCACGATCTGCCACCGGCCGTCGGACTTCAGCAGCGTCATGTGGTCGTGGAGCACGACGCCGGGGTAGTCCAGCTCGAGCGTGGCCGCGGCGACGGTCCCGCTTACTTCAATGCGGACGACTCGGCGGCGGCGGTCGGCCTCGTCGTCGGCGGGCCGGCCGTCGGGGCGCTCCCACCACGTCCGCAGCGCGGTCTCGCGGACCGCGCCGTCGTCGCCGACCGAGACCATCCGGGCGTCGGGGTGGAACGCCTGCTGGAAGTAGGTGCCCCGGCCGGTCTCGTGGCCCCGGAAGTAGAGGCCGAGGACGGCCTCGATCTGGGCGAGGTCGGACGGCTCGCGTGCGGCGTCGGGCTGGGCGAGCGCCGGAGCGGCCGCGGCGAGGGACAGGGCGAGGAGGAGCGTGCGCATGGGCGTAGGGGCGACGCCGCCGACTCAGCGCGCGGCGGTCGGGCCCAACGTAGAGGCGTCGTCGCCGGGGCGCTTGTACGGGAGCGAACCGTCCCACCCGGCCACGAACCCGTCGACGAGCCCGCCCGCGCGGGCCCGCCACGCCGACGGCGTCGACCCGGTGAACCGCCGGAACTCGCGGCAGAAGTGGGCCTGGTCGTGGTACCCCACGTCGTGGGCCACGGCCGTCAGCGCGACGCCGCTCTCGCCGACGAGCCCCAGCGCTCGGAGGAACCGCACGATCCGGGCGAGGTGGCGGGGCGCCACGCCCACGTACTCGCCGAACAGCCGCTGGACGTATCGCGCCGACACGTCCTCGTCCACCGGGGCTCCAGCCAGGACCGCGCGGACGGCCCGCTCGACTCGGCTCGCGGCGCCGACCGGGACCGACCGCCGCTCGGCGCCCCGCAGCACGGCCCGCTGAAGCACGGCCGCCGTCTCCTCCAGGTCGGCCGCGTCCGCCAGCCGGCCGAGCGTCTCGGCGTAAAGCGCCGGGGCGACCAGGTCGGCCCACGGGACGGCGTCGTCGGTCAAGAGGCGCGCCGGCACGCCCGCCGCCAGGTGCCCCGTGTGGGGGTGGAACCCCAGCCCGACGACCCGGGCGCCCGGGCCAAGCCGGAGGCCGTACGGCCGGGTGGTCTGGCCCGAGACCGAGAGCGGCGGGAGCGCGACCGGCGCGCCGCCGCCGTCGACCCGCCAGACGTGGCCGCGCTCGACCCAGACGAGGTCCATGCACCCGTAGGGCACCATCGGCTCGTCTGGGCCGGGCCCCACGGCCTCGACAACCCAGACGCTCCGGACGACCGGCCGGGCCGAGGGCCCCACCGGGAGCGTCCACGTCCGGGCCGAGGCGCACGGCGCGGACGTCGGGTCGCGGGAAAGGCCGTTCATGTGTCTGACCCAAGTTGTGCCTCCGGTCCTCGCGTCCGTTGGGACCGAGGACGGGGGACGGAAGACCGGCTGAGACTCGTCAGGAAAGCCGGTCCCCGGTCCTCCGTCGCCGGTCCCACCCCCTCTTTCGGTTCAGACACAACTCGGGTTGTCTACGAGGATCTCTCCCCTTTGCGTGGGAGGGATAGGGTCAGGGCGGGCGGTCAAGAAAGCACGCGGCGGATCGCATCGGCCACGAGCGCCCCGTCGGAGGTGGACGGGACGAGGCGCATGAGGACGAGGGCGGATGGGAAGAGGGGCCTGGGGTCGAGGGCTCAGCGCGCATCGGGCCGCGCGTTCCACATGTCGACGGCGATCCGGTAGGTCCCGTCCGGCTGGAGCCGCCACACGTTGACGTAGGTGTCGCGCTGGGTGGACTTGCCGTCCGGCGTCGAGACCGACGTGTCGACCTCGCCGGTCTCGTAGAGCACCTCGCGCGTGCCGTCGAGCGTGAGCGTGCGGAGCGTCATGTCGCCGATGAACGCCATCGACTCGGCCCAATACGCGCGGACGGCCTCGGCGCCCGTGCGGGGCGCGGCGCCGGGCTCGAGGAACCGGACGTCGTCGGCGTAGAGGCTCAGGATCCGGTCGACGTCGCCCGTCCGGAAGCCCTCCCCGAAGCGGGCGTTGAGCGCCTCGATCCGAGGCCGGAGCGCTCCGGGATCGAACGGCGGGCCGCCGGGCGCGTCGGCCGGGTCGAGCGTGCCCCGCAGGCGGCCCATCGCCTCCAGGTCGAACCGGACCTGGAGCGCCGTCGCGTCGCCCGAGAACGGGTCGCCGCGGAAGGCGCCGACGTGGAGGTGGGGGAACCGCGAGATCCCGTTGTTCCCTACGCGCCCGACGGGCTCGCCCGCCCGGACCGTGTCGCCCTGGGCGACCGTGATCTCGCGGAGGTGGATGAGCGCGACCGCGACCGGGTCCTCGCCGAGCCGTCGCACGAGCACGCCGCCCGCCCGCCCCGAGCCCCACGTCCCGGGCGTGTTGACCGTCGGGTTCTCCTCCGCGAAGAGCACGACGCCGTCGAACGGGGCCAGGGCCGGCTCGCGCCAGATGTGCCAGTCCTCGTTCCGCGACCCGTCGCCCCGGTACGCGGACGGGAACGCCTCGCCCTCGGAGGCGGAGACCGTGCAGTCGGTCCCGAGCGCGTCGACGACGTGGTCCTCGGCGCCCATCGGGTGCTCGGCGCACGCGAACCGGGCGGCCAGGGGCGGGTGGATCGTGACGGCCTCGACGGGCGCCGTGTGGAGCTGGGCCGAGGCGGCCGAGCCGACGAGCAGGAGGGCGAAGACGGACGCGCGCATAGGGCAGGAGGAGGGCGGAAGACGACGGTCAACCTCAGTGGTCGCGGAGCTGGGCGCCGGACCGCCCGGCCGATCCGGAGAGCGCTCAGCCACCGGCCGTGCGGAACGCCGGCCACGTGGCCGCCAGCGGGTGGCGGAGACCACGAGCGGGACGAGGGGGGGCGTGAGCACGGTCGACCCCCCACCCGAGCGGCACCGCCGAGTCTACGGCGAAGTCGGGAGCCCGGCGGGTTCCGTCCCACGCCCGCGCGTCGCCGCGGCCGCCGAGCGCGAGCGCTGCGGCGGCCACGACGCGCTCCCGCCCGGACGGCTTCGGGACCGCCCGGGCGGTACTCGGGAGGGTCGGCCCGCTCCCTCGTTCGACTCGGCGTGCCGGGCCGGTGCCGCGCATGGTCAGTAGGGGAGGGCGGGGTAGACCCCGCCGGCCCGGAGACCGAGCGGGTTCGGCGACGTGTTCCGGAACGTGATCGGGACCGGCGTGCATCGGCCGTCGGCGCAGCCGGCCCGGACGTCGAGGTGGAGGTGGGGCTCGGTGCTGAACCCCGTGTTCCCGCTCCGCCCCAGCGTGTCGCCCTGGACAACGACGTCGCCGACGCCGACCTCCGCCCCGTCCTGGGTCAGGTGGAGGTACACCCCGACCGTCCCGTCGCCGTGGTCGACCACGACGCCGTTCTCGTGCCCGCGCTCGTGGTCTCCGTCCTGGAACGACGCCTCGACCTGCGTCACGGTCCCGCCCCGCGACGCCGTCACGACGGTGCCGATGGGCATCCGGAAGTCGTACGCGAAGGCGATCACCGAGCCGTCGGTGTGCGAGAACGCCGCGCAGTTGCCCTGGAGCACGAGGTACGCCCGGCCGGCCGGGTACGGCAGCACGTAGTCCGACGTCTGCCACGCCGGGAACGTCGCCCGGGTGCACGCCGACGGGGAGGTGACGAGCGGGGTCGGGGCCGCGTCGCACCCCGCCACCAGGGCGATCAGAGCGAGGAGGCCGGCGCGGACGGAGAACCGCATCAGTACGGGCGGGCGGCGTAGACCTGCCCCGGCTGGAGGATGGAGGCGCGCGGCTCGGCGTTCGCGAAGGCCACCGGCGTCGAGTCGTACGGGTAGGCCCACCCGCCCCCGGTCACGACGAAGTGGAGGTGCGGGGTGCCCGCCAGTCCCGTGTTGCCGCTCCGCCCGATGGGGTCGCCCGGGCGGACCTCGTCGCCGCGCGCGACGTCGGCCCCGTTCTGGGTGAGGTGCATGTACTGGGCGAACGTCCCGTCGCCGTGGTCGACCACGACGAGGTTGTTGGGGAAGCCGCCGTCGGCGCCGCGCGCCTCGACGTGGACCACGCGGCCGGCCCGCGCCGCCGTGATTGGCGTGCCGATCCGCATGGCGAAGTCGTAGGCGTACTGGTCGGCCTCGCCGGGCCCGTGGTAGGTGCTCGAGCAGTTGCCGAGCGTCATCCGGTACGCCGCCCCGACGGGGAACGGCAGGACGTAGCCCGTGGCGTAGGTCCGGCCGTCGCACCCGACCGCCGGGCCCTCCTCGCGGACCAGGCCGTCCTTGGCGCCCAGCAGGTCGCACGACGCGGCGGTCAGGAGCAGGGGGACGACGAGCAGGAGGCGGTGAGGCATGGGGGCCGGGGGAGGGACGGCCCCAACCTCACGCACCGTCCCCGCCGTGTCGTCCCAGCGCCGGAAGTGGCGCGCCGACGTCGGCATCGGAACGGCGGGCCCCGTCGCCGCCCGCCTGGGCGAGGGCTCGGCGGAACGCCGTCGGCGTCATCCCGACGTGGCGCTTGAACGCGCGGTGGAACGCCGACTTCGAGCTGAACCCGGCCGCGTACAGCACCTCGAGCACGGTCGCCCCCGGGTCGGCGCGGAAAAGCCGCTGGGCCTCGGCCACGCGCTGCGCGCCGACGACCCGGTGGAAGCCGTCGCCGACCGGCCCGTTGAGCACGCGCGAGACGTCGCGCGTCGGCTCGCGGAGCCGGTCGGCCAGCGTCTCGACGGTCAGGTCGGGGTCGAACCAGACGCGGTCGCGGTCGAGCAGCTCGCGGACCCGGTCGGCCAGGGCCGCGTCGGCGGCGGCCTGCGCCGGGTCGACCTCGGCCGACGGCTCGGGCGGCGCCGGCGGGTCGACGAGCGGGACGGGCGCCGCCAGCAACACGGCCGGCAACTGGCGCACGCCCCACGCGCCGGCCCCGACCCCGAACGCGAGCAGCGACGCGACCGAGGCGACCTCGAACGCGCCGGCGCCCGCGACGTCGGCCAGGCCGAGCGCCCACGACAGCTGGCTGCACGCCCAGTGGACTCCGAACACGCCGACGACGGCCACGCCCGCCCGCTGCGCCCGCTCCGGCAACGCGCCCAGCGCTCGGCCCGCGACGACGAACGACCCGGCCGCGACGACGTTGAGCCCGACGAGATAAACAACCTGGGCACTCGTCCCGATGGCTCCGTTCACGGCGGCAACCACGCCGAGCCCGAGTCCCGCAACGGCGGCGGGGAGCACGGCTCGCGCGTCCGCCTGTTGGAGCGGCCCGCCCGACCGCGCCCGGACGACGGCGAGCGCCAGCAGTGGCGGCGACAGCGCGAACAGCGCCATCGCCCCGACGCCGGCCGGGACCGTCGCCACCCAGTCGACGTGGCCCCACGCCAGCCCGCGCGCCACCAAGAGCGTGTTGACGCCCAACATCGCCGCGAGCGCCCGCGTCGCCCCGGCGCGGCCGGCGGTCGCGAGGGCCCCGGCGGAGACCGCGAGCCCGAGGGCCGTGGCGAGGTAGAGCGCGTCGAGGGGAGACATCCGGAGGGCCGAGAGGGGACCCCCAGGATCGGCGAGGGGCCGGCGAGAGTCAAGGCCGACCGAGGCGCCCGCCTCGGGGACCCCCGGTGGCCGCTACCGCGCCGGCGAGTACTGGAGGCTGAACGTCGCGCCCTCCAGCGGCTCGCCCGGCCGGCGGTTCTCGGCGAACTGCATCATCCCGACCAGGCCACGGGTGAGGCCTCCCAAGACGCCGTCCGGCGTGTCCTCGACCATCTGTAAATCGGTCGTCCGTCCGTCCGGCAGCAGGGTGTAGCGGACGGTCGCCGTGCCCCCGACTGCGTTGTGGTTGTCGAGGATGCGGAGGACGTGGGCGTGCTGAGTCTGGACCAACTGCTCGTTCTCCAACAGGTTCAGGGCGGTGCCCCAGTGGGGGAGGCGTTGCCGAACCTCGCCGGGGCTCGGAAGGCGCTGGCCCCGGTCGACGCCGTCGCCGGGGGGCAGCCGGAACGTGATGGGCACGGCGAACCGGACCTTGACCGGCTGCCCCCCGTCGCGCCCCGGACGGAACGTCAGCCCCCGGACGGCCGCCAGCGCGGCCTCCGACAGGATCTCGTCCGGCGTCCGCAGGACCGTCGCGTCCTCGACGCGGCCTTGCTCGTTGACGACGAACTGGACCACGACCTGGCCCTCGATGCCGGCCTCGCGCGCGAGCGGCGGGTAGACCACGCGCTCCTGCAAGCCGGCCAGCCCGCCGATCAGCTCGGGCTGGACCTCGGCCACCTCGAAGATCTCGGGGTCGCCCGGACGGACCTCGCCCACGGGCGCCCGGCGCTCGGGACGGGCCGGCGCGTCGCCGATCCGGAACGTGACCGGCACCGCGAACCGGACGCGGACCGCCTCGCCGCCCTGACGGCCGGGCCGGAACCGCGCGTCCTGGACTGCCACTATCGCGGCCCGGTCCAGCCCGTCGTTGCCAGCCGACCGGATCACCTGGAGGTCGGTGACCTCGCCCTCGGTGCTCACGATAAACTGGAGGACGGCCGTCCCCTGGACGCCGGCCCGGTACTGGAGCTCGGGGTAGTCGAGCCTCTGCTGGATGCCTTCGAGCCCGCCGATCAGCTCGGGCATCTCGTCGACAATCTCGTAGACGTCGGTCGTGTCGAGCGCCGCGACGGCGCTGGGCACTGGGGCCGCCGCGGTCGCGGGGCGAGAGGCTGTTCCGACGGCGCCGACGACGACGGCTGCGGCGACGAGCAGGCCGGACAGGCGGCCGAGGTGCCCGAGTCGGCGGGCTCGGGTGGGGGAGAGGGGGCGGGTCATGGCGTCGATGCGGGTTTTGAGGGAGGAAGAGCCGCGCACGGTGCCCAGCGCCAGGGCCGGAGCCGGGAGGGCGGCGTAGGAAAAGAGCAGGTCGGCGTAGGCGCGGCGGCGGTCGGGGCACGTCGCCAAGACGGCCGCGTCGGCGGCCCGTTCGCGGTCGAGGTCGAGCCCGCGGCCCAGCGTCCAGGCCAGCGGGTGCGCGGCGAACACGGCCGTCACCAGCCGCTGGGCCGCGTGCCACGCATAGTCCGCCCGGCGGACGTGGGCCACCTCGTGGACGGCGGCCACGTCGAGGGCGTCGGCGTCGAGGCCGGGCGGGAGGGCGACGAGCGGAGCCCTCCATCCGACGGTGAACGGGGCCGCGCCCGCCGGTGCTTGGGCCGCGCGGACCGGGCGCACGACGCCTAGCCTCCGACGAGCCGCGTCGACGGCCGCGCGAGCGTCGGCCCCGCCCTCCGGCAGCCCCCGCCGCGTCCGGCCGACGGCGACGAGGGCCCGGCCGAACTGGACCAGCCGCACGAGCGCGAGTGCCAGCGCTCCGAGCACGGCCGCGCCCAGCGCCATATCGACCCCCGCCGGCCCGGCCGCGACGGCCGCGGGCTCGGGCGCCCCGACGGAGACCCCGGGCAGCCAGATCACGTCCGGCGTGAAGCTGGCGACGGCGACCGCGGCGTTCGGGGCGACCGCGCCCAGCGCGGCCGGCACGGCGACCGCCAGGGGGAGCGCCGCCAGCGTCGCCCCGCGCACGGGGAGCGCCAGGGCCGCCGACGCCCGGCCGACGCGGAGTGCGGCCTCGACCGCCAGCGCGACGGCCGTCCACGCGGCGACGGGGAGCCAGAGCGACGCGACGGAGGCGCGGCCGAGGTCGGCCAGGAGCGGCAGCAGCTCAGTCATCGGAGTCGGCCAGGCCGTCGATCAGGCGGCGGATCTCGGCCCGCTCGGTCTCGCTCAGCGTCTCGCGCTGGACGAGCGCCTGGACCAGGCTCGTCGTCGACCCGCCGAACACCTTGTCGAGGATGCCGCCGAGCACGCTCGCGCGGACCTCCTCGGGCGTCCGGGCGGCCGTGTAGACGTAGGCCGTGCCCTCGGCCTCGAACGTGAGGTAGCCCTTGTCGGCCAGGTTCTTGATGACGGTCATGACCGTGGTGTAGGCCACCTTGCGGCGGGCCGAGATCCGGTCGTGGACGTCCCGGGCCGTCGCGCGGTCGAGGGCCCAGACCTCGCGGAGGACCTCCATCTCGGTGCCGCCGAGGGGGGTGAGAGGGTTACGCATGGGGCGTTGGTGTTGGGTAGTACTAAGTATATAGTAGATGGCTCCGCTCCGCAAGCCCCCGGCTCAAAAAGGTCCGCTGGACCCGCTCGCGACGTGCGGCCGTCCGCCTCGGATGGGACCCAGGGCGACCGCACGCTCGAACGACGCCCCGGCACCGGCGGGCGGACCCCCCGTCCGCACGCCCCTCGCTCCGCTCAGCGGGCGCGCGGACTGTCCCCCTCGAAGGGCAGGGCCGCTACGTTCTTTGCCGACCACACAAACAACAGGTGTCATTGGCTGGCGCCGTCGCTTCGCGGTCCCGCGCACGCGGGGACCCATCCGCAGCGGCGCCTCAGCGAGCGGCCCCCTGTGGATCCCCGCGTGCGCGGGGATGACGGCCGTTCCGTTTAGGACTCTGACCCGTTTCGCAGGACGTAGCAGCCCTGCCCCTTGGACGGGGACGCTGCGTAGCGTCGGCGGAGCCAGTGTTCCGAGCCTGGGAGTCCTTCGGCTCGGCTCAGGGCGGGCTCCGCGACCGGGAGGGGAGCGGGGGGTCTGCGCCGGACCGTGCGCTCGCCCTGGGATGTGACCGATCCGAGAGACTTTCGGGCGAGGGCGGGCGCTAGCTTGCTCGCTCGTCCCTTCCCGCCCGTGCTCCGGCGCCGCCGACCCGACCGTACCAACGACGAGTGGCTGGCCGACCTCGCCGCCGAGGGGCCCGCGCTCGACGCGGCCCTGCGCGACTTGCGCCCGGTCCTGCTCCGGGCCCTCCACGTGACGCTGGCGCCGCGCGTCGACCGGGGCGCCGACGCGCTGGCGCAAGACCTGGTCCAGGACGCCCTGTTGCAGGTCCGCGACCGGGCCGGCCAGTTCCGCGGCGACGCCCGGTTCACGACGTGGGCCCAGAAGGTGGCCGTCCACCTCGCCTTCAGCGAGCTCCGCCGGAAGCGGTGGGAGGACGTCCCGCTCGACGCCGTCGTCGCCGACCCGCCCTCGGCCCCGGAGCCTGCCGCCGACGTGGCGATGGCCAACGCCGAGGCCGTCGCGCTCGTCCGCCAGCTCATCGCTGGCGAGCTCACCGAGCGCCAGTCGACGGCGCTCACGGCCGTCTTGAACGGGATGCCGATGGACGAGGTGGCCCGCCGGCTCGACACGAACCGGAACGCGCTCTACAAGCTCCTCCACGACGCCCGCCTCCGGCTTCGGAAGGCGTTCGAGGCGCGTGGCCTGACGCCGGACGACCTGCTCGACGAGCCCGCGTGACGCGGCCGTAAGCCGCGCCGCCGTCCCGGCGTCTACGCCCCGCCATGACCCTCACGCCCGACGTCCTCCGCCTGCTCGTCGCCAAGGCGCTCGCCTCGCGGGCCGACGAGATGACGTGCGGCGAGTGCGACGCCCGGGTCGACCGGTTCGCCGAGATGACGCTGGCCGGGAAGGACGCGCGCGAGGCGCTCCCGCTCGTCGAGGAGCACCTCAGCGGGTGCCCCGGCTGCCGGGAGGAGTTCGAGGCGCTGATGGACGTGCTCCGGGCGGCCGAGCGCGAGGGGCGCCCGTGGTGGCGCCGGCTCCTCGGGACCGGCCGGCGTCCTTGAAGCCCGCCGCGCATCCGGTTGGGGAACAGCGAGATCGGCGCGGGGTACCGCCCGGGTTCTCCCCCGCGACCGTGGCTCACCCCGACTCGCCGGAGGCCCCGTCGCCTCTCGATGACCTCGCGCTCCTGACCCTGGTGGTCGCCCACGGCACCGACGCCGACCTCGACCCCCGCGAGACCCGCGTGCTGGTCCGCCAGCTCGACGCGCTCTCGGACGTGTTCGACGACGCTCACAGCGGGGCGGACCTGAGCGACCTGGTCGAGAACGCCGTCGAGGCGTACGGCCGGCTCAGCGTCCGCGGTCTGGACGACGTCGTGGCCCGGCTCCGCGACACGCTCGACACGGCCCTGCTCGCGCGTGCCCACGCCGCCCTGGTCGAGGTCGCCGACGCCGACGGCGTGGTCCACACGATGGAGAAGACGTTCCTGCGGCACCTCGCCCAGGCCTGGAGGCTGTGAGGGCTCGCTCCGCTCGCGGAGATGGGAACGGGGAAACGGGAAATGGCGGAGGGCGGCGGCGTGGGCGGTCCGTCGACAACTCGGGGAGCCGGGGTTGGCGCGGAGGTCCCGGGGTGGCCACCTTCCGTCCCCCGTCCCCCGTCCCCCGTCCCCCGTCCCCCGTCCCCCGTCCCCGTGACTGACCGCCGCCGCTTTCTCGCCTCCGCCGGGCTGTTCGCCGCAGGCGCCGCGTGGCCCGCTTCCGCGTTGCCGGCCCCGCTCGACGCCCACCGGCTCGGGCCCGGCGCGCCCCCCGCCGACGGGCTCCGCCCCGACCTGACCGTCGCCGACCTGGCGTGCGCCGAGGCCGTCCAGGGCTTGGCGTTCTCCGACGCCGACCGCGCGCTGATGCTCGACGACGTCGCCGAGCGGCTCGACAGCCTGGCCGCCATCCGCGATGCCGAGCCGCCGAACGGCGTCCCGCCCGCGCTCGTGCTCGACCTCGGCCTGAGCGGGCGCGAGCGGCCCGGACCGGGCCCCGGTGCCGTCGTCCCGAGGCCCGCGCTCACCGCGCGTCCGGCCGACGACCGCGACCTCGCCTTCGCCTCGATCCCCGAGCTGGGCGCGCTCTTGCGGAGCGGCGCCGTCACGAGCGTCGGCTTGACCGAGCTGTTCCTGGGCCGGCTCCGCCAGTTCGACCCGGTGTTGCAGGCCGTCGTCACGCTCACGACCGACCGGGCGCTCGATACGGCGCGGGCGCGGGACCGCGAGCTGGCGGCGGGCGTCGACCGGGGGCCGCTCCACGGGATCCCGTACGGGGCCAAGGACCTGCTCGCGGCCCGTAGCGCGCCGACGACCTGGGGCGCCGAGCCGTACCGCGAGCAGGTCCTCGATGAGGACGCCGTCGTCGTCCGGCGGCTGGAAGAAGCGGGCGCCGTGCTCGTGGCCAAGCTGACCCTCGGTGCGCTGGCCTGGGGCGACGTGTGGTTCGGGGGGACGACGAAGAACCCCTGGAACCCCGACCAGGGCGCGTCCGGGTCGAGCGCCGGGCCGGGCGCGGCCGTCGCCGCCGGCCTGGTCCCGTTCGCCATCGGGAGCGAGACGCTGGGCTCGATCGTGTCGCCGTCGACCCGGAACGGGGTGACCGGCCTCCGCCCGACGTTCGGCCGCGTCCCGACGACCGGCGCGATGGCGCTGTCGTGGAGCATGGACAAGCTGGGCCCCATGACGCGGAGCGCCGTCGACGCCGCGCTCGTGTTCGACGCGATCCGCGGGCCCGAGACCGGTGAGGACGCCGCGTTCCCGTTCCGCCCCGACTCGCCGCTCGCCGACCTCCGCGTCGGCGTCGTCCCGCCCGAGGGCGACGACGCCGGAGTCCAAGCCGACCGTGAGACGCTCGCCGTCCTGTCCCGGCTCGGCGTCCGCCCGGTCGAGGTGGCGTGGCCGGACCGTCTCCCGGTCGGCGCGCTCCGGCTCATCCTGGAGGCCGAGGCGGCGGCGGCGTTCGACGGGCTCACGCGGTCGCGCGGGACCGACCGGCTGGTTCGCCAGGAGCGGAACGCCTGGCCCAACGTGTTCCGCCACGCCCGGTTCATCCCGGCCGTCGAGTACATCAACGCCAACCGGATCCGGACCCAGTTGATGCGGGCCATGACGGACCTGATGGACCGGGTCGACGTGCTCGTCACGCCCAGCTTCAACGACGGCCTGCTCATCACGAACCTGACGGGCCACCCGGCCGTCGCCATCCCCAACGCGCTCTTGCCGGTCGACGGATTCCCGGACCGGCGGCAGCCCCACTCGATCACGTTCGTCGCGCCGCTGTGGCACGAGCACCACGCGCTCCGGCTGGCGCACGCCGTCCAAGAGGCGACCGACCACCACCGACAGCGCCCCCCCGTCGGTTGAGTCTGATCGTTGTCTGAGGAAACCGGTCAGAACCGGCGCCTATCGCCCGGAATGGAAGGGTCGGAGGATTCAAAGGGTCGCGATGTCCAGCGACGGGGACTTTTGTGCGACTCTGTCGGTCGTACACGATCCCTGGCTCCCCTCCGACATGCGCGCTCTCCTGGCAGGACTGCTCATCGGTCTCGGCCTTCTAATTCAGGCCTTCAGCTCTCCCGACGCTCAGTCGGCATCGCAGGCGGACGTGCCTGCGGAGTCTCCTCCGCTCGTGAGGCTCACCAACGTCTGAGCCGTCTCGTCTGAGCCGATCGCGAGGAGGGAAGGGCCGGCCGCGTGGTGCGTGGGCACCCGGGTGTGACTTCGACCGTACGGGGAGGCCTCCCCGGTCCGTGTCGTGACCCCGCTCTCCCGCTCGTTCTTCGCCCGCTCTGCGCTCCAGGTCGCCCACGACCTGCTCGGCGCCCACCTCGTCTACGAGTCGCCCGAGGACGGGCGGCTGGCGGGCCGGATCGTCGAGACCGAGGCGTACCTCGCCGATGACCCGGCCATGCACGGGTGGAAGGCCACGTTCGGCGACGACGGGCGCGTGATGCGGAAGGGCCGCGCGGCCGGCCTGTTCGCCGCGCCCGGGACGGCCTACGTGTACAAGGTGTACTACACCCACTGGCTCTTGAACGTGGTGACGGAGCCCGAGGGCGAGGCGGGCGCCGTCCTGGTCCGGGCCGTCGAGCCCATCGAGGGCGAGGAGGCGATGGCGGCCAACCGGCCCGCGTCCGTCCGCCGCCGGCGTGACCTGACGAACGGGCCGGGCAAGCTGACCCAGGCGTTCGGCATCGCCGAGGCGCCCGACGCCACGCGGAGCCGGTTCCACGGGGCCGACCTCACGACGCCGCCCCTCTTCCTGGCCGAGGGCACGCCGGTCGCCGACGACGCGGTCGAGACGACGAGCCGGATCGGGCTCTCGCGGGGGATCGACCTCGACTACCGGTTCCTCGTCGCGGGCCACCCGTTCGTGTCGCCGGGCGAGCCGAGCGACGTCCGCGTGGCCCGGAAGACGAAGCGGGGCTAGAGCGTCGCGCGCCGGTCCCGGAGCCCCGGACGGGGAGGCCGGAGCCGTGGCCGTAGGCGCCGCGTTGGCGCGGCCCCTCCGCCCCGCTCCGTGGCCCCGATCCGCGCCCGCACCCTCGCCGTCTGGGACGACGTCCGCTCCAGCTACTGGTTCATCCCGTCGCTCATGACGCTGGGCGCCGCCGCGCTCTCGGTCGTGATGATCGGGGTCGACGCCCGGGCGGGGCCCGGCTGGATCGAGGACGTCCCGTTCCTGTTCGGGAACCAGCCCGACGGCGCCCGCGCGGTCCTGTCCACGATCGCCGGGTCGATGGTCGGCGTGGCCGGCGTGACGTTCTCGATCACGATCGCGAGCGTGGTCTACGCGAGCGGCCAGTACGGCCCGCGGCTGCTGACCAACTTCATGGACGACCGCGGCAACCAGGTCACGCTCGGCACCTTCATCGCCACGTTCCTCTACTGCCTCCTGGTCCTGCGGACGATCCGGTCGGCCGGGGAAGGCGACGCGCCCGGGCTCGCGGTCGCGTTCGTGCCCCACGCGGCGGTCCTGACCGGGCTCGCGCTGGCCGTCGCCTCGGTGGGCGTGCTGATCTTCTTTATCCACCACGTGCCCGAGAGCATCCACATCTCGAACCTGGTGGCCGGCGTCGGCCGCGACCTCCGGGACAAGATCGACGCCCTGTTCCCCCAGCGGATCGGGGAGGGCGCGACGACGCGCCAGGCCGAGCGCGACCCCGACGCCGTGACCGAGGTGCCCGACGGGTTCACCCGCGACGCCCTCCGCGTCCGCGCCGACGGGACGGGCTACCTCACCGGGATCGACGCCGAGGCGCTGCTCGCGCTCGCGACGGACCACGACCTGGTCCTCCGCATCCGCCACCGCCCCGGCGACTTCGTGGCCGAGGGCGACGCGCTCGCGCTGGCCTGGCCGCCCGACCGCGTGGGCGACTCGGCGTGTGACGAGCTCCGGACGGCGTTCGCGTGGGGCCGCCAGCGGACGGCGCGGCAGGACGTCCGCTTCCTGGTCAACGAGCTCGTCGAGATCGCGGCCCGGGCCCTGTCGCCCGGCGTCAACGACCCGTTCACGGCCATCTCGTGCCTCGACTGGCTCGCCGCCGCGCTCAAGGACCTCGCCGACCGGGACTTCCCCGAGGCCCAGCGGTTCGACCACGACGGCCGGCTCCGCGTCGTCGCGTTCCCCACCACGTTCGACGAGTTCGTCGCGGCCGTCTACGGCCAGCTCCGGCCGTACCTCGCGGCCGACCGGAACGCGGCGCTCCACGCGCTCAAGACCATCGGCGAGGTGGCCGGCCGGGCCACCGACGACGGCCAGCGCGCGGTCTTGCGCCACCAGGCCGACGCGCTCCTCGAAGGGGCCGAGTCCCAGCTCGGGGTGGAGGCCGACCGCCAAGCCGTCCGCCAGAGGCATCGCGAGGTCGGTCGCCTGCTCTCGGGCCGCGTCGACTACGAGACGATGGCGGCCCAGACGGAGTGGGCCGGGGGAACGGCCTGACGCCCGTGGCCTCGACCTAGAAGCAGCCCTCGACGTAGGCGATGCTCGGGCCGCCGGCGCGGATCGCCGCGACCCTCCCGCCCAGGTCGGTCTCGTAGCGGAGCCCCCGCGACCCGGGGCCGCCGTCGCCGGCGCGCCAGACGGTGACGTATTCGGCCGGCGCGTCGAGGTACTTGTGAGGGGACACGTCGGCGGCGTCGCCGTAGGCCACCTTGACGGAAGAGGCCCCGGACCCGACGCCGAACCCGGCGTCGGTCCGCAGGCCCGAGCCGGCGAGGACGGAGACGCGCGTCAGGACGCCGTCCTCGACCATGACGAGCAGGCCCTCGGGCGCCCGGCTCGGGCGGAACTCGTCGCACGCCGCCGGGTCGGGCCCGCCGACGGCGTCGGGGGTCTCGTCGTCGCCGAGCGCGGCCACGACCTCGGCCCGCGTCATCCCGATCTGGAGCGGGCCCCAACCGTCGGCCGTGACCGGCGTGGCCCGGGTCGCCGCGACGGTCGCGGGCGTCTCGGCAACGTCCGGTGACTCGTCGGCGCACGCGGCCAGGAGGAGGGCGGCGACGAGGAGGGCGCGCATGGGACCGTGAGGCGGAAGCCGCCGCTGGTAAGGGGGCGTCACTCGCCCGGGATACCGGGCTCGGTCATGCTCCGGACGTCGAGGACTTCGTCGACGTGGTCGGCCGGGATCAGGTCCATCTCCAGGAGCACGTCGCGGACCGACCGGCCCTCCTTCGCGCTCTTCTTGGCGACGGTGCTCGCGGCGTCGTAGCCGATCTCGGCGTTGAGCGCCGTCGCGATGGACGGGTTCTTCTCGAGCAGCTCGCGCGCCCGCTCGCGGTTCGCCGTGATCCCCTCCAGGCACCGCTCGCGGAAGGCGTCGAGCACGCCCGACAGCGCCTCGATGGACTCGAGCATCGCGTGGGCCATCACCGGCATCATCACGTTGAGCTCGAAGTTGCCGTGCTGACCGCCGACCGTGACCGTGACCGCGTTGCCCATCACGCGCGCGGCCACCATCATCATGGCCTCCGACATCACGGGGTTCACCTTGCCCGGCATGATCGACGAGCCCGGCTGGATGGCCGGGAGCTGGATCTCGCTCAGGCCGGACGTCGGGCCGGACGACAGGTGGCGGATGTCGTTGGCGATCTTCATCAGCGACACGGCGACCGTGTTGAGCGCGCCGGCCGCCGAGACGTAGGCGTCCTTGGCGGCCTGGGCCTCGAAGTGGTTCTCGGCCTCGCGGAAGCTCACGCCCGTGATCTCGGAGATCTCGGCGATGGCGGCCTGCGGGAACGCCTCCGGCCGGTTGATCCCGGTCCCGACGGCCGTCCCGCCCAAGGCGACCTCGGCCAGCTCCTCGCTCGCCCGCTCGACGCGCTGGATCCCCTTGCGGACCTGGGCCGCGTACCCGCCGAACTCCTGCCCCAAGCGGACCGGCGTGGCGTCCATCAGGTGCGTCCGCCCCGACTTCAGCACGTCGTCGAACTCGTCCGCTTTGGCCTCGAGCGCCGTCGCGAACCGGTCGAGCGCCGGCAGCAGGTCGTGCGCCAGGGCCACGCGCGCGGCCACGTGCATGGCCGTCGGGATCACGTCGTTCGACGACTGGCCCATGTTGACGTCGTCGTTGGGGTGGACCCCCTTCGACCCGAGGTCGCCGCCCAGCGCGCGCGTGGCCACGTTCGCGATCACCTCGTTGGCGTTCATGTTCGTCGACGTGCCCGAGCCTGTCTGAAAGATGTCGAGCACGAACTGGCCGTCGAGGTCGCCGGCTCGGACCTGGAGCGCGGCGGCGTCGATGGCGTCGGCCGTCTCGGGCGCGAGCAGGCCGAGCTGTTTGTTGGCCCGCGCCGCGGCGGCCTTGACGGTCCCGAGCGCCTCGATAAACCGACGGGAAAAGCGGAGCGACGAGACGGGGAAGTTCTCTCGCGCGCGCTGGGTCTGGGCGCCGTAGAGCGCGTCGGCAGGGACGCGGACCTCGCCGAGCGAGTCGGTTTCGATGCGGACGTCGGGCATGGGCGGAGTGGACTCGTGGGGGAGTGGACGGGTGGGGAGAACGTACCGGAGAGGGCGGAAGCGGTTCGGGGGATCTCGGCGAACTTGGCGCCCCCGTCTCCGTCCACCCTCTTTCTGAAGGCTATCGCAACCCCCCTCTCCGTCATCCTGCGCGGAGCGAAGGATCTCGGCGCCGACTCTCAGCCCATAGGAAACGGTGCCGACGGGCTCGATGCCCCATGCTGAGATCCTTCGCTCCGCTCAGGATGACACGGGTGGAGGGGGAGGACGTCCGACGGTCGAGTACGCGATGGCCTCGCCCCCTTCCTGCCCTCGTTCCCACGTGCCCACGAGTCCACCCGTCTACGAGTCCACGTTGTTCACGACCGTCGCCGCCATGCAGGCCGAGGCGGACGCGGCGCGCGCGGCCGGCCGCCGGCTGGCGCTCGTCCCGACGCTGGGCGCCCTCCACGCCGGCCACCTCGCCTTGGTCCGGGAGGCCCGCGACCGCGTCGGGCCCGGCGGCCACGTGACGGTCTCCATCTTCGTCAACCCGACCCAGTTCGGGCCCGGCGAGGACTTCGAGGCCTACCCCCGGACGCTCGACGCCGACCGCGACGCGCTCGACGAGACCGGCACGGTCGACGCCGTGTTTGTGCCGACGGTCGAGGCGATGTACCCGTTCGGGCTCCCGCCGTTCGCGACGGTCGCCGTCCGCGACCTCGACCGGCACCTCTGCGGGGCCCACCGGCCGGGCCACTTCGCCGGCGTCACGACGGTCGTGGCCCGGCTGTTCCTGGCGTGCCGGCCGCACCTCGCCGTGTTCGGCCAGAAGGACGCCCAACAGCTCGCCATCCTGCGCCGGATGACGGCCGACCTCGGGTTCGGCATCGAGCTCGTCGGCCACCCCATCGTCCGCGAGGCCGACGGGCTGGCGTTGTCGTCGCGGAACGCCTATCTGTCGGCCCAAGAGCGGGCCCAGGCCGTCGTCCTGTCCCAGGCGCTCCGGGCGGCCCAAGCGGCCGTGGCCCGGGGCGAGCGGGACCCGGCCGTGCTCGCGAGGGCGATGGAGGCGCAGGTCGCCACGGCGCCGCTCGCGCGCGTCCAGTACGTCGAGGTCGTCGACGCGGAGACGCTCCAGCCCGTCGAAGCTCTCTCGGAGGGCGGCCCGTCCGGCGGCCGGTACCTTGCCGCCCTCGCCGTCTTTTTCGGCGCCACCCGACTCATCGACAACGTCACGCTTCGCGTGGGGGAACAGGCATGAGGCGTGGGGCGAGGGGCGTCCGCTCTCGCCTCGCGCCCCGTCCCCCGTCCCCCACGCCCCCGATCCCATGACGATCACGCTGTTCAAGGGCAAGCTCCACCGGCTCACCGTCACCGAGGCCGCGCTCCACTACGAGGGCTCGATCACGCTCGACCGCGAGCTGATGGAGGCGGCCACCCTGTTGCCCTACGAGCGGGTCCAGGTCGTCAACGTCAACAACGGGGCGCGGCTCGAGACCTACACGATCCCGGCCCCGGCGGGGAGCCGGACGGTCTGCCTCAACGGCCCCGCCGCCCGCTTGTGCGCCCCCGGCGACCTGGTCGTGGTCATGGCCTACGCCGACCTGACGCCCCAGGAGGCCGAGACCCACAAACCGCGCGTGGTCCTGGTGGACAACGACAACAACCCGACCGACATCTTCGACCTCGACGGCGCCGACGTCTCGGACCCGACGATGCCGGTGGTCACGAACGCCGTTGAGGCGAGCGACATCTGGGGGCCCCGCCTGGGCCACCCCGTCCGGACGCGGGCCAGCGACGGCCACCGGCGCCGGTGATCGAGCGGGACTTCGTCCTCCGCCAGGTCTCGCAGCTGGCCCAGGCGCTGGCCATCGTCCTGGGACGCCGTCGTGAGGGCGACCTCGAGGGGGCCGAGCTCGTGCTGGCCGAGGGGCTCGTCGGCGCGACCGGCCTCGGCCTCGATGAGCTCCGCGCGATGAGCCGGGCCGAGGTCGAGGCGCTGACGTCGGAGGACGGGCTGGCCTCGGCCGAGAAGGCCGTCGCGCTGGCCGACCTGCTCCGCGAAGACGACGACGCGGACAGCCGGCGCCGGGCGCGGTGGCTCTACGAGCAGGCCGTCCGCGTGGGCGGCCCGGTCCCGTTCGACGTG
Organism: Rubrivirga sp.; assembly: GCF_965213695.1. Classification (GTDB taxonomy): domain Bacteria; phylum Bacteroidota; class Rhodothermia; order Rhodothermales; family Rubricoccaceae; genus Rubrivirga. Next base: position 3,457,996 of record NZ_OZ243912.1, on the reverse strand, counting down.
GACGCCCGGATCGCCGCGCTTCCCGGCTGATGCGGGATCTCAGGAAAAGCTGCTTACCCCCCAGCGATGTCTCCTCTCCCGCTGGGAGAGGGACAGGGTGAGGGCAGGCCGGTCACGGCGCGCGCGCTAGGCGTCGATCACGTCGGCCCCGTTCTGGACGATCTCGCTCTCCGAAAAGAAGTAGCGGCCCTCCTTGACCCCGTTCTCGGCCGAGTCCGAGCCGTGGACGGCGTTCTCGCCCATCGACGTCGCGAACTGCTTGCGGATCGTGCCCTCGGCGGCGTCGGCCGGGTTCGTCGCGCCGATGGTCTCGCGCCACCGGGCCACGGCGTCGTCGCGCTCGAGGACGAGCGGGACGCACGGGCCCGACGACATGAACTCGGTGAGCTCGCCGAAGAACGGCCGCTCGGCGTGGACGGCGTAGAACCCCTCGGCCTGGGCCCGGGTCAGCGTGACGAGCGTCATCGCGCGGACGGCGAAGCCCTCGGACAGGATGCGGTCGAGGATCTTGCCGGCGTGGCCGGCGGCGACGGCGTCGGGCTTGATGATGGCGAGCGTGCGCTCCATGGTCGGTCGGGTCGGTGGTGAGGAGCCTCAATCAACCGCCGGCCCGGGGCCGAGACCGCGAAACGCGAGGGAAGAGGGCCGCCGCAGGGCGACCTAGCCCCGGACCCCCCGCTTTCCGGCCGGTCGCTGGGCGGGCATCCGCCCGCCTGCTCCCAGGCTCGGAACGCTGTCCCCCTGACTCAGGGGGACCGTCTGAGCGCCCGCTGAGCGAAGCGATGGGCGCTCGGACGGGGGGTCCGGGCCGGAGATCAGGAGCATGCGGTCGCCCTGAGGGCCGCCGGGCCCGGCCGGTCCGCGCGCCGGACGGCTCTAGCTTCCGCCCGCTCCGCCCCTCGTCCGTGCCCGTCCGCCTCGCCGTCTCGCGCCTCCACTACGCCTGGACGCTGGCGTGGTGCGCCGTGGTCTCGGCAGTCCTGATCGGGCCCGGCCTCGTGTACTACCGCCTCCGTCCGACGAGCCGACGGTTCTGGCAGTGGATGCGGGTCTGGTCGCGGTCCGTCCTCGGCGGCGCCGGCCTCCGGGTCGTGAGCACCGGTCGAGCGCCGGCCGGCCCGGCCGTGTTCGTCGCGAACCACCAGGCCATGCTCGACATCCCCGCGCTGTTCTTGGGGATCGGCCAGCCGTTCGTGTTCGTGGCCCGGTCCGAGCTCCGGCGGATCCCGCTCGTCGGGACCGTGCTGACGGCGACGCGGTGTGTGTACCTCGACCGGGCGGACGCCGGCCCCGCTCTCGCCGAGGCCGCCCGCCGGGTCGCCGAGGGCGACGCCATCGTCTTCTTCCCCGAGGGGACGCGGAGCTACGGCCGGGGCGTCGGCCGTTTCCGCACCGGCGCGTTCCGGCTGGCGATCCAGGCCGGCGTGCCCGTCGTCCCCATCGCCATCGACGGGAGCCCGGGCGTGCTCAACGAGCGGGCGCGGACGGCCCGGCCGGGCGCCGTCACCGTCCGCGTGGGCGCCCCGCTCCGCCCGCTCCCCGGCGAGGACGCCCGCGCCTTCGCGGCTCGGGCCCGCGCCGACGTCCTCCGCCTCCTCTCGGCCTAGCCATGCGCCTCGCCCTCGTCCAGCAGCCGGCCACCGACGACCTCGACGACAACCTCGCCCGGGGCCTGGCCGCCTTCGACCGCGCCGCCGACGCCGGGGCCGACCTGGTGGCCTACGCCGAGCTCGCGTTCTCGCCCTTCTACCCCCAGCGCCACGCCACGCCCGAGCGGCTCGCCCGATCCGAGCCGATCCCCGGGCCGACCGTCGAGGCGTTCCAGGCGCGCTGCGCCGACCGCGGCGTCGTCGCCGTGCTCAACCTGTTCGAGCGCGACGGGGACCGGACGTTCGACACGTCGCCGGTCATCGACGCCGACGGGACGCTGTTGGGGCGGACGCGGATGGTCCACATCACGGACTATGAGGCGTTCCACGAGCAGGGCTACTACGCGCCCGGCGACACGGGCCTGCCGGTCTACGACACGGCCGCGGGCCGGGTCGGCGTCGCCATCTGCTACGACCGGCACTACCCCGAGGTCATGCGCGCGCTCGCGCTCGACGGGGCCGAGGTGGTCGTGGTGCCCCAGGCCGGCGCCGTCGGCGAGTGGCCGGAGGGGCTGTACCACGCCGAGATGCAGGTGGCCGCGTTCCAGAACGGCTACGTCACGGCCCTCGTCAACCGGGTCGGGCCGGAGGAGCGGCTGACGTTCGCTGGCGAGAGCTTCGTCTGCACGCCCGACGGCCGCGTCGTCGCCCAGGCCGGAGGCGCCGAAGAAGTGCTGCTCGCGGACGTCGACCTCGCCGATGTCGCCCGGTCCCACGCCCGCCGCCTGTTCCTCCGCCACCGCCGCCCGGACCTCTACGCCGCCTGGCTGGCGCGGTGAGGGATGGGGCGCGGCCGTGGATTCCGGGCAACCCGCGACCTGTCGAGGTCGCCAGCGCCGAGCCTCACCGCTCACCGCCGGGCCGTAGACTCTCGCCATGACTCCGCGCCCCGACCCGCCGCTCCCGGCCGATGGCTGAGCCCGTCCGCGTCGCCATGTGGAGCGGGCCGCGAAACCTCTCGACGGCGCTGATGCGGTCGTGGGGCAGCCGCCCGGACACGGCCGTCGTCGACGAGCCGCTCTACGCGGTCTACCTCTCGGCGACCGGCCTCGACCACCCCGGCCGCGACGCCGTGCTGGCCTCCCAGCCAACCGACTGGCGCGAGGTGGCGGCGGCGCTCTCGGGCCCGGTGCCGGGCGGGGCGCCGGTGTGGGTCCAGAAGCAGATGGCCCACCACCTGCTGCCCCACGTCGGCCGCGCGTGGCTCGACGCGCCGTCGTTCCGGCACGCCTTCCTGATCCGCGACCCTGCCGCCGTCGTCGTGTCGCTCGACCGGGTCACGCCCGGCCCGGCGCTCGACGACACCGGCCTGCCCCAGCAGGTCGAGCTCTTCGAGCGGATGGCCGACCGCGACGGCGTCGCCCCGCCGGTCATCGACACGGCCGACCTGCTCCGCGACCCCCGGGGCGTCCTGAGTGCCCTGTGCGCTGCCCTCGGCCTCCCCTTCGACCCGGCGATGCTGGCGTGGGCGCCCGGCCCGCGCGCCACCGACGGCGTCTGGGCCGAGCACTGGTACGGCTCGGTCTGGGCGTCGACCACGTTCGGCCCGCCCCGCGACGAGGCGCCCGACGTGCCGGACCGGCTGCGCCCCCTCGTCGAGGCGTGCCGGCCGCTGTACGACCGGCTCGCGGCGGAGCGGTTGCGGACCGGGGACCGGGGACCGAAGACCGGGGGGTGAGTATCCTCGCGCATGGCGTTCAAGTTCGAAAAGCTGGAAGTCTGGGAGGGAGCGCTCGACTATGCCGACCGCGTCGAGGCGATTGCAACAGCGCTTCCGAACCACGAGCGGTTCAACCTCTCCGATCAGATCCGGCGAGCGGCGACCAGCGTCGCGCTCAACATCGCTGAGGGCTCGACGGGCCAGTCCGATGCGGAGCAGGCCCGCTTCCTCGGCTACGCACAGCGCTCGCTCATCGAGACGGTCGCCTGCCTCCACCTGATCCGACGGAGAGGGCACCTCGCCGACCCCCAGCCCCTGCGCAACGCATACCGACAGGCGGAGGTTCTCCTTCGCCAACTCGTCGCCTTCCGGCGCTCACTCGGCGCGACCGTGCGAGAGGACTTGGTCAGCTACGACCTCCCGCCCCCATTCTGACCTCCCCCCGTCCTCGGTCCCCGGTCCTCCGTCGCCGTCCCCGGTCACCCGCCCCCCATGCTCCAGCAGTTCGACCCCCGCAACGCCGACCTCCAGATCCACATCGGCGGGCGCCTGGTCCACCGCAACCACGCGGGCGTGTCGCCGTTCGACTCGCTCGTGCAGGGCGGCGACGGCGTGTGGGAGGGCCTCCGGCTCTACGACGGGCGGATCTTCCGGCTGACCGAGCACCTCGACCGGCTCGTCGACTCGGCCAAGGCCCTCGCCATCGCCGGCGTCCCGCCGCGCGACGAGATCGTGGCCGCGATCCGCGAGACGCTCGAGGCGAACGGGATGCGCGACGGCGTCCACATCCGGCTGACGCTGTCGCGCGGGACCAAGATCACGTCGGGCATGGACCCCCGGCTCAACCAGTCCGGCCCGACGCTCATCGTGCTCGCCGAGTGGAAGGCGCCCGTCTACGGCCGCGACGGGCTGGCGCTCCAGACGTCGTCCGTCCGCCGCCCGCCGCCCGACGTGATGGACCCCAAGGTCCACTCGAACAACCTGCTCCCGTCGATCCTGGCCAAGATCGAGGCGACCGCCGCCGGCGCCGACGCGGCGCTGCTCCTCGACCGCGACGGGTTCCTCGCCGAGTGCAACGGGACCCACGTCTTCCTGGTCCGCCGGGGCGAGGTCCTGACGTCCCACGCCGACGCCTGCCCCGAGGGGATCACGCGCCAGACGGTCCTGGACCTGTGCGCCGCGAACGAGATTCCGCACCGCGCCGCGCGGCTCTCGCTGGCCGAGGCCTACCGCGCCGACGAGATGTTCTGCACCGGCACGATGGGCGAGCTGGCGGCCGTCACGCGCTTGGACGGCCGGACGATCGGCGGCGGGGTGGTGGGGGAGATGACGAACCGGCTGACGGACCTGTTCACGGCCGAGGTCGCCGCGACCGGCGAGCGGGTGGTCGAGTGAGAGACTGTTTGGTGAAGCGGCCGGCGCTGGGCTTCGCGAGGAACTACGCGCCGACCAGCAGCTCCCGAATCCGCTTTTGCCGGTAGCCGAAGATCCGCGCGAGCTGGGCGCGGACGAGCGGGTAGGCCACCTCCCCGAACGGCGCCAGCGGGAGCGCCCACAAGACCACGTCGTCCATCTGGGTGCCCGGCCGGCCGTCAGGCCCGGCGGCCTCGACGAACGTGTGCGTGTGGTGCCACCGCCGGTACGGGCCCCGGAGCTGCTGGTCGACGAACCGGTACGGCGGCTCCCACGTCACGATCTCGGTCCGCCACCCGAAGCGGACGCCGAACAGGCCCAGCCGGTACTCGATGAGCGCGCCCTCGCGGATGTCGATGGGCCGGGGGGTGACGATCTCGAAGGCCAGCTCGGGCGGCGTGATCCGTTCGAGGTTCTCGGCGTCGGCGAAAAAGTCGAACACCTCGCGGCGCGGGCGCGGGAGCCAGGTGGTCGTGTGGAGGCGGTGCGTCACGGTGGGGCGGGAGGGAGGGCCGGGCCAACCCCGGAGCCCCGGCACGGGTCCGGGCGGGTAGCTTGCGGCTCCTCTTCCTGGCCCCATGTTTTCTCCCGACACCTTCGCCGACCGGCGGGCCGCCTTGGCCGACGCCGTGGGCTCCGGCCTCGTCGTGCTCCTGGGCAACGAGGCCGCGCCGATGAACTACCCGGCGAACCACTACCCCTTCCGCCAGGACGGCTCGTTCCGCTACTACGCCGGCGCCGACGCGCCCGGGCTCGCACTCACGCTCGACGCCGACTCGGGCCAGGCTACGCTCTACGGGACCGAGGCGACGATGGAGGACCGCGTGTGGGACGGCGAGCGGCCGTCGGTCCGAGAGCGGGCCGAGGCGGCGGGCATCCCGCTCACGGCTCCGACCGAGGCGCTCGCGGCGGCCGTGGCCTCGGCGCAGCGGGCCGGGCGGACGGTCCACGTGCTCCCGCCGTACCGGGCCGAGCAGCGGCTCCGGCTGGCGGCCTTGCTCGGCGTCGCCCCCGAGGCCGTCGAGCCGTCGCCGGCCCTCATCGACGCCGTGATCGCTCAGCGGCTGGTCAAGTCGCGCGAGGAAGTCGCCGAGATCGAGCACGCCCTCGACATCGCCGACGAGATGCACCGGACGGCCATGTGGATGGCCCAGCCCGGCCGGACCGAGTTCGAGGTGGCCGCGGCCGTCGAGGCCGCCGCCGCGTCGCGCGGGGCCGTCCTCTCGTTCCCCGCCATCCTCACGACGCGCGGCGAGGTCCCGCACCACCACGCCGGCGGCCACACGCTGGCCGAGGGCGACCTCCTCTTGCACGACGCCGGCTGCGTCACGCCCGAGTCCGGCTACTGCTCCGACGTCACGCGGTGCTCGCCCGTCGGCGGGACGTTCACCGACCGCCAGCGCGACGTCTACTCGCTGGTCCTGGAGGCGCAGGAGGCGTGCGTCGCCGGGTGCGCGCCGGGCGTCTCGTTCCGCGACCTCCACGACCTCGCGTCGCGCACGCTCGCCGAGGGGCTCGTCGGGCTTGGCCTCCTCCGCGGCGACACCGACGAGATCGTGGCCCAAGGCGCCCACGCGCTCTTTTTCCACCATGGCCTGGGCCACCCGATGGGCCTGGACGTCCACGACCTCGAAGGGCTGGGCGAGGACCGCGTGGGCTACGCCGACGAGGCCGAGCGGAGCACCCAGTTCGGGACGCAGTACCTCCGGTTCGCGCGCGCGCTCCGCCCGGGCCACGTGATGACCGTCGAGCCCGGCCTCTACTTCAACGGCGTCCTGATCGACCTCTGGCGCTCCGAAAAGCGGTTCGCCGAGTTCGTCGACTACGACCACGCGAAGCGGTGGGTCGGCTTCGGCGGCGTCCGCATCGAGGACGACGTGCTGATCACCGACGGCGGCCACCGCGTGCTCGGGCCCGGCATCCCGAAGGCGATGGCGGACGTCGAGGCCGTCGTCCAGAGCGGGGCGGCATGAGGCCCGTCGTCACCGTGGGGCTCCGGCCGGGCGCGCTCGACGCGGCCGAGCGGTTGGGGCGGCCCGTCGTGGCCGTGGTCGAGAAGCCGCCGGGGCCGAAGACGGCGGCCCGGCTGGCGGGCGTCGTCGAGGCGGAGTTCGGCGCGCCGCCCGACCGCTGGCGCCGGGTGGCCGACGACCTCCGCGCGCTCGACCCGGCGGCCGTGGTCGCGCTGACGGAGCGGTCCGTCGTGCCGGCCGCGCGCCTCCGACACGCGCTCGGGATGGGCGGGCTGACGGTCGAGGCCGCCGTCCGGTGCAGCGACAAGCGGGCCATGAAGCGGGCCGCGCGAGCCGCCGGCCTGGCCTGCGCCGACGTGGTCGAGGCCGACGACGGACTGACGGGCGCCGAGGTGGTCGAGCGGCTCGGCCTCCCGCTCGTGCTCAAGACGGCCGTCGGGTCGGGGGGGCGCGGCACGCGCATCGTCGTCGACCCGGCCGACGTGCCGGGCCGGCTCGCGCCCGGCGAGATGGCCGAGTCGTTCGTCGACGGCGTCGAGATGAGCGTCGAGACGTTCGTGATCGACGGCGAGACGGTGTTCGCGAACCCGACGGCCTACCTCGCGCCGGGCTGGGCCAGCCTGGTCCCGGCCCCGCTGGCGCCCGACGTCCGCGACGCCGTGCTCGCCCACGCCGAGGCCGCGCGCCGCGCGCTCGGCGTGACGTCGGGGATGACGCACCTGGAGGCGTTCCTGACCCCCGACGGCCCCGTGTTCGGGGAGCTCGCGGCGCGCCCGCCCGGCGGCCACCTGATGCCGCTCCTCGGCCTGGCGTACGGCGTCGACCCGTGGGAGGCCGTGCTCCGGGTCGCGCTCGGCGAGACGCCCGAGCTGCCCACGCGAGCCGACCGCGTGGCGGCAGCCCGGATCCTCCACCCGGGCCCCGGCACGGTCCGCGCCGTCGAAGGCGTCGAGGCCGCGCGCGCGATGCCGGGCGTCGAGGCCGTCTCGGTCCGCGTCCGCGCGGGCGTCGAGGTGGGCCCGCGCGAGGGGACGGGCCAGGAGGCCGGCCACGTGATCGTGACGGGCGCGACGGCGGCCCAAGCCGAGGCCCGGCTGGCGGCGGCGGCGGCGGCGGTCCGGATCGAGGTGGCGTAGCGGGACACGGACGAGCCGCCGGGCGTACCCGGCGCGCTCCTCTCCTCCAGCCATGGACGACGACCTGACCCCGCTCCTCTACCGGCTCCAAGACCTCCGCCAGCGCGCGACCTACGGGGCCGTCGCCGGCGTCGTCGGGGCCTCGCCGCGGTCGGTGATGCGGGGGCGGCCTCGCGACCCGCTCCACTCGTGGGTCGTCAACGCCCAGACCGGCCGGCCGACCCACTACGCCGAGCACGACGTCCACCAGGACCTGCTCGCGACCGACCACGTCGTCCGCGACGCCGACGAGCTCCGCGCGTTGCTGGACCGGGCAGGGTAGGGCGCGACCCGCCGGGCCGCCCCCGGGGGCCGGTAGAGCGGCGCGACCCGCAGCCGACCGAGTGGGGGGGACGTCATCCCGTGAGAAGCACCTTCCCCCAGCGGCCGTGCGCGGTCGACCGGCGGACGGCTTGGGCGACATCGGCCAGGTCGAAGGTCGCGTCGACGGGGAGCGTGAACACGCCCGCGACGGCGTCGGCCGCGAGCTCGGAGAGGGCGTCGCGCAAGACGTCGGCGTTCACGCGCCCCGCCCACCGCGTTCGCCAGACACCCGAGACGTGCACGTCTCGGTAGATGAGCGCCGCCGGCGACACCGGCAGCGGCGCGCCGCTCAGGGCCCCGTAGACGACGTGGGCCCCGCCCTCGCGGACCACCGACAGCGCCAGCGCCCCGACGTCGCCCGCGACCGGGTCGAACACGGCCGCCGCGCCGCCTGCGCCGACGGCCTCACTCAGCGCCGCCCGCGTCTCGGCCGTGTTCGCGTCGGCCACGACGACGGTAGCGCCGAGCGCTTCGAGCCGGTCCCGCTGGTCGCCGCTGCGGACGATGGCGACGGCGCGGGCTCCGCGCGCGAGCGCCATCTCGGCCGCGATCCGGGCGACGGCGCTGGCGCCGGCCGTCTGCACCAGCACGTCGCCCGATCCGAGGTCGGCGACCCGGCAGAGCAGCCGGGCCGTCAACGGGTTGACGAAGAGCTGGGCCGCGGCCTCGTCCGCCAGCGCGTCCGGGACCGGGAAGGCCTCCGCCTCGGGCAGCACGACGGCTTCCTGCCACGTCGGCGCCTCGCCCAGCTTGATCGCCCGCTGCCCGACCGCCAGCGACACGCCCTCGCCGACGGCGTCGACCACGCCGAACCCCTCGTTGCCGCCGACGGCCGGCAGCGCTCGCGAGCGGCCGTACGTGCCCTTGACCATCGACAGGTCGGCCGGGTGGACGGGCCGGTGCGTCAGTCGGAGGCGGACGTGGCCGGGGCCGGGCTCGGGCGTCGGCACGTCGTCGAGCTGGAGGACGTCGGCCGGCGGGCCGTGGCGGTGGAAGCGGACGGCGCGCATCGCGACGGGATCAGCGTGAGAGAAACGGAATCAACCGTGTCCGGGTGGAGGCGCGGTGGCGAGGCGGACGACCCTCACCCTGTCCCTCTCCCAGGGGGAGAGGGGACGCCGCGGCCGGCTTCTCCGTCAGGCCTCTCCACCCGGACGCGCCAGACGGCGACGGCCTGCGCCAGCGCGCTCCCGACGAGGACCGCCAGCGGCCCGGCGACGAGCATCATCCCCAGCAGCGTGCGGTACCCGTAAGCGATGGAGTCGCCCAAGTCGTCGGCCGTCATCACGATCGCCGCGAAGGCGACGCCGCCGACGATGCCGCCCAAGACCGAGCCGGGCAGGGCCCGCCACGCGCTCTTCCCGGCCCGCGCCGCCAGCCGGCCGGAGACGAACCCGAAGAAGACGGCCACGATCAGCCCGGCGACGACGCCCGCGACGCGGAGCGGGACGCGGAGCGCCGGCGCGGGCGCCCGGGCCGAGACCGCCAGCACGTCGCCCGGGACGCCGCGGAACCGGCCGACGAGCGCGTCGCCCTCACGGCGGAGGGGGAGCGAGGCCGCGAGGTCCCAGCCGTCGGGCGCGCGGACGGTGACGTCGAGCTGGCCGAACCCGCCCCACAGCCGGGCCGGCGCCAGGCTGTAGGCGAGCTGCCAGACCCGGTTCGGGTGGCCCCCGTCGTCGTACGTGCCCAGCCGGACCCGGTACCGGACGCGAACCACGTGCTGTCCGGGCGGGACCGTGACGGCGAACCGGAGCCCCCGCGCCGCGCCGACCCCGTCGTCGGCTTCGTAGGGCACGGCGTCGCCGTCGAGCGCGGGCGTCCGGTCCGCGACCCGCCACGACGGGGGGACCGCGAGCGCGTCGACCCGCTGGGCGGCGACGGGCCGGCCGTCGAGCCACACCTCGGCCGCGTCGACGTCCTGGCCGAGCGCCACGAACTCGAGGGGGACGACCCGCGCCCCGCCCGTGTTGACGATCCGGTACTCGGCCTCGACGACGCCGAACGGGCGGCCCCGGCCGAGCGGGCGGAGGTCGAGCGCCAGCGTCTCCCGCGCGATGCGCAGGCCGTCGAGCGCGGCGGCGGGCTCGCCGGCCGGCGTCCCGGGCGTCGCCGGGGTCGCCATGTTGGCGCGGGCCGTCGGCGCGGCGGCGAGGAGGGCGAGGGCGAGGACGCGGGCGGTCATCGGCGGCGCTTGGCGCGGGCGGTGGGCGTGGCGTCGAGCGGGTTCTCGGGCCAGTGGTGCTTGGGGTAGCGGCCCCGCAGGTCCTTGCGGACGTCGAAGTAGGCGTCGCGCCAGAACGAGGCGAGGTCGGCCGTGACCTGGACGGGCCGCTGGGCCGGGCTCAGAAGATGCATCAACACGGGCAGCCGCCCGCCCAGCACGCGCGGCGTCTCCTCCAATCCGAACACCTCCTGCAAGCGGACCGCCAGCACGGGCGCTTGGGGATCGGAGTAGTCGAGCGGGCGGATGGAGCCGCTGGGGACGGTCACGCGATGGGGCGCGAGTCGGTCGAGGTCGGCGCGGGCGCCGGGCGGGGCGAGCTGGCCCAGCACCATGCCGAGGTCGAGCCGGCCGAGGTCGGACAGCCGCGTCATCCCGGCGAGGTAGGGGCCGAGCCAGTCGGCGAGCGTGTCGAGGAGCGCGTCGTCGGAGACGTCGGGCCAGTCGTCGCCGAGGTGGTGGCGCAAGAACGCGAGCCGCTCCCTCAGTCGGCGCGTGTCCTTGGTCCACGGCAGGGCGTCGAGGCCGGCCTGGCGGACGCCCTCGACCAAGCCGGCGGTGACGAGGTGCGGCGCGGGCCGCCGGATCGGCGCCTCCGACAGCACGACGGCGCCCAGGCGGCGGACGCGCGTGGCCGTCACGCGGCCGGCGCCGGCGTCCCAGGCGACGGCCTCGTCGGTCACGATCTGGTCGGCGAACAGCACCTCGATGTTGTCGGCGTCGAGCGGCGCGGCCAGGAAGACGCGCGCGCCACCCCGCCGGTCGTCGAGGTCGCCGACGGCGAGGAACGGCGCGTCGGCCAGGCTCTGGTCGGGGTCGAGGCGGGCGGCTCGGCCCTCGCGCAGGCGGTACCGCGCGCCCTCCGCCGTCTCCCCGACGCGCTGGGCGACGCGGTCGGGGTAGGCCAGGGCGAGGAGGAGGCCGGCCGCGTCGAGATCGCCGGGCCGGTCGGCGCCGTCCCAGGCGCGGCGCCAGCGGCGGGCCTCCTGGCGGGCCCGGTCGAGCGCGCCCCGGTCGAGCCGGACGCCCCGGTAGGTCGCCCTGTTGCCGCCGCGCATCGCCTCGACGCGGAGCCGGAGGTCCACGTCCGGCAGGCGCCCGCCGAACCGGAACACGTCGCGCTCGCCGAGCAGGCCGACGAGGTCGGCGCCGAGCCCGGCGCGGCCTTGCTCGCGGGCGCGCAGGCCGAGGTGGGCCAAGCGCGGGTGCATCGGGAGGCCGGCCATCGCCCGGCCGTGGGGCGTGAGCGCGCCGTCGGGGTCGAGCGCGTCGAGCTCTGCGAGGAGCTCGCGGGCGGACGCGAACGCGGCGTCGGGGGGCGCGTCGAGCCAGTCGAGCTCGTCGGGCCCAGCGCCCCAGGCCGCGAGCGTCAGCGCGAGCGGGGCCAGGTCGGCCTGGGCGATCTCGGGCGGGGCGAACGGCCGGAGCGCCGCCTGCTCCGACTCGCCCCACAGCCGGTAGCCGACGCCCGGCTCGGTCCGCCCCGCGCGGCCCATCCGCTGGTCAGCCTCGGCGCGCGACACGCGGACCGTCTCCAACCGGCTCATCCCGCTGCCGGCGTCGAACCGGGGCCGCCGCGCCAGCCCGGAGTCCACGACGACGCGGACGCCCTCGATGGTCAGGCTCGTCTCGGCGATTGACGTCGCCAGCACCACCTTGCGGCGCCCGGGCGGGGCCGGCGCGACGGCGGCGTCCTGGTCGCGTGCGCTGAGGTCGCCGTAGAGCGGGGCAATCGTCACGTCGCGGGGGACGGTGCCGTCGAGCCTTTCGGCGGTCCGCCGGATCTCGCCCGACCCGGGCAGGAACGCGAGCACGCTGCCGGGCTCGTCGGCGAGCGCGTGGCGGACGGCGTCGGCCACGGCGTCTTCGATGCGGGCCGGCCGGCCGCTGGCGTCGGGGCGCGGGCCGCCGAGGTAGCGGGGCTCGACCGGGAACGTCCGCCCCTCGCTGGTCACGACGGGCGCCCCACCGAGCAGGTCGGCGAAGCGGGCGCCGTCGAGCGTCGCGCTCATCGCGAGCAGACGCAAGTCCGGCCGGAGCAGACGCCGCGACTGGAGCGCGAGCGCCAGCCCGAGGTCGCTCTGCAAGCTCCGCTCGTGGACCTCGTCGAACACGACCACGCCGACGGTCCGCCCGTCGTCCAGCCCGGGGTCGCGGACCAACCGCTGGGTGAGGACGCCCTCCGTGACCACCTCGGCGCGCGTCTGGCGCGACACCTGCGTCTCGCCCCGCACCCGGAGCCCGACCGTCCCGCCGACGCGCTCGCCGAGCTGGCTCGCCAGCCGCCGCGCCGCCGCCCGTGCCGCGATCCGCCGCGGCTCCAGCATCACGATCGTCCGGTCGCCCAGCCAGTCGGCGCCGAGGAGCGCGAGCGGGACGCGCGTCGTCTTGCCGGCGCCGGTCGGCGCCTGGAGCACGGCCACGCCGGCCTCGCCCAGCGCGGCCACCAGGCGCGGCAGGACGGCGTCGACGGGGAGCGGGGGACCGGGGAGGCGGATGAGGGCGGAGGGCGGAGGGCGGAGGGCGGAGGGCGGAGGGCGGAAGGTTCCACGGCGTGACTGAAAAGGTTCCAGCGTACCGTGCCCGTCCGCCTCTGCCATTTCCCATTTCCCCGTTCCCAGTGCCCGCGAGCGGAGCGAGCGTCCCCGGGGACAAAGCGGCCGGTGCCGAGTACGAGCGGCGATCCGCCTGCCGCCCATGTCCCCGTCCGTCCGCCTCCGCGTGCTCTGGGAGCGCTACGTCGCCCCGACGCGGGCCGAGCGGGACCCCGGGTTCCGGGCCGTCTTGGACAGCGCGTCGGTGTTGGGGATGCGGGTGGCCGGGCTGTTCGGGATCGTAGCCCTGCTCGGCGTCGGCGTGTCGGCCGGCGTGACGTCGATCCTGGGCGGCGACGGGATGCGGGGGGCGACGGTCCAGATCACGCAGGCCCTCTCCGAGAAGCTGTTCGTCTACGCCGTGGCGACGGTGTTCCTGGTCGTCGCCCGGTTCCGGCCGGGGCTGGTGCTGAGCCGGGCGCTGCTCGCCCTCTACGTCGTCGCCGGGGCCGCCATCCTGACCTCGGGCGACATCGCCCGGGGCGACCTGGAGTTCCTGGCGGCGTGGCTCTCGCTGCTGTTGCTGTTCACGGTCGGGACGGTCCCGTTCCAGCCGGTCCAGACGCTCGCGTTAGGCCTGCTCATCACCGTCATCCACACGGTCACGGTCGCCCTCGCCAACGACGGGGCCACGATGATCGACGTCGGCGAGGCCGTCCGGCGGATGTCGTACCTCGTGCTCGTGACGTTCCTGTGCACGGCCATGAGCGCGGCGCTCTACGCCGGCCGCCAGGCCCAGTACCGGGGGACGCTGCGGCTGTCGCGGCTGCGCGACCGGCTCCAGGTCCGGGGCGGGCAGCTCGAGGCCCGCAGCGGCGAGCTCGAGGCCCAGCAGGCCGAGCTCGAGGCCTCGCTCGCCCGGCTCGAAGCGGCCCAGGCCCAGCTTATCCAGCAGGAGAAGATGGCGTCGCTGGGCCAGCTCACGGCCGGCGTGGCCCACGAGCTGAAGAACCCGCTCAACTTCGTCAACAACTTCGCCCAGCTCCTGGTCGAGCTCCTGGACGACTTCGAGGACGAGGTCCGCGAGGACGAGGCCCGGCCGGTCGGCGAGGCGCTCGCCGAGTCGGCCGACCTGCTCGACGACTTGCGGTCGAACGCCGTCAAGATCCGCGAGCACGGCCGCCGGGCCGACGGGATCATCCGGTCGATGCTGGCCCACAGCCGCTCGACGCCGGGCCCGAGCCGGCCGGCCCCGGTCAACAGCCTGCTCAAGGAGTACGTCGGGCTGGCGTACCACGGGATGCGGGCCGAGCACTCCGGGTTCAACGTCGACCTCCAGACCGACCTCGACCCGGCCGTGGGCGAGGTCGAGATGGTGCCCGAGGAGATGGGCCGCGTGTTCCTCAACCTGCTCGACAACGCGCTCCAGGCGCTCCGCCAGCGGGCGGCGACCGCCGGCGACGGGTTCGAGCCCACGCTCACTGTCACGTCGCGGCCGTGGGGCGAGGGCGGCGTCCGCGTCCGGATCGCCGACAACGGGACGGGCATCCCGGAGGAGGCGCGCGAGCGCGTGTTCGAGCCGTTCTTCACCACCAAGCCGACCGGCGAGGGCACGGGCCTGGGGCTGTCGCTGGCCTACGAGATCGTCGTCCACGGCCACGGGGGCGAGCTGTCCGTCGAGACGGCCGAGGGCGAGGGGACCACGTTCACCGTCGCCCTGCCGGGGCCCGACCGCGCGCCGGTCGGCCAGCCCGACGCCTCGGTGGCCGCGTCCGAGGGCTAGCGCTTTGCGCGCCGGGGCGACTCGCCGGGTCGCGCCCTGCCGAAGATCCACCGACTCTGGGCATGCGTGCGGAGGGCTCCCGTCGCCGACGTCGGTCGGCCTCCCGGCCCGTTCCCGCGAGCTCCGGCGCGTCCTCGGTGCGCTTTCGGTGAGGAGGTGGAGGCCGGTGGGGTCGAGGCCGATCTTGGGGGGACGTCCCCCCGACCCAATGCGCTTCGCTTCTCTGCTCGTCCTCCTCCTGCTCCCCGCGTCCGCGGCGGGGGCCCAGACCCAGACCACGCTCTACCCGGGCCTGTCCGGCGCCGAGCTCCGCGCGGCCATCCGGGCCGACTTCGCGCCGGCCCTGACGCTGGGCTACGGCCCGGCCCGGGACCAGCTCTACACCTACGAGCAGGCCGCAACCGGCGAGGTCTGCGGCGTCTACACCCGGTTCTGCATCGAGCTCTCGCCCGACGCCGACCCCTCGTCCGACGCCTACAGCAAGGGGATCAACGCCGAGCACACGTGGCCCCAGTCGAAGGGGGCCGGCTCGGAGCCGGCGCGGAGCGACCTCCACAACCTGTTCCCGGCCAAGAGCAACGTGAACTCGTCCCGGGGCAACCACCCGTTCGCCGAGATCCCCGACGCCCTCACCGACCGCTGGTACCGCGAGGACCAGACCTCGACGACCCGGCCGGCCGTCGGCGCGGTCGGGTGGAGCGAGATCGACTACGACAACCCGGCGCCCGGCTTCTCGGCCCGGTTCGAGCCCCGCCACGACCACAAGGGGAACGCGGCCCGCGCCGCCTTCTACTTCGCGACGATCTACGCCGCCCAGGTCGCGGCCAACGACGGCGACCCCTTCCTCGCGACGATGCTGGACGACCTCGTCGACTGGCACTACGCCGACCCCGTCGACGCTCGGGAGGCCGCCCGCTCGGAGTGGATCGCCTCGAAGCAGGGGACGCAGAACCCGTTCACGCTCGACTCGACGCTCGCCCGCCGCGCCTTCGACCAGTTGTCGACCGACCCCGATCCCGACCCGGACCCGACCCCGGGAGGCGTGATCTGGGTCAACGAGTTCCACTACGACAACGCGGGCAGCGACGCCGGCGAGGGGGTCGAGGTCGCCGGGCCGGCCGGGACGGTCCTGGACGGCTGGACGGTCGTCGGGTACAACGGCAACGGCGGCGGCGCCTACGCCACGGTCGCGCTCTCGGGCACGGTCCCCAGCCAGCAGGGCGGGTTCGGGACCGTGTGGACGCCGGTGCCGGGCTTGCAGAACGGGAGCCCCGACGGGATCGCGCTGGTCGGCCCCGACGGCGTGGTGGCCCAGTTCCTCTCGTACGAGGGCGTCGTCGTCGCGGCCGACGGCCCGGCGGCTGGCCTGACGTCGGTCGACGTCGGCGTGGCCGAGAGCGGGACGACGCCGGAAGGTCACAGCCTCCGCCTGGTCGGCGACGGCTCGAGCGCGGGCGACTTCGCCTGGACCGGGCCCGGGCCGGGGTCGCCGGGCCAGCCCAACCCTGGGCAGACGTTCCTCCCGCCGCCGGCCGCCGGCGTCGCCTGGATCAACGAGTTCCACTACGACAACCGCCGCGTCGACCTGGACGAGGGCGTCGAGGTCGCCGGCACGCCGGGCCTGAGCTTGGACGGGTGGACGGTCGCGCTCTACGGCCGCGACGGCGACGTCTACCATACCGCCGCGCTCTCGGGCACGATCGACGACGAGGGCGGGCTGGGCGCCGTCTGGTTCGACCAGCCGGCGATGCGGAACCTCGGCCCCGCCGGGCTAGCGCTGGTCGACGCCGGGGGCACGACGGTCGAGTTCCTGTCCTACGAGGGCACCATCACGGCGACGGCCGGGCCCGCGGCCGGCCTCACCTCGGCCGACGTCGGCTTGGTCGAGGACAACTCGACGCCGTACACCCGGTCGATCCAGCGGCTCGGTCGCGGGACCACGGCCGCCGACTTCACCTGGCGCGGGCCGCGCCTCCACTCGCGCGGGTCGCTGAACGCGAGCCAGTCGGTCCCACCGTCGGTCGCCGCCGCCGTCGGGCCCGCGGCCTCGTCGCAGGTTGCCGACGTCGTGGACGTCGCGCTCTACCCGAACCCGACGTCGGGCCCGGCGACGGTCGCGCTCCTCCTGGACGCGCCCGCCAAGGTCACGGCCGAGGTCGTCGACGTGCTGGGCCGCCGGGTGGCGCTCGTCGAGGCTGGCGAGCGAGCCGTGGGGGTCGTCCAGGTCGACCTCGACTTGGCCCGCGTCCCCGCCGGCGTCTACCTCGTCCGGCTGACGGCCGGCGACCGCGCCGTCGTCCGGTCGCTGACGGTGGCGCGCTAGAGTGAGTCGACACGAGTGGGGCGCACGCCCGTCCGGGCGTCGGCAGACGTGAGAAAGGCGGCCTCCGCTCGATGCGGAGGCCGCCTTTCTCAAACGAGGGGTGCCCAGGACTGGACTCGAACCAGCACGGATTTTACTCCACACGCCCCTCAAGCGTGCGTGTCTACCAATTTCACCACCTGGGCAGGGTGCGCGCGAGGCGCCGGAAAGAACGTGGCCGAAGGGTGACCCCGGTAGGGCTCGAACCTACGACCCGCTGGTTAAAAGCCAGCTGCTCTGCCAACTGAGCTACGGGGCCAAGCCGCGCGGCGGGCGCCGCATCGGTGCGGTGGGCAGACGACCAAACTAGGACGCGCCCGGCCGCTCGGGCAACGGGCCCGTGTGGAGCGCCCGCAAAGACGCGGCCCGCCTCGGTGTCTCGGGGCGGGCCGCGAAACCCTCTCTCAGCCCGCTAGCGTCGTGACCCTGTGCTCGTGACCGTACCCCCCGTCCATCCGCCCCTCGCTCCGCTCAGCGGGCGGACGGACTGTCCCCCTTGAAGGGGGACAGCTCCCCGACCTGGGAGCCCTTCGGCTCCGCTCAGGACAGGCCCGCGACCGGGAGAGGAGGATCGGCTCTCGGGCAACCTGACACCCCTCTACCGGACGACGACGGCGCGGCGCGTGAGCACCCGGCCCCCGGCCTCGAGCCGGACCACGTACACGCCCGCCGCGAGACCGCCGTCCAAGCGAGCCTCGTGCCGGCCCGCCGACACCGAGCCGTCCATCAGGACCGCGACCTCACGGCCCCGCACGTCAATGACCGACACGCGGACGGCCCCGGCCTCGGGCACCGCGAACGCGACCCGCGCCCCGCCCGACGACGGGTTCGGCGCCACGGCCTCCAGCGCGACCTCGGCCACGCCGGCCTCGGCCGACCCGAGCCCGGTCCCGATCCGCAACACGAACCGGTCCGTCGCCGCCGACCCGTCGGCGACCTCGGCCGTCGGGGCCTCGTCGTGCGCCGCCCGCGCGGCGACCTCGAACGAGTAGGACGACCGCGTGCGGACGTCGACCTCGGCCCCCGTCGCCAGGTCGACGAGCACGACGGGGAGCCCGGCCGGGAGCGCCGTGGCGTCCCACCGGAGCGTGAACGCGGCCTCGGTCCCCCGGGCCTCGACGGCCAGCGGGATCTCGGCGTCGGCGAACGGCCGGGCGTCGTGTCCGACGAAGGCCCGTCCGTTCCGGGCCCCGATGAGCGCGTAGGCCGTGGCCGGGGTCTGGAACTTCTCGACGTCCTCGGACGGGTCGAACGCGGCCCGGGCCTCGTCGCGGAACGCGAACGTCATGGCCCGGTCCCCGATGGCCACGCCGTCGGCGTCGGTCCCCGAGAGCGTGAGCGACAAGCCGGGCTGGGCCGCCTGGCGGGCCGCGACTGGGGCGGAGGCCGGGATCGTGATGAGTCGGGGGATCCCGTTCACGCGCGGGCCCTTGGCACGGACGCGGAAGCCCATCCAGGCCGGGATCGTGGCCGGCGCCGCCGTCCACGCCCGGGCGGCCGGGTCGAACGTCCACACCGGCGCGTTCGGGCTGAGGTTGTCGCCGCCGGGCCAGTCGTAGATCCCGGTCAGGTCGAGGTCGGTCGCGAACGGGTTGGCCAGGAAGTTGAACCGGTTGCCGTCCGTGTCGAGCTCGAGCTCGACGTTGGCCGTGTTGGCCGGGAGGTCGGTCGACAACGTGAACGGGAGCTTGCGCGAGCGGCTGATGTCCGGGTTGCCGACGTCGCGGTTGTAGAAGAACCACTGGAACGCGCGGCCGAGTTCGAGCACCTCGCCCGTGCCCCGCGACTCGTCCCACTTGCCGATCTCGGTGTCGTACTCGGTGTAGAGGTTGGCCGGGTTGGCGGCCGGGTAGTACCCGGGGACGCCGCGGACCAGGTTCTGCGCCGCGAGGTCGTCCACGGTCACGCCCTCCGACGGGGGGCCGAGGTAGCGGAACCCGCGCGGGCCGTCGATCACGATCGACACGCCGCCGTCCTCGCCGACCGTCAGCGTGACGTCGACCGTGACGGCGCCGACGGCCGGGTCGTTCGTCGACACGACGAGGTCGGCCGTGTAGATCCCCTGCGGCAGGCCGGCCGCGTCGAGGTCGAGGTCGAACGTGGCCGAGGTGCCCGGCTCGACCGTGCCGTTCGTCGGGCCCGAGAGCGTCGCCCAAATGACGGGGCTGAAGAACCGGACGGCCTTGTTGGACGAGACGTAGGCCCCGTTGACCACGACCGGCAGGCCGACCGACCCGGCCGCGTCCTCGATCCCGACCGAGGCGCTGGCCAGCGTCGCGCCCGCCATCGACCCGTACTGGAACTCGATCCCGCCGTCGTCGGACAGGATCGCCTGGAAGGTGAGCGACGAGCCCGCGTCGTTGTAGCGCCGGACGTTCGTGAACTGGACCACGAACCGGCCGTCGGCCAGCGTGCCGGTGTAGGCCGTCCCGCCAGCGCTCAGGTCGAGGTCGTCCCAGAACGGGGCGATAAGGTTGTTCGGCGCCGACCCGCCCGGGATCGCCCCGTTGCTGAACGTGTTGCCGGTGAGCGTCGAGAACGTCAAGAACCCATTCGTGAACACGCGGACGGTCGACTGGGTGCCGCCGTAGAACGGGAAGTCGAACGGGAGCGCCACGTCGGCGTAGCCCTCGTCGCCGGCCGGGAAGCTGCTGGCGGCCGTGAAGGCGACGGCCGTGCCGGTGCCCGCGATGTCCTGGAAGTCGACGGCCGGGCCGCCGGTCTCGTCGGAGTCGATCCAGGCGTAGCCGAAGGCGTCCGGGCCGCCGTCGCCCAGGAGCGGGGCGAGGTTGTCGCCGCCGCGCGGGTCGCCCGGGGCCTCGGCGCCGGCGTCGGCGCCGGGCCGGCCGCTGACCAGGCCGGCCTCGGCGAACGGCGCGGCGGGGGCCGGAGCGTCGGCGGGCCGGGCCGCGGCCCGGGCGGCGAACGGCTGGGACAGGTTCTCGAGCTCGGCCGCGTACAGCAGGTTGCCCCCGCCGGCCCCGTTGGCGACGGTGATCGGGACCGAGGCCGCGCCGTCGGGCGCCAGCGTCTGGTCGACCGCAGGCGGCGTGACCGACGCCTGCGGCGGGTCCTGCGGCGACTGCGGCGCGAGCACGAACAGCCCGTTCTTGATGTCATTCGCGACGATCGTGCCGCTGGCGAAGAACGGATAGTTGCTCCACTGCCCGCCGGTCGACGCGCTCGCCCCGTGGTTGTTGTTGGCCGGCTCGGTGTCGAAGAACGCGACCTGCGTCATCGTCCCGCTGGCGATCGTCGAGGCGTCCAGGATCTGGAGTCCCGCCGTGTAGTTGCTCTGGAAGACGCGGTCCCCAACGACGTACAGGTTGTGGTCGGTCGCGTTCGTCGTCCCGTCGTGGAAAAAGCCGAACTCGGGGACGTCGAGGTCGAGCAGGTCCATCACGATGGTCCGCGTCGGCGTCGCGCTGTTGCCGTCGAGCTCGTCGTTGACGATGAAGTAGCGCTGGTCCTCGGTGAACCAGCCCTGGTGGGTGTAGCTCGGGTTCGGGTAGAACGCCTTCGAGATCTGGACCGGCGCCGCCGGGTTGGTCACGTCGACGATGGTGACGGAGTCCTCGTTCGAGGCCACGCAGATCTGGCGGCCCGAGTGGTCCGCGTCGGGGCCGGCGTAGCTCAGGCACTGGGCGTCGTGGGTGTAGCCGTCGGCCGAGAAGCACCCGGCCGCGACCGGCGCGAGTGGGTTCGACACGTCGACCATCTCGAGCCCGCCGGCGCACGTCGAGGCGCCGACGCCGATGGCGAGGTCGGCGTCTTCGAGCACGACGATGTTGTGGGCGCTCCCGTAGCCGGTGTAGCGGGCGTCGGCGGTGAACGTGACGGCCGGCCCGGTCCGTCCGCGGAGCCGCGTCAGGTCGAACACCTGCATCCCGTGGCCCCCGGCCTCGGACACGATGTAGGCGTAGCTCCCGATCGTCTTGATGTCGCGCCACGACGAGTTCGAGGTGGCCGTGGGCAGGATCCCCAGCAGGACCGGCGACGCCGGCGCCGTCACGTCGACGAAGGCCGTCCCGTTCGTGAGCCCCACGAGCGCGTACTCCTTCCCGGTCGAGGGGTCGGTCCAGCCCCAGATGTCGTTGCCCTCCGCCGGGGCCGTCGAGCCCGAGGCCACGAAGGCGCTGAGCGGGAGGTGGGCCATCAGGTCGACGCCCTCGCAGGGGTACGCCCCGGCGGACCCGCCGACGCACGGCGTCTGGGCGGAGGGGGCCTGCGCGAGCAGGGCGAGGCTGAGGACGGCGAGGGCGTACGGCAAGCGCATGGCGGACAGGGTGATCAGTGGGTCGGAGCCGGGCGGACCCGGAAGATGCGCGTCGGCGCCGCCCGGCGCCATCACGAATGCGATTCTGACGGGCCGCCCGTCAACCAATCGGACCCAACGGCGGCTGTAGACCGGGAGCGGCCGGCTCTGGGCCGGTTCTGTCGAGGCGCGAGGATTCCGTGAGGACGCCCCCCGCACAGCATCCCCTCCGATACCTTCGGAGCTTTCCCCCTGGACTCCCTCCCTCCCCCATGCAAATCGCCGTCGTCGGAACTGGATACGTTGGCCTGGTCTCAGGCGTCTGCTTCGCCGAGATGGGCAACGACGTGACCTGCGTCGACATCGACGCGGGCAAGGTCGAGAGCCTGCGCGACGGCCGGCTCACCATCTACGAGCCCGGCCTCGAGGTCTACTTCGACCGGGGCCGCCGCGAAGGCCGGCTCTCGTTCACCACCGACCTCGCCGAGGCCGTCCGCCCGGCCGACGTCGTGTTCCTCGCGCTCCCGACCCCGCCCGGCGAGGGCGGCGCGGCCGACCTCAAGTACGTCCTGGGCGTGGCCGACGACCTGGGCCGGCTCCTCAGTGAGGCCAAGGCCGGCGGCGACGGGTGGGGCTACAAGGTGGTCGTCGACAAGAGCACGGTCCCTGTGGGCACGGCCGCCCGCGTCACGGCGGCCATCGAGGCCCACGGCGTCGCCGAGGGCGAGGACTTCGACGTGGTCTCGAACCCCGAGTTCTTGCGCGAGGGCGTCGCCGTCGAGGACTTCATGAAGCCCGAGCGCGTCGTCGTCGGGACCGGCTCGGAGCGGGCGGCCGACGTCATGCGGCGGCTCTACGAGCCGTTCGTCCGCAGCGGCAACCCGATCCTGGTCATGGACGAGGCCTCGGCCGAGATGACGAAGTACGCGGCGAACGCCATGCTGGCGACCAAGATCACGTTCATGAACGAGATCGCCAACCTCTGCGACCGCGTCGGCGCCGACGTCGACAAGGTCCGGCGCGGGATCGGGACCGACTCCCGGATCGGGCCCAAGTTCTTGTACGCCGGGATCGGGTTCGGCGGGTCGTGCTTCCCGAAGGACGTCCAGGCCTTGCACCGGACGGCTCGGGAGAAGGACTACGACTTCCAGATCTTGGACGCCGTCTTGCGCGTCAACGACGTCCAGCGGAGGGCCATGGCCGACCGGGTCGTCGAGGCCCTCGGCACCGACGGCGACCGCCCGCTCGACGGCAAGACCGTCGCCATGTGGGGGCTCGCGTTCAAGCCCCACACCGACGACGTCCGCGAGGCGCCGGCGCACGTGCTCATCCGCGAGCTGACCCGCCTCGGCGCCGACGTCGTCGCGTTCGACCCCGAGGCGGTCGAGACCACCCGGGCGACGTTCGAGCGCGAGCCGCTCGACGGCCCGGGCGCGCTCCGCTACGCCGAGCGCGGCTACGACGCCGTCGACGGCGCCGACGCGCTCGTCATCGCGACCGAGTGGCCCGAGTTCCGCCGGCCCGACCTCGACCGCGTTCGCGAGGGCCTCAACGACGGCCCGAACGGGGCGCCCCTCGTGTTCGACGGCCGGAACGTGTACGAGCCGGAGCGGATGGCCGAGGCCGGGTTCGAGTACCACTCGGTCGGCCGCCCGCACGTGGCGCCTCGCGGCGCCGGAATAGGGGATGCGGGATAGAGGGATGGGCAGAGTGGCCCGTCCGTCCCCGTATCCCTCATCCCGCATCCCGTATCCCTCATGCCCAGAACGCTCATCACCGGCGGCGCCGGCTTCCTCGGCTCCCACCTGTGCGACCGGTTCATCGCCGAGGGCCACGAGGTCGTCTGCATGGACAACCTCATCACGGGCAACCCGGACAACGTCGCCCACCTGATCGGGCACGACCGGTTCGAGTTCGTCAAGCACGACGTCTCAGACTTCGTCTACGTCGCCGGGCCGGTCGACAACGTGCTCCACTTCGCGAGCCCGGCCTCGCCCATCGACTACCTCAAGCTCCCGATCCAGACGCTCAAGGTGGGCTCGCTGGGGACCCACAACACGCTGGGGCTGGCCAAGGCCAAGGGCGCCCGCTACCTCATCGCGTCGACGAGCGAGGTCTACGGCGACCCCCAGGTCCACCCCCAGCCCGAGACGTACTGGGGCCACGTCAACCCGGTCGGCTCGCGCGGCGTCTACGACGAGGCCAAGCGGTTCGCCGAGGCCATGACGATGGCGTACCACCGCTACCACGGCGTCGACACGCGCATCCTGCGGATCTTCAACACCTACGGCCCCCGGATGCGGCTCGACGACGGCCGCGCGCTCCCGGCGTTCATGGGCCAGGCGCTCCGCGGCGAGCCGATCACCGTCTTCGGCGACGGCTCCCAGACGCGCTCCTTCCAGTACGTCGACGACCTGGTCGAGGGGATCTGGCGGCTCCTGCACTCGGGCGAGACGGACCCGGTCAACATCGGCAACCCGGACGAGGTCTCGATCAAGGAGTTCGCCGAGGAGGTCGTGGCCCTGACCGGCTCGGACTCGACGATCACGTTCCAGGATTTGCCGGCCGACGACCCCCAGGTCCGCCAGCCCGACATCACCCGGGCTCGGGAGATCCTGGGCTGGGAGCCCCAGGTGGACCGCGCCGACGGGCTCCGTCGGACGCTCGACTACTTCCGCCAGCGCGTCGAGGCAAAGGGGTAGGGGAGGGGCCGACGAGACGTGGCGTCGTCTCCAGGATCCTGGCGCCCACCGCTCCGCTCAGGGCCCCTCGTCCGAGCGCCCCTCGCTCCGCTCAACGGGCGCTCAGACGGTCCCCCTTGAAGGGGGACAGCTTTCCGAGCCGGGAGCGCAGCGATCAGCCGGAAAGCGGGGGGTCTGAGAGTCGCACGTTCTGTCTCTGTGCTCCGCCCCCTCATCAACTTGCTCCGACGTGCCGAGAGGCTCTGCGTCACAGAGCGCTCCCCTCGCGATCTTGCCAACTTCTCTCGTCCTGCCCGTGACCGACCTCCTCGCCCTCGCCCTCGGCGCCGCCCGCGCTGGCGGCGACGCCATCCTGGGCTACTACGGCCGGCCCTTGACCGTCGACGCCAAGGCCGACGACTCGCCGCTGACCCAGGCCGACACCGAAGCCCACCGGACGATCACGGCCGCCCTCGCGGCGTCCGGCATCCCCGTCCTGTCCGAGGAGTCGCCCGTGGCCGAGGTGGCCGGGCGGAAGGCGTGGGCCCGGTTCTGGTGCGTCGACCCGCTCGACGGGACCAAGGAGTTCGTCAAGGGCTCGGCCACGCCGCCGGTGACGTCGGGCGAGTTCACGGTCAACGTCGCGCTCGTCGAGGACGGCGTGCCGACCCTCGGTGTCGTCCACGTCCCGGTCCACGGCGTCACGTACTACGCCGCCGACGGGCAGGCGTGGAAGCAAACAAAAGACGCCGCGCCGGTCCGCATCGAGGCCCGGCCCGCGCCGGCCGACGCGCTGACGGTCGTCGCGAGCCGGGACCACGCGGGGCCCGAGGTGGCCGCCATCCTGGCCCGCATTGAGGGCGAGGGCCGGGCGGTCGCCAGCGCGTCGATGGGGTCGTCGCTCAAGTTCTGCCTGGTGGCCGAGGGCGCCGCCGACTTTTACCCGCGGACGGTCCCGACCTTCGAGTGGGACACGGCCGCGGCCCAGGCCATCGTCGAGGCCGCCGGCGGCGGCGTCTCGACGCGCGCCGACGACCGGCTGACGTACAACAAGGACGACCTCCGCAACCCGTCGGTCTTCGCCTGGGGCGACCCGGCCCTCGACTGGCGGACGTGGCTGGATCAGTGAAGGTACCGGGTACGAGGTACGGGGTACGGGGCGACCTCAGGGTGGGCACGCGCCGGAATTCCGTACCGCGTACCCCGTACCGTGTACCGCGTCGGCGGGCGGAGCCCACGACGCCATGACCTGGCAGGCGTGGTACACGCTCGGGGCGCTCGCGCTCATGGTCGGCGCGCTCGTCAAGGGCGTGGCGCGGACCGACCTGGTCCTGCTCGGGACGCTGGGCCTGCTGCTGGTGGCCGGCGTCGTCGGGCCGGAGGCGGCGTTCGCCGGGTTCGCGAACCCGGCCGTCGTCGCCATCGGGTCGCTGTTCGTGGTCGCGGCCGGCGTGGACCGGACGGGCGCGCTGGGGTTCGTGGACGGGCTCCTGCGCCCGCGCTCGCGCCGGCCGGGCCCGGCCATCCTGCGGCTGATGCTCCCGACGGCGCTGCTCTCGGGCGTCTTGAACAACACGCCGATCGTGGCCATGCTCATCCCGCGCGTCCAGGCGTGGGAGCGGGACGGGCCGCCGGCCTCGAAGCTGCTCATCCCGCTCTCGACGGCCGCCATCGTCGGCGGGTGGCTCACGCTGATTGGGACGAGCACGAACGTCGTCGTCCACGGGCTGCTGCTGGCCGAGGGGCTGGACGGGTTCGGGTTCTTCACGCTGACCTGGGTGGGCGTGCCGGCGGTCCTGCTGGTCGCGCTCTACTACGGGCTCGTCGGCCACCGGCTGCTCCCGGACCGCGGCGGTCGCGTGTCGGCGGCGGACCAGCGGGGCTACCACTTCGAGCTGCGCGTGAGCGCGACGGCCCCGTTCGCGGGCCGGTCCGTCGAGGCCGCCGGCTTCCGGACGCTCGGCGACGCCTACCTCGCGCGGATCCGCAGCAAGGGCGGCGAGGCGCGCGACGCGGCGCCCGAGGCGGTGCTGCTGGCGGGCGACGTCCTCTCGTTCGTCGGCGGCTCGGCCGCGTTCGACGAGCTGCTCGGCCGGCCCGGCCTGGAGCGGACGGCGCCGTCGGTCGACGACGCGGACCCGCCCGAGCTGTCGCTCTACGAGGTCGTCGTCGCGGCCGGCTCGCGGCTGGAGGGGAAGACGCTGCGCGAGATCGGGTTCCGCGAGCGCTACGGCGGCGTCGTGCTGGCGCTCCGGCGACGGGCCGAGGACATGGAAGGCGGGCTGGGCCGGGTCCCGCTTCGGGCCGGCGACCTGCTGCTGGTCGAGGGCCGCCGGGCCTTGGCCGGCCGCCTGGCCACGTTGTCCGACGACTTCGCGCTGGTGGCGCCGGTCGGCCACGTCCGGCCGGTGACGTCGCGGGCGCCGGTCGCGCTGGCGCTGCTGGCCGGGGCCATCGGGCTGGCCGCGTTCGAGGTGCTGCCGCTGGCGACGGCCACGTTCGCGGCGGCCCTGGGGATGATCGTGACGGGGTGCCTCCGGGGCGAGTCGCTGCGCCGGGCGGTCGACGTGCCGGTCCTCTTGGTGATCGGGGCGGCCCTCGGGATCGGCAAGGCCGTCGAGACGACGGGGCTGGCGGCGCTCGCGGCCCAGGGGATCGAGACGGTCAGCGTGATGGGGCCCGTCGTGACGCTCTTGGTGGTGTACCTCATCGCGAACGGGTTGGCCGAGCTCATCACCAACAAGGCGTCGGCCGTGCTGATGCTACCCGTCGCCTTGGCCGTCGCCACCGACCTCGGCGTCGACTGGGTCCCGTTCGCCGTCGCCGTGACCGTCGGGAGCGCGGCCAGCTTCCTGACGCCCATCGGCTACCAGACGAATCTGATGGTGCTGGCGCCCGGCGGCTACCGCTACACCGACTTCGCGCGCTCGGGCCTGCCGGTGAGCCTGATCGTCTGCGCGGTCACCGTGACGGTGTGCGTGTGGGTCTGGCTGTAAGGGCTCGCTGGCGCTCGCGGGAAATGGGAACGGGGAATTGGGAAATGGCAGAGGGGAACGCGAGGTGGCACGAGATGGAGATGGGGGTCATCCTTCGCTCACCGCTCACCGCTCACCGCTCACCGCTCACCGCTCACCGCTCACCGCCACACGCCCCCGCGTCAAGTCTGAGGGAAGGCCGGACGATTCCTGGGGGACCCGCTAGCTTGCCCGCGCCTCCCCGCACGCACCCGCCGCCCGCCATGGCCTCCAACCGCGCCCTCCGGACGTCCCACCTCCGCACCCTCGAAGCCGAGGCGATCTACGTCATGCGCGAGGTGGCCGCCCAGTTCGAGCGGCCCGTCCTGCTGTTCTCGGGCGGCAAGGACTCGATCCTGATGGTCCACCTCGCCCGCAAGGCGTTCCACCCGGCCCCGATCCCGTTCCCGCTCTTGCACGTCGACACGGGCCACAACTTCCCGGAGACCATCGCCTTCCGCGACCGGATGGTCGCCGACCTCGGCGTCCGACTCGAGGTCGCCTCGGTCCAGGACGCCATCGACAGCGGGCGCGTGGTCGAGGAGACGGGACCCGAGGCGAGCCGGAACGGGCTGCAGATCGTCCCGCTCCTCGACGCGCTCGACCAGCACCGCTACGACGCGGCCTTCGGCGGCGGGCGCCGCGACGAGGAGAAGGCCCGGGCCAAGGAGCGGTTCTTCTCGCACCGCGACCGGTTCGGCCAGTGGGACCCCAAGAACCAGCGGCCCGAGCTCTGGAACCTCTACAACGGCCACAAGAACGTCGGCGAGACGTTCCGGGTGTTCCCGCTCTCGAACTGGACGGAGATGGACGTCTGGCAGTACATCGCCCTCGAGAACGTCGACATCCCCAACCTGTACTTCGCGCATGATCGCGAGGTGTTCGACCGGCGCGGGACGCTGCTCGCCGTCACCGACTTCGTGATTCCGCAAGAGCACGAGACGGTCCAGCGCCAGACCGTCCGCTTCCGCACCATCGGCGACGCGACGTGCACCGGCGCCGTCGAGAGCACGGCGGCCACGTTGCCCGAGATCATCCAGGAGGTGGCCGCCGCCCGGAACACCGAGCGCGGCGGGCGCCACGACGACAAGCGCTCCGAGGCGGCCATGGAGGACCGAAAAAAGCAAGGCTACTTCTAGGTGTTGCGTGTTCCGTGTTGCGTGGTCCGCCCGCAGCACGGTGCCCGGCGACGTACCACGCGACACGCAACACGAACGAGCAATGACGACCCAGAACGGCACTGAGACCCACACCGACGACGCCTTCGCCTCCGACGGCTACCTCGACATGGACCTCCTGCGGTTCACGACCGCGGGCTCCGTCGACGACGGCAAGAGCACGCTGATCGGGCGGCTCCTCTACGACTCGAAGTCGATCTTCGAGGACCAGATGGAGGCCGTCGCCGAGGCGTCGAAGGACCGCGGGATGGACGACGACGGCGTCCCCAACCTCGCGCTCCTGACCGACGGGCTCCGCGCCGAGCGCGAGCAGGGGATCACCATCGACGTGGCCTACCGCTACTTCGCGACGCCCCGCCGCAAGTTCATCATCGCCGACACGCCGGGCCACGTCCAGTACACCCGGAACATGGTGACCGGGGCGAGCACGGCCGACCTCGCCGTGATCCTGGTCGACGCCAAGCGGGGCGTCCAGACCCAGTCCAAGCGCCACGCCTTTATCGCGTCGCTGCTCGGGATCCCCCACGTCGTGGTGGCGGTGAACAAGATGGACCTCGTCGACTTTTCCGAGGACGTGTTCGACCGCATCGTCGACGAGTTCTCGGCGTTCGCGGCCAAGCTCGACTTGCGCGACATCGACTTTATCCCGGTCTCGGCGCTCAAGGGCGACAACGTGGTCGACCGGAGCGAGCACATGCCGTGGTACGAGGGCTCGACGATGCTCCACCACCTGGAGCACGTCTCGCTCACCGGCGACCGGAACTTGCGCGACTTCCGGTTCCCCGTCCAGACCGTCATCCGGCCGGACCAGACGTTCCGTGGGTTCGCCGGGACCGTCGCGTCCGGCGCGATCCGCCCGGGCGAGGAGGTGCTCGCGCTCCCCGCCGGCACGCGCTCGACGGTCGCGTCGATCACGACGCTGAGCGGCGACCTCGACGAAGCCCGCGCTGGCGAGGCCGTCGTGATCACGTTGGAGGACGAGATCGACGTGAGCCGCGGCGACATGTTGGTCCGCCCCCAGAACGTGCCGACGGTGGCCACCGGCGTCGAGGCCATGATGTGCTGGATGGCCGAGGAGCCGCTCCAGGCCCGCCGCCACTACCTCCTGCGCCACACGACGCGCGAGGTGAAGGCGTTCGTCGACGAGATCGTCTACCGCGTCGACATCGACACGCTGCACCGGGAGGACGCGCCGTCGCTCGGGCTCAACGACATCGGCCGCGTCCGCGTGACGACGGCGGCGCCCCTGTTCTTCGACCCCTACCGCCAGTCGAAGCCGACCGGCGCGTTCGTCCTCATCGACCCGTACTCGAACGCGACCGTCGCGGCCGGCATGATCCGGGGCGAGGCCCAGAGCCCCGAGGAGGTGGCCGGCCGGGCCGCCCGCCTGGAGCGCTCGGCCGACGCGGCGGCGGCGAGCGCGGTGCGCCAGGTCTCGCCCCACGTGGTCTGGGAGGGGCTCAACATCCCGCGCGACGAGCGCGAGGCGAAGCAGGGCCACCGGGCCGCCGTCGTGTGGTTCACGGGCCTCTCGGGCTCGGGCAAGACGACGGTCGCTAAGGAGGTCGAGCGCCGGCTGTTCGACGCGGGCGTCAAGACGATGCTGCTCGACGGCGACCAGGTCCGCCACGGGCTCTCGGGCGACTTGGGGTTCAGCCCGGCCGACCGCCGCGAGAACGTCCGCCGGATCGGGGAGGTGGCCCGGCTCTTTTTCGAGAGCGGCGCCGTGACGCTGTGCACGTTCGTCTCGCCGTACCGCGCCGACCGCGACCGCGTCCGCGCGCTGGTCCCGGACGGCCGCTTTATGGAAGTGTTCGTCGACGTCGACGTCGAGACGGCCCGCCAGCGGGACCCGAAGGGGATCTACGCCAAGGCCGACGCCGGCGAGATCGAGAACCTGACCGGCGTCGACGCGCCGTACGAGTCGCCGGAGTCGCCGGAGGTGACGCTCCGCACGGCGGACCTGTCGGTCGACCAGGCCGTCGAGGCGGTGCTGGCGGCGCTCGCCGAGGCCGGGATCACGGGATGAGGACCGGGGACAGAGGACGGAGGACCACGGGCTCCGGTCGTGCCACTCGACTGGCCGGACACGCACGGGGCACCTCGCGTCACCTCTCGTCCCCCGTCGTCCGTCCTCCGTCCGCATGACCGTCCGCGAGACCACGATCCCCGGGCTCTTGGTGATCGAGCCGCGCGTGTTCGAGGACGCGCGCGGGTTCTTCCTCGAGCGGTTCCACGCCGAGCGCTACGCCGAGATCGGCGTCGGCGGGTTCGTACAGGAGAACTACAGCCGGTCCCAGGCGGGCGTCGTGCGGGGCCTCCACTTCCAGCGGCGCCACCCCCAGGGCAAGCTGGTCGAGGTCGTCCGTGGGCGGATCTGGGACGTCGCCGTCGACCTCCGCCCGGGCTCGGCGACGTTCGGCCAGTGGGAGGGCGTTGAGCTGGACGACGCGTCGCACCGCCAGCTCTGGGTGCCCGCCGGCTTCGCGCACGGCTTCTGCGTGCTCTCCGACGTCGCCGACGTCCTGTACTCGTGCACCGACGTCTACCGCCCCGGCGACGAGGGCGGCGTCGCGTGGGACGACTCCGACCTCGGCATCGAGTGGCCCGTCGACGCGCCGGTGCTGTCGGCGAAGGATCTCGGGTGGCCCCGGCTCGCCGCGCTCGACCGCGACGGGTTGCCGGACGCCCCGGCGCCGTGAGGGTGCTCGTGACCGGGGCGGGCGGGCAGGTCGGCCGGGCGCTCGCGCGTGTCGGGCCGGCGGAGGGGGCCGAGGTCATCGGGCTCGGCCGGGCCGCCCTCGACATCACCGACCCCGAGGCCGTCCGCGCAGCGCTCGCCCGGGTCCGGCCGGACGCCGTCGTCAACGCCGCCGCCTACACGGCCGTCGACCGGGCCGAGGCCGAGCCGGACGCTGCGTTCCGCGTCAACCGCGACGGGGCCAGCGTCGTGGCCGAGGCCGCCGCCGCCGCCGCCGTCCCGCTCGTTCACCTGTCGACGGACTACGTGTTCGACGGGACCAAGGGCGCGCCGTACCGCCCGGACGACCCGCCCTCGCCGCTCAACGTCTACGGGGCGAGCAAGGCCGCGGGCGAGGCCGCCGTCCGGGCCGCCGGCGGGCGCGCCGCCGTGCTCCGAACCGCTTGGGTCTTCGGCGGAGGCGGTGAAGATTTTGTTTCCAAGATCCTGCGGCTCGCCGCCGACCGCGACCGCCTGACCGTCGTCGCCGACCAGTGGGGCCACCCGACGCCGGCCGACGACGTGGCCCGGGCGGCGCTGTCGGCAGCGGCCTGGTGCCAGGCCGGCGGTCGCGGGACGCTCCACGTCGGGGGGCTCCCCCTAACCACGTGGCACGGTCTGGCGACCGTCGCTGTCGCCGTGTACGGGGAGGTGGGAGCGGTTCCAGTGCCCCCGGTCGATCCGGTCCCGACCTCGGCGTTCCCGAGGGCCGCCCGCCGGCCCGCGCGCGTCGAGCTCGCCCTGGCCGGCTCGCTCGAAAGGCTCGGGTGGCGAGACGCCCCGGACTGGCGACGCGCCGTCTCCTTGATCGTCGGAGGGGCTTCTCAATCAGGCGCCGTCGATGACTCGGGGACGGGACCTTTGGCGTAAGGAGAAGTAGCCCCTTGTGGGTTTGGGCCCCCGTCTGTATCTACGGCGAGTGCTCGCGGCCACGATGTCTTCCAGGGTCGGCCCCTCTCTCCCAGTGCACATCCTTCCCCTTTTGGCTCTCGCCGGCGGCTTCTTTGTGAGCCTGCTCGCGGCCTTCCTCCTGGTGCCGGCCGTCCGCCGCGCGGCCCTCCGCGCCGGCTGGGTCGACGCCCCCGACGGCGACCGCAAGGTCCACCACGGGGCGATCCCGAACGTGGGCGGCGTCGCCATCGTGGGGGCCGCCGTCATCGGGATCGCGGCGATGGTCGTCGCCCGGCACCAGCTGCCGCCGTCGATCGCCGGCGTGTTCACGTTGCCGGACCCGCTCGTCGTCCTGGGCGCGCTCGGCATCGCGGCCATCGGGTTCTGGGACGACCTCCGCGAGATCTCGCACCGGAAAAAGTTCGCGGGCCAACTCGTCGTGACCGCGCTCGCGTTCCTGGGCGGCGCGCGCGTGATGGTGTTCGACGGGCCGCTCGGCGACGGGGCCCTGGCGCTCGCCGTCTCGGCCGTGCTCACAGTCGTCTGGATGGTGGGGATGATGAACGCGGTCAACCTGATCGACGGGATGGACGGGCTCGCGGCCGGCGTCGTGGCCATCGCGTTCGCCGGGCTCGCCGCGGTCCACGCCGCGGGCGGCGACCTGGGCGCGCTCGTGCTGGCGGTCGCCGTGGGTGGGGCCGTCCTCGGGTTCTTGCGCTACAACTTCGCCCCGGCCTCGATCTTCATGGGCGACAGCGGGAGCCTGTTCCTCGGCTACGCCCTGGCGGCGTACGCCCTGCGCGGGACGGCCCATCCGCACCCGGTCCTGGCCCTGGTCATCCCGGCCGTCGTGATGGGGATCCCGGTCCTCGACACGGCCGTCTCGATCATGCGCCGGAAGATGACCGGGAAGCCCCTGTTCTTCCCCGACCGGGACCACATCCACCACCGGCTCCAGGCTCAGATGTCGACGCGGCGGGCGGCCGTGACGCTCTACCTGTTCGGGGTGTTCTTGGCGCTCGGCGCCCTGGCGATGGCCCACCTCCGCTGGCGCGAGGCCTCGCTGACGTTCTTGGCCGGGACGGTCGTGGTGTACGCCTTCCTGTGCTACGTCCGCTACCTCCCGACGCCCTCCGCGATCGCCC
The DNA here is from genome assembly GCF_965213695.1 of Rubrivirga sp. GTDB lineage: Bacteria > Bacteroidota > Rhodothermia > Rhodothermales > Rubricoccaceae > Rubrivirga. Next base: position 3,424,995 of record NZ_OZ243912.1, on the reverse strand, counting down.
GCTTCGTCGAGCGCCGGCGCCGGCTCCGCCAGCTTATCGACGACCGGGAGGAGGTGCGGCCCCTGCGGTCCTCGCAGCCCCGGGTGCGCCGGGCCGGGCGCGTCGCGCACGACCGGTTCGAGCCGGTCGCCGGGCCGGAGCGGTAGGAGGCCGGACCGGGCGGCCGCAGGGCTGGCGGTTGAGGAGGGGCCCTGGCCCGGAGGCTTTTCACCGGGCGTCAACGTCGTGGGGAGCGGGCTCGGATAGCTTGCTCGGAATCGCTTCCGACCCCCCACCGACATGGCTTCCGTCATCCTCTCCGCCGCCCGCACGCCCGTCGGGTCGTTCGGCGGCGCGCTCTCCACCGTCTCGGCCCCCCAGCTCGGGGCCGTCGCCATTACGGGCGCCCTCGACCGCGCCGGCGTCTCGGCGGACCAGGTCGACGAGGTGATCCTGGGCAACGTCGTCACGGCGGGGGAGGGGCAGGCCCCGGCGCGGCAGGCGGCGCTCGGCGCCGGGCTCCCCGAGAGCGTGGCCTGCATGACCATCAACAAGGTCTGCGGCAGCGGCATGAAGGCCGTGATGCTGGCCGACCAGGCCATCCGCGCCGGCGACGCCGAGGTCGTGGTGGCCGGCGGGATGGAGAACATGTCGCAGGCGCCGTTCTACCTCGCCAAGGCCCGCTACGGCTACGGCTACGGCAACGGCGAGCTCATCGACGGCCTGTTCCACGACGGCCTGCGCGACGCCTACGACGGCGTGGCGATGGGCGTCGCGGCCGACGCCTGCGGCGTGACGTGCAACGTCCCGCGCGACCGCCAGGACGCCTTCTCGATCGAGAGCTACACCCGGGCCCAGGCGTCGACCGAGAACGGCGCGTTCGCCCAGGAGATCGTGCCCGTGACGGTCCCCGGCCGCAAGGGCGACACGGTCGTCGAGACGGACGAGGAGCCGGCCAAGACCGACTTCGACAAGATCCCCCAGCTCCGGGCCGTCTTCTCGAAGGAGGGGACGGTGACGGCCGCCAACGCGAGCACGATCAACGACGGCGCCGCCGCGCTCGTCGTGGCCTCGGAGGCGTGGGCCGAGGCGAACGGCAAGACGCCGCTAGCCCGCGTCGTGGCCTCGGCCCAGCACAGCCAGGCCCCGATGGAGTTCACCACGGCCCCCATCGAGGCCGTCCGCAAGGTGCTCGACAAGGCCGGGCTGACGCTGGACGACGTCGACCTGTTCGAGGTCAACGAGGCGTTCGCCGTCGTCGCGCTGGCGGCCCAGGACGCGCTCGGCATCCCGTCCGAGAAGCTCAACGTGAGGGGCGGCTCGGTCGCCGTCGGCCACCCCATCGGCGCCTCCGGCGCCCGCATCCTGACGACGCTGCTCCACGCGATGGAGGAGGCCGACGCCAAGCGCGGGCTCGCGGCCATCTGCATCGGCGGCGGCGAGGCGACGGCCATCGTCCTGGAGCGCGGCTAGGGACCGACCGCCCCCGTGCCTGCGTTCCGCATCGCCCTCGCCGTCCTGTCGCTCGCTTTCGTCGGCGGGTGCGCGTCTCCGCTGGTGACCCTCTCGGCCCGCCCGTCGGACGCCGTGGCCTCGGCCGAGGACGTCGCGCGGGGGGCGGAGCTCTTCCCATTCCGAGCCTCGGACGGGACGTGGGGCTTCGTGACCGCCGACGGCGAGGTCGCCGTGCCGGCCCAGTTCGACGGGGCCTCCGAGTTCCATGAGGGCCGAGCGACGGTCGGGGTCGGCGGGAGGGTCGGGGCTATCGACCCCTCCGGCCGGATCGTCGTGGAGCCGGTGTACGACGAGGTCCTCGCCTTCGCCGACGGCCGAGCGCGGGTCCGCGTGGGGACGGGCCGGGACCGGCGGTACGGGTTCGTCGCGCCGGACGGGCAGGAGGTCGTCGCGCCCACGCTCCCCGAGGCGACCGTCTTTCGGAGCGGGCTGTCCGTGGTCCGGCTCCGGGAGGGGAGGCTGACGCTGGTCCAGAAGATCCTGATCCAGATCGGAGGCGGGTCCCCCTCGGACCGGACCGTCGCGATCGACCCCAACGGGCGGGTCGTCCTCGAACTCCCGCACGACGAGGTGAAGGTGTTTTCGGAGGGGCTCGCCGCGTTCCGGCCGGAGAAGGGGCGGCGCTGGGGGTACCTGACGCGGGAGGGCGAGGTCGCCATCGAACCTCAGTTCGAAGGGCCGGCCCTGGCATTCACGGGGGGGCTGGCCCGCGTGGGGCAGGGGGGCGAGATCGGATACGTCAACCCGACCGGGGACTTTGTCATCGAGCCCCAGTTCGAGGCCGCCGGGCCGTTTTCGGAGGGACTGGCAGCGGTCCGAGTGGACGGCCAGTGGGGCTACATCGATTCGACGGGCGTGATGGTCGTCGAGCCCCGCTTCGAGCGGGCCGGCGCGTTCTCGGAGAGCCTCGCGGCGGTCCGACTCGGAGGCGCGTGGGGCTACGTCGACACCGAGGGCGGGGTGGTCATCGAGCCGGCCTACCGGAGCGCTCGGCCGTTCCGTCACGGCCTCGCCGTCGTGTTCCGAGGCGGCCGTCCGCTCCTCGTCGACTCCGCGGGCGATCTTGTCGGCCCCGACCGCTAGCACCCCTTCCCCTCCGACCCCTCTCTGTATGAACGTCACCGTCATCGGCGCCGGCACCATGGGCAACGGCATCGCCCACGTGTTCGCCCAGGCCGGCCACGCCGTCACGCTCGTCGACCTCGACCAGTCCCGGCTCGACGCCGCGCTCGGCACCATCGACAAGAACCTGGGCCGCCAGGTGGCCAAGGAGCGGATCACGGCCGAGGACCAAGCGGCCACGCTCGGCCGGATCGCGACCCGGACGGATCTCGCTCACGGGGTCGCCCAAGCGGATCTGGTCGTGGAGGCGGCGACGGAGGACGCGGCGCTCAAGGCCAAGATCTTCCAGGCCATGGACGACGCCGCCCCGGCCGACGCGATCCTGGCCTCGAACACGTCGTCGATCTCGATCACCCAGATCGCCGGGGCGACGGACCGGCCGGAGCAGGTCGTCGGGATGCACTTTTTCAACCCGGTCCCGGTGATGGCGCTCGTCGAGGTCGTCCGCGGGCTGGCGACGAGCGACGCGACCTTCGAGACGGTGAGGGAGCTGGCGGAGGGGCTGGGCAAGGTGCCCGTCGAGGTCAACGACGCGGCCGGGTTCGTCTCGAACCGGGTCCTGATGCCGATGATCAACGAGGCCGTCTTCTGCGTCCACGAGGGCGTCGCGACGGCCGAGGCCGTCGACCAGGTGATGACGCTGGGGATGGCCCACCCGATGGGCCCGCTGACGCTGGCCGACTTTATCGGGCTCGACGTGTGCCTCGCCATCCTGGAGGTGCTCCACCGCGAGCTCGGCGAGGACAAGTACCGGCCGTGCCCGCTGCTCCGCAAGATGGTGGCCGCCGGCCGGCTCGGACGGAAGTCGGGCCAGGGGTTCTACGACTATGGGACGTAACCGCTAGCCCGCGTCCACTCGGCGCCGGCTGGCGAGGTGGGGGCGCGACAGCCGTCTCGTCCGGTGCGAGTTTGCGGGCCCCGAGAGGGCGTGGCACGCCACGCCCCTACGGGTGCCACGGTGGGGCATCTCGCTGACCCTGATCGCTGCTGACCTCTGACCCATGCCCGACCGTCTCACCGTGTTCGTCACTGGCGCCTCGGCCGGCATCGGCGCCGCTTGCGCCCGCACGTTCGCCGCTGGGGGCGACCGCGTGATTCTGGCCGCCCGCTCGAAGGGCACGCTCGACGCGCTCGCCGCCGACCTCAACGCTGCCCATGGCGACGGGACCGCGCTCGCGGTCGTGCTCGACGTGACCGACGCGCAGGCCCACCTCGACGCCGTCGCCGGCTTGCCCGACGGCTGGGCCGAGATCGACGTGGCCGTCCTCAACGCCGGGCTCTCAAAAGGGCTCGACCCGGTTTGGGAGAACACGGTCGCCGACGTCGACCTCATGGTGGACGTCAACGTCAAGGGCGTCGTCAACGGGATCCGGGCGGTCGTGCCGGGGATGCTGGCGCGCGGGCGGGGCCACGTGATCACGCTGGGGTCGACGGCGGCCCACGCCGTCTACCCCGGCGGCGTCGTGTACTGCGCGACGAAGGCGGCCGTGCTGGCGCTGACGAACGGGCTCAAGGTGGACCTCCACGGGACGCCCGTCCGTGCGACGACGGTCTCGCCGGGCATCGTCGAGACCGACTTCTCGCTCGTCCGGTTCGACGGCGACCGGGAGCGGGCCGACGCCGTCTACGCCGACACGAACGCGCTCACGGCCGAGGACGTGGCCGACGCCGTCGCCTACTGCGCGCGTGCGTCCGAGCGCGTCAACGTCCAGGAGCTCCTGGTGACCCCGCGCGTCCAGTCCGGCTACACGATGATCGCCCGAGGCCCCGACGCCGAGGGGCTGTAGCGGGAGCCGCGCCGGGCCGCTCGGGTTGGACCCCGATGCCCGACTTCGACGCGCTCGCCGCCGCTCTCGTTGCCCGCCTCCGCCAGCCGCTGCCTGGCCACGACGCCCACGCCGAGATGGCGCCGTTCCCGGCGCGGGCGGCCGTCGAGACGCTGTCGACCGAGCTCAACCAAGGGCGGCCGGCGGCCACGCTTGTCCTGCTCTACCCGGACGCGGACGGCTACGCCCACCTCGTCTTGACCGTCCGCCACGCCGGCCTCCGCGATCACGCCGGGCAGGTGTCGCTGCCCGGCGGGAGCCTGGAGCCCGGCGAGACGCCCGAGGACGCGGCCCGGCGCGAGGCCTTCGAGGAAGTGGGCGTGGCCCCCGACGCCGTGGCCGTGCTCGGCCGGCTGACGCCGCTCTACATCCCCCCGTCGCGGTTCTCCGTCTGGCCCGTCGTCGCGACGACGCCCGGGCGCCCCCCGTTCGTGGCCCAGGAGACCGAGGTCGCCGCCGTCGTCGAGGTGCCCGTCGCCGAGCTCCTCGACCCGACGCGGCGCGGGCGGGCGATGCGCGACGCCCCGCTCGGCCGGTTCGACGTGCCGTTCTTCGACCTCGGCGGGCTCGAAGTGTGGGGCGCGACGGCCATGATGCTGGCCGAGTTCGCCGCCGTCGCCCGGGGTGTGACGGTGCCCAGAGGCTGAGCGGCTACCTGACCTGCACCCACTCTCCGCCCTGGCGGCGGAACTCGTACACCCCGCCCTCCTCGCCGCCGACGCCTGCTGCGCCGACCATCAGCCGGTCGCCGTCGAGCGCCACGTCCTCGCCGAAGAGCGAGTTTGGGCCGAGCCCCTCCGGCCACACCTCCTGCTCGAGCTCCCACGTCCCCGCCGCCGTCCGCGCGAACACGAGCGCGGAGCCGCGGAAGTCCGCGCGTCCGGACGCGCTCACCGCCAGCCGGTCGCCGTCGAGGTCGTACGTCCACCCGTAGCTGTCGCGCGTGCCGATGGTCTCGGGGCGGAGGACGGCCTCCTGCCGCCACACGCCGCCGGTCTCACGGAAGACGACGAGGACGCGGGCTGGGAGGCCCGCGCTGTCCCGGCCGCTGGCGTCGGTGACGAGCGTAGAGCCGTCTAGCTCGACCGCTCGGTTTCCAATGCCGCCATTCCCGGAGGGGTCGTCGGTCTGGACCGCCGCGCTGAGCTCCCAGCGATCCCCGACGCGCTCGTAGATGCGGACGACGCCGCTGTCTCGGATCCCGTTATAGTCCTCCCCAGGGGACGAGACAGCGAAACGATCTCCGTCCAGATCGAAGGCACCTCCAAAGCCGGAGCCAGAGAATGCGGTTGACCGCTCAAAGACGGGCTCTGAGACCCGTCCCGTTTCTCTCCAAGAACCCGCTTCCTTCTCGTAGAACACGACTGCAGCGGAGTCCACGAGGTTGCCGCTCAACTCTTCTCTTACGGGGCCGAGGGACGCTGCGACCACGCCGTTAGAGACTCGCACGGTCTCTCCAAACCATCGCTCCGTCCGAAGCTCGCTCGGCGGATCGAGCGCGGCGGCGCGAGACCACGTACTCCCTTCCTGCTCGAAGATATAGACGGAGCTTCCTCGCTCCCCGCCGAAGACCGGACTTCCAACCACCGCGATCCCGTCTTGTAAGGAGACAGAGAACCCGAATTCTCCCGAAGAGCTGCCAGGAGACAAATCGGATCTGACGCTCCAACCTTCCGTTCCCCGATCCAAGACAAACGCGTCATCGGTCCCCCATGCGCTGGCGAGGAGGTGGTCGCCGTCGAGAGCGAGGTGTTCACCGAAGTACTGCCCGCCGGGGTAGATCCGCCCGTCCCCGCTCACGAGTCCGCTGTCGCAGGCAGAGAGAAAAAAGAGACACCCAAGAGCGAGCGTGAAGATCGGAAGTCCGGTAGACGACTTCATAGAAACTGGTTTTGTGACACATGTGTGGAACTCTCTCTCTCTCTCTCTGAGTTCCCAGCGTCCATTTCTCTCCATCCTATGCTCAGGAAGAGCACGCTCTTTTCGTTTCTCGCCGTCTTCTTCACACTGTCTGCGTGTTCGGAGCCGCTCAGTTCCGCGCCGAACGCTGCGCGCTCGTCCGACGGGAACGCTCTCTTACTCTCCGACACCCGCCAAACGACTGCGGGGTACGATCATTGGGCAGAGATGTCGTCGGAAGACCTCTGGGCGCACGTCGCCGCCCTCGACAGCACCGTCACCGTCGGGCTGAAGGCACCGGGAGCAGCGCGCGGCGTCGATGACCGTGGTCGCGCACTGCTCGACCCCTCGCTCTGGGAACCGCTCACGGGCCAGCTTATCGACGCCGTAGGCGCGACGCTGCTCTACGTCGACGACCTCCACCCGTTTGTGGACCTCCGGATCGGCGGTATGGGGTCGGTCCGTGCGCTCCGCGCGCTTCCGTACGTCGCTTACGTAGAACCCGCGTCTTTCGACCCCTCGGACGTCCTCATGAGCAGCTGCGAGGCGGACGCGACGGCGAGTGGTGAGATAGAACCTCCCGGAGACCTCGTGCCCCACACCCTTCTCAGGCACCGCGTGCGCCCGGCGTGGCAGCTCGCGACGGGGGCTGGCATCAAGATCGGTGTGGTGGACACCGGGACCAGCGTGTACCAGCCACAACTCCAGTCCGAGTTCGCCGATGGGCAGAGCAGCGGGCGTTCCATTGCCTACGACTTCACGGACGCGAACGGCAACAGCGGTCCTCCAGAATGGAACGACACGAACAGTCATGGGACGAAAATCCTCGGGTTGGCGGCGGCCCCGCGCGATGGGAAGAACGTCGTAGGTGTGGCTTACGCTGCGGATGCCGTCGGAATCCGCTCGCTTGATGGCGTGTTCGCAGGTCCCGGCCGGTGGGGCGAGGTCCGGGAGGGGATCCGTCGGGCAGCCGATAAAGGCCTGTTCGATTCAGACATCGTGAACATGGCATGGGGCTGGTCGTGGGGAAACACGTCCGTAGCCAGCACCATCGAGTACTACCACGACGACCCCGACCACAACACGCTGTTCATCGGCGCAGCTGGTACCTGTGCTGATTCCGTCACCGACGTGGTGTTCCCAGCGGATATGCCTGAGGTCGTCGCCGTCACGGGATTGGCCCCGTCCGGTACATCACCCTGTAGCCTCTGCCATTATGGCCCCCAGGTCGAGTTCGCGGCGTACACCACCGGCCAGACGACGGGGCTCAACGAGAATCAAATTTCGAGAATCGGCGGTTCCTCTGGCGCGACGGCCATCGTGAGCGGGATCGCCGCGCTTGTGTGGTCCCGTGATCTCACCCAGACCAGAGCTCAGGTGCTCCAGCGGTTGCGAAACGCCGCTCGCTTCAAGAGCAACCGCCAGTCCGACATCGGCTACGGCGAGATCAACGCGCTCCTCGCCGTCGGCGGGTTCATCGCCGGCTTCTACGGTCCGGACGAGGTGGACCAGTCCGGCACGTACAACTATTCGATCGCTGTCATCGGGGGACACGGACCGTTTACGTATCAGTGGGCAAACAACCCCTCTACGGCACCGTCGGCGTCCTTCACGTTCACGCAGCAGCCCGACGACTACACGGAGCAGCTAGAGGTCACGGTTACGGATACGTCGACGGGGTATTCGAGCACCTACAGGTACGATGTCGTCGTGAAAGGCACAAACAGCGGCGGTCCCGGTGGTCCAGGAGACGGAAACTGTGGAAACGGTATTCCTTGCTGATTTCGATCCGTCCTCGGAGCGGTCCCTCCCCTCGCTCACTACCCAGCGCCGTCCGCTGGTGGAACGCCATCGCCAGTGACGACGAGAGGCCGCTACGCCTCGCCGGGCTCGAGGTGTGGGGCGCGACCGCGATGATGCTGGCCGAGTTTGCGGCCGTCGCCCGCGACGCTAGCCCGACCCCGGCGTGACCACGACCTCCGGAACGTCGACACGGGCCGTGACGCTCGCCTCTTCTCCGGCTCCGGTCGTGGTGATGACGTCGGCGTCGGAGGCCACCTCGTCGCCCGTGTCGTCCCGGGTGACGACGATGCTCGCCGCCAGCCGGCCGTCGTCGATCAAGCCGGTGGCCGACAGCGTAAACGTCCCCGAGGTGCCCGGGTCGAGCGTGACGTCCTGGCCGTACGACGTGCCCCGGGAAAAGTCGACGGCCTCGTTCCGGACCTCGCCGTCGGCGCCAGTGTAGGTCACGGCGACGTCGAACGACTCGCCGACGACGGACACGCGGTACGCGACGGTCACGCCGACGAACTCGGTCTCGGGCGGCCGCTCCTCGGAGGTCGTGGAGTCGCAGCCGGCGACGGTGAGGGCGGCGAGGGCGAGGAGGGCGAGGCGCATGGCGGGGCGGGGGGCTGATGGAAAGTAGGCGACGTCCCGAACGCCCGACAGGCCCTTCGGCGTCTACAGCCCGACCGGCTCGAGCTCGCGGTGGCCCCGGGCCCCCTCGGCCACGAACGCGGCCGGCTGCGACGTCGAGTGGTAGAACAGGAGGAGGCGGCCCGTCTCGGCGGCCTCGGCGACGAGCCGGTCGCGCCACGCCTGCGACCGGGCCGGGTCCACGTCGTACTTCGCCTGGTAGCGCCGCGTGACCGCGCCCGGCGTGCCGAGCACGTCGCCCCCGAAGACGGCCTGGAGGTCGCCCGACCGCACGCGGACGATCTGATGGGCGCCCGTGTGGCCGCCGGTCACCTCGAGCGCCACGCGGCCGACCTCGACGTCGCCGTCAACGCGGGCGAGCTGGCCCTCGCGGTCGAGGGTCTCGACCACCACGTCCCGGGCCCGTGCCGACTCGCCCGCGTAGCCCTCCGCCGTGATCTCGGCCGCCTGCACCACGTAGTCGGCCCGGGGGAACGTCGGCCGCCAGCCGTCGCCGACGGGCGAGATCGCGCCGCCCGCGTGGTCGAAGTGCAAGTGCGACAGGACGACGCGGTCGACGGCCTCGGGCGCGACGCCGTGCGCCGCCAACCCCTCGATCAGGAACTCCGTCCCCCGCCCCTCGGCCCACGACCCCAGCCCGGTGTCGACGAGCAGCGTCGCCTCGGGCGTCCGCACCAGGAACGGGGTGACCGAGATGAACAGGGTCCCCGGCCGCGCCGGGTCGCCCTCGGCGTGGGGCACGAACCGCTTGTCGAGGCCGACCGTGAACCGCCCCTCGGGCAACGGGTGGAGGTCGAGGTCGCCGTAGGTCATGGGCGTGTGGACACGTGGAGACGTGGACAGGTGGACTCGTGCGGGAAGCCTCAGCGGTCCCTCACAGGTCCACGAGTCCACGGGCCCACTCACTCGTCCCCCGCCCGCTCGTAGGCGGCGATGATGTCCTTGACCAGCTTGTGGCGGACGACGTCCTCCTTGCCGAAGTCGATGAACGAGATGCCGTCGACGCCCTCCAGGATCTCGCGCGCGCGGACGAGCCCGGACTGGGCCCGCGACGGGAGGTCGGTCTGGGAGGCGTCGCCCGTGACGATGGCCCGGCTGCCGGCGCCGAGCCGCGTCAAGAACATCTTCATCTGGCCCGTCGTCGCGTTCTGTGCCTCGTCCAGGATCACAAAGGACGTGTTCAACGTTCTTCCCCTCATGTACGCTAGCGGCACGATCTCGACGATGTTCCGGTCGAGATAGCTCGGGAGCTTGTCCTGCTCGATCATGTCGTCGAGCGCGTCGTAAAGCGGCCGGAGGTACGGGTCGACCTTGTCGCGGAGCCCGCCGGGCAGGAACCCCAGGCTCTCGCCGGCCTCGACCGCCGGCCGCGCCAGCACGATCTTCTTGACCTGCCGGCTCTTGAGCGCGCTCACGGCCAGGGCGACGGCCGTGTACGTCTTGCCCGTCCCCGCCGGGCCGACCGCGAACACGATATCGGACTGGCGCGCGGCCTCGACGAGCCGGGCCTGGCCGGGCGTCTTGGCCTGGATCGTCCCGCCCTGCGGCGTGAACAGGATGGCGTCCTGGCCGCCGGACCGCTGCATCCCCGTGCCCACGCGGGCCAGGTCCAAGACCGTGTCGACGTCGTTCTCGGTGAGGTTGCCGTTCCGGTTGAGGATCACGACGAGCTCGCCGACGACCCGCTCGATCCGGTCGACCTGGTCGGCCGGGCCGCGGAGCTTGAGCTGGTCGCCGCGGGCGACGATCCGGGTGTCGGAGAACGCCGACTCGATCCGGCGGAGGTAGACGTCGTTGAACCCGAACAGCATCAGCGGCTCGGCGCCGCTGACGGTGACGGTGCGGTCGATGGGGGCGGAGATCTCGGCCAAGCGGTCGGGGGCGTGCAGGGGAGGGGGAAGCTCGACGGGACGTGCGACGGCGGCGCGTCACGGGCCGGCTACGCCCGTCGGCGGGCGGGGGTCCGGGATCGGCGCGGAGCGGGTGGCGTACCGCGCCGATGACCGACCGCCCCGCCGACCGCCCCGCGCTCGTCGTCCCGTTCGCCAAGATGAACGGGGCCGGCAACGACTTCGTCGTCCTCGACAACCGGTTCCTCCGGTTCTCCGACGACGAGCTGGAGGCGCTCGCCCGGCGCGTGTGCCCCCGCCGCACCGGCGTCGGCGCCGACGGCCTCCTCGCGCTCGACGACCCTTCGGCAGGCTCAGGGCAGGCTCCCGACGGGGCGGCCGATTTCCGGATGCGCTACCGCAACGCCGACGGCTCGCTCGGGACCATGTGTGGCAACGGGGCCCGGTGCCTCGCCCGCTTCGCCGCCCGCGCCGGGCTCGGCACCGACACCGCCGACGGCGTCCGGCTCGCCTTCGACACCGACGGCGGGCCGTACCGGGCGCTCGTCCCGGACCGCGCGGCGTCCGGCCCGGTCTCGCTCGACGTCCCGCCGCCCCGCGACTTCGGGCCGGCCGGCGTCGGCGGCGCCTTGCGCATCTGGACCGGGACCGAGCACGCCGTCGTGTTCACCGACGACGTGGGCCAGGCCGACGTGGAGGGGCTCGGCCGGCGGCTCCGCCACGACCCCGCGTTCGCCCCGGCCGGCACGAACGTCGACTTCGTCGAGGTCGCCGGGCCCGACCGCGTCCGCGTGCGGACGTTCGAGAAGGGCGTCGAGGCCGAGACGCTGGCGTGTGGGACCGGCGCCCTCGCGTCGGCCCTCGTGGCCCACCTCGACGGCCGCTTAGGCGACGGCGCGCGCCAGAGCGTCGCCGTCGAGATGCCGGGCGGGACGCTCGGTGTCGGCTTCCGCGTCGATGGCGACGCGGTCTCCGACCTGACGCTGGCGGGGCCGGCCGAGACCGTCTACGAGGGCACGCTCGAATGGCGAGGGTGACCTGGCGCGCGCTTGGCGGCTGGGGATTCGTGGCCTACTCTTCCGCTGATCCGCCTCCTTCCGCCATGCGTCGTCTTGCCGCCCTCGCTCTCCTTGTCGCACTCGCCCTGCCGGCCGGCGCCCAGATCGTCCCCGACGAGTTCCCCGGCTCCGAGCCGATGATCGACCGCGCTCAGCGCGACCTGGTCGAGCGGCACCGGCCGTTCCTCTCGGGCCTGTTCGCGTCGAGCACCGTCGCCGTCGGCCCCGCCGTTGGGCAGCCCGAGCTGAACGCGGCCGTCGCGTTCGAGGGCGGCTACCGGTTCGGCAGCGGCCACGCGATCGCTCTGGCGAGCGCCGTCACGAGCTCGCTCGACCGGCCGCTCGGAGCGGACGGAGTGGACCCCCATACCACGGCCACGGTCGGCGGTGAGGTCATCGTCGCGCTCGGTCGCGGCGCGGACCGCCGGTCGGTCCTGCGCGGGGCCGAGGTCGGGCTCGGGCTCGGCGCCAGCTTCTACCAAACGGACCGGGGGCTGCGCGGCACGGAGTCGGTCGCGGTCCCCTCGCTCTCGCTCCGCCCGCGCGTCGCGCTCCCCCTCACGCCGACGATGTCGGTCCCCGTCGGCCTCTGGGTGACGCAGGAGCTGGGCCGCGACGGTCGTCCCGGCCCGTTCGTCGGCCTGAGCGTCGGCCTCCGCCGGATCTGGGCCGACGAGGCCCGGATGGTGCTGGAGTAGCGCGGCGCGTCAGGCCCGGCCGCGGTACAAGCTGGCCACCCCGAACGTCTGGGGCCGCGCGCGGCAGTCGGTGTACCCGGCCGCCCGCATCTCGGCCAAGAACGCCTCGCCGTACGGGAACTGCCGGGCCGACTCGGGGAGGTACTCGTACGCCTCCGCGTTGCCGCTGATCGCCTGGCCGATCCGGGGGATCAGGTAACGCGAGTAGATCCGGTAGCCCTGCTTGAACGGGAACGCCGTCGGCTGGCTGGTTTCGAGCACGACGAGCGGGGCGCCGGGCCGGAGCACGCGGCGGATGCCCTCGAGCCCGGCCCGTAGGTCCTCGAAGTTGCGGACGCCGAACGCCACGAACGCGCCGTCGAAGGCGTCGTCCTCGAACGGGAGGTCGGCGGCGTCGCCCTGAACGAGGGCCACGCGGCCGGCGAGCCCGCGCTCGCGGAGCTTGGCGCGCCCGCCCTCCAGCATCCCGTCCGAGATGTCGACCCCGACGACCTCCGTGGGCCCGAGCGACAGGGCCGCGATGGCGAGGTCGGCCGTGCCCGTCGCCACGTCGAGCAGCCGCTCCGGCCGTCCCGAGAGCCCGTCCGCCAGCCACGCGACGGCCCGCTTCCGCCAGCGGACGTCGATGCCGAACGACAAGACCCGGTTGAGCAGGTCGTAGCGCGGGGCGATGTCGTCGAACATGGCCTCGACGTGCCGGCGCTTGCCGGGGGCCTGGCCGATGGGCGGTTTGGTCACGGGGTCGAAGGGCGATAGGGAGGCCGTACCCCGCCGGGCCCTTCGGGGTGCCCGGGCGTGGTGAAGCCCTCGTGCTTTCACTATTTTCTGAAACCCGACGACGTCCTTCGGGTTATGCCTGATCCGCCCCCACGTCGTCCCCGGCCGTGCCCCTCGCCCCGCTCGCTCCGGCTTCCGTCCCCGCCCGCCTGGCCGAGGCCCTCGACCGGGCCGTCCGCACGTGGCGTGGCGACCGGGTCTTGCGCGTCGAGCTGCCCGTCGATCCGGTCGACCCGCTGCTGTGGGCCGCGGCCCAAGAAGGGGAGCCGACCCACTACTGGCGGGGTCGCGGCGAGGCGGAGGCCCGCGCGAGCGTCGGCGCCGCCCGGGTGCTGGACGTGCCGTCGCTGGCCGAGCTCGACTCGCTCGGCGACCTGCTGGCGCTGCTGCCGCCCGGCGCGCGGCTGGCGACGACGGCCCGGTTCGACAGCGCGGCCGAGGTGGGGGAGGAGTGGGCCGCGTTCGGAGCGGTCCGGTTCGCGCTGCCCCGCGTCGAGCTCCGCTCGGACGGGCGGACGGCCCGGCTGGCGGTCCACCTCGCGCCCGGCGAGCCGGTCGACGTGGCGCGGGGCGCCCTCGCAGCGCTCCGGCCGGCCCGAGGGGACGTCGCGGGGGCCCTGCCGCTCCCGTTCATGCGCCGCGACGACCCCGACCGCGCCGAGTGGGACCGGATGCTCCGCTCGGCCCTCGGCGCGGTCGACCACGGCGGCCTCGACAAGGTGGTCCTCGCCCGCCGCGCCCGGTTCCTGTTCGACGAGCCCGTCGACGCCGCCGACCTGCTGCGGCGGCTCGAAGCGGCGACGCCGCGCTGCTACCACGCCCTCGTCGCTCCGCCCGACGGCCCCGCGTTCCTGACGGCGACGCCCGAGCGGCTGCTCCGGTTGGACGGCCGCGCGCTCTCGACCGAGGCCGTCGCCGGCACGCGCCCCCGCGCCGAGGCCGACGCCGCCGACGACCGGCTCCGCGACGAGCTGCTGGCGAGCGAGAAGGACCGCCGCGAGCACGCCTACGTCCGCGACGCCATCGTCGACGCGCTCGGCCCCTTGACAACGTCCGTCGAGACCGACGCCGAGGCCGCCGCGATGACGCTGGCCCGGGGCCGCCACCTCCGCACCGGCGTCCGCGCGACGCTCGCCGAGGGCGTCGGCGTGCGCGAGGTGCTGCGGGCGCTCCACCCGACGCCGGCCGTGGGCGGGACGCCGACGCCGACCGCGCTCGACGCCATCGACCGGCTGGAGACGTTCGACCGCGGGCTCTACGCCGGGCCGGTCGGCTGGGTGGGCCGGGACGAGCACGGGCGCGAGGCGGCCGACCTCGCCGTCGGCATCCGGTCCGGGCTGGTCGACGGGCGGTCGCTGTCGCTGTACTCCGGCGCCGGCATCGTGGCCGGGTCCGACCCGGCGTCCGAGTGGGCCGAGATCGAGCACAAGATCGGCGACTTCGCGCGCGTGCTCGGGCTCACCGACCGCGTCGAGGCCTAGCGAGTTCGGAGTTCAGAGTTCGGGGTTGACCTCCCGGATCGCCTCAGGAGCTTTGAGCCGCAACCCATGAACTCCGAACTCCCAACTCTGACCTCGTCCCCCAACGTCAACCACCTGTGGGCGGCGCTGCTCGTCGAGGAGCTGGTCCGCCAGGGGACGACGTTGTTCGTGGTCTGCCCCGGCAGCCGGAGCACGCCGCTGGCCGTCGCCGTCGCGCAGAACCCGCACGCCGAGGCCCTCGTGCATTGGGACGAGCGGGCCGCCGGGTTCGTCGCCCTCGGGTGGGCCAAGGCGACGGGCCGCCCGGCCGCCGTCGTGACGACGAGCGGGACGGCCGTGGCGAACCTGCTCCCGGCCGCCGTCGAGGCGCGGCAGTCGGGCGTCCCGCTGCTCCTGCTCACGGCCGACCGGCCGCCCGAGCTCCGCGAGGCCGGGGCCAACCAGGCCATCCGCCAGCCCGGCCTCTTTTCGACCGTCGCCCGGTGGGCGTTCGACCTCGGCACGCCGTCATCGGAAATCGACCCCGCGTTCGTGCTGACGACGGTGGCGGAGGCCGTCACCCGGACTCACGACGGCGGGCCGGTCCACCTCAACCTCCCCTTCCGCGAGCCGCTCGCCCCGACACCGGACGGGACGGACGTGGATGCGCTTCTCGCACCGCTGGCCCGCTGGCTCGACGGCGACGACCCGTACACGCGCAGGGCCCGACCGCCGTCTCACCCCGAGGTCCGCGACCTCGCCCACCTCCTCGACGGGGGCGAGCGTGGGCTGGTCGTCCTGGGCCCGCTCCCCGCCGACGACGCCGAGACGGCACCGGCCGCCGCCGAGATCGCCGAGCGCCTGGGATGGCCGCTCGTCGCGGACCTCCTGTCCGGCGTCGGCCACGGCGCCCCGCGCGCGTTCGACCTCGCGCTCGCCAGCGACCGGCTCCGCGAGATCGTGCCCGAGGCCGTGCTCCACGTCGGCGGGCGCCCGACGTCGAAGCGGCTCGCCCGATGGACCGCCGACGCCCGGCCGGGCCTCTACGTCCGGGTCCACCCGGATCGGGCGCGGCTCGACCCGGCCCACCGCGTGACGCACCGGCTGACGGGCGAGCCTGGCCCCGTCGCCCGGGCGCTCGCGGCGGCGCTGGCCGACCAGGGCTCGCGGCGGCCCATTGCCCCGCCGGACGGCTGGCGCGCCCGCTGGCAGACGGCGGTCGACGCTGCCCACGATGCCGCCGACGCCGTGCTCGCGGCGTCCGGGCTGTCGGAGCCCGTCGTCGCCCGGGCGCTGGCGGAGTCGTTGCCGAAGGGGGCCGGCCTCGTCGCCGCGGCCTCGATGCCGGTCCGCGACCTCGACACGTTCGCCGCCGGCGGCTCGGCCGTCGTCGTGACGGCGAACCGGGGGGCGAGCGGGATCGACGGGACCGTCGCCACGGCGGCCGGGTTCGCGCGCGGGCGCGGCCTGCCGACGGCGCTGCTCATCGGCGACCTGGCGCTGCTCCACGACCAGACCAGCCTGGCGCTCCTGCGCGACGGCCCGCCGGTCGTCGTCGTCGTCGTCAACAACGACGGGGGCGGCATCTTCCACCAGCTCCCGGTCGCCGAGTCGCTGGACGAGACCACGTTCGAGCGCGTTTTCGGGACGCCCCACGGGCTCGGCTTCGAGGCCGCCGCCCGCCAGGTCGGCCTACGGTACGCCGCGCCGACGACGCCCGATGCCTTCGAGGCGGCGCTGACGGACGCGGTGGCCTCGGGAACGTCGAGCGTGATCGAGGTGCGGACGGACCGCCGCGAGCAGGCCGACCTCCGCCGACGCATCGTCGCGGCCGTGGCCGAGGCCGTCGACGCGGCGCTCGCGTGAGGCCGCTGGTCCTCCTCCACGGGTTCTTGGGCCGAGGCGCCGATTGGGACGCGGTCCGCGCCGGGCTTCCCCAAGCGTGGGACGTGGCCGCGCCCGACCTGCCGGGCCACGGCACGGCCACCGACCTCGACGCCCAAGCGTACACGATGGACGGGGCCGCCGCCCGCGTCGTGGCCGAGCGGGACGGCCCGGTCGACCTCGTGGGCTACTCGATGGGCGGTCGGCTGGCGCTCCACGTCGCCGTGACGCGGCCCCGAGCCGTCCGGCGGCTGGTGCTCGTCTCCGCGTCGCCGGGCCTGCGGACGGCGCGCGAGCGGGCCGAGCGGCGGGCGCTCGACGCGGTTCGGGCCGCCGAGATCGCCGCCGACCTCCCGGCGTTCGTCGACCGCTGGTACCGGATGCCACTTTTCGACCTGCCCGCTGCCCTCCGCCGGCACCTCACCGCCGACCGGATCGCGCACAACGACGCGGCCGAGCTGGGGCGGTCGCTGGCGGGGATGGGGACCGGGGCCCAGCCGAGTCACTGGGGAGCCCTGGCCGGAATCTCCACCCTGGCCCTCGCCGTAGCAGGCGAGCGCGACGCCAAATTCGTCCGCCTGGCTGGCGCGATGGCCGAGGCCGGCGGCGTCGGCGTCGCGCTCGTCCCGGGCGCCGCTCACCTCCTCCCAGCCGAGGCGCCCGACGCCCTCGCCCGCCTCCTGACCGACTCCCTCTCTTGATGGCCGAGACCCGACCGCACCACACGACCGACCGCCCCACCGTCTCCGGCCCCTTCGAGTGGGAGTCCGTCGGCACGTTCGAGGACATCGTCTACGAGAAGGGCGCGGCCGGGACCGACACGGCCGGGATCGCTCGGGTGACGATCCACCGGCCCGAGGTCCGCAACGCCTTCCGGCCGACGACCGTGACCGAGATGATCGCGGCCATCGATGACGCCCGCGACGACCCGTCCATCGGCGTGTTCGTGCTGACAGGTGCGGGCGACCAAGCGTTCTGCTCCGGCGGCGACCAGCGGATCCGCGGCGACCACGGCTACCGCGAGGTCGAGAACGGGAAAGAGACCGGGACCCAGCGGCTCAACGTCCTCGACTTCCAGACGCGGATCCGCAAGATGCCGAAGCCGGTCATCGCGGCCGTCAACGGGTGGGCCGTCGGCGGCGGCCACGTGCTCCACGTCGTCTGCGACCTGACGATTGCGAGCGACAACGCACGGTTCATGCAGACCGGCCCGAAGGTGGGCTCGTTCGACGCCGGCTACGGGACGACGCACCTCGCGCGGATCGTCGGCCAGAAAAAGGCGCGCGAGATCTGGTTCCTGTGCCGGCCCTACTCGGCGCAAGAGGCGCTGGAGATGGGCTTGGTCAACACGGTCGTCCCACTCGCCGAGCTCGAGCGCGAGACGGTCCAGTGGTGCCGCGAGATCCTGGCCAACTCGAACCTCGCCATCCGCATGATCAAGGCCGCCGCGAATGCCGACGAGGACGGCGGCGCGGGCCTCCAGGAGCTGGCCGGCCACGCGACGATGCTGTTCTACATGACCGAGGAAGGGCAGGAGGGCAAGAACGCCTACCTCGACCGCCGCGCCCCGACCTTCGACGCCGACGGCTACCGCCCGTAGGCTGAGTTGTGGGTGAAGGGTAAAGGGTGATGAGTCGATGCCCTTTACCCATCACTCATCACCCATCACCCGCATGCTCTCCGTTCCGTTCTCGATCAGCGACAGCCACAGCGGGCTCTCCGAGATGAGCGGGGTCGTTTGCCTGGAGGGCGACGACGTCGTGGTCGAGATTCAGATCAAGTTTATCGGTCTGTTCAAGAGGCCCTCCCAGACGTTCCGGTTCGACATGACCGACCTCGAGGAGGTCCGCCACACGCGGCGGTTCTGGGGCGACACGCTCACGCTCCGCACGTGGCCGATGGAGCGCGTGGCGGACATCCCCGGCTCGTCCGACGGCGCCCTCGCGCTCAAGGTGAAGCGGGCCGACCGTCCCGCCCTCGACGCCCTCCTCGACCGGCTGGAGCTGTGGCTGACGTGACCGCCCCGGCGCCCTCGCACGCCCGCACGTGGCTGGCGGCGGCCCGGCCGAAGACGCTGCCGGCGGCCATCGCGCCCGTGCTCGTGGGCGTGGCGCTGGCCGTCGAGCAGGGCGCGTTCCACGCGCTCGCGGCGGCGTGCGCCCTCCTTGGGGCCGTGCTCATCCAGGTCGGGACGAACTACGCCAACGACGCCGAGGACTTCGTCCGCGGGGCCGACACGGAGGCGCGGAAGGGGCCGCTCCGGGCGACGGCGGCCGGGCTCGTGACGCCGGGCCAGATGCGGGCGGCGGCGGCCGTCGCGTTCGCGCTGGCGTTCGTCGCCGGCCTCTACCTCATCGTGCGGGGCGGGTGGCCGATCCTGGCGCTCGGGCTGGCGTCGATCGCGAGCGGCGTCGCCTACACGGCCGGCCGCTGGGCGCTCGCCTACACCGGCCTGGCCGACCTGTTCGTCCTGGTGTTCTTCGGGCCGGTCGCCGTCGGCGGCACGTTCTACGTGCAGGCGCTCGACCTGCCGCTGTGGGTGCCCATCGCCGGGCTCGGGCCGGGCTTTTTGGCGACGGCCATCCTGCTCGCCAACAACGTCCGCGACGTCGAGGAGGACCGGGCGGCCGACAAGCGGACGCTGGTGGTCCGGTTCGGCCGGCCGGCGGGCGTCCGGCTGTACAACGCCTGCATCTCGGGCGCCGTCGTCGTGCCGGCGTCGCTGGCGCTCGTCGCTCGCGACCACCTCGGCGTGCTGGCCGCGTCGGCGCTGGCGGCCCTCGTCGGCCGGCGCCTGGTGCGGACGCTGGCGACGTCGAGTGATCCGACGGTTCTGAACCCGCTGCTGGGGAAGACCGCCGGCCTGCTCTTCGTCTACTCGGTCGTGCTCGCGGCCGGCTGGGTGTGGACGTGAGCGGGGTCGCCATCGTCGGAGCCGAGGCGTTCCGGTACCGGCTCCCGCTGGCTCGGCCGTTGGCGATGCCGTCCGGCACGTACACCCAGCGCGAGGGGATCCTGCTCCGGCTGACCGACGCCGACGGCCACGTCGGGTGGGGCGACGCCGCGCCGCTGCCAGGCTACTCGCCGGACACGCTCGCCGACGTGCTCGCCGAGCTTCCGGCCACGCTCCGGTGGGTCCGCGAGCGACGGCCGTGGTTGGACGGTCTGAGCCTGTCGTTCGAGGGCCCGGCTGTCCGGCGCCCGCGTGGCCGAGGCTCGCTCCCACGGCCCCCGTCGTTGGTTTGTGCCGTCGCCCAGGCGTCCGGCGACCTGTCCTCGCAGCAGCTCGGGTGGTCGCTGGCCCGCGTCTATGGCTGGACCGAGCGCGCGGCCACGACACGGGCCGATCCGACGGTCCCGGCGGTCGCCCTCAACGCACTGCTCCCGAACGACGACCCGGTTCCGACCGCGAGGCGGGTCGCGGCGGAGGGGTGGCGGGCCGCCAAGCTCAAGGTCGGGCGGCGCTCGCCTGAGGCGGACGCGGCCGTCGTCCGGGAGGTGGCCGGCGTGCTGGGCGAGACGGCGCTCCGCCTCGACGCGAACCGGGCGTGGTCGGTGGAAGAGGCCACCGCGTTCGCCGACGCCCTCGATGGCGTCCCGGTCGCCTACGTCGAGGAGCCCCTGTCCGATTGGCGGCGCCAGCCCGAGTTCGCTCGCCGGACCGGCGTCCCCTTCGCCCTCGACGAGACGCTGCGAGACGTGACGGCCCGCCCGACCCGCCTCGTCCGCGAGGCGGCGGCGTTCGTCACGAAGCCGACGGTGCTGGGGGGAGCCGGCGCGGACGCGAGCTTCCTCCGGTTCCTTGCCGGTCGCGAGACGCCCGTAGTCGTCAGCAGCACGTTCGAGAGCGGGGTCGGGATGCGGCACTTGGTCGCGCTGGCGGCGGCGTTGGGCGACACGCCCGCCGGGCTCGACACCTACCGCTGGCTGGCCGAGGACGTCTTGGACCGCCCACTCCCGATGTCCGGCCCGACCGTCAACGTGGCCGCCGTGCTCGCGCCCAACCCCGTCCGCCTCGACCGACTCGAGCCGCTCGCGCTGTGACCCGAATCGCCTCATCGTCCCGGCCGACGTCCCCTCTCCCTCTGGGAGAGGGACAGGGTGAGGGTCGGACGGGCACGTTCTCAGGGCTCCGTCAAGCCCGCGTTGCCGGGCTCGCGGTCGGCTCGGTCTACCACCCCTGCCCAGTTCCCTTGGCTCCGCTCGGGACAGGCCTGTCCAGGCATGACCCCGCGCAGGCGGGGAAGGAGGACTTCTCGACGACCTTCGGTGCTCAACGAACCCGGGGCAGTAGCGCCTCGACGGGGCATTCAGAACGGCCATGACCGTGACGGTCCCCGACCCCGTCCGCCAGCACGCCGACGCGCGACCGGACACGCCGGCGCTCGTCACCGGTGCCGAGACGTGGACCTGGGCCGACCTCGACGCCCGCGTCAGCGGCACGGCGGCTCGGCTCGCGGAGGGGGGCGAGCGCGTCGCCGTCCGGGCCGAGACGTCGCCGGACCTCGTCGTGCTCGTGCTAGCCGCGCTCCGCACCGGTCGTCTGTTGGTTCCGCTCTCGACGCGGTGGACGCCCGCCGCCGTTGCCGACGCGCTCGGTCGCCTCGGCATCGACCGGCTCCTCAGCGACGAGGCGGTGCCGGGCGTCGAGACCGCCGCGCTGGCGGACGTCGTCCAAAACGGCGAGAGGCGCGAGGCGTCCGCGGTCCCGCTCGGCCGGCCGTTCACCGTCGTCCACACGTCGGGGTCGACGGGCGAGCCGAAGGCCGTCGTCCACACGGTCGGCAACCACGTGTGGAGCGCGCGCGGGGTGGTCGAGGCGCTCGGCGTCACGGAGCGGAGCCGGTGGCTGCTCGACCTGCCGCTGTACCACGTCGGCGGGCTGGGCGTCGTGGTCCGGTGCGCGCTCGCGGGCGCCACCCTCGCCGTCCCGCCGCGCGCGATGCCCCTCGCCGACCGCGTGGCCCGGCTCCGCCCAACGCATGCCTCGCTCGTGGCCACCCAGCTCGGCCGGCTCCTCGACGCCGGCGCCGACTTGTCCGGCCTCGACGCCGTCCTGCTCGGCGGCAGCGCGATCCCTGCCGACCTGCTCGACCGCGCCGTCGCGGCCGACGTTCCCGTCGTGGTCTCCTACGGGATGACGGAGATGACGTCGACCATCACCGCGACCGCGCCCGGCGACGACCGCGCCGCGCTGGCGACCTCGGGCCGGTCGCTCCCGCACCGGGCCGTCCGGATTTCCGACGCGGGCGAGATCGAGGTCGGCGGGCCGACGCTGGCCGACGTGCTCGGCCCCGACGGCGTCCGCCCCTTCGGCGAGTGGCACCCGACCGGCGACCTTGGCCACCTCGACGCCGAGGGCCGTCTGGTCGTGACCGGGCGCCGCGACGTTCAGTTCGTGTCGGGCGGCGAGAACGTCCGCCCCGAGCGTGTCGAGGCGGCGCTGCTGGCGCTCGACGGCGTGGCCGAGGCCGTCGTGGTGCCCGTGCCTGACGCCGAGTTCGGCGCCCGCCCCGTCGCGTTCGTCCGCCCGGCCGGCGGCGCACAGTTCGACGCCGACGCGCTGACGGCGGCCCTGCGCCGGACGTTGCCCGGCTTCATGGTGCCCGTCTCGATCCACACGTGGGCCGGTGCCGAGGGCTTAAAACCGGACCGCCCGGCGCTGGCGCGGAGGGCTCAGGAACTAGGAATCAGGAATCAGGGGCCGATGGGCACCCCCGATTCCTGATTCCTATCGCCTCATTCCTCGCTACAGCAAGTCGTTGCGGAAGTCGTCGACCTCGGCCTCGTCGCGGAGCCCTTCGAGCCAGGCCTGGAGCACGCGCGAGCGCTTGCGCTGGAGCAGCTGGGTCTTGAGGGTCTCGCGGACCGGCTCCGTGAACTCGGCGTCGGTCGCCCCCCGGAGCGCCGTCGTCTGGACGACGAACGCGGCCTGGTCGCCCTCGATGACCCCGCTCCGCTGGCCGGGCCGGAGCCCGAACATGGCCCCGACCGCGCGGGGCTCGACGCCGTAGCTCGGGAGGGTCGGGTTCGACATGATCACGTTCGAGGCCGTCTCGACGCCGGCGCTCGTCGCCGCCGCGATCGACGCCAGCGACGACGCCCCGCCGACGGCGTCGCGGAGCGCGGCCACCTGGATCGCCTTCTTCTTCTCGGTGACGACGGCGGCCTCGACTTGGCCCCGGACCTCCTCGTACGGCGCCGGCCCGGCCTCGCGCCGCTCGACCAACCGGGCGATCACGAAGCTGCCGCCGGCGTCGAACGGCTCCGACACCTGGCCGATGTAGGCGCGGCGCAAGAACCGGAAAAAGTCGCGGCCGAGGTCGAGGCCGGGCACCTGCTCCTGGCCCTCGGTGATCTCGACCGGCGTCGGCGCGATCCCGCGCTCCTGGGCCTCCTCGGCGAAGTCGCGGTCCTCGAGCACCAAGAACGCTGCGAAGTCCTCGGCCTCGCCGAGCACGCGCGCGAAGTCGGCCTCGACGGGCCGCGCGATCTGGACGAGCTCGACCTCCGACGACGCCCGGTCCTCGACCCGGATAAGGTGGACCCCGAACGACGTCGCGACCGGCCCGGTCACCTGGCCGACGGGCGCGGCGAACGCCGCCTCCTCGAACTCGGCCACCATCCGGCCCTCACCGAACCAGCCGAGGTCGCCGCCCTGCCCGCTGTTGCTCCGGTCGGTCGAGAACTGGCGGGCCGCCGCCTCGAACGTGATCTGGCCGCTGTTGATCTGCTCGCGGAGCTCGCGGGCCCGGTCCTCGCTCCCGACCGGGAGCAGGATGTGGCGAGCGCGGACGGCGACGTTGTCCCCGTCGCGGACGCCCGTGATCCGGGCGACGTACGCCTGGTCCCCGGCCACGACGGGCCCGACGACGCGGCCCTCCGTCGGGTTCGAGTACACGGCCGACGCCAGCTCCGACGGGAGGTCGCCGGCCCCGACGAAGGTCGGCTCGACGGCGGCCCCGAACGAGTTCCGGCGGGCGTAGGCCACGGCGTCGGGCGCCGAGCGGAACCCGGCCACGAGCCCGGCCAGCTCGTCCGTCGCCCGGGCCGAGTCGGCCGCCGTCGGGGCCTTGTCGAACGTGACGTACTCGATCGAGTACGACGCCTCGCGCTCGAAGTCGTCGACGTGCTCGCGGTAGTAGTCGCGGAAGTCGCGGTCGGAGACCTCGATCTGGTCGTCCGGGACGGCCGCGTAGCGGAGCGCGACGAACTGGGCCGAGGCCTGGCGGTTCTGGCGGACGAACTCGGCCCGGAGCTCGGCCGGCGTCACGCGCGCCGTGGCCGTGATGAGCGCCGAGAGCTTGGCCTGGCGCCGGTTCCGGCGGACCTGCTCCTCGATGGCCTGGAGCTGGTCGGCGAACTGGGGGTCCTCGACGACCTGCTGGAGCGCGGCCCGGTCGACGCCGCCCTGGCCGTCGGGGAAGACCTGGGCGATGAGCGGGTCCGGGCTCGGGCCCGTGATGAGCTCGAACACCTCGTCGTCGGTGACCTCGACGCCGAGCCGGTCCATCTCGCGCTCGACGAGCGCGTTGTCGACGAAGCTGTCGAACACGCGGTCCTCGATCTGGCGCTGGAGCGCCCCGGTGACCTCCAAGCCCTGGGCCTGGTACGCGTCGAGCTGCTGGTCGACGGCCCGCTGGTAGAGCTCGCCCTCGATGTCGACCCCGTCGACCTCGCCGATCACGCGGCCGTCCGGCCCCATCCCGACGGTGTCGAACGCGCCCGAGTCCTGGAGCGCCCACAGGCCGCCGAAGGCGACCACCAGGACGCCGACCAGGACGCCGCCGGCGCGCTCCCGAATGCTGTTCATGATTCCTGCCATGTCGCTCCGCCTCCGCGGGGGCTGTCTCTTGAGTCGGCGTCGGCGCCCGCAAGTCGGACGCCCGAAACCACAACGAGCCGGCGCGGACGGCCGGCTCGGAGGGGTGGAGAAGATACGGGGGGCAGGGGGGAGGCCCCGGGGGAAAAATCCGAGGAGTCCGGGCTCGCTGCGCTCGCGGGAACGGGGGACTGGGAACGGGGAAACGGCAGAGGGTGGCGGCGTGGGTGGTTCGTGGACAACTCGGGGGGCCGGCGCTGGCGCAGGGGTGGGGGAGGGGCCAGATTCCACCGTCCACCCGTCCACCCGTCCACCCGTCCACCCGTCCACCCGTCCACCCGTCCACCCGTCCACCCGTCCACCCGTCCACCCGTCCACCCGTCCACCCGTCCACCCGTCCACCCGTCCACCCGTCCACCCGTCCGCCCGTCCACCCGTCCGGCCCCAAAAACAGCGGGCCGAGCCGGGTCTCCCCGGGCTCGGCCCGCCGCTCTCTCTCTCCCTCTCTCTGGGAGGTGGGGGCGTGGCTCAGGCGGCCACGGCGTGGTAGTCCATCTGCCCGCGCAGCGTGCGGAGCGTCTTGGAAAGGATCTGGGAGATGCGCGCCTCGGTGAGATGGAACTCGACGGCGATCTCGCGGAGGGTCAGGCCCTCGAAAAAGTAGAGGTGGACGATCCGCTGCTCGCGCTCGGGGAGCGTCTCGACGAGGGCCTCGACGAACCCGTAGAGCGACTGGCGCTCGGCGTCGGCGTCGGCCGCCTCGACGCCCGGGGCCGGGAGCGTGTCGATGGGCGAGGGCCGGTCGGTGCCCTGGCCGTCGAAGAGCGAGAGCGCGAACCGCTGCTGAGCGTCGCCCAGGAGTCGGTTGTAGGCGCGGACGGAGACGCCGAGCCGGTCGGCGACCTGAGCCGCGCGGGGCTCGTCGCCGAGCTCCTGCTGGAGCGTCTGGGCCGTCCGGGCGGCCTCGGCCACGCGGCGGCGGCGGTCCCGGCTGAGGCAGTCGATGGTCCGCAGGAAGTCGACGAGCGAGCCGCGGATCCGCCCGAAGGCGAACGACGCGAACGGGGTCCCCCGCGAGGGGTCGTAGCTCCCGAGCGCCTGGAGCATCCCGAGCATCCCCGCGTTCTCCAAGTCGGCGTAGGACGCCAGCGGGTGGTCGGGCAGCGAGACCCGCCGCGCCAGCGAGCGGACGAGCGGGAGCGCGGCCACGGCCACGGCGCGGGCGTAGACGTCCATCCGGGGGCCCTCGGCATCACGCTCGGCGGCGTAGCGTTCGACGGCGGACTGAAGCGATGAGGTCATGGGAGCGG
This sequence comes from Rubrivirga sp., assembly GCF_965213695.1. Taxonomy (GTDB): domain Bacteria; phylum Bacteroidota; class Rhodothermia; order Rhodothermales; family Rubricoccaceae; genus Rubrivirga. The sequence continues at coordinate 3,399,359 of NZ_OZ243912.1, read as the reverse complement.
CGGCGCGGCGGGGTCAGGCGGAGCGCGGGCCCTCGGGCCGGGCGACGAAGGCGGCGGCGGCGAGCGTGGCCAGCGACAGCCCGATCAGGCTCGCGGCCGAGGCCGGGACGAGCGAGACGACGGTGGTCAGGCCAATCGCGGCGACGAGCAAGAGGGACCAGGCGAGCACGAGGGCGGGGGGGGAGCGAGGCGTGCCGGACCCTCACGCAAGGGGGGTGCCACCCTCGGCGCGACCCTCGGCGGACGCCGGATCTCGCCACACCTCGGGCCCATCAGACCGCGCCCTCGGAACGCCCACGTGCCCCGGACCCCGCCCAGATGCGGTGTGACGGCGTTCCGGCGGTGATATCGGCGCGGCCTCCCGAGCGCCTAATCAACCCGGCCGGTCGGTACGGAATCGTAACGGCCCGGGTAGAATCGGGGTGGCGCCGGGTCCGTACGTCACGTGACCGGCCCGCCCTCGGCGGCCGGCGCGAGCGCGAGGTGGGCGCCCGACGCCAGCGCCTCGCCGAGCGCGTCGAACAGCCGGTCGACGTCCTGCGCCGGGTTCCACACGAACGGGGCGAACCGGACGAGCGCCCCGCGCCGGGCGTCGACGAACACGTCGCGCGTCTTGAGCCAGCGGACCATCCGGTCGGCGTGCTCCACTTCCAGCACGATCATGGCGCCTCGGCGCTCGTCCTCACGCGGCGAGCGGACCGGGATGCCCAGCGCGTCGGCGCGGTCGAGCGCGCGGGCGCCCTTCGCCAGCGTGTCGGCGCGGACGGCGTCGAGGCCGGCGTCGAGCAGCACCCGGACGCCCTCGACGGCGTGGTACATCGAGGCGACGGCCGTCGTCCCGCCCAAAAACCGGCGGCGGACCTCGGGGTGGTCGGCCGGGGCCGGCTCGAACCCGAACGGGTCGGCGTCGCCGAACCAGCCCGACAGGCGCGGCCGGAGGTCGAGGCCGGGGCGGACGTAGAGATAGGCGTTCCCGCTTGACCCGCACGCCTCCTTCAGCAGCCCGCCGAAATACATGTCGGCCCCGCACGCCTCGACGTCGACCGGGATCGAGGCCGTCGCGTGGTAGCCGTCGACGGCGAACAGCGCCCCGTGCCGGTGGGCCACGTCGGCGAGCCGGCGGAGGTCGGCGGTGGGCAGCACCTCGCCCGTCGCGAACCCGACGTGGGAGACGAAGACCCAGGCCGTTTGGTCGGTGATGGCGTCGGCCACGGCGTCGAGGTCGACGCGGCCGTCGGGGCGGGCGGGCACGTCGACCGGGCGGAGATCGCGCAAGCCCTGCCAGCGCTGGACCGGGTGGCGGACCGACGGGAACTCGCCCTCGGTCATCACCACCTCCGTCCGGCTCTCGAACGGGCCGTCGCACGACAGGAGCGCTTGGACCGTCGTGAACACGTTGGGCTGCAAGATGCACGACCCCGCCGGCGCCGAGAGCAGCGGGGCCACCCAGGCGTCGGCGAGGTCCGTCGGCAAGGCCCACCAACCCGTCTCGTGGCCGAGGCCCCACCGGTCCGGGACCCGGTTCCAGGCGTCGACGCCGCGCTCGGCCCAGTCCTGGCAGAACCCGGCCATGAGGTCGGGCACCGTCCGGGGCATCAGCCCGTGCGTGAACGCCCGCAGCTCGACGGCGGGCGCGGGGGGGACGACGAAGCGATCTGAGAGGTCAAGCATGGACCTGGAGGGTAAAGAGTAGAGGATAGAGGGTGGCGGAGGCGCGGACGGTCGTCTTCGCCACACTTGGCATCGGACCTCGTCCTCCCTCCTCCACTCTCTAACCAGAGTTGTGTCCGAACCGAGAGAGGCGGTGGGACCGGAGACGGAGGACCGGGGACCGGCTTCCCTGACGAGTCCCAGGCGGCCTCCCGTCCCCCGTCCTCGGTCCCAACGGACGCGAGGACCGGAGGCACAACTTGAGTTCTCTACTCTCTGTCCTCCGCGACCAGCCGCTCGATCACGTTGACGCCCGAGACGCCCTCGGCCTCGGCGTTGAAGTTGGTCACGATCCGGTGGCGCAAGACCGGGATCGCCATCCGGTCGACGTCCTCAGCGAGGGGCGTCACGCGGCCGTCGAGGAGGGCGAGCGCCTTGGCACCCAGCACGAGGTACTGGCTCGCGCGCGGGCCGGCGCCGTACGCCAGGTACTGCGTCACGAAGTCGGGCGCCCCGTCGCGCCCCGGCCGCGTCCGCGCCGCTAGGCGGACGGCGTGCTCGACGACGTGGTCGGCGACCGGCGCGTTGCGGACGAGCGCTTGGTACGCGCCCAAGTCCTCGGCCGAGAGGACCGGCGAGATCTCGGGCAACGCGCCCGACGTCGTGGCCTTGACGACGGCCACCTCGTCGGCGAAGGGCGGGTAGTCGAGCCACAGGTTGAGCATGAACCGGTCGAGCTGGGCCTCGGGCAGCGGGTACGTCCCCTCCTGCTCGATCGGGTTCTGGGTCGCCAGCACGAAGAAGGGCTGGGGCAGGCCGAGCGTCTCGCCGGCCGCCGTGACGTGGCCCTCCTGCATCGCCTCCAGGAGCGCCGCCTGCGTCTTGGGCGGCGTCCGGTTGATCTCGTCCGCCAGGACGACGTGGGCGAAGAGGGGGCCCTGGACAAACCGGAACGCGCGGCGGCCCGTCGCCGGGTCCTCCTCGACGACCTCGGTCCCCGTGATGTCGCTCGGCATGAGGTCCGGCGTGAACTGGATCCGGCTGAACGAGAGCTCGAGCGCGTCGGCCAGCGTCCGGATCAGGAGCGTCTTGGCGAGCCCCGGCACGCCGACCAAGAGGGTGTGGCCGCGCGCCAGCAGCGCCACCACCAGCCCCTCGACGGCCGCCTCCTGCCCGACGACGGCCCGCCCGACCTCGGCGCGGAGCTGGCGGTAGGCGTCCGCCAGCGCGGCGACGGCGGCGGGGTCTCGGGGGTCGATGGGCATGGTGCGTGGACGAGTGGAGCGGTGGACGTGTGGACCCGTGGGTGGTTCTCCCGCGAACCTGTCCACGAGTCCACAAGATCACACGTCCACTAGCCTCCGACCGGCGGCTGGTACCGCTCGGCGCGGATGTCGACGTAGACCGTCCGCCGGAGGTCGTCGATCCAGTCGGCGATGACCTCGGTCTGCTTCTCCTGGAGCGCGTACTGGCTCAGCAGCGAGTAGTCGTCGGCGATGGAGAGCGGGTGCGCGGGCGTCCGCTTCTGCAAGAGGACGATGTGGTAGGCCTTGGTGCCCTGGGCGTCGGCGAGCGTGACCGGGGCCGGCTCGCTGACGTCGCCGACGTCGAGCGAGTCGAGCGTGGCCCGCCACTCCGGCCCCAGGCCCTCGATGGACAGGTCGCGCTGGCGCGTCTGGGGGACCGAGACGTAGCCGCCGCGCGGGGCGCTGGCGGGGTCTTGGGAGTGCCGGCGGGCGAGCGCCTCGAACGGGGTTCCGGCCTGGACCGAGTCGCGCAAGACCGACAGGAACTCGCGCGCCGCCGCCGCCTCGGCCTCGCCGACCTCGACCTGGAGCAGGATGTGGTTGAACGAGATCCGGTTGCCGTCGCGCTCGTTGACCCGGAGCACGTGGTACCCGAACGGCGTCTCGAAGACGGGCGAGATGGCGCCGATCTCGGAGGCCGCGGCGGCGGCCTGGAACCGGGGTTCCAAGTCGGTCAGGCGGAGCGTCGTGTAGAGGCCGCCGTTTTGGGTCCCGTCGCGGTTCGTGTTGCCGGGGTCGTCGGAGTGCCGGTCGGCGAGCTCCTCGATCGTGGCCTGGCCCGCCACGACCGAGTCGCGCAGGGCCTCGGCGACGGCGCGGACGGCGGTCCGGCCGCTCTCGTCGCTCGTCGGGACGCGGACGATGTGGGCCACGCGGACCAGCTCCGGCACGACGGGCCGGTCCGCGACCGGGATCCGCTCGAACCACTCCCGGACCTCGTCCGGCGTGATCGTCACCTCGCGCAACCGGCGGCCCTGGTACTGCTGCAGCAGGAGCTCGTCGCGGACGTCGTCGCGGATGGAGACCTTGACCTCCTCGACCGACCGGCCGTAGGCCTGCTCGAGGGCGGCGTCGCCGCCGACCTGGGCCGAGAGCTGGGCCACCTGGGCGTCGACCCGCTGCGAGACGATGTCGTCGGTGATGGTCAGCGTCGTGTCCTGGCGGGCCCGGGCGATCACGACGCGCTGGTCGACGAGCCGGTCGAGCGCGCGGCTCCACAGGTCCGGCGGCGGCGCCTGGCCCTGCGGCGTCGACTGGGTCACGAGCGCGTCGACCTCGGAGTACAACACCACCTGCTCGCCGACGACGGCGGCGATCCCGTCCAAGCGGGCGCCGGGCGCGACGGGCTGGGCGGCGGCGCCGACGGCGGTCAGGGCGAGGAGGGCGGAGAGGAGCAGTCGCATCGGGCGGGGCGGAGGACGGGGGCCAATACGGGCCGGCGGGCCGTCGTATTGCGCGAAGACGGGGAGAGGGACGGGACGGCGCGTCAGCGGACGGCGAGGCGGCCGGCGGCCTGGGCCTCCGACCGGAGCCGCTGGAGCAGCCGCGCTTGGGCGTCGCGCCGCATCTGGACGCCCAGCCGCTCGGCCAGCTCGTCGCGGACGAGCCGGAACGGCGGGACCGTCCCCGCCGGCACCCGGTCGACCACCTGGACGAGGTGGACGGTCCGGCTTACTGGCACGACGGCCACCTCGGCACCCGCCGACAGACGGGCGACCCGCTCGCCCAGCGTCTCGTCGAGCGACCGGATCCGCTCCTCGGAGACGTACTCGCCCGCGAACGCCGTGGCGCCGGCCGGGTCGTCGGCGTACTCGGCGGCGACGAGCACGAACAGGGAGTCCGGGTAGGGCGAGGCGACGGCGCGGGCGAGCGACGCCCGGGCCTCGGCGGCCTTGGAGGCGTCGGCCAGGCGGAGGTGGCGCAGGCGGACGTAGGGCTCGCGGAGCGCGAGCGCGTCGCGGTGGCGGTCGTAGTACGCCTCGAGGTCGGCGTCGGAGGGCTCGGCAGGGGCCTGCTCGAAGAACGTCTCGAGCGCCGCCTGCTCGAGCGTCGACCGCTCGGCCTCCTGGAGGCGACGGGCGACGGCGGGGTCATCGTCCAGGCCCTGGCGGCGGGCCTCCTGAATCAGCAGCTCGCGCTGGACCCACTGCTCGACGAGTTGCTCGCGCACCGTCGCGCTGTCGAGCCCGGCCGGCGCGTCGCCGAGCGCGTCGGCGAGGTCGGCCTCGGTCAGCTCGGCGTCGCCGACGCGGGCGACCGCCGCTCCGTCGCTCACGTCGGCCGGGGCGTCGCCGCAGGCCGAGACCGCGAGCGCGAGCAGGAGAACGCGGGCCGTCATGGGAGGAGAGGGGGATGGAAGGGTCGGGAGGGGTGGAGGGGCGGTAAGAGGGTGGGGGGAAAGTCCCTGCCCTCCACCCTCCTCCACCCCCTTCGCCCTCTCCGCCCGCTGCCCTACCGCGTCCCGTCCGAGATCACCGTCGGCAGGCCCTCGGGCTCGGGCAGCGTCACCGACGACTCGGCCGGGACGCGCTCGGGGTAGAGCCGGGCGTCGTAGCGGGCGCGCAGGCGGGCCTCCCACGCCGACTCGACCTGGTCCTGGTACTCGGTGATGAGCTCGGCGCGGGCCTCCTCGAACGTCTTGTCGCGGGGCGGCTCGATGCCGTCGAGCACGTAGAGCACGCGGCGGGCCCGCTCCAACACGACCTCGCTCCGGTCGCCGACGCGGAGCTTGAGGACGGCGTCGACCGGCGACCCCGTCGAGTCGGCGACGTAGACCGTGTCGAGCCGGAGCTCGGTCCGGTCGACGTAGTCCTGGCGGGCACGGAGCGCGCCGAGCGGGGCCATCCCCTCGTCGAGGTCGATGGCGACGGCGCGCAACAGCGAGTCGGACGTGGCCCGGAAGGCCAGGGCCCGGCGGCGCTCGGGCCAGCGGTACTGGCCGGGGCGGGCGTCGAAGAAGGCCCGGAGCCCGGCCACGTCCTCCTTGGCCGGCGTCCAGACGCTGTCCTCGGCCACCCGGAAAAGGAGCACGCCGTCGGCGTAGCTCCGGAAGACGCGGGCGAACTCGGGGTCGCGGTCCTCGAGCCGGGCGACGGCCTGGGCCACGGCCTTCTCGTCAACGAAGGCCCGGACGGTCTCGATCATCTCGCCGTCCGGGTGCGGCCCGAACCGCATCCGCGCCAGCACCGGGGCCACCTCCGACAGGACGTAGCTCGAGTCGCCGACGGTCGCGAACGTCCGGTCGCCGTAGGCCCCGAACCCGTCGCGCTGCATCCGCTGCTGGAGCGAGTCGGCGGGGTACTGGCCGATGGCTTGGCGGACGAGGTCCTCGTCGTAGCTCCCGCCGACGTCGGCGATGTACTCGCGCCCGACGGCCTGGCGGCGGACGGCCGTCCGGGGCAGCCGGAGCGCGAGGTCGCGGTTGGCCGGGTACGCCTCCTCGAACGTCGGCCGCTCGGGGAGCGACGTGAGCTGGATAAGGTGGACGCCGAACTGGCTCTCGACCGGCCCCGACACGTCGCCGACGTTCTGGAGCGCGAAGGCGGCCTCCTCGAACGAGGGCACCATCCGGCCCCGCCCGAACGTGCCGAGGTCGCCGCCACGCGCGCCCGAGCCAGGGTCCTCGGAGTACTCCCGGGCCAGGTCGCCGAAGTCCTCGCCGGCCGCGACGCGGGCCGCGAGCGACCCGATGACGGCCCGGGCCGAGTCGACCGAGACCTCGTCGGACGTCCGGATCAGGATGTGGCGGGCGCCGACCTCGTTCCGGGCCGGCCCCCGCTCGGTCGGGTGGACCAGGTGGACGCCGAACCGCGTCCGCACCGGCTCCGAGACCTCGCCGACGGGCGTCTCGTAGGCGGCGTCCTCGAACGCGAGGACCGTCCGGCCGCCGGTGATGAACCCGATGTCGCCGCGGTTCTGGACGGCCGAGGGGTCCTCGGAAAAGCGGGCGGCGGCGTCGCCGAACGAGATCAGGCCGGCCTCGATCGAGTCGCGGAGCGCCGTCGCGCGGGCGTAGACGGCGGCCGTGTCGCGGGCCGCCGGGCTCAAGAGGAACAGGATGTGGGAGACCCGGATCTGCTCGGCCTGCTTCTCGTAGAGGTCGGCGACGACGGCGTCGAGCACGCGGCGGTCGGTGAAGTACGGGCCGGCCAGCTGGTCCCGGTACTCGGCCACCTCGGCGACGTAGGCCGAGTCGTCGGCGTAGCCGGCCTCGCGCGCGGCGAGCACCTTGAGCCGGAAGTCGACGTAGCGGTCGAGAAAGTCGAGCCGGCGATCGAGCGGCGACTCGGTGCTGTCGACGATGGCGCCGTCGGCGGCGGCGTAGGCCGCGTCGAACGCGGCCAGCGTGAGCGTGTCGGCCGTCCACGTGGCGACGACGGGCGTGCCGTCGGCGCCGAGGACGGGGGCCGGAGCCGGGCGGGACCCGCCACAGCCGGCGAGCGCGGCGGCGACGAACGTGAGCAGGGCGAGGCGGGGCGTGGTCATCGCGTCTCGATGGAGGAACTGTGCGCGCCGGCCTCTCCGGCGCGTCTCGGGGCCCGAAGCTAACGGACCGCCCCCGCCGCTCCGTCCAAGGTGGAGCGAATATGGCCCGGCCGGTGAGGCGCGAGCGGTGAGAGGCCAACCTGCCGGCGGCTTTCAGCGCTACCCGTTTGACCTGATCCCCCCAACGGTGTCATCCCGAGCGGAGCCGAGGGATCTCAGCACGAGCGTCGAGCCCTTCCCGCCGCTCGTCGCAAGCTGGGGGATCACGCTGAGATCCCTCGCAGGGCTCGGGATGACATCGGGTGAGGCTCCTGAGGCTCGGGCCTGCCGCGTCACGCTGGAAGGGAACGCCTCCTCTGCCCATCCCTCCATTCCGCATCCCCTACCCCTCCGCAGAAAAACACGAGGCGCGAGCAACGATCCGTTCGGTCCCGTGTCTCGACACGTGAGAGCACGCCCGCCGCCCATGCCGCCCGACGACCCCGCCCTGATCGACGCCTTCCGCCAGGGCGACGAGTTCGCCTTCGTCGCGCTCTACGACCGCTACAAGGGCGCGGTCTACGGCTACTGCGCCAAGATGCTGCTCGACCGGACGGCGGCCGAGGACCTGCTCCAGGAGACGTTCGCGCGAGCCTACGAGCACCGCGAGCGGCTCCTCAACTCGACGTCGTTCAAGGCGTGGCTGTTCACCATCGCCCGGAACCAGTGCCTCAACGCGCTCCGCAAGCGGGGCCGCGAGGTCGGCTTCGCGCCCGACGCGCCCGAGCCGCCGTCGCCCGGCGCGACCCCGTTCGGGAACTTGCTCAAGAGCGAGCAGGCCGCGCTCGTCAGCCGGACCCTCGACCAGCTGTCGCCGTCGTACCGCGAGGTCGTCGTGCTGCGCGAGTACCAGAACCTGAGCTACGACGAGATCGCGGCCGTGACCAAGACGACGGTGTCGTCGGTCAAGAGCCGGCTCTTTAAAGCGCGCCGCCAGATCGGCGAGATCCTGCGGCCGTGGCTCCACCCGGATAGCCTGCCCCGCCCTAGCGAGGCGGCGGCCTCGCTGACGCCCGCCGCTCAGCCCGTTCGCCTGTCATGATGTTCTTGCTCCCCTGCGACGACACCGACGCCGAGATCCTGCTCAACGAGTACGTCGACGGCGAGCTCAATCCCTCCCGCCAGCCCGAGCTGTTCGGCCACCTCGCGGCGTGCGCCGGGTGCCGGGCCCAGTTCGACGCGCTCCTCGCGTTCCGGCTCGCCGCCCGCCAGGAGCCGCTCGCGGTCCCGGCCTCAGCCGACGCGGCCCTGTTCGCCCGGCTCGACCACCTCCGCCGCCAGTCGCGCCGGGCGCCCGACCGCCGGGCCGAGCGGTCGGCCGTGCGGCAGGCGCTCCGCCGCCGCGTCTCGGTCGGGGCCATGCTGGCCGTCGCCGGGATGGCCGTGTGGGTCGGGTCGGTGCTCGCGCCGTCGCCGGCGCCGCCGGCGCCCGACGACCGCGTGGTCGAGGCGGTGCTGGAGGACGGCGCGCTCTACGTCATCGACCCGGGCGTGACCGTCGAGGCGCCCCGGACGGCGCGGCCGGAGTAGGTTCTTAGGTAGCGGGCTCGGCGTCGACTGGCGGACCCCCCGTCCGTGCGCCCCTCGCTCCGCTCAACGGGCGCTCGGACTGTCCCCCTTGAAGGCAGGGCTGCTAAGTTCTGTCGATGGCAATCAAATCACAGTCGTCATTGGCTGGCGCCGTCGCTTCGCGGTCCCGCGCACGCGGGAATCCATGCGGCCCTTGTGTCCGGCGAGCGGCCCCGTATGGATCCCCGCCTTCGCGGGGATGACTGTTGTTTTGTGTAGGAATACGACTCGCGCCTGAGAACGTAGCAGCCCTACCCTTGAAGGGGGACAGCTTCCTGAGCTGGGAGCGGAGCGACCTGCCGGGGAGCGGGGGGTCTGGGAAGGCGCATCCTCCTGACGTCGAAGGGCGCGCGGAGGCGGAGCCGTCGGGACCGGCGATAGGTTCTCCGGCCCCTTCCGCCTCGACCATGTCCGACGACGCTCCCGTCCGCGTCCGCTTCGCGCCCTCGCCCACCGGTCTGCTCCACATCGGCGGCCTGCGGACGGCGCTCTACAACTACCTCCTGGCCCGCCAGACCGGCGGCACGTTCGTCCTGCGGATCGAGGACACCGACCGCTCGCGGTTCGTCCCCGACGCCGAGCGGGACGTCCTGGACGGGCTGGCGTGGGCCGGCCTCGCCGTCGACGAGGGGCCGACGCAGGGCGGCGACGCCGGGCCCTACCGCCAGTCTGAGCGGCGCGGCCTCTACGCCGACGCGGCCCAGCGGCTGCTCGACGGCGGCCACGCCTACGTCGCCTTCGACACGCCCGACGAAATCGAGGCGATGAAGGAGCGCCACCGGACGGACGCGAACCCGAGCCCCCGCTACGACGCCGCCACGCGCGGCGAGATGGCGAACTCGCTGGGGCTCTCGGAGACGGAGGTGGCCGACCGGATCGCTCGGGGCGACGAGTACGTCGTCCGGCTCCTCGTGCCGGAGCGCCAGACCGTCGTGTTCCACGACCGCGTCCGCGGCGAGGTGAGCTTCGACACGGCCGAGGTCGACGACCAGGTGCTCGTCAAGAGCGACGGGATGCCGACGTACCACCTCGCCAACGTCGTCGACGACCACGCCATGGGCATCACCGACGTGATCCGGGGCGAGGAGTGGCTGTCGTCGGTCCCGAAGCACTTGCTGATGTACCGGGCGCTCGGGTGGACGCCGCCGCGCCTGGCCCACCTCCCGCTCATCCTCTCGCCGAACGGCGGCAAGCTGTCGAAGCGCTCGGCCGACCGGCTCGGCATTCCGGTGTCCGTCGCCCAGTACCGCGACGCCGGGTTCGAGCCGGAGGCGGTCGTCAACTTCCTGGCGCTGCTGGGGTGGAACCCGGGGACGGACCAGGAGCTGTTTGGGCTCGACGGGCTGGTCGAGGCGTTCGACGTCGAGCGGATCGGCCGGAGCGGCGTCCAGTTCTCGATGGACAAGCTCGAGTGGTTCAACGGCCAGCACCTCCGCCAGCTCTCGGCCGACGAGATCGCCCGCCGCGCCCACCCGGCCGTCGAGGCCGCCGTCGGGCCTGTCGACGACGCGGCGCTCGTGGCCGCCGCCGACCTCATGCGCGAGCGCCTCAGCCGCGCCTCCGACCTCGCCGAGGCCACGTACCTCTTCCAAGACCCCGAGACCTACGACCCCGCCGGCCTCAACAAGCGGTGGAAGGACGACAGCGCCGGGCTCGTCGCCGCCTACGCCGACCGCCTGGAGGCCGACGCCGCGTTCACGGTCGAGAGCACCGAAGCCGCCATGCGTCGACTTGCGGAGGACCAAGGCGCCGGGTTCGGCCGGATCGTCCACCCGGTACGGCTGGCGGCGACGGGGACGAGCGTCGGCGCGGGCCTGTTCGAGACCCTCGTTGTGGTCGGGCGCGAGGCGACGATCCGCCGGCTCCGCCGCGCAGTCGACGTGCTCGGATGAACGGTGCGCGGGGCCCTGGCGGGGTCCTTCTGAACGAGCGGGCTCCGGTGGCTCCGTACGTTCGGGCATGAGCAGCACTCGCCTCCGAGTTGGACAGACGCTTCGGCCCGGCCAGCCGGGGACGCGGCGGCACGTCGACCGGTACGGCGACCGGCTCGTCTGCGTCCGGTACCGCTACGACGACGCCCGCCAGCAGCGCGTGACGACGGTCGAGGTGATCGTCGACGTGGCCCCCTCGGTCCCCCGGGCCGGCACGGCGGTGGGCGTCCGGGTCGCGTGGGGGGAGGCGGACGTCGCGCGCCGTGTGAAGGGGGCCGGCGGGGTCTGGGACGCTCGCCGGAAGGTGTGGCAACTGTCGGCCGGCGAGGCCCGGCGCCTTGGTCTCGACGACCGGATCGTCCGGCTCGGTAGTGAGTCACTACATTTGCCAACGGGTCACTAGACGTAGTGACTCACCCCGCCGCAGAAGCACTGGTTATGTGTTCTTACCAATGGAAGAAGGAGAGCAGCTAAGACAGTCCGAGCACGCGCTGCTGAGGTTGGCAGGAGAGGCGAGGTCCAAGGTTCAGTCTCACCACGCGCTGCGGCACATCAAAGACGGCTTCATGCACCGGCTGCTCATCTCGCAGGAAGCACGTCTGGAGATGGACGCAGCCCTAGAATCTCAGGGCGAAAGCAGGCTAGAAGGCAACCAAACGGTGCGTCTCTCGCTGTTTCTCGGAGCGTTCTACCTGAACTTGATCGGAGCCCTCGATAACCTGGCTTGGACGTTGCAGTACGAGTTTGAATTGTTCGACGGCGTACAGGAGGAAGAGCCTGGCCGACGGAACTCTATCGGCCTTTTCAAGCCCGGATTCTTAGAAAAGCTAGGGGCGCTAAACCCTGACTTAGCCTCTGGCCTTCGACGCCACAAGCCTTGGTTCTTGGAGGTCACATCCATTCGTGATCCAGCCGCTCACCGCATCCCGCCGGGCTTCATGACGGGCCAGATCGCTCCCGATGACATCCCAGAGTTTGAGCGCCTCATGGCTGAAGCGAAGCAATCATTCGCTGATGCGGAGCAGATGGACAGAACGTCTGAGGAGGGCGACGAATTCGACTTCGACGCTATGATGGCCGAGCACAAGCGCTTCATGAATCTGATAATGCGGGGCTATGAGCTTCGACATGAAGCGGAGAGCCTGAGCACTTTCTCACCGCTCATCGTCAAGTTCAGCCCGGACGGTCATGAGATCGCTTGGGCTCCCTCGCTCCTTGCGAGAGATCAGAACCGTTTTATCGGGGCATCAACGCTCGTACTCTCAGCCCTCGTCCACCAGAACACATAACCCGCGGCTGCAGGCCGACACAGGGCTTTAGCGTTTTCGGCTTGCCCAGGCGTCGGCGCTACCTTCGCTTCGTTCAACCATCGTGCTGCTTGCCCTGTGCGGCTGAGCCGCCATCTGTTATATGGCCTCCCTGCCTCCCCAGTCACAGCCGGTACCTTCGACTTATCTCCCTGCAACTCCTCCAATGCCCCTGCTCCTCCGGCCGTTGATGTTAGCGCTGTGCGCGGCCCTCGCCGCCTGCGCCTCCGCGCCGCCCCCCTCCACCCCCGGGGCCGCTGATGAGTACGGACTGACTTACGGACGTACGTACACCGACTGGCTCTATGCGGGCGAGACCCCGCGCCTCTGGGAGCGGCTTTCGCCCGACATGCGGGGCGTGTTCGGTACTCCCGAGGGCCTTGCGTCCTTCGCGGCTCAGATTCAGGCGGACGTAGGCCCCGAGCGCGAGGTGATCGAGGAGCAGACGGTCCCGTGGCTCCGGTCCGAGGTCTACAACCGGACAGCGGAGTTCGAGCGCAGCTCCGGCCCGCTCTGGGTCCAGTGGACGGTCGATCCCTCGGGCGTCGTCCTCGGCCTGCTCGTAAAGCCGGCCCCCACGCCGGCCGCGAGCGAGTTCACCGGGCGCCAGACCGAGACGCCGTTCCGCCTCCCGTTTGAAGGCGAGTGGTTCGTGACGTGGGGCGGCCGGTCCGTGCTCGATAACTACCACGCCGTCGCCTCGGACCAGCGGTTCGCATACGACTTCCTCGTCGTGCGGGACGGCCAGACCCACGTCGGGGACCCAGCGCAGAACGAGAGCTATTTCTGCTTCGGGCGCCCGGTGCTCGCCCCCGGGGGCGGGGTCGTCGTGGACGCCGCCGACGGCGTGGCCGACAACGTGCCCGGTCAACTCAACGCAGAGCAGCCGCTCGGGAACCACGTCGTTATCGACCACGGGTCGGGCGAGTTCTCGTTCCTCGTCCACTTGCAGCGCGGGAGCGTTGCTGTGGAGCCGGGTCAGCGGGTGGAGCCGGGGGAGCCACTAGGTCAGTGCGGCAACAGCGGTCACTCGTCCGAGCCTCACCTCCACTACCACTTGCAAGACACGCCGGAGTACCAACGTGGAGCGGCCCTGCCGGCGCAGTTCATCGGCTACCGAGCGAACGGCTCACTCGTGAATCGCGGGGAGCCGACGCGGGGCCAAACGATCTCTCAGTGAGCATGTGCGCCTGTAGGAGCCGGGGAGATAGGTAACAGTTTAGACCGGGCACATCGGTAACACTTTCGGCTCAAGCTACGGCGGCCTGAAGCTTGAAGTCGCGCTCGTCGAGCCGCGCCAGCAGCACGTCGTAGAAGTAGACCGACCACACCCCGTCGTCTACCTCCTCGAAGGCGATCCACTCGTGCCCGAGCGCTTGGCTGATGAAGAGCTGCTGCCGCTTCCACTTGTAGGTGCCACACTTCGAGACCCACCGTACCTCGAAGTGCGCCGGATACTCCGGCTCCGATAGCGTCTCGGGCAGTGCCCGCTCGGAGCGGCGGTAGTGCGAAGCCGGGGTGTCGCCGCCGAGTGCCTCGTGGGGGCGCTCTTCGTTGAACTCCGCGCGGAAGCCGTCGAAGCGATCCTGTTGCTGCTCCCGATTCCGCTCGGGCGGGCGCGTCGTCTCTGCCTTGAGGTCCCTGTGCATCCGCTCGTGTCGACCATTCTGCTGCGGGCGGCCCGGCTCGATGCGGTGTGCGTGATGCCCAGTTTGATCCACCACACCGAGAGCCGGGAGAGGCCGCAGAGCGCCTGTGTAGCGAAGGGGACCCCGTTATCGGTGCGGATCGCAGATGGGAGGCCGTAGGTGTGGAAGAGCCGCTCGAACTGCGCCTTCGCCCCGTCCTGCTTGACCGACGGCAGGCCCGTGCAGCCGAGCACGTAGCGCGAGTGCGCGTCGGCCACCGTCAGGGGGTAGCAGTAGAGGCCGTCGAGCGTCTTGAACTCGCCCTTGAAGTCGGCGCTCCAGACCTCGTTCGGAGCGGTGGTAGTCAGCGGCACCGCCCCCGGATGCCGCGCCGTGCGCCGCCGTCGGCGTGGCTCGACCAGACCATGGCGCTTGAGGATGGTCCCGACCGTCGAGGGCATCGGCAGCACGAGGGCGGGGTGACGCGGGGCGAGGTAGTCGAGGAGCTTGCGTGGCCCCCACCGTGGGTGCGCCTCCCGGCAGGCGACGAGGAGAGCCTCCACCTCCGGCGGGGTCTGGTGGGGGCACGTCTTCGGGGCGCGGTTCTGATCAGCAAGGCCGTCGAGGCCGCCCTCCTCGAAGCGGCCGAGCCACTTGTAGCCGGTCTTGCGGCTGACGTTGAAGCGAGCGCAGAGCTCGGTCATGGAGTAGAGGCCCTGCTGATGGGCGAGGACGAAGCGGGCGCGTTCGGTCATGGGGCAGGTCTTTATCCAGGGCATAGCGCATCGGGGCTGGTGATGGACTATGCCGGTGAACGGATCTGTTACCCATGTTGCCGGTCAGAAGTGTTACCCATGTACCCGGTCCGTACACCAAAGCGGGCTAACCCGCCGCTGCAAGCCGACCCTAGGCGTCAGCGTTCTCGGTCCCCGCGTGACGTCAGCGCTTCCGTAGCTTCGGGCTACCGCTGTGCCCTAAGCCTAGGGCGGTTGAGCGTCCCTCTGTTCTGCGGCACGAGGCAGTCTGGAAGGCTCGTTCCTCGGCATCGTACCTTGCGTTGACGCAACCCTTGACACCATGAGCATCCAAGAGATCGAGTCCCAGGCTCTCCAACTCGCCCGGAGCGAGCGAGCACTCCTTGCTCGGCATCTCATCGCGAGCCTGGACGAAGAGGACGAGATCGAGCGAGCTTGGGCCGATGAGGCCGCGCGGCGTTGGGATGCTATCGCCTCGGGCGAGGTCGCTGCCATCCCGGTCGCTGATGTACTCGCTGAGGCCCGCCGCACCCTCTCGTGACCGACGTTCGGCTTCACCCCGACGCCCGAGCTGAGCTACTTGACGCGGCGACCTACTACGAGGATCAGTCGGAGGGACTCGGCGGGCAACTCATTGATGAAGCGCAGCGGGTCTTTGACCTCCTCGCGGAGTCCCCCGGTCTCGGCTCTCCGGTGCCCGAGCACGATGCGTACCGCCGGTGGTCGCTCCGGCGGTTTCCGTACCGCGTGATCTACCGGGAGAACGAGGACGTGCTCTTCGTACTTGCCGTCGCGCACGAACGTCGCCGACCGGGCTACTGGTCAGGGCGGTCGTAGGCGGGGTGCCGCAGAACCCGCCGCTGCAGGCCGACATGGGGCGTCAGCGTTCTCGGCTCGTTCGGACTTCAGCGTATTCTGTGCTTCGTCCTACCGTCTTGGTCGTTGCCCCATGCGGCTGAGCGTCCGTCTGTTCTACCGCGCTCGTGCCATCCGTCGGGTTCAGTGCTCGGGTCTCCTGCACCACCGTCGCCAGCGGGGCAGAGCGCGGTGGCGTCGCTCTCTCGCGGCCGCACTGGCGGTTGGGGCGGGCGGTCTCGCCACGTCCGTTTGCACCGCGTCGTAGTGGCGGCCGTAGAGGGGCGCGCGGTAGAACCCGCCGCTGCAGGCCGACGAAGGGCGCCAGCGTTTTTGGGCTCCACGGGGCTCCGGCGCCTTCGTAGCTTTGGGCCACCGATGTGCCACGAGCCCTTCGCGGCTGAGCGGCCCTCTGTTATACCGCTCTCCGACATTGGTGGCAGGAACAAGGGGTCGCCAGACCAGTCTGAGGAAATCAAGCCGCTCATTAAGAGCAGCCGAACGCTACACAGGGCTCAGGTTTCTATGCCACAGCTAGACTCCAACCCAGCAGCAGAGCGAGTCCGACGACGCAGAGGTCGGATGCGCTTCAGGATAGTCGGTTAGTTCGCCCTCGCTCGATTCAGGCACTAGCGAGGGCGGCACACCGACAGCCTGAACCTGACCTGTGGAGCCGTGTCCAATCCTCTGCCCCCCGGAACTGAGCCAGCCGTTCAGCCCGCCGCCAATCGCGTTGCGTTTAAAGTTGGTAAGATCAGCGTATCACCGCTGAGGCTTACCCTTGAGGACATAGATTTTGAGGGTCAGCCTAAAGAGTTCACGAGAGTGTTGGCGTATGGGGTCAGCGTAATTCTCGTTCTGGCTGCTATCGTTATCGCGCTGGTGGCATTTGTAGCATGAGCGGTATAACCCGCCGCTGCAGGCCGACGTGGGGCGTCAGCGTTTTCGGTTCCGCCAGCCGTCGGCGTATTCTCCGCTTCGACCTACCACCCCGCCCTCAGCCCCACGCGGCTGAGCGTCCATCTGTTATGCCGCCCTGCCAACCGTAACAGTCTTCGTGAAGGGCCGTAGGGGTTAAGCCTTCTCACCAAGTAGGACTTGACGATGTCTGACCGCCACCCCGACCCATACAGCCCCGACGGCTGCGTCTTCTGCGAAATCATCGCGGGCGATAGTCCCGCCAGCGTGTTCTACGAGGACGACCTCGTACTTGGTCTCATGACGACCGGCCCGGTCACGACCGGACACGCAATGGTCATTCCGAAGGCTCACGCGCCGTACCTCGCCCAGCTCGATGAGGAAGCCGGGCGGCAGATGTGGACGGTGGCGCAACGGGCGGCAGCGGCGCTCCGGTCAGCGTCCGAGGAGAGCGACGAGATCGAGTGCGAGGCCGTGAGCCTGTACCTCGCGGACGGGCGGGCGGCGTCGCAGGAGATCTTCCACGTCCACCTTCATGTGTTCCCTCGGTACGAGGGCGACCCGTTCTCGCTCGTGGCCGACTGGTCGATCCACCCGCCGCGCGAGGAGTTAGACCAGATCGCGTCGCAGATCAAGGCGTCGTACAAGGAATTAGGGCAAGGCTCTGGCGCAGTGTAGGAGCCGGGGAGATAGGTAACAGTTTAGACCGGGCACATCGGTAACACTTTCGGCTCAAGCTACGGCGGCCTGAAGCTTGAAGTCGCGCTCGTCGAGCCGCGCCAGCAGCACGTCGTAGAAGTAGACCGACCACACCCCGTCGTCTACCTCCTCGAAGGCGATCCACTCGTGCCCGAGCGCTTGGCTGATGAAGAGCTGCTGCCGCTTCCACTTGTAGGTGCCACACTTCGAGACCCACCGTACCTCGAAGTGCGCCGGATACTCCGGCTCCGATAGCGTCTCGGGCAGTGCCCGCTCGGAGCGGCGGTAGTGCGAAGCCGGGGTGTCGCCGCCGAGTGCCTCGTGGGGGCGCTCTTCGTTGAACTCCGCGCGGAAGCCGTCGAAGCGATCCTGTTGCTGCTCCCGATTCCGCTCGGGCGGGCGCGTCGTCTCTGCCTTGAGGTCCCTGTGCATCCGCTCGTGTCGACCATTCTGCTGCGGGCGGCCCGGCTCGATGCGGTGGTGCGTGATGCCCAGTTTGATCCACCACACCGAGAGCCGGGAGAGGCCGCAGAGCGCCTGTGTAGCGAAGGGGACCCCGTTATCGGTGCGGATCGCAGATGGGAGGCCGTAGGTGTGGAAGAGCCGCTCGAACTGCGCCTTCGCCCCGTCCTGCTTGACCGACGGCAGGCCCGTGCAGCCGAGCACGTAGCGCGAGTGCGCGTCGGCCACCGTCAGGGGGTAGCAGTAGAGGCCGTCGAGCGTCTTGAACTCGCCCTTGAAGTCGGCGCTCCAGACCTCGTTCGGAGCGGTGGTAGTCAGCGGCACCGCCCCCGGATGCCGCGCCGTGCGCCGCCGTCGGCGTGGCTCGACCAGACCATGGCGCTTGAGGATGGTCCCGACCGTCGAGGGCATCGGCAGCACGAGGGCGGGGTGACGCGGGGCGAGGTAGTCGAGGAGCTTGCGTGGCCCCCACCGTGGGTGCGCCTCCCGGCAGGCGACGAGGAGAGCCTCCACCTCCGGCGGGGTCTGGTGGGGGCACGTCTTTGGAGTGAACCCGCTTCGGTGGACGGTTTAGGAGTATGAGGCGGCGAGCGCCCCGTGGTGTTTCTGCTCGTGTGCGATCGGAGAGTCGTAGCCGAGCGCGGAATGGCGGCGTCGTGGATTGTACCAGCCCTCAATGAACTGGAAAAGGGCCATCCGAGCCTCAGCCTTCGTCGCCCACCGGCGCCGGTCGATCAGTTCGCATTCGAGCGTCGCGAAGAAGCTCTCGCACATCGCGTTGTCGAAGCAGTCGCCGATGCTGCCGAGCGACGGACGGACGCCGGCCTCGCGGCACCGAGCGCCGAAGGCCAGAGACGTGTATTGGCACCCGTGATCCGAGTGGTGGACGACGCTGTCGGGCTTCCGCTGAGCCACGGCCATGTCGAGGGCCGCCAGCACGAGCTCCGTCCGGAGGTGCCCGGCCATCGCCCAGCCGACGATCCGGCGGCTGAAGACGTCGAGGACCACGGCCAGGTAGAGGAAGCCCGAGCCCGTCGGGACGTACGTGATGTCGGCGACCCAGAGCGCGTCGGGCCGGTCGGCCGTGAACTCGCGCTCGACGAGGTCCGGCCCCTTCGGCGTACCAGCCGTGCGCGTCGTGGTCGTGGGGCCTCGGCGCCGGGTGACGCCGACGATGCCGTGCTGGCGCATGAGCCGCGCGACGCGCTTCTTGCCGACGCGGAAGCCCGCCTCCTTGAGGTCCTCGTGGATGCGGAGCGCGCCGTACGAGCCATCGGAAGCCGCGTGGGAGGCCCGGATGGCCTCGGCGATCTCGACGTCGCGCTCGGCCCGTGCCGACGGTGGGCGGTCGCGCCATGCGTAGTAGCCGCTCCGGGAGACGCGGAGGACGTCGGCCATGACGGCGACGGGGAAGGTGGCTTGGTGCGCCCTCATGAACTCGAAGGCCTCGACGGCACCGAGTCGGTCTCCCGAGCGAACCAAGCCGCGGCTTTTGCGAGGATGTCGCGCTCCTGCTGGAGCCTGCGGTTCTCCTTGCGGAGCCGGTCCAACTCGTCGCGGTCGGCCTCAGCGGCTCGGGCGAGCGGAGACGGGTCGGCCTTCTTGATCCACGCTCGGATCGTGTGCTCGGTCGGCTCGAACTCGCGCGCGAGCTCGGCGACGGAGCGGCCTGCGTGGTGGAGCTCGACGATCTGCTCGCGGAACTCGAGCGGGTAGGCGGGGCGGGTGCGGGGCATAGAACCTCAGGTCTGGGGACAACTGGAAGATTGTCCACCGTACCGGGTTCACTCCACTTCGGGGCGCGGTTCTGATCAGCAAGGCCGTCGAGGCCGCCCTCCTCGAAGCGGCCGAGCCACTTGTAGCCGGTCTTGCGGCTGACGTTGAAGCGAGCGCAGAGCTCGGTCATGGAGTAGAGGCCCTGCTGATGGGCGAGGACGAAGCGGGCGCGTTCGGTCATGGGGCAGGTCTTTATCCAGGGCATAGCGCATCGGGGCTGGTGATGGACTATGCCGGTGAACGGATCTGTTACCCATGTTGCCGGTCAGAAGTGTTACCCATGTACCCGGTCCGTACACAGGGTCGGCATAACCCGCCGCTGCAAGCCGACGAAGGGCGTCAGCGTCCTCGGCTCGTTCGGGCGTCGGCGCTACTCTCGCCTCGTCCCCACATCGTGTCCTCAGCCCTTCGCGGTTGAGCGGCCCTCTGTTACGCCACTAGGCGCTCGCGCAGGAGCGCCTGCACCGCCGCCGGGTCCGCCCCTTTGCCCGCGCGCCGCATCGTCTGGCCGACGAAGAACCCGAACAGCCGGTCCTCGCCGGCTCGGTACCGCGCGACCTCGTCGGGGTGCGCCGCCAGCGCCGCGTCGACGGCGGGCGCCAGGGCCTCCTCGGAACGGACCGCCGCCAACCCGCGAGCCTCGACGACGGACGCCGCCGTCCCGCCCTCGGCGACGAGCCCCGCGACGGCCTCGCCCGCGGCGGTCCGCGTCAGCGTCCCGTCGGCGGTCATCGCGAGCACGGCGGCCAGCGCGGACGGCTCGGCCTTCGAGTCCGCGAGCGGGGTGTCGCCGAGGGCGCGGCGCAGGTCGTGGACGACGAGCGCGCCGGTCTCGCGCGGGGCGCGGCTCTCGGTCAGGACGGACTCGAACAGCGACCGGAGCGGGGCGTCGGCGGCAAGCACGGCGGCCTCTTCCTCGCCCACGCCGCGGACGACGAGCGCGCTGTAGGTCTCGCGCTGGCGGTCGTCGAGTCCAGAGGCGGGGTCTCGCGGGGTTGGGCCGGTCGTGAGGATCTCGCGGGTTGAGCGGGTGTCGTCGTCGGAACCCGCTGAACCGGCCGAACCAGCCCCACCCGCTGACCCCCACGTGTCCTTCAGTGCGACGATCCGGTTGAACACGAGGGCGCCCGGCAGCGAGTCCTCTGGGTCCCGCCAGAAGTAGCCGACGCGCTCGAACTGGTACCGCGTGTCGGCTGGGTCGTCGGCGACGCTGGGCTCGACCCAGCCGGTTTGCTCGACCAGGGACTCCGGGTTGAGCGTCGCGAGGAAGTCGTCGGCCCCGGCCGGGTCGGGGGTGGTGAACAGCCGGTCGACCAGCCGGAACGAGGCCGGCAGGCCGTGCTCGGCGTCGACCCAGTGGACCACGCCGGACGGCGACGCCTCCTCCGCCAGCCGGGCGCGGACGAGCGTGACCGTCCCGTCGGCGTCGCGTTCGGCGCCGACGCACTCGACCACGGGCCCGTGCCGCAAGCGGACCGCCCGGCCGGGCGCCAGCCGCTTCCACCGTTTGGGCGGGTCGTCCGAAAAGTCGTCGCGCTCGATCCAAACGCGCGAGCCGAGCGGCAGCCGGCGCGTGAGCGGCGCGCCCTCCGGCGGCGTCACGTCGTGGGGCCAGTACGGCGCGTCGATCCACGTCGTCCCGTCGATCCCCTCGACGACGAGCGGGACCGGGTCGAGCACGGCCATCACGCGGCGGGCCGCGTGGTTGAGGTCGTCGCGGAGCGCGTACTCGAGCTGCTGGATCTCGACCGACCCGTTCACCTTCGTCACCCCGAGGTCGTCGAAAAAGCGCCGCAGCGCCTGCGGCCTCACGCCGCGCCGTCGGAGCCCGGCGATCGTCGGCATCCGCGGGTCGTCCCAGCCGTCGACGTGGCCGCCCTCGACGAGCCGGCGTAGCAGGCGCTTGCTCATCACGGTGTAGTCCAGGTTGAACCGGGCGAACTCGTGCTGATGGTTCCGCGGCTCTGGGATGCCGATGGCGTCGAGGTACCAGTCGTAGAGCGGTCGGTTGACGTCGAACTCCAACGTGCAGACCGAGTGCGTAATCCCCTCGATGGCGTCGCCCTGTCCGTGCGCCCAGTCGTAGAGCGGATAAATGGCCCACTCGGTGCCCCGGCGGTAGTGCTCGGCGTCGCGCCGGATCCGGTACATAATCGGGTCGCGGAGCTTCATGTTGGGGTGCGCCATCGGCCCGTGCTCCGTGTCGATCCGGGCCCGCAAGACGTGGGCGCCGTCCGGGTGCTCGCCGTCCCTCATCTCCTCCAGCAGGCGGAGGTTCTCCTCGACGGAGCGGTCGCGGTACGGGCTCGGCGTGCCGGCCTCGGTGACGGTTCCGCGCCCCGCGCGGATCTCGTCGTCGGACTGGCTGTCGACGTAGGCGAGCCCCTTGCGGACCAAGTCCTGGGCCCACGCATACAGCTGCTCGAAGTAGTCGCTCGCGTAGCGGACCTCGGCCGGCTCGAACCCGAGCCAGCGCACGGCGTCGAGCAGCGCGTCGGCGAACTCCTGGCTCTCGGCCTCCGGGTTCGTGTCGTCGTAGCGGAGGTTGGTCCGGCCGCCGAACGCCTCGGCCAGCCCGAAGTTGAGGCAGATCGACTGGGCGTGGCCGATGTGGGGGTACCCGTTGGGCTCGGGCGGGAACCGCGTCACGACGCGCCCGCCGTACGTGCCGGCCTCGACGTCGGCGGCGACGATCTCGCGGAGGAAGGAGTCTTTCGGGGTCTCGGGACGGTCCACGGGTCGGGGCGGGGGAGGAGGCGCACGCTAACGCCGGACGCCCGCCCGCTGTCCCCGCCGGCGGTGGAGACGGGTTGGAATCGGGCGCCGTCAGATCGGGTGAGATCAGAGTGAGGTTGGGCCCGACCTTCTTCCTCAGGTTCTCCGATCTCCCGTCCCCCGATGCCGTCCGACCCCTTCGCCCACGGCCTGCCGATCTTGAAAGGCAACCGCGTCCGCTTGCGCCCCGTCCGCCCGGCCGACGACGCCGACCTGCTCGCCGTCTACGGCGACGCAGGCCATCTCCGGTTTTGGAGCCACGGCCCGCTGGCCGACCTCGACGCGGCCAGCCGGTACCGTCAGGAGATCGAGGCCGCCACACGCGACCGGGCATATTTCAAATGGGCCATCATCGAGGCCGAGGCGGACAGGCTCGTGGGCACCGTCACGCTCGACGACTGGGACCGGGGCAACCGCCGCGCTGAGGTCGGCTTCATCGTGCGGCCCGAGGCCGCCGGCCGCGGGCTGGCGACCGACGCCGTCCGCACGGCGCTCCGGTTCGCCGTCGACGCGATGGGCGTCCACCGCGTCGAGGCCGACGTGGACCCCGACAACGCGGCGTCGATCCGGCTGCTGACCGGGCTCGGGTTCGCGTTCGAGGGGCGCTTGCGCGACCGCTGGTTCACCTTCTTTGGCGAGTGGAAGGACACGGCGATGTACGGCCTCCTCGCGCCCGACCTCGTCCGCTAGGCCGTGGCCGGAGCTGGCGCGCCACACGCCCAGCACGTCCCGAACTGGCCCTCGACGGCCTCGCCGCACGCGCACGTCCACCCGTCCGGCGCCGGGCTCTCGTGCGTGAACGTCCGGACGATGGGGGCCGCCCCAGCCACGTCGGCCTCGTCGACCCAGACCTCGATCCAGCACTCGAGCGGCGGGATCTCGCCGACGAACGCGGCGCGCGTCTCGCCCCGGACCTCGGCGGCGATGCCGTCCTCTTCCAGCGCGTGCCGGACGAGGTGGGCGACGGGGGCGTTCGGGGTGCTGTAGACGCGCGTCATGGTCGGGGGAGGCCGGTGGACTCGGTCAACGGCCTGCGCGCCAAGACGTTGCGCTCACCCCTCGCGCGGCCACTGGTTGGCGCGCTTCCCGACCTCCGCCAGCCGCGCCGTCTCCTCGATCCGCTTCCGGCGCGTGGCCGGCCGCTTCGCGGTCAGGATCCACTCCAGGATCCCGCGCCGCGTCGACGGAGGAAACTCGTCCCACTCGTCTTGGGCCGGCGGATAAGCTGCGAGCGCCGCCGCCAGGTCGTCTGGGACGACCAAGTCCTCGACGTCGTCGAGCGCGGTCCACGTCCCGTCCGCTTTGGCGCGGTCGATGGCGGCTTGGCCGGCTGGCGTCATCAGACCGGCGGTCTCCATCCGCGCCGCCCGTTGCTTGCTCAGCCGGGACCAGTTCGAGCCCGGTCGGCGGGGCGAGACCCACAGGAGCGACCGCTCGGCGTCGAGCTTTTTGGGCACGCTGTCGATCCAGCCGACCGCGATGGCCTCCTCGACCACGTCGTCGGTGCTCAGCGTCGGCCGGCCCGTCGCCGTCTTGTAGCGGACGAGCCAGACGCCCTCGGCGCGGTCGTGGTGCTCTTCGAGCCACGCCCGCCACGCGGCACGCGAGAGCGGGTGGACCGAGTTCGAGTGGGGCTCACGCGCCATCGTCTTCGAGAGACGGGGCACTCTCGTCCGATCCGTCGCCGGTCGTGGTGCGGCGAGGTGCGTCGGTCGGATTCCAGCCAACGAATGTGTCCCGGTTCCGAAGCGCCGTCCCGACCGACACGTAGGTCGCGAGGCCCAGCCACGCGAGGCGGGGGACGAGGGCCCACGCCGCCTTCCGGTCAACGCGGGCGGTTGTGGCCACACTCGCCACCGTGACGCCGAGCCCAGCCACCGTGTTCACCGCCCCGAGGACGGGACTCCGGAGCCCGAAGTAAAGCCCTGAGAACGAGGCGAACAGACCCCAGTTAGCCCCTTCGAGCGCCAGCGCGGCCCGGCGGCCGGGAGTCCCGGCTGGAAAGTTCGCAACGCGGAGGTTGCTCCAGAGCGTCGTGAGGTTGTTGAACGCCCACGCCGGGGCGAAGGCCCAATCCGGCGGGGAGCCCGGCGGGGTGTCCAACTCGTTGTAGAACTGCTCGTCGCCGTTGTAGCCGGCGGGAGTCGCACTGAAGGCGTTGGCAGTGAGGCCGATGGCGGCGGCGTGCCACCATCGGTAGCGCTGAGGTGTCGCAGTCACTGACGACGGGGTGGGGAGGGCCATGCGGGGAGAGGGTGAATTGAGCTAGACTAACTTTTATTAGCCTCGCTCAGTTCCCCTCTCGCTGAGAGAGGACCCCGTCGAGCAACAGGCTGACGACCTCCGCTGCGAGGTCGTTGGCTGCCCGCGGGAGCGACCCCGCCCTTTCCGTCGCTGCTAGCCCGTTCACGGCGGCGACAAACACGCCGGAGAAGAGGTCGGGGTGGGGCACAGACAGGGCCTCTCCACGCTCCTGGGCCGCTCGGTACACGTCAGCGATGGGGACCATAAGGGACTGATACATGCGCTCAGCCGTCTCGTGCGCCTCGTCCTTCGGAGCGGCCCCGATGTCGGAGGCTGCGAGCGCAGCGACGTTGACCGGAGGCTGGGCGAGGAGCCATGAGGCCATCGAGACGAGTTCGTCTCGAAGGGTCGGCCCGGCCTGCTCCGCCGCCGTGCGGAGTCCGTCGCGGTGACGGTCGAAGGCCCGGGCCACAACGCGGTCCCACAACTCCCTCTTGCCGCCTGGGGCGTGGTGGTAAAGCGAAGCCGGCCGGATCCCGAGCACGTCGGCAATGTCTCGGAGCCGGGTGCCCGCGTACCCCCGCTCCAAGAACACCCGTTCGGCTGCGTCGAGGACGTGGGCGCTGGCCATGTCGGAGGGCGTTTCGGCCACCGCTAGCGCGCGTTGTTGACCTCGATCCAGTAGCCGTCGGGGTCCTGGACGTAGATCTGGCGGATCCCGTCGCCGCGGACGCTGACGGCGCCGGCCACGCCGGGCCAGTCCGAGTACGGGATCTCGAGCTCGGCAACGCGGGCCACGAGCGCGTCGAGGTCCGCCACGCGGAGCGCGAAGTGGACGGCCTTGGTCGTCGGCGGGACGTCGCCGTCGTAGTGGATAAGGTGGAGCTGGGCCGGGCCGAGCCTGAGCCAGCGGATCACCGTCGGGTCGCCGGGCGCGGCGATCTCCTCCAACCCGAACACGCGCTGGTAGAAGGCGACGCTCTCGCCCAAGTCGGCCACGTGGAGCGCGGCGTGGTCGAGCCCGACGGCGGGCGTGGCCACGGCCGGCACGGTGGCGACCGGCGCCGCGGACTGGCAGGCGGCGAGGCCAACGAGGGCGACGAGCGGGAGCAAGCGCGGCATGGCGAACGGAGAGCGGTCCGCTGTGAGCGCTCCACCGCGCGAGGCGGTTCCCCGAACCGCAAGACGCTCACGCCTCACCGCTCGCGCGCTACGCCGCCCGGGCCTCGGCCGCCGCCAACCGCTGGAGCCAGAACACGAGCACGTCGTCGTCGAACTGGGGCTTCTCGCTCCGGCGCAAGAGCCACGACAACAGCGAGTGGACCGGCTGGGGCTCCGCCAGCGCCGCCTGGGCCCCGAGCGCGACGCCGCCCTCGCCGAACATGGCGCCGGACTTGGCCACCTGCTCGTTGAGCCCGTCGGTGTAGCACAGGAGCGCGCTGCCGGGCGGGAGCGTCAGCTGGCGGTCCTCGTAGGTCGCCGCCGGGTCCAGGCCCAGGATCAGGTCCGAGTACTCGACCAGGCCGGGCCCGTCGGGCGTGACCAGGATGGGCCGGCAGTGGCCGGCGTTGGCGTAGATGATCCGGTTCTTGGCCGGCTCCCACCGCATGATGAGCAGCGACGCGAACGTCTCCTCCAGGACCGCGTCCTGGATCAGCATCTCGTTGACGCGCGTCATCAGCTTGGCCGGGCTGAGCGTCTCGCGGAGCATGGCGTGGACCGTGCTCCGGATGTACGACAGGAAGCTGAAGGCGTAGAACTTGGCCTGGAGCCCCTTCCCCATGATGTCGCCGACCGTGAACAGGTACGACCCGTCCTGGGCCCGCGTCCAGTCGAAGAGGTCGCCGCCGCCGTCCTCCTTGGGCCGCGAGAAGAAGACGGCCCGGTAGCCCGGCTCGTCCGGCATCTCCTTGGGCAGGAGCCGGTCCGAGAAGTCCCGGCCGATCTTGGCGTTGAGCTTGGTCTGGTAGACCTGGCTCCGCTGGACGATCTGGCCGATCCGGGTGATGAGCCGGTCGACGTCGAACGGCTTCGTGAGGTAGTCGTCGACGCCCTTGCGGAGCCCCTTCTGTCGGCTGAGGTCGTCCGACTTGGCCGTCAAGAAGATGAACGGGATGGCCTGGGTCGCCGGGTCGCTCCGGAGCGCGGCGAGCAGCGCGAACCCGTCCATGACCGGCATCATGATGTCGGAGACGATAAGGTCCGGGACGCGGGCCTCGACGGCCTCCAGCCCCTTCTCGCCGTTCTCGGCCACGGCCACGTCGTACACCTTGCCCAGCCGGTACTCGAGCAGGCGCCGGAGCGTCTGGTTGTCCTCGACGACGAGGACGTGGGGGCGGGCGCTCATCGGGTCGGAGGGGGGGAGGCCGCCGGGGCCGGCGGGCACGAGTGGCCGTCGCCCATGGACCGGACCAGGCTCGGGTCGGTCGCGAGGTCGGCCGGGCGGAACAGCCCGGCCAGGCTGCTCCCGGCCGGGTTCCGCATGGCGAACGCGAGCCGCTGGCGGACGCGGGGCCCGGCCGGGCGGTACTCGAGCTCCTCGGCGCAGGTCACCAGCATGAGCAGGCCGCGGCCCCGCTCGGAGGGGCCCGGCGCGTTGAGCAGGGCCCGCTGCTGCTCGATCTGGTCGGCGAAGTCGAACCCAGCCGACGTGTCCTCGACGGCGCACCGGACGGCGTCGCCGTCGGCCTCGACGGCCAGCACGATCTCGCGGTCGTCGCCGAACGCCGCGTGCTGGACTAGGTTGGCCACCCACTCGTGGAGCGTCAGCCGGAGGACGTGGAGGCCGTCGACGCCCAGGATGTCGACGAGCGGCCCGCCCCCGGCCCACCCGTCGCAGACGGCGTGGAGCCGGTCGACGGCCCGGTCGAGGTCAGTGAAGGCGTAGGTCGGCATGGGCCGGCGGCCGGGCGGGTTACGCGGCGCCGGTCGGGCGCTGCGGGATCTGGGCCTGCGGCGCCGACGTCGTGTGGGCCTGGAGCGCGGCCTCGACCGTCGGGAACTGGCGGAAGACCTTGTAGGTCCGCGTGAGCTGGACGACGACCTGGACGGGCCGGCTGACCGACGCGAACACGACCTGGCCGCCGGCCGGCGTGAGCTGCCGGTACAGCGAGAAGATCACGCCGAGCCCGGTCGAGTCCAGGATCCCGGTCCCCGAGAAGTCGAGGACGTAGTAGCGGACGCCCTGGCGGGCGTGCTCCTGGCAGGCCGCCTTGAACTCGGCGGCGTTGCGGAAGTCGAGCGCCTTGCCGATGCGGACGACAGCGGCGGTGGGAGACGCTTTCTGAAAGGTGAAGCTCATGGGGGCGCCGGGGAGGCGGGGGTGGGTCGCAGGAGGCCGGTCGGGGCGGCCTCCGTCCCGCGGACAGATATCATACCACCGCTCCCATCGGGCCGCCGTCCCTGTCACGCGGGCGAGACGCCGCGCGAAACCAAAGGCACTGGGCGTTCCCCGCCTCCCCCGGCCGCCTAGGACCGGCCGTCACGCGGTGTACGCCCGGCTCATTCCGTAACCCGGCCGGGCATTTCGACCCTCCAGAGCCCGCCCGTGTCCTCGTCCGTCTGACCTCGGCTTGCGCCCGTGTCCTTCGGCCGTCGGCTCTCCTCTCGTTAGGTGTGGCAGTGTCGGGTCGGGCTCTCACCTCTCCGTCACTCCAGGGCCGTCGAGTCCTCGACAGCGTTTCATGCGTGCGTCACAAAACGGCCGCCGTTTCCGCGAGCCCGAGGACCCGGCCGGGCGCCGCCGGCGGAAACGTTTTCCGTGCGCGCCCCTGCACCCGGAAGAAGAGACCGGCTCCCCTCTGCTCCGGTGCTCGGAACCTGACCCCCGTCGGCGTCCACCCGTCCCCGCCCCGGGTCTGCTCGTCCGCGCCGCCGAGACCCCGCGCTAGCTTCCGCCCCCCGTGTGTCACGCCCGCCTCCCGCTCGTCCTCTTGCTCGTCGCCGTCGCCTCCGGGTGCACGCGCCGCGCCGTCGAGGGGCTGCCGCCGGGCGTGGCCGTCGAGGACCTGCCCGACAGCGAGAGCTGGAACGCCCGCCTCCGCACCAGCGCCGACGGCCGGCCCCAGCTCGAGATCGACGCGCCCTACCTCGCTCGCTACGACCGCGACACGGCGTTCGTCTACCTCGGCCCGCCGCCGGGCGACGCGACTGGCGCGCCCGTCTCGATCCGCCTGTTCGACGCTGCCGGGGCTCCGAGCGGGTCGGTCCGCGCCCGGGAGGTCCGCCTGTTCGACGAGGGCGGCCGGGTCGAGGCCGAGGGCGACGCCCGGGCGACCGTGGCCGGCGAGGACGGCGCCGTCGTCAACGCGGCCCGGCTGACGGTCGAGGGCGAGCGCGTCGACGCCCGGGGCGACGTGCGGGCCGAGGTGCTGGGCGGCGGCGGCGCCCGCGTCCGCGCGGCCCGGGTGTCCATCGCGCCGGGCGGGTCGTTCACGGCGTCGGGCGGGGCCACGGTCGAGCTGTCGGGGCGGGCCCAGGCGACGGTCCGCGCCCAGACCGTGACCGGGGCCGGTGGCCGCTACCAGGCGACCGGCCGCGTCCGGGTGGCCGCCTCGGGCGGGCGGACGCTGGAGGCCGAGCGCGTCGTCTGGAGCGAGTCGGCGGGCCGGTTCACGGCGCCGGGCGCGTTCGCGTTCGACGGCCCGGGCGAGCGGGTCCGCGGCGTGGGCCTCTCGGCCTCGGCCGACCTCTCGCGCTACTCGTTCCGCCGGGCCACGGGCCAGATCGAGGTGCGGGAGTGACCGGGCTCGCTGCGCTCGCGGGCATGGGGCATGGGGGGCGGGGCACGGGGCGGTTCGGGCTGTTGCTCCGCATCCTGTCTCTCGCCTCTTGCCTCTTCCCTCTTGCCCCCGAGGCCCAAGTCCGGCGCGTCGAGATCCTGAACGCCGACTACGTCGAGGTCACGACCGACACGGCCGGCGTCGTGCGGCGACTCGTCGGCGACGTCCGCTTGCGGCAGGACACGACGTTTCTCCGGTCGGACCGGGCCGTGTATTACGAGAGCCGGGGCGAGGTCGTGATGGACGGGGCCGTCCGCATCTTGTCCGGCCGGGACACGCTGACGGCGGCGGCCGTCACCTACGACTCGAACACCAAGACGGCCGTCGCCAGCGGCGCCGTCCGCCTCGGTGACGGCGAGTCGGTCGTGCTCGCGCCGACGGCGACCTACGACAGCCGCGCCGAGATCGCCGCGTTCACGGGCGGCGGCCGGATCCTGCACCGCGGGGCCGTCCTGACGTCGGCCGAGGGGACGTACTCGTCGGCCCGGCGCGTGGCCGAGTTCGCCGGCCCGGTCACGCTCGAAGACTCGTCGGGCGTGCTCACGGCCGCGCGCGGGACCTACGACGCCGACGTCCGCCGGGCCGACTTCGCCGGCGACGTCCGGCTCCGCCGCCCCGACGCCGCGCTCGACGCCGACTCGGTCGTCTACTTCCGGCGGACCGAGCGGGCCCGGGCCTACGGCCGCGTCGTCCTCCAGCGGGTCGGCGACGACGGCGCGGTCGAGCGGGCGGCGGACGCCCCGGCCGACTCCTCGCGGCGGACGCTGCTGTTCGGCGAGACGCTGCTGTTCGACGGTCAGGCGGAGACGGCCTCGGCCCGGGGCGAGCCCGGCCGCGACCCGCTCTTGCTCACGTTGCGCGCCGACTCGACCGGCCGCGTCGACTCGACGCTGGCGCGGGCGCCCCGAATCGACGCCGCCCGGCTCGTCGTCGGTGCCGACACGTCGACGGTGATCGTGATGGGCGGCGGCGCCCGCGTGTGGGAGCGGCGGCTGGCCGCCGTCGCCGACTCGGCCCGGTTCGTCCGCCAGCCCGGCGACTCGCTCCGCGTCGACCTCGACCGGCTCGGGCTGTTCGGCGCCCGCCGCCCGTCGGTCTGGGCGGACGGGTCCCAGCTCACCGGCGACAGCCTGTTCGCGAGCGTCCGGGGCGGGGCCGTCGACTCGCTCCGGGTGCTCGGCCGCGCCTTCGCCGCCCGCCTCGACTCGACACTCGGTCGGCTCCAGCAGATCGCGGGCGGCCGGATGCTCGGCCTCTTCGACGACGACGACCTGCGCACGCTGGGCGTCGGGCCGAACGCCCAGGTCGTCTACTACCGGGCCTCGCCCGACGGCCTGCTCGCCGGGGCCGAGGAGCTCTCGGCCGACACGCTCGCGTTCCGCTTTGAGGACGGCGAGCTCCGCGAGCTCGCGGGCTACCGCGGCATCCAGGGCACGACGTATGGCGCCACCGTCGTCCCGGACGATCCGCGCCTGCCCGGCTTCGCCTACACTCCCGATGCGCCGACACGGGCCGCGCTCCTGGGCGACGGCTGGGAGGTCGGGTGGCTCGACCAGTACGGGCCGGCCCTCGGCCTGCCGCCGCCGGACGACGGCGACCCGCCCCCGCTCCCGGAGGACGCTCCCGAGGCGACCGGCGAGTAAAAGGCTGTTTGGTAGTGGCTCCGTGCCGCTCGTGACGTCCCCTCTCCCTCTGGGAGAGGGACAGGGTGAGGGTCTGAAGGCGCTTCGTGCAGCCTCGTGCTCGTCCCGACCGCCTCCCTCACCCTAGCCCTCTCCCCCCAGGGGGTGGAGAGGGGACCTGGTCTCCCCGTACCAAACAGCTTTTAAGCGCTCGTTCCGTCCCGATCTTGCGGCCCCCGTCGTTCCCCCTGATGCCCTCCGAACGCCCCCCCACGCCCAGCCCGGCCGAGCCACCGCTCGTGCTCCGCGCCGAGGGCCTGGTCAAGCGCTACCGCCGCCGGACCGTCGTCGACGACGTGTCGATCGAGGTGGCCGAGGGGACGTGCGTCGGGCTGCTCGGGCCGAACGGGGCCG
Organism: Rubrivirga sp.; assembly: GCF_965213695.1. Classification (GTDB taxonomy): domain Bacteria; phylum Bacteroidota; class Rhodothermia; order Rhodothermales; family Rubricoccaceae; genus Rubrivirga. The sequence goes on along the minus strand of NZ_OZ243912.1, from coordinate 3,368,142 downwards.
GCAAGACGACGACGTTCCACATGGTCGTCGGGATGATCCGGCCCGACGCCGGCGACGTGTTCTTGGGCGAGCCCGGCGGGCCCGAGAAGCGGATCACGCGGACGCCGATGTACCGCCGCGCCCGCCTTGGCATCGGGTACCTCGCCCAGGAGGCGTCCGTGTTCGGGGCGATGACGGTCGAGGACAACCTCCGCGCCGTCCTCGACTTCCAGACGATGCCGCGCGACGAAAAGGAGGCCCGCGTCGACGAGCTCGTCGTCGAGTTCGGGCTCCAGACAGTCCGCCGGTCGAAGGGCCACCAGCTCTCGGGCGGCGAGCGGCGGCGGACCGAGATCGCCCGGGCGCTCGCGACGCGGCCCCGGTTCATCCTGTTGGACGAGCCGTTCGCCGGCGTCGACCCGATCGCCGTCGAGGACATCATGCGGATCGTGGCCCAGCTCCGCGAGCGCGGGATCGGCGTGCTCATCACGGACCACAACGTCCACGAGACGCTGGCGATCACGGATCGGGCGTACCTCCTGTACGACGGGAAGATCTTCGTCGAGGGGACGGGCGAGGAGCTGGCGGCCAACGAGGAGGTCCGGCGGCGGTACCTCGGCGAGAGCTTCACACTCGACCGCTACCGGGTGTGACCGAGCGGCCGGTCCGTACGTTGCCGTCCCGCCCTTTTTTCCGATGACGCCTCCGACGCTCCCGCTCGACCCCGACGTGGCCCGCGTGGTCGGCCGCGTGGTCGAGGAGATCGACCCGCTCCGCATCGTCCTGTTCGGGAGCCGCGCACTCGGGACGGCCGGGCCCAACAGCGACGTCGACCTCCTGGTCGTGGTGCCAGACGGGAACGCCCCGCGCGCCGTCATGCGCCAACTCCACGAGCGGATCCGAAACGTCGGCGTCGCGGTCGACTACGTCGTGGCGACGCCGGCCCAGCTCGACCGCTTCGGCGAGAGCATCGGCTACATCTACCGCGAGGCGCTCGTCCACGGCCGCGAGGTCTACACCGCCGCGACCCACGCCTGACTCCGTCGTCGTCCGGGACTGGTTGCGCCACGTCGAGAGCGACCTCCAGATTGCCGAGACGGCTCCGCCGTCGGGCGTGCTGCTGGAGCACCTGTGCTTCCACGCGCAGCAGGCCGCCGAGAAGGCGATCAAGATGGTCCTCATCGCCCATGACGTGGTGCCGCCGAAGACCCACAACATCGCGAGCCTCTTCGGTCTCGTGTCCGAGTCCGTCGGCACCCTGCCGGAAGGGCTTCTGGCTGCATCGTCGTTGACGGCGTACGCCGTTCTCACGCGGTACCCCGCGGACTTTGGGGAGCTCGACGAGGACGAGTGGACCGCGTCCGTCGAACGAGCGCGAGCGGTCGTCGTGTGGGCTCGGGAGATCGTCGCCGACCAGCTCTGATCTCGGGACGACGGGCGCGTAGCTCGCCGGCGACCGACGTCGAAGCCGTAGGTTCGACGGAACCCGCACTCCGCCCTCGCCATGACCCGCGCCCTCCCGCTCCTGCTCTGCGCCCTCGGGCTCGCCGCCTGCGGGCCGGGCTCGGCCACCCGCGCGTCCGACCCCGACCGCGGGGCCGACGTCGAGACGGGCCCGGTCGAGGCCGAGCTTCGGCGGTTCCCCGGCGTCGAGGTCCGCGAGACGGCCGACGGCGTCGAGGTCCGCGTCCGCGGCGACACGTCGTTCATGGCGAACCAGGAGCCGCTCTACATCGTCGACGGCACGCGCCGCGACGCGAGCATGGGCGGCGGGCTCGTCGGGATCCGCCGGGCCGACATCGTCGACATCCGGGTGCTCAAGAGCGCCAGCGAGACGTCGGCGTACGGGCCGCGCGGGGCGAACGGGGTCGTGCTCATCACGACGCGGAACGCCGCCCGGTAGCCCCGCCCGGCGGACTCGGCGTGAAGCCCGAACCGGCGGGCCGGCGCCTCGTACGTTTCACTCCCCACTGAAACCTACGCCCATGGCCGGCCTCGTCGTCATCCCCGAACACGCCGCGTCCGACGCCGACGTCGAGGCGCTCGTGGGCGCGCTCGAAGCGTTCGGCTTCGGCGTCCACCGGACCGGGGCCGAGCCCGTGGTCCTGGGCGCGACCGGCGTCCCGGCCGACTTCGACGTCCGCCACATCAAGGTGCTGGCGGACGTCCGCGACGTGGTCCGGGTCACGAGCCCGTACACGTTCGCCGCGCGCGCGGGCCACCCGACCAACACCGTCGTCGACGTGGACGGGCTGGCGGTCGGCGGGCGCGAGCTGGTGGTGATGGCCGGGCCGTGCTCGGTCGAGAGCGAGGCCCAGATCGAGGCGTCGGCGGAGGCCGTCGCGGCGGCGGGCGCCCGGATCCTGCGCGGCGGCGCGTTCAAGCCCCGGTCGAGCCCGTACTCGTTCCAGGGGTTGGGCGAGGAGGGCCTGCGGATCATGCGCGACGCCGCCGACCGTCACGACCTCAAAGTCGTGACCGAGGTGATGACCGAGACCCAGCTCGAGGTCGTCGGGAAGTACGCGGACGTGCTCCAGATCGGGGCGCGCAACATGCAGAACTTCTCGCTCCTCAAAGAGGCCGGCCGGTCGGGGATCCCGGTCTTGCTCAAGCGCGGGATGTCGGCCACCATCGAAGAGTGGCTGATGTCGGCCGAGTACGTGCTCGCCGAGGGCAACCCGGACGTGATCCTGTGCGAGCGCGGCATCCGGACGTTCGAGACGGCGACCCGCAACACGCTCGACCTCAGCGCGGTGCCCGTCGTCAAGCAGCTCAGCCACCTGCCGATCATCGTCGACCCGAGCCACGGCGTCGGCATCCGGGACAAGGTGGCGCCGATGGCCGTCGCCGCGGTCGCCTGCGGGGCCGACGGGCTGATGATCGAGGCCCACCCGAACCCGCCCGAGGCGCTCAGCGACGGGCCCCAGTCGCTCTACCTCGACGCCTTCGCCGACCTGATGGACCGGGCCCGGCGCGTGGCCGAGGTCGTCGGGCGGACGCTGCCCGATGGCGAGCCGGCGCTGGCCTAATGCGGAGACCGGGGGTGTCCGGCGCGCTGAGACGAGAAGGGTCGGAGAGGGGGGAGAGTGAGAGTCCCCTCCGCCCCTTCCATCCCCGCCGCCCCCTGAGGCTACCCAGCCCGGCCCGTCCGCTCGGCTGGACACTTCGCCAGGTCCAGTCCGCGCCAGACGGTACGCGGGCGGTCCGCTTGTGGCGCAGAACCGGCGCGAGCGAGAACGGCCCGGCCCTTGCGACGTACGCCGACTCGGCTCTCTTCCTGACCCCACCCCCCTGACATTCTATGTGCGGCATCGTCGGATACATCGGCCCGCGAGACGCGAGCCCCCTGATCGTCAACGGCCTGCGCCGGTTGGAGTACCGCGGGTACGACTCGGCCGGGGTCGCCGTCGTCAACGGGTCGCTCGACGTCCGCAAGAAAGAGGGGAAGGTCGACGAGCTGGCCAAGCTCCTGGAGGCCCAGCCCGTCGAGGGCCACGTCGGGATGGGCCACACGCGGTGGGCCACGCACGGGGCCCCGTGCGACGTGAACTCGCACCCGCACACGTCGACCGACGGCCGGTTCGCCATCGTCCACAACGGGATCATCGAGAACTACGCCTCGATCAAGAAGCGGCTGGTCGAGAAGGGCTACACGTTCGAGAGCGAGACCGACACCGAGGTGCTGGCGCGGTTTATCGAGGACGTCCAGAAAGAGGCCGGGCTGAGCTTTGCCGAGGCCGTCCGCCAGGCGCTGACGCGCGTCGAGGGCGCCTACGGGATCGTGGCCGTGAGCCGGGACGAGCCGGACCTGATGGTCGTCGCCCGCAACGGGAGCCCGCTGCTGCTGGGCGTCGGCGAGGGCGAGCACTTCGTGGGGAGCGACGCGAGCCCCTTTATCGAGTTCACCAAGAACGTCGTCTACCTCGCCGACGGCGAGATGGCGCTCGTCCGCGCCGACGGCTACGAGGTGTTCCAGATCGACGGGGCGCCGGTCGCCAAGGAGGTCCACCAGCTCGACTGGGACCTCGAGGAGATCGCGAAGGGCGGCTACGAGCACTTCATGCTCAAGGAGATCATGGAGCAGCCCGAGTCCGTCGCGAACGCGATGCGCGGCCGGGTCCGCCCGGGCGAGGGCCGGATCAAGCTGGGCGGGCTCGACGACGTGCTGCCCCAGCTGACGGCGGCCGAGCGGATCGTGATCTGCGCGTGCGGGACGTCGTGGCACGCCGGGCTCGTCGGCGAGTACCTCATCGAGCGGCTGGCCCGCGTCAACGTCGAGGTCGAGTACGCGAGCGAGTTCCGCTACCGGAACCCGGTCTTGGACCCCGAGCGCGACGTGGTCATCGTGATCTCGCAGTCGGGCGAGACGGCCGACACGCTCGCGGCGGTCCGCCAGGCGCAGCAGGCGGGCGTCCTCGCCATCGGGCTCGTCAACGCCGTCGGCTCGACGATCGCGCGCGAGACCGACGCCGGCGTCTACCTCCACGCCGGCCCCGAGATCGGGGTCGCGAGCACGAAGGCGTTCACGGCCCAGGTCGCCGTGCTCGCCCAGATCGCGCTGGTGCTCGGCCACGAGCGCGGCGTGCTGACCGACGCCGACCTCCAGACCCACACCGACGCGCTCGCCAAGATCCCCGGCCAGATCCAGACCGTCTTGGACGACGACGACCTGATCCAGCGGATGGCGCGGGACTACCGCTACGCTTCGAACTTCCTCTACCTCGGCCGAGGCGTCAACTTCCCGGTCGCGCTCGAGGGCGCGCTCAAGCTGAAGGAGATCAGCTACATCCACGCCGAGGGCTACCCGGCGGCCGAGATGAAGCACGGGCCGATCGCGCTCATCGACCGGTTCATGCCCGTCGTCTTTATCGCCACGCGCGACGCGACCTACGACAAGGTGGTCTCGAACGTCGAGGAGGTCGTGGCCCGGGGCGGGACGGTCATCGCGATCACGGACGAGGGCAACGACGGGCTCGGCGACCTGGCCGAGTACGTGGTCGAGGTGCCCAAGACGCTCGACGCCTTCGAGCCGCTCTTGACGGTCGTCCCGTTGCAGTTGTTGAGCTACCACATCGCCGTCATGCGCGGGTGCAACGTGGACCAGCCGCGCAACCTCGCCAAGAGCGTGACGGTCGAGTAGCGGCGCCTTCGTGGACTTGATGACGGGGGAGGGACGGCGTAGCTAACGCGGTGTGCGGGTTGTCAGTCGGCGACAAGCGCTGAGAAGCGAAGCGGCGGAAGGCCTTCGGCCTGACAGAGCACCACGCCCAGCGTGCGCGCGCACAGCTTCCGGTACCACCGGCTCGTCAGGTGCCATCGGTCTCGCGCCCACACCCGCTTGGCGTTCAGCCGCTCCACGAACTGGCCGGACACCGTCTCGGTCCGTCGGCGGATCTGCGTCAGCCACCACGGCCAGGGCGCCGGATCGCGGCGTTTCGACTGGTAGGGCGCCAAGAGTGCCAGCCCCCGCTCTGCCAGACGCTCGCGGGTCCTCGGGCTCCAGTAGGCTCGGTCGCCCAAGAGGGTGCCCCGGGCCTCGGTGCTCACCTCGTCGACCATCGAGAGGTCGTGGACGTTGCCCGGTGCGAGGTCGGAGGCGACCACCACGCCCGGCCACTCGACCCGGACGTGGGCGCGGAGCCCGTAGAACGTCTGGCGCGCGACCTCGTCGCGGCCGTAGGCGGCCACGTCCGCGAACCGCTGGCAGAAGGTGGCGCGGGCGAAGCGGCAGACCGGGACCGGGAAGCTGTCGACGATCGAGAGCCGTGCGTCGCGGCGGGTGAGCGCGACGAGGTGCTGCCAGAGCTCGGCCTTGACGGCCCACAGCGCCGCCGCTTGCCGGGCGAAGGTGGTGCGGTGGACGCGGGCAAGTGCTGGGAAGAGATCGGCGTGGCGTCGTCGGAAGTGGCGGTAGAGGCCGATGTCGGTATCGATTTCGAGCAGGGCGCCGACGACCTCGATGGTGAGCACTTCGCTGTCGGCGAGCGTGGGCTGAGGGCCTCGTCGCCGGAGCGGCCCGTGTGCGGCGACGATGTCGGCGAGCGCGTCGTCGACGAGGCAGAAGGCGCGTATGATGAGGTCGGTGAGGGACATGGCTGGCCTCGGCTGGTCTGTGATCTCGGTCGACCACAGGGAGGCCGCGACCGGCCAGCCGGTTCCTCACCGCATAAACCCGCACACCGCGTTTGCTAAGGCCACGGTTCTTGCCTGGTCGGACCCCCCGTCCGTCCGCCCTTCGCTCCGCTCAACGGGCGGACGGACTGTCCCCCTTCAAGGGGGACAGCTCCCCGACCTGGGAGCGCAGCGACCGGAAGGGGAACAGGGGGTCCGTGACCGGGCCACTTGGCCCCACTCCTCTGCCGTTTCCCCACGTTGCCATGCGTCCGCTCTCCCTCGCCTGCCTCTTCTTGTTGGTCGTTGTCGCCGGCTGCGACACCGCCGACGTCCAAGAGTACATGGGCGTCATCGAGGTCTCGCTCGCACCCGAAACCTCCGTCGCGGACCTCGCCCTCCGGCTGGTGGCCGTTGAGGACATGGGGTGCGAGCGACCCCTCACAACGTCCTTTGAGAGTGAGGCGGCGACCCGCCGGGTCGTCGTCGAGGGGCTCGGAGTTGACGACCGAACTGCGGTTTGTACAGCGATCATCCCGGCTGCGGCCACTGTCCCCCTTCGCCTCGGGCCTGAGTTGCCAGGTGTCTACGTCGTTGAGGTCGAGCACGCGGGGGAGACAGACCTCTACCGACTCGATCTGGCCGGCACAGAGCCCGTCCTCGCCGCCGTCCGCGCATCGACGACGCGGTTGGCGCCCGACCGCTCCGAAGGTCAGTGACCACGTCGGCCGGCGGTAGATTCCGGGCCCTCCGCAGTTGCCCCGATGATCAACCAAGACGCCCTCGACGCGCTCCTCGCCCGCTACCAGGAGGTGCTGACCGCGATGTCCCAGCCCGACGTCGCCAGCGACCCGGCGCAGCTGGCGTCGCTTGGCCGCGAGATGTCGGGCCTGGAGCCGGCCGTCGCCGCGGCCAAGCGCTGGCGCGAGCTGGACCAAGAGGCCGCCGGGCTCCGTGAGATGGTGGCCGACGAGCAGGGCGAGATGGCGGAGCTCGCCGAGCTCGAGCTGGAGGAGGTCGAGGCCCAACTCGCCCGGGCCGAGAAGGATCTGGAGGAAGAGCTGGTCCCGAAGGACCCCGAGGACGCGCGCGACGCCATCGTCGAGATCCGGTCGGGGACCGGCGGCGACGAGGCGGCCCTGTTCGCGGGCGACCTGTTCGACCTCTACCAGAAGTACGCCGCGGGCAAGGGGTGGGCCGTCGAAGTCATGGACACGTCGGAGGGGACGGCCGGCGGGTTCCGCGACATCACGTTCGCGCTCAAGGGGAAGGACGTGTTCGGCCGGATGAAGTACGAGTCGGGCGTCCACCGCGTCCAGCGGGTGCCCCAGACCGAGAGCCAGGGCCGGATCCACACGTCGGCGGCGACCGTCGCCGTGCTCCCCGAGGCCGAGGAGGTCGACGTCGAGATCCGGGCCCAGGACGTCCGCGTCGACGTGTACCGGTCGTCGGGGCCCGGCGGCCAGTCGGTGAACACGACCGACTCGGCGGTGCGGCTCACGCACGAGCCGACGGGGCTGGTGGTCTCGATCCAGGACGAGAAGAGCCAGATCAAGAACAAGGAGAAGGCGTTCCGGGTGCTCCGCAGCCGGCTGTACCAGCTCGAGCTCGACCGGGTCCACAACGAGCGGGCGGCGGCGCGCAAGGAGATGGTCGGCTCGGGCGACCGCTCGGGCAAGATCCGGACGTACAACTGGCCCCAGGGCCGCGTCACCGACCACCGGCTCGAGGGCGACGACAAGAACCACGCGCTCCAGGGCGTCCTGGACGGCGACCTCGACGCCATCGTCCGCGCCTTGGCGCTGGCCGACCGCGAGGCGCGAATGGAGGAGGCGGCGAACGGTTGAGCGGGAAGAGTCCGTCTGTGGCGGGAGCGCGCCGCTTCGCGGCGAGAGCGCGGAGAGTGGCTTGACTTGGCGGACCCGAGCCGGCACGTCCCGCGCTCCCCGCGCTCCCCGCGCTCCCCGCGCTCCCCGCGCTCCCCGCGCTCCCCGCGCTCCCCGCGCTCCCCGCGCTCCCCGCGCTCCCCGCGCTCCCCGCGCTCCCCGCGCTCCCCGCGCTCCCCGCGCTCCCCGCGCGTCTTCGCCCCTGCTTCGCCCTCCGGCCCTCGGCGGCGGGCTAGGTTCGACGTTCGCCCTGCTCGCGGGGGACCCGGGGAGACATCCCGGCGCGCCGCGGGCATACGACCCTCATCGTTTTCCACAGGGACCCATGGCAGAAGACGCCACCGAGGCCGCGGCCTCCGGATCGCAAGATCCCCTCTACGAGTTGATGTACATCATCAACCCGGTCCTCAACGAGGACCAGACCAAGGACATCGTCCAGCGCGTGACGGCCTACCTCTCCGACAACGGCGCCCGCGTCGAGACCGTCGAGGAGCAGGGGAGCCAGCGGCTGGCGTACCCCATCGAGAAGAAGCGGAACGGCTACTACGTCGTCGTCAACTTCCGGCTCCCGGTGGCCGTCAACGGCGGGCTCCAGAAGATCGAGCGCGCGCTGATCATCAACGACGACATCATGCGGCACCTGGTGCTCCGGTACGACGCCAAGATGGAGCGGCACTACCAGGCCACCCGGTCCGGCAAGGAGCTCCCCAAGATCGCCCCGCCCGTCCAGCGCGCCTAGCCCGAGGCCCAGCCTCTCCAGACCCATGGCAGAAGTCCAGAACAGCAACGCTGACGCCGCCGGCGCCGGCGGCCCCTCCGCGGCCGACGGCCCCGAGGTGACCAAGATCGAGGAGACCCAGGTCGGCGCCGCGCTCGAGAGCGCGTCGGTGCCCACCACGGCCGACGCCCCGACGGCCGTCGAGCAGGCGGCCGAGCAGATGGGCTCCGAGCCGGCCCCCCGCGCCGTCTCGCCCGAGGTGGCCCGCCGGCTCATCGCGGCCTCCAACCCGGAGGACTTGCAGCGGATCGCCGCGCCGGGTGCCGCGAGCACGACGATGAAGTGCCCGTTCAAGACGGCCGGCGTCGAGTACATCGACTACAAAGACGTCGAGACGCTCAAGCGGTTCGTCAACGAGCAGGGCAAGATGCTCCCGCGCCGGATGACCGGCGTCTCGGCCAAGTTCCAGCGCCAGCTCACGACGGCCATCAAGCGGGCCCGCCAGGTCGCCCTCCTCCCGTTCGCCGCCGACAACGTCAAGTAAGCGCCGAGGCGTGAGCCGTGAGCGATGAGCCGCCCGGGCTCCGCTCGCGGCCTCCCGCTTCGGGCTGCAACTCCGAACCCCATGAAAGTCATTCTCACGGAGGACCACGACACGCTCGGCATCAAGGGCGACGTCGTAGACGTGAAGCCCGGCTACGGGCAGAACTTCCTCATCCCGCGCCAGATGGCCGTCGTTGCCACCAAGTCGACGCTCAAGCGCTACGCCGAGGAGCGCCGCCAGGCGGCCCACAAGATCGAGGCCGCCCGCGGCAACGCCGAGAAGCTCGCCGCCCGGCTCGACGGGACCGAGGTCCTCATCCCCGTCCGCGTGGGCGAGGAGGACCGGATCTTCGGGACGATCACGACCCAGCAGGTGGCCGACGAGCTCGCCACGATGGGCTACGAGATCGACCGCCGCAAGATCACGATCTCGGAGGACATCCGGACGACCGGCGTCTACTCGGCGACCGTCCGGCTCCACCCGGAGTTCACGTCCGAGGTCAAGATCCAGGTCGTCCCCGAAGAGGCCTCGGTCTAGCCGGCCCGGCCCATCCGACCGGCGGGGCGCTCTTCTGCGGAGGGGCGCCCCGCGCCGCGTTCGGGCACCATCCCGCGTCTGTCGCCGTTTGCCGTCCCATGCTCCGACTCGCGTTCCTGCTCGCCGTCCTCGCCGTCCCCGCCTCTGCTCAGCAGACGAGCGACGTCGTGTCGTGGCGGGTCCGGGCCGACCGGGCGGAGGCCGGCGGCCACGCCCGCGTCGTGTTCGACGCGACGATCGCGCCGGGCTGGCGGCTCTACGCCATCGGCTCGCCGGTCGGGATCCCGCTGGCGGTCACGCTCGACCCGCTACCGGCCCACGTCCGGGCCGACCGGCTGGGGCAGTCGGCGCCGCGCGAGGGGTTCGACCCGGCGTTCGAGCGGGCGTACCCGTACTTCGCCGAGACCGGCCGCGTCGTCCAGCGGCTGGCCGTCGGCCGAGGTGCGGCGCGGGGGACCCACGAGGTGACGGGGTCAGTCCGCTACGCCGTCTGCGACGACCGGATCTGCCTGCCTCCGACCGAGACCGCGTTCCGCGTGCCGCTCGTGGTGGAGTAGCGGGCGCCCGCCGGGACCGGCGGCCAGAGGCTGCGAGAAACGATATGGACGGTGAGGGCGTAGCAACGCCATTCCGTTCCCCATCGAGAATCTCCATCCTGAGACGACGTGCTGGGGATGGAGTAGCCTTCCGCCCATGATGCGCCTCCGCCTCCTGTTCCTCGCCGTGCCCCTCGTCGCCCTCGGCGCCTGCGACACGGTCGGCGTGGACGTCGCGCCCGAGGCGGACGCCGAGGCGTGGGACGAGATGCTGCTCGCGGTCAACGCGGTCCGCTCGCAAGGGGCCACCTGCGGGGACGAGCGGATGGGGCCGGCGCCGGCGCTGATCTGGGACAGCCGGCTCGAGGTGGCCGCGCAGCGCCACAGCCGCGACATGGCGGCGACCGACCGGTTCGACCACCGGGGCAGCGACGGGCTCGGCACCGGCGACCGCGTCCGGCGGGCCGGCTACGACTGGCGCGTCGTCGGCGAGAACATCGCGCGGTACCAGCAGACCGTCGCCGAGGTCGTCGAGGACTGGGTCGAGAGCCCGGCCCACTGCCGCCAGCTCCTCGACCCGCGGTTCCTGGAGATCGGCGCCGCCGAGGCGGAGGGGTACTGGACCCAGGTGTTCGGCGTGCCCCGGTAGGGTCTGGAGTTCGGGGTTCAGAGTTCGCTCCGGCAGAGCCCGGCGGTCGGGTTGAGAGCACGGCTCTCGCTCTCGGTCGACCTCGCCCTGAGACGCGCGATGCCTGAAACCTCCCGGCACTCGACCTCTGAACTCCGAACTCTGAACGGCTATAGCCCGTGCCGCTGGCGGGCGGCCTCGGCCAGCGGGCCGAGGTCCTGAGCCGGCCGGGCCGTCGGGCCGAACGGGTCGTCGATGGGCGCCGCCGGGTCCACCAACCGGCGGAGGACAGCGATGACGCTGGCCGCGAGCGCGTCGAGGTGGTAGCCGCCTTCGAGCGTGACCACCAACCGCCCGTCGGCGTGCACGTCCGCGACCTCTTGCACGACGCCGGCCGCTTGCGCCAGCCCGATGACGCTCATTTCGAGCCCGGCGAGTGGGTCGAGCCGGTGGGCGTCGGCGCCGAACGAGAGCAGGACCAAGTCCGGCCGGAACCGGTCGGCGAGCGGGGGGAGGACGGCGCGGACCAGGCCGGCCAGCTCGTCGCCCGTCTCGGCCGGGACCGGGAGGTTGACCGTGAACCCCGCGCCCGCGCCGACGCCGACGTCGTCGAACGCTCCGGTGCCGGGGTAGATGTCGGCCTGGTGCGTGGACACGAACAGGACCGACGGGTCGTCGTGGAACGCCTCCTGCGTCCCGTTGCCGTGGTGGACGTCGAGGTCAACGACGAGCACGCGGTCGGCTCGGTGCTCGGCCTGGGCGTGGCGGGCGGCGACGGCCACGTTCGACACGATGCAGAAGCCCATCGCCTGGGCCGGCCGGGCGTGGTGGCCGGGCGGCCGTCCCAGCGCGAACCCGTTCGACGCCTCCCCCCGGCACACGGCGTCGACGAGGGCCAAGACGTTCCCGCACGCCTCCGTCGCCACGCGGAGCGAGTCGGGCGTGGCGTAGGTGTCGACGTCGAGGTCACCGCCGCCGCGGTCGCAGAACGTCTCGACCAGGTTGAGGTAGGCCGGGTCGTGGATCCGCTCTAGCGCGCGGCGCGATACCGGCCCACCGCTCAGGCGCGGCAGGGCCGCCAGGACGGGGTCGGCGGCGATCGCGTGGCGGATGGCGGCCAGGCGGGCGGGGCGCTCGGGGTGGCCGGGCTGGGCGTGGCGCGCGTCGTCGGCCAGGAGCGTGAGCGCGGTCATGGCGCGACGGCCTTGGGGAGGCAGACGTAGGCCCGCTCGCGGTGGGCCTCGAGGGCGCCGGCCGTCGAGAGGCCACCAGACTCGCTCAGCTCGCGGACGGCCCCGTCGCGCTCCAGCACGCGGATGGCCTCGCCGGCCGTGTCGTAGGCCGCCAGCCGGGCGACGCCCGTCGCCACGTAGAGGCCGGCGTCCCTAGCCGCGTCGTCGCGCGAGGCGAGCCCCTCGGCCACGAGCCACGCGGCGACGCGGGCGCGCCAGTCCTCGACCTGGATCTCGGTCGCGGGCGCGTCGAGCGGCGTCGTCCGGAACAGGTCGCGGTCGAGGAACCGGCGCGCCAGGTCGGCCAGGACGCGGTCGTCGGACTCGGTCCAGCGCTTCAAGCTGTACAGGACGTCGGGGTCGTCGAGGGCGACGAAGGCGTCCAGGAGCGCGTCGTGGCCCGGCGCGTCCGGGTCGAGGTCGTCGGCCGTGGCCCGCCCCGCCAGGAAGAAGGCGAGACTGGGCGCCGTGTGGTCGAGAGCCGGGTCGAGTTTCCACCGCTCCTGCGCCCGGGCGACCGTGGCCCGGAGCACGTGGTCGGCCGCGAGCACGGTCTTGTGGAGGTAGACCTGCCAGTACATCAGCCGGCGGCTCAGCAGCACGTTCTCGACGGCGTAGGCCCCCTTCGCCTCGATCACGACGTGGCCGTCGTGGACCCGCATCGTCTTGATCACCCGGTCCACGCCGACGACGCCCTCGGCGACGCCGGTGTAGAACGAGTCCCGGCGGAGGTAGTCCAGCCGGTCCATGTCGAGCTGGCTCGCGACCAGGCTGTGGAAGAACGGCCGGGCGTAGGTCCCGTCAAAGATGGCGAGCGCGCAGTCGAGCCGGCCGCCCAGCCGCCGGTCGAGCCGGGCCATCAGCGCCCGGCTCATCCGCTCGTGGTGGAACGGCCGCCCCGAGGGCCCCGGCCGCAGGAGCTGGTGCTCCAGGGTGTGCGAGAACGGCCCGTGGCCGACGTCGTGGAGCAGCGCCGCCGCCAGCGCCCCGTCGACCTCGTCGGTGGCCATCACGGTCCCCTTCTCGCGCAGCGTGTCGAGCGCCTCGCCCATCAGCGCCATCGCCCCGACCCCGTGCTCGAACCGGGTGTGGACGGCGCCGGGGAATACCAGGAAGCCGAGCCCGAGCTGGCGGATCCGCCGTAGACGCTGGACCTCGGGCGACTCGACGAGCCCCAGCACGAGCCCCTTCGGCACCGAGACGAACCCGTGGACGGGGTCGTTGAACAGGGTGAAGCGGCTGGGCATGGGGGAAGCTCGCTCCGCTCGCGGGCAATGGGGGAGGGGAGCGGGGAAATGGCAGAGCCCACTCGCGAGCACCCGTACGAACACGACGTGTCGGTTCCCTGCCGAGCGCGACCTCCCGTGCTAAAAGTCGGCCTCGGCGTCGCTCGCGGACCCCCCGTCCGGGCGCCCATCGCTTCGCTCAAGGGCACCCAGACTGTCCCCCTTGAAGGGGGACAGCTTGCCGAGCCGGGAGCGGAGCGACCTGCCGGAAAGCGGGGGGTCCGGGGCGCCGTAGGCACTCGCCCTGGTCTCCCTCCGTCCACACTGGCAACCGGGCGCCTGTGGCCGGAGATTCCATTCGTCCACCTGTCCATCCGTTGCCACTCTCGGTTCCCTGCTGCGTCGACGTGCCTGCTGGCGGGGAGCTGCTCCGCTACGGGCTGGCGGAGCTGCTGTGCGGGCTCGGCCTGGCCCCCGTCTGGACGCGCCGCGGCGACGCCCAGATCGTGGTGGCCGTCGAGCCGGCGGGCGGCGGCCTCGCGCTCCCCGTCACCGACCGCGCGCTCGCCGACCTCTGCGCGCCCCGCCGTCCGGCCGTCGCGGATCTCGGGTGGGCCGAGCTCGAGGGCGAGCGGTGGCCGGTCCCCGTCGGACCCGTAGGGGAGAGCGAGGCTCGGGGCGACCGGATCGCAGCGGCGGCGTGGTGGCTGGCCGGGCTCCAGGAGCGGGCGGCCTCGGCGCGCGACCGGCACGGGCGGTTTCCCTACGCCGAGTCGCTCCAGGCGGCCCTCGGCGACGGGCCCGGCGGGCCGCTTCGCCCGGCCGTCGACGCGACGCGGCGGTGGCTGGCGGAGGCCCTCCACGCGCACGGGATCGGCACGGCTCCGCGGACGTGGGGCGGCGCGGCGTGGGCCGTCGCCCTGACGCACGACCTCGACGCGGTCCGCACCCGGCGGCTCCGGGCGCTCGCGGGTGAGATCCGGCGCGGGCGCCCGGCCGACGCGCTCCGCCGAGCCCTCGGGCCCGACCGCCGCCGGGCGTCCATCGGGGCCCTGCACGCGCTCGCCGAGCGGCACGGCGCCGCGGCCACGTGGTTCGTCAAGCCCGGCGCGTGGACCCCCCACGACGTCCCGGGCGGACTCGACCCGTCGCTCGTCGGTCGGCTCCGCCGGTGGGAGGCCGAGGGCCACGAGGTCGGCTGGCACCCGGGCTACGGGACGCTGGGCCGGCCCGACCGGCTGGCGACCGAGGCCGAGCGGTTCCGGGCCGCCCTCGGCCACCCACCGGCGCTCGCCCGGACGCACTTCCTCCGCTGGGCCGACGAGACGCCGCGCGCGCTGGCGGCCTTAGGCGTCCGCGTGGACAGCACGCTGGGGTTCGCCGAGCGCCCCGGGTTCCGCCGAGGGACCGCCCACCCGTTCCGGCTCTTCGACCTCGACGCCGACCGGCCGACGGACCTGTGGGAGGTGCCGCTGGCGGCGATGGACACGACGCTCGCGGAGCACCTCGGGCTCGGCGCCGACGGCGTCGGCGACGCGCTCCGGTCCGTGTTCGAGGCGGCCCGCCGGTCCGGCGGCGTCGCCGTCGTCCTGTGGCACAACCAGGTCGGCGCCGACACGGCGGGGTGGGGGGGCGGGGTGGACGCGCTCGACCACGCCCTTGGACAAGCCCGCGCCGACGGCGCCCGGCTCGGGCCACTGGGGGCATTACTGGCGGGCTGGGAGGGCGGCTGACGGACAAGACCGCGTGGAGACGGCGCGCTCGGAGACCGTGGCACAGGGTTCTCTTTGCGGCAGGGACGCCCCTCTGTGACGGGAGGAACGCCCCCTCCCGCCCGTCCATTCAACGGCTCCTCCTGATTCCTCTATGGGCTTGTTTACCACGTCGGCCGTCGAGCGCTTCGGCCCGGACCTGCTCGACCGGGTGCCGCTCGGCATCTCCATCTACCGGCTCGAGCGGCCCGCCGACCCGGCGTCGTTCCGGCTGGTCTACAGCAACGACGCCAGCGCGACGATCACCGGGCTCGACGCCGACGCCGAGGTCGGCCGGATGGTGGTCGACGTCGTCCCCGACATCGGGGCGACCGGCCTGCTCGACGTCTACCTCGACGTCCTCCAGACGGGCGGGCCCCGCGACTTGGGGCCCATCACCTACGGCGACGACCGGCTCGCGACGGCGACCTACGCCATCCAGGCCGTCCCGCTCGCGGCCGACGTGCTCGCCATCGTGTTCGAGGACGTCACCGACCGGGCCGAGGTCCAGGCGCTGCGCCACGCCCAGGCCGAGCTCGGCCGCGAGGAGGCCCGCTACCGCTCGCTCGTCGAGGCCACCGCCTCCATCGTCTGGACGACCCCGCCCTCGGGCCAGCTCGACCTCGACGCCCAGCAGTGGCACCACGTCACGGGCCAGACGCCCGAGCAGGCCGCCGGCTGGGGCTGGCTCGACGCCGTCCACCCCGACGACCGGGACGAAACCCGGGCCGCGTGGTCCCGGGCCGTCGCGACCGAGACCCCGTACGAGGTCGAGCACCGGCTCCGCCAGCCCGACGGGACCTACCGGCGGATGGCCGCCCGCGGCGCCCCCGTCCGCAGCGGCGACGGGGCCGTCGTCGAGTGGGTCGGGATCCACACCGACATCGAGGCGCAGACGGCTGCCGCCGCCGCCCTCACCGCCAGCGAGGCCCGGTTCCAGACCCTGTTCGACGCGCTCGACGACGTCCTGCTCGTGTACCCCCTCGGGCCCGACGGCCCCGAGCCGTTCGTCACCTTCAACCAGGCCGCCGTCGCGACCTACGGCTGGACGGCCGACGAGCTCCGCACCAAGACCGTCGCCGACGTCGTCGCGCCCGACCGGGTCGACCTCGCGTCGGCGCTGGCCGAGCTCCGGCGGACGCGCCGGGCCACGTTCGAGTCGACGCACGTCACGCGCGACGGGACGATGCTCCCGATGGCGACGAGCGCCCGGCTCGTCGAGGTCGACGGGCGGCTGTGCGTCGTCGCCCTCTGCCGCGACGACTCCGACCGGCGCCAGTTCCGCCGGGCCCTGTCGCGCTCGAACCGCCAGCTCGAGGAGGCCGTCGCCGAGCGGACGGCCCAGCTCGAGGCGTTCTCCGAGGACCTCAAGATCCTGCACGGCATCACGACGGCCGAGCATGCGTCGCCCGAGGCCCGGTTCGAGGCGTACCTCCGCGCCGGCTGCGAGATGTTCGACCTCCCCATCGGCATCCTCTCCGCGACGCCGCTCGACCCCGAGACCGGCCGGCGGCTCTACCGGATCGAGGCCGTCGTCTCGCCCGACCCCGCGCTCGAGCCCGGCCTCACGGTCCCGCTTGGCGAGGCGTTCTGCGACGCCGTCGTCGAGCAGGGCCGGACCGTCGTTTACGCCGACGCGGCCGAGGAGGCGCCCGAGCACCCGGCGTGCGTCTCGCGCGGCCTCCGCGCCTTTATCGGCACGCCCGTGCTGGTCGACGGCGAGACCGTGGGGACGCTCAACTTCGTGTCGCCGGAGCCGCGCGAGGGCGGGTTCTCGGCGTCCGAGCGGGACCTCGTCGAGGTCATGGCCCAGGCCGTCGGCCGGCGGATCGAGGCCGACCGCGTGGCCGAGGCCGAGACGACGACGCGCGAGCGCTACCGGACGATCGTCGAGACCGTCAACTCGGGCGTGATCGTGGTCGACGCCGACTTCCGCGTGACCATGTCGAACCCGTCGGCCCGGACGTTCCTCGGCCTCGAAGCCCCGGACCCCGGCCGCGAGGGCGAGACGGACCACATGGCCGACCGCTGGCCCGTCGTCGACGAGCACGGCCGGCCGGTCTCGACCGACGACCTCCCCGAGCGCGAGGCGCTGCGGACTGGGAAGGCCGTCCGCGGCGTCATCCAGGGCGTCGTCCCGCCCGGCCAGCCGACCCGGTGGTACCGCGTCAACGCGACGCCGATCGACCAGGACCACGACGGGACGCCCGACGCCGTCGTCGTCTCGTTCCAGGACGTCACCGAGTTCCGCGGCGTCGCCGAGCGGGCGCTCGAGACGCAGGACCTGCTGGAGGCCGTCTTGGCCGCGTCGCCCGACGGCACGATGGCGTTCCGGTCGGTCCGCGACGAGGCCGGCGCGGTCACGGACCTCGAGTGGGTCGTCGTGAACCGGCGGGCCGCCGAGATCGTCGGGAAACCGGTCGAGGCGTTGGTGGGCGGGCGGCTGCTCGACGTGTTCCCGGGCAACCGCGACGCGGGCCTGTTCGACGCCTACGTGGGCGTCGTCGAGACCGGCGAGCCGTACGCCGCCGCGGTTCCCTACGCGCACGACGGGTTCGAGACGACGTTCCGCGTCACGGCCGTCCCGCTCGCGGCGGTCGACGGGCTCACCGTGACGTTCACGGACCTGGCCGACGGCGGGGAGGCCGGGGCGCTCGCCGCGTGAGCCGGCCGGCCCTCATCGTCTTCGCCAAGGTCCCCGAGCCCGGCCGCGTCAAGACGCGGCTGACGCCGCCGCTCGCGCCAGCAGAAGCGGCCGACCTCTACGACGCCTTCTTGCGCGACGCGCTCGACCGCTACGCTGGGCTCGGCGCCGCGCCGGGTGGCCCGGCCGTCCGCCTCTATCTCGCGGGCGACGGCGGCGGAGGCCTCGCCCCGCCCGGCGTCACGGTCCACCCCCAGCGCGGCGACGGCCTGGGCGAGCGGATGCTCCGCGCGTTCGTCGAGACGTTCGCCGCCGGCCACGACCGCGCCGTCGTCGTCGGGACCGACCACCCGACGTTGCCGCTCGACTTTTTCGGCCTGGCCTTCGACACGCTCGACGACCCGCTCACGGCCGTCCTCGGGCCCAGCGACGACGGCGGCTACTACCTCCTCGGCCTCAACGACATCGTCCCAGACCTCTTCGACATGGCCTACAGCCATCCCCACGTGTTCCAGGACACGCTCGACCGGGCGATGGAGGTGGACCTCACGCCGGTCGTCCTGCCCGCCCACTACGACGTCGACGACCGGGCGTCGCTCGCGCGGCTGGTTCAGGAGTGGCGCGCCGGCGCCGATACCGGGCCGCGGACCGACCGCATGCTCCGAACCCTCACCGAGCGGCACCCGCTGGAGACGTAGGTTCCAGTCCCCACTCGGAAGCGCTTCCAATCCCTATGGAGATCTCAACGAACGGCGCCGCGGGCGCGACGCTGGCGACGGGCGGCGGCGCCTTCAAGACCCTCGAGCAGTTCATCATCGAGCGCGAGGCCGACGCGCCGGGCTCGAAGGGCCAGTTCTCCCGGCTCTTGCGCGACATCGCCGTCGCGGCCAAGATCGTCGACCGCGACGTCCGGAAGGCCGGGCTCGTCGACCTCTTCGGCGACACGGGCGCGGTCAACGTCCAGGACGAGGACCAGAAGAAGCTCGACCTCCTGGCCCACGAGGAGTTCGTCCGGGCGCTGAGGCGCGGCGGCGAGGTCTGCCTCATCGGGTCCGAAGAACACGCCGAGGCCATCCCGCTCCTGTTCGACGACTGCCAGGGGAAGTACGTCGTCCTGTTCGACCCGCTCGACGGCTCGTCGAACATCGACGTCAACGTGTCCATCGGGACCATCTTCTCGATCTACCGGATCCCCGACGACCACGTGGGCCACGTGACGGTCGAGAGCGCGCTCCAGTGCGGGCGCCGCCAGGTCGCCGCCGGCTACGTCGTCTACGGGTCCTCGACGATCCTGGTCTACACGACGGGGAACGGGGTCAACGGGTTCACGCTCGACCCGTCCATCGGCGAGTTCTTGCTCTCGCACCCCGACATCCGGACGCCCGAGCGCGGCCGGATCTACTCGGTCAACGAGGGGAACTACAACTCGTGGGAGGACGGGCTCAAGCGCTACATCAAGTGGATGCAGCGCGACGACCCGGCCGACGACGACCGGCCGTACACGACGCGGTACATCGGGTCGTTCGTGTCGGACGTCCACCGGAACATGCTGAAGGGCGGGATCTACATCTACCCGTCGAACCCGCGGAGCCCGCAGGGGAAGCTCCGTCTGATGTACGAGGCGAACCCGATGGCGTTCATCGTCGAGCAGGCCGGGGGCCGGGCCGAGACGGGCCACGGGCCGATCCTCGACGTCGAGCCCCAGGCGCTCCACGACCGGACGCCGGTGTACCTCGGGAGCCCCGGGATGGTCGCCGACGCCGTCGCGTTCCTCCGCGGGGAGCGGACCGAATAGCCCGACCGGCCACGCACCGACACCACGCACGGTGCCCCCGCCCGCCGCCGTGGCCGGCGACGAGACCCCCCGGTCGCCGTCCGCCCCACGGCCACCGCGGTCGCCGTCCGGCCACCGCGCCATCCGCCCCACGACCGCCCGTAGGGACACGGCGTGCCGTGTCCGCGAGGCGACTGGCGGTGTGGCCGAACATGACTCCGCCCACCCCGGCGCGAGGCCGAGACGGGCGGAGTCGGGATTCGAGCAGTCGGCTTAGAACCGATAGCCGGCCCGGACGCGGAGCCCTTCAACACCGCCGCTCAAGCCGAGGTCGCCCTCAACGAAGAACCGCGTGAACTCGAGGCCGCCGCCAATGGCGATGATAAACTCCGTTTCAGAGGCGCTGGCCCCTCCGCCGAGCCCACCGTCAACGCTGACGTCGATGTACTCGATGCCAGCTCCGGCGAACCCGTACGGCGAGAGGTTCGAATCGGGACCGAGGTTGAACCTAGCGAGGAGGTCGCCTCGGGCACGGATGATCGAAACATCGACCTGGGAACCGAAGTCGCCACTGTCGGCGAACACGTACTCGACGATCGGACGGATAGAGGGCGTGAGCGGGAGGTTTTCTAGAGGGGCCCCGATCTCGAACGCGAGACCGACTAGCGGGCCCTCAGCTTCGAGGTCGAAGCCGACGACGGGCGAGAAGCTGACCTGGGCCGTTGCGGGTGCGGCGAGGCCGATCAGGGCGAGGACGAGGGCGAGAGTGAACGTGCGCATGGGGGTGCGGAGAAGGGGGGAGAGGTCCAGGGTACGGCAAACGGGCATTCTGCCCATCACCGCGAGAAGGGAGGACGGAGCCGAAGGGCCCTCCTCCAACGCGCGACCGTCCCGTCCGTTCGGACCAAGCGGCGTCGCCCGACCCTCAGCCAACCCTCAGCGCCTCCTCGAATCGCCTCGCTGGCGCCGGGGTTGACGGCCGCTCTCCCCTCTCCCACGCCATGCGCCTCTCCCTCCTCGCCCTCGCCTTGCTCACCACCGCCGCCGTGCCTCGCGCCCAAGTCTATCAGGGCCTCGTCGAGCTCGGCGGCTCGGCCTCCTTCCGGTCGACCGAAGGGGCCACCGTCCTGCGGTTCGCCCCGGCCGTCGGCTACTTCTTCTCCGACGCGCTCGAAGCCGGCGTCCGGCTCGACTACCTCAAGCGCGAAGACCAGGACGGGGACGGCGTCCTGTTCCTCTTCGGCGCCTACCACTTCGGCCGGCGCGGGGCCACCACGGTCCCCTTCCTCGAAGCCAACCCGGGCACGAGCATCACCGACGACTCGGACCTGGCGTTCGGCGGTCGGGGCGGGGCCAAGGTCTTCTTCCTCCCCGGCGGCGCCCTCACGGCCAACGGGTTCCTGACCACGACCGGCGACCGGACCACGGTCGGCGCCGAGGCCGGCGTCTCGATCTTTTTCTAGACCCTCGCCAAAACGACAGCGCCCCGATCCGAAGGGACCGGGGCGCCGCGAGGGCAGGACGGGGCGACGGGCTTAGCCGTCGATCTCGACCGCCTCCTGCGTGTTCTCGTCCGACGTCACGCCGTTCGACTCCGAGGCCTGGCCGCGCGAGCCGACCTCGATCCGGCGCGGCTGCTTCGCCGCGCTCTTGCCGATGCGGACGTCGAGCACGCCGTCGTCGTAGCTGGCCCCGATCAACTCGGGGTCGACGTCGTTGCCGAGCGCGAACGAGCGGAAAAAGCGGCCGTGGGCCCGCTCGACGCGGTGGACGCGGCCGTCGGAGTGCTCGGACTGGTGCCGGCGCTCGCCGCTGATCTTGAGGGTCCCGTCGTCGAGCGTCACGTCGAGCGTGTCGCGGTCGATGCCGGGCAAGTCGAGCGAGAGCCGGTAGGCGTCGTCGGTCTCGACGACGTCGGCGCGCGGGCTCCAGAGGGTCCGGGGCGTGTCGCGGTCGCCGGTGAACACGTCGTCGAAGAGGCGGTCCATCTCCCGGCGCAGGACGGCGAAGTCGCGACCGGGACGGATCGGGAGGGTCGTCATGGGAGAGGGGGTGGAGTGGGACAAAATGGACGTCCGGGCGGACGGGGGGAGGGAGTACAGAATCCGTGCCACTGCCGTTATTGCCGACGAGAAACGGACAAGCTGACAGACAGAACAGCGCCGCCCGCGCCGGGTACCGACCGGCGCCCCCCGCCGACTGACGTGACGCCCGACCTCCCGCCCGTCCCCGATGCCTCGCCCCCGTTCGTCCGGCCGTCGCCGCTCGACCTCACCTTCGAGGGGTTCCCCGCCGCGTGCTTCGAGGCGCTCGCGCGGCTCCGCGCCGAGCCCCACATCGGCCGCTACCGCGAGGAGAAGGACGTGCTCGACCGCGCCGTCATCGCCCCGTTCAAGCGCTACCGCGACGACCTCGCCGTCAACTGGGTGCTGCCCAACGGGCTGGGCTTCGAGACCGAGCGGAACGTGTTCAGCCGCATCCTAAAAAACGACTTCGGCCGGGGCGGCTCGCACAGCCACCTGTGGATGAGCTTCTACCGCCCGCCCCGCAAGCGGCTCACGGACCTCCAGCTCAGCCACGCCGTCCACGCCGACGCCTTCCGCTGGGGCCTGTACGTCGGCGACTACGCGAAGGGCCTGTTCGGGCCGGCCCGCCGGCGGCTGGTGGAGGAGACCGACCGGTCGCTGGCGCTCGTCAACGCGCTCATCGAGCGAGGCTACCGGCTGGCGTTCGCGCCCCACGTGACCAAGCCCGAGGGCCACCCCGAGTTCGACGAGCCGCTGTCGGAGATCCCGGACGGGCTGGTGCGGGCCAAGGGAATCTGGCTCATGCGGCGAATCTCGCGCGAGCAGGCGGAAGCGCTGGGGCCAGACCTGGTCGGCGCGGCCATCGACGAGCAGGAGGCGCTGTGGCCACTGTACCGATTTCTGGCGGAGGCGCCAGGGCTCGCTTCGCTCGCGGGGGATGGGGAACGGGGGACGGGGAATGGGCAGGCCGCTCCGTCCACCCGGGCGCCGGGGTGACGGATCTTCGCCTCACCGCTCACGCCTCACCGCTCCCCTCCTGTGCTCCAGTCCCACCAGTCCGGCCCCGTCCTCACCCTGACCCTCGACCGGCCCGAGGTCCGCAACGCGCTCTCGGCCGAGTTGGTCGAGCGGCTGACCGACGCGCTCGTCGCCGCCGGCCGCGACGACGCCGTCCGCGTGGTCGTGCTGACGGGCGCCGGGCGGGCGTTCTCGGCCGGCGCCGACCTCGCCGCGCTCCAGGCCCTCGCCACCGCCAGTGCCGAGGCCAACTTGCGCGACTCCGAGACGCTGGCGCGGCTGTTCGAGACCGTCACCACGTTGCCGAAGCCGGTCGTGGCCAAGGTCCAGGGCCACGCCATCGCCGGCGGCTGCGGGCTGGCCGCCGTCTGCGACGTCTCGCTCGTGGCCGACGGCGTCAAGCTGGGCTTCACCGAGACGCGGATCGGGTTCGTACCGGCCATCGTGGCCGTGTTCGTCGTCCGCAAGCTGGGCGAGGCGGCGGCCCGCGACCTGCTGCTGCGCGGCCACCTCATCGACGCGGCCGAGGCGGCTCGGATCGGGCTCGTCACCCGCGCCGTGCCAGCCGGCGACCTCGACACCGAGGTCGACGCGCTGTGCCGCGAGCTGGCGACCGAGACCAGCGCGAGCGCCGTCGCCCTGACCAAGCGGCTCCTGGCCGACGTCCCGTCGATGGGGTTGGCGGAGGGCCTGAGCTACGCGGCCCGGCTCAACGCGCTCGCCCGCTCGACCGACGACTGCCGCGCCGGCGTCGCCGCGTTCTTGGGTAAGACGGACCCGCCGTGGAAAGAGAGAGGGGAGTGAGGGGTGTGGGGGCGGGGCCGCTGTCTGCGCCTCCTCCCACACTCCTTCCTCCCACACTCCATCCCTCCGCCCCCCGGCGCTCCCTAGCTTCCCGCCACACCACGCGCCGCGTGCGCACTCCCGATGGCAACGTACAAGGACGCGGGCGTCGACATCGACGCGGGCGAGGAGGCGGTCCGCCGGATCAAGGGCCACGTGCGGAAGACGTTCACGCCCGGCGTGCTCACCGACATCGGCGCGTTCGGCGGGTTCTTCGCCCTCGACAAGGACCAGTACCGCGACCCCGTGCTGGTGTCGTCGATGGACGGCGTGGGGACCAAGCTGAAGGTGGCCCAGCGCGTCGACCGCCACGACACGGTCGGGCAGGACCTCGTCAACCACTGCGTCAACGACATCGCGGTGTGCGGAGCCCGGCCGCTGTTCTTCCTCGACTACTTCGCCGCCGGCCAGATCCGGCCGAGCGTGGTCGAGGCCGTCGTGAAGGGGTTCGCGGCGGCGTGCAAAGAGAACGGCTGCGCGCTCATCGGCGGCGAGACGGCCGAGATGCCCGACCTCTACGCGCGCGGCGAGTACGACCTGGCCGGGACGATTGTCGGCGTGGTCGAGCGGGACGGGATCGTCGACGGGAGCGCGATCCAGGCCGGCGACGTCCTGCTCGGGCTGCCGTCGACGGGGCTCCACACGAACGGGTACACGCTGGCGCGGAAGGTGCTGTTCGAGCGGTTCGTGGCCGGCGACGCGCCCGAGGCGCTGGGCGGCGAGACCGTCGCCGAGGCGCTGCTCCGGGTCCACCGGAGCTACCTCGACGCGATCCAGGCCCTCATTTCGGAGGGGCTGGCGCATGGGATCGCCCACGTCACCGGCGGCGGCTTGGAAGGCAACACGCGGCGCGTCGTGCCCGAGGGGCTCGCGCTCGACGTGGACTGGGACGCCTGGACGGTGCCCCCGCTGTTCCGGCTGATCCAGGAGGTCGGCGAGGTGCCCGAGGACGACATGCGGCGGACGTTCAACCTGGGCGTCGGGCTCGTCGTCGTCGTCCCGGCCGACGCCGTCGAGCGGGCGCTCGCGGTGCTGGGCGCGCTCGGCGAGCCGGCGTTCGCCGTCGGCACGGTGGTCGCGGCGTAGGCCGTCTGCACCACGCGCGTCGCCTTCCTCCCGAGTATCCTCCGGCCATGACACCGACCCGCATCGCCGTCCTGGGCGCCGGGAGCTGGGGCACGGCGCTCGCCGTCAGCCTCGCCCACGGCCGCCACGCGGTCACGCTCTGGGCCCGCCGCCCCGAGGCTGCCGCCGAGATCACCCGGACGCGCCAGAACGCGCCGTACCTGCCCGGCGCCGAGATCCCCGCCTCCGTCGCCGTGACCTCCGACCTCGGCGCCGCCGTCGACGCGGCCGACGTGTGGCTCGTCGCTGTGCCCAGCCAGTCGGTCCGCGACGTGATGGCGCCGCTGGCGGACCGCGTCGGCCCCGGGCTGACCGTCGTGTCCGTCGCCAAGGGGATCGAGAACGACACGCTGCTCACCACGAGCGGCGTCCTGCGCGAGGCGCTGTCCGGCGCCGAGCCCGGCCGCGTCGGCGTGCTGTACGGGCCGAGCCACGCCGAGGAGGTCGCGCTCGGCCGGCCGACGAGCGTCGTTGCGGCGTTCCCGGACGCGGCCGTGGCCGCCGAGGTCCAGGCCCTCTTTATGCGCCCGGCGCTCCGCGTCTACGCCAACACGGACCTGGTCGGCGTCGAGGTGGCCGGGTCGGTCAAGAACGTGATGGCCGTCGCCGCCGGCATGGCCGACGGGCTCGGCCTGGGCGACAACGCCAAGGCGGCGCTCGTCACGCGGGGGCTGGCCGAGATCACCCGGCTCGGCCTGGCGCTCGGCGCCGATGCCCACACGTTCGCCGGGCTGGCGGGCCTGGGCGACCTGGTCGTGACGTGCTTCAGCCCGCACAGCCGTAACCGGGCCTTCGGCGAGCGCGTCGGGCGCGGCGAGAGCCGGGCGGAGGCGCTGGGCCACTCGACGATGGTGGTCGAGGGCGTCCGCACGACCGAGTCGGTCCGCCAGCTCGCGCACCGGCACGGCGTCGAGATGCCGATCACCGAGGCCGTCTGGGCCATCCTGTTCGACGGGCTCGACCCGGCCGCCGCCGTGACGGCACTGATGGAACGGGACCCGACGTTGGAGGCGGCCCCCCTCGACCCGCCCGCCTTCGACGGGACCGAGGCGTAGGTCGTGGGAGGGAATCCTCTCCGCTCCTCAGCCGTCCCCACGTCCCACGCCCCCCGCGCCACCCATGACCTCCGACGACGTCAAGCGGTTGGCCGCGATGGGGGAGGGCCGGCACCTCGAGTTCAAGAACCGCGTGCCCCGGCCCGACCGGATCGCGCGTGAGGTCATCGCGCTCGCCAACACCGACGGCGGCAAGGTGCTCGTCGGCGTCGACGACGACGGGACGGTGCTCGGCGTCAAAGACGCCGGCGAGGAGTTTTACGCGCTCCAGACGGCCCTCGACGACCGGATCTCGCCCCCGGTCGACCTCGGCTTCGAGCCGGTCCGGATCAGCCGGACGCGCGAGGTCTTGGTCGTCCACGTGCCCGCGTCGGCCGAGCGGCCCCACGTGCTCAAGCCCGACCGCCGGCCGGACGGGACGCGGCCCAAGCAGCGCGCGTTCGTCAGGGTGGCCGACCAGTCGGTCGAGGCGAGCCGCGAGGCCGTGGCGCTCATGCGAGCCGAGGGCCGCGGCGACGCCGTGACCTTCACGTTCGGCGACGCCGAGCGCCGGCTCTTGGAGTACCTCGACCGCCACGAGCGGATCACCGTCCGCGACTACGCCCGGATGACCAAGATGCCGCCGTGGAAGGCGTCGAAGGCGCTCGTGATGCTGGCGCGGGCGGGCATCGTGGCCCTCCACCCCCGCGAGGGCGGCGACGACTACTTCACGGCCGGGCTCAACGGCTCGTAGCGACACCGGACTCGGGAGCCCGGCCCCTGAGACAGCACGTCCGCTCAGCCGTCAAAGTGGGCCGCCAGGGCGGCGGTCAGGTCGTCGCCCCGGGCCCCGTCCCCTTCGGCGATCACGACGCCGTCCGGGCCGACCAGGAGGTAGGCGGGGATGCCAGTGAACTCGAACCGCTCGCGCAGGGCCTCCATCTCGTCGTCGGGCAACAGCGCGTGGCGCCACGGCATCGGGAACCCCTTCACGCGGAAGGCCGCGACGGCGTCGGCCGTGTCGCTCGTGGCGATGCTCAAAATGTCGAAGCCCCGGTCCCGGTACTGCTCGTGGAGCTGGTGGAGGCGGGGGAGCTCCTCGACGCACGGGGCGCACCACGTCCCCCACACGTCGATCAGCACCGTCGAGCCGCGGAGGTCGGCGGCGGTGACGTCCACGGCGGGATCGGCGAGGGAGGGGACGGCGAAGTCGGGGAGCGACTGCCCGGGGCGGACGTGGCGGTCGTCGGCGACGTCTCGGCGGATCCCGTCGGCCTGTCGGGAGTCGGGGAACTCGCGCAGGAGCCGGTCGCGCGCGGCCTGCGCCCCCGCGGCGTCCCCGGTCCAGTCGAGGACGCCGGCGAGCACGCCGGAGGCTTGCACTCGGACGCTGGGGTCGGGGTGCTCGTACGCGAGCGCGCGGAGGTACCCGGCCAGCGAGTCGGGCACCGACGAGCCAACCGGCGCCAGCCACCGGGTCACGTTCACCAAGACGTTGTTGACGCCCGACAGCGACGCGCCCCCGAAGGCCCACAGCCGTGAGTCGGGCGGCACGTCGCGGAGCACCGCCAGCGCGGCGGCCGAGTCGGGCCGGACCTTGTCGAGGCGCCAGAGCGCGTGCGCCGCGCGGACGAGCGGGTCGTCGTCGGCCGCGCTCAGCGCGTCGAACGACGCGGCCCTCGGATCGATGACGGCGTCATACAGGGGACGGGCCAGGGCCCTCAACGAGTCTCGGACCGCGTTCTTCCGGTCGAGCGGCGCCGCTGTGACCGCCGAGTCGATGGCGGCGACGGCCGCGTCCAGCTCCGGCGACGAGACCGGCGTCCGGCGCCAGCGCTCGGCCGCGACGTAGCGCTCCAGCACGGCCGCCACCGCCGGGTCGGACGCCGAAGCCGCGAACCCTTCCAGGACCCCGAGCGGCTCCGCGCCGGCGCTCACGCTCAGACGGAGCTCGACCACGCCGTCGGTCGCGCCGACGGGCAACGGGAGCCAGAGCGACACCTGGTCCGGGTGGACGCCGAGCGCCCCCGGGCCCCCAATCGGAATGCGGAAACGGCCCTCGGCATCGGTCATCGCTTGCGCCACCACCCCTGGCCCGACCTGTCCCGACTCGTACTGGACGAGCGCGCCCGAGTGGGGCTCCCCGTCGGGGTCGACGAGCACGCCCTCGATGGACGACTGGGCGAGGACGGCGGGCGCGAGGGCGACGACGGCCGCGACGAGGGCAACACGCATGGCACGGCACGGAGGGTCCGCCGGGAGTATACGTCGGTGCCAGCCTCCGTCGGCACGGCCAGTTGTGGGACTCGCCGCTGGTCGTTGGGGATGGGGGTGTGACGCACCGTGTCAGCGCCGAACGGTACCTTGCGGACGTCCCCCCAGCGATTGAACGAATGCCCATTGTCGACACGATCCCGCTCCACGAGACGGCCAAGGAGCGGTACCTCACCTACGCGCTCTCCGTCATCACGAGCCGCGCGCTCCCCGACGTCCGCGACGGACTGAAGCCGGTCCAGCGGCGGATCCTGTACGCGATGGCAACGAACCTGCGTCTGACGCCAGATGCGAGGTTCAGAAAGAGCGCGACAATCGTGGGGGAAGTGATGGGCAAATATCATCCGCACGGTGATACTGCTATTTACGACGCGATGGTGCGGATGGCCCAGCGGTGGTCGCTGAGGGCGCCGCTCGTCGACGGCCAGGGCAACTTCGGCTCGCTCGACGGCGACAGCCCGGCGGCGATGCGCTACACCGAGGCCCGGCTCCAGCCGCTCGGCGCCGCGCTCCTCACCGAGATCAAGCAGGACACGGTCGCCTTCCGGCCGACCTACGACGGCCAACTCTTCGAGCCCGTCGTGCTGCCGGCGCCGGTCCCCAACTTCCTCATCAACGGGGCGACCGGGATCGCCGTCGGGATGGCGACGAACGTGCCGCCGCACAACCTCGGCGAGGTCGTCGACGCCTGCCTC
Organism: Rubrivirga sp.; assembly: GCF_965213695.1. Taxonomy (GTDB): domain Bacteria; phylum Bacteroidota; class Rhodothermia; order Rhodothermales; family Rubricoccaceae; genus Rubrivirga. The sequence continues at coordinate 3,339,561 of NZ_OZ243912.1, read as the reverse complement.
GCGCTCATCAAGAGCCCGAACGCGCGGCTGGAGACGCTGCTGGCGTCGGTCCAGGGGCCCGACTTCCCGACGGGCGGGCGGATCTTGAACACGGCCGAGGAGATCGCCAAGATCTACGAGACCGGCGAGGGCGCCGTCGACCTCCGCGGCGAGTACGAGACGGAGGGGAAGGGGACCGTCATCGTCACGTCGATCCCGTACGCGGTCCAGAAAGCCGACCTCATCGAGAAGATTGCCGATCACATCCGGGGTGGGAAGGTGCCCCAGATCGTCGACATCCGTGACGAGTCGACGGAGGACGTCCGGATCGTGCTCGAGCTCAAGCGGGGGTCGAGCGCCGAGGCGGCGATGGCCTACCTCTTCAAGCACACGCCGCTCCAGACGCGGTTCCACGTCAACATGACGGCGCTCGTGCCGACGGCCAACCCGGAGGTGGCCGCGCCCGAGAAGGTCGACCTGCGGACGGCGCTCCGCCACTTCCTCGACTTCCGGCTCGACGTGGTCACGCGGCGGCTGGAGAACGAGCTGCGCGCGCTCGAAAAGCGGATCCACATCCTCAAGGGGTTCGCGATTGTGTTCGACGCGCTCGACGAGGCCATCAAGCTCATCCGGTCGTCGAAGAACAAGGCCGACGCGAACGGCCGCCTGCGCCACCGCTTCCGGCTCGACGAGGACCAGGCCGACGCGGTCTTGGAGATCAAGCTGTACCGGCTGGCGCGGATGGAGATCGACGCCATCCTCAAGGAGCTGGCCGAGAAGGAGGCTCGGGCCGCCGAGATCCGCGCGCTCCTCGAAGACGAGGCCGGGCGGTGGGGGATCGTGCGGAGGGAACTCCGCGACATGAAGAAGCGGTTCGCCGACGAGCGCCGCACCCAGATCGCCGGGCCCGACGCCGTGGTCGAGTACGCGGCCGAGGACTACATCATCAAGGAGGACGTCTACGTCATCGTGACGAAGGACGGCTGGGTCAAGCGCCAGCGCTCGTACACCGACCTCGGCGCGATCCGCGTGCGCGAGGGCGACCGCGTGCTCTACGCCCTCGCGGCCTCGACGCGCGCGACGGTCGGGTTCTTCTCGTCGGCCGGGCGGGCCTACACGATCCGCGTCGACGACCTGCCCCAGACGACGGGCTACGGCGACCCGGTCCAGAAGTACTTCGACTTCGCCGACAAGGAGACGGTCGTCGGCGTGGCCACCTTCGACGCGCGCGTGATGCCGGTCGGCGTGCCCGAGGTCGGCGGCGTCCCGCAGCCCGAGCTGTTCCAGGGCGACGGGGCCCCACCGGCCGACGACGTGACGGTCGGGCCCTACGTGGTGGCCGTGTCGAGCGACGGTCTCGCGGTCCGGCTCGAGACCGAGGCGTTCTTGGACCCGTCGAACAAGAACGGGCGCGTGATGATGCGGCTGGCGAAGGGCCAGCGCGTCGTCAACGCCGAGGTCACGTCGGGCGCCGAGAACGTGTGCCTGGCCTCTCGCCAGGGCCGCGCGCTGATCTTCCCGGTCCCCCAGGTCCCCGTCTTCAAGAGCGCCGCCAAGGGCGTCATCGCGATGCGGCTCTCGGGCGCCGACGACCGCGTGTTGGGGATGGCCGTCTCCGACGCCGCCCGCCGCGGGCTCGAGGTCGAGACGAGCCGGGGGCGGACTGAGATCGTCCGCACGACCAAGTTCGAGGTCTCGAACCGGGGCAACAAGGGCTCGACGATCATCAGCCGGGGCACGCTGTCGGCGGCGACGCCGGACCCGGTCGAGCTCCACCTGCCCGGGCGGGAGTAACCGGAGCGTCTTCTACTCGTCAGGCACCTCCGGTTCGCGCTCGTTGATCTGGACGAGATCGTACAGGTAGTAGCCGTCACCCCCGTTGGTGTCCTCGAAGAACGTTCCGTACAGGATCGGCGTGTACGTGTTTTCGAGACGGCTCTGGTTGAGGACGGCCCGCCCGGTCACGGAGAAGGAACGGGGAGGGCCGAGGTAGTCAAGCCGAAACGCCCGCATCCCCCGGTCGACCGTAAGGATCATGGAGTGTGATCGGCCCTCAACGTAGGCGCCGACGTCCTCGTAACGGTATCCGCCGGGCGCGCCCGCGTCCAGGAGGCTGAGGAGCACTCGCCCGGCTCTCAGGCGGACGGATGCGAAGGGGGAAAAATGGGTGTCTCCGAGGTAGACGCTGTAGCCGGAGCCGTCTGCGTCGAGGTGGGGCTCCCCGCTCCAGAAGGCGTAAAGCGGCTGGTCACGCGAGTGAGTCCGGTCGGCCGTGAAGTAGACGAAGTTGCCGATTAAGTTGTCCGTCTCCCTGTGGCGCAGGGCCTGGCGGTCTCTGTACTCCACGACCTCGAAGAGGCCAGCGATGGGCCGACTCCGGTCCGACGTAACGATCCTGTCGCCCGGGGGAGGTCCCGGGGGGGACGTGTTGGGGCGGTCACCGATTCGGTCGGCCTCGAAGTCGGCGTCGAGCAGCGGGTGGGTGGTGCAGGCGCTCAGCGTGAGGCAGAACACCGAAAGCAAGGCCAGGGATCTCATGGTGTCAGCCAGTTGTTTGGCAGCAGGGTGTTGTGATCATAGGGATTGTGGGGAGAAGGTGCAACCGGGCGCAGGTGGGGAGACGGTTCCGAACTCAGTCGTGGCTCGCGAAGGAGCGCCACCAGCGCGTCGGGGGGCGCGCGTTCCAGGCGTCCGCGAACGCCCCGGGCCGCCTCACCACCGAGGCGAGGCCGGCTACCCGTCCGCCTCGACCTCGTCGCGGTCCAGGTCGGCGCCGACCTCGTTCGAGAAGTGGCGCGTGCAGACGTCGCCGTCGAGCACGAAGGCGTTGACGATCCGGAACGTCCCGCGCTCGCCGGTCACGGCGTACATCGCGAACACGGCATCGTCGGTCGCCCGGTCGTAGACGACCTCGACCTCGGAGATCTCGCCGTGGAAGGCGAAAAAGTCCGAGAACCGCTGGCGGACGGCGTCGCGCCCGTCGGCGGTCCACTCGAACGAGAGGAGCGTGGCGTCGTCGGCGTAGAGAGCGGCGACGGCGTCGAGGTCGGACGAGGCGACGGCCGCGACGTGCTTCTGGAGAAAGTCGGCGGGCATGGGCGGGCGTGAGGGGGAGCCCGGTCTACCCCGCGACGCCGGGCATCGGTCCGGCCGGCTCGCGACTCGGGAATCCCCCGTCCCCCGATACCGCCTCGTCGGACGCGGCCGGCGTAATCGGGAGCGAGACCGTGAACGCGGTCCCGACGCCGGGCTCGCTCTCGACGGTGATCGTCCCGCCCATGAGGTCGACGAGCCGCTTGGAGATCGTCAGGCCGAGCCCGTTCCCCTCGTGCTCGCGGTCGAGCCCTTCGGAGGCCTGGCGGAACTCGTCGAACAGGTGGGGGACGGAGGCCGGCGCGATCCCCCGGCCGGTGTCCGCGACGACGAGCCGGACGCGGCCAGCCCCGCTCTCGGTCCGGACCGAGACGCCGCCGCGGTCGGTGAACTTGACCGCGTTCCCGACCAGGTTGGTCAGGACCCGGTGGAGGGCCGAGCGGTCCACGACGGCCCAGGCCTCGCCCGACACCGAGAGCCCGTGCTGGGCGGCCACGGCGCCCAGGGCCTCGGCCGCGAGCTTCCGGGCGAGCGCCAGCCCGACGCCGCGCGGGGGGACGGTCCGGTTGGCGGGCTCTGGTGGTGGTGAAACGGCGGCCTCGGCTCGTATCCTCGTTGGCTCACGGACGGGTCACGGGAGACGCCGCGGCGTCGGGTGTGATCTTGTCCCGCCTCCGACGCTCCCCACCCGATGTCACCGATGGCCTACGATCCACCCCGCGGCCCGGTCGGGGGAGCGCCATGAGCGAGCAGGGCGGCCTCTTGCGTCAGCTCGGGTTCTGGGACGCGCTGACGATCGGCGTCGGGACCATGATCGGGGCCGGCATCTTCCTGCTGTCGGGCGTGGCGCTGGCGGCGACCGGGCCGGCCGCCATCTTCGCGTACCTCGCGGCCGGGCTGGTCTGCGTGATCACGGCCGCCAGCACGGCCGAGCTGGCGACCGGGATGCCCACGTCCGGGGGCGACTACTACTTCGTGTCGCGCGCGCTCGGTCCCGCGTTCGGGGCCATCTCGGGGATCGGGATCTGGCTGAGCCTGACGTTCGCCATCGCGTTCTACCTGTTCGGGCTCGGCGAGTACCTCGCGATGGTGAGCCCCGTCACGCCGTTCTGGGGCGCGTTCGGCGGCGGCGTCCTGCTGATCGCGCTCAACATCGTCGGGGCGAAGGAGTCCGGCCGGCTCCAGGTGGTCATCGTGCTGGTCCTGTTCGTGATCCTGGGCGGGTTCAGTGGGCTGGCCGCGTTCGACATCGAGGCCGAGAACTTCACCCCGTTCTTCCCCTTCGGGACGGCGCCGATCGCCTCGACCACGGCCCTGGTGTTCGTGTCGTTCCTGGGGTTCGTCAAGATCGCGGCCGTGGCCGAGGAGATCAAGGACCCCGCCCGGAACCTGCCGCGGACGCTGATCGGGTCGGTCGTCGTCGTGACGGCGCTCTACATCCTGATCGTGCTCGTGATCGCGGGGCTCTTCCCGCAGTCGACGATCGGCGAGGTCCGAGACCCCCTGACGGCGGCGGCCCGGTCGCTGATGGGCCCGTTCGGAGCCGGGGTCATCATCTTCGCGGGGCTCCTGGCGACGCTGTCGTCGGCGAACGCGAGCATCTTCGCGGCCTCCCGCATCAACCTGGCGATGGCGCGGGACCGGATGGTCCCGAACTGGCTCGCCGCGATCCACCCCCGGCGGCTGACGCCCTACCGGGCCATCCTGGTCACGGGCGTGCTCACGCTGGGCCTGTTGATGATCGAGAGCCTGGAGACGCTGGCGAAGACGGCGAGCGTGCTCCAGCTCTACAGCTACGCCGCGCTCAACGTCGGGTGCGCGTTCCTGCGCGCGGCCCGGCCCGAGTGGTACCGGCCGTCGTACCGGGTCCCCGGCGCGCCCTGGCTCCAGGTGTTCGCGGCGCTCGCGTGCCTCGGCATCATCGGCTACTCGGGGGCGTTCGCCCAGGCCGCGCTCGTCGGGCTCATCCTGTTCAGCCTGGGGTGGTACGCCGTGTGGGGCCGGAAGCGCGTGGTGATCGAGGACGCCGTGGCGACGTTCCGCGCGCGGTTCGCCGAGGCCGGGTGGCGCGTGTTCACAGCCCCGGCCGTCCGGTACGCCGCCGAGGCCGAGGAGGAGGTCCGGGTGCGCGAGGAGGTCGACACGTCCGACCCCCGTCGCGTGCTGGTGGCGCTCGCCAACCCGGCCCACGGCGCGGACCTCCTGCGCGTCGGGCGCTACGTGGCGACGGGCGCGGACGCGGGCGGCGACGTGCTCGGGCTCCACCTCGTCCAGGTCCCGTTCCAGACGCCGCTGTCGGTGGCGAGGGACCGGTTCGCCCGGGAGCGCCCGGCCATCGAGGAGACGCTGGGGCACCTCGTCGGGAAGGCCCGGCGCGACCCCCGTGCCGGCACGGCGCCGCTGCCGCTCGGCGACACCGAGGTCCGCGCCGTCACCGACGTGGCCCACGACGTGTTCGAGGGGCTCGTCGCCGAGACGACCGCCCATGACGCGGACCTGCTGCTGATGGGCTGGCGCGGCGGGTTCACCGGGCGCCGGAGCGACACGCCGGTCAAGCGCGTGATCATGGACACCCCGGCCGACCTCGCCGTGCTCCGGGACCGCGGCGTCGGCCAGATCACGACGATCCTGGTCCCGTGGGGCGGGGGCGCCCACGCCCACCTCGGCTTGGAGCTGGCCGTCCGGATCGCGCGCGCGACCGGCGCCGCGGTCCACCTCCAGCGGATCGTCCGGACGGACGTGGACACGGCCCAGGCGCGGCTGGCCCTCGTCAAGGACGTGGCCGAGATCGTCGGCGACTACAACCCGGTGCTCTACCACGTCGACCGGGCCGACGGCGTCGTGGAGGGGATCGAGGGCCGGCTCGCGGCCGAGACCTACGACCTCGTCATCATCGGGGCCTCCCACGAGTGGTCGATCCGCACGGCCGTGTTCGGGACCATCCCCGACGTCGTCGCCGACCAGGCGTACTGCTCGGTCCTGATGGTCCGCCGGTTCCGCCCGGAGCGCTGGACGACGCGGGCGGCCGAGCGGTTCAGGCGGATCAAGGAGTCGGTCGGGATGACGACCTCGCCCGAGGAGGCGGCCTAGCGCGAGCGGCCGTCGGCGGCGCGGAGCGTCCCGTCGGTGGCGCGGACGTGGGTCTCGGCGCCGGCCACCACGTCGGTGTTGTGGGCCGAGGCGCACCGCCAGCCGTCGGCGCCGCGGCGCATGACGAACGAGAACACGGTCCGCCGGTCGCCGGGCCGGTCGACGCCGCCGACCGGGCTCTGGCCCGTCAGCCGGAACAGCGCGTGGACGACCGTCACCGTCTCGCTCAACGCCCTCTCCCGCGTCCGAACGACGGTCAGCGCCGAGTCGCGGAAGAGGACGGCCAGCCCGTAGGCGTGCGCCTTCCGGATCGCGGCCCGACCGTGCCACCACAGCCCGACGACGTTGACGAACTCGGCGTCGGGCTCGAACAGGTCGGCGAGCGCGTCGGGGTCACGAGCCTGCCACGCGGCGGCGAAGGCCGTGGGCATCGCGGACGGTCTGTGGAGGCTAGGCATCGGCCAGGAGGGCGAGCGCGTCCCACACGGCCCGGCCCATCTTGGGGTCTCGGGCTTGCGCGGGCGGGTCTTCCTCGTGCGGGCCGCGGAGGGTTCCGCGCGTCACCCAGCACCCCGTCCGTCGTCCGTACTCGGGCGCGGTCGCCAGGACGTACGGGCTGCGGGCGCCGGCCGAGGGCGGCAGGTAGAGGAACGAGGCCAGGCCGGCGACGGCCCCGAGCACGCCGCCGAGCCCCCCGAACACGCCCGTGTTGACGACGCCCGGGTGGCAGGCGTGGGCCGTCACGCCGGTGGGGAGGCGCCGCGCCAGCTCCAGCGTCCACACGGTCGCGACGAGCTTGGACTGGCAGTAGGCCTTGAGCGACGAGTAGCCGCCGCTCGGCCCGCGCAGCACGTCCGCGAGCGCGGCCGGGTCGGATGTGGCGAGGTGGCCGCCGCGCTGAGCCTCGCTCGACACGGTCACCACGCGGGCGCCGCCGTGCTCGCGCGCCGTCGCGTCGAGGAGCGGCCGGAGCGCCTCGGTCAGGACGAACGGGGCGAGGGCGTTGACGGCCATCGTGGTCTCGACCCCGGCGTCGGTCGTCCGGAGCTCGGGCACGAGCAGGCCGGCGTTGTGGACGAGCACGTCGAGCCGCCCGGCCCGCTCGCGGACGCTCTCTGCCAACTCGCGGACCGCGCCCAGATCGGCGAGGTCGGCGCGGAGCGCGTCGTGCGGCCCGCCGACGCCCAGGGCCGCCCGGGCGCTCGCCAGCTTCTCCGCGTTCCGGCCGTGCAAAAGCACGCGCCAGCCGTCGGCCGCCAGCTTTTTCGCCAGCGCCAGCCCGAGGCCGCCGTTCGAGCCGGTGACGAGGGCCGTCCGCCGGTCGGCGAGGTCGGCGTCGGGGCCGTCGGTGGCCGTGGGGGAGAGGCGCGGGTCGGTCGTCACGGGAAAGGCGGGAGGGCGTCGCAAGGACGGCCCAGCGTCCGAACCGTTTCCCATTTGTCCACGAGTCCACTGGCTCACGAGTCGACCGTTCTGCCCGTGCCGCGCGGCTGTCACCGAGCGTCCGTACCATTCGAGACCGACGTCCCCCCAACGTTCAACATGGCAGAAGTTCAGACGTACACCGGCGCCGACATCCAGGTGCTGGAGGGCCTGGAGCCCGTCCGCAAGCGGCCCGGCATGTACATCGGCGGCACCGGCAAGTCCGGCCTCCACCACCTGGTGTGGGAGATCGTCGACAACGCGGTTGACGAGGCCACCAACGGCTACGCGAGCCAGATCGAGGTCGTCCTCCACCGCGACGGCTCGACGGTGACGGTCAGCGACAACGGCCGCGGCATCCCCGTCGACAAGCACCCGACGAAGAAGGTGCCGGCGTTGCAGGTGATCCTGACCACGCTGCACGCCGGCGGCAAGTTCGACGGGTCGAGCTACGTGACGTCGGGCGGGCTCCACGGCGTCGGGTCGAGCGTGGTGAACGCGCTGTCGTCGGAGCTCATCGCCCAGGTCAAGCGCGACGGGGCGCTCTACGAGCAGCGCTACGCCCGGGGCGTCCCGGTGACCAAGCTCAAGAAGCTCCGCTCGAACGTGCGGGGGACCGGCACGACGATCACGTTCACACCGGACCCCGAGATCTTCTCCACGACGGACCTCGACGCGGCCACGATCAAGGAGAACCTGGAGGTCAAGACGTACCTCAACGGGGCCCTGCGGATCGTGTTCAAGGACGAGGCGACCGGCGAGCGCGTCGAGTTCCACCACGAGGGCGGCATCGTCGAGTACCTCGACACGTTGGTGGCCCAGGCCGAGACCCGGCGCGTCCACCCGGACCCGTTCGTCGTCCGCCAGCCCGAGCTGGAGGACGGGATGCGGACCGAGCTGTGCATGGTCTGGACCGAGGCCCCGCGCGAGTCGGTCACGAGCTTCGTCAACGGGATCCCGACGCGCGACGGCGGGACGCACGAGCAGGGGCTCAAGGACGGCGTCACGAAGGCGATCCGGAACTACATCGAGACGCACGACCTGGGCCCGCGCAAGCTCGACATCACGGCCGACGACATCCGCGAGGGGCTGGTGGCCGTCGTCAACCTGTACCACGTCGACCCGCAGTTCCAGGGCCAGACGAAAGAGAAGCTGAACAACCCCGAGGTCCGCTCGGCCGTCTCGGGCGCGTTTCGGACCGAGTTCGAGCAGTACCTCAACGCGCACCCGTCGACGGCCGAGGCCATCGTCGCGCGCGTGATCCAGTCGGCCAAGGCCCGGCAGGCGAGCCGGGCGGCGGCCAACACGGTCCGCCGCAAGAGCGCGGTGAGCCACCGGCTCAACCTGCCGGGCAAGCTCAGCGACTGCGCGTCGACGGACCCGGCCGAGTCCGAGCTGTTCGTGGTCGAGGGCGACTCGGCCGGCGGCAGCGCGAAGCAAGGGCGCGACCGGAAGACCCAGGCCATCTTGCCGCTCCGGGGCAAGGTGCTCAACGCCGAGCAGGCGACGCGCTCGAAGGTGCTCGCCAACAAGGAGCTCTCGAACATCGTCGACGCGCTCGGCTGCGGGATCGGCGAGGACCTCGACGTCTCGAAGCTCCGCTACCACAAGGTGGTCTTGCTGATGGACGCCGACGCCGACGGGCTCCACATCGCGACGCTCCTGCTCACGTTCCTCTACCGGTACATGCGCCCGCTCATCGACGGCGGCTACGTCTACATCGCCCAGCCGCCGCTCTTCCGCGTCGACGCGCTCAAGGAGACGTGGTGGGCGCTCGACGAGGCCGACCGCGACAAGATCGTCCGCCGCATCCAGAAAAAGTCGCCGAGAGCCACCATCGAGGTCCAGCGGTTCAAGGGGCTCGGCGAGATGATGCCGGCCACGCTCCACGAGACGACGCTCGACCCGGCCAAGCGCCGGCTGCTCCAGGTCTCGATCCCGGAGGGCACGCTCTTGGAGACCGAGCGGGCCATCACGGACCTCATGGGCAAGGACGCCGCGCCACGGTTCGACTTCATCATGGCCCACGCCGCCGAGGTCGACGACCTCGATGTCTGAGCCGCCCCGCCCCGACCGCTCCGACTGGCCCGTCCGCGTCTACAAGATGGGCGAGGAGCCGCCGGACTGGGAGTACTGGCTGAGCCGGCCGCCAGGCGAGCGGTCGGCGGCCATCGAGTCGCTGCGCGCGCAACAACACGGCTGGACCCATGGAGCTCTACCCCGACTTCAGAGAGTTTTTCGAGTCGTTCAAGGCCCATGAGGTCCGGTACCTCGTCGTCGGGGGGTACGCACTCGGGTACCACGGCTACGTCCGGTACACCGGCGACATCGACGCCTGGGTCGAGCCGACGGCTGACAACTCCAGCCGAGTCGTCGCGGCGTTTCGGGACTTCGGGTTTGAAAGCCCTGGCCTGACCCCGGATGCCTTCGCGGTGCCCGACGTGATTGTGCAGATCGGCCGCCCCCCACTCCGCATCGACGTGATGACCTCGCCGTCCGGCGTCACGTTCGGCCCTTGCTATACGGATCGGCTCATCGTTGACGTGGACGGGTTTCTCCTCGACGTGATCGGGCTGGAGTGCCTCAAAGTGAACAAGGCGGCGTCGGGCCGTCCCCAGGATCTCGGCGACCTCTCCCGACTGCCATGACCCGTCTCGACCGTCTCGGGCTCACGCTCCTCGCGGGCGGGATCGGGCTGGGCGTCGCCAACCTCGCGATGTGGGCGCTGGGCGTCGGCGTGGGGGCGCGGCTGGCGCCGCTCTCGGGCGTGCTGATGGCAGCCGGACTCGTGCTGCTGGCGGTCGGCGTGATGAAGGAACTCCGGACGCCGGAGGAGTAGCGTCAGCCCGCGTGCGCTTGGGTGGCGCCGACCCAGATCCCGTAGCCGAACGCTATGACCAGGAACAGGCCGAGGTACACCACCAGCCCCAGGATCACCGACAGGACAGAGAGCCCGACCGAGCCCGGGCGTCGGTCGAAAAATGACCGCGCGCCGATCCCGGCGTAGACGAGGTACAGCACCAGACCCGCCGAGCTGAGAGCCGGGCTGCGGAGCCAGACGCTGAGGGGGAGGAACAGCGCCATGCTGGGCAGCACCACGGCCGCCTCGACGTAGGCGCCGAACACCGCGCACTCGGCCATCGAGCGGCCTCGGTCCGCCAGGAGCCAGCGCAGCGCCCCGGCGAACGGCAGGATGATGAAGACGGTGAAGTAGGCCCCGTACGTGAACAGGACCTCGACCGTCGCCTCCATCATGACGAGGGCCTGCTCCATCGCCGGATCGGACGCGGCGTCGGCAGGCATCGAGCCGGCCAGCTGGCGCTCCACCTGCTCGCGCATCATCGCGTGCAATTGCTCGTCGAACAGGCCGTAGACGAGGGCGTAGGCCGCGTAGGCCAGGAAGAGCAGTGTGATCGGGTGCGTGTACGTCTGGCGCTTGCCCTCGACGAACGTCCGGGCGACGGCGCCGGGGTCGCGCACCACGTCGAGCACGGTCCGGGGCAACCCGCGGTCGAGGTTGAGGCGGCGTACGCGGAAATGGTGCCACAGCGACCGGAACGTGAGCTGCTCGGCGACCGACTCGTGCTGCCCGCAGGTGTGGCAGAACGGACCCGCCAGCGGCGTCTCGCACTGGAGGCACCGGGCGGTCTCCGGCACGTCGTCCACGAGCGCGCCGTCGTCGGGCGGGAACAGGGTGGCGGGGGCGGTGGACACAGGGCGCGATCAATGGGCTCGCGAAGATGACCCGCACCGGTGCGGGGTGTCAAGGCCGCGTGCCAACTCGTGACCCGCCTTTCCCGGGCGTGTATCCTGCGCCACACCACCCCGACCGCCATGCGCTGGATCGTGCTCGCCGCCGCGCTCGCCGTCGGCTGCGTCCCGACGGTCCCGCCGCCCTCGTCCGCGACGACGGTCTACCTCGTCCGCCACGCCGAGAAGGCGGCCGGCGACGACCCGCCGCTGACACCGGCCGGCGCCGCCCGTGCCGAGGCCCTGGCCGACGTGCTCGCGGACGCCAGCGTTCGCGCCGTCTACAGCTCCCAGTTCGTCCGGGCGCGCGACACCGTCGCCCCGCTGGCTGAGCGGCTCGGCCTCGACGTGACCGTCCTCCCCATCGTCGGTCCCGACGCCGACGCGACGCTGCGGGCGCAGGCGCGGCAGGTCGCGGCCGAGAACCGGGGCGCGGCTGCCGTCGTCGCCGGCCACAGCAACACGGTCCCGACGATGATCGCCGAGCTCACCGGCGAGCCGATGGCCGACCTCGACGAGTCGGAGTACGGCGACCTGTTCGTCGTCACAGTCGGCGCCGACGGCACGGCACGGCTGGAGCGGCGGCGGTTCGGCGACTGACGCCGGGCTCCCTACCTTGGCCTCCACCGCTGGACCGATGACCGCTGCCAAGCCGCCCCGGATGACGGTCGAGGAATACCTCGCCTTCGACGCCGCCGCACCGGAGGGCGAGCGGTACGAGTACTGGGACGGCGTCGTCGTTCTCGTCCACGGCTACGACGAAACGGGGACCGTAGCCATGGCCGGCGCGAGCCCAAACCACAACCAGATCACGGCCAACCTCGCGGCGATCCTCCACGGGCCGATGACGGACCGAGGGTGCCGGGGTGGGGTCGGTCGCCAGCGCGTCCGCACCGACGCCGGTCGCTACGGCTACCCCGACCTCGTGTTCGTCTGCGGCGACCCGACGTACACCGACGACAACCCGCCGGTGCTTCTCAACCCGACGCTCCTGGTCGAGGTCGTCTTGCCCTCGACCGTGGGCCGCGCCCGAGGGCGAGCGCTACGAGTACTGGGATGGCGTGGTCGTCCCCGTCCACGGCTACGACGAGACGGGGACGGTGGTAATGGCCGGCACGAGCCCGGCGCACAACCAGATCGTGGGCAACCTCGCGGCGGCGCTCCACGAGCCGATGTCCCGTGGGGGGTGCCGGGGTGGGGTCGGTCGCCAGCGCGTGCGGATGGAGGAGGACCGCTACGGCTACCCCGACCTCGTCTTCGTGTGCGACGAGCCGGTCTACACCGACGACACCCCCGAAGGGGACGGCGAAGCCAACCCACCGGTGCTCCTCAACCCGACGCTCCTGATCGAGGTCGTCTCGCCCTCGACGGTCGGGCGCGACCGGGGCGCCAAGCTGCGGGCCTACGCCGGGATCACGAGTCTCGTCGAGTATTGGATCGTGGAGACGGAGGAGCCGGCCATCTCGCGCGTGATCCGCCAGCCCGAGGGCGGTGCGCTCCGGTTCGTGTCGGGCCTCGACGCCGTGCTCGCGAGCCCTGCGCTCGACCTGGAGATCGCGCTCGCGGACGTGTACCGGCTCGTCGAGTTCGACGGCTGAGGTGGGCGGCGTCTACAGGCCATGCGCCGCCCGGACGGTCTCGGCGATCTCCCGGACCTCCGGCATCACCCGCCACGCCGAGACCACGCCGGCCAGCCCCATCACCCCGCCCGCGTACAGGACGTAGGTCGCCACGAACGAGAGGCCGGCGAGACCCGCCGTGCCCCACGAACGGCCGTAGAACCCGAGCGCCGTCCAGACGGCGATGACGCCGAACAGGAGCCCCGTGAGCCCGGTGTAGATCCACATGCCGTTCGGGAGCCACAGCGTCACCAGCGCCAGCGGGACGGCGAGCAGGTAGTAGTGGCCCGTCCCGTAGAGCGTGGCGACGGCCGTCTCGGCATAGGTGGTCCGTGCCCCGAAGAACAGGCGGAAGAAGGCCGCCATCAGGAGCGCCGCCGCGAACGCGAAGATGGCGTTGAGCTGCCGCATCGTCTCCATCATGGACTCCATGAGGATCGGGAGGGCCTGTTCCATGGTCTCGTCGAGCACGGCCTGCTGTTCGGGGCTCCTCTCGGGGTCGCCGGCGGAGGCGAGTGCGATGCCCAGGTCCATCGACTCGGCGAGTCCGCCGTAGTCGCCGTCGGCGCCCCCCATGACGAGGGGTAGGAACAGGAGCGAGACGGCGGCGCCCAAGAACACGTAGCTCAGCGGGTTCACGTAGGGGCGTCGGCAGCCCTCGACGTAGCGCCGCGCCAGCGTGCCCGGACCCCGGCACAGGCCGACGAACGTCCCCAACAGCCCGCGCTCCAGCTTCAGGAACCGCTCGGAGAACTCGCGTACCAACCGGCGGATCGTGATGCGCCCCTCCAGAAAGTGCTGGCCGCAGGCGTGGCAGTACGCGCCAACCTGCGCCGCCCCGCACGCCGGGCACGCCGCCGCCCCGTCGCCCGTCGGGACGGGCTCGGCGAGCGAGAGGGAGGGGTCCGAAAGCAGCGGCGGTTCGGTCGGCATCGGGGCGTTCGGCAGGACGGAGCGGCGCGTGGCCGGAAGATGAGCCCCCGTGAGCGCCGCGGCAAGCCCGCCTGTGCCGCCCGGGCTCCGGGGTGCCGGGGGAGTGGCCCGGACGGCGCCGGGCCGAGGGCACGGGGCTTGACCTTTCTGAGGAACGCCGACGCCACCAGCTTCGGCCGCATCGTCCTCGTGCCCATGCGCGCCGTCCTCTGGTTCCTCCTCGCGGCGACGGCCGTCGCCCAGCCGGTGCCGGTTCGGTCGCCGGGAAGCTGGCGGATTGAGGTTGCCACGCCGCTCACGGGCGCCGGCGCCGACGACCCCGGCGTCCGCGTCGAGCGCCGCGTGGCGGGGCCCGTGTGGGGCGGGGCCGGGCGGACCGAGCGGGGCGAGATCACGGTGTTCGCGGCCTACGAGCGGACGGACCCCGTCGTCCGGGCTCGGCTGGTGGCCGGGGCCACGACGGCGGGCCACTCGGCCGTCGGCGGGCCGTTCGCGCCCCTGCTCGGGGTCGGGGTCGACGTCCCGCTCGTCGGGCCCCTCGGCGCGCGGCTGGCGGCCGAGCGGACGTTCGGCGCCCGGGGCCCGGACGTGGCCGTCGTCCGCGCCGGCCTCCGGCTCGCGCTCGACCGCGTGCTCCCCGCTGGGGCGGCGGACCGGCTGTTCCCCGACGGCGCCCGGTCGGCCACGGCCCACGTCCAGGTCACGACCGGCGTCGGCCTCGCGGGCGGGGTGCGGACGACGCCGAGCGGCTTGGGCACCAAAACGGCCTACGCCATCGCCGAGGCCCTCGTCGAGCGGACGGACGGGGCCGCGCTGGGGTGGGGCGTGGGGGCGGCGGCCGGCACCGGGTTCGTACTCGGGGACCAGAGCCCGCCGTGCCACGACTTCGGCTGCTCGTCGAGCGGTGGCGAGTGGGTGTCGGCGGGCCCGTTCGTGTCGCTCTCGGGGCGCGAGGCGCGGGCCTCGCTGTGGGTCCGGGGCGGCCCGACGGTGGTCGTCGCCCGCGACCGCGGCGACCGCGACCTCACGCTCGGGCTCCAGGCTGGGGCCGGGCTCGACGTGTTCCCCGTGCGGACGGTCGGCCTGGGCGTCGGCGTGGCCGGGACGGCGAGCCCGGTGGTGTCGTCGCTCGGTGTCCGCGTCGGCCTCCGCGTGCGGGTGCCTCGGTAGCCCCGCGTTCCCGGGGATTTCGGGGGGCGACGGCACGGGCGGCGCTACTTTCACCGTTGCCCGAAACCGACCCCGACCGACCGCCCCTCCGTGGACCAGAGCCGCATCCGCAACTTCTGCATCATCGCCCACATCGACCACGGCAAGTCGACGCTGGCGGACCGGCTCCTGGAGGCCACCGGCACGCTCACGAGCCGCGAGATGCAGGCCCAGGTCCTGGACTCGATGGACCTAGAGCGCGAGCGCGGCATCACCATCAAGAGCCACGCGATCCGGATGCCGTACACGGCCGCCGACGGCGAGAAGTACGTGCTCGACCTGATCGACACGCCGGGCCACGTCGACTTTACGTATGAAGTCTCCCGAGCCCTGAATGCGTGCGAGGGCGCCATCCTGGTCGTCGACGCGGCCCAGGGGATCGAGGCCCAGACGATCTCGAACCTCTACATGGCGATTGGCCAGGACCTGGAGATCATCCCGGTCTTGAACAAGGTGGACTTGCCGAGCGCCCAGCCCGAGCTCGTTGCCCAGTCGATCACCGACTTGATCGGCGGCGACCCCGACGACGTGCTCCACGTGAGCGCCAAGACAGGCCAGGGCGTCGACGCGGTCCTGGAGCGGATCGTCGAGCGCGTGCCGGCGCCGACCGGCGACCCCGACGCGCCGTTGCAGGCGCTCATCTTCGACTCGACGTTCGACACGTACCGGGGCTCCATCGTCTACGTCCGCGTCAAGGAGGGGACGCTGCGCCGTGGCGACGCCATCGAGTTCATGGCGACCGGCGCCCGGTACCACGCCGAGGAGATCGGCCACCTCAAGCTCAAGATGGCGCCGGTCGACGCGCTCGGCCCCGGCGAGGTCGGCTACATCATCGGCTCGGTCAAGGACGTGGCCGACACGCGCGTGGGCGACACCGTGACGCACCAGCGGAACGGGGCGACCGAGCAGCTCCCTGGCTACCGCGACGTCAAGCCGATGGTGTTCTCGGGCATCTACCCGACCGACTCCGGCGACTTCGAGGACCTCAGGACGGCGCTCGAAAAGCTCCAGCTCAACGACGCCGCCCTGACCTATGAGCCGGAGACGTCAGCCGCGCTCGGGTTCGGGTTCCGCGTCGGCTTCCTGGGGATGCTCCACATGGAAGTCGTTCAGGAGCGGTTGGACCGCGAGTTCGGGCTCGACATCGTGACCACGATGCCGAACGTCCGCTACACCGTCGAGCTGGCGGACCAGAGCGAGGTCGAGGTCGAGAACCCGTCCGACATGCCGGACCCGGGCTCGATCTCCGAGATCCGCGAGCCCTACGTCAAGGCCGAGATCATCACGCCGGTCGAGTACGTCGGCACGCTGATGGGGCTGTGCCAGGAGCGGCGCGGGACCTACATCACCCAGGAGTACCTCACGACCGACCGCGTCAACCTGAAGTACGAGCTGCCCCTCGCCGAGATCGTGTTCGACTTCTACGACAAGCTCAAGTCGGTCAGCCGCGGCTACGCCTCGTTCGACTACGACTTTATCGACGAGCGGACGTCGAAGCTGGTCAAGCTCGACGTGATGCTCAACGGCGACACCGTCGACGCTCTGAGCACCATCGTCCACCGCGAGAAGGCGTACGACATGGGCAAGCGGCTCTCGCAGAAGCTGAGGGAACTCATCCCGCGCCAGCTGTTCGACGTGGCCATCCAGGCGGCCATCGGCAACAAGGTCATCGCGCGCGAGACCGTCAAGGCCCTCCGCAAGGACGTCACGGCCAAGTGCTACGGCGGCGACATCAGCCGCAAGCGGAAGCTCTTGGAGAAGCAGAAGGAGGGGAAAAAGCGGATGAAGCAGGTCGGCGCGGTCGAGGTGCCCCAGGAGGCGTTCTTGGCCGTCCTCTCGATGGACTGATGGGGGAACGGGGAACGGGGAATGGGGAACGGGCAGAGGCCCGACCGGGGCGCCGAGCGCTGCGCTGGGCGCTCGTCTGCCTGCTCGTTCCCCTTTCCTCGTTCCTCGTGCCCGCGCCGCAGGCGCAGAACGTGGTCGAGGTGCTCCAGCGCCAGCGCCGCGACGCCCGGCTGGCCGAGGTGATGGCCGAGCAGGGCCCGCGCCTCGAACCCCGGCCCGTCGTCGAGGCCGGCGAGGTCGACCGGTGGACGCGGGCGTTCCGGGCCGTCGAGGCCGCGCGCCAGGCCGCCCGCGACAGCCTGGTCGCCGCCGAGAACGCCAGGGCCGACAGCGTCATCCGGCTGGCCCAGCTGGCGACGCTGCGCTGGCGGAAGGTCGAGCCCGACGCCCAGGGCAGCTTCCTCGAGCAGTACCGCGAGACCTACTGGCAGGCGGCGGCCCCCGACCGGAACCTCTTGGTGGACACGTCGCGGACGGCGCTCTTGCGGGGCCGGCTCCAGGCCGCCTTCGGCCGGCCGACGCGCAACGGCGACGCCCTGCGCCGCCACGGGTACGGCGGCTCGGAGTTCGTCCAGTTCGAGTACTGGTTCGTCGTCAACGACTCGATCCCGGTCCTGGCCCTCGACATCGACGGGCCGTTCGGGAACGGGCTGATGGTGGCCAGCGACGAGCGCTACACGTCGCTGCTCCCGCCCATCCGCGCCGACCTCTCGGCCCGGCTCGAGGCCGCCGGCCGGCCCGACCCCTGGCTCGACTATTACCACTCGTTCGAGCGTCGGCAGTGGTACCGGACCGGGTTCAACGGGGCCGACCACTTCGTCGTCGAGGTCCGCCCGCCGCGGTGGAGCGGCCGGTCGGACACGGACCGCTGGATCATCCACCGCTGACGGCCCGCTGCGGAGGCCGCCGCCGGGGCCGCCGCGCGCACCCCGCGCGCCCGGGCCCCGTAGCTTCCCGGCCCTCCCCCCGACCCCGTGCCGACGACCTCCTCCGCCCGCCCGTCTCGCAGCGCCCGTCGGGGCGACGGCCCCGCCCGCCCGACGTTCCGCGAGAACGTCTGGTACTGGGTCAAGGCCATCGTCGCCATCCTGATCCTGCGGGCGTTCATCGCCGAGCCGTACCGGATCCCGTCCGAGTCGATGGAGGACACGCTGCTCGTCGGCGACTTCCTGATCGTCTCGAAGCTCCACTGGGGCCCACGGACGCCGGCCACCCTCGGCATCCCGGTGACGGGGCTCTACCTGCCCGGCCTCGAAGTCCCCCAAGTCCGCCTGCCCGGCTTTACCGAGCCCGAGCGCGGCGACGTCGTCGTGTTCAACTACCCGGCGTCCCAAGACGTCGAGCGGGGCGTGATCCCGGCGTCGGTCCCCATCGAGCGGCGGTCGCCCTACATCAAGCGGATCACGGCCGTGCCCGGCGACACGTTCGCGGTCCTCGACAAGGTGCTCCACGTCAACGGCCAGCCGGTCCCGCTCGGGCCGACCCTGAAGCAGCGCTGGCGCGCCGTCGGCACGGGCGACGCGCGGCCCAACGCCCGCCAGCTCGAAGAGATGGGGATCGAGCTGCTCCCCGGCGCGGATCGGGTCGAGGACGGGGCGCGCGTGTTCGAGGTGTTCGCGACGCCGCCCGAGGTCGAGGCGCTCGCCGCGCTCCCGCTCGTCGCCCGCGTCGAGCCGTTCGTGCTCGACGAGCGCTACGTCGACGGGACGTTCGGCGCCAACCCGGACCACGTCCCGCCGCGCGTGGTCCCGGCCGCCGGCCTGACGGTCCCACTCACGGAGGCGGCGCTGGCGGTCTACGGCGAGGCCATCACGCGCCACGAGGGCCACCGGCTCGAGCGCGCGCCCGGCGGCGGGGTCGTCCTCGACGGCGCCCCGGCCACGTCGTTCACGTTCACGCAGGACTACTACATGGCGATGGGCGACGCCCGCGACAACTCGGTCGACAGCCGGTACTGGGGCTTCGTGCCGCACTCGCACCTGGTTGGGAAGGCCGTGTTCACGTTCTTGTCGTTCAAGGGCGAGTTCCCGTTCGTCCGCCCGACGCGGTTCTTCCGGCCGATCCCGTAGCCGTGCCCGACCCCGAGCCCGCTGGCGCCGGCGGCCCGCCCGACGATCTGGCGGGGGCCTCGCGGACGGCCTCCCCCCTCCCTGAGGGTGGGGCCGCTACGTCCTCCGATGCGGGAGGGACGCCTCATGCCCGGTCCGTCGTCCCCGCGGAGGCGGGGGCTCAGAGTGGCGACCCCGGCGCCCCGCCCGTCCTGGATCCCCGCCTCCGCGGGGACGACTCGTCGGGGGGAACGGAGGCGGGCGAGAACGCAAGAGCCCTGCTCTCTGGGGACGAGGGGCTGGGCCCGCCCCGGACTCGAACGGGAGGTGAGAGCGGTGGAGCCGTAGGTCTCTCCGCCTCCCCTGTCCCCTCCTATCCACAGCCTGCCCCGGACCCGATCCGGGGAGGGGGACTCGTCGGGAACGCGCCGCGCGCGTCGGGTGAGACTGAGACGACGGGCGGCGCCGAGCCGTTGGAGCCGTCCATGGCCGATCCCGTTGCCGTCGCGCCGGCGCCCGCTGGGCGGACGAGCGCCGCCGCGCTCGCCGGCTGGGTCCGCGTGATCGGCGGGGCGATCCTGTTCGCGCTCGCGCTCCGGGTCCTCGCCTTCGAGGCGTACCGGATCCCGTCGACGTCGATGGAGGACACGCTGCTCGTCGGCGACTTCGTGCTGCTGTCGAAGGCCCACTACGGCCCGCGCATTGCCGGCCACCGCCTGCCGGGGTTCGACGACCCCGACCGCGGCGACGTGGCCGTGTTCAACTACCCGCCCGACCTCCACCCGGACGTCGGCCGGCGGACGCCCTACATCAAGCGGATCGTCGGGCTGCCGGGCGACACGCTCGCGATCCGGGGCAAGACGGTCTACGTCGGCGCCGAGGCCGTGGCGTCGCCCCAAGCCGGCCGGCGGCTGTGGGCCTTGGACGGGCGCCTGCCGACGGAGGAGGTGCTCGACTCGCTCGGGCTCTCCGGCCGGGTCCAGCGGGCCGGGCCCGGCGCCTGGGTGGCCTCGGCCACACGCGCCGAGGCCGACGCGCTGTCTCTCGAAGAGGGCGTCGAGTCGCTCCGGCCGTACCTCCGCCCGCCCGGCGACGGCAGCGCCGCGTTCCCCGCCGCCGCCCGCTACAGCCTCGACGACTACGGCCCGGTCGTCGTCCCCGCCGCCGGCCGGACCGTCCGCCTGGACGACGCCTCGTGGCCCGTCGTCCGGTCGGTGATCGAGCGGTTCGAGGGCCGCACCGTCGAGCGGACGGCGGCAGGGTTCCTGGTCGACGGGCGCCCGGCCGAGACGGTCACGTTCGCCCAGGACTACTACTTCGTGCTCGGCGACAGCCGCGACGACTCGGCCGACAGCCGGACGTGGGGGTTCGTCCCGTTCGACCACGTCATCGGGAAGGCCTTGGGCGTCTACTTCTCATGGGACGAGGACGCCCGCTCGGTCCGGTGGGGGAGGGTCGGGAAAGGCGTTTGACTGTATCGTTGGTGAGCAGGCCCTGAACTCAGTGGTTTCCGTCCGTTCTGCCTTCCCCAACATGAAAGCGTCCGCCGCCCGCCTCCTGTTCCCCTTCGGAAGCACGCGATGGGTGGTGAGGGGGCCAGCCAGGGGGATGCGGTTCGTCGTCGAGCCGGGGATCGGGGCGACCTATGCGCTTGGATCGGACCTGGCGGCGCCCCGGCACTTCGCGGAGCGGGTCCGGCCCGGGATGACGGTTTACGATGTCGGGGCGAACAAAGGGCAGATGGCGCTGCTCTTCGCTGCGCTCGTCGGGCAGGGGGGCCGGGTCGTCGCGTTCGAGCCGGCGCCGGTCGAGTTCAGGAGCCTCCGGCGGAACGTCGAGATGAATGGGCTCTCCCACGTCCGTCTCGTCAACGCAGCGGCGGCCGACGCTAGTGGGGAGCTCTCGTTTGTCTACGTGCCCGACCGGCCGACGCAGGGCAAGCTGCTCAACGTCGAGCCGACCTACGTCCACGAGAACGCGGACACGCTGGTCGTGCGAGCGACCCGCCTCGACGATCTGTTCGACGAGGAGCCACCGCCGGACGTGATGAAGATCGATGTGGAGGGGGCTGGGGCGTCGGTGCTCAAGGGAGCCGCACGCCTCCTCGACGACGCTCGCCCGCAGGTCTACATAGAACTCCACGGTCCTGAGGAGCAGGCCGGCGTCCAGGACGAGCTCCTCGGGCGCGGATACACCGCGCGGACGTTGGGAGGCGATCCCGTGACCGACCCGACCGACGGGTGGCACGGCTCGCTCTGGTGCACGCCGCCCCGGGGCTGAGCGGGCCCTCGCTGGGCCGGACGCCTACACCATCCCGATCCGCTTGCGCCAGACCCATTCGACGGTGAGCAGCGCGAGCGCGACGGCCAGGAGCCAGCCGATGTCGAGGAGCGGCGTCTCGTCCTCCCGCACGAGGGGCCGGTCGGCCAAGGCGCCCGACTGGCGCAAGCCGCCGACGAACGCGCCCAGCGAGTCGAGCCCGACGACGGCGCCGCCCGAGCGGACGGCCACCTGGCGCATCAGCGCGGGGTCGGCGCCGGGCTCGCGGAACTCGGCCGCCAGCCGGCCCACGCCGAACGTGCCCCGGTCGTCGCCGAGGCGCTGGCCGCCCCTCGTCGCCTGGGCCGTGAAGGCGTACGAGCCCGGCGGGCGGACGCCCAGGTCGGCCACGTAGCGGCCGTTCCCGAGCGGGCGCATCGTGGCCCGCTCGACGGCCCCGCCGGGCGCGCGGACGGTGAGCTCCAGGCGGGCGTCGTCGATGGGCGCCAGCGACTCGCCGTAGACCTGGCCCGTGAACGTGACCCGGTCGCGCTCGCCGAACAGCGCCCGGTCCGGGCGGACGCGGACGGGCCGCCGGTCGCGCGTCGCCGTGGTCCACCGCACGAGCCGGTCGACGAGCTGGCCGTAGACGCCGCGCAGGTCGTCGAGGTCGTCGGGCAGCGTCCGCCAGCGCCACGAGCCGGCGCCGAGCAGGGCCGCCGAGCGGACGCGCCCGTTCTGGCGGACGACCAGCAAGGGCGCGTCGAGCGTGCTCCCCCCGCGGCGGACGGTCGCCAGGACGCGGGCGCCGGGCTGCAGCGCCCAGCGCGTCGAGGTGACGGCGAGCGGGGGGAGGGCCCCGAGCCGGGCCGGCGCGACGCCGAGGTCGAAGACGGGGTGGGCCTCGCCGGCGGCCGTCGGCGCGAGCGACACCTCGACGGCGCCGCCCCGCGCCTGGGCCGGCGCCACCGGCAGCACGTCGCCGAACGTGGCGCCCAACCGCGAGACGTCGGTCGCCGAGGTCTGGATGAACAGGGCCGGCAGGCCACCGCCGACGGCTTGAGCGAGGCGCTGGGCCGTGGCCGGGTCGGCGGCGGCGCCGGGGTAGCCCGCGAGGATCAGCAGGTCGAACCGGCCGAGCGCGTCGGGCAGCGCGCCCTCGTAGAACTGGCCCGGCGCCCGCTGCGTGCGGACCGTGAGGTCGACCGAGCGGTCGGCGTCGAGCGTCGCCCTCAGCGCGGCGAGGTCGGGGCTCGGCCCGGCGGCGACGAGCAGGACGCGGCGGGCGTCGTCGAGCACGCGGACCGTGACCGTCCGGGTGTTGTTGCGCGTCGTTGCCTCGCCCGCCAGCGGGCCCACGGCGATGGTGTACCGGCGGACGCCCGGCGCCGTCGGCGTGACCGTGAGGTCGACGACGGCCTCGGCCCCGTCGGTCGGGACGGCGACGGTCTGGCGAGCCAACACGCGCCCGCCGGACGAGACGGTGACCGACGCCGTCTGGCCCTCAAAGCCGGTCGCTCGGACGCCGGCCTGGATCGGGAGCGGGCTGGCGACCCGGGCCACGTCGTTCGTCACGGCCCGCTCGAGCCGGACGTCCCGCGACGACACGCTGTCGCCGGCGACGGCGGTCCAGATGGGGACCGAGAACCGCTCGGCGAGGTAGGCCGGGTTCCGCCCGTCGGTCACGCGGCCGTCCGAGACCAGGACGACGCCGCGCAGGTTGCGCCCGGCAAAGTCGGCCTCGACGCGGGCGAGGGCGGCGGCCACGTCGGTCCGCTCGCCGGCGAACGCCAGGCTGTCGCCCGGCAGCGCCGAGCCGGCCGGCGCGGCGTCGGACGAGAAGCGGTAGAACCGGAGCGCGGCGTCGGCCGGGAGTCCGTCGAGCGCGGCGCGGACGCGGTCGGCCGGGGTGGACCCGTCGGGCCCCAACGTCAGGCTCTCGCTGTCGTCGACCAGGACGGCCAGCAGCGGCGGCTCGCCGGTCCGCGTGACGCGCCGCCAGACGGGGTCGACGAGCAGGACGAGGACCAGGAACAGCGCGGCGAATCGGAGCGCGGCGAGCCCGGCGCGCCGGGGGCCCGAGACGGCCGGCGTGCTCCGCCCGTAGCTCCACCACGCCAGGGCCCCGGCGGCGACGGCGGCGACCGCCAGCACGACGGGGGAGACAGCGAACGTGAGATCCACAGGCGGGGACGGCGTGAGCGGGCGGAACGGCGGCTGCGGGGCGGGATTGCGTTCCCGCATTCGCGAGCGGTCCTCAGCGGGCGGTCGAGAGCCCCGGCCGTGGCGGAGGATAGAGGGTGGAGAACGGTGGGGGCATGGCCTGGGCGGTCTTTCCTCGTCCTCTGCCCTCTACTCTCGACCGATTCACCAGAAGGCTACCGGATCCCGCCCTGCCGTCCCAGCGCGCGGCCGTCGAACGCGCCGGGCAAGAGCGCCTCCGGCGTCGTGACCTCCGGGGCCTCAGCCCCTCGCCAGACCACCACGGCGCAGCCCGGCGCCAGCTCGGCGAGGACCTGGCGGCACCCGCCGCAGGGCGTCCCGCCCGGCGCCTTCGAGCACGCCACGTAGACCCGGCGGATCGGCCCGAGCCCAGCCGCGACGGCGCCCACGAGCGCGGTCCGCTCGGCGCACAGCCCGCGCGTCCAGTCGCCCGCGACCTCGACGTTCGCCCCGACGACCAGCCGCCCGCCGTCGTCCTCGACCGCCGCGCCCACGGGGAACGCCGACGCCGGGACGACGGCGCGGTCGGCCGCGGCGAGCGCGAGCGCGGCCCCGCCCTCGACACTCGGCGGCGGCGGCAGGTCGACCGTCAGCCCCACCGGCTCGCCGGGCTCGGGCCGGTCCACGTCGGTGCGGACGGCGAGGTCGGGCGCCGCGAGGGCCCACGCCCCGCCGGCGGCCTGCTCGATCTCGCCGAGCCCGGTGGGCCCAAACGGCACGCTCGCGGCGACGGCGACGACGGTCTCTCCGGTGAGGGCCGCCAGCGCCAGGGCGCCCTGGAGCGCCGAGATGGTGAGGGGGAACGAGGCGTTCTCGATCCGGGGCGCGGCGACCCAGCGCCCGTCCGCCAGCAGCGCCGCGACGCCGACGGGCCTCCCGGAGTAGGGTACGTGGGAGCGTGGGGCGCAGGCCTGGGCGTGGGCGCGGAGACGGTCGGGCATAGGGGCTGGATCGGGGCGCCTAGCTTACGCCTGGAGCACGTTCTCTGCCGGAACCGTGGGGTCACGGCCAGAGCCATCGCAGCCTCCGCTGGCGCTCAGGATGACAAGGTGGGGCGAGGTTGCGATAGCCCTGAGAGCGAGGTCCGAACGGCTTCCGCAAATGACTCGTCGGGCTATCTTCCGGGGGCCACGGGGGCGTGGTGGAATTGGCAGACACGACGAGCTTAAGCCTCGTTGCCCAAGCGGCTTGCGGGTTCGAGTCCCGCCGCCCCTACTCCGGCCACGACGTCGGCGACGTTCTGTTCGAGCCATCGTTCCGACGTTCTCTGGGTGGGCGGAGTGTGACGATCAGGTCAGATCGGCGTGCCCGGAGCGGGCGTAGGTGGGTCAATCACAACGATGTGGGCAGACCCGCACGGAGGGCACGCGGACGAGCCGTCTTCCCGGGTCCGATCTGGCGCACGGCGCGGGTACATTCCGCGTGCGATCCCTCGCGGTCGCCTGTCCCCTGGCCGTCTCTCCCCCCCGCCCCTGCCATGTCCCGCTTCGCTACGCTCGCCCTGCTGCTGATCGCGGCGCCCGCGCTCGCCCAGCCGACCGTCTCGCTCTCGGCGTCGCCGACGACCATCACCGAGGCCAACGGCACCTCGACGCTCACGCTCACGCTCTCGGCCACGGCCGCGACGAACACGACCGTCACGCTCAACGCGGCCGGCGACGGCGACGCCTACACGCTGGCGTCGTCGACGGTCACGATCCCGGCGGGCCAGACGACGTCCACGACGACGCTCCAGGCGAAGCAGGACAACGACTTCGACGACGAGACCGTCGTCGTCAGCATCACCAGCGTCTCGGGCGGCGGCGGCGCGACCGAGAACGGGAACCAGACGGCCACCATCACGATCACCGACGACGACATCCCGACGGTCCGGCTGGCGGTCAGCCCGTCGACGATCACCGAGGGGCAGACCTCGACGATCACCGCGTCGCTCCCGTTCGGGGCCACGGCCGACGGCGCCATCACGGTCGCGCTGGGCTACAGCGGCGGCTCGGGCCGGTTTACGGCGCCGGGCCAGCTCATCATCCCGGACGGGGCCAACAGCGGGACGGTCACGTTCACGTCCACCGACAACACGACGAACGACGGCAACGCGACCGTCACGGTCACCATCGACGGCGTCGCGGGCGACGGGACCGAGGACGGCAACCAGTCCAAGACCATCACGATCCAGGACAACGACGCCCCGCTCGCGACCGTGAGCTTGACGACGAACCGGACGTCGGTCGCCGAGAACGGGGGGACGGCCACGCTGACCGTCCGGCTCTCGAAGTCGGTCACCCAACCGACGACGGTCACTATCGGCGCGACCGGCGACGGCGACGCCTACACGCTCGCCCCGACGACGCTCACCATCCCGGCGGGCCAGCGGGAGGCCACCGCCACGCTGACCGGCGTCAACGACCCCGACTTCGACTCGGACGTGATCCGGGTCTCGATCGACGCGGTCACGGGCGGGGACGGCGCCATCGAGAACGGCAACCAGTTTGTCGACATCATCGTCACCGACGACGATACGCCGGCCGTGACGCTCTCGGCCAGCCCGCTGTCCATCGCCGAGGGCGACTCGACGACGGTCACCGCGGCGCTCCCGGCCGGCGTCAACGCCAGCGCCGACATCACCGTCCGCCTCACGTACGAGTACGACGACGACGACGGCGAGGACGACCCCACGAACGGCGCGGGCGAGTTCGGCGCGCCCGACCGGATCGTGATCAAGCAGGGGGCGAACTCGGGCTCGATCCGGCTCGGCGCCACCGACGACACCGACGACGAGCTCAACGGCACCCTCACGGTCTCGGTCGCGAGCGTCACCGGGCCCGGAAAGGAGGACACCGACCAGGAGGTCGAGATCAGCATCGTCGACAACGACAACGCGCCCGGGGTCACGTTCGACGCCGTCCCCCGGGTCATCGCCGAGAGCGGCGGGACGTCGGCGCTGACGGTCACGCTGACGAACAAGAGCGACCGCGTGGTCAAGGTGGCCCTGAGCTACTTCGGCTCGGCCTCGCGCGGCAACGACTACACGGCGCCGGACACCGTCTTCGTCCAGCCCGGCCAACTCACGGGCTCGGCCCCGCTGACGTCGATTGGCGGCGACGACAACAACGAGCAGATCATCATCCAGGTCGAGACCGTGGTCAACGGGACCGAGACCGGCGACCAGCTCGCGTTCGTCACGCTCAACCCCGACCTCAACCAGGCCACGGCCTCGTTCGTCGAGACCACGCTCGAGGCCGACGAGGACGACGGCTCGGTCACGCTCCGGCTCCGGCTCAGCGAGGCGTTCGCGACGGCCAAGACGGTCCGCGTGACGCTCGACGCCGACAGCTCGTCCGGGACGTCGGCCGACCTGGGCGGGTTCTCGTCCCAGACCGTCACGTTCGCGGCGAACGCCACGACGGCCTCGCTCTCGATCCCGATCTCGAACGACGGCTTGCTCGAGGACGACGAGACGTTCGTGTTCCGGATCACGTCGACCGACGCCGAGATCCGGGCCGACGCCGCGGTGGCCACGCTGACCGTGACCGACGACGACACCGAGACGGCCTTGGTCATCAACGAGTTCGACTCGATCACGGGCGCCGGCGACTCCGAGTTCGTCGAGCTGTTCTCGGCCGGCGGTGGGGGCCTGGCCGACGGGCTCGCGATCGCGTTCTACGACACCGACTCGACGGCCGTCTCGGTCAGCGACCTCGACGGGTTCGAGACCGACGACGACGGGTACCTCGTCCTGCGCGACGTCGACGCCGGCGTCTCGATCCCGGACCAGTTCCTGGGCGTGGCCCTGTTCCGCGGCAACGGGCCCGCCGTGGGCTCGCTGTTCAACCCGGCCAGCCCGTCGCTCGTCGACGCCGTGTTCCAGGACGAGGCCGCCGCCGCCGCCGAGCGCGGCCGGCTGGCGCGCGAGGGCTCGCTCCAGCGCCAGGACACGGGCAGCTACGCCTTCGTGGCCCCGCCCACGCCGGGCGAGGAGAACGGGATCGGGGCGGCCGTCTCGACGGTCGACGGCCCGGTCACGGAGCCGGTCGTCGGCGACGTCTTCCCGAACCCGTCGGCGGGCCGGTCCGCGGTCGAGTTCGCGGTCCCGACGGCCCAGCACGTCCGGGTCGCCGTGTTCGACGCGCTCGGCCGCGAGGTCGCCCTGGCGTACGACGCCCCGGCGCCGTCGGGCGCGGCCGTCCGCGTGGCCCTGTCCGGGCGGTCGCTCGCGCCCGGCGTCTACGTCGTCCGCGTGACGGGCGAGACGTTCGCCGAGACCCGGACGCTGACGGTCAGCCGCTAACGCCGGTGGTTCAGTGCGTCGGTGAGTCGGCTCGATGCGGACCGTTCCGCCCAGACCGACTTACCGACGCATTGGCCCACTGACGTACCGGCTCAGACCGCCAGCCGGATGACGGGCGTGCCCGGCGCGGCGCGCATCGTCGGGCCGGCGTCGGTGTCGCCGTAGTACGTCTGGTTGATCTCGCGGATGGTGCGGACGGCCTCGGCGAGCGTCGCGTCGCGCTGATCGGTCCGCCGGCGGACGCGGGCGTTGGCCCGGGCCACGGCGTCTTCGAGGTGCCGCTTGTGCTTGTCGACGTAGTCCTGGGGCGAGGCGAACAGGACGAGCCCGCGGCGGGCCTCGTCGCTCCCGGCGACGCGCAGGACGCCGACGCGGGCGTTCCGCTTGCGGGGGTAGCTGGTGAGCGCCCACTCGTGGTGGAACGCCTCGATCCAGGCCTCGTCCGGCGGGGCGGAGAGGCGCAAGGCGATGGACGTGATGGTGTCGCCGGCCTGGGACGTCGCGACGGCGTCTTCGTACAGGCCGACGATGCGGAGGTCGAGGGACATGGGGAGGTGCGGTGGGAGACCCGAAGGTCAGCCCGCTCCCCGGTCTCCCAAAGGGGGGCGCCTCCCGACGCGGCCTCCAGCGTCGATCCTCAGCAAACCCTCAGCCGCCTCAGCCCCGGACGCCGCCCGAGCGGAGGGGGCGGTCGCGAGCCACAGGCGCCGGCTCGACGGCCGTGATCGTCCCGTCGGCATCGGCGACGAAGACGGCGACGTAGCCCCAGCGCGTCGCCCGGCTGGCGGCCTCGGCGGCGTCGGGGCCGACGAAGGCGAGCGGCGTGCCGAGGTCGGCCGGGAGGTCGAGCGCCGCCAGCGTGTCGGCCGCGACGCGGAGGGCGTGGGGAACACCCGGCGAGCCGCGCTCGCTTAGGTCGACGACGACGCCGCCCAAGGCGACGAGCGCGTCCAGCGTCTCGGGGTCCGGCCACGAGACGGTCGCGGCCACGTCCGCCTCGGCCAGGACGGGGCTCGCGAGCGCGAACAGGTCGTCGCCCGAGTGGGGGAGGGCCCGGCCCCGCACGGTCCCCTCGCCGTCGACGACGACGGCGAGGGCGGCGCCGTCGTAGCCGAACGCCCGGGCGGCCTCGTCCTCGGCCCCGTCGACCGAGACGGCGACGACGGCGGCGCCGGCCGCCTCGAGGTCGCCGAGCGCGTCGGCGAGGGCGGCCCACGCCTCGGCGTCGTCGGCGGCGGCGAAGTGCAGGACGACGGGCCGGCCCGCCAGCGAGGCGAGGTCGACCGGCCCCTCGGCCGTCGGCAGGACGACGGCGGGCGCGGCCTCGCGCGTCGGCTGCACGACCGTCGCGTCGGGCGCGGACGGGTCCGGCCCGCACGCCGCGAGCGCGAGGAGGGAGCCGAGCAGGCCGAGACGACGGAGCACGGGAGTCCCTAGTTCGAGGCGGCGGCGTCGCGCAGGGCGTCGAGGCGGACCGACCCGTGGTTCTTGACGTCGACGGCCTCGCCGTCTTTGATCAGGATGGCCTGGGGCGTCTCGTGCTGGACGTGGAGCTGCTCGGCGAGGTAGTTCGACACGTCGCGGGCGTACTGGACCACGACGGCGTAGAGCGGCGGGTCGCTGTCGCCTTCGAGCCCGACGAACTCCATCTGGCCCCGGGCCGAGATGGGGCACGCGATCGAGTGCTTGAGGAGGTAGACCGGGGCGTCGCGCGACGCCTCGAGCATCGCGTCGGCGTCGGCGGTGGTGGAGAGCTCTTGGACCTGGGCCATGGGGGGATCGGCGTGTGCGGCGGGCCGTACCTTCGGCATCGCCCTCGCGACGCCCGCCGACCCGTCCCGGAAGGTAGCGCCGTCGCGAGGCCGTGGCTCCGACGACACCCGGGGGAATCCCCCATCTCGACCCTCTATGCCTGCCGAACACGCCGAGCTCACCGGCGCCGAGGAGGTCCGCTGGGACCTCGCCGACCTGCACCCGTCCGACGACGCTCTCTGGACGGACCTCGACGCGGCCGAGGCCCAGGCCGCCGACCTCGCGGCCCGCTACCGCGGCCACCTCGCCGACCTCGACGCGGGCGCTCTCGCCGACGCCTTGGCCGCGCTCGCCGACGTCCACGACCGCGCCGGCCGGGCCTACACCTACGCCTACCTCGCCTGGAGCACCGAGACGGAGTCGCCCGAGGCCGGCGCCCGGCTCCAGCGCGTCCGCGAGGCGTACTCGCGGATCGGGCAGGAGCTCCTGTTCGTCGACGTCGAGTGGGCGCGGATGGACCCCGACCGGGCCCGGGCGCTGACGGAGGCGGAGGAGCTGGCGCCGTACCACCACTACCTCGAGCTCAAGACGGCGGCGCGCGACCACGTGCTCTCGGAGCCCGAGGAGCGGATCCTGTCCGAGAAGTCGGTGACCGGCTGGAGCGCGTGGAACCGGTTCTTCGACGAGACGCTGGGGGCCGCCCGCTTCGTCGTCCGCGGCGAGGCGCTGCCGCTCCAGCAGGCCACGTCCAAGCTCCACGACGCCGACCGCGGCCTGCGCCGCGACGTCCACGACGCCGTGACGGCCGGGCTCGTCGACTTGCAGCGGCCGCTGAGCTACGTGTTCAACACGGTCCTGGCCGACAAGGCGTCGAGCGACCGGCTCCGGGGCTACGACTCGTGGATCGCGAGCCGGAACGAGGCGAACGAGATCGACGGGGCCTCCGTCGACGCGCTCGTCGAGGCCGTCACGGGCCGGTACGATCTGGTCGCCCGGTTCTACCGGCTCAAGCGCCGGCTCTTGGGCCTCGACGAGCTCTTCGACTACGACCGCTACGCGCCGACGGCCGAGGCCGCCGCGTTCGTGACCTGGGACCGCGCCCGCGAGATGGTCACCTCGGCCTACGCCGACTTCGACGCCGAGATGGGCGCCGCCGTCGAGCGCTTTTTCGCCGAGCGCTGGATCGACGCGCCGCCCGAGCCGGGCAAGCGGGGCGGCGCGTTCAGCCACGGGGCCGTCCCGAGCGCCCACCCGTACATCCTGATGAACTACACGGGCCAGCTCCGCGACGTCCAGACGCTGGCCCACGAGCTGGGCCACGGCGTCCACCAGTTCCTCGCCCGCGACCAGGGCGTCTACCACGCCGACACGCCGCTCACGACGGCCGAGACGGCGTCGGTGTTCGGCGAGATGCTCACGTTCCAGCGGACGCTGGGCGCGCTCGACCGCCCCGAGGACCGGCTCGCGCTCTTGGTCGAGAAGATCGACGACACCATGGCGACCGTCTTCCGCCAGGTCACGATGAACCGGTTCGAGGCCCGGATCCACGCCCACCGCCGCGACCGCGGCGAGCTCGCCCCGGACGACTTCGCCGCCCACTGGACGAGCACGCAGGCCGCGATGTACGGCGACAGCGTGACGCTGACCGAGGGCTACCGGACGTGGTGGAGCTACATCCCCCACTTCGTCCACACGCCGGGCTACGTCTACGCCTACGCCTTCGGCGAGCTGTTGGTGCTCGCGCTCTACGCGCGGTACCAGTCCGAGGGGCCGGGCTTCGCGCGTCAATACCGCGACCTCCTGGCCGCCGGCGGGTCGGACTGGCCGCACGTGCTCGTGGGCCGGCTCGGCATCGACCTCCGGGACCCCGGCTTCTGGGACCGCGGGCTCGACGCCATCGAGGTACTGGTCGCCGAGGCCGAGGCGCTGGCGGCGCGGCTGGACGAGGGGTGACGCCGAGCGTGGTCGGCGGGCAGGGCGGGGGGAAGAGCCGTGCGGGAGCCCGCAGTCCTCCGCAGTCGGACCGGCTTCGGTTTGAGGGGACGGGGCCTCTGGCTCATGCCCCGTCCCCCGCGCCCTCCCGAGATATCCAGGGCTATCGCATACTCCCCCCATCTTGTCATCCTGAACGAAGTGAAGGATCTCAACGCCGACGTTGGAGGCCATCGGAGCCGGCGCGGCAGGTCTCGGACTTCGAGTCGAGATCCTTCGCATTCGCTCAGGATGACACGGTAGGCGAGGATGCGGTAGCCCTGCCGAGATATCCACACCGGCCAGATCGGAGGCGGTTGGGCGCTATGTTGACGCGGGCGCCCGTCTCCCCCCATGCCCTCGACCACCTACGTCGCCCGCCGGCCGGGGCCGTTCTCGGCCCTCGTCCAGGCGTCCGAGATCGGCGGACTCCGGCTCGATCCGCACCCGCCTGTCCGCGTCCTCGACCGGGTCTACGACACCGACGACGGGGAGCTGCTGCGGCGCGGGCTGACGCTGCGCGTCCGCGAGCGGGAGGGGACGGCCAGCGTCACGCTCCGCCCGGTCGGTGGGGGCGACGCCCCGTCGTTCGACCTCGACGTGCCCGCCGGAGAGCCCGGCGACGGCCCGCTCCGGCTGCCCCCAGGCGCGCTCGCCGACGCCGTCCGCGCGGCCGTCGGCGACGACCCGCTCCGGCCGCTCCTGACGCTCCGCCAGTATCGGACGCCCCGGGCGGTCCACGACGGCGACCGCGTCGTGGGCGCCCTCTCGTTCGACGTCGTCGTGTACGAGGTGGCCGGGGCCCGCGTCGTCTCGAACGAGATCGAGGCCGAGGCCGCCGACGCGGACGTGCTCGCCGCGTTCGCCCTGGCCTTCCAGACCCACGGCCTCGAACCGACCGACCGGCCCAAGGTCGCTCGGGGCCTCCGGCTCGTGCGCCGGACGCTCGCCCAGCCCGCGCTCGTGCTGCCCGACGAGGTCCGCCGCCTCGAAGTGGCCGTCGACTCCGACCCCGACCCGTCCGTCCGCCGACGCGCCCGGGTGGTCTTGCTCGACGCCCGCGGCTTCCGTCCGGACACGATCGCGTCCCAGACCGGCCTGAGCATGGCCCGGGTGCAGCACTGGCGCGAGCGGTTCCGGGAGGTCCGGTTGGGGATGCTCGACCCCGACCCGGCCCCGGTTGCCCCCCGGACGCCTCGGCCCTCGGAGCGGCGCCCGGCCGACGACGCCCCGCCGCCGCTCCGGCCCGTCCCGGACGCCGCTTCGGAGCCGCCGCCGGGACGGCCGGAGGGGGACGGCGTCTCCGTCGGGGAGCCGCTCGTGGTCCCGCCGCTGGTGCCCGACATGGCCTCCCTGCTCGACCTCTTCAGCCCTACGGCTCCCGACACCCCCTTCTTCGACGGACACCTGGACGACGCTGAGGACCCGGACGACGCCGAGGGGAGGGGGCCGCAAGCGCCGGCCACCGATGCCGGGCGTTCTGCGCTCGGTCGTCAGGATCGGTACCCGGTCGTCCTCGGCCCTGTCGCCCCGGAGCGCGTGTCAATCACGGAGGAGGTGGCCGACGAGCCCCCGGCGTTCGTCGACGTCGACCTGAGCCGGCTCCGCCGGGCCCGCCCCCTGCCCGCTCCCCGTCCGAGCCTGCCGCCGTCGGCAGGTGCCGTTCGGGCGGTCCCGCCGCGGCCCCTCGTTGACGGCGGCGCCCCGCTGCTGGAGGCCGCCGAGGTCCTGCTCGCCCACGCGGTCGCCGCGTTCGACGCCCAGGCCGAGCGGTTCCTCGGCACCCGGGCCCCGTCCGACGCCCGCCGGCTCCTGGTCGCCGCCCACGGCGTCCGGCTGACCGTCGAGACGGTCGAGCCCGTGCTCCCCACGGAGTCCGCGCGCCGGCTCGTCGCCGGGCTCCGCCCGCTCGTGGCCGACCTCGACACGGCCCTCGACACGGCCCGGGCCGCGCTCGCCGCCGACGGCCGGGCCGACCTGGTGCGCCGTACGTCCGTGGCGCTGGCGACGGCGGCGGACCGGCTCGACGGCGTGCGCGAGTCCTGGAGCGCCCAGGCCCGCCGGCTCGTCGCGCGGCTCGCGGCCCAAAGCGCCAGCGGCGTCCGGCGCAGCGACGACGCCCCGCTCGGCGACGACTTCGTCGGGGCCCCCGGCGACGCGCCGTCGCCGACGCGGCTCCGCCACGTGCTGGGGTCGGAGGTCTGGCGGAGGTTCGAGGACGTCCTGGCCATCGAGGACGACCTCGACGCGCCGACGGTCGCCGTCGCGTCGCACCTCGCGGTCGCGCTGAGCGGTCTCCGGTTTGTCGCCTCGCTGGTAGAGACGCCGGATCGGGCGGTGGCTGCCCACCTCGTCGCCGCGCTCGTCGAGGCCGAGGCGGCGGTCGTCGCGGCCCGGGATCGGTACGCGGCCGGGGACGCGCGGGCGCTCGACGGCCTGGCCGAGGTCTGGGGCGACGTCACTTCGCCGTCGGCCAAGGACCGTCTCGCCGCCCTCATGGCGACGATCTAGGCCGCCGGGGACCCGAACGCACGGACGGTCGGTTGGCGCCCGCCCCTCCGCCCTCCGAATGCTCTTCCCGATCAGCGACGACGACCGCCGTCTCGACGGCCCCGCGTGGGCCACCATCGTGCTGTTGGTCGCGAACGTGTTCGTGTTCGTGTACCAGCTCAGCGACCCCGCCTTCACCTACGGGTGGAGCGTCGTCCCGCACGAGCTCGTGACGGGCCAGGACTTGGTCAACGCCCAGCCGATCCCGGAGGAGGACCCAAACGTCCAGATCACGTCGGCGCAGCAGATCCCCCAGCGGCCGGGGCCGGGGCCGGCGCCGCTCGTGTACCTGACCGTCTTGTCGGCCATGTTCATGCACGGCGGGTTCGGCCACATCGCCGGCAACCTGCTCTACCTCTGGATCTTCGGGGACAACGTGGAGCACCGGTTCGGGACGGCTCGGTTCGTCCTGTTCTACCTCGTCAGCGGGGTGGTGGCGACCCTCGTCCAGGTGGCGATGCACCCGGCGGGGCTGGTCCCGAACCTCGGCGCGAGCGGGGCCATCGCGGGCGTGCTCGGGGCGTACCTCGTGCTGTTCCCGCGCAATCGGGTGAACGCGGTGTTCATTTTCCGGATCGTCTCGGTCCCGGCCGTGGTCGTGCTGGGGTTGTGGATCGGGTTGCAGTTCTTCAACCAGTGGGGCGCGACGGCGGCGACGGAGGAGACCGGGGGCGTGGCCTACGGGGCCCACATCGGCGGTTTCCTGACGGGCATGGCCCTCGGGCTCGTGATGCGGATGACCGGGACGACCGAGCGGCCCAACCGTCTGAGCCGGGCCGAGGCCGCCCCGGGCAACCGCCGGCTGTGGTAGGCACGCCTCTTGCCCGTCTCCTGACGATTCCCTCACACGGATCCGTTTGGAACTCCCCCGCGTTGACCCGATATTGACCGAGGACTCCCTCCGCCGATGACGCCTTTCTACTCCCTCCGACGCTTCGTCGCGGTCGCCGTGGTGGCGGTCGCCACCGTCGCTGCGCCCGCGCACGCCGCCGTCGTGGACGCCGAGCTCTCGCTCGTCCACACCGACGACACGCCGCAGCCGTTCCGGCTCTCGGCCCCGAGCCCGAACCCGTTCACCTCGTCGACCCGGCTCACGCTGACCGTCGAGCAGGCCACCTCGCTGTCGGTCGCCGTCCACGACGCGCTCGGCCGCCGCGTGGCGCTGCTCCACGATGGGACCGTCCAGGCCGGGACCTACACGTTGCGCGTCGACGCGAACGACCTGCCGCCGGGCCTCTACCTCGTCCGCGCCACGGACGGCCGCGGTCAGACGGCCACGCGCTCGGTGTCGCTGGCCCGCTAAGGCCCGACTTCGCCAGCCTCTCGTAGCGCCGGCTCCCGCGATGGGGGCCGGCGCTTTCTTTTGGGGTCGGGGAGGAGCGGAAAGGGCCCGGCGTGGCCGAGTATGTTCCGAGGGATTCCGTCTCCCACGCCGTGTCCGATCTCGTCCTCGACCGACCTGTCCCCGGTGCGGAGGAGGAGTCCACGGGACTAGCTCGGTGCGCGGCGTGCGACGAACCGCTCGTCGGCGCGTACTGCCACGAGTGCGGCGAGCGCCGGCCCCGACCCGAGGACGAGTCGCTGGCGGCGTTCCTCCGCGACCAGTTCCACGAGGTCACGAGCGCCGACGGACGGCTGTGGCGCTCCGTCAAGGCGCTGTTCGTGCCGGGCACGCTGACGACCGAATACTTCGCCGGGCGTCGCGGGCTGTACGTCCGCCCCGTCCGGCTGTTCTTGGTCGTCAACGTCGTGTTCTTCCTCTGGATGAGCAACTTCGGTGCGCAGGCGTTCCTGGGCGACCCCGGCCTGTACCGCAGCAACCCCGCCTTCGACGCCCGGATGACGGAGGCGGTCAACGACGCCGGCGTCACCGCCGAGCGTTACGACGCCGCGTTCCGCCAGCGTGCCCGGGCGCTGGCGCCGACGCTGATCGCTGTGTTCGTCCCGGCCTACGTGGCCTTCATCGCCCTGATCCTCGTGCGGACGGGCCGTCCAGTCGTCCGACACGCGGTGTTCGCGACGCACTTCGTGGCCGTGCTCATGGCGTCGTCGGTGCTCATCACCGCCGTCTTGGCCGCCCCGCTCCTGGCAGTCCTGTGGCTCACCGGCGACGTAGCCTACGACCTCAATGACGCGGTCATCCTGCCGACGATGCTCGTGGCGTGGTCGGCCTACCTTGTCCTCGCGTTCCGGCGCGTCTACGGACTGGGGTGGTGGGGCAGCGCCGCCGCCGGGTTGTCGACGGCGACAGTGGGGACGCTGGTGGCGATGGAGGTCTACCGGCTCGTCTTGTTCTACGTCACGCTCTGGACGCTCGACGTGCCGGCGTGAACACCAAACGCCCCGCTGGCGACGAGCACCAGCGGGGCGGGATCAGGGACGAGGCGAGGAGGCTAGTCCTCAGTGGCCGGGGCCTCGGGCTCCGGCTCCTCGGTGGCCTCGTCCTTCGGGGTGGCCTTCTTCTTCGCCTTCTTCGTCTTGAACGAGAGCTCGTCCTCGCCGGCCGTGTGGTCGACGGAGATCTTGGCCCCTTCCTGGAGGTCGTTCGTCAGGATGGACTCGGCCATCGGGTCCTCGACGTACTTCTGGATCGCGCGGCGGAGCGGGCGGGCGCCGAACTGGGGGTCGAACCCCTTCTCGACCAAGAACTCCTTGGCCGCGTCCGACAGCTCGATCTCGATGCCCAGATCCTCGACGCGCGCGAAGAGGTCCGTCTGCATCACGTCGATGATCTCCAGGATGTGCGACTTCTCGAGCGGGTGGAAAACGATGACGTCGTCGATCCGGTTGAGGAACTCCGGGTTGAACACCTTCTTGAGCGCGTCCTCGACGGTCGACTTCATCTTCGAGTAGTCGAACGTCTCCTCCGTCAGTGAGAAGCCGATGCCCTTGCCGAGGTTCTTGATGTCGCGCGCCCCGATGTTCGAGGTCATGATGATGATCGTGTTCCGGAAATCGACGCGGCGGCCGAGCCCGTCCGTCAGGATCCCGTCGTCGAGCACCTGGAGCAGGATGTTGAACACGTCCGGGTGCGCCTTCTCGATCTCGTCGAGCAGCACGACCGAGTACGGCTTGCGGCGGACCTTCTCGGTCAGCTGGCCGCCCTCCTCGTAGCCGACGTAGCCGGGAGGCGCCCCGACCAGCCGCGACACGGAGAACTTCTCCATGTACTCCGACATGTCGATCCGGATGAGCGCGTCCTGGCTGTCGAAGAGGTACTCGGTCAGCCGCTTCGCCAGCTCCGTCTTCCCGACGCCCGTGGGCCCGAGGAAGATGAACGAGCCGATGGGCCGCTTGGGGTCCTTGAGCCCGGCCCGCGTCCGGCGGATGGACCGGGACAGCTTGACGAGCGCCTCGTCCTGCCCGACGACCTTCCCCTTGAGCATCTCCTCCATGTTGAGGAGCTTGGCCCCCTCGGTCGTCTGGACGCGGTCGACCGGCACGCCGGTCATCATGGCGACGACGGCCGAGATGTCGCGCTCGGTGACGGGGTAGGTCTCGTCCTCGGCCTGGCGCTCCCACTCGTCCTTGACGTTCTCGAGCTCCTCCTGGAGCTTCTTCTCCCGGTCGCGGAGCTGGGCGGCCTTCTCGAAGTTCTGCGACTTCACGACCTGGTTCTTCTCCTCCTTGACCGCCTCGATCTGCTCCTCGAGCTCGACCACCTCCGGCGGCACCTTGATGTTGGCGAGGTGGACGCGCGCGCCGGCCTCGTCGAGCACGTCGATGGCCTTGTCCGGCAGGTGCCGGTCGGTGATGTAGCGCTCGGAGAGCTTGACGATGAGCTCGATGGTCCCCTCGTCGTACTCGACGTTGTGGTGGTCCTCGTACTTGCCCTGGATCTGGGTCAGGATCTCGACGGCCTCCTCGGGCGTGGCCGGGTCGACCAGGATCTTCTGGAAGCGGCGGTCGAGCGCCCCGTCCTTCTCGATGTACTGGCGGTACTCATCGAGGGTCGTCGCGCCGACGCACTGGATCTCACCGCGCGCCAGCGCCGGCTTGAACATGTTCGAGGCGTCGAGCGAACCGCTCGCGCCGCCGGCGCCGACGAGCGTGTGGAGCTCGTCGATAAAGAGGATGACGTCCTGGTTCTTCTCGAGCTCCGTCATCACGGCCTTCATCCGCTCCTCGAACTGGCCGCGGTACTTCGTCCCGGCCACGAGCGCGGCCAGGTCGAGCGTGACGATCCGCTTGTCGTACAAGACGCGCGAGACCTTGCGCTGGACGATCCGGAGCGCCAGCCCCTCGGCGATCGCCGTCTTGCCCACGCCGGGCTCGCCGATCAGGACCGGGTTGTTCTTCTTGCGGCGCGAGAGCACCTGGGCCACGCGCTCGATCTCGACCTCGCGGCCGACGATGGGGTCCAGCTTGCCTTCCTCGGCCATCGACGTCAGGTCGCGGCCGAAGTTGTCGAGGACCGGGGTCTTGGACTTCTCTGCCATCTCTCGTTTGCTGCTGCTGGACGAGCGGGAGCGCCCGCGGCCCGAGCTGGGCTCGTCGGTCGCGGCGCGGGGGGAGGCCTTCCCGCTCAGGATGGAGTCGAGCTCGGCGCGGACGGCGTCGTAGCTCACCGAGAACGCCTGCTGCAAGATCTGGGCCGCGACGTTGTCCTCGTCGCGGAGCAGGCTCAGCAAGAGGTGCTCGGTCCCGATGACGTCGCTCTTGTAGAGCTTGGCCTCGAGGTAGGTGATCTTCAGGACCTTCTCGGCCTGCTTCGTCAGCGGGATGTTGCCGACGGTGAGCGTGCCGCCGGTCGACCGGACGGTGTCCTCGACGGCCTTCTTCAGCTTGAACAGGTCGCACCCGAGGTTCCGGAGGATCTTGACGGCGATCCCCTCGCCCTCCCGGATGATGCCCAGGAGCAGGTGCTCGGTCCCGATGTAGTCGTGCCCGAGCCGGATCGCCTCCTCGCGGGAGTACGAGATCACGTCGCGGACGCGGTTGGAAAAGTTGCCTTCCATAAGAATGGGGTACGAGGTACTCGGTACGTGGTACGGGTGGAGAGCGTGGGGCGTACCTCGTACCAGGTACCCCGTACCCGCCCGTAGGGGCTTAGGCGGCAAAGGAAGAACCGCAGCCGCAGGTCTGGGTCGCCTGGGGGTTGTCGAAGACGAACCCGCGCGCGTCGAGGCCGTCGTGGTAATCGACCGTCGTGCCCATGAGGTACAGCCCGTGGCGCTTGTCCATGAACACGGTGATCGGGCCGGCCGGGTCGTCGGCGTCGAGCTCGAAGGCGAGGTCGTGGTCCCGGCGCTTGTCGAAGCCCAGGACATAGCTCATGCCCGAGCACCCGCCGCCCTTGACGCCGACGCGCAGGCCGTACTCGGCCGGGATCTGCTTGTTGGCGACGATCCGGCGGACCTCGCTCGCCGCCCGGTCGCTCAAGCGGACGGGGGAGGGGAGGGCCGGGGCGCCAGCGGGCGGAGTGGGCGCGGGTGCCGTCGGAGTCGCAGTCGTGCTCATGGGTCCGGGATAGAGAGAGCGTCGAATCGGGAACGGGCGGCCCTGTTCCATCCGTGCCGGCCGGCGGGATGGATTCGCGGTGCGGTCGCCGACGTGGCCCCAGCCCGCCCTGGACGGTCCAAAGGTACCGTCCACCCGTAGACGCCGGGGCGGTGATCGGGGGTCCGGAAGACGGAGCGCGCGGCTGCGCCGCCGAGCGCGCAGAGGGGCCCGCTCCACGGGGAGAGCGCGGCCGTCGCCGCCGAGAGCGGGTGCCCTTGTTCAGGCCTGCCGCCCCCCATCGCCGGCGCCTTCCGCGCTCTCCGCGCTCGACGGGCGCCCCGGGCAGGGGGAAAACAAAGAGGCCGCCCGCTCTCCCAGAGCAGGCGGCCCCCGCCATGCGAGCCGCTACCGGACCAGCGTCATGAGCCGGGTCCGGGAGGCGTCGCCGACCTGAGCGCGGACGACGTAGGTCCCACTCGGAAGGCCCTTCCCGTCGAACCGGACCCCGTGCGGGCCTGCCCTCAGGGTCTCGTCCACCAAGACGGCCACCTGCCGGCCCAGCACGTCATACACGGCCAGGCGGACGGGGCCCGCCTCCGGGACCGTGAAGCGGACCTCCGTCGACCCGGTGAACGGGTTCGGGCGGGCGGCCTCCAGCTCGAACCTGCCGGGGCCACGGTCGCCGGAGATCGCCGTCGCGCCCGAGGGCGTGATGGTGACGCGGATGACCTCGGCGTTCGCCGGGATCGAGAAGCCCGAGTGCCGGTCGCGGGCGAGCTGGATCGGCTCGCTCTCGTCCGTGCCCACGTTGGTCGCCATCGGGTCCTGGACCGGCTTCTGCACCGCGCCCGGCGGGCTCGTCGGTCCCTCGCCCGGCGGCGCGTCGATCTCGGTGCCCGCGTCGTAGAGCCGGAGCCGGTCCGTCACGTCGCCCGAGACCGGCTCGCCGTCCTCGAACAGCTCGAGGCCCCCATCGCCGAAGGCGAGGAACCAGTCGTTGGACTGGACGAACATGGTCTCGATCTGGAGCCGGTCCCCCTCCGAGGCCGTGAAGGTGAACGTCGCTGACTCCGCGGCGGCCCCACCGAGTGCGGGGAAGATGGCCGGGCCATTGTCCGCGCCCCCGTCGGAAGAGAACGTTCCGACCTGGCTGGCGTTTGCCGCCTGCATGAGGAGCGTCGTCTCCGTTCCGTCCGTGTTCGGCGGCGAGAGGTCCGGCGACGGGAAGCCGTCCTCGGCGATGAGCCGGGTCCCGCTGTCGGCCATCTCACCCGGCGTGAACGCCGGGTCGTCGCCGCGGAACGTGACCCAGGCGCCCGGCGAGAGGGGGACGGCGCCCATGGCCCGGTCGGTCGAGAGCAGGCCCGGCGTCGAGACGTTCTCGACCGTCACGGTAAACGTGGTCTGCGCCCCGCCCGCCGCCGTCACGCGCCAGATGGACCCGGTGTCGGTCTGGTACTGGTACGGCGGGGCCTCCGTGTAGTCGATCATGACCTCGCCGTAGTCGACGATGTACATCGCCCCGTCGGGGCCGAACTGGACGTCGAAGGGCCGCTCGATCCCGTCCTCGCCCACGGGCGGCTGCCCCGAGGCCGGGCCGGGGCGCTGGTTCCGGACGAACGGGAAGACCTCGCCCGTCGCCGGGTCCACGCGGACGACGCGGAACCCGGCCGGGGCCGGCCCGCGGAGCGGGTTGGTCGGCGGGGCCAGGTCGCCCCACTCGGCGACGAACACGTGGCCGGCGAGGTCGCCCCAGGAGGCCGGAGCCACGTCGATCATCGACGGCGACGAGTTGAACGGGTGCCGGCCGAGCACGACGTTGGGCGTCGGGGGCGTGAGCCCGCTGGCCGCGTGGTCGATGAGGAACCCGAGCCCCTTCGCGACCCGCTGGTCGCCGACGAAGACCGGCGCCTGGAGCGAGTCCGGCGGCTGGAACTGGGGGTCCGTCACGGGGAGCCGCCCGGCCGTGAAGTCGGGGACCCCATACCACGGGATGTCGCCGATGTCGCTGACCCGGAGCGTCACGCGGAGGCTCGCGTCCATCGTGTCGCGGACGCCGCGCTCGCGGATGTCGTACCCGTTCTCGGCCGCGTACAGCATGTTGCCCGCGTTCGTCCCCGAGGTCGAGTCGAAGGCGAGGCCGATGAGGTTCCGGAACCCCCAGGCCTCCGTCCGGATCGTGTTCTCGGCGTCGTCGGGATCGAACGAGAGGATCGACCCGCCGCACTTCTCGACGCCCTCAATGACCTGCCCCGGCGTCGTCATCGTCCCGAACGGGACGTAGGCGCCGG
This sequence comes from Rubrivirga sp., assembly GCF_965213695.1. Taxonomy (GTDB): domain Bacteria; phylum Bacteroidota; class Rhodothermia; order Rhodothermales; family Rubricoccaceae; genus Rubrivirga. The sequence goes on along the minus strand of NZ_OZ243912.1, from coordinate 3,297,797 downwards.
TCAGGACCGAGTCGCCCATCGCCGGCGTCCGGAAGTCGGGGTAGAGCCGGTTCCGGCCGGTGAGGACGACGTCCTCGCAGGGCGTGGCCTTGAGGCCGGGGCTCAACGCGATGTAGGGGGCCACGGTCGGGCCGACGATGCCCGCGTTCCCGGCCGGCCCGACGGCCACGTACATCCGCCCGTTCGGGCCCATCCGGATGTCGTTGATCTGGTGCTCGGCCTGGCTGTCGATGATCCCGCTGAAGAGCGTCGTGAGCTCGCCGTCCATCGTCACGCGGGAGACGGCCCCGGTGAGGTCGTCGGCCCGGTGCGTGATGTAGAAGGCGTCGTCGTGCCAGAGGAGCCCGACGAGCGCCGGCTCAATGCGGTCGGAGAGGTCGACGACGACCTCCGTCGACCCGTCGGGGTCGACGCGGAGGATCTGGATGGGCGCGAGCTGCTCGGGGAACAGGCCGCCGCCGGCCGTCCCGACGTACATCCGCCCCTGGTCGTCCCAGGCGAGGGCGCTGGGGAGCTGGAGGCTGTCGGCCATCTTCTCGATCTGGAACCCGCCGGGCAGCGCGATCTTGGGGAACCCTTGGGCGAGCGGGGCCGAGGCGGTCGCGAGCAAGACGAGGACGGCGAGGGCCGAGGCGAACGCGTGACGGAGCGGGGGAGGAGTAGCGAGGGGCATAGAGGGGCGAGGGAAGGTGTCGAGCCTAACACCCCCGAAGTTACGAGGTTGCCGTCCCCCATACCTGGCGGCACATCTGGGGGCGCGTCCTAGGCGCCTCGCGGGGAACCCGCTGCCCCGGCCGGAGGCGCCCGCGACGACCAGCTACCTCGGCCGCGCCAGCACCACGACGCCGCGCAGCGCCTCCGTCGTCCCGCCCTGGGCGTCGACGGCCTCGACCAGGACGACGTAGATGCCGGCCCGGAGCGGGCGGCGGTCGTCGTCGGTGCCGTCCCACGTGAGCGTGGCCGTGGTCCCGCTCAGCCGGCCCGGCTCGAGCTCGCGGACGGGCCGGCCGCCGCCGTCGTAGACCCGAGCGCGGACGAGGGCGGCCTCGGTCGAGAGCGCGTAGGTGATCCGGGCGGCCTCACCGAGGGTCGGCGCGAACGGGCTCGTGACGGTCAGGGCTGGGTCGCGCTCGACCGGCGTCCCCGAGATCGAGAGCGAGTTCGGCGCCGACGGCGTGCCGCCGCGCTCGTCCAGCGACGACGACCAGTTGGCGGGGTCGTTCGCGCCGCTCGTCGGGTCCCGCCGTTCCAGGCTGATCCCCGTCGCGTCGTCGAGCTCGACGCGGTGCCACGACGGCTGGTAGAACACGGAGTCCAAAACGGCGCCGGCCGCGCGCAGCACGACGGCCTCGCCCGAGTTCGACAGCCCGATTACGCTCCCGCCGACCACGAACGGCGCATCCGGGAATGCGGCTCGGAACCCATCGGCGTCCCGCACGATGGCAACGGACTCGCCCGGCAACAACACGGCGGCCTCGTCAGCCAGCGGGTCGCCGTCACGGTCGCCGTCGTCGATGGTCACCCGGTCGAGCGCGAAGACGCCTGTGGCCGACGTGTTCAGCACCTCGACGTACTCGCCGTCGCTGCCGACGGCCGGGTCGTACATGATCTCGGTGATCGCCAGGTCGCCCGGCCCCGGCGTGTCCGGCGTGCCGACGAAGACCGACGCCTCAGCGCGGTCGGTGACGTTGCCGGCGAGGTCGGTCAGCCCGGTGACCGCGACGGCGTAGACGGCCGGCTCGGCGAGCGGGCCCGCGAGCGCGACCTCGACCTCGGTCACACCTCCGCCCGACGTCCGGCTCGGCGTGACCGAGGCGACGGTCGTGCCCTCGACCGCGTAGCGGGCAGTGTCTGTCGCCGTCGCCGCCGTGACGGGCTCGGTGAACGTGACCGCCAGCAGCGACGGCGACCGAGCCGTGACACGCGCGATAGACGGGGCGACCGTGTCCGGCGTGAACGTGACCGTCGTCGAGGTCGAGGCCGTCGTGTTGCCGAGCAGGTCCGTCAGGCCCGTGGCCGTGACGGTCGACGGGCCGGCGGGGAGCGCGGCGGCCAGCGCGAGGGTGACCGTCGTGCTCTCGGGCACGTACGCCACGCTCGACACCCCGACGCCGGCCACCGTGAACATAGCCGCCGTGACCGAGGCGGGGTCCGCGGGCTCGTCGAGCGTCACCGTGAGCGTCCGGCCGTCGGGCGACGCCGCCGCGGCCGTGAGCCGGGGGCCAGTCACGTCGGGCTCGAACCGGCTGTTCTGGGCACCCGGCGTGCCGCCCCGCGGGTCCGTCGTCGTGGCGTAGTTGGCGGCCACCGACGACGGGCCGTCCGGGTCCTTCCGCTCCAGGCTCGCGTCCTCGCCGCCCCACTCGGGACTGTAGAACAGCGAGTCGACGGTCGTGCCCTGGTACGCCAGCACGATGGCGTCGCCGCTGTTGTTGAGCGCGCTCCACCCGGGCTGCTCGACGAACGCGACGTCGGGGAAGACGGCCCGGAAGCGGTCGCCGTCCTGGACCACCACGGCGTAGCCGCCCGGCCCGACGAACACGGGCGCCGTCGTGATCGGCTGGGCGTCGCCGACCGCGTCGTTGAGCGTGAACTCGCGCAAGTCGAACGCCCGGTCGGTCCGGTTGAACAGCTCCACGAACTCGCCCGGGTCGCGGCCCGGCGGCGGGTCGTACAGGAACTCGTTGATGACGAGGTCGCGCGGGCCGGCCGCCGAGCCCTCGCCAAAGAAGAACGTCGCCGTGGCCGTGCCGATGGCGTTGCCCCGCCGGTCGGCCACATCGCGGACGGTGAGCGTGTACGAGGCCGGCCCGACGAGCGGCGTCGCCAGCGCGAGCACGACCTCGCTCGGCGTGTCGCCGATCATCGCCAGCGCGGGCACCCCGACCCCGCCGTCGATGGCGTAGCTCGCCGCCGTCTCGGCCGAGGCTTGCTCGACGGGCTCCGAGAACGTGACGCGGACGGTCTGGGCGTCAAGCGCCTCGACCTCGACGAGGGACGGGGGCTCGGTGTCCTGGGCGAGGAGCGAGTTCGGCGCCCCGGGCGTCGCGCCACCCGCCGCCGTCGACGTGCCGAAGTTGCTGGCTTGGTCGCTCGGCCCGAGCGGATCGCGCCGCTCGAGCGAGGCGTCGGCGCCGCCCCACGAGGGGAGGTACGGGACGGCGTCGATCTCGGTCGTGCCCCGGACGAGCGCCACCCGGTCGCCCGAGTTGTTGAGCGCGGGGAACCCGTCGACCTCGATGAACGGGACGCTGGGATATGCTGCCGCGAACGCCTCCCCATCCCTCACGATCACGGCGAACGCGCCAGCGTCGAGCGTCGTCCCGGCCGGGATGGGCGCCGACGCCGAGCCCCCGTCGGTCACGACGAGCCCGCCGAGGTCGACCGGGCCGTCGGTGACGTTGAGGAGCTCGACCCACTCGTTGCCCGACGGCTGCGGCGGCGGCGGGTCGTACAGGATCTCGTTGATCACCACGTCGCCCGGAGCAGGGGCCTGCGCGACGACCGAAGTGGCCACAAGCAAAGAGAGGACGGCAACGGTCCAGCGCATCGGGGGAGAGGAGAGCCGCCGGAAAGTAGGGCGGGTTGCCCGACAAATCTGCGAGCCCCAGGATCTCTCCAGGACGGCTGGTGCTATGAAGGAATCTGCCTCCTCAACCCCAAGCCGTCATTCCCGCGTGCGCGAGGATGACGGCATGGGAGGGGGAGAGCCGGCAACGTCGCCGACGCGAGCCCGCCCCACGGGAGGTCCACTCATAGCACCAGCCGTGCCAGGGCTATCGCGTACTCCCCTGACTTGTCATCCTGAGCCTGCGAAGAGCCTGCCCCCGCGAAGGCGGGGGATCTCAGCACGGTGGCCAAGTCGTAGGGGACGCTGAGGAGGGCGCGAGGATCGAGTCGAGATCCTTCGCAGGCTCAGGACGACACAGGGGGCGCTTGCCCTGACGCGGGCTCCCTCAGCCCGAGCGCCCCGCGAGGTGGCGGAGGCACGTCTCGGCCATCAGGTGGGCCGCCAGCGGGAGCGCCCCCTCGTCGAGGTCAAACCGGGCGTGGTGGAGCGGGTACCGCGTCTCGGGCCCGCTCGCCGAGCCCACCCGGACCATGCAGCCCGGGACCTTCTGGAGGTAGTACGCGAAGTCCTCGCCGCCCATGCTCGGCAGCGGGATCGGCATGGCCGCCTCGGTCCCGAACAGGTCGACGGCCGCGCCGGTCGCCGTGGCCACCTCGTGCGCCGTGTTAACGACGGCCGGCAGCGTCACGTCGAAGTCGACGTCGACGTCGGCCTTGTAGACGGCGCCCAAGGCCCCGGCCACGCGGCGGATCTTCTCGCGGAGGTAGCCCAGCGTCTCGCCGTCGACGCAGCGGAGCGTCCCGCCGAACTCGACCTCGGCCGGGATCACGTTGAGCGCGTCGCCGCCGCGGATCCGGCAGATCGTGAGCACGGCCGCCTTCCGGGCATCCGTCACGCGGCCCGGCAGCTGGTACAGCTCGGTCGCGATCTGGGTCGCCACCCAGACCGTGTCGACGGCCTCGTGCGGACGCGCCGAGTGGCCCGAGAGCTCGCTCCGGACCGTCACGCGGAACGGGGCGCACGCCGCCGTCAGCGGCCCCGTCCGGAACCCGAACCGGCCGACGGCCTGCGACGGGTCCATGTGGACGGCGTAGATCGCGTCGACGCCGTCGAGCGCGCCGGCCCGGACCATGGCCGGCGCCCCGGACGGCGAGATCTCCTCGGCCGGCTGGAACACGACGCGGACGGTCCCGGCGAACTCGTCACGTCGGCGGTCGGCGAGCACGGCCACGCCGCAGGCGACCGTCATGTGGGCGTCGTGGCCGCAGGCGTGCATCACGCCCGACGCGAGCGAGCGGTACGGCACGTCGGTCGCCTCCTGGATCGGGAGCGCGTCCATGTCGGCCCGGTACGCGACGGTCAGGCCCGGCCGGTCGCCGGCGACGTCGACCACGAACCCGGTCCCGGCCATCGGCGCCGACGGTTCGAGCCCCCGCTCGCCCAGCCACTCGCGGAGGTGCCGGGCCGTCGCGTGCTCCTCGAACCCCAGCTCCGGCCGGGCGTGGAGGGCCCGCCGGAGGTCGACGAGGTCGGCGCGGAAGGCGGGGTCGGAGCGGGACAGGTCGATCTCGGAAAGCGGGGGGGCGTCGGCAGCGATCAAGGGGAGCGGGGGGACGGTCGGAGTGATCGGGACGGGCCAACGTCCGCGGGCCCACCTTCGTTCGGTCCCCGTGTTAATCGGCGGGGGAGAGCGGCGAGTTGAGGGCGGAGGACCTCCGGGACCGAGGACGGGGGACGGAGGACCGCCGGAGGGGCCGTCCCCGATCTCTCCTCAGCCCGTCCCGACGCTCTCGCGGAGCTCGGCCGCGAGCGAGGCGACGACGTCGGGGAGCCGCCGGGTCCGCTCGAACGTCCGGCGCTGGCGCTCGTAGGAGGCGCCGCCGTCGAGCGTCCGGTGGAGGCCGCGGAGCTCGTCGAGGCACCCGAGCCGCTCGGCGGTCGGCTCGAGCCGGGCGACGAGGTCCGGGATCTGCTCCCTCAGCGCGCCGTGGTCGCCGTCGTTGTCGCAGATCACGTCGGCGTCGAGCCCGTGGCGGCACGCGCGCCACTTGTTCTCGCGCAAGATCCACGGCTTGAGCACTTGGAGCGGGGCGCCCTGCTCGTAGCGGTCGCCCAAGGCCACGACCAGGCATTGGACCAGGGCCACGAGCGACGCCAGCTCCGCCATCGTCGAGGGCGTATCGCAGATGCGGATCTCCAACGTCCCGAAGCTGGGGTGCGGCCGGATGTCCCACCAGATCTCGCGGATCGACTCGATGGCCTTGGCCCGAACGAGCGTGTTCATGAACCGCTGGAACTCGCCGTAGTTGGCCAGCCGGTACGGGAGCCCGGCCGTCGGCATCCCCTCGAAGATCTTCGACCGCGTCGACGCCAGCCCGGTGTCCTCGAAGTCGACGAACGGCGACGACGCAGACAGCGCCAGCAGGTGCGGGAGGTAGCTCGAGAGCGCGTTCGAGACCGCGATCGCCTTCTCGCCCGACGACAGCCCCACGTGGACGTGGAGCCCGTAGATCAGCAGCCGCCGCGCCGGCCACTGGATCTTGTCGACCAGCTTCTGATACCGGTCGTTGGGGAAGATCTTCTGGTCGCGCCACTGCCCGAACGGGTGCGTCCCGGCCGCCGAGAACGCCAGCCCGAGCTCGTCGCCGAGGGCGTACAACTCGCGCAGCGACCCGCTCAGGTCGTCGACGGCCTCGGCCACGTCCCCGCAGATCCCCGTGATCACCTCGATGGTCGACTGGGTCAGCTCCTGCTTGATCTTTGGGTGCTCGCCCCCCAACCGCTCGATGAGCTGGACCGACCCCTGCTTGAGGTTGAACGTGACCGGGTCGACGATCTGGAGCTCGATCTCGACCCCGAGGGTCGGCTTCGGCGACGAGGTGAAGGGGATCGGGGCCAGGGCGTCGGCCGCGGAGAGGTCCATGGGTGCGGGGGGAGAGGACCGGAAGAAACCCTGATTGTGAAGGAATGGCAAACCGTCGCGAGAGGGCCGGGCCTCCGCGTGGGCGGAGGACTTACGCATCGGTAACGCCCCACGGGCCGCGCCCGTCCGTACTCTCGCCGGCCTTCACCCTCCCCCCCTCGCATGACGCCTTCTCCCTCGCCCCGGCCCTTGTCAGCCGGGTGGCTCACGGCCGGCCTGGTCGCCCTCGCCGTGCTCGCGGGCTGCGACTCGAATGCCGGCGCCCCCGCGGTCCCCGAGCGCGCGACGGCCCCCTCCGACTCGGCCTACGCCCGCCTCCTCGCCGACCTCGGCGGCGTCGACGGGCTGGCGGACTTCCGCGCCCGCGCTTCGGACCCGGAGCTCGCGGCCACGCTCGCCCGGTACGGCATCGCGTTCGAGGTCGTCGGCGCGACGGCGGGCGACGAGCAGGGCCGGCTCCGCGACATCACGGCGTGCCCGCAGACGTTCCCCACCAGCGACCGGACCAAGTGGTTCCGGCTGGTCGGGGCCGGCGGCGTCGAGGACCACTACATCGACTCGCGGGGGCGCCCGCTCACCGCGTTCAAGAGCCTCGGCCCGGTGACCACGGCCCCGCGCCAGACGACGTGCCAGACCAACGTCGGCAACTGGGCCAGCCCCGCGAGCTCGTACGACGGCGGCCACCTGATCGGCTCCCAGCTCGGGGGCTGGGGCGGCCGGGCCAACCTCGTCCCGCAGCAGTACAACTTCAACCGCGGCAACTGGAAGCGGATCGAGGACGCCGTCGCCAAGTGCTCGCGGCTCGGCACCGCCAAGGTCGAGTACCACGTCGACGTGGACTACCCGAGCTCGACCACGCTCACGCCCAGCCAGTTCCACGCCGACGTCAAGATCGGCGGGGCGTGGAAGAGCGCCGACTTTACCAACACGTCCGGCGGCGGCACGAGCGGCACCTCGCAGGCCACGAGCATGGTGTCGTGGCTCCAGGGCAAGGGCTGCTACTAGTGAGGAGCGGGTCGTGCCGAGTCCGAACCCCTCCTCGTTTAAAGCCGAAGGGAGTGAGGTGTATGGGAGGGAAACTCCCCCCTCCCATACACCCCTAGTCCTCCCGCCGGCAGGCCGTCCGGGCCGTTCACCGGGGTCCGAACAGGCTCGGCACGGCGTCGAGCAGCGTCTGCCCGCCCGCGAGGCGGAGGCCCAGACCGCCGGGCGCGTCGGGGTCCGGCGCGACCTCGGCCCGCCCCCCGTCGCACTGGCGGGCGCACCAGTCGAGAAAGTGCGCGGCGGAGAGGGCCAGGACGTAGCGGGTGGCCTCGTCCGCCCCGAAGCTGATGACGTGTCCCGGCGTGCCCTCCGGGCCGGGGCCGAGGTCGATGGCGAGGTGGTTGCCGGCGCCGTCGGAGGCGAACGGGACCCAGGCCGGCGAGGCGTACACGGGGGCGACCGCTCTGGGGGGGACCGCCGTCACCTCGATGTCGGTGGCGAGGGCAGGGTCGTCGTGGAGAAGGGACGCCCACCGGTCTCGCTCGCGGGCGGCCTCGGAAGAGGGGAGGAAGCGGAGGCCGAAGAAGAGGCCCGGCGCCGGGCTCCGCTGGCCGTCGTGGCGCCGGTAGAGGGCGGCGAACGGGTCGGGCGACGCCGCTCCGACGTGCTCGGCCACGGCGTCGAGGCCGGCCTCGGAGGTCCCGGCGGCGAGGTCCGCGGCCAGCACGGGCAGGTGCTCGGCGAGGAAGCGCTCGAAGCGATCCCAGGCGTCGGCGGGGGAGGGAGGGGCGTCGGCGGGCGGCACAGTTGGAGGGGGGCGTGGCCGGGCTATGCGTTCACGGCCTTCAGCGCGTCGAGCGCCCGCGCCCGCGCGTCGGCATGGTCCACGATGGGCGCCGGGTACGTCTCGCCGAGCGTCACGCCGGCCTCGGCGAGCACGTCGGCCGGGGCCTCCCACGGCGCGTGGAGGTGCTTGGTCGGGAGAGCGGCCAGCTCGGGGACCCACCGGCGGACGTAGGCGCCGTCGGGGTCGTGCGTCCGGCTCTGCGAGACCGGGTTGAAGATGCGGAAGAACGGCTGGGCGTCGGCGCCGCAGCCGGCGGCCCACTGCCAGCCCATCGTGTTGTTGGCGAGGTCGCCGCCGCACAGGGTGTCCCAGAACCACCGCGCGCCGTCCTGCCACGGGATCAGCAGGTCCTTCGTCAAGAACGACGCGACGACCATCCGCACCCGGTTGTGCATCCAGCCGATGGCCCACAGCTGGCGCATCCCGGCGTCGACGAGCGGGAAGCCGGTCTGGCCGCGCTGCCACGCCTCGAAGTCGCCCGGCGACGACCGCCACGGCATGGCGGTGTACTTCGCCTTGAGCGGTTCGGTCGGCGTGCGCGGGAAGTGGTGGAGGACGTGGTACGAGAACTCGCGCCAGGCGATCTCGCTCAGGAACGTGTCGGCGTCGGCCCGGGTGGCGCCGTTCGAGACCCAGGCTTGGACGCGGTCCCAGACGGCGCGGGGGCTGACCTCGCCCCAGTGGAGGTGCGGCGACAGCATCGACGTGTCCCGAGCGGCCGGCACGTTGCGGCCCTCGGGGTAGTCGACGAGCGACTCGGCGAGGAACGTGTCGAGCCGGTCGAGCGCGCCGGCCTCGCCGGGCGTCCACTCGTCGCGCATGGCGCCGGCCCAGTCGACGCCGTCCTGGGCCTGGGGCGTCAGGCCGAGCGCGCCGAGAGGCCGGGACTCCGGCCACGTCTCGGGCGCCCGGGTCTCGCCCAGCCGCGGCACGCCGAGCGGGGCGCCGACGTCGACCTGGTCCTGGAATTTCTTCCAGAACGGCGTGTAGACCTTGTACGGCCCCCCGGCGCCGGTCTGGATCCGGGCCGGGTCGTGGAGAATCCGGCCGGCGAAGGGACGGACCTCGATCCCGGCCTCCTCCAGCCCGGCGCGGACCTGCTCGTCCCGTCGCCGCAAGTGGGGGGCGACCCGCGTCTGCCACACCACACGGTCCGCCCCGGTCACCTGGCAGATCTCCTTCAGCGCGTCCAAGCTGCCGCCCTGGCGGAGAACCAGGCGGCTGCCCTTTTTTCGCAGGCTCGCATCGAGCGCGCCCAGCGACTCGTGGAGCCACCAGCGATGCGCTCCGCCGGGTGCCCACTCGCCCTCCTCGGCTGGCGCCCACACGAACGCGGGGACGACGGCGCCGCGCTCGGCGGCGTGGCTCAGCGCGGCGTGGTCGCCCAAGCGGAGGTCGTTGCGAAACCAGACGACGGTGGCGGGCATGGAGGTGGGCGGGGGACGGCTCCGCCTACCCCGCAACCAGCGCCCGTCGTTCCAGCGCTACGGGCAGTCAGCCGTCCGACTCCAGCGTCAGGACCTCCTCGGTCGGCTGGTAGCTCTCGCCGTAGAAGTCGCGGTCGCGCCAGGTGTGGATCTCCTCGTAGACGGCGCGGACCAGGTCGAACGCTTCCTCGTCCGTCGTGTCGTCGGGCGACCACAGCAGGATCTCGAGCTCGTTGACCGCTTGGGTCGCGAGGGAGCGGCGGCGGTAGCGGAGCCGCTCGACGTGGCGGAACCCCTCGCGCGTGTAGAACCGCTGCCGCTTGACGGTGTCGGTGTCGTCGTAGTCGGCCGGCTCGACTTCGAGCAGGATCGGCTTGCCCTTGGCCTTGAGCGTGTCGAGGAGCTTTTTCCCGAGCCCCTGCCCGCGCGCCTCCGGCGCCACCAGCAGGTAGTCCACGAACACCACCCGCTCGCCCTCGACGAAGAGGACCACGTGGTGCTCGCCGTGGTCGACGTGGTAGACGTCGCCCTTCTCCGCGAGCAGCGCCTCGACGTGGGCGCGCGACTTCATCTCTTCGACCGGGAAGTACCGGTTCAGCTTCTCGTACCAGTGCATGGGCCTCGTTCCGGGGGAGAGAGCCAACCCCGCCCGCGTGCCTTCGTTGTGGCCCCCGGGTGAACGCTCGACCAAGCCCTCGTGCGGTGAGCGGTGAGCGGTGAGCGGTGAGCGGTGAGCGGTGAGCGGTGAGCGGTGAGCGGTGAGCGGTGAGCGGTGAGCGGTGAGCGGTGAGCGGTGAGCGGTCTGGCGCTGTGGAAAAGTTCCGGGCAACTCGCGGCCTCAGCGCTTGCGGCTGGTCTCGGCGACGGCCACGCCTCCCGCCTTCCGCTGTGCTCCGTCTCAGAGACGTCGACGGGTGGCCCCGGGGCGTTCTGGATGCGTGATCCGTGACTCTCACCGGGGAGGATCACGCATCACGAATCACGCATCCTCGATCTGGAACCCGCCAGGACGGCTGCGTGGCCGCACTAGGTGTTTAGTCCCAGAGAGTCATGGGCGATCCCAGACGCTCACCAGCACCGACGATCTGTGGGACAGGTTCTACACGGCAGCGCCCGCACGACGCAGGCCGTCCGCCGCTCCATCCAGCGCAGCCAAGAGACCGTAGCCGCGCTCGCCAACCGCCACGGCATCGACCGCAAGACCGTCGCCAAGTGGCGCAAGCGCAAGACCGTCGAGGACACGCCGATGGGGCCGAAGACCCCGCGCTCGACCGTGCTCTCGGTCGAGGAGGAGGCCACCGTCGTCGCCTTCCGCCGCCACACGCTGCTGCCGCTCGACGACTGCCTCTACGCGCTCCAGCCGACCATCCCCCACCTCACGCGGTCGTCGCTGCACCGGTGCTTGCAGCGCCACGGGATCAGCCGGCTCCCCGAGGTCGAGGGCGACAAGCCCAAGCGGAAGGCGTTCAAGGAGTACCCCGTCGGCTACGTCCACATCGACTTCGCCGAGGTCTGCACCGAGGAGGGCAAGCTGTACCTCTTCGTCGCCGTCGACCGGACGTCGAAGGTGTGCTACGCCGAGCTCCACGAGCAGGCCAAGCGGGCCACGGCCGCCGACTTCCTGCGGGCGGTCATCGAGGCCTTCCCGTACGACCTCCACACCATCCTGACCGACAACGGCATCCAGTTCACCCACCGCAAGCAGGACCGCCGGGCCTTCCGTCACCTCTTCGGCCGCGTCTGCGCCGAGCACGGCATCGAGCACCGGCTGACCAAGGTGGGGCACCCGTGGACGAACGGGCAGGTGGAACGGATGAACCGGACGCTCAAGGAGGCCACGGTCAAGCGGTACCACTACGGGAGCCACGCCGAGCTGCGCGAGCACCTCTCGGCGTTCCTGCTGGCGTACAACTACGCCAAGCGGTTGAAGACGCTGCGGGGCCTGACGCCGTACGAGTTCGTGTGCCGGGAATGGCAACGCGAGCCGGACAGATTCTACCGTGATCCGACCCAGGACACCCTGGGACCATACACCTAAATCCCCACGCGGAGCACTTCCACCAGGACCGCCGCGAAGTGGCAGACGCTCCCGGCCAGCACGAACCCGTGCCACACGGCGTGGGCGAACCGCCAGCGCGCCAGATAAAACACGGTCCCCACCGTGTACGCCAGCCCGCCCCCGACGAGCCACGCCAGCGTCGAGCCGGGCAGGGCCTCCCGCATCGGGCCCGTCGCGACCACCACGAGCCAGCCCATCGCGACGTAGATCAGCGTCGAGACCCGCTTGAACCGGCCCGTCGTGAACAGCTTGAACACGATGCCGGCCCCGGCCAGCGCCCAGATCGTCGCGAGCAGCGACCACCCCCACGGCCCCCGCAGCCCGCCGATCAGGAACGGCGTGTAGGTCCCCGCGATGAGCCCGTAGATCGCGCAGTGGTCGAGCGTCTGGAGCCGCGCCTTCGCCCCCTCGAACGGGATCGCGTGGTACAGCGTCGACGAGACGTAGACGAGCACGAGGGTGCCGACGAAGACCGACGCCCCGACGATCGTCCACGGATCGCCGGTCAGGACCGCGAGCGTGACCAGGACCGCCCCGGCGCCGACGCTCAGCAGCACGCCCAGCCCGTGCGTGATGGCACTGGCGACTTCGTCGGCGAGGGGGTACGAGGGCGGGGGGGGCATCTCGGAGGGGTCGGCGGGACGGAGGGGCGAGTCGCCCGGAGGCGTCTCACGAACCGTGCCGTCAAGCGGCGCCCGGCGTTCGGTCGGCGACTGGGGCCCAGACGGGCTCCTCGACGCCGGCCTGGTGGTTGACCCACCGGGACAGGGTGAACAGCAGGTCGGACAGCCGGTTGAGGTAGTGCAGGGCCTCGACCGAGACCTCCTCGAGCGCCGCCGTCTCGACGACCAGCCGCTCGGCGCGGCGCGCGACGGTCCGGCCGAGGTGGAGCGCGGCGGCGGCCGGCGTCCCGCCCGGCAACACGAAGTGTTTGAGCGGGGGGAGGTCGGCCGTGAGCGCGTCGATGTCGCCTTCGAGCGCCGAGACGTGGTGGGCTTCGATCCGGGGGACCGGGTAGCTCACGTCGCCGGGCGAGGCCAGGTCGCCGCCGAGCACGAACAGCTCGTTCTGGAGCCGGCCGAGCAGGACGTCGGCCCGGAGGTCGTCCGCGCTCGGGGCGTCGTCCGCCGCGGCGGCGAGCGCGGCCCGGGCCATCCCGAGCGCGGCGTTGGCCTCGTCGACGGTCCCGTAGGCCGCGATCCGGGGGTGGCTCTTGGCGACGCGGCCGCCGCCGAACAGAGCCGTCGTGCCGTCGTCGCCGGTGCGGGTGTAGACCTTCATCGAGCGTGTTTCGTGTGGCGTGCCGCGGTCTCGCCTGCGACACCACGCAATGCGAAACAAGCGACACGGGAACGCGACGGGGTCAGTCGCGGGCCAGAGGGGAGACCCCAAGATACCGGACGCGCAGGCCGTCGCCGGCCGCCTCGACCTCGGCCTCGACGCCGAACGCGCGGCGCAAGAGCGCTGGCGTGAGCACGTCGGCGGGCGGGCCGTCGGCGACGAGCGCGCCCTCGGCCAGGACCCACAGGCGGTCGGCAAAGCGGGCGGCGCGGTCGAGGTCGTGGAGCGCGGCCACGACGGTCTTGCCGGACCGGGCGAGCGCGTCCAAGCGGTCGAGCAGGTCGAGCTGGTGGCGGACGTCGAGGTGGGCCGTCGGCTCGTCCAGCAACAGGAGCGGGGCGTCCTGGGCGAGGGCCTGCGCCAGCGCGACCCGCTGTTGTTCGCCGCCCGAGAGCTGGGTCACGGGTCGGCCCGCGAGCGCGCCCAGGTCGACGGCCCCGAGCGCGGCGTCGACGCGCGCTCGGTCGTCGGCGCCCAGCCGCTCGGTCCACCCGAGGTGCGGCGACCGGCCCAGGGCCACGATCTCGGCCGCCGTGAAGTCGACGGCGAGCTCGGCCTGCTGGCGGACCAGGGCCATCTCCTTGGCCCGCGCCCGCGCCGGCCACTCCCTCACCTCGCGGCCCCACAGCTCGAGCCGCCCGGCGTACGGGATCAGCCCGGCGACGGCCCGCAGCAGCGTCGTCTTGCCCGCGCCGTTGGGCCCGACGAGCGCGATCCGCTCGCCCGGCCGGACCCGGAAAGCCAGGCCATCGAGGACCGGGCGCCCGCCGAGCGAGACGGCCAGGGCGTCGGCGGACAGGACCCCGCTGGAGCGGGGCCGGCCGTCGGGCACGGAGGGCGAGGGGCGAGCGTTGGGGAGGTCCACCACAGCACTCCCATGCTACGCCCGCTCCTGCTCGTGGCCGCCGTCCTCAGCGTGGCCGCCTGCGACGGCACCTCGGCCGGCCCCCAGCGCGTCTTCGAGGACGAGGCCCTGTTCACGCCTGTCGCCGGGATCACCGAGACCGACGAGCGCGCGACCGTCCTGAGCCGCGACCCGGCCGACTGGCGGATCGGGCCGGCCTACCTTAACCGGGTGTCGCTGCTGGAGCTGCCGAGCCCGAACCCCGTCCGCCGGGGGCAGGCCGTCAGCTTCTTGGTCGACACCCAGGGCGTGCCGGGCGGGCTCCGCCTCTACGTGCTCGCCGAAGACCGGGCCGGCGCCGTCGACCTGGTCCCGGTCGCGGACCCGAACGCGGTCGAGCCGGCCGCGGCGCAGGCCGGGTTCTACCCGTTCTCGGTCAGCGCGAGCCAGATCGCGCTCGGCGGGCCCGGGCTGTACCGCGTCCTGCTGCTGGACGGGGCGCAGGGCGTGGTGACCTACGGCGACCTCGACATTCGGGACTGACACCGGGCCGATGAGATGTCGTTTCATCTGCCGGTCCGCACGTAGGGCCCGCCGGTGGCGTGCCCGCGACGACCGCGATGGGACGAGGGCTGGAGTGAGGCGGGCCACCCGAGCTCGGCGTCGGGCCAGGTCCCCTCACCCTGTCCCTCTCCCCGTGGGAGGGGGGACGCCGCCCGGGGCGCCTCCCCCAGTTTGCGTCGCCAGTGTCAGCCGGCGGTGCGGGCCTGCAAGCGCTCGAAGTAGCGCTTGATGAGGTCCTGGTAGTCCGGCGCGTAGCCGCTCTCGAGCGCCCGGATAAGGTCGCCGCGGACGCGGTCGGCCGGGCGGTCCGTGCGGGGGGCCGTGGCTGGCGGAGCCGGCCGGGCCTGCCCCTGCTGGGCCTCGCGCCGCTGCTCGCGCCCGCGCTGGTTCACCGACTGCTCGGCCTCCAAGAGCCGCTCTAGGATCTGCTGCTGGCGGGGCTGGACGCGCGGGTCGAGCCCGCCACGGCGGAGCTGCTCGGCCGCCTCCTTCATCTGGTCGCCGACGCGCTGGAGCGCGCTCCGGTCGTTCGGGTTGAGCCCGTCGCCGCCGCCCTCGACGGCCCGCTCGAGCTGGCGCCGGAGGGCCTCCTGCTGCTCGGCCATCTGGCGGAGGCGGCGCCCCTGCTCCGGCGACAGCCGCTCTCCGGCCGACTCGTTGAGCATCTGCTGGATCCGCTGGTTGAGCTGCTGTTGGGCTCGGCCGAGCTGCTGCATCTGCTGGGGCGACATCCCCTGGCCACTGCCCTGGCCACCGCCGCCCTGGCCGTTCTGCTGCTGATTTTGGAGCTGGTCGAGCAGGTCGGCGAGCAGGAGCGCGAGCTCGTTGAGGTGCGACATGGCCGCGCGCTGGTGGCCGACGGCCGGGCCCGAACGCCGGTCGGCCAGCCGCCTGACGGCCAGGTCCATCTCGCGCTGGCCGTCGGCCGCCCGCTCGTCGACCTTGGGGCCGAGCGCGGGCACGGTCCTCCCGACGCGGCGCAGCGTGTCGACGACCGTTCGCAAGGCGTCGCGCAGGTCGCTCTGGCGCCGGGCGGCGGGGACGAGCGCCGGGCTGTCGCGGGGGAGCCCGGCGGTCCGGCCGGCCAGGGCCTCCTGGTCGCGCGAGACCGTGAGGACGTCTTCGAGGGCGCGGCGGAGCGCGGCCTGGTCGACCTGCTTCTGCTGCTGCTGCATCTGCTGGCTCTGCTCGCGCATCCGGCCGGCCATCTGGCGGAGCTGTTCCGACATGTCCTGCTGGCCCTGCTGGGCGTCCTGCATCTGGTTCTGCTGGAGCTGCTGGGCGTTCTCCTCCATCTGCTGGGGGAGCCCGCCGTCCTCGTTCATCTCCTGCTGCATCTGCTCGACCGCCTCCGTCGGCGCGTTGCGGACCTCGTCGAGCTGCTCGCGCAGGGCGTCGAGCTCCTTCTGCAACGCCTCCGCATCCTGAGCCGCCTGACGCTGCTCCTCAGCCAGCCGCTCGCGCTCCGCCCGCGTCTCGCTCGCGGAGGGCTCGTTTGGTCGCTCGCCGGCGTCCGCGTTCTCCGTTTCGGCGTCCTCCGCTTGCTCCGGGTCGCGGCCTTCGCGGACGGCTTCGGTCTCGCGCGCCAGCCGCTCCTCGGTCTCGGCCAGGTCCTCGGCCCGGCGCGCGATCTCCTCCATCTCGACGGCCGCCTCCAACCGGCGCATCAGCTCCATCGCCCGCTCCAGGCGGCGGCGCATCTCCTCCTCGCTCTGGGCCACGTCGTCGGCCTCCTGGAGCATCTCGCGCAGGTCGAGCTTCTCCATCGCCTGGCGCAGCCGTTCGAGCGCGTCGCGGACCTCGGGCGTGTCGAGCTCTTGGAGCACCCGCTGCATGTCCTCGAACTGGCGCCGCAAGTCCTCGTCGCCGATCTCGTTGTTCTGGAGCTGCTCGCCGAGCTGGCGCATCTGCTCCTGGAGCGACTGGGCCTGGTCGCGGAGCGCGTCCTGCTCGCGCATGAGCTCCTCGATTTGGCGGCGGTCCTCCCAGTCCGGGTCGACGTTCTCGCGGAGGTCCTCGCGCAAGCGGCGGAACCGCTCGCGCGACTCGTCGGCGTCGTCCTTCAGCTCCTCCAGCGCCTCGACCGTCGAGTCGCGGCGGGCGCCGAAGTCGTCGAGCCGGTCGGCGAGCGACGGGTAGCGGACGGTGAAGAGCGGCGTCCGGGCCGTCTTGCCGCCGGCCCCGTCGTTGTCGGTCACCTGGCCGTAGAACTCGACGACGTCGCCGGGCCGGGCGCCGGGCACGCGCCAGTCGACGGCCACGTCCTGGTCGAGCGGGCGCGTGCGGACGCCCAGGCCGAGCGCCCGGGCCCGCTGCGCCGTCCCGCCGCGCGTGACGCGGTAGACGAGGCGACCGCCGCGGAAGCCGAAGTCGTCGGTCACGCGGAAGACGAGCCGGCGCGGGCCGTCGGTCAAACCGCCGTCGGCGCCCTCGACGAGCGCGATCTGGGGCGGGCCGTCGGACAGGACGCCCAGGCGGTAGCGGGCCGGGTCGGTGTTTTCCAAGCCTCCCTTCGAACGGAGGTGGACGGTGTAGGTCCCGGCCCCACGCAGGCGGAACTGGCCGAGCGCCGCTTGGCTCCCGATCCGGAGCGGGACCCGCTGGCCACGCCCGTCCTCCCACTCGATCCGGAGCCACGCCTCGACCGGCGCCGGCCCGCCGTGCTGAACTTGAACGCGGACCGCCGAGCCCGCCAGCCCCGTCGCGTCGCCGACGCCCTCGGGCAGCGCGCGGGCGCTCCGCCCGGAGTAGCCCGGCGGGATCACCGTCACCCGGACGCCCCGCACGAGCGGCCGGTCGACGGCGCGGACGGTGAACCACGGCGTCCGCACGCCGTCGGCTTTGAACCGATACCGCAGGTCGGCGCGGACGGCGTCGACGGTGTGGGCGAAGCGGTCGCCGTCGGCCTGGAGGCGGACGGTCTCGGTCGCCCGCTCGTCGGCCCGGCCGATCTCGAGCTCGGCCGACAGCGGCAGCTCGCGGCCGACGGCGCGGGCGGTGATCTCGAACGGGGCCCCTCGCGTGACCTCGGCGTCGCCGGGCGCGACCAAGATCTCGAACGGGGCGGGCGGGGCGAAGTAGACGCCGGGCGCGAGCAGCCGGCCCGCGGCGGCCGTCATCGTCTGGGGCCACAGCGCGAACCCGAGCACCACCAACGTCAGCGGGACGAGCGCCCACCGGGCCGTCTGGCGGACCGGACCGAAGGCATGGACGTGTTCGAACGGGACGTCGGCCACCTCGCGCCCGAGCGCGTCGAGCGCCGCGGCGTGGAGCCGGTCGTCGTCGCCGGCGTCGTGTCCGTCGGCCAGGTCGAGAAACGTCGCCAGCCGGTCGCTGACGCCGGCGTAGTCGCGCCCGGCCCGCCGCACGACGGCCCGCTCGTCCAAGCCCGGCAGCACGCCCCACCCGCGCAAGAGCGGCACCACGACGGTCACTGCCACGAGCGTCGCGAGCGCGACGGCGAGCATCCAGAACAGCGCCGTCCGCAGCTCGACCCCCAGCCACACGGTCGCCTCGGCCGCCAGCGCGAGCGCCGCGCCGGCCCCGACCACGCCGAGCGTGACGAGCGCGCCCCGGGCCACGGCTGCGCCCGTCAGCCGGCGACGCGCGGCACGGAGCCGGCGGCGAATCGGGGCGACGAGGGGGGAGGTGCTCACAGAGTTGGGGAGAGGCGCGCAAGCTAGCCGGAGTCGGGACGCCAACGACGCCGGGGATGCCGGATTGTCCCGCCCCGCGAGATCGGGCCCGGGTGGCCACTGGCGTTCCGCCCGCCGACGCTCCCCTCGCCCGAACGCCCATCGCTTTGCTCCCCGTCAGCGTCCGGCCGGGCGGCGGTCACTCGGGTTGTTCTGCCTTGTAGGCTGGGTGGCTACGTTCTTCAGATGGCAACCAGGCACCACCCGTCATTCCCGCGCACGCGGGAATCCATCCGGTGCTTTGTCTCGGCGAGCGGCCCCCGATGGATCCCCGCGTGCGCGAGGATGACGGGCGGTTTGTTGGACAATTGAATGTGAGACAGAGAATGTAGTTGCCCTGCTTTTCGCAAGGGGGCCAGAGGTCCGAGCCGAAGCGCTTGAGCCCCGATCAAGACATGCTCTGCGACCGGCCGACTCGCGGGGGAGCATCCGTCCGTCTCGGAGATCCCGCGCGTCGATCCCGCCAGGACCCGCGAGCGTTCGCATCTTGCTCACCACTCGCGCCTCACCACTCGCGCCTCACCGCTCACGCCCCACCGCCCATGCCCGTCCTCCACGTCTCCGCCGAGTGCGCCCCGTTCGCCAAAGTCGGCGGGCTGGCCGACGTCGTGGGCGCGTTGCCCCGGGCGTTGGCCCAGAGCGGCGTGCCGTCGGCCGTGGCGATGCCGTTCTACGGCGGCCCGGAGGGGCGGATGGCCGGGCGCGTCGGGGCCACCGAGTCGGTCCACACCGGCCAGGTGTTCTTCGAGGGCGAGGGGTTCCCGTTCGAGGTGTTCCGGTCAGGCGCGCTGTCGGGCGACGGGGCCGAGGTCCCGCTGTACCTGGTCCACGAGCCCGAGCACTTCGGCGACGACGGCGTCTACTTCCGGGCGTCGGACAACGCCTGGTTCGCGCGCGGCGAGGTCCGCTACCTCGTGTTCCAGCTGATGGTGCTCGACTGGCTCCGGTCTGAGAACACGCCGCTCGACGGCGCCGACCTCCTCCACCTCCACGACCACCACACGGGCCTGATCCCGACGCTCTTGGAGGCCGACTCCGCCAACTCGGTCCTGCGCGACGTCCCGACCGTGTTCACAGTCCACAGCGCCGACCACCACGGCGAGATGGGGTGGTCCCGGTGGGACGCCGTCGGCGTCGAGGCGCCCAACTGGGAGTCGCTCGACCACTTGGGCCGGGTCAACAGCCTGAAGGCGGGCGTCGAGCGAGCCGACCGCGTGACGACCGTCAGCCCGACCTACGCCCGCGAGCTGGCGGCCGGGCCCGAGCCGTCGCACGGGCTCGACTACGCCTTCCGGCTGGCCGGCGACCGGCTGAGCGGGATCGTCAACGGCGTCGACACGGCCGTCTGGGACCCGGCGACCGACCCACACCTCCCAGAGCCGTTCTCGGCCGACGACCTCGACGGCAAGACGGCCACCAAACGCGCCGTCTGCGCCGACCTTGGCCTCGACGCCAACCGCCCGCTGCTCACGTTTGTGGGGCGCCTGACGCCGGAAAAAGGCGCGACGGTCCTGGCGGACGGGCTGGTCCGGATCCTCGACGAGACCGAGGCGGCCGTCGCCGTGCTGGGCTCGGGCTACGCCGAGCACGAGGGCGCCCTGCGCGCGGTCGCCGACGGGGCGCCGGACGGGCGGTTCTCGCTCACGCTCGCGTTCGACGAGGCGCTGGCGCACCGCCTCTACAGCGCCGGCGACGTGTTTCTGATGCCGTCGAAGCAGGAGCCGTGCGGGCTGGGCCAGCTCTACGCGATGCGCTACGGCGCCGTGCCGGTCGTCCACGCGGTCGGCGGGCTGCGGGACACGGTGGTGCCGTGGGACGGCGAGGCCGGAACGGGCGTCCGCTTCGAGGCCTTCACGGGCCAAGCGTTCGCGGATGCGGTTCGCGAGGTGCTGGCGCTCGACGCCGGCGCGCTCGCCCGGCTCCGCCAGAACGGGATGTGGGCCGATCACTCGTGGGCGTCGTCGGCGACGGCGTACGCGTCGCTGTACGAGGGGCTCGGTGTGCTCGGGACATGATGAATCATGTCGCTACCGCAGGTCGAGGCGTCGCAAGTCGCGGCGTAGGGACACGATTCGTCGTGTCCGCCCGGATGCCGAGGGCCACCGGAGGTGGCGACGGTTCGATCCGATGGCCTCGCGACTCCTCGCGTCGGATCGCCTTATCTAGCGGTCCCCTCGCTCACCCCGACCCCTCATGCGCGACACGTTGTCCGTGATCCTCGGCGGCGGCGCCGGCACCCGGCTGTTCCCGCTCACGAGCCACCGCTCGAAGCCGGCCGTCCCGCTCGCCGGCAAGTACCGGCTCATCGACATCCCGATCTCGAACTGCGTCAACAGCGAGCTCATGCGGATGTTCGTCGTGACCCAGTACAACTCGGCCAGCCTCAACCGCCACATCGCGCGGGCCTACCGGTTCGACCGGTTCGGCCACGGGTTCGTGACGGTCCTGGCCGCCGAGCAGACGCCGGACTCCCACGACTGGTACCAGGGCACGGCCGACGCCGTCCGCCAGTGCCTCCCCCACATCGACCCGTACCCGCACCGGCGCGTGCTCGTCCTGTCCGGCGACCAGCTCTACCGGATGGACTTCAACACGTTCGCGGCCCACCACCGCTCGACCTGGGCTGACCTGACGGTCGCGACCATCCCGGTCACGGCCGACGAGGCACCCGCCTTCGGCATCTTGAAGACCGACGCCGACGGGGTCATCACCGAGTTCCACGAGAAGCCGGCGCGCGACGCGCTCGACGGGCTCGACAGCCCGGTCTCGGCCAAGATGCGCGAGCAGGGCCGGATCTACCTCGCGTCGATGGGGATCTACATGTTCGAGCGCGACGTGCTCCGCGAGGTGCTCCTCACGAACCCGGGCCAGACCGACTTCGGCAAGGAGATCATCCCGGCCGCCATCGCCGCCCGCCGCGTCGTGAGCTACCCGTTCACCGGCTACTGGTCCGACATCGGGACCGTCCGGTCGTTCTACGACGCCAACCTCGCGCTCGCCCAGCCGGACCCCGAGTTCGACCTCTACGACGAGGACGCGCCGATCTTCTCGAACGCGCGGATGCTGCCGCCGGCCAAGATCCAGGAGTCGCACGTCCGCAACTCGATGATCGCCGAGGCCGCTGTGATCACCGAGGCGACGGTCGAGGACTCGGTCGTCGGCATCCGGTCGTTCATCTCGCCCGGCGCCGTCTTGCGCCGGACGGTCATGCTGGGCGCGGACTACCTCCCCTGGCGCGACCCTTCGAAGCGGCCCGGCCTCAACCCGCCGCCGTCGCCCGGCATCGGGCCCAACAGCGTCGTCGAGGGGGCCATCATCGACAAAAACGCCCAGGTCGGCGCCGACTGCCGGATCACGAACGAGGCCGGCGTCGACGAGGCCGACGGCGACGGGTGGCACATCCGCGACGGGGTCATCGTCCTGCCCAAGAACACGATCCTCCCCGACGGGACCGTCATCTGACGGGCCGGCACGGAGTCGGAACGGGCAGATGCGCCGGGCGTCGTACGAGGACGAACTCTCGAACTCATGTCCGCAGCCTCCCCGTATCGTCAGCGCGTCATCGAGCAGGTCGGCGATGTCCCGGAGGAGTACCTCCCGGCTCTCCTGCGCATGGTGTCCGCTTTCCGCGAGAGCGTCGCCCTCGTCCCGGCCGAGGAGAGCGTCCGGCTTGGCTGGTCGGAGGCTCAGCGGGGGGAGGTCCACCCGGTGAGCGAGCTGTGGGACGGAGTCGAGGGTGAGTGAGCCCGGACGGACCGAGGTGGTGTTTACCTCGGAGTTCAAGTGGACGGATGGGCCGCGCGACGGCGATCACCGGATCTGCGTGGCCCGCTCCGGCGCGTCCGCGAACGGCGGCGCGTGGAGCCCGTATGCGCTCCGGGTGGGGACCCCGCAGTCCGTCCGTCTCGACCACGTGCCCCTCCCTCTGACCCCCACCATGCGGCCCCTGATCGCCTTCCCCCTCGCCCTGGCCCTCGCGGCCTGCAACGCGCCCTCGTCGGCCGACACGCCGTCGCCCGACGAGGCCCCGGTGGCCGGGACCACGCCGTCGGAGGACCGGATGCCGGAGGACCTGCTCGGCAGCTACGACGCCGACGCGGAGGCGTGCGCGCGGACCACGACCATGACGCAGCTGACCCTCTCGCCGGACACGCTCGACTTCTACTACGGGTACGCCACCGTCGACGCCGTCGACGCCCGCGACGGGGGCTACGACGTCACCGCGACGCTGTACCAGCAGGAGGGGGCCGTCGAGGTGGTCCCGGAGGAGGCCACCTACCGCGTCGAGCGCACCGACGCCGGCGTCCGCTTCGAGTCGGACTACGGGGGGGCGTCGGCGCTCGTCCGCTGCACGACCGACCGCGTGCCGCGCCACGACCGCGTGGTCGACCCGGGCCAGACGGGCGCGGGCGGGGACGTGCGGAGCGCGTACACCGAGATCGCGGCCTGCGAGACGATCGAGACGTCCGACGAGAGCGGCGGCTTCGTGCAGCGCTGCTCGGGCTACCGGGGGACGCCGCTCTACATCTCGAGGGGGGACCTCCGCTACGACGTTGACGTGGGCGTCCGCAACGACACCTGGGAGACGCCCGGCGGGTTCAACGACCTCGGCGAGACGGTCGAGTGGCGCCTGCGCGATGGGCGGCCGTTCGCGGCCATCGTCCGGTACGAGGTCGAGGGGCCGGGCGGGACGGCGGCCGAGCGGCGGTCGGACCTCGCGGTGGTCAAAGTGGGCCGGGAGGGGGCGCCGGGGTGCCTGGTCGGCTACGTCCCGGCGGACGCCTCGCCGGACCAGAACACGGCGGCCCGGCGGCTCGCCGACCGCCGGGCTGCGAGCTTCGAGTGCGGGGCCTGACGCCCCTCGCCGGCAGCGCTCGTTTCGCGGTCGGTCCCGCCGGGCGCGCCGGGCGCGCCGGGCGCGTCCGCGTTCTCGGCCCCTGCGCGCCGCGCCGACGGCCATAGATTCAGCCAGCGTGTCCTTCCGCTCTGACCCTCGGACCTCGCTGCGCGAACCTCAAAAAACCCCCTCCTCATGCGCCTTCTCGCCGCCGCCCTTTGTCTCATCGTGGCCTTCCTGTCGACCGGCTGTGACTCGGCCGACGACCAGGACGCGGAGACCGTAGCCAACAATGACTCCGCGCAGACGAGCCCGGGCGAGGCCGTGACGATCAACGTGCTGGCGAACGACCGAGGCAGCGACCTCACGATCGACTCGTTCCAAGACCGGACCCGGAGCGGGGGCACCGTCTCCAAAACCGAGAGCGACGCGCTGAGCTACCGGCCGGGCCCCGGCTTCCTGGGCGCGGACTCGTTCACGTACACCGCCCGGAACGGGGACGGGGTGACGTCGAAGAACGCCACGGTCACGGTGACCGTCCAGTAGTCGGGGCCGACACGACGACGCATCGCCCCGGTCGTCGGGGTCAGGTCTTCCCCGCCTCGGCGCCGACCCGGACCTGGCTGTGCGCGACCGGCGCGGCGGCGAACAGGGGCGTCGTCCGGGCCCACGTCTCGCGGAACAGGGCCGACTGGCGGTAGGCCTCCAGCGCGTCGGCCGAGTCCCAGTGGCTGAACGTGGTCAAGACGTTGACGAAGCGGGCGTCCTGCCACAGCTCGAGGTGGTGACAACCGGGTGCGGCGGCGATCCGGTCGCGCGCCTCGGCGAACAGGTCGAGAAAGTCGGCCACCCGGTCGGGCGCGAACGTCATGCGGACGGTGCGGAGGAGCATCAGCGGTGTGGAGGTGTGGACCTGTGGACTCGTGGACGTGTGCACAGTGGGGGACGGCCTCTCTGCCGAGACGAGTGGATCACGAGTCCACGAGTCCACGTGCTCACACGTCCACATCAGCCCCATCCCCATTGCTCGAAGGCCACGACGGCGCCTGCGGGCGCGTTGGGCCAGTCGGCGGGGAGGTGGGCCAGGCCGTCGGCCAGGGCGAGCGACTGGGCGACGTGGGAGCCCTGGGCGCCGGCGGGGGAGAGGTGGAGCCGGCCGTCGGCGTCGCGCCGGGCGGTGACGCGGGCGAAGGTGTGGAGGCCGGCCTTCTTGGGAATCGTCTCCGCGAGCACGGCCGGCTCGGTGACGGGCTCCGCCGGCCGGCCGAGCATGGCCGCCAGCAGCGGGCGGACGTAGACCTCGAAGCAGACGGCCGCGCTGACCGGGTTGCCCGGCAGCCCGACGACGGGCCGGCCGTCCCACGCGCCCACCGCGAGCGGCTTGCCCGGTCGCTGGCGGACCTGCCAGAACGCCCACTCAGCCCCGCGCGCGTCGAGCGCCGGGCGGACCCGGTCGCGCTCGCCCATCGACACGCCGCCCGCGACCACGACCACGTCGGCGCCGGTCGCCTCGTCGAGCGCGCGGTCGAGGTCGGCGGCCGTGTCGCGCGCCACCAAGCCGACGACGGCGCCGCCGGCGGCCACCACCTGGGCCGCCAGCCCGGGCCCGTTCGAGTCGCGGATCTGACCCAGCCCCGGCGTCCGGTCGGCAGGGACCAGCTCGTCGCCCGTCGCGACGACGGCCACGAGCGGCCGGGCCCGGACTGGGACGTGGGCGGCTCCGACAGACGCCAGTACGGAGACGGCGCCCGGCGTAATGAGCGTGCCGGCCGGCAGCACCTCGGCGCCGTCGGCGAGGGCCTCGCCGGCCCGGCGGATGTGGCTGCCCCGCGTCGGCGTCGCGTCGAACCGGACCGCGTCGCCGTCGCGCGTCGCTCGCTCGACCGGGACGACCGTGTCGGCGCCGCGGGGGACCGGCGCCCCGGTCATGATGGCGACGGCGGTGCCGGGCGCGAGCGGCTCGGGCACGTCGCCCGCGTGGGCCGTGCCGACGACCGGCAACGGCGCGCCTAGATCGGCCCAGCGAACGGCGAAGCCGTCCATCGCCGAGGCGTCGAACGGCGGCTGCGGCCCCCGGCTGACGACCGGTCCCGCCAGCGTCCGCCCGACCGCATCGGCCAGGGCGACGGGCTCGGCCGGCGTCGCGCGCGCCATCTCCAGGACGACGCGCCGGGCGTGCTCGACCGAGACGGAGGTGTCCACGGGGCCCAGGGCGGGGCTCAGCCGCCGTAGCCGAACAGGCCCATGAACTTGGTCGCGAACGGGACCGACCCCTTCATCTTGACCTTCCCCTGCATCATGGCCATCATCGGGTTGAGCTCGCCGTTCTCGATGGCCACCCAGTCCTCGGTCTTGGCCGTCAGCCGGAGCGTCGGGTCCTCGGGGACCTCGCCCTCGATCACGTCGAGCTCGCCGTGGTGGACGTAGAGCGTGACGTCGCGGGCGTCGTCGCCGGTCAGGTTCATGTGGACGCGGTCGTCCATCGACTGGGCCTTGTCGCTGTTGAAGCGGGCGGGGTAGGAGGCCAAGACCTCGTCGAAGTCGGCGTAGCGGGGCATGGACGTGCGGGGGGGAGGCGGGGAAGATAGGACGGCCGGAACCCGGCGGACGGGCTCGCGTGGGCCGCGCCGCGCCCGTCCCGAGATGCCCACCGACTCGTCCGTCTCCGTCGCCACGCCGCGCGGCCTGGTCACGATCACGTCGCCCACGCCCGCGTCGCGCCGGGCGCGGGCTCGCGTCGACGCCCACCGGGACTTCCTGGCCGGCCACTGGGCCGAGCTCTCGGCGGCGGCCTACGAGGGGTACCGCCGCCACGGCGCCGGGGCCGTCGTGCTGTGGCGGAGCGAGCGCCCCCGCCGGTTCCGCCCGCAGCCGTTCGAGCCCGAGCGCCTGTTCTACACGACCCAGATCCACTCGCTCCCCGGGACCACCGAGGCCGACTTCGACGGCTGGGAGGCCCGCCAGCTCGAGACCTACGACCCGGACGCCGAGGGGCTCGTGGTGTTCGTCGAGGGCAACGGCGTGGCCGGGTACCGGGTGGCTGGCCAGCCGCCGCCGCCGGAGGCCCTGCTCGCGGCGCGGGCCCGGGAGAACTGAAGGCGGAAGGCGGGCCGTGGACAAGTTCCGGGTAACTCGTGGCCACCGAGCTTGCGGGGGGCTCCGGCGACGGCCACCTCCCCCGTCCCCCGTCCCCCGTCCCCACGCGGGCACGTTCGGCCGTGGCGGCCCGTTCGTGCCCTGGCGCTCGGCGGCGGTCGGCGTAGCTTGGCTCCGAACGAGCCCCCCGACCGCCCGGCGCCTCCGCTACCCCGTTTCTCGTCTCCCCACCCGCGTGGTCTCGATGCGCACGGCGCCGTCGGCTCGTCTCCTGCTCGTCCTGGTCGTCGGCCTGGGCGGCGCGCTCGCCGGGTGCCGGTCGGGCTCGCCGCTGCACAGCCGGTACAACAACTTCCGGGCGTACTACAACACGTACTACAACGCCTCGAAGTCGCTCGAGGACGGCGAGAGCGCGCTCGAGCGGTCGGCCGTGACCGTCGACCGGAACCAGCTCGTGGCCGTCTTCCCGGTGACCGGGGCGAGCGCGTCGGGCGGCCCGTTCCAGGACGCCATCGACAAGAGCGCCGAGCTGCTCCGGAACCGGCCGACCTCGAAGTGGGCCGACGACGCGCTCCTGGTCATCGGCAAGTCGTACTTCTACCAGCGCAACTTCGTCGGGGCCGAGCAGAAGTTCCGCGAGACGATGGCCGCCGCCGACCTCGTCGAGGACCGGCGCTTGGGCGACGAGGCCCGGTTCTGGCTCGGCCGGACCTACGCCGCCGCCGACCGCTTCGAGGAGGGCGTCCAGGTCTTGGAGGAGGGGCTGGCCGACGACGGGGGCGACCGCCGCTGGCGCTCGCGGATGCAGCTCGCCCTGGGCGAGCTCTACGCCCGCGCCGGCCGGTGGGACGAGGCGGCCGAGACGCTGCGGGCCGGCGCGCCCGAGGAGGGCGACGCGGACGTGGCGGCCCGGTCCTACGTGTTGCTCGGCCAGGTCGAGGAGCACGCCGAGCGGTGGGACCAAGCGGCCCAGGCCTACGAGGAAGCGCTCCGCCGCCGGCCGGCCTACGAGCTGGGCTACGCCGCCGAGGTCGGCCGCGCGCTCGTGCTCGGCGTCGAGGCCGGCCAGACCGATGACGCCCTGGCCGCCATCCGCCGGATGCGGTCCGACGACAAGAACTACGACCGGCGCGGCGAGCTGGCCCTCGTCGAGGCCCGCCTCCGGGCCGCCGCCGGCGACGACGCCCGCGCGCGGGCCCTCTTCCGCGACGTCCTCTACGAGCCCGAGCTGAACGCCGCCCAGGTCCGCGGCGAGGCCCACTACCGCCTGGCCGAGTTCTACCGCGACCGGGCCGGCGACTACGTCCGCGCGTCGGCCCACTTCGACACGGCGGCGACGGCGCTCCGCGCGCCGGCCGGCGACGTCCGCCCGACGCGCGGCGCGATCGTGGAGGTGGCCGACGAGGCCCGGACCTACAACGCGCTCGCCGCGACGGCCCGGGAGATCGCCAAGGCCGATTCGCTCTTGATCTTGGGCGACCTGTCAGAGGAAGCCTTCGAGGCTCGCATCGCCGAGATCGAGGCCGAGCGCCGGCGGATCTACGCCGAGGAGCAGCGCCGGCTCCAGGAGGCCCGGACGGCCCAGCAGTTCAGCGACACCGGCGGGCTCGACTTCGAGGGCCAGACGACGGCCAACGGCGCCCGGCCCCCGTCGACGCCGGCCGCGACGTCGGCGGCCAACGGCGGCTTCCTCTCGTACCGCGTGCCGGCGTCGATCCAGGCCGGCCTGATCGCGTTCGAGCAGCAGTGGGGCGACCGGCCGCTCGTGCCCAACTGGCGCCGCCGGGCCGCCGTCCAGGCCGGCGACGTGGCCTCGGCCCGGGGCGTGGTCGGGACCGAGGTCCCCGGCGGGCTCGGGATCAACGAGGGGCCGCCCCCGCTCGACCTGTCGGCCATCCCGCGGACGCCGGCCAAGCGGGCCGAGCTGGTGACCGAGCTGGCCGGGCTCCGCTACCAGCTCGCCAACGCCTTCTTCCTGTCGCTGGGCCGCGCCGACACGGCGGCGGCGCTGTACCGGGCCATCCTCCAGGACACGCCCGACCTGCCCGTCGCCGTCCGCGCCCGTTACGCCTTGGCGGAGATCGAACGGACCGCCGGCCGCGAGGACGCTGCCCGCCCGCTGTACGAGTCCGTCGCCCAGGCCGACTCGGCTGCGCTTGGGCGGGCGTCCCGGGCCCGCCTGGGGCTCGAGGTGGAGCCGGAGGCGGTCGCCGTCCAGACGTCGGCGGCCTACGACGCCATCCGGGCGGTGTGGCGACGGGGCCGCTCGCTCGCCGCGGCGACGGCGTTCGTGGCCTTGGGCGACCAGGACCCCGAGGCCGACCAGGCGCCGCGCGCCTACCTGGCGGCGGCCATCGCCACGGTCGACTGGGCCGGGACCGACTCGCTCGCGCTCGTCCGCCCGCTCCCCGACAGCCTGGTCTCGTCGGTCCTGTTCGTCGTCGCCGACTCGGTCGCCCGGGCCGACCAGGCGGAGGCCGCGGCCGCTCGGGCGGCGGAGGCGGCACGGGCCGCTGCCGAGGCGGCGGCTCCCGACTCGGCCCTCTCCGCGACCCCGGCGGAGGCGCTCGACCCGGAGGCGCTCGACCCGGAGGCGGACGTCGACGTGATCAGCGACGAGGAAGACACCCTGCTCGCGGCCCGTCGACGCCGGGCGGCCCGAGAGAGCTCGGCGCCCGATGACGACGACCTCGCGGCCTCGCTGAACGCGGCCCAGGCCCCAGGCGCCCAAGCCGCGCCGGTCCCCGACCCGCCGCCGGTCGCCCCCCCGCTCCCGGTGGCCGACTCGTCCTCGTTCACGCTCTTGCACCACCTCCGCGCGCTGGCCGCCCGGTACCCGGGCACTCCGTACGCGGACCGGGCCACGGCCCTCGCCGCCGAGCTCCCCGCGCTGCCCGTCACGGCCACGCCGGACTCCCTGGTCGCCGCGGCCCCCCCGCCCGCCCCCGCCGACTCCACCTCTGCTCCCGTCGACTCGACGGCCACCCCGGCCGACTCGACGGCCACCCCGCCGACCGACGACGCGCCGCAGCCGGACGAGCGGCTTGCACCTCCGCCCGCCGCGCCCAGTCCGGCCGCGGACTCCCTCGCCGCCGTCGCCGACGCGGGCCTGCGGGGGGAGGCTCCGATTGACCCCACCCTCGGCGGCGTCACCTGGCGCGTCCGGACGCTGTCGATCCCGGCCGAGGGCGTCCCGATGGTCCGGGTGCTGGCGGGGGCCGGCTTCCGGGCGGCCATCCTGCGGGACGTCGAGGGCGCGGCCTACGTCGTCGCCATCGGCCAGTTCGAGACGGCCGAGCAGGCCCAAGCCGTCCGCGACGCGCTGCCGGCGTGGGCCCAGCTCCGCGGCGAGGTGGTCGCCCTTGAAGCGTTCGAGCGGACGGACGTCGGCACAGACGACGGGCCGTAGGGCGGCCGTTCGGCTTGGGTGAACGGCGGGGCGTCTCGGGACGAGACGCGCCCGCGACGGGCGCCCCGGGCTAGGCGGGAGGAACCTCCCCCACGAGGTCGGGTACCGCCCCCCTTTATATGAGTCTGCGCGCGGTCCGCCGCGCCCGCGCCTCGCGCGCGCATTTCCTTATGGCTTCCACCCCACGGACCCCCCAGAACCCACGCGACGGCCAGTCCGGCCGGGAGGGCGGTGGGGGGAAGCGCCCTCGGCTGTCGCTGGGGACGTTCTACCTGTTCGTCCTCATCGCGCTGTTGCTGCTCGCCGTCCAGACGTTCGTGGCCGGGAGCGGCGCGTCGTCGGAGGTCGAGTACTCCGTGTTCCTCGAGCAGATCGAGGACGGCTACGTCGAGGCGTTCGAGGTCCAGGACCGCGTCGACATCCGGGGGACGTACACCGAGTCGGCCGTCTCCGAGGGGCTCGTCGATGTCGCCGCGCCCGACCCCTCGTTCGGCCGCCAGCCCGACGCCGACGCCGGCCGCCGCTTTCGGACCACCAAGCCCGACGACCACGACCTGACCGACTTCGTCCAGGGCGTCAACGAGACGCGGACGGCGGCCGGCGAGGAGCCCGTCGAGTTCGAGGCCGACTACACGTCGAGCGTCTGGAGCGGGCTGTTCTCGTGGATCATCCTGTTCGGGTTCCTCGCCCTGTTCTGGATCTTCATCCTGCGCCGGATGGGCGGCCCGGGCCAGCAGGTCTTGAACATCGGCAAGAACAAGGCGACCCTCTTTGACCAGACCGAGGGCGCCCCCATCACGTTCGCCGACGTGGCCGGGTTGGACGAGGCCAAGGAGGAGGTCGAGGAGGTCGTCCAGTTCCTCAAAGACCCGCAGCGGTTCACCAAGCTGGGCGGCAAGCTGCCCAAGGGCGTTCTCCTCGTTGGTCCTCCTGGAACGGGCAAGACGTTGTTGGCGAAGGCCGTGGCCGGCGAGGCCGGCGTCCCGTTCTTCTCGCTCTCGGGCTCCGACTTCGTCGAGATGTTCGTCGGCGTGGGCGCGGCGCGCGTGCGCGACCTGTTCAAGCAGGCCAAGGAAAAGGCGCCCTGCATCATCTTTATCGACGAGATCGACGCCGTCGGCCGGAGCCGCGGGCGCGGCGCCATCATGGGCGGCAACGACGAGCGCGAGAACACGCTGAACCAGCTGCTCGTCGAGATGGACGGGTTCAACACCGACAAGGGCGTGATCCTGATGGCGGCCACCAACCGGCCGGACACGCTCGACTCGGCGCTGTTGCGGCCGGGCCGGTTCGACCGCCAGATCTTGATCGACCGGCCGGACCGCCGCGAGCGCGCGGCCATCTTCGCCGTCCACACCGAGCACCTCACGCTCGGCGACGACATCGACCTGGAGCTCTTGGCCGGCCAGACGCCCGGCTTTGCCGGGGCCGAGATCGCCAACGTGTGCAACGAGGCCGCCCTCCTGGCGGCGCGCGACGGGAAGGACGCCGTCGAGATGATCGACTTCGAGCGGGCCATCGACCGCGTGATCGGCGGGCTCGAAAAGAAGAACAAGCTCATCAGCCCGGACGAGAAGAAGATCGTGGCCTACCACGAGGCCGGCCACGCCGTCGCCGGGTGGTTCCGGGAGTACACCGACCCCGTAGTCAAGGTGTCGATCGTCCCGCGCGGGATGGCGGCGCTCGGCTACGCCCAGTCGCTCCCCGAGGAGCGCTACCTCTACACCAAGGAGGCCCTCGTCGACCGGATGGTGATGACGATGGGCGGACGCGTGGCCGAGGAGATCATCTTCGGCCAGATCACGACGGGCGCCCAGAACGACTTGGAGAAGATCACCAAGATGGCCTACGCGATGGTCGTCGACTACGGGATGTCGGAGGAGATCGGCTACGTCTCGTTCAATCTGTCGGGCCAGAAGGACCAGCCGATGTTCGACAAGCCGTTCTCGGACGACCTCGCCCGGCGGATCGACGCCGAGGTCAAGGCGCTCATCGACGACGTCCGCGCCCAGACGCGCGTGCTGCTGGACGAGCGGGCCGACGAGCTCGAGCGGCTGGCGCAGGCGCTGCTGGAGAAGGAGGTGCTCAACGAGAACGACCTCAAGGAGGTGCTGGGCGAGCGGCCCTACAAGCGGCTCACGTTCGACGCCGGCGTGACGGCCGAGGGCGAGCCGGTCAACCCGCCCCCCCACGGGCCGGCGTCGGAGGGCGACGGCGTGGCGACGGAGCGGCTCCCGCTGGCGGACGACCCGGGTGGCAACGGGCTCCCCCCGGACCCGCCACGCGCGTAGGACCGGGCGATGCACGCGCTCCTCGCGGACGTCCTCGGGGGAGGCCCAGAGATGGGGGCGCTCCTGGCCGAGCTGTCCGGGACGTTCCCGGGCGCCATCGCCTACGTCGCCCGCCCAGCCGTCGCCGAACGGTTGGGCTTGGACGTCGCGGCCGAGGTCGACGGGGTGGCCCTCGGGCTTCTCTGCCCGAGCGAGGGGGCGGCCCACGTGGTCGGATGGGAGTACGCGATGGAGCAGCGGGGGCTGTTCGACGCGCACATCCGCAAGGACCGCCTCCCACTTCCGCTCCACACGGCGTCGGTCCTGGCCCTCCTCGACCGGCCGAACGGGGTGGGGCCGCAGTGGCTCGCGCTCACCGTGTACCGGTCGCTCAACTAGCGCGGGCCGGGGTGGTCTACCTTGGGGCCCGCCCTCCGCCGCCATGTCCCAGCCGACCGACGACGAGATCCGCCAGCG
Organism: Rubrivirga sp.; assembly: GCF_965213695.1. GTDB lineage: Bacteria > Bacteroidota > Rhodothermia > Rhodothermales > Rubricoccaceae > Rubrivirga. Next base: position 3,265,453 of record NZ_OZ243912.1, on the reverse strand, counting down.
GTACGGGCTCCCGCCCGGGACCCGGGTCGTCCGGCTGACCCCCGACGCGCTCGGCCGGGTCCGCGTCACGCCCGATGCGTTCGCCTACGTCGAGGTCGAGCCCGCGCTCGAGTGGGCCACGTGGGACCGGCCGGTCGCCGTGGCCGGGGCCACCGTCCAGTTGAGCGTCCAGGGCGCGCTCGTCGGCGAGGGGAGCCCGGTCGTCGTCACGGTCCGAGACTCGCGGAACCGGGTCGTCGGGCGGGGGGCCGGGGCGATGTACCGGGACCGGGCGGTCGTCGAGGTGGCCGTCGACCGGCGGGCGGCCGAGCGGGACCCGGACGGGGTCCTGTGCGCGGCCGACGTCGAGCTGACCGAGCCGGGGCTGACGGTCGTCTCGGCCCCGCTGTGGGTCTTGCCGTTCGCCGAACTGGTGGACGCCCGGTGGGGCGTGGCCGAGGCGAGAGACGGCGACGCGGTGGAGCTCTCGTGCCGGGTGACGGGGACGTCGGCCGGCGTGGAGCGGCTGGAGGGGCAGACAGCCGAGGTCGAGATCTTGCGTGGCGGGGAGGGAAGCGAGGACGGGGTGGCAGGCGCTCTGTTCGAGCCGGTCGCGACGCTCCGGGTCCCAGTCCGTGAAGGGCGTGTCGAAGCCGCCTGGCGTGTGGGGTACGACGCCGAGGGGAAGGCTCAGATCGCGACCCAAGCAGAGCTCGATGAGGTCGCCGCGCGCTCGGGCGGGGCGGCCGAGCGATACCGGCGTCCGGTGTGGCGCTTCCGCGTGCGGCTCGCCGGGTTGGAGGCCGAGAGCGGCTTTCTTACGTACCGGGACTGGATCAGGCTCGAGTTCTTGACGCCCGAGGGGGAGCCGCACGAGGGGATCGAGGTCGTCGTCGTCCTCGCCGATGGAACGGAGCAACGGCACACTGTGGACGCCGACGGCGCCGTCCGGGTCGAGCCGGCCCCGCCCGGCCCGGTCACGATCAGGACCCCTCACATCGAGTCGTCGTCTCCAGGCCCGTCGTCGGACGCGTGAGCCCGCCCGCTTGTCCCACCGCGCGGCGACCCGCTGCGCGATCTCCTGAGGCCGCATGACTACCGAGTCGCTGAGCACCACCACGCGAGCCATCGAGGCCGGCATCCGTGTCGTCACGGGGCGCGCTTACCAGATCACGCTGCGGCCGACTCCGAAGGACGTCGTCTTCTTCGTCCCCGGGACGCAGGATCCGCTCAACCTCAACAGCATCCAGCACCAGGCCAACCGCAGCTATTGGGAGAACAACCCGTCCCACTACGAGCACTTCCTCCAGGAAGTCCACGCGCTCAAGCCGCAGTTCCTCGACCTCCACATCCAGCACGAGTACTTCTCGTGGACGGGCGACAACCACCCGCAGTCGCGGGTGGACGCTGCGGAGCGGATGGAGGAGCTGCTCCTGCGTTTCTACCCCGAGTGGACCCAGGAGCCGGTGTCGCTCCATCTGATCGGGCACTCGCACGGAGGGAACGTGATCAACGAGTTCTCGAAGCGGATCGCCGCGCGGGGCTCGCGCTTCCCCCGGTCCTGGCGGATCAAGACGATCGTCTACCTGTCCACGCCGTTCTTCGGGCGCCTCCACCAACTCGATCCCGGGCAGCTCGACCCGGACTGCCGCGTCGTCAACGTCCGCAACCGGTACGACCTGACCCAGCGCGTGATCGCCGACTACAACCTGCGGCAGATGCCGTTCGTGATCGAGGAGGTCGTGAACGCGAACGCGCTGTACGTCGCCGGCAAGACGCGGTTGGCCGGCGTGGACTTCGGAGCTTTTGGCCATCTGAGGGACCTCCGGTTCAGCGACGACGAAGCCGGGCGGGTGTGGGCGGCGATGATCGATACGATGTTGGGTACACGGGACCTCCTGCACGGGATGTATCAGATCGTCGGTTGGCTCCGGCGAGAGTTCCCGGACTTCATGCCGCTCGCCTCTGCGACGACGCTGCGGAACACGCTGAACGACCTCTTCGACTGGTCTGTCCGTACGCGCATCCGGCTTCAGCGCCGCACGCGGAGGTTCACGAGGTCGAACTTCCTCGAGGACCTCGATCTCGTGGGGGCGGCCAGCGTGCTCCTGCCCCTGTTGCGGTACAGGACAGCGACCTTCCACAGCCCTCTCTTCGACATCCTCGCAGAGATTCTGCTCGGGCGGATCGACGCGTTCGACGACACCACGACGACGCCGGCCCCACAGCTCGGCGGACGCTTCGACCTGACGCACGTGGAGGTCGAGCGCCACGACCCGTACTCCAGACACGGCCACCGAGACGCGTTCGAGCGGTTCGCCCGGGGCGTAGAGGGGACGCAGAGCCGGTACGCTCAGCAGCAGAGCCTGACGCTGATGCGCGAGACGCTGGTGCGGCTCCTGTCCCAGCTTCCCTCCGAAGGGCTCGTAGGGTGGATGCAGACGGTCGTAGACATCCTGAATGGAGCGCTGGGAGTTCTGTTTGGCGACGCGGACCGGAACGTGCGTGCCCTGCGCGACAGCATCGCCGGGTACCTCGCTCACATCACGCGCTTCCGCGCCGGCCTCGAGGTCCCCGGCCACGAAGCCGAGCCGTACCCCGAGCGGCCCGGCACGCTGGGCTACTTCGCCGTCGAGTCGCACAGCGTCAGCCGGGCCCGGCTCTACGACGAGGTCCGGGACGCGCTCACGGCCTCGTTCGACTCTGGGCGCAACCCCGGCTACCAAGAGTGACGAGCCGTAGCGGCAGCCCGCCCACTCCTTCTTGCCCATGCCCCTGTTCGCCCGCCCCGTCCGCCGGAACGCGCTGCTCTACGCCGCGTGGGCCCTCTTCGCGCTGAGCCTGACGCTCCCGGCGGTGTGGATGCCGGAATTTCTGAACGTGCCAGCGGGGTACATCGCCGGAGCCGTCTGCGCGTGGGTTGCCGGTTTGAACCTCGGAGACCTCTTCGCGATGACGTCGGACTCGTACATGGGCCTGCTCACGTTTGCGAACGTGCTCATGGTCTCCTCGCTCTTCTGGCGACGCGGGGCGCGGGGGAAGGCGTGGCCCGTCGTGGCGTTCGCCGTGGCGGCGGCCGTTGTGGCTGGGACGCCGTTCGTGTTCTCGCGCTCCATGAGTGGCCTCCTGGCGAGCCTCGTCTTCGTGTGGGGGTATTACGTGTGGCTGGCCGCCTTCGTCCTCGTCGCGGTCCACTTCGCGGTTCAGATCGTGGCGACGAAGCGGCTCCCGCTCGCGGACGACCCTGGGGCCGACGGCCTCCCTCCAGATCTGCCACGCGCTTGACTTGGGCAACCCCGCTCCCTCTTTACGCCGCCGGTCTAGGCTCGGCCGGCAGGTCGGCGCGGACGGCGAGCAGGATGTCGAGCAGTTCGCGACGCCCACCCACGACGCGGTAGATGGTGAGCGACGAGTGGGCGGCGATCTCGCGGTACCCGGCGGCGGAGAGGTCGCCGTAGGCCACCTCTGACATCGAACGGGCCACGTGCTCACGGTCGGCCTCGACCCGCTGGCGGATCTCGTCGACCCGCGCCCGCAGGTCCGGGTCGATGGCGGAGCGGGCCAGGAGCCGGTCGACGTCCGCGATGACGCCGGCCGCCTCGCCCAGCAACAGGCTCGCGGTGTGGGTGCTCGAGAGCGCCGTGCTCCGGTGGGCCAGCTCACGGAGCCGCCGGCTGTCGACGTACGTCAGCAGGGCGAACACGAAGCTCGCGAGCGAGAGGAGGAAGGCGGCGATCAGCGCGAACACGGGGTCGGGGCACGGGCGGCCAGAACCTACGCGGCGGTCCACCGACGCGCACGAGGCCAAAGCGCAGACAGGGGCGGACCAGTCCACGCGGTAGACAGGTTTATACCAGTGTCCGATCTGCACACAAGCTTCGCGCCCTGGAGGCTGGAATGGGCGGTCGGGTCCCTGATTGTGAAGGTCTGGACATTGGGCTCGGCGATAGGCATGGCTACGTTGGGGGTCCGACTTCTCGCGCGCCGGCCGGTCGCCGCGCGCACTCTCCTCCGACCGACCGCACCGCTGTGCCTACGATCAACCAGCTCGTCCGCAAGGGCCGCACGCCGAAGCGCCAGACGTCCAAGTCCGCCGCGCTCCAGGGCAACCCGCAGCGCCGAGGCGTCTGCACCCGCGTCTACACGACGACGCCGAAGAAGCCGAACTCGGCGCTCCGGAAGGTGGCCAAGGTCCGGCTCACGAACGGGATCGAGGTCATCGCCTACATCCCGGGCGAGGGCCACAACCTCCAGGAGCACTCGATCGTGCTCGTCCGTGGGGGCCGCGTCAAGGACCTCCCCGGCGTGAAGTACCACATCGTGCGCGGCGCGCTCGACACGGCCGGCGTCGCCGACCGTCGCCAGAGCCGCTCGAAGTACGGCGCTAAGAAGCCGAAGGCGTAACGACGAGCCGTGAGCGATGAGCGGTGAGCCCTCGGGCACCACCGCCTGCTCGCGACGCCGTTACTCACAGCTCACCGCTGACAGCTCAAAGCTGACACAACCCCATGCGCAGGAAGCAAGCAGAAAAGCGGATCCCCACTCCGGACCCGATCTACGGCGACGTCACCGTCGCCAAGTTCATCGCCGCCGTCATGCGCGACGGCAAGAAGTCCGTGGCCCAGGGGCTCGTGTACGGCGCCTTCGACTTGGTCGAGGAGCGGATCGGCGAGCCCGGCGTCGAGGTGTTCCGCCAGGCGCTGACGAACGCGGCCCCGCTCGTCGAGGTCCGGAGCCGCCGCGTCGGCGGCGCGACCTACCAGGTGCCCATCGAGGTCCGCCCCGAGCGGCGGACGTCGCTGGCGTTCCGCTGGCTGTTGCAGTACGCCAAGGCCCGCGGCGATAAGTCGATGGCCAACCGGCTGGCGGCCGAGCTCATCGCGGCGAGCCGCGGCGAGGGCGGCGCCGTCAAGAAGAAGGACGACACGCACCGGATGGCCGAGGCCAACAAGGCGTTCGCCCACTTCGCCCGCTTCTAACTGAACCGTCACACGCGCTCCCGGTCCCCGACGGGTCCGGCGCGTTCTCTCGGCACAACTCCGACCCTGACGACTCCCATGGCCGACGACCTCCAAGGCAAGACTTTCTCGCTCACGAAGACCCGCAATATCGGGATCTCGGCGCACATCGACGCCGGCAAGACGACGACGACCGAGCGCATCCTGTACTACACCGGCAAGACGCACCGGATCGGCGAGGTCCACGAGGGCGGCGCCACGATGGACTGGATGGAGCAGGAGAAGGAGCGTGGCATCACGATCACCTCGGCGGCCACGACCGCCGAGTGGAACGGCCACCGGATCAACATCATCGACACGCCCGGCCACGTCGACTTCACGGTCGAGGTCGAGCGGTCGCTCCGCGTGCTCGACGGGGCCGTCGCCCTGTTCTGCTCCGTCGGCGGCGTCGAGCCCCAGTCGGAGACGGTCTGGCGGCAGATGGACAAGTACCACGTCCCCCGGATCGCGTTCGTCAACAAGATGGACCGGACCGGGGCCAACTTCGAGAACGCCGTCGCCATGATGAAGGACCGGTTGGGCGCCAACGCCGTGCCCGTCCAGATCCCGATCGGCGACGGCGAGATGTTCCGCGGCCACATCGACCTGATCTCGAACAAGGCGTTCATCTTCGACGACGCGACCCAGGGCTCGACCTGGGACGAGGTCGACATCCCGGAGGACCTGAAGCCGGCCGCCAAGAAGGCCCGGATCGTGCTCCTGGAGGCTGTCGCCGAGCACAACGACGAGCTCCTGATGATGTACCTCGAAGGGGAGGAGCTCCCGGTCGAGACCGTCAAGGAGACCGTCCGCAAGGCGGTCATCTCGATGGACATCACGCCGGTCTTCTGCGGCTCGGCGTTCAAGAACAAGGGCGTCCAGCAGCTGCTCGACGGCATCGTCGACTACCTCCCGTCGCCGCACGACGTGCCGGCGATGGAGGGCCACAAGCCCCGGACCGAGGACGTCGTGACGCGCGAGGCCGACCCCGACGCGCCGTTCGCGGCCATCGCGTTCAAGATCGCGACCGACCCCTACGTCGGCCGCTTGACGTTCGCGCGCGTGTACTCGGGCCGCCTCAACAAGGGCGACGCGCTCGTCAACGCGAACAACGAGAAGAAGGAGCGGGCCGGCCGGCTCCTCTTCATGCACGCCAACACGCGCGAGGACGTCGACACGGTCAAGGCCGGCGACATCTGCGCCATCGTCGGGCTCAAGGACACCAAGACCGGCGACACGCTCTGCGACCCGGACCACCCGGTCGTGCTCGAGGCGATGGACTTCCCGGAGCCCGTCATCAAGATCGCGATTGAGCCCAAGACGAAGGCCGACATCGACAAGCTCGGCGTCGGGCTCCAGAAGCTCGCCGAGGAGGACCCGACCTTCAAGGTGTCCTCCGACGAGGAGACCGGCCAGACGCTCATCGCCGGCATGGGCGAGCTCCACCTCGAGATCATCGTGGACCGGCTCAAGCGCGAGTTCAAGGTCGAGGCGAACGTCGGCGAGCCCCAGGTCTCGTACCGCGAGGCGATCCGGAAGTCGGTCGACCACACCTACACGCACAAGAAGCAGTCGGGCGGCCGCGGCCAGTTCGCCCACGTCGAGATCGAGTTCTCGCCGGCCGAGCCCGGCACCGAGGGGCTCGAGTTCGTCGACGAGATCAAGGGCGGCGCGATCCCGCGCGAGTTTATCGCGTCGGTCCAGAAGGGGATCGAGAGCGCGCTCGACCAGGGCCCGCTCGCGGGCTACCCGATGGAGGCCATCAAGGCCCGGCTCTACGACGGCAAGTTCCACAACGTCGACTCCGACCAGCTCTCGTTCGAGATCGCCGGCCGGATGGCGCTGAGGGAGGCCGCGCGCCGCGCGAGCCCCGTCATCATGGAGCCCATCATGAAGGTCGAGGTCATCACGCCCGAGGAGTACATGGGCGACGTGATCGGCGACCTCTCGTCCCGGCGCGGCCGGATCGAGGGGATGGGCCAGCGCGGCGACGCCCAGGTCGTCGACGCCTTCGTCCCGCTCTCGGAGATGTTCGGGTACTCGACCGACCTGCGCTCGAACACGCAGGGCCGGGCCATCTACTCGATGCAGTTCGACCACTACGAGGAGGTCCCGACGTCGATCGCCGAGGAGATCTCGGCCGCCGGCAAGGCCGCGGCCTAAAGGAGGTACTTGGTACGCGGTACCGGGTACGGACGCTCACGTCCACCCGCGTACCACGTACCAAGTACCCCGTACCCCCTCACTCAGACAACTCACCCAGACCAACAGACTCATGGCGAAGGAACAGTTCCAGCGTACGAAGCCCCACGTCAACGTGGGCACGATCGGCCACGTCGACCACGGGAAGACGACGCTGACCGCGGCCATCACGAAGGTGTTGGCCGAGGCCCAGGGCGGGACGGCCATGTCGTTCGACCAGATCGACAACGCGCCCGAGGAGCGCGAGCGCGGGATCACGATCGCGACGGCCCACGTCGAGTACGAGACGGCCGAGCGGCACTACGCCCACGTCGACTGCCCCGGCCACGCCGACTACGTCAAGAACATGGTGACCGGGGCGGCCCAGATGGACGGGGCCATCCTCGTCGTCGCGGCGACCGACGGGCCGATGCCCCAGACGCGCGAGCACATCCTCCTCGCGCGCCAGGTCGGCGTGCCCTACATCGTCGTGTTCATGAACAAGGCCGACTTGGTCGACGACGAGGAGCTGTTGGAGCTCGTCGAGATGGAGGTCCGGGAGCTCCTGGGCTCGTACGAGTTCCCGGGCGACGACCTGCCCGTGATCCAGGGGTCGGCGCTCGGGGCCCTGAACGGGGAGGCCGAGTGGGTGGCGAAGGTCGACGAGCTCATGTCGGCCGTCGACTCGTACATCCCGACGCCGGAGCGGGCCGTCGACCAGCCGTTCCTGATGCCGGTCGAGGACGTGTTCTCGATCACGGGCCGGGGGACCGTCGTCACGGGCCGGGTCGAGCGGGGGGCGATCAAGGTCGGGGACCCGGTCGAGATCGTCGGGATCTCGGAGACGAAGCAGTCGTCGACGGTGACGGGCGTCGAGATGTTCAGGAAGCTCCTGGACTCGGCCCAGGCCGGGGACAACGCGGGGATCCTCTTGCGGGGGATCGAGAAGGACGCGGTCGAGCGGGGGATGGTCCTGACGAAGCCGGGGGCGGTCACGCCGCACAAGCGGTTCGAGTGCGAGGTGTACATCCTGAGCAAGGACGAGGGGGGCCGTCACACCCCGTTCTTCAAGGGGTACCGTCCCCAGTTCTACTTCCGGACGACGGACGTGACGGGGGACATCGAGCTGGCCGAGGGGGTCGAGATGGTGATGCCGGGGGACAACACGCAGTTCACGGTCGCGCTCATCCAGCCGGTGGCGATGGAGCAGGGTCTCCGGTTCGCGATCCGGGAGGGGGGCCGGACGGTCGGCGCGGGCGTCGTCTCGAAGATCCTCGACTAGAACACACACACGCTGGGGGCGGCAGGTCGGACCTTCTCTGTCCTGCCGCCCGCGCGTTCTCTCTCAGCCACTGGCCAGCGAACGGCAGTCCAGTCCCGGCATCCGCCCACTGACTCTTTCTCCCTGGCCCCTGGCCTTCAGCAATGGCGAACCAGAAGATCCGGATCAAGCTCAAGTCCTTCGACCACACCCTGGTGGACAAGAGCGCCGAGAAGATCATCCGCACGGTCAAGTCGACCGGCGCCGTCGTCAGCGGGCCCATCCCGCTCCCGACGCGCAAGAAGATCTACACCGTCCTGAAGGGGCCCCACGTCGACAAGAAGGCGCGGGACCAGTTCGAGACGCGCGACCACAAGCGGCTCATCGACATCCTGTCGACCTCGTCGAAGACCGTCGACGCGCTCATGAAGCTCGAGCTCCCGAGCGGCGTCCACGTCGAGATCAAGGTCTGATTCGAGCGGTGAGGCGTGAGGCGCGAGCGATGAGCCTTCAGGCGTCGGACCTCACGGCTCACGCCTCACCGCTCCCTCCTCTACTTCCCGCTTAACTAACCCCCCGGTTCAATGAGCGCACTCCTCGGCCGCAAGGTCGGCATGACGAGCGTCTTCGACGCCTCTGGACGGCAGACCGTCGTCACGGTCATCGAGGCCGGCCCCTGCGCCGTCACCCAGGTCAAGACGCCCGAGACGGACGGCTACTCGGCCGTCCAGCTCGGCTTCCAAGACGCCAAGATCAAGCGGACCACGAAGGCCCAGCAGGGCCACTTCGAGGCCGCCGGCGTCTCCCCCAAGAAGCACGTCGTCGAGTTCCGCGACACGGACCTCGACGTGTCCCTCGGCGACGAGGTCACGGTCGACGTGTTCGAGGAGGGCGACCGCGTCGCCGTCTCGGGCACCTCAAAGGGCAAGGGCTTCCAGGGCGTCGTGAAGCGGCACAACTTCAAAGGTGTCGGCGACGCCACGCACGGCCAGCACAACCGCCAGCGGGCCCCGGGCTCGATCGGCCAGGCGTCCGACCCGTCGCGCGTGTTCAAGGGCACCAAGATGGGCGGCCGGACCGGCGGCGACCGCGTGACGCAGAAGAACGTCCGCGTCGTCCGCACCTTTCCGGACAACAACCTGATCCTGGTCAAGGGCGCCGTGCCCGGCCACAAGAACGGGATCGTCGAGATCCGCCGCGCCTAGACCCATGAAACTGACTGTCTACACCAAGGACGGCGCCGAGGCCGGCCGCCAGGTCGAGCTCGACGACGCCATCTTCGGGCTGGAGCCGAACGACCACGCCATCTGGCTCGACGTCCGCGCGATCCAGGCGCACAAGCGCCAGGGCACGCACAAGACGAAGGAGCGGAGCGAGGTCTCGAAGTCCCGCCGCAAGCTGTACCGCCAGAAGGGGACCGGCAACTCCCGCGCCGGTGATGCCAAGAGCCCGCTCCGCAAGGGCGGCGGCACCATCTTCGGGCCCCGGCCGCACGAGTACAAGATGCGGATCAACCAGAAGACGAAGCAGCTCGCGCGGCGGAGCGCGATCAAGTACAAGCTCGACGGCGACGCCTTCCGCATCGTCGAGACGATGACGCTCGACGCGCCCAAGACGCGCGAGGTCGCCGGGATGCTGAAGGGGAACGGGATCGCCGGCAAGGCGCTCGTGCTCACGAACGGCATCGACGACGTCTTCTTCCGCTCGGCCCGCAACCTCCCCGGGGTCACCGTCTGCCCGGCCGACCAGGCCTCGACGCTGGACCTGATGAACGCCAAGACGATCCTCTTGCAGGAGGGCGCCGTCGAGGCGCTCACCGAGGCGCTCCGCCCGGTGGGCAAGGCGACGGTCGACGGGGCCGACACGGACCTCCCGGTCCCGATGGACCAGGCCCCGACGACGGCCAACCCGGAGGCGCCCGACGCCCCGGTCACTGAGGCGGAGACGCCGGCCACCGAAGCCCCGGAGGCCACCGACACGCCCGACGCCCCCGAGGGCGACGAAACCGCTTAGGACCCATGAGCCAGATCATCCTCGCCCCCGTCCTGACCGAGAAGTCGACGCGCCTGTCCGACGAGGGCCGGCACTACAGCTTCCGCGTCGCCAAGACGGCCAACAAGCTCGAGATCCGCAAGGCCATCGAGGACCGCTACCCCGACGTCGAGGTCAAGGAGGTCCGCACGATGGTCGTCCGCGGCAAGCGCCGCCGCCAGATGACGAAGCGGGGCTTGGTCCAGGGCCGCCAGGCCGGCTGGAAAAAGGCCATCGTCACGCTGCGCGCCGGCGAGATCGACTTCTACGAATCCGTTTAACCCACCGGGGCGCAAAGCCGGCGGTCGCCGCCGGCAGGAATGCCCCCAGCACCATGCCCATCCGTAAGCTTAAGCCGACCACGCCCGGTCAGCGGCACCGCTCGGTCTCTGGCTTCGACGCGATCACGAAGTCGGAGCCGGAGAAGAGCCTGCTCGACACGCGCAAGCGCACCGGCGGCCGGAACAACAACGGCCGGAAGACCTCGCGCCACCGCGGCGGCGGTCACAAGCGGCGCTACCGCATCATCGACTTTAAGCGCGACAAGAACGGGATCCCCGCCCGCGTCGCCGCCATCGAGTACGACCCGAACCGCTCGGCCCGGATCGCGCTCCTGTTCTACGCCGACGGCGAGAAGCGCTACATCATCGCGCCGGACAAGCTCGAGGTGGGCCAGACCGTCACGAACGGCCCGGACTCGTCGCCGGACGTCGGCAACTGCCTGCCGCTGGCGAACATCCCGCTGGGCACCCAGGTGCATGCCATCGAGATGAAGCCGGGCAAGGGCGCCCAGATGGCGCGGTCCGCCGGCACGTCGGCGCAGCTGACGGCGCGGGAGGGCAAGTACGCCAACCTCAAACTCCCCTCCGGCGAGGTCCGCCGGGTCCCGGTCGAGTGCCGGGCGACCATCGGCCAGACGTCGAACCCGGACCACATGAACGTCGAGATCGGCAAGGCCGGTCGGTCGCGCTGGCTCGGCATCCGGCCCCAGACGCGCGGCGTGGCGATGAACCCGGTCGACCACCCGATGGGCGGCGGCGAGGGCAAGTCGTCCGGCGGCCACCCGAAGAGCCCGACCGGCGTCTACGCCAAGGGCTTCAAGACGCGCAAGAAGAAGAAGGCGTCGAACCAGTTCATCGTCCGCCGCCGCAAGGCCAAGAAATAGAGTGTGTGGGGATGGGGGTGTGGGCGTGGCTCGCCCCCCATCCTCCCATCCCCCCATACATCCAGACTCATCCAATGGCACGTTCGCTCAAGAAGGGACCCTTCGTCCACTACAAGCTCCGCGAGAAGGTCGAGGAGATGAACGAGGGCGGCAAGAAGCGCGTCGTCAAGACGTGGAGCCGCGGCTCGATGATCACGCCCGACATGCTCGGCCACACGTTCGCCGTCCACAACGGGAAGCAGTTCATCCCGGTCTACGTGACCGAGAACATGATCGGCCACCGGCTGGGCGAGTTCGCCCCGACGCGGACGTTCCGCGGCCACGCTGGCGGCAAGAAGGACCGCCGCCGCTAATCACAAGCCGTGAGCGGTGAGCCGTGAGGGCTCATAGCTCCACGCTCATCGCTCAACGATAGAATCATGGAAGCACGCGCCAAGCGGAAGTACCTCCGCATCAGCCCCCGCAAGATGCGGATCGTGGCCGACGTCGTCCGCGGCAAGAACGCCCAGCAGGCCATCACGACGCTGGAGTTCATGCCGCAGAAGGCCGCCGCGATGGTCCGCCGGGCCATCCAGGACGCCTACGGCAACTTGGTGGACCAGAACCAGGACGAGCGGATCGACGACGACGCGCTCATCGTCAAGACCATCATGGTCGACCAGGCGCCCGTCATCAAGCGGTTCCGCCCGGTCTCTCGCGGCCGGGCCCACCCGATCTTGAAGCGCTCCAGCCACCTCACCGTCGTCGTCGGCACGCCCGACGTGACGGAGGAGGCTGACGACCGGACGATCCGTCGCGGCGAGCGCGTCACGGACTAACCCCACACCCAGACACCAAAGACAATGGGTCAGAAAACCAACCCCATCGGCTTCCGTCTCGGTGTGATCCGAGGCTGGGACTCGAACTGGTACACCGACGGCACCTACGCCGACAAGATCGTCGAGGACCACGAGATCCGTCGCTACCTCGACGCCCGCCTCAAGCGGGCCGGCCTGAGCCGCGTCGTGATCGAGCGGACCCCGAAGCGGGTCATCTTGACGCTGCACACGTCGCGTCCGGGCGTCATCATCGGCCGCGGCGGCTCCGAGGTCGAGAAGCTCCGCGAGGAGCTCAAGGCGCTCACGGCGAAGGACATCCAGATCAACATCAACGAGATCAAGCGGCCCGAGCTGGACGCCTCGCTCGTGGCCCAGAACATCGCGCAGCAGCTGGAAGGCCGCGTGTCCTACCGCCGCGCGATGAAGCAGGCGCTCGGGGCCGCGATGCGAATGGGCGCCCAGGGCATCCGCATCAAGCTGGCCGGCCGGCTCGGCGGGTCGGAGATGGGCCGCGTCGAGCAGTACCTCGAGGGCCGCGTCCCGCTCCACACGATGCGGGCCGACATCGACTACGCCCAGGCGACGGCGTTCACCATCCAGGGGACGGCCGGCGTCAAGGTCTGGATCTTCCACGGCGAGGTCATCGGCCAGCCCGACCTCTCGCCGAACGCGACGGCCCAGCGCCAGCAGAATGCGGCGCCGAGCGTCCCGGAGCGGCGTCGCCGTGAAGGCCGTGGCGGTGGCCGCGACGAGCGCGGCGGCGGCGACAACCGTGGCGGTCGCGGTCGCGGCGGCAACTCCGGCGGCGGCGGACGTGGCCGCGGCGGCAGCGGCGGCGGCGGTGGCCGTCGCTAACCGACCCTTCCTGCAACTCCCATCGAGACCGAGTAAACCATGTTGATGCCGAAGCGGACCAAGTTCCGCAAGATGCAGAAGGGCCGCGTCAAGGGCCTCGCCCAGCGGGGCGCCCGCGTCACCTTCGGGGACTACGGGATCAAGGTCCTCGAGGCCGGCTGGATCACGTCCCGCCAGATCGAGGCCGCCCGTATCGCCATGACCCGCCGCATGAAGCGCGTGGGCAAGGTGTGGATCCGCGTGTTCCCCGACAAGCCGATCACCAAGAAGCCGGCCGAGACCCGGATGGGCAAGGGCAAGGGCTCGCCCGAGTACTGGGTGGCCGTCGTCAAGCCGGGCCGGATCCTGTTCGAGATCGGCGGGGTCGACGAGGAGTTGGCCCGCGAGGCCATGCGCCTGGCGATCCAGAAGCTCCCCGTCAAGGCCAAGTTCGTGGTCCGCCCGGAGGCCGCGCCCGTGCCCCCGCCGGCCGGGACCGCCGCCGACGAGGTGGACGCGATCACGGCCGAGGTCACCACGACCGACTTTACCAAGGTCTACGGCTTGGGCGACACGATGGCCGAGCAGCTCGAGGCCGCCGGCATCGACTCGTTCGAGAAGCTGGCCAACCTCGACCTGGAGCAGCTCCGCGAGATCGTCCAGGCCGACGGGACCGACCAGCAGTCGGTCAACGAGGAGACGTGGGCCCGCCAGGCCCGGTACCTCGCCGACGGCGACTTCGACGGGCTCGACGAGTACGTCGAGGGCCTGCGCGAGCAGGACGGCAACGTCGTCGAGATCGACACCGACGAGCCCATCGAGCGGCCGGTGGCCGAGAACGCCTCCGAGTCCGCCGAGGAGAACGCCGGCCCGAACCCGCAGCACCAGGGCGACCGGACGTCGGACGACGGCAACACGCCGCCCAGCAGCGACTGACCTTCCCCACTCGGCCCCGGGCGCTGTGAGCGGTCGGGGTCTCTTTGACCATCGACATGAAAGCCAACGAGATCCGCGACCTCAGCGAGGCCGAGATCCGCCAGCGGATCGCCGAGGAGCAGCGGGACCTGACCGACCTCCGGTTCCGGCGCTCCGTGACCGGCCTCGAGAACCCAATCGTCCTGCGCAAGAAGCGGCGCGAGATCGCCCGCCTCCAGACGGTCCTCAACCAGAAGAAGGCCACTCAGGCCGGCGCGTAGGCGGCCCGGAGCGCGTGAAGCTTCGGTGGGGGAGGGGCCTCGGGCCCCGCTCTCCCTGAACCTTCACCGGCCCCGTGCCTATCCTCGCATCCTGCCGGGCTAGCCCCGGCCCCGCGCCCAGGCGCACCTTCCGTAGTTGGTGGGGTCCCGGCCCACCAAGCGACTAGCACCCCGCCCGAGAGGGCCCCCCAGGCTATGGCTACTGACACCCCGACCGCCGACGCGGCGGTCGCCGAGCGCGGCGCGCGCAAGTTCCGCGTCGGCCTCGTCGTGAGCGACAAGATGGACAAGACGATCACCGTGGCCATCGAGCGCCAGGTGAAGCACCCCATCTACGGCAAGTACGTCAAGCAGACGACCAAGCTGAAGGCCCATGACGAGACGAACGACGCTGGCGCGGGCGACACCGTCCGCATCCAGGAGACCCGCCCGCTGTCGAAGACGAAGCGGTGGCGGCTCGTGGAGATCCTCGAGCGCGCCCGGTAACCATTGACGATTTCAGATTGGCGGTTGACGATTTGGAGGCGACTCCGGTTCATCAATCGTACATCACAAATCGCAGATCTCAAATCGCAATGATTCAGCAGGAATCCCGACTCAACGTCGCCGACAACAGCGGGGCCAAGGAGGTCCTCTGCATCCGCGTGCTCGGCGGCTCCGGCCGCCGCTACGCCCGCGTCGGCGACGTCATCGTCGTCTCGGTCAAGAACGCGATCCCCGGCGGGAACGTGAAGAAGGGCGACGTCTCGAAGGCCGTCATCGTCCGGACCAAGAAGGAGCTCCGCCGGCCGGACGGCTCCTACATCCGGTTCGACGAGAACGCGGCCGTCCTCCTCAACGACGCCGACGAGCCCCGCGGCACCCGCATCTTCGGGCCCGTCGCCCGTGAGCTCCGCGACCGCCAGTTCATGCGGATCGTCTCCCTCGCCCCGGAAGTCCTTTAGCGTGGAATGTTGAACGTGTGAACGTGGAAGGTTCCGAACCTTCAACCTTCAACACAACCACATTCAACCCCGAAACGATGCCTCGCACCACAAACAAGCAGAAGAAGCTCCACGTCAAGAAGGGCGACACGGTCGTCCTGACGAAGCGGATCACGGCCCACGGCGGCGGTCAGAACGACCGACCGAAGGGGTACCAGGCCCGCGTGCTCGATGTCTACCCGGGCAAGGAGCGTGTGCTCGTCGAGGGGGTCAACCTCCGGCTCAAGCACACCAAGCCGAACCAGACCTACCCCAACGGCGGTCGGATCGAGGCCGAGAAGCCCATCCACATCTCGAACGTGATGGCCGTCGACGGCAACGGGGCCCCCACCCGGATCGGCCGCAAGCGCGTCGAGGACCCGAACACGGGCGAGGGCCGGTGGGTCCGCTACGCGAAGACGACCGGCGAGGAGCTCGACAGCTAGTGGCCCGTAGCGTATTACGTGTTGCGTGTTGAGCGCACCCTGATACGCAACACGCAACACGCAACAAAGATGGAAAACTACACCCCCCGCCTCAAGGAGCGCTACCGCTCCGAGATCGCCCCGGCGCTGACCGAGCAGTTCGGCTACACGAACCCGATGGAGGTCCCGCGCCTCTTGAAAGTGGTTGTGAACAAGGGGATCGGCGAGGCCTCGCAGAACAAGAAAGTCCTCGACGACACCGTTGAGGAGCTCCGCAAGATCACCGGCCAGCAGCCGACGGTCCGCAACGCGCGCAAGTCGATCTCGAACTTCAAGCTGCGCGAGGGGATGCCCGTCGGCGCCGCGGTCACACTCCGGGGCGACCGGATGTGGGAGTTCGTGGACCGGCTGGTGACGCTGGCGTTGCCGCGCGTCCGCGACTTCCGCGGCGTGCCGGACCGCTCGTTCGACGGCCGCGGCAACTACACGCTCGGCGTCAAGGAGCAGATCATCTTCCCCGAGATCGACATCGACTCGACGCCCCGCATCTCGGGCCTCGACATCACGTTCGTGACGACGGCCGACACGGACGAGGAGGCCCACGCGCTGCTCAAGGCGCTCGGGATGCCGTTCGTCCGCCGCGAGGCCCAGGCCGCGTAAGGCCGCCCCACTCCACACCGAGAGATCCCATGGCTAAGACATCCGTCGTCGCCCGCGAGAAGAAGCGCCGCAAGGCCGTCCAGAAGTACGCCGCCAAGCGCGCTGAGCTGAAGGAGCAGATGCGGCAGCTCAAGTCGAGCGACGACTTCAACCCGGCCGACGCGCAGGCGATCGCGGAGCAACTCCAGAAGCTGCCGCGCAACGCCAGCCCCGTCCGCCTCCACAACCGCTGCGCCCTGACGGGCCGGCCGCGTGGCTACCTCCGCACGTTCGGCGTCTGCCGCAACGTGTTCCGCGAGCTCGCCGTCGAGGGCAAGATCCCCGGCGTCCGCAAGTCGAGCTGGTAGCGAGTTCGGAGTTCGGAGTTGGGAGTCATCTCCGGTTCAACTCTGAACTCTGAACTCTGAACCCTGAACTCCAGACTTTCTATCCTCTAGCGGCCAAGCGGGCTCCCCGAACTGGCCGAAGACACCATGAGCGCTCTCAGCGATCCCGTCGCGGACTACCTCACCCGGATCCGCAACGCCCAGAAGGCCCGCCACCCCTACGTGGACGTGCCGGCCTCGAACCTCAAGCGGGCCATCACCCAGATCTTGGTCGACAAGGGCTACGTGGCCGACTACGTCAACGTCGAGGACTCGAAGCAGGGGCTGATCCGGATCTACCTCAAGTACCTCCGGGGCGGCAAGCCGGTCATCCAGACCATCGACCGCGTGTCGAAGCCGGGCCTGCGCCGGTTCGTCGGGGCGAGCGACCTGCCGCGCGTGATGAACGGGCTCGGCATCGCCGTGATCTCGACGAGCCGCGGGGTGATGACCGACAAGGAGGCTCGCCGCGCCGGCATCGGCGGCGAGGTCCTGGCGACCGTCAGCTAACCCGATTCCCACCGCGCGAGGCGCCGGGCGGGCGGCCTCACATCCCAGACTCTCATGTCCCGAATCGGAAACCTCCCCATCCCGGTCGCCGACGGCGTCTCGTTCGACATCTCGAACAAGAACCACGCGACGGTCAAGGGCCCCAAGGGCCAGCTCGAGCTCGACGTCGACCCCGACCTCTCGGTCGAGATGCAGGACGGCGAGATCGTCGTCTCGCGGCCGACCGAGCAGAAGCGGCACAAGGCGCTCCACGGCCTGACGCGGTCGCTCCTCGCCAACATGGTCCAGGGCGTCTCGGAGGGCTACACGAAGGAGCTCGACGTGATCGGCGTCGGGTACCGCGCCGAGGCGACGAAGGTGCAGGGGCTCGACGTGCTCGAGCTCGCGCTCGGGTTCTCGCACCCGATCTACTTCGTCCCGCCGGACGGCATCGACATCGAGGCCACGACGGTCCGCGGCCAGAACCCGCGGATCAAGATCACCGGCATCGACAAGCAGTTGGTCGGCCAGGTGGCGGCCAAGATCCGGGCCCTCCGTCCGCCGGAGCCTTACAAGGGCAAGGGCGTCCGGTACACCGACGAGTACGTCCGCCGCAAGGCGGGCAAGACGGCCGCGAGGTAATGGGCACAGGGTGAGGGGTGATGAGCCCTTCACCCGTTGCTCCTCACGCATCACTCAACCCCCGCGCGGCCAGACGGCCATCCCGTCGGCCCCCAGCGCTCCCCCATCATGTCCAAGACCGCGAAGAAGGTCACGCAGCGCGCCCGCATCCGGCGCCGCATCCGCGCCAAGGTCGCCGGCACGCCGGCCCGCCCGCGCCTGAGCGTGTTCCGCTCGAACAAGCACATCTACGCCCAGCTCATCGACGACGCGGCCGGCACGACGCTGGCCGCCGCCAGCACTCGGGAGAACGGGGGCGGCATCGGCGTCGACGCCTCGAAGGCGGTCGGCCAGCGGATCGCGGAGCGGGCGAAGGAGGCCGGCGTCGACCGCGCGGTCTTCGACCGGGGCGGCTACCGCTACCACGGCAACGTCCAGGCGGTCGCCGAGGGCGCCCGCGACGGCGGCCTCACCCTCTAACACACGCACTCACATGGCACAGCAGCAGAACCGAGGCGGTCGCGGAGGCCGGGACCGTCGCAGCGACGGACGCGACAACGAGGCGAACCGCTCGAACCTGATCGAGAAGCTCGTCGCGGTCAACCGCGTGGCGAAGGTCGTCAAGGGCGGCCGGCGCTTCTCGTTCAACGCCGTCGTCGTCGTCGGCGACGGGAACGGGAAGGTCGGGCAGGGCCTCGGCAAGGCCAACGAGGTCGCCGACGCGATCTCGAAGGGGACCGAGGACGCTAAGAAGAACATGATCGCGGTCCCGGTGACGGGCACGAACTCGATCCCGCACGCGGTCCGCGGCGTCCACGACGCCGGCACGGTCCTCCTGAAGCCGGCCTCGGACGGGACCGGGGTCATCGCCGGCGGCGGCGTCCGCGCGGTGCTCGAGTGCGCCGGCATCTCGAACGTGCTGTCGAAGAGCCAGGGCTCGTCGAACCCGCACAACCAGGTCTCGGCGACGATGGACGCGCTCCAGCAGCTCCAGGACCCCGGCGAGGTCGCCGCCCGCCGCGGCATCACCATCAAGCAGGTGTTCGAGGGGTAGAGCCGTGAGCCGTGAGCGGTGAGCGATGAGCTCTCTGCGACGGCTCACCGCTCATCGCTCACAGCTCATAGCTCCATGCCAACGATCAAGATCACCCAGACCAAGAGCGTCATCCGTCGGCCCGGCGACCAGAAGCGGACGATGGTCGCGCTCGGCCTCCGCAAGATCGGGAAGACCGTCGAGGTCGAGGCCACGCCGCAGATCCGCGGGATGGTGGCCAAGGTGAGCCACCTCGTCTCCGTCGAGGAGGCGTAGGGCTCCGGCCCTTCACCGAAAACCGAATCCTCGGTCGGCCCGGCCCCGCGCCCGGCCGGCCTATCTTTTCCAGGCGCCACCATCGGCGCCGCGCCGGCCCCACCCGTCGGCGCTCGCGAGTCGGCTCCGGCCGGCGACTCAAGCCACCCATACGATGGACCTCAGCAACCTGAAGCCCGCCAAGGGCTCGACCAAGAACCGCAAGCGCGTCGGGCGCGGCGAGGGCTCCGGCCATGGCGACACGGCCACGCGCGGCCACAAGGGCCAGAAGAGCCGCTCCGGCGGCGGCGTCCCGACGTGGTTCGAGGGCGGCCAGATGCCGCTCCAGCGGCGCGTCCCGAAGTACGGGTTCAAGAACCGGAACCGCGTCGCCTACGACCCGATCAACATCGGCCGCCTGGCGACGCTCGTCGAAGAGGGCCGGCTGGAGGCGGGCTCGACCGTCTCGCCGGAGACGCTGAAGGCGCTCGGCATCGGCGGGAAGAACGGCCGGTACAAGATCCTGGGCGACGGCGACTTCGGCGTCAAGCTGGACGTCCACGCCCACGCCTTCTCGGCGTCGGCCAAGGAGAAGATCGAGGCCGCTGGCGGGACCGCCACCGTCGTCGAGGCCTAGGGGGTGTCGGACACGGGGCACGCTCCCCGACCTCCGGACCCTGAACCCTGAACCCCACAAGAATGGCCTCGGTCGCCGAATCGATCCGCAACATCTGGAAGATCCACGAGCTCCGGCAGCGGATCATCTTCACGCTGGGCATCCTGGTCGTCTACCGGCTGGGCTCGTACGTGACGCTCCCGGGCGTCGACGCGATCGCGCTCCAGGAGCTGGCGAACGCCAACCCGAACCAGGGCGGCCTGTTCGGGCTGTTCGACCTGTTCGTCGGCGGCGCGTTCTTCCGGGCCGGCGTGTTCGCGCTCGGCATCATGCCGTACATCACGGCGTCGATCATCATCCAGCTGCTGGGCGCGGTCTGGGCGCCGATCCAGAAGCTCCAGCGCGAAGGGGAGGACGGGCGCCGCAAGATCACCCAGTGGACGCGGTACGGCACGATTGCCATCACGGCGCTCCAGTCCATCGGCTACGCGATCAACCTGCAGGCCACGTCCGGGCAGGCCATCGTCATCCCGGCGTGGGCGTTCACCGTCGTCTGCGTGATCTGCTTGACGGCCGGGACGGTCTTCGTGATGTGGCTCGGCGAGCGGATCACCGAGAAGGGGATCGGCAACGGCATCTCGCTGATCATCATGATCGGGATCATCGCGTTCCTGCCGCAGGCGCTCCTCAACGAGATGCCGCAGATCGGCGGGGTCGGCCGGGCGGACACGAACATCTTCATCTTCCTGATCGAGCTCGCGGCACTGTTCATCGTCACGGCCGGCGTCGTGTTCGTGACCCAGGGGACGCGGCGGATCCCGGTCCAGTACGCCAAGCGCGTGATCGGGCGGAAGCAGATGGGCGGCACCACGCAGTACCTCCCGCTCCGGGTCAACGCGGCCGGCGTCATGCCGATCATCTTCGCGCAGTCGATCATGTTCATCCCGAGCACGATCGCGTCGTTCTTCCAGGAGAGCGCCTTTTGGCAGACGGTCGGCACGGCGACGGGCGACATCTTCGGGTTCTGGTACTCGGCGATCTTCTTCGTCATCTGCGTCTTCTTTACGTACTTCTACACGGCCATCGCGGTGAACCCGCAGGAGATGGCCGACACGATGAAGCGCCAGGGCGGCTTTATCCCGGGCGTCCGGC
The DNA here is from genome assembly GCF_965213695.1 of Rubrivirga sp. GTDB lineage: Bacteria > Bacteroidota > Rhodothermia > Rhodothermales > Rubricoccaceae > Rubrivirga. Next base: position 3,244,413 of record NZ_OZ243912.1, on the reverse strand, counting down.
CGGGCCGCCAGACGAGCGAGTTCATCGACACGATCCTGACGCGGATCACGCTGCCGGGCGCCATCTTTATCGGGTTCGTCGCCATCCTGCCGGCCATCGCCGCGCAGTTCGGGGTCCAGCAGGGGTTCGCCCAGTTCTTCGGCGGGACGAGCCTGCTGATCCTGGTTGGCGTGACGCTCGACACGTTGCAGCAGATCGAGAGCCACCTGCTCATGCGGCACTACGACGGGTTCATGAAGACGGGCCGCGTGCGCGGCCGGCGACGGTAGATGGCGTCCGGCCGCATCCTGCTGAAGAACGATGCCGACGTCGCGGGCATCCGCGAGGCGGCGGCCGTCGTCGAGCGCGCGCTGGCGGCGGCGGCCGAGCTCGTCCATCCGGGCACGCCGACGCTCCGCCTGGACCAGGCCGCCGAGGCCGTCATCCGCGACGCGGGCGGGCGGCCGGCGTTCAAGGGCTACCGGATGGGCGGCGACACGCCGCCGTTCCCGGGCAGCCTGTGCATCTCGGTCAACGACGTCGTTGTCCACGGCTTCCCGAGCGCCTACGAGCTCCGCGAGGGCGACGTGGTCGCGGTCGACTGCGGCGTCGAGCTGGGCGGCTACTTCGGCGACTTCGCGTACACGTTCCCCGTCGGGGAGATCTCGGCGGAGGCTCAGGACCTGCTCGACACGACGCGGGCGGCGTTGTACGAGGGGATCGAGCAGGCCGGCGCCGGGCGGCGCGTCGGCGACATCGGCTACGCGATCCAGAGCTACTGCGAGGGCCGGGGCTACGGCGTCGTCCGCGACCTGGTGGGGCACGGGGTCGGGAAAAGACTCCACGAACCCCCCAACGTCCCGAACCTCGGGCGGCGGGGCGTGGGTAAAAAGCTGCGCGAGGGCCTGACCCTGTGCATCGAGCCGATGATCAACGGCGGCACGGGCGACGTCACCGTCGACGACGACGGGTGGACGGTCCGCACGGCCGACGGCGCGCCGAGCGCCCACTACGAGCACATGGTGCTCGTCCGGCGGGGCGGCGCCGAGATCCTGTCGTCGTACGACCTCATCGAATCCGCGCTGGCGACGGCGCGCGGTGAGAGCCTGGCGGCCCCGGCCGTCCCCGTCGCCTCCGAGTCCTAAGCAACCACCTGCGCTCCGGCGCTCCCGCATGGCGAAGCAGCCCGCGATCCGACAAGACGGCAAAGTCACCGAGGCCCTCCCGAACGCCCAGTTCCGCGTGGAGCTGGAGAACGGGCACGAGATCCTCGGCCTCCTCTCTGGCAAGATGCGGAAGTTCTACATCCGCATTCTGCCGGGCGACCGCGTGACGGTCGAGATGTCGCCGTACGACCTCACGAAGGGCCGGATCGTCTACCGCTACAAGTAGGGGCGGGTCGCGATCCGCCCCCCGGAGGGCGCCCCGACGGAGTGAGTTCGGCGGGCTTTTCACGCCATCTGGGGCGTATCTGCCTCCGGGTAGAGCGTTCTTTCAGGCCGGCCTTTTTCCGGCCGCCCCCCACGACCAGACCAGACCGACCATGAAGGTTCGCGCCAGCGTCAAGAAGCGGTCGGCCGACGACAAGATCGTCCGCCGCAAGGGCCGCATCTACATCATCAACAAGAAGAACCCCAAGCACAAGCAGCGCCAGGGGTAACGCATCGGGCGATTGGTGATCGGGCGATTGACGATCGGTCGCCCAGGCATCCCAATCACCTGATCGTCAATCACCAAATCTGACTTTCCCATGCCTCGAATCGCAGGAGTCGACGTCCCCGGCCGCAAGCGCGGCGTAGTCGCCTTGACGTCGATCTACGGCGTCGGCACGAGCCGCGCCGAGGAGATCTTGGAGCGGGTCGGCCTCGACGCCGACACGTACCCCGACCAGTGGTCGGAGGACGAGACGCGCCGCGTCCGGACCCTTATCGAGGACAACTACGTCGTCGAGGGCTCGCTTCGGACCGAGACCCAGCTCAACATCAAGCGGCTGATGGACATCGGCTGCTACCGCGGGCTCCGCCACCGCCGGAGCCTGCCCGTCCGCGGCCAGCGGACGAAGACGAACGCCCGCACCCGGAAGGGCCGCAAGAAGACGGTCGCCGGGAAGAAGAAGGCACCGCGCAAGTAGCGCACCGGGGGACGCCAGCCGGCGCCCCCCCTCGTTTGCCCGGAGCGTCCGCACGCAGGCATCCCGCTCGTCGGGACCACCCCTGACGCGACCGCTCCGATCCACCTCCGAGCCCCCGGGCTCCACTAAGAAGCACTGACATGGCCAAGCAGCAGCGCCCCGCGCGCGGCCCCCGCCGCAAGAAGGTCCAGGTCGAGTCGAACGGCAACGCCTACATCAAGGCCTCGTTCAACAACGTCCTCATCACGATCACCGACGCCTACGGCAACACGATCTCGTGGAGCTCGTCGGGCAAGATGGGCTTCCGCGGCTCGCGGAAGAACACCCCGTACGCGGCCCAGGTCGCGGGCACCGAGGCGGCCAAGGAGGCCTACGACTTGGGGCTCCGCCGCGTCGACTGCTACGTGAAGGGCCCCGGCTCCGGCCGCGAGGGCGCCATCCGCGCGCTCGCCATCGCCGGCTTGGAGGTCCTCTCGATCCGCGACACCACCCCGATCCCCCACAACGGCTGCCGGCCGCCCAAGCGGCGGAGGGTGTGATGAGTGAAGGGTGACGGGTGAAGGGCAACGGCTCATCACTCCTCACCCTTTACCCCTCACCCGCCCGCAGGGCAGAAGCCCGGTTGCGCCCGCCTCGCCCGCCGTCCGGCGCCAGCGGGGGCGGACCGCACGTAGTTCCAGCGTCTCCCGGTAGCCACGGGAGATCAACTCACGAGACAACACAAAAAAATGGCCCGTTACCGCGGACCCAAGCAGAAGGTCGCCCGCCGCTTCGGTGAGCCCATCTTCGGCCCCTCGAAGGCCCTCGACCGCAAGCCCTACGGCCCCGGCCAGCACGGCAACGCCCGCCGCCGCCGCGAGTCCGAGTACTCGATCCAGCTCAAGGAGAAGCAGAAGGCGAAGTACACCTACGGCCTGCTCGAGCGCCAGTTCAGGAACCTGTTCGAGAAGGCCGCCCGCAAGAAGGGCGTGACCGGCGAGAACCTGCTCCAGATGCTCGAGGCCCGGCTGGACAACGTCGTCTTCCGCTTGGGCTTCGCGCGGACGCGCCGCCAGGCCCGCCAGTTGGTGACGCACGGCCACGTGATGGTCAACGACCGCGTCTCGGGGATCCCGTCGCACGGGCTCCGCCCCGGTGACATCGTCGAGGTCCGGCCGAAGTCGAAGAACCTGGAGTCGATCCAGGACGCGGTCAACGTGAACCGCCGGAGCTACCCGTTCCTCGAACTCGACCGCGACGCGCTCAAGGGCAAGTTCCTCGACTTCCCGGCGCGCGAGGACATCCCGGAAAACATCCGGGAGCAGCTCATCGTCGAGCTCTACAGCAAGTAATCCGCCCGGCGCGACGGTGGCCTAGAGCCCCGGCGCGCCTCGCTCTCTCTCAGACAACGACTAAGCCCCAACTATGGCACAGATTCAGCTCCAGATGCCCGACGGCGTGCAGGTCGAGGAGATGAACGAGACGTACGGGCGGTTCGTCGTCCAGCCGCTCGAACGCGGCTACGGCGTCACCATCGGGAACGCGTTCCGGCGCGTCCTCCTCTCGTCCCTCTCCGGCACGGCCATCACGGCCGTCCGCATCGACGGCGTCCAACACGAGTTCTCGACGATCCCCGGCGTGACCGAGGACGTGACCGACATCATCCTCAACCTCAAGGGCGTCCGGTTCCGGGCCGAGGAGGAGGACGAGGGCTCGGTCTCGATCCACCTCGAAGGCCAGGGGGCCTGGACCGCGAAGGACATCGCCGACAACACGGCGGACTTCGAGGTCCTCAACCCCGACCACCACATCGCGACCCTCGCGGAGGACGCCGACGTCCGGATCGACTTGCGCATCGAGCAGGGCCGCGGCTACGTCGGCGCCGACGACAACAAGCGGTCCGACGACCCCATCGGCGTCGTCGCCATCGACGCGATCTTTACGCCGATCTTGAACGTCCGCTACAACGTCACGCCGACGCGCGTCGGCGACAAGATCGACTACGAGCGGCTGACGCTCGAAGTCGAGACGGACGGGTCGCTCTCGGCCGAGGACGCGCTCACGAACGCGGCGGCCATCCTGCGCGACCACATCGGCCTGTTCGTCGAGGTCGACACGTCGACCGGGCAGGACGCCGAGGAGACCGAGGTCGACGCCGAGGTCCAGCGCGTCCGCGCGATCCTGGGCCAGTCGGTCGACGACCTCGACCTGTCGGTCCGCGCCCAGAACTGCTTGCGCGCCGCGTCGATCAAGACGATCGGCGACCTGGTCCGCCGGGAGGAGAGCGAGATGCTCAAGTTCCGCAACTTCGGCCGGAAGTCGCTCTTGGAGCTCGTCCAGGTCCTCGACGAGCGGGGCTTGCGCTTCGGCATGGACGTCGAGCGCTACGGCGACATGAACTAGACGGTACGGGGGTACAGGGTACGCGGTACGGGAGAGCCCGCCGCCGGCCCGGTACCCAGTACCTCGTACCCAGTACCCGCTATGAACCACGGAAACAAGATCCTCAAGATCGGCCGGACCGCCTCCCACCGGAAGGCGACGCTCCAGCAGATGTCCGCCGCGCTCCTGGAGCACAAGCGGATCAAGACGACGTTCGGCAAGGCCAAGGCGCTCCGCCGCTTCGTCGAGCCCATCATCACAAAGTCGAAGGACGACTCGACGCACAGCCGCCGCCAGGCCTTCCGGCTCCTCAACGACAAGGAGGCCGTCAAGCGGCTCTACGACGAGGTGGCCGAGGTCGTCGGCGACCGGCCCGGCGGCTACACCCGGATCGTGAAGCTGGGCCAGCGGGCCGGCGACGCGGCCGAGATGGCCATCGTCGAGTTGGTCGACTTCAACGACGTCAAGCCCGACGGGTCGAAGAGCTCGTCGAAGAAGACGCGCCGCTCGCGCCGCCGCAAGGGCAACAACACCGCGCCGACGATCCCGACCGCCACCTCGACGCCCCCGGCAGCGGCGTCGACCGCCCCAGCGGAGGAACTGGCGCCCGAGTCGACCAACGTCGCCGAGACGCCGGCCGATGAGACGACGCCCGACGCGGCGATCCAGGAGGCCGACCCGGAGACGACGGAGACCCCGGCCATCGAGTCCGCTGGTGCCGACGAGACGACGCCCGACGGCACCGGTGCCGTCCAGGTCCCGCCCCACGGCGACGACCACCCCGACGCGGGCCAGGGCGCCCCGACCCAGACCGGCGAGCCCGGCCCGGGCGCCGACGCCGAGAACCTCGGCCGGAGCCACGACAACCGCTAGCGGTCGTCCCTTGCGGACCGACAGATCCAGAGGCCCCGTCCCCACCGGACGGGGCCTCGTTTCATATAGGCCCCGCCGCTCGCGTCGCCTCGGTGCCGGCGCTCGGATGGCGCTGACGAAGATCGGGCGAGGGGCCTACCTTCCGGGCCCCACGGTCGCCGCTCGGCCGTTGGCCACGCGATGATCCACGCCTCCTCCGACCTCCACCGCCAGCTCGACACGCTCGTCGTCGTGCCCGAGTACGAGCGGCGGCTCCGCGTGCTCTTGGAGCACTGCCAGCGGAACCTGCCGTCGGTCGACGAGCACCTCATCCGCCGGGCGTTCCGCGTCGCGTACTGGGCCCACCGCGACGACCGCCGGGCCTCGGGCGAGCTTTACATCTCGCACCCGCTCGAAGTGGCGCTCATCGCGGCCAAGGACATCCGGATGGACGACGTGACCGTCGCCGCGGCGCTGTTGCACGACACGGTCGAGGACACCGACTTGTCGCTCGACCTGCTCCGGAGCGAGTTCGGCAACGAGGTCGCGGCGATCACCGACGGCGTGACCAAGATCGGGAGCGTGTTCGAGGACCGCCGGCTCGGCCGGGCCGAGAACGTCCGCAAGCTCATGTTGTCGATGGCGTCGGACGTGCGCGTCATCCTGGTCAAGTTCGCCGACCGGCTCCACAACATGCGGACGCTGGGCGCCATGCCGCCCGAGAAGCAGCTCCGGATCGCGGCCGAGACCCAGGACCTGTTCGCCCCGCTGGCGCACCGGTTCGGGCTCCACGAGGTCAAGACCGAGCTCGAGGACCTGTCGCTGAAGTACCTCCAGGCCGAGGCGTTCAAGGAGATCGCGACCGGTCTCAACGCCAAGCGCCGCCAGCGCGAGCGCTACATCGAGCGGTTTATCGAGCCCGTCCGCGAGGAGCTGGAGGAGGCCGGGTTCGACTTCCACATCTACGGCCGGCCCAAGAGCATCACGTCGATCTACAACAAGATGCGGCGGCAGGGCGTCGAGCTGGACGAGGTCTACGACCTGTTCGCCATCCGGATCATCCTGCGCACGGAGGGGAAGCAGGGCCGCGAGGACTGCTGGCGCGTCTACTCGGCGCTGACGGCGCGCTACCCGCCCATCGCCGACCGCTTCCGCGACTTCATCTCCGTCCCCAAGTCGAACGGCTATCAGAGCCTCCACACGACGGTCATCGGGCCGGGCGGACGGGCCGTCGAGATCCAGATCCGGACGGCCGACATGCACGAGATCGCCGAGCGCGGCGTGGCGGCCCATTGGAAGTACAAGGAAGGCGGGGGCGACGGGGCCGCGCCCCAGGGCGCGCCGGCCGGCGCGGGCGACGCCCGGATCGACGAGATGTACGCCTGGGTCCGCGACCTCCTCGAGAACCCGTCGCCCGACGACGCCGGCGAGTTCGTCCGCCAGTTCCAGCTCAACCTCTACGACGAGGAGATCTACGTCTTCACGCCCGGCGGCGACCTGGTCACGCTGCCCCGAGGCGCCACGCCCGTCGACTTCGCGTTCCAGATCCACTCCGAGGTCGGGTTCCACTGCATCGGGGCCAAGGCCGACGGGAAGATGGTCCCGCTGAGCTACCGCCTCCAGTCGGGCGAGCAGGTCGAGATCCTGACCTCGAAGCGCCAGACGCCCAACCCGGACTGGGCCGCGTTCGTCGTGACCCACAAGGCGCAGTCGCGGATCCGGCACTGGATCAACGAGCGGCGGCGGAAGGCGGTCGCGCACGGCCGCGAGCTGCTCGACAAAAAGCTCGACCGGGCCAAGCTGGCCCCGGACGAGCAGACGCTGAACAAGCTGGCGGCCGACCTCCGGTTCACGTCGTCGCAACAGCTGTTCTACGAGATCGGGTCGGGCCAGTTCGACCCGGCCGACGTGGTGGCCGCGCTCAAGCACGGGCTCCAGACCGAAGCGCCGGCCGAGGCGCCGACGGGCACGTCGCCGGCGCTCTTGGAGGTCGACGAGATCGACTTCCGCGAGGACGCGCGCGAGCGGGGCGGGGGGCGGACCGCGCTCGTCATCGAGGGCGAGCGGCACACCGACCTCGCCGTCGAGTACGCGACCTGTTGCGGCCCCATCCCCGGCGACGACGTGTTCGGGTTCCTCTCCAAGACGGGCGTCGTCAAGATCCACCGGAAGGGGTGCAAGAACGCGCCCCACCTGTTCGTCGACCACGCCGAGCGCGTGATCCCGGTCGAGTGGAGCCGGCAGAAGGATGTCCAGTTCTCGTCCACGCTGCGGATCGTGGGGGAAGACCGCGTCGGTATCGTGAGCGACATGACCGCGGTGATCTCGAAGAGTTTGAAGACGAACATCCGATCGATCACGGTCACGTCGGAGGACGGCATGTTCGAGGGGACCATCGTGCTCTACGTGAGCGGCGTGAAGCAGCTCCGCCGGATCACCAAGCGGTTGGGCCGCCTCGACGGCATCTTCGGGGTCTACCGCGAGGAGTAGGGGGAAGCCCGAAATCCTATGTGCGTGGGCCTGGTGCCCGGGGTCCGAGGAGGGTGAAACTTTGGCCCTCCCCGTTTCGAGGTCGTTACCGGGCGTAGGTTACGTGGCCAGAATCGATGTTCGTAGGCTCCCGTGCGGGCGAGCCTCCCTTTTGCCCCCCCGCGTTCGTGCTGAGGCCCCACTCATGTGTGGGCCCCCGGACCCTCTCCCACCACGATGGACTCCACTCCCCGCCGCACTCCCACGCTCACCAAGAAGGACGTCGCCCGAGAGGTCTCCGCCTCGATCGGCGAGCCGCTCTACAAGTGCGAGCCCTGGGTCCAGGCCACGATCGACGCGCTCCGTGACCTGATGGCCGCCGCCGACCCCGAGGTCCGCATCGAGCTCCGCGACTTCGGCGTGTTCGAGGTCAAGAAGACGAAGGCCAAGCCGAAGGCCCGAAACCCGAAGACGAATGAGACGGTCTTTATCCCGTCCCGTCGGAAGACCCACTTCAAGCCGGGCAAGAAGCTCCGCGAGACGCTCCAGGAGCCGCTCGAAGACCTGGGCTACGAGATCCCGGAGGGCAGCGCCGACCACCCCTCGCGCCGCGCCCGCGCCGCCTAGCTCCGTCGGGCCCCACCTGCTCCGCCCCCTCCGCGCTCGGTCGCGGTGGGGGCGGTCCACGTTCGGGACCCCGGTCGGCCGCTAGCTTCTCCCCATGACCCCGCCGCCCCGCGTCGCCGGCGTCGACTACGGCGACCGCCGGGTCGGCATCGCCCTCGCCGACCCGCTCCGCCTGTTCGCCCGCCCCGTCGGCACGTTCGCGCCGGGCGAGGCGCTGCGCGAGCTGGCGCGGATGGCGTCCGAGGACGACGTGGGTGTGATCGTCGTCGGGTGGCCGCTGACGGACGAGGGGGAGGAGGGGGCCGCCGTCGACCGGGTCCGCCCGTTCCTGGGCCGGCTCAAGAAGGTGGCCGCCGGCGCGGAGGTCGTGGTCCAGGACGAGCGGGACTCGTCGCGCCGGGCGCTCGACGACCTGGTCGAGGCGGGCGTCTCGAAAAAACGCCGCCGCGACAAGGGGGCGCTCGACGCCGCCGCGGCCTGCGTCATTCTTCAGGACTGGCTCGACGAGAGGGGGAGGGATAAGGGATGAGGAATGGGGGATCCGGCCGCCGTCGGTTGAGCCCCGGCGCGGAGGTCGTCATCTTCCGCCTTCCGCCTTCCGCCTTCCGCCTTCCGCCTTCCGATGGTTCTCCCGATCTACGCCTACGGCCAGCCGATCTTGCGCCAGCGCGCGGCCGAGGTCGAGGCCGACGGCCCCGAGCTCCAGGCCCTCATCGACGACATGATCGAGACGATGGGCGTGGCGCGCGGGGCCGGGCTCGCGGCGCCCCAGGTGGGCCAGTCGCTCCGGCTGTTCGTCGCCGACCTGACGTCGTACGCCGACGACTTGGCCGACGACAACGACGGCGTGGTGCCGGACTACGCCCGCGAGCCGCTCGTCTTCATCAACCCGGAGATCACGCTCGACGAGGACGCCCCCGAGGTCGACGTCGAGGAGGGGTGCCTGTCGATCCCGGACTTGCGGGAGACCGTCTGGCGGCCGGACGCGCTCCGCATCCGGTTCCTCGACCGCCACTTCGTCGCCCACGAGTGGCCGGTGGCGGGGCCGCTGGCGCGCGTGATCCAGCACGAGGCCGACCACCTCGACGGCGTCCTCTACGTCGACCACCTCTCGCCGCTCCGCCGCAAGCTGCTCGGCCGCCGCCTCAAGGCCATCGCCCGCGGCGACGTCGAGGCCGACTATCCCCTCGCGTTCGCGGAGTAGGGCTCGCTGGCGCTCGCGGGGGCTCGCTGGCGCTCGTGGGAAAGGGGAAACAGGAAAGGGGAAACGGCAGAGGGCGTCGGCGTGGGCCGTCCGTGGACAACTCGGGGGGCCGGCGCTGGTGCGGGGGCGGGGGAGGGGCCAGATTCCACCCGTCCACCCGTCCACCCGTCCACCCGTCCACCCGTCCACCCGTCCACCCGTCCACCCGTCCACCCGTACGGCGGACCCCGGCGCGGGGACGGCCGTACATCGGGCCCCTTCTCCCAAACCGATGGCCGACCTCTCGACCAAAGACGACCCCCTCCACCTCCGCGACGAGCGGCCCGACTACGTCCAGGACAAGGTGGGCATGGGCAACGAGCCCGGCGACGACGACGACCTCTCGGAGGTGGTCCCGCCCCAGATCAACGCGGGCCCCCAGGACACCGGCTCGCTCGGCGTCGACAAGCCGACGGTCTCGCTCGACGAGGAGAAGGTGCGGCAGGCCGAGCGCGAGGGGAAGGGGTATCAGTAAGCCCGCCCGTCGGCGCCGCGTCCGCTCGCGTCTCCCGATCCGTCCGTGAGCCCCTCGGTCGCCGCCCTCCTGTCCGTCCTGGGCATCTCGCTGGTCTCGCTGGCGGGCGTGTTCACGCTGTCGCTGGGCCGGGCGCGGCTGGAGCGGGTCATCTTCCTGCTCGTCTCGTTCGCCGTCGGCGCGATGCTGGGGGGGGCGCTGCTCCACCTGATCCCCGAGAGCTACGACGCGCTGGGCGAGGGGCCGCAGACGGGGCTCCTGGTGCTGGCGGGCGTCGTCGCGTTCTTCGTGTTGGAGAAGTTCCTCCACTGGCGCCACCAGCACGGGGCGCCCGAAGCGCTCGACGGGGCGACGGGCCACGTCCACCACGGCCACAGCCACGGGCTGGACCGGCCGCCCCAGGGCGAGGCGGCGCCGTTCGCCCTCGTCAACCTGGTGGGCAGCGTGGCCCACAACGTGATCGACGGGGCGATTGTGGCCGCGGCCTACCTCGTCTCGATCCAGACCGGCGTCGTGACGACGCTGGCCGTGATGCTCCACGAGATCCCCCAAGAGATCGGCAACTTCGGCGTGCTCGTCTACGGCGGCTACCCGCCGCGGAAGGCGCTGCTGTACAACTTCGTCGCCGGTCTGGGCGGGCTCGTCGGCGCCGGGCTGGTGCTGGCGCTCGGCGGCAGCGTCGAGGGCCTGGCGGACTGGCTCTTGCCGATCACGGCGGGCGCGTTTCTCTACATCGCCGGGAGCGACCTCATCCCCGAGCTCAACCGCCGTCACAGCTACCCGGCCACCAAGGCCGTCGGCCAGCTGGTGATGATGCTGCTGGGCATCGCGGTGATGGCGCTGCCGCTGTTGTGGGGTTGAGCGGGTTCGGCGGGTGGGGGCGGGTCGAGCGGGTTCAGAAGACGGCGCTCGACATTTGCCTGACCTGCCGAACCCGAGCGACCGGCCAAACCCGCTGAACCCACCCGTGCTCACCCCCGACCTGCTGCTGGCGGCCTACCGCATCGGCGTGTTCCCGATGGCCGACCCCGACGGCGAGATCGGGTGGTACGCGCCGGACCCCCGGGCCGTGCTGCCGCTCGACGCCGTCCGCGTGCCGAAGACGCTGGCGAAGACGGTCCGCCGGGGCCGGTTCGAGGTCGTCGTGGACCGGGACTTCGAGGGGACCGTCCGGGCGTGCGCGGCGCCGGCGCCGGACCGGCCGGAGACCTGGATCTCGGGGGAGATCGTCGAGGCGTACGTCGCGCTCCACGAGCGGGGCCACGCTCACAGCGTCGAGTGCTGGGCCGACGGCGCGTTCGCGGGCGGGCTCTACGGCGTCGCGTTGCGGGGCGCCTTTTTCGGCGAGAGCATGGTGACGCGCGTCCGCGACGCCTCGAAGGTGGCGTTGGTGGCGCTCGTCGAGCGGCTGCGGGCCGGCGGGTTCGTCCTGCTCGACACCCAGATGTCGACGCCGCACCTGGCGCGGTTCGGCGTCGTCGAGATCCCGCGCCGCCGGTTCGAGCGCCGGTTGGCGGCAGCGATGGCCGTCGACGGGGACTGGCACGCGGTCGACCGAATCGGGAGCGATGGCCGGTAACACTCGGGCCGGTCGGGCGTTCACCGACCTCCCGCCGTTCTGAGCGAGCCGAGTCCGCAACTGCGAAACCTCCCTCGCTCGCGACGGCGCCCGAGGCGTTCGCCGTCGAGGGCGTGTACCCGAACCCGACGGCGGGTCCGGCGACGGTCGCCGTGGCGGTCGCCGAGCCGTCGCGGGTCGAGGTCGCCGTCTACGACGTGCTCGGCCGGCGCGTCGCGGGGGCGGTCCGAGCGCTCGATCCCGGAGCGCACGCGGTCCCGCTCGGAACCGGGCGGCTGGCCCCGGGCGTCTACGTCGTCCGCGTGACGGCCGAGGGACCGACGGGTCCCGCCGCCGAGACTCGTCGCCTCACGGTCACCCGATGACACCCACCTGGCTCCACGCTCCTCTCGTGGCCGTGCTCGCCCTCGTGGCGGGCGCGGCCACCGCCCAGCCGGCCCCGCCGCCGGCCGACGTGGCGTGGGAGCGGATGCCGCTGTTCCCCAACTTCGGGTACCCCCGGATGATCGCCGAGGGCCTCGCCGTGCTCCCGACCGACCGCGAGGACGGCCCGCCGTTCCGGCTCTACGTGGTCGGGACCGACTTCGTGGTCTACGACCCCGAGCGGGCGGCCGAGCAGAGCGAGCGGGACCAGGACGAGTTCGGGCCCTGGGTCGACCTCTGCTACCCGGGCGCGTGCGGGCCGTTCGACGTGGCGGCCACCGAGGCCGGCTCGCTCGTCGGCGCGGAGGGCGGCGAGATCATCCGCTCGACCGACGGCGGGGCCACGTGGACCCGGGACGTCGGGGGCGGCCCGACCTACACGGCGCTCGTCGTGTTCCAGCCGCGCCTGGCCGCCCGCGACGCCGGGGGCCGAGCGCCGGTCCTCGCGGCCGACTCGCCCAACGTCCGCCGGTCGTACGGCGACGGGGCCGAGGGGACGTGGGAGCAGGCGACGGAGGGCGATACGTACTCGTTCAAGGCCGGCGGCGACGTGATCGCGTTCGGGGAGGTCCCTCCGTCGCCCGCGCTCCCGAACGGCCGTCTCTTGGCCGGGGTCTGGAACGGGGTCACGGTCTCCGACGACGGCGGGGCCACCTGGCGCCCGGGCGAGGGGGCCTATGGGTTCGCCCAGTACCTCGGCTACAGCTTCGCGTTCGTCCCCGACCCGGCCCACCCCTACGGCGGGGCCGTCCTCGCGGGCGTCGACGACCTCGCGTTCGGGCGGGACTCGACGGCGACCGTGTACCGGTCGGAGGACGGGGGCTCGACGTGGGCCCGGGCCCACCGGTTCAGCCCGGCCGCGCTCGGGCTCCCCGACGCGAACCGGGTCATGCTCGCGGTGACCCCGGACGGGGCCGTGTGGGCTGGGGTGAGTCACGAGGTCGGCGGGCTCCCCCAGACGTACCCGGCGGCCGTGGCCCGGTCGGCCGACGGGGGCCGGACGTGGGAGTTGGTGTCCGCCGGGGTCGACATGCGCCGGATCTACGAGCTGATGGTGGGCCCGGACGACCGGCTGTACGTGGCGACGGCGGTCGGCGTGTGGCACACGGCGGGCCCGGCGTACGAGGTGGCCGGGGAGGACCGCCCGGCGGCCCCGCCGGGGCTCGGGGTGTCGGCGTGGCCGAACCCGACAGAGCGCGCGGCGACGGTGGCCGTCGAGCTTGAGGCGCCGGGCGTGGTCCGGGTCACGGTGACGGACGCGCTCGGCCGCGAGGTGGCCGCGCTCCACGACGGTCCGGCGGCGGACGGGCAGCGGTGGACGGTCGACACGGGCCGGTGGGCGCCCGGGACGTACGTGGTCCGGGCCGAGACGATGGCCGGTGCGGTCACGGCCGGGCTCACGGTCGTCCGGTAACGTGGGGCCGGCGGGTTCGTCCTGCTCGACACCCAGATGTCGACGCCGCACCTGGCGCGGTTCGGCGTCGTCGAGATCCCGCGCGCCCAGTTCGAGCGCCGGCTGGCGGCGGCGATGGCCGTCGACGGCGACTGGCACGCGGTCGACCGAATCGGGAGCGATGCGCGGTAACACTCGGGCCGGTCGGGCGTTCACCGGCTCTCCGCACCGCCGTCCCATGCTCCGTCTCGCCCTCGCCCTCAGCCTGTCCGCCGTCGGCGCGTCGTGCGGACCGAAGCCGGCCGAGCCCATGGACGCCCCGCGCCCGGCGACCGCCGCCCAGGCCGACGTCGCGCCGGCCGCGCCGCCGGTCTCGAACGCCGAGCTCCCGGTCGTCGCCGCCGAAGCGGCGCAGGCGCCGGCCGACACCATCGAGGCGGCCCGGACCGAGACGATGGAGACGTTCCAGCGGATCGTCGACGAGGCGGCCACGCAGGGCGTCGCGGCGCGGCCCTACGGCGAGATCGTCCAGTGGGTCGGCGAGCAGCTCATCGGGCGGCCCTACGTGGCCGGGATGCTCGACGCGCCCGCCAGCGAAACGTTGGTCGTGGACCTGACGGCGTTCGACTGCGTGCTCTACATCGAGAACGTCCTGTCGCTGGCCCGGATGATCGCGCTCGGCGAGACGTCGTTCCAGGCCTACGCCGACGGCGTCCGGACGCTCCGCTACCGCGACGGCGCGCTCGACGGCTACTGCTCGCGGCTCCACTACTTCTCGGACTGGATCCGCGACAACGAGCGGCGCGGGGCGCTCACGAACGTGACCCAGTCCATCGGCGGCGAGCCATTCGAGAAGCGGTTGACGTTCATGGGCGAGCACCGCGACGCCTACCCCAAGATGGCCGTCGACTCGACCTACGCCTGCATCGTCGACATGGAGGCGTCGCTGGCCGGCGCCGAGCTGTTCTACGTGCCCCAGGACCGGATCGCCGACGTGTACCCCAGCTTGCGCCCCGGCGACGTCATCGCGACGGCGACCAGCATCGGCGGGCTCGACGTGACGCACACCGGGTTCGTCCACAAGACCGACGCCCACACCGGGTTCATGCACGCCTCGCTGTCGTCCGACGCCGTCAAGATCTCGGACGACCTCGCGGCCTACGTCCAGGGCATCCGGAGCCAGGTCGGCGTCGTCGTCGTCCGCCCGACGGACCCGCGAACTCCGGTCGGGGGCTGATGCGCAGGTCCGGCCGATCGGTCTCCGTCTGAGACTGGAGGGAGTGGGGAGTATGGGGGTGTGAGAGAAAACCCCCTCCTCCCGCACGCCCACACCCCCCACTCTTTCAGGTCCGGGCGGACCCGCGATGAAGAGTCGGCGCCGGGCCACGCCCGCCTGCGGACCGGTCGATCTTGCGGGTCCCCCCGACCTCTTCCGGCATGGACCTCCAGCGAATCGGCGTGTTCACCTCGGGCGGCGACTCGCCCGGCATGAACGCCTGCATCCGGGCCGCCGTCCGCCGCGCGCTCGCCGAGGGGCTCGAGGTTGTCGGGATCAAGCGGGGCTACGCGGGCATGATCGACGGCGACTTCGTCGAGATGGACCGGCAGTCGGTCTCGAACATCTTGCAGCAGGGCGGGACCATCCTCAAGAGCGCCCGGAGCGACCGGTTCCGCACGCCCGAGGGCCGGGCCGAGGCCGCCGTCCAGCTCCGCGAGGCCGGCGTCGACGCGCTCGTGGCCATCGGCGGCGACGGGACGTTGCAGGGGGCGACCCACCTCGCGGCCGAGCACCAGATCGCCGTCGTGGGGTGCCCCGGAACGATTGACAACGACCTGTTCGGGACCGACGAGACCATCGGGTTCGACACGGCGCTCAACACGGCGCTCGACTCGATCGACAAGATCCGCGACACGGCCGACGCCCACGACCGGCTGTTCCTGGTCGAGGTGATGGGCCGCGACACCGGGTTCATCGCGCTCGCGTGCGGGATCGGCGGCGGCGCCGAGCTGGTCCTGATCCCCGAGATGATGACCGACGTGGTGGCGATCAAGGACCGGATCCTCTCGCTCATGGTGTCCCAGAGCCGGTCGAGCATCGTGGTCGTGGCCGAGGGCGACGAGCTGGGCGGGGCCCACATAATCCGCCAGGCGCTGGCCCAGGACCCGGCGTTCGACCGGATCGACACGCGCGTCTCGGTCTTGGGCCACATCCAGCGCGGCGGGAGCCCGACGGCCCGGGACCGCGTCCTGGCCTCGCGGCTGGGCGCGGCGGCCGTCGAGGCGCTGGTCGAGGGCCACGACGGGGTCATGGTCGGGATCGTCAACAACGACCTCCGGCTGACCCCGATGCGGAACGTCTGGAGCCGCAAGAAGGACGTGGACTACGACCTCCTCCAGCTCACGGAGCTGCTGAGCTGAGGCGTCGGCCGGAAGCGGTGAGCCGTGAGGGGCGGCGGCTCGCGGCCGCGGTCTGTCCTGTCGCGAGGGCTCACTCGCAAGCGGAGAGCGCGAGGCCGGGGCTCTCGCAGGTCAACCGGACGGAACGGGGCTGGCGACCGCGCCTACGCGGTCGAGCTGATGACCGGCGGGCTCCCTATACTCGGGTTCTGACTGTTCCCCGACGATGGATCGATCCGGTCTCCGCTTCCGCCTCCTGGCCGCTGCGCTCGTCCTGAGCGCGGTGGCCGGGCCGGCATCCTCCCAGACCCCGCCCGACGTGACGTGGGAGTTCGTCGGCGCCGACAGCGCGGGGGTCGACGCGCTCGCGCTCGTTGACCCGGCCGACGGTCAACCCTTCGGGCTGCCACACCCGGCCTTCGCCACGTTCTACTTCCCGGCCCCGTACCACTACCCGAACGGCGAGTACCCCCACCCGTACTCCTTCGGGCTCGTCAGGCTCGCCGAAGGAGGGAAGAACCGGACGGCCTCTCCCGACTCGTCGTGGGACCTCCTCGCCGAGTACCGGGGGCCGAACGGCCTCTACGCCGACGCGAGCGGGCTCGTGGTCACGACGGAGTTCGGGTCGCGCCCGCTCCAGCGCTCGACCGACGGCGGGGCGACCTGGGCCGATGTCGACACCGACGAGTGCAACGGGGACGGGATCGACGCCCGGATCGTCCGGACGTACGGGCCCGGCCGCGAGCGCGCGCTCTGGGTCGTCGGCCAGCTCTGCCGGAGCGACGACGACGGGGCCACCTGGACCCCCGTCCCCCAGCTCGCCGCCCCCGAGTACGTCCGCCGCCGCGACCTCCTGGAGCTCCCGCCCTCGGCCGCGCTCCCCGAGGGACGGCTCGTCCTCGGCGTCGGCGCCGGCGTCTTGCTCTCCGACGACAACGGCTCGACGTGGGTCGGGTCCTCGCTCAACCAGTACTTCCGGTGGGTCGGCAACGACCTCGTCCTCGTCCCCGACCCCGCCCACCCGTACGGGGGCACGGCCTACGTCTCGGCCAAGGACTTCCACTTCGAGGACCGGGGGTACATCGTCGTCCTCGCCTCCGACGACGGCGGGGCGACGTGGGACGAGCGGCACCGGTTCGTGTTCGGCGAGCACGGGCTGGCCCGGATCGACGGGAACCCGGAGCTGGTCGCGCTCGGGGACGGGTCGCTCGTGACGGGGCTGCTCCAGACCGTGGGCGGGTCGGCCCAGGACCTCGGGACGGTCGTGTGGTCGGGCGACGGGGGGCAGACGTGGCACCCGCTGGGCCCGCAGCCGCCGTGGCTCGGGGAGAGGCCGCCGGCCGGCGCGTGCGACCCGGCGTGCGAGGGCGGGGCGTGGCCGGGGTGGGGCGCGAAGCACCTCCGTGTGGACCGGGCGGGCCGGGTGTGGGCGGGGACGGACAACGGGGTGTGGCGGACGACGGGCCCAGCGTGGGCCGTGGCGTCGGAGACCGACGTGCCGGACGTGCCGGGGCTCGGCCTGTCCGTCCGCCCGAACCCGGCCGGGCGCGCGGCGACGGTGTCCGCATCGTTGGCCCACTCAGCGTCAGTCCGGGTGTCGGTCCACGACGTGCTCGGCCGCGAGGTGGCCGTGCTCCACGACGGGCCGGCGTCGGGCGACGCCGAGTGGTCGGTCGACACGGGCGGGTGGGTGCCCGGGACGTACGTCGTCCGGGTGACGGCCGGGGCGGCTCGGGCGACCGCGACGCTGACGGTCGCGCGCTAGCCTCCCGCTCCACCCCAACCCGGTCTCAGCAGCTCCCCGTTTTTGACACCGGGCCAGCCCATGTCCGCCACCGTCCGCACGTCGTGGTCTGGAAATGCCGGCTTCAGCTTGCGGCCCGGCAGGCACTCGTGTCCAGCAGAACGCGCACGGCTACGCGGCCTCCGCGGCGAGGAGCGCGTCCGTCGCCCGCTCCAAGAACGTCTCGACCTGCTCCCGGCGAACGGTCGGGAAGTCGGCGAGGAACTCGTCGAGGTCGTCGCCCGCCGCGAGGGAGTCGATCAGGTTCTGGACGGGCACGCGCGACCCGTAGAAGACGGGCGTCCCCCCGAGGATGTCGGGGTCTCGGACGACGACAGGGTCCATGGGCCTGGCCTCAGATGGGGTCCGTTCGAGAACGTCTCGCACGCCGGATGGTTGCTCCCCGTCCCTACCCCAAGTTGTGCCTCTGGTTCTCAGGACCGGGGACAGAAGACCGCCTGAGACTCGTCAGGGAAGCCGGTCCCTGGTCCTCCGTCTCCGGTCCTCCAGCCTCTTCCAGTTCAGACGCAACGTGGGTTCCCTACACCTCGCGCCGCATCGTCATTTGGACCTCGTTGGTCCCCCGGTCCCAGCGGTACGCCAGGTCGTCCACGAGTCGGCGGATCAGGTGCAGGCCGTAGCCGTGCGCGGCGCGCTGGCGGACGACCTCGTCGGCCGGCGCGGTCGGCGCCGTGGTCGGGTCGAACCGGTCGCCGCGGTAGCGGACGGTGACCGTCAGCCGGCCCCGGCCCGGCGTGGCGCGGACGACGACCTGGGCGCCGTCGTCGAGCCCGTGCTCGATGGCATTCGCGACCGTCTCGTCGACGGCCAGTTGGAGCCGCCGCGCCCGCGCCTCGCCCAGGCCCGCCGACGCGGCCCACGCGCCGACGCTCGCCCGCACCCGGGCCAGCTCGGCCGTGTCGCCGCGCACGCGCAAGCTCTGGGCCGCCGCGCTCACCGCTCGCCCCCAAACGCGCCGACGGCCGCCTCGACCGTCTCGTGCATGTCGAAGACCGTCGGGAAGCCGAGCAGGTCGAACACCTCGAACACGCGGTCGGGGAGCGCCGCGATCTTGAGGTCGCCGCCGCCGTCGCGCGCCGGCTCGACGAACGCCATGAACACGCCGAGCCCGGCCGACGACACGTAGTCGAGCCCGGACCCGTCGGCGACGAGCCGGTGGTCGCCGTCGTCGAGGCACGCCTGGAGCGCGGCCTCGAAGTCGGGCGCCGTGTGGGCGTCGAGCTCGCCCCGGAGCGCGAGCACGCGGACCGGGGCCGTGGCCGCGCCGGCGCGCTGGTCGAAGGAGACGGAAAAGTGGCTCATGACGAGTGAAGGGTGAAGAGTGAAGGGCAGGGACGAGGGCGACGTAGAGGGGAGGGGCGCTACCCTCTTTCCCTTTACCCCTCACCCATCACCCGCAAACGCGGGGCGCTCGGTGACGGGGGGGCCGGCGGAGACGTCGGCGGCAGGGACGGCCTCGCCGCGGCCGGTCCACCGGAGGACGACGAACGTGGTGTCGTCGTCGGGCTCGTCGGAGCCGGCCCAGGCCCGAGCCTCGGCGAGCAGGAGGTCGCGGAGGTCGAGCGCGCCGACGTGGGCGTGGCGCTCGACGAAGGCCGCCAGCCGGTCGTACCCGTACTCGTGGCCCTCGACGTCGCGCGCCTCCGTCAGCCCGTCGGTGTAGAGGACGAGCGTGTCGCCGGGCGCGAGCCGGAGGCACTGCTCGACGAGCGTCTGGCGGAACGTCTCGCCGCGGCGGTCGAGCCCGATGGCGAGCCCGTCGCCCCGGAGCAGCCAGCGGCCCCCGTCGGCCCGGGCCCGGTCGCGGACCAGGACGGCCGGCGGGTGGCCGGCCCGCGCCAGCGCCAGCGTCCCCGCGTCGGCGTCGACGACGGCGTAGACGGCCGACACGAACACGCCGCGCCCGAGCGACGGCGACAGCGCGTCGTTGGCCCCGGCCAAGAGCTCGCCCGGCGACCGCGTGAGCCGGCTGCCGGCCTGGAACACGCCCTTCATCTCGGCCATGTAGAACGCCGCCGGCGTCCCCTTGCCCGACACGTCGGCCACCATCACCCCGACGCAGTCGTCGCCCAGGCGGACGACATCGTAATAATCGCCGCCGACCTCCTTCGCGGGCCGCTCGGCAGCGGCCAGCTCGATCCCGTCGATCTGGGGGAGCGACTGGGGGAGGAGCCGCTGCTGGACCTCGCGCGCCAGCACCAGCTCGCGCGCGAGCCGCTCGCGTTCGAGCGCGTCGGCGAACAGGTCGGCGTGGGAGAGCGACAGGGCGGCCTGGCCGGCGAACGTGTCGAGCGCGGCGAGGTCGTCGGGCTCGAAGGCGTCGGCCGTCGTCCGGGCCACCAGCAGGACGCCGCGCGTGAGCCCGCCGGGCCCGTCGCCCTCGGGCCCACCCAGCGGCAGCGCGACCAGGCTCGCGATCCCGTCGCCCGGTCGGGCGCGGACGCGGTGGTCGGCCTCGGCGTGGGCCAGCACGAGCGGGCCGTTGGCCTCGGTGGCCGCCCGGTAGAGCGCGTCGGCGTCGGCGGCCCGGCCGGCGGCCTCGAGCGGGATCCCCTCGGCGGCGACGACGACGGGCCGGATCTGGCCCCGCGCCGGGTCCGTCAGCGCGACCCAGGCCGCGTCGCCCAGGCCGGCCTCGACGGGGCCCCGGGCGACGGCCGCCGCCAGATCCGCCCGGTCCAACAGCCGGCCCGACAGGTCGGCGAGGGAGCGGAGCGCGCGGCGCTCGCCGGCCCGCTGGTCCTGCAACGTCGCCGACGACAAACCGAACAGGAGCGAGAGCGTCGTCGCGAGCCCGTAGAGCCCGCCGAACACGGTCCCGATCAGGACGAGCACCGAGAGCGACCGGCTCAGGACGGCCGTGTACGGGTAGACGCCGCCCTCGCCCGTCCCGTCGCCGACGGGGAGCACGCCGGGCCCGTCGATCTGGACGTAGAGCAGGACCCCCAGCACAGTCGAGAGCCCCAGCGCCAGCGCCCCGGCGGCCCACCGCTGCCGCGACGGGAGGTCGCCGATCCACCCCTGGCGGACGACCAGCACCACGCCGGCCAGCACCGCCGCCGCCGCGAACGGGGCCATCACCGCCGGCGCGTAGCGGTTCAGTGGGTGCCCGGCGACGGTCAGCGCCGCCGCCACGGCGAGGGCCAGGAAGACGGCCCACGTCGCTAGCGCCGACCGGCGGCGGCGGTGGAGCGCGAGCGGTCGGAGCGAGGCCAGGACCGTCGCCGCGAGCCCGGCCTCGGCCGTCCCCAACACGGCCGCCCAGACGACAGTCAGCGGCCGGTCGGCCAAGCCGGTCTTCGGGTCGATCAGCCCGTCGTGGCTGCCCCCGACGGCGACGGTCAGCCCCAAGACGCCGAGCGCGAGCCCGAGCGGGAGCGCCAGGCTCCGCAGCGGGCCCGTCCGCCCGCCAAGCCCGGCGAGGGCCACGTAGAGCCCGACGGCAGCGGCGACCGTGGCGAGGTCGAGCCCGACCGCGAGGGCCGCCCCGGGCACGCCGTCCGCCGTCGCCCGGGCCGCAGCGACGCCGGCCAGCACGGCGACGGCCCCGACGCCCAGGCCCACCCGCCGCGGGACGGTGGCGACCAGGGCGCGGAGCGCGCGGCGGCGGGCGGGGAGCGTGGCGGGCAGGGGCGAGGCGGGCGGCGTCGGACCGTGTTCGGCGCGGAGCGGGCGGGGTTGCGAATATATCCGGGCGGCGCCGGGCAACCCCGCCGGCCAAGCCCCGTAGCCGGGTCGACCGCACGCCAGGCCGCGCCTCGGCTGGCGGACCCCCCCATCCGGTCGCCCGTCGCTTCGCTCAGCGGGCGCCCGGACTGTCCCTCGAAGGGGGACGTCTTTCCGAGCCGGGAGCAGGCGGCGGATGCCCGCCCAGCGACCTGCCGGGAAGCGGCGGGCCGCGACGCAGCGCCCTGCCCCTATTCTCCCACGCCCGTGCGCACCGTCCTCTCCCGCCTCCTGCTCGTCGGCCTGCTCGGCGTCGCCGTGTTCGCCGTCGTCCGCCTGGCCGACGGGACGAGCCGGGCGCTCGTCGCCCTCGAAGGGTTGCACGCCGACGAGCTCGACCACCAGGCGTTCTCGCTCGACGCCCCGGGGACGCTCGCCATCGACGCGGCCGGGTCGTTCGAGGAGGCCGGCAGCCCAGCGTCCGACACGACGCTGGCGGCTTACGGCTGGGTCGTCCGCCGGTCCGACGGGGCCGTCGTCTGGCAGATGGACCCGGCCCGTCCGAGCCGCGGCACGCTCGTCACGGTCGCCGACACGCTCCGGCTCGAGCCCGGCATCTACGACGCCTACTTCACCGGCTTCGGCGACCCGCTCGTCCGCGAGCCGGGCCCGCGCGACGGGTCGCTGCGCGAGCGCGTCCGGGCGTTCCTGAGCCGCGGCGGCCGGGCCTGGGTCGGCGACGCCGGCCGCTGGCGGCTCCTCCTGCGGGCGCTCGACGAGGGCGCTCGGGAGGCCGAGACCTCGGACCTCGGCGACCCCGCCCGGACCGACGTGCCGGACGACTCGGCCGTCGTCTGGCGAACGGTCGGGGTCGAGAACCGGGACCGG
The DNA here is from genome assembly GCF_965213695.1 of Rubrivirga sp. GTDB lineage: Bacteria > Bacteroidota > Rhodothermia > Rhodothermales > Rubricoccaceae > Rubrivirga. The sequence continues at coordinate 3,222,126 of NZ_OZ243912.1, read as the reverse complement.
CGCGAGGGCCTGCTCCAGGTGACCGCCCCGGCCCGCGTTCGCGTCCGCGCCGTCACCGAGGTGACCGACGGCGTCGTGGCCGACGTCCCGTCCATCGTCCGGCTCGACACGCGCGACACGGTCTGGACCGCGAGCGGGCCCGGCGTCTGGGCCGGCGGCTCGCTCAAGAACCGGGTCGTCGAGGCCGAGGTCGCCCTGGAGCCGGGCCTCTACCGGGCCGCCTTCGCTGCGGACCGCTCGCACGCCTACGACGGCTGGACCGCCAACCCGCCGCTCGTCCCGTGGGCGTGGGGGATGACCATCCGCCGGGCCACCCCGGACGCGGCCGTCGCCCGCCTCGACCCGGCCGACGTCGAGCTCCCCGAGATCGTGGCCTTCGAGTGCGTCGGGCCGGACCAGGAGCGGCGGGCCACCTTCGACGTGCCAGCGCCGCTCGACGTGCTGGTGGTGGCCGTCGGCGAGATCGCGTCGGGCTCGCGCTACGACTACGCGACGCTCGAGGTCGCCGACGGCGACGACTGGGACGACGTCTGGGAGATGCGGCGCGACCTGGAGCCGGCCGGCGGCGCCGACAAAAACCGACGGGCCGTGGTCGCCCTACCGCTCGAGCCCGGGACCTACCGCCTGACCTACGAGACCGACGGCTCGCACGACTGCGAGAGCGGCTACAACAGCGAGGGCGGCCCCGACGACCCGCTGTGGGGCGCCGTCGTCTACGCGCTCGACCCGTCCGCCGACCTCGCCGCGTTCAACGTGCGCGTCGACGAGCCGGCCCCGTCGGCGGCTCCGCCGTCGTCGTCGGTCGGCGCGCTCGTCCTGCCGGACGCCAGCCGGCTGCTGGCCCAGATCGACTCGGTCGGCGACGACCAGGACCGCCGCGTCCGGTTCACGCTCGACGCCCCGACCGAGGTGATGATCATCGCCCAGGGCGAGCTGTCGGACGAGAGCCGCTACGACTTCGCCACGCTCGAACGGGCGAACGGGCAAGAGGTCTGGGCGATGACGTGGGAGAACACGGTCCCCGGCGGCGACGCCCTGTTCCACCGCCGCTTCGAGGGCCCGCTCGCGCTCGGCCCGGGCACCTACGTCCTGCGCTACCGGTCCGACGGGAGCCGCGGCTTCGGCGACTTCGGCCCGGCCAGCCGCGCCCTGTGGGGCGTCCACGTGTACGGGCCGGACGCCGCGCCGCCCGAGACGCCGGAGACACCCACCGTCGACGTGTAGCCGGCACCGCGCCGAGCGGGCCGCGTAGACTCCGGCCGCCCTCCCGACGCTCGTGCCCGACACGCTCCGCCTGACCCTCTCCATCGACGACGACGCCCGCGAGCCGCTCGTCGCCGACCTGTCCGACCTCGGGTTCGACGCCTTCGAGGAGACCGCCGACGGCGTCGTGGCCTACGCCCCCGCCCCTCGGTGGGACGGGACCACGCGCGAGGCGGTCGCCGGCCTGCTCCGCCAGCGCGGCCTCGACGCCCGCGCCATGACCGAGGAAATCGTCCCGGACCAGGACTGGAACGCGCAGTGGGAGGCCAGCCTCCAGCCCATCGAGGCCGGCCCGTTCGTCGTCGCCCCATCGTGGACCGAGGTGCCGCCCGACCTCGCCGGGGCCACCGTCTTGCGCATCGACCCCAAGATGGCGTTCGGCACGGGCTACCACGAGACGACGCGGATCGTCTTGCGCCTGCTCGCCGACGTGGTGCCGGCCGGCGGGCGCGTCCTGGACGTCGGCACGGGGACGGGCGTGCTGGCCATCGCCGCGCTCCGGCTGGGCGCCGCGTCGGCGGTCGGCGTCGACGTGGACCCGTGGAGCGTCACGAACGGCCGCGACAACGCGGCGCTCAACGGGGTCGAGGACGCGCTCGACGTCCGCGAGGGGTCGATCGAGGCCGTGCCCGAGGACGGGTTCGACCTCGTCGTCTCCAACATCATCCGGTCGATCCTGGAGCCGCTGCTGCCGCTGCTGGTGGCCAAGGCTCGGCCCGAGGCGCCCGTCGTCTTGTCGGGCCTGCTGGCGACCGAGCGCGAGCGCGTCGTCGGTGTGATGGCCGGGCTGGGTTACGGGCTTCGCGAGGAGGCGTCGGAGAACGAGTGGTGGGGCGGGGTGTGGCTCGCTGGCGCTCGCGGGAGTGGGTTCGCTCCGCTCACCGGAAATGGGAAATAGGAAATGGGAACGGGCGGAGGGTTCGCTTGCGCCTCCGAGTTCTGTCCGGCACTTTCCCCCGTCCCCCGTCCCCCGTCCCCCGTCCCCCGTCCCCCCATGCGTCTCTGCGCGATCGACGTCGGCACCAACACCGTGATGAGCGTCGTGGCCGATGTGGCCGACGGCCGGCTCGATGTCGTGGTCGACGAGGAGCGGTTCGCCCGGCTCGGCCAGGGCGTCGACGCGAGCGGGCGGCTGGCGCCGGAGGCGATGGACCGCGTGCTCGACCGGCTGGCGTCGGCCCTCGCCACGGCCGAGCGGCTGGGCGCCGAGCGCGTCGTGGTCGGGGCGACGAGCGCGAGCCGCGACGCCTCGAACGTGGGCGAGCTCCGGGACCGCGTCCGCCGCGAGCTGGGGCTGGACTACCGCGTGATCTCAGGGGCGCAAGAGGCCGAGGCGTCGTTCCGAGGCGCGCTGGCTTTGTTGCCGACCCTCGACGCCGCGCTCGTGGTCGACATCGGCGGCGGGTCGACGGAGGTGGCCCGGGGGACACGCGAGGCCGGCGTCACCGACCGCCAGAGCGTCGACGTGGGGAGCGTCCGCTTGACCGAGCGGCACTTTGGGGAGCGCCCCCCGCCGCCCGACGCCGTCGCCCACGCCGAGGCCGACGCCGAGCGGGCGTATGCGGCCGTCGCGTTCGAGAGGGGAGAGGTCCCGCTCGTGGCGACGGGCAGCGTCGGCCGACTCGTGGGCCGGCTCGTCGGGGCGGATCCCGTGCCTGTCGCCGCCGTCCGCGAGTGGCGCGACCGGCTGCTGGTCCTCGCGCCGGCCGACGCCCTCGCCGTCGCGCCCGACGTGCTCGCGGGCCGCGAAGACGTGGCCGCCGCCGCGCTCCTGCTGCTCCACGCCGCCCTGGTCCGGTTCGGCGCCGACGCCTACGTCCCGACCGCTGGCGGCCTGCGCCACGGCTTGGCGCTCGCGGCGGCCGAGGAGGGCAAGGCGTGAGCGCTAAGCGATGAGGCGTGAGCGGTGAGCGATGAGGCGTGAGCGGTGAGTCGCGATCCCCTGTAGCAACACGATTCATCGTGTCCGCGAGCGGGCTCCCTCACCCTGTCCCTCTCCCAGAGGGAGAGGGGACGGCGTAGGGAGCTCGGTGCTCATCCCTCCGCCCCTCTTCATCCCGCATCCCTCCCCGCGCGGAACCGTGGCCGGGCGGTCGGGTCCCCTTTTTCAACCACATCCGATCCCATGTCTGCCCCGTCCGACGCCCCCCGTCCCGAGAAGCCCCGTGGTGTTGCCGGGGTGACCAACTTCATCGCCGTCGCGAGCGGGAAGGGCGGTGTCGGCAAGAGCACCGTGGCCGCCAACCTGGCCGCCGCGCTGGCGGCCTCCGGCGCCCGGGTCGGCCTGCTCGACGCCGACGTCTACGGGCCCAGCGTGCCGCTGATGTTCGGCGTCCCGCCGGACGAGAAGCCGCGGCTCAACGACGACCGCCACATCGTCCCGCTCGTCCGCTACGGCGTCAAGCTGCTGTCGATGGGTTTTTTGGTGGACGAGCAGAACGCCGTGATCTGGCGCGGGCCGATGGTGTCGAGCGCCGTCCGCCAGTTTTTGGGCCAGGCCGCGTGGGGCGACCTCGACCACTTGGTGATCGACCTCCCGCCGGGGACCGGCGACATCCAGCTCACGCTCGTCCAGACGGTCCCGCTGACCGGCGCCGTCGTCGTCTCGACGCCCCAGCCGGTGGCCCTGGCCGACGCCCGGAAGGCGGTCAAGATGTTCGAGAACGTGTCGGTCCCCGTGCTCGGCGTCGTCGAGAACATGGCGTACTTCACGCCGCCGGACCTGCCCGACCGCAAGTACTTCCTGTTCGGCGAGGCCGGGGCCCAGAAGCTGGCGGCCGAGCTGGGCGTGCCGGTCTTGGGCGAGGTCCCCATCGAGCAGGCCGCGCGCGAGGCCGGCGACCGGGGGACGCCCGTCGTGCTCGCCGAGCCCGAGAGCGCGACGGCCCGGGCGTTCGTGGCCATGGCCGAGCGCGTCGCGGCCGAGGTCGAGCGCCGCAACGCCGACGCGCCGCCGACCCAACCCATCGAGATCCTGTACAAGTGAGGGTGGCGGGTCGAGCGGGCTTCAGTCCGCCGGACCCGTCCAGCGGGACGAACTCGCGCAACCTGCTCGACCGGCTGAACCCGCTCGGCCGCCCCCCCGTCGTACCTTCCGGCTCCCCCCACGCGGACATGGCTGACGACACGCCCATCGACCCCTCCGACCCCGCGCTCCACGCCCGGATCGAGGAGACGCTCGACGCCATCCGGCCCTACATGATGGCCGACGGCGGGAGCGTCCGCCTCCAGCACGTGACCGACGACATGGTCGTCGAGCTCGAGCTGCTCGGCGCCTGCGGCACGTGCCCCATGAGCATGATGACGTTGCGGGCCGGCATCGAGCAGGCCCTCCGGCGCGCGGTCCCCGAGATCACGCGCGTCGAGGCCGTCGCGCCCGCCGCCGTCCGCTAACCACGGGCTGCCGCACGGCGCCCCGGTCCGACTCCCCCTGACCCGATGGCCCTTGAGAGCGAGGGCGCTGCCTGCGAGCGCCAGCCGGAACCGCGCCGGCTCCACCACATCACGCGGATCGACATCGAGCCGTCCGAGGCCCACCCCCGGCGCCACCCGACCCACGGCTGGCAGGTCCGCGCGCGGCGCGACGGCCGACGGCTCTCGAAGTTCTTCGCCGACGCGAAGCACGACGGCCGCGAGGGCGCGCTCGAGGCGGCGCTCGCCCACCGCGACCGCCTGCTCGCGTCGATCCCGGACGAGCCCCAGAAGCCGCGTAAGGCCTGGAGCAACACGGGCGTCGTCGGGCTCTCGGTGCGCGAGAAGGACGAGGGCGCCCGGCCCAAGCTGTACGTCCAGCTCAACTGGGTCGACGGCCAGGGCAAGCGGAAGGCGGGGTCGTTCTCGGTCGAGAAGTGGGGGCTCCGGCGGGCGCTGTGGAACGGGTGCCTCAAGCTGTACCGCGAGCGCCAAGCGGCGGGCTACCCGGTCGAGGAGCCCCACGTCATGTTCGCCCGTGCTCAAGGGCCGTTCCAGGACCAGATCGCGGCCGAGATCGCCGCCGAGGAGGCCGAGGCGAAGGCCGCCGCGACGGAGCCGGCGACGCCCTCCGGCGACGGGGCCGCCAGCGTCGAGGCCGTGCTGGCGCAGGAGGAAGCGACCGTCCGCGCGCTCGAAGACGTGCTGTTTAGCTGACTCGGCCAAGGGGCACCATGGCATGGTGTCCCTACTGGACTCCGCGTCACCCCACCGAGCGGCCCTTCCACGACACGCGGCCGGTCGCGTGCGCCCGCGCCGAGTCGAGCTGGAGCGCCAGCCCGAGCGCCAGGGCCACCGGCGCCAGCGCGCTCACCCACAGCGGGAACCGCCCGGCCCGGTCGATGGCCCCCTTCAGCAACACGAGCGTCGCCAGCGCCCATCCCCCCGCCGGCGTCCAGACCCACAGGACGCTCGGGACGACCCACGCCAGCGCGTACAGCACGGTGAACGCGACGAACGGCCCGGTCAGCGGGCGCCCCGGCTGGCCGCCCGCGATCAGCGCCGCGTTCTTCTGGAACCCGCGCCACGCCTCGCCGAACGACCGGTACATCCGGACGGCTACCTCGCCACCGAGGTCGCGGAAGAAGAGCCGGAGGCCGGACCGCTTGAGAAACCGCCCGATCAGGACGTCCTCCAGCACCTCGTCCTTGACCACTTCGTGCGGCGCGAGGCGGCGGTAGTCGTCGGCGCCGACCAGCCAGATCTGGCCGTTGAGCGCGCTGAGCGACGGCGACGGCGTCCGGGGAACGAGCGGGATCGGGAGCGCGGCCAAGACGGCGAACGGGACCAGGCTCGTCAGCAGCGCGCCCGGGCCGCGGTCGAGGTAGCGAGGCAAGCCCGTCAGCGCCGTGCCCGGCCCGCCGCCGTCCTGCCACCGGCCGACGAGCCGGGCGAGGGCGCCGTCGTCACGCAAGCGGGCGTCGGCGTCGAGGCAGACGAGCACGTCGCCGGTCGCGCGGCGCGCGGCCTGGAACAGCGCGTGCGGCTTGCCGACCCAGCCGGCCGGCGGGCCGGCGCCGCGGACGGCCACCAGCCGAGCGTCGGTGTGGGCCTGCAAGACGTCCCACGTCTCGTCCTCGCTCGCGTCATCGACGACGACGATTTGGACGTCGACGCCGCGCTGGGACAGCAGCGTCGGCAGGAGCACACGGAGGTTGTTGGCCTCGTTGCGGGCCGGCACCAGGACCGAGACCGAGGGGAGGTCGGTCGGGAGCGCGCGCCGACGGTCTCGGGCGAACGACGCCAGGTTGAGCACCAGGACGCCGGCCACGCCGGCGTGGATCGCCAGCGCGACGCCCAGGAGCACGTCGGCCAGCGTCACGGAGGGTCGATCAGGAACTGGCGGAAGATCCGCGGCGGGTTCTGGGCCAAGAGCCGTCGCTGGAGCCGAGCGCCGGCGTCGCCGTCCTGGCGGCGGACGGCCATCCAGATCCAGACCTCGGCCTCGAACGGGTGGATCCCCGGCACTCCCCGCGTCCCGACCCGCTGGCGGAGCTGCTCGAACGTCCGCCGCGCCGCGCCGACGTCGCCTCCGAACACGCGCGGCTTGTAGAACAGGCCCTGGCCCTTGACCAGGAGCGCGTACGGCTCGGTCGGGTCCCGGGCGAGCGCGGCGTCCAGGATCCGCTCGGACCGTCGGCCGTCGATGGGGAGCCGCCAGGCGGGGCCGGCGGCGGCGCGGTACGCCCAGAGCGCCGAGATCAGCGCCAGCTCGCGCGCCGAGCGGACGCCCTCCTCGGACGGGATGTCGGCGAGGTACCGCTCGTCGAGTGTCATCGGGTAGAGCCGGTAGAGGCACAGCAGCCGGTCCTCGCGCGTCCGCGCCCGCGTCCGGTAGAGCCGCTCGACGCCGGACGTGTCCTGGCGGGCGTAGTAGTACGTCAGCGAGTCGCGGACGGTGGAGCCGGCGTCGGCGTTGGCGGGCGCGAGCGTCAGCAGGAGCGCGGCGAGCGGGAGCAGCATCGTCAGGCGGGGGGCGTCCGGTGCGAACGCGAACCTAGACCGCGGCCGTGCCGCCCGGGATCCGCCCACGGAACGTTCACCGGACGGGACACAGCGGTCGGTAGGGACACGACGAGTCGTGTCCGTACGGAACCCGATTGTGCCAGTGGGACGGCCGTAGTAGTAGGGACATGATTCATCATGTCCTCCTGAATGTCCACCGCTCGAACAAGCCCGCCAGCCGCGACAGGTCCCACCGCTCGTCGGGGCCAGGCCGGCCGTCGAGCAAGAGGGAGGCGGAGCCCGTGTCGAGGTCGGACGGGCGGGCGGCGCGGGCGGCGTCGAGGGCCGCTTCGAGGCGAGCGGGCTCGTCGCCGTCCGGCGCGTCGTGCGTCTCGCCGAGGGCGAGCGTGGCCGTCGGGCGGCTCTCGCCCCACCACGACGTCGCGACGCCGACCGGGGCCCACACGACGTCGTCGGGCAGGACGCGGGCCAGGCGGGCGAGGTCGGCACGGAACGGGCCCAGGCCGTCCTCGGGCACGCGCATCGAGCCCTCGGGGTAGAGGTAGAGCGCCGTCCCCGCGTCGGCCTCCATCCGGCGCGCCGTCTCGCGCATCGTGCGGACGCGGCGCCGGGCGTCGCCGTCGGGGAACGGGAGCGCGCCGATGGGCCCGAACAGCGGCGCCCGGTCCCAGGCTTCCATCCAGACCACCATCGGCCGGCCCCACGTCTGGGTGACGAGGTGCCACAGCAGGAAGCTGTCGGGGTAGACGTGGTGGTTGGCGTAGACCACGAGCGGGCGGCCCGGCGCCGGGTCCCGCTCGATCCCGCCGACGCCGACGACGCGGCGGAGCGCGGTCAGCTCCTGGCGGATCGTCCGCTCGGCGAAGCGGCGGGCCAGCCGGGCGCCGAGACCGTCGGGGGCGCCGTCGGGCCTCACCGGGCCAGCCGGGCGCGGCGGCCGGCGTAGCCGTCGGCGACGAGGACGCCCAGCTTGCGGCCGAGCGGGACGGCGGCCCGCCGCGAGAGGTTGTCGTAGCCGTTGGCGCGGACGCCGTTGAGGAACTCGCGGTACATCCGCGCCGCGCTCCGGATGCCGACGCGGGCCCGGCGGCGGAGCCCCTCGATCCCCGCGCCGCCCTCGTCGTAGAGCGCCTCCGCGTCGGCCATCAGCGACTCCGCGAGCTCGGCGTAGGCCGGCCGCACCGGCGGGCCGGCGTCCACGAGCGACGCCAGGTCGAGGCCGCGCGCGCGGAGGTCGGCGGCGGGGAGGTAGCACCGGCCCAAGTCGCGCCAGTCCTCGCCCACGTCGCGCAGGATGTTCGTGATCTGCATGGCGTTGCCGAGCGCCCGCGCCGGCACCTCCAGGCCCTCGGCGTCGGCCCGGTCGCGGACCAGGAACGGGAGCATCGCCGCGCCGACGGACCCGGCCACCAGGTCGGAATAGGCGAGCAGGTCGGCCCGAGTCTCGACCGTCCGGCCGGCCAGGTCCCATCTCGCGCCGTCGAGGAGCTGGCGGAGCGGGCCGGCCGGCAGGTCGTAGGCGGCGTGGACCTCGGCGAGCCGTCGCCACAGCAGCCCGTGCGGCCCGTCGGTCGGTGGTCGCCCCGCCAGCGTGTCCCCGAGCGCGGCCTCCAGTTCGTCCACTTCCTCCAGGGCGGCGGCGGCGCCGATGACGGCCGAGCGCTCGTCGGCCAGCGAGTCGACGGTCCGGCAGTAGAGGTAGAGGACGGCGACGGGCAGCCGCTCGCGGCGGGGCAGGAGCCGCGTCGCGAGCGAGAACGTCCGGCTGTGGTGGCGGAAGGCGCGCCGGAGATAGCGGTCCTCGGCCGCGCGCACCGCGCCCGCCGGCGGGGGCTGGGGCGCGACGAACCGGGCGGCAGCGGTGCCGCTCGCGTCCGGGCGGAGCAGGGGCGCGACCGCCTCCACTACCGCGCGACCGCCAGCTCCGTCTCGGTCCGCCAGCGGACGAGCGCGAGGACGGCGCCGAGTGTGACCAGCCCGATCACGCCCGCGCTCGGCAGCCCGTAGAGCAGGCAGATCGAGATCGGGAACAGCACGTTGAGCCCGTACACGACTGGCGCCCACCGCCGCGTCAGCGCCGTCCCCGCCGGCCGGAGCCCGCCCAGCGCTTCGAACGCCGCCGCGATGGCGACCGACGTGACGGCCCAGCCGACCCAGTTCACCCACGGCATCCCATAAAACGGCCCGCCGCCGGGGTACTCCCAGAACACGAACGTCCCGCCGCCCTGGTTCATCGCCGGGTCGAGCGACACGTCCCACACGATCATCAACAGCGCCGTCCCCAGCGCCCGGGCCACGCGCCCGCCGCCGATCCGCCCCGCCAGGTCGTAGCTCAGCACGCCGAGGGCGTACCACGACGTCGGGATAAAGTAGGGGACGTCGCCCAGGATCTTGGCCCCCAGCCGGTCGGTGTAGAAGTACTCGCCGAAGGGGAAGCCGGTGTTGGTCCCGAGCAGCTCGGCCCCGGCCCCGATCACGCTCGCCGCGAGCAGGAACAGCAGCGACCGCCGGACCCCCAGCTGGTCCCGGTACAGCGCCAGCGACACGACCGGGAGCAGCGCCATGTAGGTCCACGTCGGCGCGGCCACCAGCGTCGCGTAGTACGGGAGGAAAAAGTCGCGGACCGGGCCGATGAACAGCGACAGCGTGCCCAGGACGGCGAACGCGATGGTGGCCGCGAACAGGCCGAGGGCGACGCGGAAGACGCGGTGCGAGGGCACGACGGGGGAGAGCACGCGGACGGCGGGAAGGATGCGGCCCGGACGGCGTTCCCATCGCCCGCGTTCCACCTCCCCCGTGACGGCCGTCCGCCCGCCCGAGTTCGCCCCCCGCCTGGAGTACGCCGCGCTCCTGCTCGCCGCCGACCGGCTCGTCCTGGCCGATACGTTCCCGTTCAGCCGCCAGGGCGGCCACAACCGGACCCGCATTCGGACGGCCCACGGCCCGCAGTGGCTCACCGTCCCCCGCCGCCACGGCGGCCTGGGGATCCCGCTCACCGAGGTCGAGGTGGTCGACGACGGCTGGCGGCGGCGGCACCGCGCGGCGCTGGCGGCGGCGTACGGGTTGGCGCCGTTCTACGAGCACGTCGCGCCCGAGTGGGACGCCGTGCTCGCCACGCCGGGCTCGCTCGCCGACCTCGCCGTGGCCTCCGTCCGGTTCGTCGCCCGCTGGCTCCGGTCGGCGGCCGAGGTCGTCCGCGCCTCCGCGCTCCCCGGGGCGCCCGCGACGCTGGCGGACGTGGCGGAGGCCGCCGCCGTCGAGGCGCTGCTGACGCTGCCCGAGTCGGCCGAGCGCGACGTCGCGTCGGTCGGCGTGCCCGTCCGCGTGCTCCGGTTTGAGGAGGTCGAGCGGCGGCAGTCGCACCCCGGTTTCCTTCCCGGCTTGGGCGTCCTCGACCTGCTGATGACACACGGCCCGGCCTCGGCCGACGTGCTGCGGGAGGGGATCGAGGCGCGAGCGGTGAGGCGTGAGCGATGAGGGGCGTTCCGCCATCCTCTACCCTCTACCCTCTACCCTCCACTCTCCACTCGCTCCCCCGCCAGCCGGTCCAGCAAAAACACGTGGTCGCGGACGACGGCCTTGAGGAACGCCTCGGGCGGCATCGCCACGGGCTCCAGCTCGAGCCGGCGCTCGACAGCGACCTTGGCCTTGCGCGCCAGCGCGACCGACCGCGCGTCGCGCGGCGACAACCGCAGGCGAACGAGGACCGCGCGCAGCGTGCGGACGTCGGCGTCGGAGAGCCGGTCGGCCTCGGGGAACTCGGCGACGTGGCCGGGCGGCGCGGCCGGGTACAGCACCTCGCCCAGGCGCACACGCCGGCGCCGACGAACGACGGTCGTCCCGGCGGCCAGGTCGCCCAGTCGTTGGGACCGCGCCGTGAGGGCGACCGAGGCCACGGCCGCCGTCCCCGCCGTGGCCGTGATGTCGACGAACCGGAGGAGCCACCGGAGCAGGTACTGGCCGAGCGTCGGCTGGGCCCCGTCGACGCGGGCGACCTGGGTCTTGAGCAAGAGCTTGCCCGGCGTCCTCCCCTCCAGCAGCGCCTCGAACGCGAGGTGGTACAGGAACGCCGGCAGCAGGACCACGACGACGATCACCGCCGTCGAGTCGATCACGCCGAGCGCCGCCAGCCCCGCCGGCACCAGCACCCACCACGCCCCGACGATGGCGCCGTCGACGAGCGTGGCCAGGATGCGCTGGCCCAGGCTCGCCGGCTCGAGCGCGAGCGGGACGTTCTGGGCCGTCTGGATGTCGAGGGAGAGGTCCACGGGCGGAGGATAGTGTCCGTGGGTCAGCGGTCGTATCAAGTCCGGTTGATCTGTCGCTGGTCGGGACTGGAGAGTGTGGGGGTTATGGGTGTGGAATGCGGTCTCCTCCCACACCCCCAACCCCACACACTCCACCCGGACTTGGTATCAGTCATCGGTGGAATGGGGTCTCCGGCGGTCCTCCGTCCCCCGTCCTCGGTCCCGGAAGCCACCGCCTCTCAGATCCGCACCCGAACCTGGGCGCCGACCTCGCTGACGCGCTGGCCCTCGACCGCGTTCGCGCCCGACCCGATCCGGTTGACCCGGCGGAGCCACGTCGTCGCCAGCTTGAGCTGGGCCGTGACGCCGTCGGTCGGGCGGGCCGTGAGCAGGACGTAGCCCCGCGCGCCTCGGCCCGAGAGCGCTGGGATCGCGAACACGCCCGTCAGGTCGTTCTCGAAGGCGTAGAGCCGGGCGTCGTAGCCGTCCGTGTCGAACAGGGTCAGCCGGGCGTCGGCGCGGAGCCACCGGACGAGCTGCCAGCGGACGTCCTGGTAGACGAGGGACCCCGTCTGGACGGCCGCCGCCGGGTCCGGGTCGACGTAGCGCGAGCCCTCGACGCGAGCCCTTAAGCGGACCTCGCGGCTGGCGTCCCACTCGCCCTGGAGCCGGAGCGTCTGCCGCGTCTGCTCGGCCAGCCCGCCGACGACCGAGCCCGGCACCACGCCGTCCACGTCGGAGGAGACCTCGCGCGTCTCGGTCCGCGCTTGCAGATAGACCCGGGCGAACCGGGCCGGCCGATGCTCGACGTGGAGCAGCGCCTCGCGGCCCCGGCTCGGCCGCGGCACGTTGAACCGCAGGAACGGGAACCGGTACTGGTCGAGGTAGGCGTTGACCGTCCACGCGCGCGAGGGCTTGACGCGGGCGCCGACGTAGACGCCGCGCTCGTTCCGCCCGACCCCGTTCCGCTCGCCGAAGGCGTACCCGTGGAGGGAGGTGAAGTCCGGCGCGTAGCTCCGCCCGACGACGAGCAGGTCGGCACCGCCGCCCAGGTCAATCCCGACGCCGCCGACGGCGCCGATCCCGCCGCCCTCGCCCCGGGCCACCTCGCCGAACGCGAGCCCTGCCTGCGTCTTGGCGTCCGCATACGCGCTGACGACCGTCGCCTGGTCGCCGGTCAGATCGAACAGTTCGTCGGGCCGCGTGCCGGGCGCGAGCGGCGTCCCGAACGTCGACCGCGTGGCGACGACGCCGGCCCGGCCCTCGACCGACCCGTTCGAGACCCGGTATTCGGCGCCGCCTCCGACGAGCGTTTCGTCGAGCACGTCCTTGCGTGCCAGCTCGCGGTCGGTCCGGTGGAGCCCGTCGGCGTTGAGGCTCGTCACGACGGCGTCGAACGCGCCGGGCGGAAGGTCCGGGTCGCCGAGGTCGGTCGTGTCGGGCGTGAACACGCTCGCGTCGAGGGCCCGCCGGCTGGCGAACGCCGAGACGTACAGGCCCGGTGTGACACCGACCGTCAGGGCCGCGCCGCGGAAAAAGTTGTTCTCGTCGACCGACCCGTAGGGCCGGATCCCGCGCCCGCTCCGGAGCGGCCCGCCGACGGCGTCGGGCCCCTTCCCGAACCCCGACGCCCGCCACAGCGCCAGCCCCTGGCCGAACTGGGCCGAGTAGTCGCCGAGCACGAGCGCGTCGATCCGCCCGACGTCCAAGAGCGCGACGTGGGCGCTCTGGTAGTCGTAGCCGTACGTGTTGGTCCCGCCGTCGAACCGGAAGGCCTCGCCGGGGTCTTTCTCCAACGTCACGTTGACCGAGACCTGCCGTTTGTAGGTGGCCTGGACGCGCGTGTAGATCCGCTCGGGCGAGCCGAGGTAGGCCCGGAGCGAGTCCGGCCCCTGGTAGCCCACGCCCAGGTCGAGCCGGCGCTGGACGCGCTGGATGCCGGTGAGCCGCATCCCGTCGAGGACCGTCGCCAGCGACGGGATGTCGGGGAACCGCTGCACGGCGGCCGTCCGGGCCTCGATGTTGGGCCCGACGAAGAGGTAGGGCCGGGCGTCGAGGAACACGTCGGCCGTGAGGCCAGGGACCTGGCGCAAGCCGGGGAGCGATGTGAACGGGCCGTTCGCCTCGCGGTAGCGGACGACGGCGGCGCCGAGGGCCGCGCCGAGGGCGGGCACCTGGGCCAGCTCCTCGGCCGTGGCCTCGTTGACGTCGAGCGGGTCGTCGCGGAGCGAGGCCAGCAGCTCCAACAGCTCGGTCGGGTCGCCCGAGAGGTCGTCCTCGACGAGCGCCTCGAACCGGGCCTCCGTCTCGGTCGAGGTGTCGACGGTGTCGGCCGGGACCTGGGCCGCCGCGCTCGTCGCGAGCAGCACCCACCCGACGACGGGGGCGAGCCCGCGCATCCTAGAAAGGCTGGTGCCATGAGTCTGACGTCCCATCCGGGACAGTCTGGGTCTGCTACGCCGCCGACCTCTCTCCTTCCATCTTGTCATTCCCGCGCACGCGGGAGTCCATACGGCCTCGCGGTCGATTGCGGCATCGCATGGATTCCCGCGTTCGCGGGAATGGCGCCTGGGGGGTGGAGTGGCAGATCCCTTCATAGCACCAGCCGTCCTAGAGCCCGATCTCGATGCCGACGGCCGGCGTCAGCCCCAGCGTCTCGTGGGACTCGACGGCGAGGTCGGCGCGGAGCGCGCCCGCGCGGACGCCGGCCCCGAGCGTGAACCGGACGGGCTCGGTCGAGACGCCGACGCGGAGCGCGAGCGCGTCGACCGCCAGCACCTCGGCCCCGGCCCGGATCGAGGTGCCGAAGTCGAGGTCGTGGTCGGCGTCGAGCACGAGCGTGGCCCGGGCGGAGGGGGAGTAGGCGAGGCCGACGGTGAGCCCGGGGACGGTCGAGGCCGAGCGGCGGAGGTCGGCGGTGTCGTCGAGCCCCAACCCGAGCACGTTGCGGGCGGCCAGCCCGGCGCGCAGGCCCGGCAGCACGTCGCCCTGGACGCCGAGCCCGACGAGCACGGCCGTCTCGCTGGCGTACCCCTCCGTCGTCGCGCTCTCGACGCCGACCGCGAGCCCGACGTCGAGCCGCCGCGTGACGCTGAGCGGGAGCGACCGGGCGACGCCGGCGACGACCCGGGTCTCGCGGCGCTCCGAGAACCCGTAGGTCCGCGCGTGGAGGGCGGCCGTGCCGAGCGGCGTCGGCGTGGCCGCGGCGAGCGCGCCCAGGCGGAGCTCGCTGAGCCCGAACGCCTGGCTGGCCTGGAGCGCGGCACGCGTCTCGTCGAGACCGGCCCACGCCGCTGGGTTCGTGTGGCCCCAGGCGTCGCCGCCGAGCGCGACGCCGGCCCGGCCCAGCGCCAGCACGCGCGCGCCACCCTCGGCGAGCTGGGCGTGGCTCGCCGGCGCGAGCAGCGCCAGCGCGGCCAGAGCGAGGAGGCGTAGGGCCCGCATAATTGCCGTCGGACAGCGTTCGGTCAGGCGATGGGGCTGGGTAAGTTGGCCCCCGAGCCCGCAACATACGCGACCCACGCCGTGCGCCGACTGGCCCTCCTGACCGTTCTCGCCGCCTCCGCCGCCCTCGCCCCGGCGAGCGCCCAGGAGCTCGACTGCCGGGTCGAGCTCAACCGCGCCGCCATCACGGGCACCGAGTTCGGGTTCCTCGACGAGTTCCGCGAGGAGGTCTTCCGCTACGTCAACAGCCGGGCCTGGACCGACGACGTGTTCCGGGCCGAGGAGCGGATCGACTGCCAGGTCCAGATCACGTTCACCGAGGCCGTCTCCCAGACGGCGTTCCGGGCCCAGCTCGTCGTCCAGGCCAGCCGGCCCATCTACGGGACCGCCCAGCGGACGACGACCTTCCGCGTGGCCGACAACATCTGGGAGTTCTCGTACGCCCGCGGCCAGAACCTGATCTACGACCCCAACCGGTTCGACCCGCTCACGTCGGTCTTGGACTTCTACGCCAACTTGGTCCTGGGCTACGACTACGACACGTTCGAGGCGTTCGGCGGGACCCCGTTCTTCGAGCGGGCCCTCCGCATCGCCGAGCTGTCGCGGGCGACGCCGGCCGGCGAGCCGGGGCGGGGCTGGTACGGCCAGGGCATCGAGGACCGGGCCCGGTTCACGCTGGCGCAGGAGCTGCTCGACCCCGTGTTCGCCCCCGTCCGCCAAGCCCAGTACGACTACCACTTCACCGTCCTCGACCACTTCCTGGTCCGCCACGAGGAGGCCTGGGCCGACGCGATGGTGACGCTGGCGGCGCTCCACGAGCTGTACCTCCAGAACAACCGCCGCCGCTACGTGACCGACGTGTTCTTCGGCGCGAAGTACCAGGAGTTGGTCTCCCTGCTCGTCGACGCCCCGCAGCGGAACGAGGCCTACGCGCTCCTGTCGGAGATGGACCCGTCCCACATCGGGACGTACGACGGGCTCGTGAACGCGCGGTAACGGGGGCGCCACGCGACGTGGGACCGACGAGTCTGGGGCTCGGGCGGCACGGTTTTCTCTGAGGGCGCCGCCGCCACGCGCCGCCCCCATGTCCCCCGCCTCGAGCCCGTTCGACGTCCTCGGCCTGCCCGAGACCGCCACGCCAGAGGAGGCGCGCCGGGCGTACCGCCGGCTCGCGTTCCGTCACCACCCCGACCGGAACCCAGGCGACCCGGCCGCGGCCGAGGCGTTCCTCGCGGCCAAAGAGGCGTTCGAGCGGATCGCGGCGGCCGGCCCCGACGACGGCGGGTACGACGCCGACCGCGTGGTGGCCGAGGTGCAGCGGGCGGCGGCGGAGGCCGAGCGTCGGCGGGGCCGGGCTGGCGGGCCGGGCCGGGCGTGGCAGCAGGTCCGCGTCGCCCTCACGCGGCCCCTGAGCCGCCGTCTCCGCGACGCGGTCGTCTCGCGTCCAGCGCTCGTCGGCCTCGGCGCGGTGGCCGCCGTCGCGCTCGGCCTGGCGGTGGGCGGCGTGGTGCCGGCCGGGGCCGCCGCGCTCGTGGCCTCGGTCGTGGGGGGCGGAGCGGTCGCGCACGCGGTCCGCACGTCCGTGGACGAGTCGTGGGCGGTCGAGACGCACTGGCAGGGGCTCCGCGACCTGCGCTGGGACGTGCTCGTGAGCTGGAGCGAGATCTGCGCGGCGCGGGAGGCCACCGGCGCCCTCGACCTCGTCCTGACCGACGGCGCGGCCCGGCGCCTCGCCCGTCTCGTCCCGGCCCACGCGCTCCCCGAGCCGGCCGTCTACCGGCTCCCGCTCACCGACGCCGCCCGCCTGGCCGTCGTCGTCCGTGCTCACATGGTGGGGTGTACCAAGTCCGGTTGATCCGTCGCTGATCGAAACTGGAGGGGGTGGGGAGCCCGTGTGGGCGTGGAACGCGGCCTCCTCCCACACCCCCAACCCCACACACTCCACCCGGATTTGGTATGACCTACCGGTCCGCTACCACCCGAGCCCGGCGAACGACGTCGCCCTGCATGATCTGGTCGACCACGTCCTGGCCTTCGACGACCCGGCCGAACGCCGTGTAGCGGCCGTCGAGGTGGGGCTGCGGGCTGTGCGTGACGAAGAACTGCGAGCCCTCGGTGTCCTTCCCCGAGCTCGCCATGCCGACCGTGCCCGTCCGGTAGTGTCGGCGCGTGAGCTCGCTCCGAATGGCCGTCTCCGGCCCGCCGTACCCGTCGCGCCGCGCGTAGTCGCCGCCCTGGACCACGAAGTTGGCCACGACGCGGTGGAACGGGACGCCGTCGTAGAGCCCCTGGGCGGCCGTCGTCGTGATCCGCTGGACCGTCTGCGGGGCCGACTCGGTGTCGAGCTCGAGCACGACGGTCCCCCGTGTGGTCTCCAGGACGAGCCGCGGCCGACGCCCGACGTTCGCGAGCTGGGCCCAGTCGATCGTCGTGGTGGCCGGCGCGCCGCCGACGCCCAGCTCGACGTCGACGCCCTCGCTGAGCCGGTCGTTGAGCGCGTCCCGCGCGGCCTGGCGCAGGACCGGGTGGCCGGCCATCGCCACGCCCAGCAGGAAGTCGATCTCGCCCCCGTCGCGGACCCGCCCGATGGCCTGGACGATGGCCGCCATCGGCTCGACGTCGGCGGGGGCGCCGAGGGTGGCGTAGACCTCGCGCAGCAGCGCGCCGGCGCCGAGCGGCCAGAACGCCGAGTCGGCAAGGGCGGGCGCGGCGGCCGACGTCGTGGCGAGGTCGGCGCGGCGCAAGGCGTGGGCGAAGGCGTCGTAGAACCGGCGGGCGCCGTAGGTCCCGGTGGCCCAGCGCTGGCGGAGGGCGCCGAGCGCGGCCGTCGCCAGGCGCGCGTCGTCGGACCGGGCGCCGGTGAACAGGCGCGTCACGGCGGCCCCGTCGTCGGCGGCGCCGAGGGCGGTGAGCGCGGCGGCCTGGGCGAACGGGTCGGCCTGGCGGTCGGCCCACGCCAAGACGGCGTCGGGGCGGGATGGGGCGAGGACGGGCAACAGCGCGGCCTGCGTCGGCCACGGCCGGCCGCCGTCGGCGACGACGTCGAGGGCGAGGGCCACGGCGTCGGGCGTCGGGCCGAGGGCGGCGAACGTGGCCGCGGCCGTCTGGGCCACGTGCGGGTTGGGGTCGTCGACGGCCCGGGCGAGGGCGCCCCGCGCCGCCGCGTCGGACGACTCCGCCAAGGCCCGGGCCGCGTTGACGCGCGTCCGCCAGTCGGGGTCCGTCGCGAGCGCGTTGGCCAGGCGGGGGACGTCGACGGGGTCGTCGAGCCGGCCCAAGGCGCGGGCGAGGTCGGCCCGGGCGGGGTCGCCAGCGAGGGCGTCGAACGCCGCTCGGATGGCACCCGCCTGGCCCCGCCACCCAGCCACAGGCGACCGCGTCAGCGCGTAGGCCGCCGCCTGGCGCACGGCGGGCTCGGCGGCCTGGAACCGGGCGCCGAGCCACTCGGCCCAGGCGTCGCTCGTCACGTCGCGCATCCCGAACCGGGCGAGCGCGAGTGCCCGCGCCGCTTCGAGCCCGTCCGGCAGCGCGACGTCGAGCACCACGCCGAGGTCGGACCGCCCGCCGACCTTCCCGAGCGCGTCCAGCAGCTCGGCCGTCACGGACGGCGTGGCCTCGCGGCGGAGCGACAGCGCCAGGGCGACGCCGACGGTCGAGTCGGCCGTCTGGCCGATGGCGAACGCGGCGTCGGCGCGGACGGCCGGGACGGGGTCGTCGAGCCGGGCGCGCAGGGCCGCCAGCGCGCCTTCCGCCTGGACCGACCCCAGCGCGAACGCGGCCCGGGCGCGGACCACGCTGTCGGGGCTCGACAGCGCCTCGGCCAGCGCCGCCCCGTCGCGGCGGACCTGGAGGTCGACCAGGGCCTGGAGGTCGGGCCGGGACAAGAGCCCGTCGGACGGGCGGCCGTGGCCGGGGGCGACGGGGGACGTCGGGACGGCCGTCGAGGCGCAGCCGGCGACGGCGAGGGCGGTCAGGAGGAGAACGGTGCGCACGGTGGTGGGAGGCGGGGGGACAGCGCGCCCGGGGCGCCGGTGCCGGAGGCGGGACTCGAACCCGCACGCTCGTGAAAGCAACAGCTCCTAAGGCTGCCGTGTCTACCGTTCCACCACTCCGGCGAGCCCTGCCGCAGGGCGCGGCGGGACCGCCAAAGATACCTGCGTCGCTCGGCTCGCCACATCGCCTGGTCACCCCGCCCAGGGCTATCGCGACCTCGCCCCATCTTGTCATCCTGAACGGAGTGAAGGATCTCAACGCCGACGTTGGAGGCCATCGGAGCCGGCGCGGCAGGTCTCGGAGTCCGAGGTGAGATCCCCCGCCTTCGCGGGGGCAGGCCTTCGCTAGCGCTCAGGATGACACGGTAGGCGAAGTTGCGATAGTCCTGTCACCCCGTCCACAGCCCGACGACGGCGGGCGTCACGTCGAGCAGCGAGGTCGCCTCCGCGAACGCATCCGCGCCCGGCCCCCAGGCGACGAGGGGGACGGGATGCCGCGTGTGGCTCTTGGTCCCCAGGTCCTCCAGGTTGCCGTGGTCGCTGCTGAGGACGAGGAGCACGTCCGGCGGGAGCGCGTCGAGGAGCGCGCCGAAGAAACGGTCGAGCGAGCCCAACACCTCGGCGGCCCGGGCGGGGTCCCGGCTGTGGCCGGCCTTGTCGGTCAGGTAGTACTCGTGCAACACGAACCGGTGGTCGTCCAGGAGCGCCGCCAGGTCGTGGGCGGCCTCGGCTTCGGTCTGGACCGCGTGGGCTGGGTCGATCAAGCGGCGCCACGTCTCGCCCGTGAGGTCGGCGGGGAGCGCGCGGCGCGCGGCGAGGTCGCCGGCCCGGCGCAGGCGGACGCCGGCGGCCGTCGCGGCGAGCGTCGTGACGGTCCACCGCCCGCGGGCCTCGACGACGCGGAAAAACCGGTCGGGGTAGGCGTTCGCGAACGCCAGCCGCTCGGGCGGGACGCCGGCGGCGGCGAGCTGGGCGAACACGCTCGCCTCCGCGACGAGCGGGCGCACCGTCGTCGGCGGGTACGGGCCGAAGTGGCGGCCGTGCGCGGCGGCGGCGTTCTCGCCCGTGAACAAGGTGGCCTGGCCGGTCCCACTCTGCGGCAGCCCCTCCAACCCGAGCGTCGCGTCAATCGGGACGACGACGTGGCGGGGCTGGCGGATCGGGGCGAGATCGGCCGTCCACCGCTGGCCGCCCGCCATCCGCTCGAACGCCGGCAGGTCGAGCGTCGCGAGCGGGTTGTCGACCGTCGCCGGCCCGAGCCCGACGCCGTCGAGGAACACGAAGAGGACGCGGGGCAACCGGTGGGAGGAGGGGCGGGCGAGCGCAGACGCGGCCGCAAGCTCCGGGGTCCCGGCATCGGCCCTCACGCCACCGACTCGGCCACGGCGTCGAGGTCGTCGACGGGCCGGGCGCTGGCGACCCACGGAGCGCCGGGCGGCCCGGGAGGGACGAGAGCGACAGCACGGCCCGCTTGGGCCGCCCACGCGGCGGCCCGGTCCTCGGGCGAGTCGGCCGGCGGAGCCACAGCGAGGACGGACCGGCCCAACGCGGCCTGGACGAGCGCCCGCTCGCGGTCGTCGTGGTCGAACGGGCCGTGCGCCATGGGGAACGGCGAGACGAGCAGGCCGCCGGACCGGGTGAGCGCCGTCGCGCCGGGCCGCATCGACCGGTCGAGCCGCGCGAGCCCGGCCCCGACCACGGCGACCGCCGGCACGCCCGCCGCCAGCGACAGCTTCTGCAACGCGAGGTCGACGCCGTGCGCCGCCCCGACGACCAGCCCGCGCCCCCGGCTCAAGACAGCGCGGGCCACGTCCTGGGCCCGCTCGAACGGCTCGGCCGCCAACGGCGCCCCCGCCAGCACCGCCAGCGACGGCCACGCGAGCGCCCCCAGGTCGCCGAAGGCGTAGAGCACGACGGGCCGGTCCGAGCGGTCGAGCGCGTCGAGGCCGGCCGGCCACCCCGCGGCGCCGGGGGCGAGCACCCCGATCTGGCGGTCGGCCAAGGCCGCGAGCCGGTCGCCGGCCGTCGCCAGGGCGTCGTCGAACGACGGGCCGCCGACGGCGTCGACCACGCGGTCGGCGTGGGCGACGCCCTTGAGCCGCAGGAGCACCTGCTCGCGCGGCGCGGCGCGGACGGCGTCGGCGGAGGGGAACCGCTCGAGCAGCCGGTGGGCCGTGACGCGGCCGACGCCGTCGAGCGACAGGAGGGCGAGGGCGAACCGGGCGGTCGGCGCGGGCACCGGGAGGGGCAGATTGGGGGCCGTCACGTTACGAATCCCACCGCCGCCGGTCGAAACCGTCCCCGTGCGCGCGCTCGTCCCCGGGCTTCGCGTCCGGCACCGCGTTTGCGGGAGCGCGCCCCGATCCCACCCCGGCGCATGTCACTCCCCCCCCGGATCCTGTTCGCCGCTGAGCCCTCGGCGGCCGTCGAGGCGCTGAGCGTCCTCCGTGCGGCCGGCCCGGTCCACGCCCAGCTCGCGCCCTCGGCCGACGTCCTGCGCGCGACGCTCGCCGACGGCGCCGCGTGGGACGCCGTCGTGTTCATCCCCGGCGGGTCGGTCGAGGAGGTCGAGGTCGCCGTGTTCGTCCCGGACGCGCTCGCGCTGTTCGTCGTCGGGGAGGAGGTCCCGCTCTTGCTGAGCGAGACGGCCGCCGTCGCCCTCCCGCTCGACGCGCTGGCGACGGTGCCCGGCCTCCTCCGCGACGCGCCTCGGCCCCCCACGGGACTGGCCGGCGCCGAGCCCGTCGCGAGCCCGGAGGTCCGTTGTGCCGAGCAGGCTCTGAGCGGCCGCCCCGAGCCGGACGCCGAGGACCGAGGCGACGGCCCCGCCGCCCGCCAGCACCGGGCCACCGCGGCCTTCGTCGCCTCCGCAGCCGCCACCGACGACCCCGCCACGATCCACTGCGCCGCGGTCGGCGCGCTCCTGGGCGCGTCGGAGGCCGAGTGGGCGTGCCTCCTCCTCGGCGACGGCGAGCCTGCGGCGACGGCCGGCGACGTGCCGTCGCTCGACGGCGCGGAGCTCTGGGCCACCTCGCTGGAGGCCGCGCCCTCGGCCATCCCCGACACGGAACGGGCGACCTCCGACCTGGCGGCCCACCTCGCGGCTCACGGCGTGGGGGCCTACGCCTCCGTCCCGATTCGGGGCGCGGGCGGGACGCTGGGCGCGCTCGTGTGGGGCTTCTCCGCCCCCCGCGCCATCGACCTCCGTGCGGCCGAAGCGCTCGCGTGGCACGTCGGCGGCCACCTCGACCGCGCGACGACGCTGCGGACGCTCCGCGACACGCAGGCCGGCCTCGACGCCGTCACCGCCTCCGCTCCGCACGTTCTCTACCGCCTCCGCTACACGCCCGCCGGGCCCGTCTACGAGTCCCTGAGCCCCGCGATCGAAGCCCTCACGGGCCTGACTCGCGCCGAGATCGAGTCCCGGGGCGGCCTGGACGCCCTGGTCGAGTCGCGCGACGTGATCGAGGGCGACGGGATGGCCGAGGGGCCCGTGGAGGGGGCCGAGACCTATCGCGCGCTCGACCGCATGGTGACGACCGCCGGCCTGCGCTGGGTCGAGAACTCGGCCCAAGCGTGGCAGGACTCGGCCGGCCGCGCCGTGGGCCTGGTCGGCGTGCTCCGCGACGTGACCGAGCAGAAGGCACGGGAGGACCGGCTGGCCGCCGTCGCCGAGGGCGCGCTGGTCCGTCACCGGGCGCTCCTGGACCTCGCTCACCTCGACGGCCCCGATGCGTTCGGCGGGCCTGCCGCCGCCGTCGTCGCCGCGACGCTCGGGGCCGCCGGCGTGTCGCTCTGGCTCTGCGAGCCGGGCCGCCCCTGCGACCCCCTGTACGCTCCGCCCCAGGCCGATCCGTCGGTCGCGTTCGACGGCCGGTTCGAGGCCGTCTTCGACCACGTGTCCCAGCACCGGGCCCTGGCCGTGGCCGACGTCGTC
Source organism: Rubrivirga sp. (assembly GCF_965213695.1). Taxonomy (GTDB): domain Bacteria; phylum Bacteroidota; class Rhodothermia; order Rhodothermales; family Rubricoccaceae; genus Rubrivirga. Next base: position 3,199,306 of record NZ_OZ243912.1, on the reverse strand, counting down.
ACGGACGGCCGCGTCGACGGGCTCGGGCTCGGCCCGTTCGTCCGAGCGTTCGGCGTGCGGGCCCTGCTGGTCGCCCCGATCCGTCGGCGGGGGCGGGTGGCCGGCCTGGTCGCCGTCCACTGGGCCGACGGGCCCCACGACTGGGACGCCGCCGAGACCGAGTTCGCCGCCGCCGTGGCCGACGCCGTGGCGCTCGCGCTCGAACGGGAGGACCGCGAGCGGGTCGTTGCCGAGCTCGTCGACGCGCGCGAGGCCGCCGAGGCCGGCCGGGCCGCGGCCGAGCGGATGAACCGGCTCCAGAGCGCGTTCCTCGCCAACATGAGCCACGAGGTCCGGACGCCGCTCACGGGGATCCTCGGCTTCGCCGACCTCCTGGCCGACGAGGTGGCGCCGGGCCCGCAGAGCGACTTCGTCCGGACGATCGAGCGGAACGGGTACCGCCTGCTCGACACGTTCAACGCCGTCCTCGACCTGTCGCGGCTCGAAGCCGGCGAGTACGCCGCCGACCGGCGCCCGGTCGAGCTCGGGCCCGAGGTCACGCGCGTCGCCGAGCGGTTCCGGGAGGACGCCGCGGCCCGGGGCCTCCGCTTCGACGTCGTCGTCGAGCCCGGCGTCTCGGCCCAGGTCGACGTCGGCGCGCTCGATCAGATCGTGGGCCACGTGGTCGGCAACGCCGTCAAGTTCACCCACGACGGCGGCGTCCGGGTCACGCTCGGCGCGACGGCCGACGAGGCCTTCCTGCGCGTGGCCGACACGGGCCTGGGCATCTCGGAGGCCTTCCTGCCCGAGGCCCTGGACGCCTTCCGCCAGGAGGAGACGGGCGACGCCCGGAGCTACGAGGGCGCGGGCCTGGGCCTCACGATCACCCGCCAGCTCGTGCGGCTGCTCGACGGCCGGATCGCCATCGCGTCGGAGCGGCCGGGGGGGACGGTGGTCACGGTCACGCTCCCCCGCGTGGGGTCGGCCGCGCGCCCCGGTCCCGCCGCCGTCCCCACGACGGGCGACGGGCTCCCGGCCGCCGTCGACCTCCGCCCGACGGAACGGCCCGCCCCCGCCGCCGATCCGGGGGACTTGCTCGGCGCCCCGTTCGACTTCACCTTTCTCGACGACGTGCCCGTCGAGGCCGCCCTCCCTCCGACCCTCGAGACCCCGCTGCCCGCCCCGACCGACATGTTCGACTTCCGCTTTGGCCGCTCGCCGGCCTCCGACCCCGCGCCGCCGCCGGCCTCCGCGCCGCCGCCGGTGGCACCCCCGCGCCCGCCCGCGCCGCGCCCCGTCGCGCCCGACCCCACGGCTCGCGTGGCCGCGCCCCCGGTCGCGCCCGCCGCGGCCCCCCGGCCGGCCGTCGAGCCCGCCATGGTGGTCCGCCCGACGCCGCCGCCTCGCCCGACGACTCCGGAGGCGGCTCCGCTCGAGGAGGCCGACGTCGTGGTCGGCGCCGGCCGGCCGTCGGTCCTGGTGGTCGAGGACAACGACGACACGCGGATGCTCTTGGAGCGCATCCTGCGCTCGGCCTACGACGTGACCGCCGTCGGCGACGCCCGGTCGGCGCTGCTGGCCATGAACCAGCGCCGGTTCACGGCGCTCGTGCTCGACATCAACCTGGGCGGCAAGGAGACCGGGGCCGACGTGCTCCGGATCGCCCGGTCGCTCCCGGACTACGGCGGCGTGTTCGCGATCGCGCTCACGGCCTACGCGCTCCCCGGCGACCGCGAGCGGCTCCTCGAGTCCGGGTTCAGCGCCTACATCTCGAAGCCGTTCACGCGCCAGTCGCTGATGGAGACGCTCGGGGCCGGGGTCGAGGGCTAGGGGCCAGGGCGAGCGCGCGCTACGGATCTCCGGCCCGGACCCCCGTCCGAGTGCCCACCACTCCGCTCAGCGGGCGCGCGGACGGTCCCCCGTCAAGGGCAGGGTCGCTACGTTCTAATCGGGCCCACAACTCGAGCACGTAACAACAAGAGTCATCCCCGCGCAGGCGGGGACCCATGCGGCGCCCAGCCAACGAGCAGGACCATATGGGTTGGCTGGCGCCTTCGCTTCGCGGTCCCGCCTGCGCGGGGATGACTCGTTGTATTTGAGGAGCCGGAGAAAGACCGTAGCAGCCCTGCCCTTCGAGGGGGACACCGCGTAGCGTCGGCGCAGCCAGCGTTCCGAGCCTGGGAGCCCTTCGGCTCCGCTCAAGGCAGGCTCCGCGACCGGCCGGAAAGCGGGGGGGCCGGGGCTCGTATGCGGTCGCCCTGGGCGAGCGGCGGACCCGGGCGTCCTCCGGCCCTCGGTCGCGGTATCCTTGGGGCGTCCCCCCGCGCCGTGTTCGACCGCTTCGCCCGCCTCCTCGACGGCCTCCGCCCCGACGAGCCCGGCCCACCACCCGGCAGGGGAGGGGGGACGGCCTTGGCGCTGACCGGCGGCGGGGCCCGGGCGGCGTACCAGGCCGGCGTGTTGCGAGGGCTCGCCCGGATCGCGCCCGGCTTCCGCCCGGACATCCTGACGGGCGTCTCGGCCGGCGCGCTTAACGGGGCGTTCCTGGCGGCCTCCGCGCACGAGCCGTTCCCCGTCGCCGTCGAGCGGTTGGTCGACGTCTGGCGCGACCTCCGGGCCGACCACGTCTACCGGCTCGACCGGCCGACGGTCCCGCAGGCGCTGGCCCGGTTCGTCCGCCGGCCGGCCGAGGTCTCGCCGCCGGCCGAGGGCGGGTTCCTCGACACGACGCCGCTCCGGGACTTCGTGGTGGGCCACCTCGGGCCGGTCGGCCAGCCGATGGAGGCCGTGGCCCGGGCTGTGCGCGAGGGCCGCCTCGGCGCGTTCGCCATCACCACGACGTCGTACACGTCGGGCCAGTCGGTGACGTGGGTCCAGGGCGAGCCGGCGCGCATGCGCCGGGTCGAGCCGTGGGACCGCCCGATGCGCCGGGCCGTCCGGACGCCGCTCCGGCCCGAGCACGTCCTGGCCTCGGCCGCGCTCCCGTTCTTCTTCCCGGCCGTCGCCATCGACGACGCCGAGCTCGGCCACGGGTGGTACGGCGACGGCGGCATCCGGCTGACGGCCCCGCTCTCGCCGGCGCTCCACCTCGGCGCCGACAAGATCCTGGTCGTCAACACGCGGTACGGCCAGAGCCGGGCCGAGGCCGACGCGCCCAAGGTCCAGGCGTACCCCCCGCCGACGCGCGTGCTCGGCGTGCTGATGAACGCCGTGTTCTTGGACGTCCTCGACCGCGACGCCGAGACGCTCCACCGGATCAACGCGCTCGTGGCCTCGGCGCCGCCGGGGACGTGGAACGGGTTCCGACCCGTCGACCTGCTCGTGCTCCGGCCGTCGGTGGACCTGGCCACGCTCGCGGCCGGCTTCGCGCCGCCGCTGCCGCCGTCGATGCGGCTCGTGATGGGCGGCCTGTCGTCGGGCGACGGCCAGAGCCCGGACTGGCTCTCGATGCTCGGGTTCGACCCGGCCTACGTCGAGGCCCTCCTCGCCGTCGGCGAGGCCGACGCCGAACGCCAGGCGGACGAGCTGGTGGCCTTCCTCGAGGCGTCGCCGGCAGCAGGCTAGGCGAGGAAGAGTGGGGAGGGACCCGCTGCGCGGGGAGAGCGCGGCTGTCGCCGCAGAGAGCACGGAGAGACCCGCTCTGCGGGGAGAGCGACGAGGGCAGGGCTCGTTCATGCTTGCCGCCAGCCCCGACCGCCGGCACCTTCCGCGCTCTCCGCGCTCTCCGCGCTCTCCGCGCTCTCCGCGCTCTCCGCGCTCTCCGCGCTCTCCGCGCTCTCCGCCCTACGCGGCCGTGCCGACCGACTCGCACAGCGTCGGGAACAGCTCGACGAGGTCGAGGTCGGCGAGCGGAGTCCCGCCCACGGAGACCGTCCGGCCGTGGGCCTCGGCGTACTCGACGGCCCGGTGGGCCAGGACGGTGAACGACGGCATGGCCGCGGCGACCGTCAGCCGGACCCCCCGCCCGCTCTCGTCGCGGCCCGTCACCGTCAGCCCGGCCGCCGACACGTCGACGCGGTCGACGCCGGACCACGCCAGCGTCCGCCGTCGGCCGGCGGCGTCGTGGCCGACGAACCGGCCGACGCACAGCTCGATCCGCCACAGGCGCCGGTACTCCCGGGCGAGCCGGACCATGACGGCCCCGGCGCCGAGGCTCAGGAGCGCGCCGCAGAGCAGAGCGACGGCCGCCGGGTCCAACCGGGGCGAGAGCGTCGCCAGGGGCGCGAGCGAGACCAGGGCCCCGCTCACGAGCGCGAACGCGACGACGTTGCGGCGTGTGCGTTGCCGGGCCTCTTCGAGGACCCGGTCGTCGTCGAACACCTGAGACCACGTGGACATGAGGGCGAGAAACCGTGACGGCGTGTAGCCCCCGTGAAGTTACGGGTTCCTCAGATCGCTCATGTCGGGGAAACCCCTGGTGTTACGTCGCTTTTGTTAGCCACGTGTGCGCGGTCCTGATATCGTTCCGAGAGCGCCGCGACGGCCCGGTCCAGCCCGGCGTCGTCGACGTCGCGGTGGAGCGTCGCGCGGACGGCGTGTGGGCCGAACGGGACCGTCCGCACGCCCGCGGCCTCGAGCCCGGCGACGGCCTCCGCCGCCGGCTCGGGCGTCTCGAACAGGACGATGTTGGTGTCAGGCGGGCGGACGAGCGCGAGCCCGGCCTGCTCCACGGCGTCGGCGAGCCGGCGGGCGCGGGCGTGGTCGGCCCGGACGAGGGCGTGGCCGTCGCGCTCGAAGTCGTCGAGGGCCACGAGCGCGGCGGCGGCCAGCACGCCGGACTGGCGCATCCCGCCGCCCAACAGCTTCCGCGCCCGCCGCGCGTGGCGGATGGTCTCCGCGCTGCCCGCCAGCACGGACCCGACCGGGGCGCCCAGCCCCTTCGACAGGCACACCGTCACCGTGTCGAATGGGGCCGCCAGCCCGGCCGGCGTCTCGCCCAAGGCCACGGCCGCGTTCCACAGCCGCGCGCCGTCGAGGTGGAGGGCCAGCCCGTGCGCCCGGGCCGCCTCGGCGACCGGCGCGACGGCGGCGCTCGGCACGGCCACGCCGCCGGCCTTGTTGACCGTGTTCTCCACGCACACCAGCCGCGTCCGCGCCTCCCAGTCATTCGCGCCCTGCACCACGCCCGCGACGTCAGCCGCCGTGAGCACGCCCGAGGCGTCGCCGACGGGGCGGAGTTGGACGCCCCACAGGGCCGCCGGCGCGCCGGCCTCGTAGTGGTAGAGGTGGCTCCGCTCGGCCACCACGACCTCGTCGCCGGGCCGCGTGTGGACCCGGAGCGCGATCTGGTTGCCCATCACGCCCGACGGCACGAACAGCCCGGCCTCCTTCCCCAAAAGCTCGGCCACCCGCTCTTCGAGCCGCCGGACCGTCGGGTCCTCGCCGAACACGTCGTCGCCGACCTCCGCCTCGGCCATCGCCTGGCGCATCGCGGCCGTCGGCCGGGTCACGGTGTCGGAGCGGAGGTCGACCATCGGGCGATTGAGCGATTGGGTGATTGACGATTGGGGAGGTCGGACGTAGCGCTGGCGGCGGGGACGAGCGAGGGGCTACGACGTGGCCAATCTCCAATCGCCCGGTCACAACTCTCCCAATCCACCGTCACCATCCCGACTGGCGCATCCGGGTCAGGATCCGGTCGGCGGTCCGACCCATGTCCTGGGGGCGGCGGTCGAGCGGGGCGGGGAGGCAGGCGACGAGCCGGGCGGCCTGCTCGCGGGTCAGCGCGTCGGCCGTGGTCCCGTAGTGGTGGCGCGCGGCGGCGTCGATGCCGAACACGCCCGGGCCCCACTCGGCCACGTCGAGGTAGAGCGTCAAGATCCGGTCCTTCGACAGGATCAACTCGGCGAGCACCGTCAGCGGGACCTCGAGCGCCTTGCGGACGACCGAGCGGTGGGTCGTCAGGAACAGGTTCTTGACCAGCTGCTGGGTGATCGTCGAGGCCCCGCGCATGGGGCGCCCGGTCCGCTCGGCCGTCTCGCGCGCGATGCGGAGCTCCTCGAAGTCGAACCCGTTGTGGGTGTAGAACCGGCCGTCCTCGCTGGCGACGGCCGCGTGGCGGACGTCGGGGTCCTGGCCGGCCTCGGGGACCGGGTGGTACTGGAGGTCGTACGGCGCCTGGGCCACGGCGGCCTCGAGGACGCGCTGGAGCTGGACCGTCGTCGCCGGGGGCTCGACGACCCGGTACGCCAGCAGCAACAGCGCGCACGCCAGCAGGTAGCCCACGACGACGGCCGCCAGCGTCCGGCCGAGCGCCCAGACCCAGCTCAGCGGCCGGCGCTTCGCGGTCGCCGGTCGGCGGGCCACGCTAGCGGGTGATGTCGAGGATCTCCAGCTGGACCGTCCCCGCGGGGACCTTCACCGCGACCACGTCGCCGACCTCCTTGGCCAGGAGCGCCTTGCCGATCGGGCTCTCGACCGAGATCCGGTTCTGCTTGAGGTCGGCCTCCTGGGGCGAGACGAGCGTGTAGGTCGCCTCGCGCTTGGCCGTCTTGTTCATCACCCGGACGTTGGACAGGATCCGGGCCTTCGACGCATCCACCTCGTCCTCGTTGACCACGCGGGCGCTGGCGATGGTCGTCTCCATCTTGGCGATGCGGGCCTCGAGGTGGCCTTGGGCCTCCTTGGCCGCGTCGTACTCGGCGTTCTCCGACAGGTCGCCCTGGGCGCGGGCCTCGGCGATCTCCTCGGAGATCTTCTGGCGCTCGACGGTCCGGGCGTGGTGGAGGTCGTCCTTGAGCTTCTGGAGCCCTTCTTCGGTGAGGTAGACGGTGGAGCTCATGGCAGGGGATGAGGTCCGGACGGGGCCGGCAGGGACCGGGAAAAAAACCGCACCCCGGCGCGGAGGCCGGGATGCGGAGAGGTCGCGCAAGATACGCTCGGCGCCGCCCGAATGCGCAGGGCGGCGCGGCGGGCTCAGGGGGAGCGCGTTCTCCCCAGACCATCGCTCCGCACCCTCACCTTGTCATTCTGAACGAACGTGAAGGGTCTCAGCGCGGAGTCCAGGTCATCGGAGGCCGTGCCGATGGCTCGGTGCATCGTGCTGAGACCCCTCCGGCTTCGCTCAGGACGACACGTCGGAGAAGGCGCCGCCGGGCGGCGGGCTAGCCGCGGCTGCCCTCGCCCTGGCGGAAGCGCGGCGTCGGCATCCGGCCGGACGGCTCGCTCAGGATCCGCCGCGACATCCAGTAGTGGCGGTCCCAGTAGCTCGACGACAGGTTCGAGACCGTCACGCCCTCGCTCGACGAGGCGTGGATAAAGTCGCCCCCGGAGAGGTACACGCCGACGTGGCGGACGCCGCGGCGGCGGAAGAAGACGAGGTCGCCGGCCTGGAGCTCGTCCCGCTCGATCGGGAGGCCCTCGTAGCGCTGCGACGCCGTCGTCCGGGGCAGCTCGATGCCGAGGTTCTGGCCGACGTACTGGCGGACGAACGCCGAGCAGTCGATCCCACGGCGCGTCGTGCCGCCCCAGCGGTAGGGGATCCCGAGCCAGTTCGGGGCGTCGTCGCGGAGCGAGCGGTCGAGCCGCGCGATCCGGAGCGTGTTCGACTCGGCCGTCATCGGCCGCATCTCGGGCCGCGACGAGACCGGGGCCACGGGGACCTCGATGGTGTCGCGGCGCGCCTGGCGGCGGGGCGTGGGGCGGGTGCGGCGGGTGACCGGGCGGCGGCGGGGAGCGGTCGTGTCCAGGGCGTCGGGCGACGGCGCTGTGGAGACGGTCGGGGTCCCGGTGCCGGTCTGGGCGTCGACGGGCGAGGCGACGCCGGCCAGCGCAGCGACGGCGGCGATGGCGGCCGCGCGGCGGAGAGACCTGAGCATGGGCAAAAAATTGGGGGTGGTGGAACCGCGTCGAATCTACTCCGAATCCGGAGGGCCGGGGGAAACCGCCGGGAGCGGGTTCTGTAAATGCCGGACTAGGTCCAGATGAACACGGGCCTTAGATCTATCGACCCGACGCGCTCCGACTTAAGAGCCCGCTGCCCATGACGCCTGCTGCTTTCGACCGCGCGCTCCTGGCCGGCCTCGCCTTCGGCGCGGGGCTCGGTGCGGGCCTCCTCCTGGCGCCGGCGCCGGGCGACGCCACGCGCCGCCGGCTCGCCCGCTCGGCTCGGGGCGCCGCCGACGTGGCCCGGGACCGGACGGCTGGCCTCGCCGAGCCGCTCGCCGACGCCGCCCGCGACCGCGCCCGGCGCCTGTCCGAGCGGCACCTCCCCCTCGCGGGCGACCTCGACGTGATCGACGCCCGCGACGTCTTGGCCGACCTCCACGCCGGCCGGTCGTAAGCTGACACGCGGCGCGCTCGTCTGCGCCCGCCCCCTTCCTCCCCCGATCCTCATGCCGTACCCCGAACCGCTCGTCGCCCCCATGCGCGCCGAACTCACCCGCCTGGGCGTCCGCGAGCTCCGCACCGCCGCCGACGTCGACGCCCTCGTCGACGAGGCCCAGAGCGGGACCACGCTCGCCATCGTCAACTCGGTCTGCGGGTGCGCCGCGGCGAACGCCCGCCCGGCCGTCGCCCTCGTCCAGAGCGTCGAGCCCCAGCCCGACCGGATGGTGACCGTGTTCGCCGGCCAGGACACCGAGGCGACGGCCCGGCTCCGCGAGGTCCTCGCCGGCATCCAGCCGTCGAGCCCGTCCATGTTCCTGCTCAAGGACGGCGACCCCGTCGTCGCCATCGAGCGCCGCCACATCGAGGGCCGCTCGGCCAGCGCCATCGCGGCCGACCTTCGGCAGGCCTTCGAGACGTTCTGCGGCGACGACGCGGCCGAGACGCCCGACGAGCCGCTCCGCCCGGACGGCGCCGCGGCCCCGTCCCCGGGCCTCCCGGCGACCTTCCGCTCGATCCTCTAGGTGAGACGGTTCCCGAGGCGGCGCCAGGCCGCGGCCTCGACCCCGTCCGTCTGCCCGGCCTCTCCGCCCCCTCGGCCCGTCGCGGTCGCGGGGGCGGACACCGTTCGCGGGGGCGGGCCGCTCCCGGAGACGGGCTAGCGGCGTGCTCGGCCTCCCCCTCCACGAGCCCGTCGCCGTGTTCACGGTGGTCCTGCTCGTGCTGCTGGCGGCCCCCCTCGTGGGGCGGCGCGGCGTGCCGTCGGCGGTCGTGCTGCTGGGGGCCGGCGTCGTGCTGGGGCCCCACCTGCTCGGCGTCCTCGACCGCGACCCGACGATGGTCCTGCTCGGGACCGTCGGGCTGCTGTACATCATGTTCCTGGCGGGGCTCGAGGTGGACCTCCACGAGCTCGAGGAGGGGAAGGCGCGGAGCCTCGGGTTCGGCGCGGCCACGTTCGTGCTGCCCCAGCTCGTCGGGGCCGTGGTCGGGCGGTGGGCGTTCGGGATGGGGTGGCCGGCGGCCGTCCTGCTCGGCAGCGTGTTCGCCAGCCACACGCTGCTGGCGTACCCCGCCGCCGCCCGGCTCGGCCTGCAGAAAGAGCGGGCGACGACGACGGCCGTCGGCGCGACGATCCTGACGGACACGCTCGCGCTGCTCGTGCTGGCCGTCGTCGCGACGGGCGCGCGCGAGGGGACCGGGCTCGATCTCGGCGTGCTCGTCCGCGTGGGCGGGGCGCTCGTCGTCGTCGGCGCGGTCGTGCTGTGGGGGCTGCCCCGGCTGGGCGCGTGGTTCTTCCGGACGGCGGCGCCGGACGCGACCGTCGAGTTCGTGTTCGTGCTCGCGGCCGTGTTCGTGTGCGCCCTCGGCGTCGAAGCCCTCGGGGTCGAGCCCATCATCGGCGCGTTCCTGGCCGGGCTCGCGCTGAACCGGCTCGTCCCCGAGGGCGGCCCGCTGATGAACCGGATCGGCTTTTTCGGCAACGCCCTGTTCGTCCCCTTCTTCCTGCTCTCGACCGGGATGCTGGTCGACCTCAGCGCGTTCGCGGGCGGCCCCGACGCGGCGCGCGCCTGGACCGTCGCGCTCGCCATGACGGCGACGCTCCTCGTGACGAAGGGGCTCGCGGCCGGGCTCACGCGGCCCGCCTTCGGGTTCACCGCCGACGAGGCCCGGCTCGCGTTCGGGCTCACGGTGCCGCAGGCGGCGGCCACACTGGCGGCCGTCCTGATCGGCGTCGAGGTCGGCCTGTTCGACGGGGCCGTTCTCAACGGGACGATCGCGATGGTGTTCGTGACGTGCGTCGTCGGGCCGGTCGTGGTGGAGCGGGCCGGGCGGCGGCTGGCGGCGCGCGCCGAGGCCGGGGCGCCGGCGGCGCGGGGGCCGCGCGTGCTCGTGTCGGTCGCCAACCCCGCGACCGTCGGGCCGTTGGTGGACCTGGGGCTGCTGGCGCGCGGCGGCGGGCCGCTGGCGGCCGTCACGGTCGTGGCCCCGGGGCCCGGCGCCGGCGACGGCGTGGCCCAGGCCGAGCGGCTGCTCGGGGAGGCGGCCGAGCACGCCGCCGGCGCCGAGGTGCCGGTGTTGCCGCTCGTCCGCGTCGAGTCGAACGTGGCGCGGGCGCTGGCGCGGGCGGCGGCCGAGACCCGGTCGGCCTTGGTGGTGATGGGGTGGGACGGGAGCGCCGCCGCCGCGCGGGCGCTCTTCGGCGGGATCGCCGACCGCGTCCTGGCCGAGACGACGGCGGCGGTCCTGATCGCGCGCGAGACGCGGCCGACGGCGACCGTCCGCCGGCTCCTGGTGGCCGTGCCGCCGGGCGCGGACCAGGAGCCCGGGTTCGCGGCGGGCGCCCGGACGCTCGCCGCCCTCGCCGCCCGCGTCGGCGCCCAGGTGGTCGTGCTCACGCCCGAGGCCTCGCGCTCGACGGTGGGGCCGGCGTTCGCGCGGAAGACCCAGGCCCCCGAGGTCGTCGGGCTCGACCGCTGGCGCGACCTGGCCGACGCCGTCGACGCCCTCCGCCAGCCGGCCGACGCGCTCGCGCTGATCTCGGCGCGGCCGGGCGGGGACGGGTGGCGGGCCTCGCTCGACGGCCTCCCCCGGGTCCTCGCGGGCCGGTTCCCCGACCTCTCGCTGTTCGTCCTCTACCCCGGCCGGGTCCCCCAGGCGCCGGCCGCGTTCGTCGCCGACGGGGCGCCGCCGGTGCCCGCCGACGGACGGCCCGGCTACTGACGAATCTGGTCGCCCCGCACGACGCGGCGGACGCCCTCGCCCCGCACGTCGAGTCGGAGGTCGACGACGACCGCGGACGGCTGGCCCGCGTGCTGGCCCGGGACGAACGGGCTCGCGTGGACCGCCCGCCGTGCGGCGTCTCCCTTGGCCGGGCTCGCCGCGTCGACGGCGTCGCTGCACCGGACCACGCCCGCCGTGTCGACGACGGCGCGGACGACGGCCCAACGATCGGCCTCCGACGTCGCGCGGGCGAACCGCCCACCTTCGTTCGGAATCCGAACCCGGCGTTGCACGGCGTCGAGCCCGCCGACCGGCTCCGGAGGGACGTCCACGTTGGACGCGAGGCGGGCCGTCGCGCCGGCAAACTGCGCGTCGGCGCACGAGACGAGCGGTGTCGTGGCCGGGCCGGCCACCGATTGGCAGCCAGCAGCGGCCAGGACGAGGAGGACGGCGGACGAGCGCATCGGTCGGCAACGGGCGGAGCGGGCCCCGAACCTACTCCGTCGCCGCGGCCTCGACGGCGCGCCAGACGCGCATCACGTTCCCCCCGAGGATCTTGCGGACGTCGTCGTCGGAGTAGCCGCGCCGGAGCAACTCCTCGACCAAGTTCGGGTACGTCGAGACGTCCTCCAGCCCGACCGGCAGCGTCGGCCCGACGCCGTCGTAGTCGGAGCCGATCCCGACGTGGTCGACGCCGACCAACTCGACGACGTGGTCGATGTGGTCGGCGACGTCGGTGGTCTCGGCGAGCCGGAGCGGGTTCTCGGCGTAGAACGTCGTTTCGTAGGCCGCGGCCTCGGGCGAGCCGGCGTCGATCCCGCGCGCGTCGAGGTCGGCGGCGAGCCGGGCCCGGAGCGCGTCGCGGTCGTCCTGGACGCGCTTGAGGAGGAACGTCGAGCCGAAGTTGATCTGGATGACCCCGCCGTTCTCGGCCAGCCGCTCGATCATGGCGTCGCTCATGTTCCGCTCGAAGCCCGGCGTGAACGCCCGCGCCGACGAGTGGCTCGCGATGACGGGCACCGTAGTCACCTCCATCACGTCGTCGAAGGCGGCGTCGGAGACGTGGGAGACGTCGACCATGATGCCCAACCGGTTCATCTCGGCCACGACTTGGCGGCCGAAGTCGCTCAGGCCGCCGTGCGTGCCGGCGTCGTCGTAGGACGAGTCCGAGATCTCGTTGTCGCGGCTGTGCGTGAGCGTGACGTAGCGGACGCCGCGGTCGCGGAAGTGGCGCAAGCTGGCGAGGTCGCCCTCGACCGGGGCCCCGTTCTCCATGCCCAGCGCGAGCAGGACCCGCCGCGGGCTCCGCAGCCGGTCCACGTCGTCGACCGAACGGACGACGGCGAACCGGTCCGGCGCGCCGGCCGCGATCTCTTCGACCATGTCGATGAGCGAGTCGGCAAGGGCGCGCGCGCCGCCGGTCTCTTGGTACTCGGCCGGGATGTAGATCGACATGAACGCGACGTCGAGCCCGCCGGCGACGGCGCGCGGGTAGTCGAAGTCGCCGCTCTCGGTCGCCGCGCCGATGTCGGCCGGGCTCTCGCGCAACCGGTACGGCACGTCGATGTGGGTGTCGACGACGAGCGCGTCGTGGGTCAGGGCGTCGGCCCGGGCGGCGAGGTCCACGGCGGAGGAGGTCGGCGCGGTCGACGAGCAGCCGGCGAGGGACAAGGCGAGGACGGCGAGGGACAGGGCGAGGCGCATGGGGGCGTCAGCGGAGGAGGGTGAGCGCGCGCGTGGCGACGACGCCGGCGGCGTCCAGCCGGACCAGGTACACGCCCGCCGGCAGCGCGCCGGGCGCCCAGTCTACGCCGTGGGCGCCGGCCGCGCGCGGGCCGTCCGCCACGACGGCCACCTCGCGGCCGAGCACATCGACGACGCTCAGCCGGGCCCGCGCGGGCGCCGCGAGCCAGAACGAGAGCCGGGTCGACGCCCGGACGGGGTTCGGGCGGGGGACGCCGAGCCGAGTCACTCGCTCCGGGTCGCCCTCAGCGCCAGTCGCCGTTCCCCGAACGGTCCAGGCGTAGGTGTCCTCCATCAGCGCGCGGACCGACGGCTCGCGGACGGTCGTGGACGTGTCGAGCACACGCGCCGCGACGGTGCTGCCGTCGGCGTAGGCCGTCAGCGTCAGCGCCGGGCCGTCGGCCTCGACCGGGACGCCGTCGACGGTCCACTCGACGGCGAGGTCGGCCGGCGGCACGAGCGTCTCGACCCGGAACGTGAGCGGCCCGCCGTCGCCCTCGGCCTCGGGGCCGGCCGGCGAGACGGCGTCGAGCGGCGAGACCCGCCCGTAGATCGCGCCGACGTGGTGCTCGTGGCAGACGGCGCAGAACGGGCGCCCGAGCTCGCGCATCTCGCAGAACCGCTGGGGCCGGTACGCGCCCGTGTCCGAGTAGGCCGCGCCGAGGAACAGCCCGACGGCCCCGGTCTGCGCGCCGACGTCGGGCGTGGGCGTCGGGGTCGACGCCTCGATCCACTCGCTCCACGGGGCCAGCTCGCGGTTGGGGCTGACGGTCGTGTTGAGGCTGGTGAAGCCGGCCTCGGTCCCCCCGTACTCGTCGGCGAGCCTCCCGAACGAGTGGCCGATCTCGTGGAGCGCGAGGTCCGAGGCGAGCGGGTGCACCGACCCCACGGCGAACACCCCGCCGGACCCCCCGTACTCGGGGTCGTTGACGAGGACGAACACGATGTCGTAGTCGGGGACGGTCTGGACGAGCAGGGTCTGGACCCGGTCCTGGGCCCCGACGCAGATCAGCCGCTCGATGCCGCCGCAGTCGTAGTACGAGTCGAAGTACGTGTCGCGGAAGACGCCCCGGCTGGGGTGGTCCGAGCCGGTCTGCGCCGACGGCACGAACGCGCCGAACACGTTGAAGGCCGGCCGGTAGCGGTCGTACGGCGGCGTCGAGAGGAGGTCGTCGGCGACCGCCGTCGCTCGGGAGACGAACGTGGCCTCCTGCCCGGCCACGAACCCCTCGGCCACGATCACCAGGTTGATCCGCCGGTCGGTCGGACCGTTCGAGACGATCGGGGTGAGGACCGGCTGGGCCTGGGCGGCTCCGGCCGCCGCGAGCAGCAGCAGGGCCAGCCGTCTCAGAAACTGTTTGGGGAGGTCTCGGCGATGCTCGCGGGGTCCCCTCTCCCCCCGGGAGAGGGACAGGGTGGGGGGCCGGGAGCGTCTCGACGGGCTCCGGCCGTGGCCCCGACCGCCCTCCTCACCCTCTCCCCCCAAGGGGTGGAGAGGGCACCCGGTCTCGTTCACCAAACCGTCTCTCACAGCGACACCTCGACGCGGGCCATCGGAACGAGCCCAGCCTGGGACGGACGCGAGAACGCGAGCGTCTGGCGCTCGGCGACGACCGGGACCCGGACCGTGACCTCGGCGACGGCCACCCGCTCGACCCGGGTCGCCAGCGCCCCGCTCTCATCAACGTATTCGACCCGCCGCTCGAGCGGGTCCGCGACGGCGTCGGACCAGACGGCCGTCGCGGCGTCGCCGGCCATGACGTCCAGGCGGAGGTGGCCCGGCGGGACGGCTACCGGCCCGCCCCGGCGAGCCTTGAGCTGCCCCGCCACGGTCTCCGTCGAGACCACGCGCGCGCCCGACTCGGACAGCTCGACGCGGACGAACGCGATCCGGGAAGGGGCCTCGGCCGGCGCGGGCACGCCCAGCGTGCAGCCGATCAGCAAGCTCGCAGCGGAGAGAAGGACGACGTGCATAGCTCGGGCGGGGAGAGGCCACGAAGCTAGGCGAGACCCCCTCCCCGAAGGGCGCGAAAAAATGCCGGCCCCGACGGGGACACACTCCCGCCGGGGCCGGACGGCCGGGAGCCGCGAGGGCTCGCCGGGACTCATGCCCGTTCTCTGCTGTTTTGAAGTCATCCCCGCGCAGGCGGGGACCCATACGGGCTCGCTCGCTGATCCGGCCTCGCATGGATTGGCTGCGCCGACGCTTCGCGGTCCCGCACGCGCGGGAATGACTCGTCTTATTTGTAGAGTCGACAAAGAACTTAGCAGCCCTTCCCTTCAAGGGGGACAGCTCCCCGACCTGGGAGCCCTTCGGCTCCGCTCAGGACAGGCTCAGCGACCGGAAGGGGAGCGGGGGGTGGCCCGCGAGCAATTTGGCATCACTCTAGCCGAGCCAGTAGCTCAGCTTGAGAAGGAACACGTTCGTCGACTCGTCGCGGAAGAGGCCCGTCACGTCGCGGTCGAACTCGACGCGGCCGTCGGGCGAGAACCCGTTCCGCTGCTGCTGCCACACCAGGAAGAGCGCCGAGCCCGGCCGGTACTCCCACCGCAAGACGGCATTCCCCTGGAGCGAGCGGACGGTGAAGCTGGGGTTGGCGAACTCGACCGACCCGCCGTCGGCGCCGGTCACGCGGTACCTCGCCGGCTGCCCGGTCTCGGCGTCGACGTCGAGCCCCTCGACCGAGCCGAACCCGTCGCCGTAGACGGGCAGGTCGAGCTGGCCGGGCTCGGTGAGCTGGCGGAACGCCGTGTACCGGCCCCGCGCGACGAACGGGCGGACGTACGTCTGGAGCGACAACGTCGGCGTGAACGTCCAGTTGACGCGGGTCGCCAGCGCGAGCGACGTCTGGTCGATGACGCCGAACACGTAGCGCCGCCCGAACGTGGCGTCCAGGCCCGGCGCGTCGAACGCGCGGACGTACTGGCGCTCGCGGTGGGACCGGTCCAACTCCGGGCCGATCTCGACCGAGACCGACGACGACGGCCGGATCTCGGCGCCGACCTCGACGCCGTGGAACCAGCCGCCCAGCTCGTCCCGGCGGAGGCCGGTCCAGGCGAAGCCCGAGACCGCCTTCCGGTCGTCGGTCCAGGCGTTGAGGTTGATCTGGCCGCCGGCCGGGTCGGTCATGAGCGGGCCGCCGCGCGTGCCCCGGTCGTCGACCGTCCGCAGGCCGCCGTTGCCGTTGACGCCGAAGCCCCAGAAGTTCTTGAACGTCCCGTTCGCGTTGCCACCGACGAACGTGTTGGTCCGGTCGCCGTCGAAGTTCCAGCCGACCCCGGCGAACACGTTGCCGCCCCAGCGCTGGAAGAGGCCCTGCGGCTGGTTCTGGTTGTAGATCAGGACCGTCCCGCCGCCCACCTCGTCGGCCCGGCTCTGGAAGCCGAGCTCGTTCGAGTCGAACCCCGGCGTCGTCACGTTGCCGTGGAAGCCGGCGAGCCAGTGCTCGCCCGAGGTCTTGAGCACGTTGACCTCGCCGGTCAGGCCCGCCAGCGACGTCCGCGTCGAGTCGAGCGTGAGGTGGCCGGCGTCGGGGCGCTGGTAGACACGGGGGAACGCGCGCTGGAGCCGGACGATGGACGCGGCGCTGCCCGAGACCACGCTCCCCGCGACCTGCCCGCTCATCACCCAGTCGCCGAACGGGTGCTCGATGTCGAGGCCGGCGACCGTCGCCGTGCCCGGCAGCAAGTCCGCGATGGCCGGGTCCGACGTGCTCCGCACGACCGACGTCGCCAGCCCGCCGACGATCGTCCGCCCGAACGTCCCGCGCGTCCGGCCGACGGCGTAGTTGGTCGCCGGCTCGACGAGGGCCCGGTCGTCCACGCGGAGCACGCCGTCGCCGTCGATAGCCCGGAACCGGCCGTACTCGGACCCGGTGACGGCGTTGAGGACGCCGAACGAGAACCGCCCGGCCCGGCCGGAGAGCTTGGCCGCGCCCAGGATCGTGCTCTGCTGCGGCGCGTCGGTGTAGACCGTGAGCGGGGCCTCGTCGGTCCCGGACGCCTCGTCCGGCACGAACGAGCCGCGCTGGGGGCTCCGCCCGATCCGGCGGGTGTAGAGCAGGTCCGGCCGGTTGGTCGAGAAGTAGCGCCGGGGGTCCATCGAGAACACGTCCAGTCCCTCGACGAAGAACGGCCGCCGCTCCTGGAAGAACAGCTCGAACCCGCCCAGGTTGACCTGGGCAGGGTCCGCCTCGACCTGGCCGAAGTCCGGGTTGACCGTCGCCGTCAGCGTGACGTCGGACGTGATCCCGTACTTGACGTCGAGCCCCACGCGGGGGGCGACGTCGTTCTCGGCGAAGAACGGGTCGGCGGCGTCGCCCGGCGCCCGCGTCAGCGCCGACGCGACGTAGGGGACGACCTCGAGCTGGCGCTGGGCCCGGAGCCCGCGGAGCGACGTGAGCTCGCCGAACTGGCTCACGACCCCGTTCGTCTCGGGGTCGATGGGCGCCCAGAAGGTCTGCTCGTTGGTGCGGAAGTGCTTCCGGCTGAACTCGACGCCCCAGCGCTGGTCGCCCTCGGACGCCGCGAACCGGAGCTGGCTGAGCGGGATCCGGAACTCGGCCGTCCACCCGCCCTCGTCGCGGCTCACGGCCGCGTCCCAGATGGCGTCCCACGACTCGTCCTCGTTCACGTCGTCGAACAGGAGGGCGTCGAAGAGCACGCCGGACGCGCTGACCTGGAAGACGAACGCCGTCCGGTCGTCGTCGTACGAGTCGAAGGCGACCAAGGCCCAGTCGCTCTCGAACCCGCTGTCGCGGCGCCCGAGCTGGGTGTCGATCCGGTCGGGCTGGCGGTCGTGCATCCGCATCCCGACGTAGACCGCGCGGCCGTCGTAGAGCACGCGGGCCTCCGTCGTCTCGCTGGCCGGGGCCCCCGTGTTGGGGCGGAGCTGGATGAAGTCGGTGGCCACCTCGGCGTCGGCCCAGGCGGCTTCGTCGAGCCGGCCATCGAGCGCGATGTCGGCATCAAGCGAGTGGGCCGCCAGGCTCCGCGCGTCGGCGACCGTCGGGGCGTCGGGGACGGGTGCGGGCGCGGAGGACTGGGCGAGGGCCGGGGCGGCCAGGGTCGCGGCGGCGGCGAGGAGGAGAGAGAGGCGCATTTGGGAGAGGGGGCGTGCGCTCCCCAGACGGAGGAGCGGGCCGAGAGTTACTCGGCGTGCTAAAAAAGTAGCAGGACTAGGCCAAGTCGCGCCTGTCAAGCGCTTGCGCGGTGGGGCCCGGCGGATGGGACGGGGAGAAGTGGGGCGCCGTGTGGGAGGGAAGCCCCCTCCATAACTCACATTGCGTCTGAACGGGAAGAGGGTGGAGGACCGGAGACGGAGGACCGGGGACCGGCTTCCCTGACGAGTCTCAGGCGGTCTTCCGTCCCCGGTCCTCGGTCCTGATGGACCCGGAGACCAGAGACACAACTTGGGTTCCATAACCCCCACACTCCTCTCGGCGTCAGCCGCCCGTCCGGATCTGGACGGGGCCGTTGTGGGCGACGAGCGACAGCACGGGCCCGCCGCTCCCCAGCGTGGCGTCGAGGCGGTCGCCGGGCTGGTCCCGACGGCGCTCGCGGGCGCCCGTGCGGAGGTCGGGCGCCGAGATCCGGCCCTGGTGGGTCCGAGCCGAGAGCCGGGCGCCGTAGCCACCCGGGACGGTAAGCTGGATCGGCCCGTTCATGGCGCGGACGGTGAGCCCGGCGCCGCGCCACGTCGTCCCGCTGAGGGCGACCGAGACCGGCCCGTTCGTCGCGTCCACCTCGACGTCGCCGCCGACGGCCGCGAGCGCGACGGGCCCGTTCGTGACCTCGGCCCGGATCCGCCCCGCCATCCCCTCGATGCTCACGGGCCCGTTGAGCGCGGCCACGGTCAGCCGGGTCGAGCGGGGGGCGAAGACCTGGTAGCTCACCGAGGCGTTCGACCGCGCCTCCGACGGGGCGCTCGACCGGACCCGGCCGGCCGCCGTCGTCACGGTCGTGGCTCGGACCTGCCGGCGGGCGAGCGCCGCGTCGGCCGACACCGCCGTCACCCGGGCACGGACGAGCACGTCCGGCCGGTCCCACTCGCGGACCGAGACCTCGCCGTTGACGGCTCGGACGTCGAGGGCGTCGGTGCGGAGGAGGGTCTCGCGGACCTCGCAGACGACGGCCCGGTCGTCCGAAGCCCAAACCTCTTCGCACCACGGGTCGTCGGCCAAGACGCGGGCGGACTGGGCGTCGGCGGCCGTCGCGAGCAGGACGGCGGCGAGGGCGGGGGCAACGAGGCGCATGGGGAGCGTGGGGAGGGGCGACCGCGGCGGTCGGGCGTACGACACCGGTCCGGCGGGCTCCCGCGTGCGGGCGACCGTCGGGGACAAACGTGGGGAGGCCTGGCCGGCGGCTACCAGGAGATCCGAGACCGGCGGACGGCGGCCTGGCGCGCCCGGTCGACGGCGGTCCAATCGACCGAGGCCGCTGGCGGCGTGGCGCGGACGGGCGGCGTCGCCGGGGTGCGCTGGACGGTCGGGGTGCGAGGGGTGGTCGGTGTCCGCTGGACGCTCGGCGTCGTCGGCGTGGGACGGGGCGCCGGCTGGGGGGCGGCGCGGGACGACCGGCGCGAGGACCGACGCGCGTCGCGGGTCGCGCGCTCCGCCTCGCGGAGCGCCTCGCGGCGGTCGTCTGCGGCCTCGCGGAGGGCCTCCCGAGCGTCCTGGATCGCCTCGCGCTGGTCTTCGCGGATCTCCTCCCAATCGATGGCCTCCATCTCGCGGGCCTCGTCGATCGCCTCGCGCTGGACCTCGCGGATCTCCTCCCAGTCGATCTCGTCGAGCGCCGCCTGGGCCTCGTCGAGCGCTCGGTGCTGGACCCCGTACACCTCGTCCCAATCCACGGCGGCGATGGACACCCGAGCCGACTCCATGGCGAGGGCCTGGATCTCCTCCATGTCGATGCTCAAGAGAGCGGACTCGGCCGCCCGGAGCGCGTCGGCGCGGATCGCGGCGACCTCGCCGCCCTCGCGGTCGAGTTGCTCGATGGCGCGGCGGATGTCGCGGCTGGCCTCCTCGATCTCGGTCTCGGCGTCCGCCACGTCGTCGTCCCACCCGGCGTCGTCCGTCCACCCGGTGGCGACCGAGTCGGTGTCGGAGACGACGGCGTCGGGCTCGAACGCCGGCAGGGCGGTGGCGTCGACGGTGACGGCCATCGAGTGGGCGTCGGGGAGCGGCGGCGCGTCGGCCGTGCGGGCGACGGGCTGGAGCGCGGCCAACGGGACCAGCACGCCGGCCGCCAGCGCGACCGTCGCGGCCTGGGCGACGCGCCCGGTACGGCCCCGGCGCCGCTCGCCGTCCAGGATGGACTCGATCCGGCCCTCGATCGGGGCGCACCGCGCCATCGGCGCGACGGCCGCCAGCGCGACGTGCTCGCGGCGGAGCGACCGGGCCACGCCGACCAGGTGGGCCGCGTAGTCGGAGGGCCGGGCGCCGCCCCGGAGCACGGCGTCGTCGCAGGCCTGCTCCCGATCGTCGAGGAACCGGCCGTAGGCCCACCACGCCAGCGGGTTCGCCCAGTGGACGGCGAGCGCGAGCTGGGCGACGGCCTGCGTCCAGGCGTCGCGGCGGCGGAGGTGGGCCATCTCGTGGAGCAGCACGGCCTCGCGGCGCCCGTCGTCCCAGGCGTCGGCGCCGGCGGGCAGGACGACGGCCGGCCGGCCGTAGCCCCACGCGATGGGCACGTCGAGCGCGTCGGTGCGGAGCAGGCGGACGGGCCGGTCGAGCCCGCTCAGCCGGCGCGCTCGTTCGGCGAGCACGGACCACTCGTCGTCGGTCTCGGGCCGCGCCGCCGCGACGATCCGACGGGCCGCGAGCGTCGCGCCCAGCCAGCCGAGCGCGACGACGACGGCGCCGAGCGCCCACAGCCCCAGCAGCCACCGGCCCGCCGTCGACAGGCCCCGGCTCAGGGTGACGGCCGGGACGTCGGCCCAGGCCGAGCCGTTGTCTCCCCAGTGCCCCTCGGGGTCGAACGTGGCCATTTCCGTGTCGAACGCTTCCATCTCTCCGTCGAAGGCCTCCATCTCGGCATCGAACGCTTCCATGTCGGCGGCGTGTGCCTCGGCCTCGCGGTCGAACGTGGCCGCGTGCTCGTCGAGCGCGGCCATCGCCACCGGGCTCGCGCCGACGGCTGGTGGGGCGGGGGGCGCGGGCGGTGGGGGAGGCGGAGGCGCTGGCGGGGCGGGCGGCGCTGGGGGCGGGGGCGGCGGTGCCGGCGCGACGGGCGACGCGGGCGCCGACGGCAACACGCCGACGGACCAGCGCGGCCCGATCCCCTCCAAGACGGGCAGCAAGACCAGCGCGGCGAACGCCGCCGCCCACACGCCGTGACGGGCGGCGGCCGGCGCCCGGCGCAGGAGGCGGACGACGAGGGCCGCCGTCAGCAGGATGAGCGCGCCCTTGAGCGCGAGGGCGAGGACGAGCGTCATCGGCCCTGGGCGCGGGCGCGCCGGATAAGGTCGTCGAGGCGGTCGAGGTCGGCGTCGGAGAGGTCCGACGAGGCCTCGTCCAGGAGCGCGGCGACGGCCCGCGTCGGCGTGTCGTCGAAGAACGTCGTCATCAGGTGGCGGAGCGCCGAGCGGCCGGCGGCCTCGCGGCCCTGGACGGGGAGGTAGACGTAGCGCGGGCCGTCCTGCTCGTGGCGGACGTGGCCCTTCTCCTCCAAGATGCGGAGGTGGGTCCGGACGGCCGAGTCGCTGGGCGGGTCGGCGAGCGCCTCGCGGACGTCGGCGGCCGAGGCTCGGCCCAGGCGGTGGAGCACGTCGAGCACCTGGCGCTCGCGGCGGGAGAGGGAGGGGACGGCCATGGGTGCGTGCTAAAAACTTAGCGGAGTGTAGGGCGTCCGACGCGGAGTGTCAAGGGGTCTGTTGTTTTTTTAGCACCGCGCGAAGGCGGCCCCCGTCGCCGTTGACCGCCGACGCCGCGCGGGGTGTCGCCCGGGCGGCGGCCTCCGTACCTTTTCGGCGTCCCGGGCCGTCGGTTGCGCCCACCCCGTTTGCCCCTTTCGGATCATGGCCCTCCCCGCTCAGACCTCCCTCCTCCGCCGGCTCCTGGTCGGCGTGGCCCTGCTCGGCGTCGTCGTCGTGACGCACCTCGCGCTCCAGAAGGCGAACGGGTTCGCCGCCGGCTGCACCGGCCTGGGCGACGTCGACTTCTCCTCGGGCGCCGCCGTGACGGGCGAGGGCTCGGGCTGCGCGACGGTCACCGAGGGCGAGTACGCCGACTTCCTCGGGATCCCCAACATCACGCTCGGCCTGATCTTCTACGTCATCGTGGCCGGGCTCCGGCTGGCCTACGCCGGCGTGCGCGACGACCGGCTCCGGCTGGCCAGCTTCGGCGTCGTGACCGCGGGGCTCCTGTATACGGCCTACCTCGTGTACCTCCAGGCCGCCGTGATCGGCTCGTTCTGCGCGCTGTGCATGACGTCGGCCGCCATCGTCCTCACCCTCTTCGCCTTGCACGTGATCGAGCACCGCCGACTGACCACCGCCTCCGACCCCGCCCCCCGCCGCGCCGCGCCCGAGCCGGCCGGGTTCGCCGCGCTCCGCCCCTACGTCCCCGTCCTCGGCGGGTTCGCCGTGCTGCTCGCGGCCACGTTCGGGCTCGCGGCCCGGACCGACGGCGCCGCCCAGGCCGCCGACGCCGACACGTTGCTCCCGCCGCGCCGCATCGAGGACGTCACCGGCGCGTGCACCTACGACGCCGACTACCTCCCCATCGACGACATGACGCCGTTCACGCAGGGGCCGTCGCTCGGCGACCCGGGCGCGGCCGTCACCGTGGTCGAGGTCTTCGACCCGAACTGCCCGCACTGCCGCGAGCTCAGCGAGGTGCTGCACCCGTTCATCGAGGAGAACCCGGACGCGGCCCAGTACTTCTTCATGCCGCACCCGCTCCGCCAGGAGTCCATCGGCCAGGTGGTCGCGCTCAAGGTGGCCCAGCGCGAGGGGCGCTTTTTCGAGCTCATGGACGAGATGTTCCGGCGCCAGGACGCGACGTGGGGCATGACGATGCCGGAGCTGGTCGAGACCCTCGAGGCCGTCGGGATGGACGGGGCCGCGTTCGAGGCCATGCTCAAGGACGACGCCCAGCTCCAGGGCTTCCTCACCCAGATCCAGGCCGACGCCGAGGCGGTCACGGAGGCGTTCACGAGCCAGAGCGGCCGGATGTCGGTGCCCAAGCTGGCCATCAACGGCCGCGTCGTCGAGTCGACGTACGCCTCGTACAGCGAGCGCTGCCTGGCCGAGTTCGTGGCCGAGGCCCAGGCCCCGTAGTGCGGGCGCACGCCCTCTCTGGCGGGTCGTCTCCGGGCCGCCCGACTCGTGACGTTCGAGGAGACGCACGCACCACGGACCCCGCGCCGCGGTCGGCTCCCACCCCGGCCGAGCGCCGACGCCCCCGGTAACGTTCCGGCGGGCGGGTCGTACGCTGCCGCCCCTCCCCGCCCGCATGGCCCAGACCGCCGACACGTCCCGCACCGCCGTGCCCGGCTCCGCCGAGGACTACGGCAACCGCGTCACGGCCGGGCTCGACGAGCTGATCGGGCTGGGGCCAGAGCTGACCAAGGACCTCCTGCTGACGGTCGTCCTCGTGGTCGTGCTGTGGACGGTCCGGCGGCTGGTCCTGGCCGCCGTCCGCCGCCGGACCGGCGACGACGTCCGCCAGCTCTACAAGTGGCGGAAGGGGACGACCTACGCGGCGACCGTCGTCGCCGTGCTGGCGCTCATCCGGATCTGGACCGGCGAGCTGGGCTCGATCGGCACGTTCCTCGGGCTCCTGACGGCCGGCGTGGCGATCGCGCTCAAGGACCCGCTCGTCGACCTCGCCGGGTGGGCGTTCGTCCTGTGGCGCCGCCCGTTCTCGACCGGCGACCGGATCACGATCCAGGACCACACGGGCGACGTGATCGACCAGCGCGTGTTCCAGTTCACGCTCTTGGAGGTCGGCACGATCACCGGGGCCGGCCAGTCGACCGGCCGGATCGTCCACGTCCCCAACGGGTGGGTGTTCTCGCACTCGGTGACGAACCACACGGGCACGTTCGCCTACATCTGGCACGAGGTCCCGGTCGTGGTCACGTTCGAGAGCGACTGGCGGGCGGCCAAGCAGATCCTGCTCGCGGTGGCCGGCGAGTGCGCCGAGCACCTGTCCGAGGACGCCGAGCGGACGTTGCGCCGGGCGGCCCGGGAGTACTTCATCTTCTACTCCAAGCTGACCCCGACCGTCTACACGAGCGTCGTCGGCGAGGGCGTCCAGCTGACGGTCCGCTACCTCGTGGCCCCGCGCCGCGTGCGGGGGAGCGAGCAGGACGTGTGGGAGGCCATCCTCGACCGGTTCGCCGCCCGCGACGACGTCGACCTGGCGTACCCGACGACGCGGCTCTACCGGAACGACCTCGAGGGCAAGCCGGGCGCCGGGGGGCCGGCGACGGATGAGGGGTAGGGCGGCCCGGCAAAAGTTCCACCCAACTCCGCCCACACGACGCCCGGCCCTGCCCACCTTCGACCCCTCGGGACCGTCCCGCCCGTTCACTCGCCCACGTCCCCCCGTGACCCGGAAGGAGAAGGCCGCCATCGTCCTGGACCGCCTGCGCCGAGCGATCCCCGCGCCCGAGACCGAGCTCCGGTACCGGACCGAGTTCGAGCTGTTGGTCGCCGTGATCCTGTCGGCCCAGTGCACCGACAAGCGGGTCAACCTGGTCACGCCGGCCCTGTTCGAGGCGTACCCGGACGCGACGGCGATGGCCGAGGCCGAGGCCGACGAGATCGTCCCGTTCATCCGGTCCGTCTCGTACCCGAACAACAAGGCGAAGGCGCTCGCCGCGACCGCCCGGATGCTCCGCGACGAGCACGGCGGCGAGGTCCCCCGCGAGCACGCGGCGCTGGTGAAGCTGGCCGGCGTCGGGCGGAAGACGGCGAACGTGGTGGTCGCGGTCGCCTTCGGCGAGGCCGCCATCGCCGTCGACACCCACGTGTTCCGCGTGGCCAACCGGGTCGGGCTCGTCCGCGACCAGCCGACGCCGCTGGCGGTCGAGACCGGCCTCCGCCGGGTGATTCCGCGAGACGACTGGGGCGAGGCCCACCACCTCCTGATCTTGCACGGCCGGTACACGTGCCAGGCCCGCGCGCCTCAGTGCGAGCGGTGCCCGCTCACCGATGTGTGCGACTACTTCGCCGCGCTCCAGCGGCTGCCGGACCCGCTCCCCGACCTCGACCCGAAACGGGGCCGCTACTACTCCAAGACCGCCCGCCGCTACTTCGACGAGCCGGCCACCAAGACCGACCGCACGGGGACGGAGCAGATCGCGGACCCCTGGACGGGCTCGATGAACGTGTTCGACGCCCGCACCGGGCGAACGACGAAGAAGGTCAAGGACTACCGGATCGGGTGATGGAGCGGTTTGTGATCGGGTGATTTTTGGGGCAGGCGGGCGGGGTCGGTAGGAGCTTGCGTGCGGGCGTTCCCCAATCGCACGATCACCCGATCTGACCTCACCCGATGTCCCTGCTCTCCGACTTCAAGGCGTTCGCCCTCCGTGGCAACCTTATCGACCTGGCCGTCGGGTTCACCGTCGGCGCCGCGTTCACGACGGTCGCCCAGTCGCTCGTCGACGACCTGCTGATGCCGCCGCTGGGGCTGCTGCTCGGCAAGACCGACTTTTCGGACTACTACCTCCTGCTCCGCGAGGGCACGGCCGCGCCGGCGCCCTACGCGACGAAGGAGGCCGCCGAGGCCGCCGGCGCCGTGACGCTGGACTACGGCGAGTTCCTGACGAACGGGCTCGCGTTCCTGGTCGTGGCCGTCGCCGTGTTCGCCGTCATCCGGCTGGCGACGCGGGCGGGCGAGGCCATCGAGGACGAGTTCGGCGAGCCCGACACGCCCGAGGCGCCGGCCACCAAGAAGTGCGCGTACTGCCGCGAGACGGTCCCGCACAAGGCCAGCCGGTGCTCGCACTGCACGTCGTTCTTGGGCACCGACGGCGGCCCGCTCGCGCCCGACGCCGCGATCACGCCGGGGTGAGCGGAGAGCGGAGAGCGGAGGAGGGGCGGCTGTGATAAAGTTCCAGGCGACTTCGGCGCCCTTGGCTGGCGCAGCAGGCCGCCGGCCGACATCTTCCCGTCCCCCGTCCCCCGTCCCCCGTCCCCCGTCCCCCGTCCCCCGTCCCCCGTCCCCCGTCCCCCGTCCCCCGTCCCCCGTGCCCACCAAACACCTCCTGCTCATCCTCGACGGCTACGGCATCGCCGAGGACCCGTCGGTCTCCGCCATCGACGCGGCCCACGCGCCGTTCCTCGACGCCCTGTTCGCCTCCGCGCCGACGTCGACGCTGGAGGCGTCCGGCCGGGCCGTCGGGCTGCCGACGGGGCAGATGGGCAACTCCGAGGTCGGCCACCTCAACCTGGGCGCCGGGCGCGTGGTGGACCAGGACATCACGCGGATCGACAAGGCCATCGAGGACGGGTCGCTGGCCGAGAACGCCGCGCTCCGAGCCGCCGTTCAGCACGCCCAGGCGACCGACTCGACGCTGCACCTGATGGGGCTCGTGTCCGACGGCGGGGTCCACTCCCACCTCGGCCACGTCGCGGCGCTCCTCGACCTGGCGGCGGCCGAGGGGCTGGCCGGCGACCGCGTCGTGATCCACGTGTTCACCGACGGCCGCGACACCGGGCCGGAGTCGGGCGCCGGCTACGTCCGCCAGCTCCAGGCGGCGGCGGAGGCCACCGGCGCGGGCGTGATCGGGTCGGTGGTCGGGCGCTACTTCGCGATGGACCGCGACCAGCGCTGGGAGCGGACCGAGACGGCGTACCGCCTCTTGACCGAGGGCGTCGGGACGAGCTACGACGACCCCGTCGCGTTCCTCGAGGCCAGCTACGCGGCCGGCGTCACCGACGAGTTCGTCCAGCCCGGCGTGCTCGGCGACGGGGCCGACACCCGCATCGCCGACGGCGACGCGGTCGTGTTCTTCAACTTCCGCTCGGACCGGGGCCGCCAGCTCACGCGCGCCTTCACCGAGCCCGGCTTCGACGGGTTCGAGCGGACCCCGCCGGACGTCCACTACGTCACGATGACCCGGTACCACGCCGCGTTCGGCGTCCCCGTGGCCTTCGACAAGGCCAACCTGGCGGCCACGCTCGGCGAGGTGATCGCCGAGGCGGGGCTCACCCAGCTCCGGGCGGCCGAGACCGAGAAGTACCCCCACGTCACGTTCTTCTTCAACGGCGGGCGCGAGGTCCAGTACCCCGGCGAGTCGCGCGTGTTGGTGCCCAGCCCCAAGGTGCCGACGTACGACCTCCAGCCCGAGATGAGCGCGCCCGAGCTGGCCCGGCGCGTGGCCCGCGCGATCCGCACCGACGCGCCGGACCTGGTCGTGCTCAACTTCGCCAACCCCGACATGGTCGGGCACACGGGCGTGTTCCAAGCGGCCGTCGCCGCGGTCGAGGCCGTCGACACCGCGGCCCGGGTCGTGGTCGAGGCGGCGCGCGAGCAGGGCTACACCGTCGAGGTCCTGGCCGACCATGGCAACGCGGACAAGATGCGGAACCCGGACGGCTCGCCCCACACGGCCCACACGACGGCGCTCGTGCCCCACGCCATCGTCCGCGACGGGTTCGGCGGGCCCGTCCGCCCGGGCGCGCTCGGCGACGTGGCCCCGACGGTCCTGGCGCTGATGGGCGTCCCGCAGCCCCCCGAGATGACGGGCACGCCGCTCGTCGATGTCGCCTCGTGAGGGTGGGGCGCGCGGGGCCACCCGAGAGGGCGTGGGTCTCCGAGAGGGCGCCGTTGCGTGCAACGAAGGCTCGTTCTTCAAGCCTCATCCCCATGCCTCGATGGATCTGATCGCTCAGTACGAGATCCCGTTCCTCCACCCGCTGGTGGTCCACTTTCCCCTCGTGCTGGGGCTGCTCGGCGCGGGCGCGGCCGGGTGCTACCTCGTGCTCGGACGGGCGGTCTGGCGGCAGGCCGGGCTGGTCCTGTTCGTCCTGGGCACGGCCGGCGCGTGGGTAGCTGCCGAGACGGGCCACGACCTCGCGCAGGCCGTCGAGGGCGACCCGATGGTCGAGCAGGTGGTGGACCGGCACGAGGAGGGGGCGGAGTGGACGCTGTGGACGAGCGCGCTCGCCGCGTTCTCGTTCGGGCTCGTGTCGGTGGCCCGCCTCCGGCGCCCGAGGCCCCCGGCCGAGGGCGAGGAGCCGTCGCCCGTCCGCACCCGAGAGCCGCTGTGGGGACGTCTGCTGGTGTTGGTGCCGGCCTGGGCCGCCGCCGCGCTCGTCGCCTGGACCGCCCACCTCGGCGGGCTCATGGTCTGGGGCGTGCCGAGGTAGGGGAGGGCGGCGCGGCCCCTCGCCCGGGTACCCGTAGGGGCGTGCCACGCCCTCTCGGAGCCCCGTGCTAAGTTCTGTGCATCCAGTCAAATCGCTGAACAAAACAACGGTCATCCCCGCGCACGCGGGGATCCATAGGACGCCGCTCGCCGAGACACGGCTGCGTATGGATTCCCGCGTGCGCGGGAGTGACTCCTCTTCTTTCTGTGGTCGGCGAAGAACGTAGCGGCCCGCCCCGACCCTGGGGGGCACCGCGTACCGAGTCCCCCGTCTCTCGGACGTTCTGTGAACCCTTCGGGCAGGCCCCGTCGCGACGGACGGACCGCCCGGGTACATTCGTTGACCGATCTGCCATGGCGTTGCCCGACCCCGACCCGCTCACAACCCGCCAGGAAGACGTGCTCCGGCGCGTCGTCCAGCACTTTATCGACACGGCCGCGCCGGTCGGGTCGAAGGCGCTCGCCGAGGCCGTCGAGCTGTCGAGCGCGTCGGTCCGCGCGACGATGCGGGACCTCGAGGAGGCCGGCTACCTCGGCCACCCCCACACGTCGGCCGGGCGCGTGCCGACCGAGGCCGGCTACCGCGTCTACGTCGACGCGCTGATGGACGTGACGGGGCTGTCGACGCGCGAGGCGGCGCTCCTGCGCGAGAGCGTCCGCCGGCGGCTGGGCGACCAGGAGGCCGTCGCGCGCGAGACGAGCCGGCTGCTCGGCCGCCTCAGCCAGCTGCTCGGCGTCGTCCTCACGCCGCGCCTGTCGACCGGCGTCCTGGAGCGGATCGAGGTCGTCCCGCTCGGGGCCACCCGCGTCCTGTTCGTGCTCGCGCTCCGCGGCGGGGTGGCGCGGACGGTCGCCGCCGAGGTCGACGTCGAGCTCCGGCCCGACGCCATCGACGCCGTCGTGGGCCGGCTCAACGAGCGGCTGGCGGGCCACACCCTGGAGGAGATCCGGCGGACCGGGCGCGAGCGCGTCCGCGACCTGGCCGACGACGACGGGACGGGCATCGTCCGTGTCGTGCTCCGCGACGGGAAGGCGCTGTTCCGCGAGGCCACGCCCGAGCGGCGGGCCGCCATCAGCGGGGCCCAGCACCTGGTCGCCCAGCCCGAGTTCTCGAGCCCCGAGTGGGTCCGCGATGTCGTCGAGCTGGCCGAGAGCGAGGACGTGGTGGTCCACCTCTTGGAGACGCCGCGGCTCGTCGACCCGGCCGACCCCGACCGGGCCGTCGTGCTCATCGGCCGCGAGGTCGAGCGCGGCCGGCCCGGCGCCGACGGCCCCTCGTACTCCGTCGTGACGGCCCCGTACCGCCTGGGCGACGGCGTCGGCGCGGTGGCCGTGCTCGGGCCGACGCGGATGGACTACGGCCGGGCCGTCGGGCTCGTCGAGTACGTCGCGTCGTTGCTCGGCGACAGCCCGCCCGACTGACGCTGGCCGTACGGACACCACGCGTGGTGCCCCTACCGAGGCCGGCGCTCCCCCCGCAACCCCATTTCCCACGCGATTCGTTCGACCGCGGCGCCGGCCCTCCCGACCTTACCGGCTCCGGTCTCCGCTTCTCCTCTACCATGGCCGACTGCCCCGTTTCCCCCTCCGACGCGCACTTCGACGACAGCCCGCCCCTCTCCGGCGAGGAGGCCGTCGCCGAGCCCCTCGTCGAGCCCGACGAGGTCGAGTCCGCCGAGCCCGTCGCCGACGGCACGGACGGCGACGACGGCCCGCGGCTCCAGGACCGCCTGCTCCGGCTCACTGCCGAGTACGACAACTACCGCCGCCGCGCCGTCTCCGACCGCGAGGAGGCCGTCCGCCAGGGCCGCCGCGCCGTGCTCGTCCCCATCCTCGACGTCTACGACGACCTCGCCCGGTCGCTCGACGCCGCCCAGCGGGCGGCCGAGCAGGACGCGGGCTCGGCCTCGTTCGACGCGCTGAGCCAGGGCGTCGAGCTCGTGTTCCAGAAGTTCACCGACGCCCTCCAGAAGGTCGGCGTGACGCCGATCGAGGCGGTCGGGGCGCCGTTCGACGAGGACGAGCACGAGGCGATGATGCAGCAGCCGGCGCCCGAGGGGACCGACTCCGGCACGGTCTTGGCCGAGATCCAGCCCGGCTACCGCCTGGGCGACCGCGTCCTGCGCCACGCCCGCGTCATCGTCGCCGAGTAACCCGCGCCGCCCTCCGCCGTAGCGCCCCCTTTCTGCCGACCCCATGCCTGCCGACACCGCCGAGCGCGATTTCTACGACGTCCTGGGCGTCGCCCGGACGGCCACGGCCGACGAGATCAAGAGGGCCTACCGCAAGCGGGCCCTGGAGTCCCACCCCGACCGGAACCCCAGCGACGCCCAAGCCGAGGCCCGGTTTAAGGAAGCGGCCGAGGCCTACGAGGTGCTCTCGAACGCCGACAAGCGCGCGCGTTACGACCGGTTCGGCCGGGCTGGGCTGGGCGGCGCGGCCGGCGGGCCGGGCGGCCAGACGGGGTTCACCGACATCTCCGACATCTTCTCGGCGTTCTCCGACATCTTCGGCGGCGAGAGCCGGTTCGAGGACGTGTTCGGCCGGCGGCCGGGCCAGCGCCGTGGCCAGGGCCGCCCCGGCACCGACTTGCGCGTCCGCCTGGCGCTGACGCTGGAGGAGATCGCGGAGGGCGTCGAGCGCCAGCTCAAGCTCCGCAAGTACGTCGGCTGCGAGCACTGCGAGGGGACCGGCGCCGAGGACAAGCAGGACGGGTTCTCGACGTGCCCCACGTGCCAGGGCTCCGGCGAGGTCCGCCAGGTCTCGACGTCGTTCTTCGGCCAGTTCGTCAACGTCCAGCCGTGCCCGACGTGCGAGGGCGAGGGGCGGACGATCGACGAGCGGTGCCGCGTCTGCGAGGGCCAGGGCCGTGTCAAAGGCGAGGAGAGCGTGACGGTGGAGGTGCCGGCGGGCGTCTCGAGCGGGCACTACCTCCAGATCCGCGGAGCTGGCAACGCGGGCGTCCGCGGCGGCGCGCCCGGCGCGCTCCGCGTCGAGATCGACGAGCGGTCCCACGAGCACTTCGAGCGCGACGGGCTCGACGTGGTCTACGACCTCACCTTGTCGTTCCCCGACGCCGCGCTCGGGACGGAGGCGACGGTCCCGACGCTGAAGGGCCGGGCCAAGCTCCAGATCGACGCCGGCATCCAGAGCGGGCGCGTCCTGCGGATGCGCGGGCGCGGGTTGCCCGAGGTCGGCGGCGGCCGGCGCGGCGACCAGCTCGTCCGCGTCCACGTCTGGACCCCGGAGCAGGTCTCGGGCCCGCTGCGCGAGGCGCTCGAGCAGCTCCGCTTGGAGCCCGACCTCAAGCCGTCGCCGGGCTCGAACCGGAAGGGGTTCTTCAGCCGCGTCAAGGACGCCTTCACGGGGTAAACCATCGAGTGAGGTCAGATCGGGCGATTGGCGATTGAGGAGGCTGGGCGCGGCGCCGGCGATCGGGTTGGCTACCGCACTCACCTGGGCGGCTCCTCGATCACCCGATCACCCGGTGCCGTCGCTGGGGACCCGCGTCCGCGTTGCCTCGTCCCACGCGGGATGTCCCGACCTGCCGCGCCCACGCCTCCGCCCGCCGACCTCGCGCCCGAGCGGCCCTCCGCCGTCCCCGCCACGGGGCAGGCCCTCCGCCACGCGCTCCGAGACCTCGCCTCGCCCGTCGTCGTGGTCACGACGGAGACGGCGGACGGCCCGCGTGGGGCCACCATCGGGTCGTTCACGAGCGTCTCGCTCGACCCGCCCCTCGTCTCCGTCAACGTCACGCACGGGACCCAGCTCCACACGGCCCTGGCCGCCGCCGCCGAGTGGGCCGTCCACCTCTTGGCCGCCGACCAGGCCGAGGTCGCCGTCCACTTCGCCGTCCCGGACCTCGACGGCGAGGCGCAGCTGGCGCCGTTCGGCCACGTCCGCGGGCCGGGGCCGCCGCTCTTGCGGGGGTCGATGGGCGTCCTGCTGTGCCGGGCCCACGCCCGCTTCGAGGCCGGCGACCACACGGTCTTCGTCGGCGAGGTGACGCACGTGGTCGAGGGCGCCGGGACCGAGCCGCTGCTGTACTACCGCCAGACGTACCGGACGGTGAGCCCATCGGGTGAAGTCAGACCGGGCGACTGACGATTGGGGAGGCCAGCCGCGTCGCCGGCGGTCTGGCCAGGCGCTGGGCCCGCCCGTCGGCTCCCCAATCACCCGACCACAAGTCGCCTAATCATACCAAGTCCGGCTGCTCGATGCCGGTCCGGCGTGGGGCCGAGTGTGGGAGGAGGGGGTATGGGAGGGGACCCTCCCTCCTCCCATACCCCCACACTCCTCCCGGATTTGGTATCACTCGATGTCTCCCCCTCCGTACGCGCCGAGCCCGAACAACGCGAAGTCGTAGCGGGCCGGGTCGTCCGGCGCCAGTTGGCGGCAGACGTCGGTGAGCTCCTGGACCGCCCGCCAGTCGTCGTAACGGCGTTCGAGCAAGCCGAGGCGCCGGGCCTGCGTGCCCGTGTGGACGTCGAGTGGGATCACGAGCTGGTCCGGCCGGACGCCGGTCCACTGGCCGAGGTCGACGGGGCCGGGCCGCGTCATCCAGCGGGCGTACATCGCCAACCGCTTGCACGCGCTCCCGGTGGAGGGCCGCGCCAGGTGCTTCGACCGCATCCCGGCGTCGGGGACGATCGTCAGCAAGGTGTCCGAGAACGTCTGGATCGCCGGGCCGATGTCGCTGCCCTCGTCCAGCCCGCCGGCGAAGAGCGCGCCGAGCGACCCGTGCTCCTCCAGCGCCGCCTGGACCGAGCGCGTCAGGGCGACGGCGTCGGCCGACGAGAACGTCCGGTGCTTGAACCCGTCGAGCCGGTCGGCCCGGGTGAGCGCGAAGTCCCTCACGAACCGGTGCGGCCGGGCGTCCATCCGGTCGACGAGGTCGGCCAGCTTCGACAAGATCACCGACCGGCGGCCCCAGGCCAGAACGGCCGCGAACAGGCCGATGACCTCGCGGTCGGCCGGGTCGTCGAAGGCCCAGACGACGGAGATCGGGTCGTCGTCGATAAACGCCGGCCGCTCGTAGCGGCCGACGAGCGGGTCGAGCAGGGCGCGGGCGTCGGCCGGGTCCATCGGGTGGGTTGCTCGTGGACCGGACCCCCCGCTCCCCTTCAAGGAGGACAGCTTGTCAAGGGGGACAGCTTGTCCGCCCGTTGAGCGGAGCGAGGGGCGGACGAACGGGGGGGCCGCTTGCGGGCCACCGACCCGCAGCCGCTACTCGGCCGACGGCTTGCCGACGGTCTTGCCGGAGGCGTCGTCGGCGTCGCCAGAGGCGGCGGGCGTGTTGGCATTCGCCACGGCCTCGGCCCCCTCCTCGCGCTCGACGACGAGCGTGACGTCGGAGACGAGCGCGGCGAGCGCGCCGACGGCGGCGATGGCCGGGTTCATCAGGACCGCCGCCGCGCCGGCCCCGACGCCGACGGTCAGCGGGATCTCGAAGACGACCCGGTCCTTGTGCTTGATCGCGACGCGCTTGACGTTGGCGTCCTCGATCAGCTCGCGGACCTTGTCGACGGCTTGGTTGGAGGCCACCTTCAGCTCCTCGACGGCCTCGGAGGCGCGGTGGCGCGCGGCGTCGGCCAGGCGCTGGGCCTCGGACTGGAGGGTGGGCTCGGAGGTCGGCTTCGGGTGGGGCGTCGGGTCGGGCATGGGGGCGGGAGGGGAAGTGGGGCGTGCCCACGGCGCGCGGCCCCCGCCGGTTCCGTCCCGACGCGCGGGATGGGGGATTCCTTCCGGTCCGTTTCGATTCGTACTCCGGCGGGTCGAGCGCGCCGACGGCCGAGAACGGCCCCGACGCGCCGGCCAGGGGCGATATCGGCGTGAGACCCCACAGAAATGCGACACGTCGGCGAGGGTGAAGGGGTCGGGCGGCGGCGGCGGCCGAGTCCGGCACGGCCCTGGCACAACAGGGGCTCGAACCCCCGGCGGCCTCGGCCGTCGCCTTCGCCCCGACGCATCCGCAGGGGGCACTCAACCACCCGGGGCGCCCCCGCTCCAAACACCACACCACACCATGGGACAGCAGCAACTCCTCCTCCTCGTCCTCGGCATCGTCATCGTCGGCCTCGCGGTCGTCGTCGGCATCCAGGCGTTCGGCGAGAACCAGAAGAAGGCCAACACCGACGCCGTCGTCAACGACGCCATCCGGATCGCCTCCGACGCCCAGGCCTGGGCCCTCAAGCCGACGGCCTTCGGCGGCGGCAACGGCAACTTCTGCGCCGGCGAGACCACCACCGCCGTCACGCTCACGGACCTCGGGTACAAGGCCGACTACGAGAACGCCAACGGCGAGTACTCGATCGCCGTCACGGACTGCACGTCGATGGAGATCACCGGGACGGGCGACGCCAGCACGGTCACCGTCGCGGTGGCCGGGACCGACTCGGACGACATCACGACGTCGATCGCCGCCATCGAGGCCGACGAGGACTAAGCCCTCCGGCTCGCTCTCGAACACGACCGTCGGGCGGCCCTCCCCTTGCGGGTGGGGCCGCCCGATTTCGTTCCGCGCCTCTCCTGTGACCTCCAGCGCCAGCGTGCTCGCCGTGGCCGACCGCACGCGCTCCCATCCCTGACCCTCACCTCCCATGGGACAGCAGCAGCTCCTCCTCCTCGTCCTCAGCATCGTCATCGTCGGCGTCGCCATCGCGGCGGGCATCACCATGTTCGACACGGCGGCCCGCCAGAACCAGGCCGACGACGTCCTCAACCGGAACGTCCGGATCGCCCAGGAGGCCGTCAACTGGCGGGGCCGGTCGACCATCCACGGTGGCGGCGGCAGCGGGTCCTACGAGCCGCTTTCCGAGGACGCCTTCGAGAAGATGGGCGTCGAGCCCGACGTCTACGCGACCCGGCACGCCGTCCTGAGCGCCACCGGGACGACGGTCGAGATCGTCGGCGTCAGCACGGCGGCCCCCGGCGTCGGGGCGTACGTCCGCGTCGAGGGCAACGAGATCGTCGAGAGCCGGACGGCGCTCGACGGGAGCATCACGCTCACGAGCGCGGGCGACTGACCCCGAGGTCCCGCGACGGGCGGGAACGGCAGGAACGACGGGCGGGTGGCGTCCCCTGCAACCGCCACGTCCATGGCCGATTCCACTGACCGCATCGTGATCCACCCGGCCGTCCGGAGCGGGAAGCCCGTCGTCCGGGCCGTCCTGACGTTCGCCGCCGAGCGGGAGCGGCGCCTGTTCACGGCGGCGTAAAGCTTCTCGGCTCTCGCACGCCCGAGAGGGGCGGCGAGCGGCGTACGTCCTGGTCCTGGCCTCCGACACACCAGCCAATGACGGCGGGGGAGGGGCAGAGTTCAAACGGTCCCCTCAGAGACTGCTTGGCGTAACGGTCCGACAGGACCCTCCCTCTCCGCGCAGGCGGGGAAGGGGGACTCCAGAGCCGTCTCTTCGCCGGACAGGTTCTCAGCGCCCGCGCTGATGGGACGGCAACGCCGCGGACGGTCCCGGGCGCCTCGCGCAGCCCGACTCCCTGAACCTCAACGGTCTCTGAGCCTGCGGAGGCATGTCCTGAGCGAAGCCGAAGGGATCTCAGCACGACGCATCGAGGACGTCGGCATCGCCCTCTGGGGACCCCGAGTCGAGATCCTCCGCTGGTGCTCAGGATGACGAGGCCGGGAGTGCGAAGCGGTGGACTCGGGAGAATGCGCTCGCCCTGATTTGGGGCCGCCGGTCTCATTAAGAGATCCCGAGAGCCCGTCGATACTCCCGGCCCTCCCCCAGCCCCTCCATGCCCGAGTTCCGATTCAACGGGGTCGCCCAAGGCGGGCAGACCGTCCAGGGAACGGTCTACGCGCCGAACAAGAAGGCGGCCCAGAAGAAGGTCACGGCCCTCTCCGAGCGCCACACGTTCACGCTGCGCGACCTCGAGCAGCGGATGATCTTCAAGTACAAGATCAAGCACCCCTCGGGCAAGATCGTCGAGGGCGAGCAGAAGGCGTACGCCGAGGACGAGATCCGGAGCGCGCTCGAGCGGATGGGGATGGAGGTCGTCTCGATCCGGAAGAACCTCCTCAACATCAGCATGAAGCCGCCTACGGGCGACGTGATCATGTTCGTCCGGCTGGCGGCCAACCTGCTGATGGAGAAGATGGCGTTCACCGAGGTCATGAACCTGCTCATGACCGACATCTCGTCGAAGTCGCTGAAGCAGGTGCTCCGCGACATCTCGTCGGACCTGAAGGGGGGGATGGAGGCCAAGCAGGCGTTCATGAAGCACCAGGACGCCCTCGGCAAGTTCACGGCCTACATGCTGGGCGTGGCGAGCCAGTCCGGCAACATGGCCGAGATCTACGAGGCCACGGCCCGCTTCTTGGAGCGCCGCGACGAGTTCAAGAAGAGCGTCAAGAGCGCGCTCATCATGCCGATGGTGACCATCCTGGCCACCGTCGGCGTGTTCATCTGGTACGTCTGGTACATCGTGCCCGAGACGGCCGGGCTGTTCGCGTCGTTCGAGGGGATCGAGCTCCCGCCGCTGACGACGTTCTCGCTGGCGATGAGCGCGTTCCTCGACGAGTGGATGGGCGTGATGGGCGTCCTGTTCGTGCTCGCGACGGCCGGCGCCGTCGCCTGGGCGCGGACGCCGAAGGGCCAGTTCGTCATCTCGAAGTACATGATCCGGATCCCGGTCATCGGGCAGCTCCTGCACAAGCTCAACATCGAGGTGTTCTGCCGCGTGTTCGCCATCCTGTACTCGGGCTCGGGCGAGAACTTGGAGGTGATCAAGGTGGCCGCCGAGGCGTCGGGCAACCGCTACATGGAGCACCAGATCAAGACGATCACGATCCCGGCCATGATGGGGAAGGGGGCCGGGCTCGTCGAGTCGATGGAGGCCTCGGGCGTGTTCACGAGCATGACGCTCTCCCGCTTCAAGACGGGCGCCGAGACGGGCGCCGTCCGGAAGAGCGCCCAGCAGATGGCCGACTACTACGAGCGCGAGACGTCGCTCAAGCTGAAGACGGCCGTCGAGACCATCCAGACGTTCGTGGGCCTGTTCATCGGGCTGATGGTCGGGTTCTTGACCGTTCTGTCGGCCGAGACCGCGCTCATCCGTCCGTCCTCCAGCGACCTCATGGGCATGTAAGCCGAGGGGGGAGTGGGGAGCGAGACGCCATCCGCTCCCACACGCCCCACTCTCAACGCCGCCGGACCCGAGACCGCCCCGCCAGCCCGCCCCTCCCGCCTCCTCATGCCTCCCCTCACCCCTCCCTCGCGGCCCTCGGCCCTGGTCCCCGCCTCCCACGGCGACGGCGCCCGCGTGGCCGGGTCCCCGCCGACGGTCCCCGTGGCCCGGGCCGCGGGGCAGGGCGCCGCCCCGGTGGCCCAGGGCCAGGCGTACTCCCACGTCCAGGACCGCGTGGTGCAGGCGCTGCTCCGGCGCGGGCTGGTGACGGCCGAGCAGGTGACCGAGGCCGAGGCCGCCCGGAAGCTGGGCGGCGGCCGGGACCCGCTGTGGCGGAGCCTGGTCGGCGTCGGCGGCGTCGACCGGAACCACGTGTTCGAGCAGGCCGCGGCGACGTACGCCTTCCGGCTGGCCCCGGTCAAGGACCGCGAGCCCGAGGCCGAGTTCGCCAAGACCGTCATCGAGTCGTTCGAGGAGGCGCTCGGCAACCGGCTCATCGAGCTCAAGGCGGTCCCCTACGCCTACGCCCAGGACCAGCCCTCGGGCATCCTCAAGCTCGTCTTCATCACCGAAGACCCGATGCGGCCCGAGCTGCAGAAGGTCATCAACGCGCTCGACTTGGAGCGGTACGAGCTGTGCTACGCGCCCGGCGACGCCGTCGAGCGGGTCGTCGCGGAGGCGTTCCCGCGCAAGAACGAGTACCTCGAGCGGCTGGCCGAGACCGACTCGCCCGACGTCGACTTCGGCGTCTCGTTCGAGAGCGGGGAGCGGGGGTTGGTGGACGAGGACGCGCTCGAGGCCGAGATCTCGCAGTCGGCGCTGCTCAACCTGACCGAGGCCATCCTGGTCGAGGGCGTCCGGCTGGGCGCGAGCGACATCCACATCTGGCCCAACGCCCAGCGCCAGACCGAGGTCCACTTCCGCGTCGACGGCCGGCTGGCCCACTGGCACACCGAGGCGCGGGGCCACCCGGAGGCGCTGCTGGCCGTGTTCAAGGACACCGCGCTCAACGTGGACCGGTTCGAGCGGGACATGGCCCAGGACGGGTTTATCCAGCGCAAGATCGACGGGACGCTCATCCGCTACCGCGTGAGCATCCTGCCGATTGCGAACGCGAACCCCGAGGTCCGCGCCGAGTCCGTCGTCATCCGGATCCTCGACGACCGGAAGGTGATCACGGACCTGTCGAAGCTGGGCCTGTTGGAGGGCGCGCTCGCCCAGTTCAACAAGGCCATCGCCCGGCCGCACGGGATGGTGATCCTGACCGGCCCGACGGGCTCGGGCAAGAGCACGACGCTCGTCGCCGCGCTCTCGAACGTGGTCACGCCCGAGGTCAACGTGCTGACGGTCGAGGACCCGGTCGAGTACATCATCCCGGGCGTCCGCCAGATCAAGCTGTCGCACAAGCTCTCGCTCGAGCAGGCGCTCCGGGCCATCCTGCGCCACGACCCCGACATCGTGATGGTCGGCGAGATGCGCGACAAGGACACGGCCGAGCTCGCGATCAAGCTGGCCAACACGGGCCACCTCACCTTCAGCACGCTCCACACGAACGACGCGCCCTCGGCGGTGAGCCGGCTCTACAAGATGGGGCTGGAGCCGTTCTTGATCGCCTACGCCATCAACCTGGTCGTGGCCCAGCGCCTCATCCGGACGCTGTGCCCGGACTGCAAGAAGCCCCAGGCCGAGTACGACGAGCTGCTGATGGGCGAGCTCGGGTTCGCGCCCGAGGAGCTCGCCGACGCCACGATCTACCAGGCGTCGAGCGGGACGTCCTGCCCGACGTGCAAGGGGAAGGGCTACAAGGGCCGCCGCGCGTGCGCCGAGGCCCTGTACTTCTCGCCGGCCATCCAGGCGGCCATCGTCGGGGCCGGCGGCGAGATCAACGAGGAGCAGATCCGCCGAATCGGCGAGAGCGAGGGGATGCTGACGCTGTCGGCCTCGGCCCGGGTGCTCGTCCTGCGTGGCGAGGTGTCGGTCGAGGAGATGCTCCGCGTGACGGCCGGCGAGCACTAACCATGACACGTTGCTCATGGGCCGCATCCCCCGTCCGTCCGCCCCTCGCGGAGCCTGTCCCGAGCGCAGTCGAAGGGCTCAGCAGGCGGACGGACGGTCCCCCTTCAGGGGGAGGGCTGCTACGTTCTCTTCCGACCACTCAAATAACACGAGGCATTCCCGCGCACGCGGGACCGCGAAGCGTCGGCGCAGCCAATCCATGCGGCGCTCCGCCCACGAGCAGGACCGTATGGGTCCCCGCCTGCGCGGGGATGACTATTGGTTTTACGGAGTCGATTGCGAGAGGCGAGCAGAACTCAGCAGCCCCGCCCTTCGAGGGGGACCGTTCCTGCGGCACGGAGCGGAGCGATGGCCGCGGGAGCGGGGGGTCTGCTTACGAGCCACCTGGCATCGCCCTAGGGGCCCGACCCGGGAGCGGAGCCGCCCACCCCGCTTGCGGGGACTGGAAGGGAGGCGGGGGGTCTGTGGCCCGTGCCACCGGGCCTGCCGGCGCGGATGGGCGAGGAGGATGGAACGGGTGGGCCCCAATCGGGGGCGAGCGTTTCGGAATGGGAGGGGACCGTCGATATCCCTGTGGACTCCCCGCCGGCTCACGCCACGCCCATGCCCCAGACGCTCCTCGCGCTGCTCGCCGTCTTCTCGGCCGGCATCTTGACGCTCTCCCAGGTCGAGAACCAGCACCACACGGTCGAGTCGGTGGTCCGGGACCAGTTCGAGCTCGAAGTCAGCGGGACGCTCCTCCACACCATGGAGTTCGTCGACGCCCGGTCGTTCGACGCCGCGACGACGCCGGCCCGGCTCCGCCAGCGCTACGTCCTCCCGGAGACGATGCCGGAGGCCGAGCGGGACACGATCTCGTTCGACGACCTCATCGACATCCAGCCGAGCGACTTCTCGCCCATCGCGTCGTTCGGGGGCGCCCCGTGCAACGTCCAGACCCCGTCGACGACGGCCTGCAACGACGTCGACGACATCAGCGGGAACGACTGGCAGACCGTCGACCTCAAGACGCCCGACGGCGCGTCGCTCCCGGTCGAGGTCCGGGTCAACGTGACCTACGTCGAGTCGGCCGAGAGCGACGTGCCGGTCAGCTACCAGACGTTCCACAAGCGCGTCGAGGTCTTTGCCCGGACGAACGTGCTCCGGCGGCGGGACGGGGGCACCCGGCCGATCGAGGTCGCGCTCGCGCGCGTCCTCAGCTTCGACCCGAAGATCGCGGCCGAGTACCTCCGGCGCTCGATCCGGGTCCAGGGCGAGGGCGGCTCCGAGTGCGAGGCCGACGTCGACCAGTGGCAGGCGACGATGGACGCGCTCCAGGCGGCCCTCAGCCAGGCGCAGGCGACCCGGGACGGGGTCTCGAACGAGCTGGCGAGCGCCCAGGACGCCCTGTCCCAGGCCCAGAGCGCGCAGGCCTCGGCCGACGACGCCGCGGCCTCCGCACAGTCGGCGCTCCAGTCGGCCCGGACCACACGCGACGCGGCGGCCTCGGACCTCTCGACGGCCCAGTCGGGCCTCTCGACGGCCCAAAACGGCCGGACGGCCGCGGCCGACGCCAAGGCGTCCGCCCAGCAGCGGGTCGGCCAGGCCGAGACGGGGATCGACGCGGCCCAGGCCGCCGTCGTCGCGGCCGACGAGGCCCTCGAAGACGCCCAGGACGCCCGGGCCGACGCGGACGCGGACGTGGCCGAGGCGGAGGAGACGCGCGACGAGGCCTACGGCGTCGCCGTCGAGGCCTACGGCGTCCAAGACCGGGCCTACAACGACGCGGTCGACGCCTTCGAGGAGGCGACCTACGTCGACAACCGAGGCCGGCGGCAGTGGCGGTCGCCCAAGTCTCAGTGGCAGGCGTACTACAACCAGAAGTACAACGCCTACGTCGCGGCCTTCAACGACTTCGACACCAAGCGCGACGTCTACTACGACGCGTACTACGACGCCCAGGCCGCCCAGGAGGCCGCCGAGGAGGCGGCCCAGGAGGTCGCCGACGCCGAGGCCGCCGTCGCCGCCGCCGCCGACGCCGTCTCGGCCGCCAACGCCGAGCTGACGAACGCCCGGGCCGCCGTCGACGACGCGCAGGACGCGCTCGACGACGCCGAGGCCGCCGTGGCCGCGGCCGAGACCGACGTCGCCGCCGCCGAGTCGGGCCTCGCCGACGCCCAGGCCACCTACGACGACGCCAGCGCCGCCGCCGAGAGCGCCGCCCAAGCCGCCGCCCAGGCCGCCAGCGCCACGGCCGCCGCCCAGGCCGAGGTCGACGCGACGGCCGACGAGTGGCAAGACGCCGACGACGACGTGACCGACGCCCAGCGCGACGTCGACGACCACCAGTCGGTCTACCCCCAGTGCGAGGCCTCCGCCTAAGGCCCCCCGCTCTCCTCCGCCCCTCGCACCGACGCCCCCCATGCAGTTCATCTTCGACCACCTCGTCGCCACGATGGTCGCCGCGACGCTCGGCCTGACGCTGGTCACCCAGCAGACCCACAACCGCCAGGCCGCCCTCGAGCGCCAGGCCGTTTACCACGCCAAGGGCCAGGCGCTCGCCTTCGGCGAGTGGCTCGAGGACGACATCGTCAAGCTCGGGGCCCGGTTCGGCCGCGAGCGGGCCCGGTTCCTCGCCGAGACCGAGACCATCGACGGCGACCCGTACACGCGGAGCTTCGAGTTCTACTACCACGACGAGGTCATCGCCGACTCGATCGTCAAGCGCGTCGAGGTCCGGTACGCGCTGGACGAAGACGACGACCTCCGCGTCGTGGCCGAGAAGGGGGCGACCCCGGACCAGGACGTCGTGCTCCAGACCTACACCCTGACGCGGTCCGCGCGGACGGGCCAGTACAACACGAAGGCCCGCGCGTGGCTGGGGACCCAGCCCGCGTGGACGGAGACCGCCGAGTACGGGGTGCCCCGGGGGCTCCGCTACTTCGCCATCACGCCCAAGGACAGCTTCGACCGGCCCGTCCCCGACGAGCGGTCCGAGGACGCCGACTACGTCCGGATCGAGTTCGTCGTGGTCCCGACGCTGTTCCCGCTCCACCGGGCGCGGCTGATCCCGAAGGCCGGCCTCCACTGGGCGACCACCATCGAGGTCCGCCCCTTCTGACCCCGCCCCGCCGTCCGTCCCCGACCGTCCGATTTCCACTCGCCGGCCCCGCCGGCTCCAGACTACCAAACCCATGGGTAAAGCCGCCCTCCTCTTCGTCCTCGCGTCCAGCCTCGCTGGCGCGACGCTCATGCTCAGCTCGCAAGAGACCGACGCCCGCGCGGCGGCCGAGCAGGGCAAGTACCAGGCGGACGTGATCGCCCGCGAGATCGCCCGGACCGCCTTCAACACGGCCTCCGCCGACATCCACCGCCACGGGACCGACATCGACCGGGCCATCGCCCAGTTCGGCGCGCGCGTCGTGAGCGCCGGCCTCCCCGCCGACCAGCAGTGCGCCAACGGCAAGGCCGTCTGCTCGCGCCGGACCGGCGAGATGCTCGGCGGGACCTACGTCGCCGAGGCCAGCGCCGACGGCGGCAACGGCGTCGACATCTACGCCATCGGCACGTTCTCGTACACGCAGGGGGAGAGGGAGGTCTCGAAGTCCCACAGGATCAACGAGTCCCAGACGGTCAGCGTGCTCCGCGTCAGCCGCGGCGGGTTCCTCCGCATCCAGTTCGTCGACTCCCAGGCCGGCTACTGCTCGGCCATCTTCCTCCAGCGGACGCTGCCGGGCGTCGACCCGGAGGACCAGCCGCTGCCCGAGATGGTCTACGCGCCGGGCAAGAACCGGAACGGCACCCGGAACGTCGGCGCCGAGGTCTACCTCGCCCCGGGGACCCAGATGAACTTCGCCATCGGCGTCGACAGCAACTCGAACTGCCACAAGGACGGGGTCGGCCGGCCGTCTCGGCTCCCCGCCCTCCGGATGTTCAACACGGTCAAGCTCGCCAACACGAAGGACCCCCGCGGGGAGGGCCACCCCGACTACGACCCGTTCTACGGCCAGAAGCTGGTCGCGGCCGAGATGGCTGGGTACGACTACCGCTCGAGCGACTGGGCCTGGACGCACTGGGCCCTCGACGGCTCGACGGTGGCCTTCGCCGACCCCCGCGAGGGCCCGTGGGCCATGGTCGAGTCGGACCCGAGCAACGACCAGCGCTGGCGGATCGCGTTCGAGGACATCAACGACTGGAACCTGGCGTCGACCCACGCCAGCTACCACAACCCGAACGAGAGCCTGTGGGCGACCAAGGAGTTCGGCTACGACTGGAACGGCACGTTCAGCACGCCCGGGACCGACGGCGTCGGCAACGGCTGGACGGACGTGGTCCGGGTCGCGCTCGAGCCGAAGAACGAGTGCAACCCGCTCAGTGGCTACACCGTCCGCGAGTACTCGAACCAGAGCGACGGCTTCCACGACCTCCGCAACACCGGCCGCCCGGCCGACTTCAGCGACCAGGTGATCATGGTCGAGATCGTCCCGGCAGACGACGACGGGAACCCGGTCTACGACATCCCGGCGAGCTGCCCGTCGGTGTAGGCCTTCGAGGAGCAGTCTGACGACGGAACGCAAAGAGGAGCTCTTCCCTTCGACAGCAGGGACTCTGCGTTCTGCAGGCAGCCTCCGAATAGCAGCTGTCATTCCCGCGAACGCGGGAATCCATACGGACCTCGGTCTTTGACGAGCGTCTTCCTATGGATCCCCGCGTGCGCGGGGATGACGGCGTGAGAAAGGGGAGTCGGATGGTCGATGCCCTCCCCTGTCGGGCGGACAGGGGGAGGCAGAGGAG
The DNA here is from genome assembly GCF_965213695.1 of Rubrivirga sp. Taxonomy (GTDB): domain Bacteria; phylum Bacteroidota; class Rhodothermia; order Rhodothermales; family Rubricoccaceae; genus Rubrivirga. Next base: position 3,155,278 of record NZ_OZ243912.1, on the reverse strand, counting down.
GGCTCCGTAGAAGGGCCCGGCCTCCCCAACCCGTTCTCGAATCGAAGCGCCTCCGGGGGCGGTCGGGACGCCGGCTGCCCCCGGTCCGGTGAGGGGCGGTCTCGTTGAGAGACGCCGGCGGTCGGAATGGGGTGGGGGAGCGGAGCGCTGGAGTTACCAATCGTGCCGCCGATGGGTCGAAACCGGGTCGGGACGGGGGCGGGACGATACCGCGCGGGCCGGATCTGCCTGTGGCCCGGCCCTTGCCGCTCCTCTCTGGACGCCCCCGACCCCCGTGAGTCCGACGCCCCCCTTCCCGCACGTCTCCGCCACGCCGGCCCCGCCGAGCACCCTGCCGACGTGGTCGACCCCGAGCGACCCGCCGGCCCCGCCGCTGGCCGCCCCGGCGCCGACCATGGCGCCGCCGGCCGCCCGCCCGGCCGTGCCGCCGCCGCCGCCGGTCGGCGCGGAGCCCGAGGCGCCGGGGTTCTCGGAGGTCGACAGCGACGGGTTCCAGCGGATCCCCCGGTTCGTCCGGAAGCTGGCCCGGAGCGCGCCGAAGCTGTTGGTGGGCGAGGACCGGCTGAAGTTCTACGCCGAGCAGATCGCCCGGCTCTCGGTCGAGCAGCGCGAGGAGCTCCGGGGGTTCGTCGAGCAGTACGTGGCCCGGATGCACCCGATGGGCGCGAGCGACCTCGACATGGGCGGCCCGGCCACGATGGGGAGGGTGTGGTACCGCGTCGACGGCGACAAGACGCCCCGGTTCGAGCTCGGCGTGGCCTCGAACGACGAGGTCGACATCCTCATCCTGAACCTGCTCTCCGAGCGCCAGCTCGACGACCTCTGGGAGGTCCAGTCGGCCGACTTCTCGTACCAGCTCGACGGCGACAACGGGGCCCGCAAGCGGTTCCGCTGCACGACGTACTACGACAACCAGAACCTCGGCGTGTGTCTGCGCGCGATCAACGAGGAGGTCCGGGCGCTCGACGGGCTCGGGTTCCACCCGGTGATCCAGAAGGGCGTCCTGTTCTCGAACGTCCGCTCGGGCCTGGCGCTCGTGACCGGCGTCACGGGCTCGGGCAAGTCGACGACGCTCGACGCCATCATCGACGCGAACAACCAGGACTTCGACGGGCACATCGTCATCATCGCCAAGCCGCTCGAGTACGTCCACACGCCCCAGCGGTGCATCATCCGCCACCGCGAGGTGGGCCCGGACGTCCCGTCGTTCAAGGTCGGCGTGAGCCAGGCGCTCCGCCAGGACCCCGACATCATCATGATCGGGGAGATGCGGGACCCCGAGACGATCGACGCGGCCATCGAGGCGGCCGACACCGGCCACAAGGTGTTCTCGACGTTGCACACGGCGAGCGCCGTCGAGTCCATCGACCGGATCGTGGCCGAGTACCCGCCCTTCGAGCAGGAGCGCGTCCGGACCCGGCTCGCCGACGTCCTCAACTGTGTCGTCTCGCAGAAGCTGCCGCCCAAGATCGGCGGGGGCCGCGTGCTCTGCAAGGAGGTCCTGTGGGTGACGGCCTCCGTCCGCGCGGCCATCCACAACGGCAACACGAACGAGATCTACCAGATGATGTGGGAGGGCGGGCGCCAGGGGATGATCACCCTGGAGCAGGACCTCTTCCGGCTGGCCCGCGAGCGCAAGATCACGCCCGACATCGGCCTCCAGTACTCGAACAACAAGCGCCGCTTCCAGCAGCTGATGCAGACGGCCTAGCGCCGCGCCCGCACGGCCCCGACCCGGACCGACCCCGCCCCCATGAGCGACAACTTCATCTTCCCCGACGACCCCGACGGGTTCGCGTTCCAGGACTCGGCCGGCGGCGACGCCCCGGACGACGCCTCGCACGACGCCTCGCCCAGCGGCACGTTCTCGGACGACTCCTTCTCCGCCGACGGCTTCGCGGGCGGGTTCGTCGACGACGACTTCACAGGCGGCTTCGTCGGCGGGTTCGAGGACCCCGCGCCGGTCGAGCCCCCGTTCGGCGAGACGCCGCCGGGCGACGACGAGGCCCCGGCCCTGCCGGCGTTCGGCTCGATCGACGACGGCGTGTTCATCGGCGGGGGCGCGTTCGAGGCCCCCCCGCTCGACCTCTCCGACGTCGTCGGCGACGTCCCCGTCGGCGACGGCTCGGACGGGGGGGGCGTGGCCGTCTCGTTCTCGGAGGCCGAGGCGCCCGTGTCGGAGGCGCCCGTCGGGCGCGACCGGGCCAAGAAGGCGCCGAAGCGGGCCCGGTCCAAGGACGGCCTGATCCTGGGCATCCACGTCACGCCGAAGCACGTCTACGGCGTCCTGGTCCGGCCCTCGCCCGACGGCTACGAGCCGCTCCGCCAGTTCGTTCGGAACCGGGCCGAGAGCCAGTACGGCCAGACGGCCCTGAGCCCCGACGACGTCGAGCTCGAAGAGGCCACGCTGGCCGTCGGCGCCGACGACCCGTCGGTCCAGTTCGGGGGGTCCGGCGAGATCGACTTCTCGGCCGAGTTCGCTGGGATGGGCGTCGTGACCGACGCCGCGTTCGACGCGACGGCCATCGGCGGCGACGTCGACGCCCAGGCCCAGCCGATCATCTTCGAGCTCCGCGACATCCTGGAGGAGTGCGCCCAGTCCGGGTTCGCCCGGCCCGCGCTCGCCTTCGTCGTCGACGAGCCCGACGTGGCGTACGCCGAGATCTCCGTCCCGCCGGAGAAGAAGGACAAGAAGGCGAAGCGGACGAAGAAGGGGAAGGAAGGCCCGCCCCCCGCCTCCGACGGGCTCAAGGGGACGGCGTCGACGCCGGTCAAGCGCGACCGGCTGGTCGAGCTGCTCCCCGACTTCGGCGTGTCGGTCGACACGTCGCGCGTCGCGTTCGTCCCGATGTCGCCGCGCGACGGGCTCCGGCGCTACCTCGCCGTGGCCCCGACGCCGAGCGAGCCGGTCTCCGAGTCGATCGGGATGCTGCGCGAGCAGGCGGCCCACCGGAAGACCGTCGTCAAGACGCTGGAGGCCGAGGTCCCGCTCCTGATTGGGCTGGTCCGGCTGACGCTGGCGCCGGAGCCGCACGAGAACACGGCCGTGGTCCGGGTCGGGGCCGAGGACACGGTGGTCCTGCTGCTGGCGGGCAACGAACTCCACCACTACGAGATGATGCAGTCGGTCACGGCCTTCGACGGTCCGGACACGATCTGCAGCCGCGTGCTGCTCCAGCAGGACGTCCAGGGCGTGGGCACGGTCCACAGCGTGGTCGTGGTGTCGGAGGAGCGCGAGAAGGAGCTCGTCCAGGGCTTCGCCGCGTTCTACCCCGAGGCCCGCGTCGAGACGCTGCGCGAGGGGCTGGCGCGGCAGGGCCTGGTCGGCCCGTACGGGCCGCTCGCCCCGATGCTCGTCGGCGCGGCCGGCGCGGCCGTCGCCGGCCACCGGCTCCGCCAGAAGGACGGGCCGTTCGAGCACGCGAACCTGCTGCCGGCGGCGCTCCTGAAGCGGAAGCGGTCGCTCGACCTCTCGTTCGGGTGGCACACCTTGGTCGTGGCCATGTTGCTGTTCCTGAGCGTCCTCTACTTCAGCTACCTCTACGTGTCGCAGGAGGGCGAGATCGCCCAGGCCGAGCAGACGCTGGCCGAGTTCCCGCCCGAGGCCCTGCTCTCGGCGCCCCAGCTCCAGACCCGGATCGACAGCTTGCGGATGCGGCAGGCCACGCTCGCGGCGGCGCTGGGCGCGCTCGACTCGCTCCTGATCGACACCGACCGCTGGACGCAGACCCTGCTCCGGACGACCCGGGCCGCCTCCCAGACCGGCGGCATCTGGATCGAGCAGTGGACCCCGAGCGGGGCCGACGTCGAGCTCGAAGGGTTTGCGACGACACGCGCGAACGTGGTCGGCCTGGGCCAGCGGCTGTCGGCGACCATCGAGGAGGTCACGTTCGAGCAGGTCCGCGAGTACCCGGTCTACAAGTACCGGCTCCGGTTTACCCAGCCGCCCGAGCTCCCCCAGGTCACGCGCGTCCTGCGCGAGCAGGCCGGCGACGTGGCCCCGGACGCCCCGCCGGCCCCGCTCGACGGGATGGACGGCGCTCCCTAGGCCGTGACTGCCCAGCAGAGAGGTGCGTGATACGCAATGCGTGACTCCCTCGCGCTGCCATCACGCCCACGCACGGTTCACGCACCACGCATCCGAGCGGACTTAGAACCGCAACCGACTTCTACGCCCGTCCCGACCCCATGTCCAACGACGTCCTCAACACCCTCATCCTCTCCGTCTTCCTGGCCGCGGCCGGGGGCGGGGGGTACTACGTGACCCAGCAGCAGCAGCCGGCCGAGCTCGACCGGGTCGAGTCCGAGATCGAGGCGATCAAGAGCCGCGAGGTCGAGGTCGAGACGCTCATCGCCCAGGAGGCGACGGCGAGCGAGGAGGCCGCGGCGACGCTGGCCCGCTGGAACACCCGCTACAAGGTGCTCCCGTCCCAGCTCTCGTCGGCCGACGTGGTGGCCTACCTCAACGCGCTCTCGGGCCGGGGCTTCCACCGGTTCGACCTCTCGCTGACGGGCGTGACGCCGGGCCAGGCCGCGTCGTACTACACGTACCAGGTCACGGGCGAGGCCTACTTCGAGAGCCTGTACGCCTTCCTGTGGCACATCGAGAACAGCCGGGGGCTCTACCGCATCCGCGACCTCTCGGTCAAGAAGCACGTGACGACGGTCGGCGGCGGCGGCGAGGGCGGCGCGCCGGGCCGCCAGGTGATCCTGGCCGAGTTCGCGTTCGCCGTCGACGCCTTCTACAGCACCAACCGCGACATCTCGGCGCCCGACAGCGCCGTCGTCCCGCCGCCGGAGGCGTTCCCGGCGCGCCGCGCCGCGCTCAACCCGTTCTTCCCGTTCATCCTGGAGACGCTGCCGGCCAACGTCGACGACCTGGTCGAGCCCGAGACCGACCCGCTCGTGAGCGTGATCGGCGGGACGGCCGTGTTCGACCGGGGCGGCGAGCTCCGCCAGCTCCGGGCCGGCGACCGCGTCTACCTCGGCCGGATCTCGAACGTCGACCCGAGCACGGCCCGCGTCGTGGTCGACTACAACCGGGGCGGGATCCGCGAGCGCGTCGAGCTCGACCTCGAGACGGGCGAGCGGTACCGCCAGGCGCTCGGGCGCCAGACGCTCGCGCCGTCGCGGGGCTCGGTCCCGGCCGGCCCCACGCTCACCGCGGCCCCGCCCGCCCCCGGCACGCCGGAGGCCCTCGAAGCCGGGACCTACCAGGGCGTCGAGATCACGCCCCGGACGCCCCAGAACTGACCTGGTCTCCTCCTCCCCGCGACTTTCCCCCGCTGACATGACGACTCAACCCTCCTCCCGCCCTGGCCGCGCCCGCTCCGGGCCCGCGTGGGCGCTCCTCGCCGCGCTGATGCTGGCGGCCCCCGTCGTGGCGCCCGTGGCCCAGGCCCAGGGCCGCGTCGTCCGCGGCTACGTCCCGCCGGACGAGCTCGTCTCGTTCCCCTCGACGACGCCGATGAGCCAGTTTTTCCGGCTCGTCAACCCGACGTTCTTCCGGGTCACCGGCAAGCGCGTCGTGGACCCGGCCGACCGCTCGGACCCGATCGGGGTGGCCCTCAACGGGGTCCACTTTATCGACGCCTTCGAGCTGGTCCTGGACCGCCACGGCCTCGACTTCTCGGAGTCCGAGGGCTACTTCATCGTGACCGAGCCCCAGATCGTGGCGACCACGACCGACGGGGCCGTCGCCGACCCCATCGGGGCCGTCCAGCCGGTGACGGCCGCGGCGACGGTCGAGCTCCCGGCCACGGCCGAGACGCGCGAGGTCCGGATCGACGCGGTCATCTTCCAGCTCAACTCGCGGCGAGCTCGGGAGGTCGGGGCCAACTGGCCGGCCCTGTTCGGCGAGGCCGTCGCGAGCGGGTCCGGCGGGACCGGCAGCGCGGGCGGCGACGACGGGCGGGGCGCCGAGACCAAGTTCTACGTCAACGCCGGGTCGTTCTTCGACGCGCTCGACGGGTTCATCGAGGCGACGAACGACCGGATCGAGCTGAGCCAGGTCCTGAACGTGTTCCGCTACTTCGAGGAGCAGGGCTACGGCCAGACCGTCGCGACGCCGTTCACCGTCGTCCAGAGCGGCGAGCAGGGCCGGCTCCAGAGCGGCCAGGACATCCCGGTCACCGTCCGCGACTTCCAGGGCAACGCGATCACCCAGTTCTTCTCGACCGGGACCATCATCGAGGTCACGCCGACGCTCATCGTCGACGAGCGCGAGGGGGACCCCGTCGAGTTTATCCACCTCAACGTCAAGGTCGAGAAGTCGACGGCGATCCCGTCCGGCGACGGCGTCGCGATCAACAAGGACAACGTGACGACCCAGCTCCCGGTCTTGTCGGGCGAGATGCGGGCCGTCGGCGGCCTGACGTCGACCGACGAGACGACGGTCCGCCGCGGCGTCCCGATCCTGCGCGACATCCCGCTGTTGAACTTCTTCTTCTCGTACAAGCAGCGCCAGGTCCAGCAGAACGAGATCATCATCGTGCTCCGAGCTCGCGTCGCCGACGACATGCGGACGCGCCAGGGCCAGGAGCTCCCGCGGGAGCTGCTCCAGCGCGAGCGCGAGAACGCCGACGAGCGGGTCCGCCGGTTCGGCATCGAGCCGCTGCCCCAGCCCGAGCGGCCGCCGGTCGAGATCCCGGGCGTCGACCGGCGCCGGGACGCCCAGCGCTAGAGCGATGCCAGCTTGCTCGTAGGCCGACCCCCCGCTCCCCTCCCGGTCGCTCCGCTCCCAGGTCGGGGAGCTGTCCCCCTCGAAGGGGGACAGTCCGTCCGCCCGCTGAGCGGAGCGAGGGGCGGACGGACGGGGGGTCCGGCCCACGACCAAAGGGTCATGACACTAGCCGAGACCGCCGACGGCCCCGCCGCCCCGGCGACGCCCGCCGTCGCCGGGGCGGCCTGCGTTTGAGGGTTCGGCGGGGATCTCGTGAACCGCGCCGCGCGTCTGCCGAGCGCGTACCTTAGAAGCAGTCCAGATAAGCCCGCCCCCCGTGACGCCCTCGTTCGACCACGCCGCCCCGGTCTCGTCGTTCCCCGCGGGGAGAACGGTCCGCCTGTGCTTCATGGGGCTCGACGAGCCGACGTGCGCGCGGCTCCGTGAGCTGGGGGTCCGCGAGGGCTGCGACGCCTGCGTGATGGCGACCGGCGACAAGTGCGTGCTGGGCCTGGGCGCGGCCCGGGTCGCGCTCCGCCGCGAGGTGGCGATGGGCCTGTTCGCGACCGACTCGGGCCGGTAGGTCGGTGGATCGGTGGGCCGGTGACGCGGTGGCCTTTCGCTTCGGCGACCGGGCCCCGTCGCCGGCACAGACTCACCGACCTACGGACGTCCCGACCCACTGACTCACCGACCGCCGTGACGCTCGACACGCTCGGCCCCGGGGCCACCGCGACCGTGACCGGCTACCGGGGCGACCTGCCCGCCCGCTTGCTCGAGATGGGCCTGGTGCCCGGGACCGCCGTCGAGGTTGTCCGGCTGGCGCCGCTGGGCGACCCGATGGAGCTGAAGGTCCGGGGGTTCCTGCTGTCGGTCCGCAAGGCCGAGGCCGCCCACGTCGAGGTCTCGTGATGGACGTGCTCGCGCCGGCCACCGTCCGCACGATCGCGCTGGCGGGCAACCCGAACGTTGGCAAGACGACGCTGTTCAACGCGCTGACGGGCTCGCACCAGAAGGTGGCCAACTACCCCGGCGTGACCGTCGAGCGGAAGTCGGGGCGGATGACGGGCTCCGACGTCGAGGTCGTCGACCTGCCCGGGACGTATAGCCTCAACCCGAAGTCGATCGACGAGCGGGTGGCCTTCGACGCGCTCGTGGGCCGGATCGCCGGCGAGCCCGCGCCCGACGTGGTCGTGTGCGTCGTCGACGCGACGAACCTCGAGCGCAACCTGTACCTCGTCACCCAGGTCTTGGACCTGGGCCTGCCGACGGTCGTCGCGCTCAACATGACCGACGCGGCGACGGAGGCCGGCATCACCGTCGACGTCGACGCGCTGGCGGCGACACTCGGCGTGCCCGTCGTCGAGACGGCGGCGCGGACAGGCGACGGGATCGACCGTCTCCGGGCGGCGGTCTCGGACCCGCCGGCCCCGGCGACGGGCGTCGGGTGGGACGTGATGCCGGCGGTCGCCGACGCCCTCGGCCCGCTGCAAGCCCTGTTGCCGGACGACGTGCCGGCCGAGCGCCGCCGCTCCGAGGCGCTGGGGGCGCTGACCTCGGACCCGCTGCTGGCAGCCTGGGAGTCGCGGGCGCCCGCCTTCCACCGGGCCGTGCTCGACGCGCGCGCCGAGCTGGAGGCCCGGCCGGTCCCGTACAAGATGGCCGAGATGACGGGCCGCTACGGCTGGATCAGCCCGGTCGCCGCGCGCGTCGTCCGCCAGGCCACCGAGTCGGGCGAGGCCACGGTCTCCGACCGGATCGACGCCGTCGTGACGCACAAGCTGTGGGGCCCGCTGATCTTTGGCGGCGTCCTGCTGCTCATCTTCCAGGCCGTGTTCACCTGGGCCGTCCCGGCGATGGACGCCATCGAGTGGCTCGTCGGCGTGACCGGCGAGGGGCTGCGGACGACGCTGCCGGACGGCGTGCTGGAGGACGTCTTGGTCGAGGGCGCGCTCTCGGGCGTCGGCAACGTGCTGGTGTTTTTGCCCCAGATCCTGCTGCTGTTCTTCTTCCTCGGCCTGATGGAGGACACCGGCTACATGGCGCGGACGGCGTTCATCATGGACCGGGCCATGCGGCGCGTCGGCCTGAGCGGGGCGTCGGTCGTCCCGATGTTGTCGGCCTACGCCTGCGCCATCCCCGGCATCATGGCCGCGCGGACGCTGGCCGACGAGCGCGACCGGATCATCACGATCATGGTGGTGCCGTTGCAGGGGTGCTCGGCGCGGCTGCCGGTCTACGTGTTGTTCATCGCCGCGTTCATCCCGTCCGGCGCGCTGTGGGGCGTCGTCGGGTACCAGGGGCTGGCGATGACGTCGCTCTACGTCCTCGGCACGCTCATGGCGTTCGTCTCGGCGTGGGTGCTCCGGCGGTTCGTGTTCAAGGGCGAGGGCTCGTCGTTCGTGATGGAGCTCCCGCCGTACCGCCTGCCCCAGCCGCGTTACTTGTGGCGGCGGATGTGGGACCGCGCCAAGGTGTTCGTCGTCCGCGCTGGGAAGATCATCTTCGGGCTGAGCATCGTGCTCTGGTTCATGGCGAGCTACCCCAAGGTGGACCTGCCGCCGGAGCTGGCCGCGCGATCCGCCCAGGCCGACGCAGCCGTCCAAGCGGCGACCGAGTCGCTCGTCCGGATCAACCCGAGCGCGGACCCCGAGCTCGAGGGCTCCGACGCGGCCTCCATCCGGTCGGCCATCGAGGAGGCCGACACGCAGCGGCTGGCGGTCCAGAACGAGGTCGCGAGCTACCAGGTCCAGAACAGCCTGATCGGCCGGTTCGGCCACGCCATCGAGCCGGTCCTGCGCCCGCTTGGGTTCGACTGGAAAATCTCGGCCGGCATCGTGGCCAGCTTCGCTGCCCGCGAGGTGATCGTCTCGGCCCTGGCCACGATCTACAGCGCCGGGGCCGACGCCAACGAGGAGAGCTTGGCGCTCCGCGACGCGATCAAAGCGGACACGTACCCGGACGGCACGCCGGTCTTCACGCCCCTGGTGGCCGTCAGCCTGATGGTCTTCTTCGTGTTCGCGCTCCAGTGCATGAGCACGCTCGCCATCGCCAAGCGCGAGCTGAACTCGTGGGTGTGGCCGGCCGTGATGTGGGGCTACATGTTCGGGCTGGCGTATGTGTTCTCGTTCGCGATCTACCAGGGCGGCAAGCTGCTGGGGCTGGGCTAGGGGCGCCAGCCCCGTCCGCCTCGCCGGCGGGGCGGGGGGAGGGCGGGGTGGAACGGGTCGGCCGCCCACCGCGTGGGGTTCTCGGCGACGTACCGCCGGATCCGGTCGGCCTCCGTCTCGGACCGGACGACGCGGTCGTGGAACCGGCCTTGCCACAGGGGGCCCTCGGGCCACAGGCCGCGCCGCCGGACTTCGCGCGTGACGGCGGCCTTGTAGGCGTTGATCACCGACGACACGGACCCGGCGAGGTGTTGTCCGAACCGCCGGGAGCCGTCCAAGCCACCGCGGTCGGTAGGGACACCATGCATGTGTCCCTACGGTCGGTCGCCGGGTCGGTCGCCGGGTCGGTCGCCGGGTCGGTCGCGTCGAGGATGCCGAACAGGAGATGCACGTGATTGGGCATCACGACGTGGACGTCCCGGACCAGGTGAGGACGGAGGTCGAACGTCCGGCCCCACTCCGCCTCGGCCACCTCTCCGACGGGCGACAGGTGCATCCGCGCGTCGGCCACGTCCCCGAACGCGGGGCGCCGGTCCGCCGTGCAGATCGTGGCGAAGTACAGACCCGCGCGGCGGTAGTCGTAAAAACGCCAGCGGGGCGAGCGGCGGTCGTGTCGGGCCATACCCCGTAGACCCGCGTGGCCTCCCCGTCTACCCCGAGTCCGTCGCGTCGATGCCGAGGCGCTGGGTAAAGGCGTCGCGGCGCGACCGGCTCAGGCGGAGCCGCGTCCCGTCCGCCAGGCGGACCGCGTAGTCGCCGCCGGGTGCCGTCAGCAGCGCCTCGACGCGGTCGATCTGGACGATGGTCGAGCGGTGAATCCGGAAAAAGCGGGCCGGGTCGAGCCGGTCCTCCAACGTCTGCATCCGCTCGCGGACCACCCAGACGTCGGCGCCGACGTGGACCTCGACGTAGGGGCCGTCGGACGACACGTAGTCGATGGCCTCAACCGGGACCAGCCGCGTCTGGCCCCGCATCTCGACGGCGAGCCGCTCGAGGAAGTCGGCCGACGGGGCGGGGCGCTCGGGGCCGAGCAGCGCGGCCAGCCGGTCGCGCAGGGCGTCGACCTCGCGGAGGCGGACGGCCTCGCGCGCCCGCGCCAGCGACTGCGCGAACCGGTCGTCGTCGTAGGGCTTGAGGAGGTAGTCGACCGCGGCCACGTCGAACGCCGCGAGGGCGTGCTGGTCGTAGGCCGTCACGAACACGACGGCCGGCATCCGCTCCGGCCCAACCTCGCGGACCACGTCGAGCCCGCTCAGGCCGGGCATCTGGACGTCGAGGAACACGACGTCCGGCTGGTGCTCGGCGATGGCCGAGACCGCCGTCCGCCCCGTGTCGGCCGTGCCCACGACGGCGACGTCGGTCTGGCGGTCGAGCAAGTCGAGCACGCGCTGGCGCGCCAACGGCTCGTCGTCGACGACCAGGACGCGCAAGTCAGGCATCCGCGAGAGCCGAGAGGGAGGCGTCGCTCGGCGCGAGCCGGTAGGGGAGGGCGACCTCGGCCACGACGCCCCCGCCGACCCGGTCGCGGACCGAGAGCGTGCCGGCGTCGCCGTAGAGCGCGTCGAGCCGGGCCCGGGTGTTCTTCAGCCCGACCCCGCCCGAACCGCCCGCCCCGTCGCCCCCGGCGAGGCCCGGCCCGTTGTCCTCGACCGCGAGCACCAGCCGGTCGCCCTCGCGGCGGGCCGACAGCCGGACGTGACCGACGCCGCCCTCGATCCGCCGGACCCCGTGCCCGACGGCGTTCTCGACGAGCGGCTGGAGCACGAGCGGCGGCACGAGCGCGTCGAGTACGTCGGGGCCGATGGCCTCGTCCACGTCGAGCCCGCCCTGAAACCGGACGCGCTGGACGTCGAGGTAGTCGCGCAGGAACGCCAACTCGTCGCGGAGCGGGACCTCGGTGGCGCCGTCGTCGTCGAGGACGCGGCGGAGCAGCGACGACAGCCGGGCGATCATCGTCCGCACGCCGGCCGGGTCGCGCTCGACGAGGGCGCTGACGGCGTTGAGCGTGTTGAACAGGAAGTGCGGGTTGAGCTGCATCCGCAGGGCCGACAGCCGGGCCTCGGTGAGCTGGGCCTCGAGCCGGACGCGGTCGGCCAGGAGCCGCTCGGCCTCGGCGCGCCGCTCCTGGACCTGGAACAGGGCCGCGCGCGCGTAGCCGGCGGCCAGGATGGCGAGCGCGATCAGGAGCTCGTCGAGGAACCACAGCCGGCCGACGGCGCCGGCCAGCGTCCACACGCGGTCGGGGTCGGGCGGGCCGCCGAACAGCGGGCGGAGCGCGCCTCGCGTGACCCACTCGACGGCGACCGCAGCCACGACGCTCACGCCGACCTGGGCCACCAGCCGCCCGGCCCGGGTCCCACGCTCGGCCGGGGGCCGGCCGACGAGCCAGAACACGACCGGGGTCACGAGCGACCACAGCCCGAACTCGGCCAGCCTCTCGACCACCTGCCCGAGCCGGATCGGGTCGTCCTCCCACGGTTCGAGCGCCTCGCGCAAGACGGAGAGGACGCCGAGCGTGGCCCAGAACCCGACGATCCATGCGAGCTCGGCTCGGCTCGGCCACGGGCGTCGGGTGGGGAGGGGCGGGGTGGTCATCGCCTCAAGCTAGGTCTCGGACGGAGCGGTTCCCAAGGCTCCGTGCGCGGCAGCGTGCGGCTCGTGACGCCGTCGTGCGGTTCGTGCCACGGGCCGAAACGTCGGGCCGGGCGGCCCATAAACGGTCCCCACGCCACCCAACTCCGTCCCATGTCCCGCGTCCTCCCGTTCCTCCTCGTCCTGCTGGCGCCCCTCGCGTTGGCCCAGACCGGCGCCGTGACCGGCCGCGTCCTCGACGGCGACCTCCCGCTGCCCACGGCGACGGTCGCCGTCTGGCAGATCACGGGCGCCGACTCGACGCTCGCCGGCGGCACCACGACCGCGCTCGACGGCGGCTTCCGCATCGAGGGGCTCGCGGCCGGGACCTACGACGTCGTCGCCAGCTTCGTCGGCTACGACGACGCGCGCCAGCGGGCCGTGACGGTGGGAGCGGGCGAGACCGACCTCGGGACGATCGGGCTCGTGCCGGCGGCCGAGGCGCTCGCCGAGGTCCGCGTGACGGGCCGGCGAACGCAAGTCCAGACGCGGATCGACCGGACCGTCTACGACACGGCCGACGACCCCGTCGCCGACGGCGGCAACGTCACCGACGTGCTGGCGACGCTGCCCTCGGTCGACGTCGACGTCGACGGCAACGTGTCGCTGCGGGGGGCCGGGAATGTGGCCGTGTTCATCAACGGCCGGCCGGCGCCGGTCCAGGGCGACTTCCTGGCGTCGTACCTCGCGAGCCTGCCGGCCGGCTCGGTCGAGCGGGTCGAGATCATCCCCAACCCGTCGGCCGCGTTCGAGCCCGACGGCGTGGGCGGCGTCATCAACGTCGTGCTCAAGCAGAACACGGACCGCGGCGTCGGCGGGACGCTCACGGCCGGGACCGACTCGAACGGGGGCGTCGATGGGACGGCGGCCCTCACCTACGGGCGCGGCCCGTGGTCGCTCGCGGCGACGGTCGGCCTCCGCAACGACGCCCGCCCCGGCGGCGGCGACGGCTTCCGCATCAACCGCTACCAAGCCGACCCGACCACGCGGACCGAGCAGGAGTCTGACGACCGGACGCGGACCTCGGCGCTCGTCAACCTCTCGGCCGACTACTCGTTCAGCCGGGCCACGACGCTCACGTCCCAGCTCCAGATCGGCACCCGGAGCGGCGACGAGACCGAGATCGGGCAAACGCTGGTTCAGGGCGTCGACGGGTCGTCGGTGTTCGGGTTCGCGCGCGAGGTGACGGAGCTCGAGGACGGCCAGTCGCTCGACGCCCGCTTGGGGCTCGTCCAGCAGTTCGGCAAGGACCACCGGCTCACCGTCGAGGCCCGCGCCGACGTCTCCGACGAGACCGAGTCGCAGACCTACGTCGAGACGCTGCTCAGCGGTGCCGGCGACCTCACGCCGGCCCGCCGCGCCGACCAGAGCGACCTCGAACGCGAGGCGTCCGTGCAGGTCGACTACACGCGCCCGTTCGGGGTGCTCCGCCTCGACGCCGGCTACAAGGGCGACTGGGAGGTCCTGGAGAGCGACCTCGCCGCCGAGACGGCCGGCGCCGACGGCGTGTTCGCGCCCGACGTGTCCACCAGCAACACGTTCGACTTCGACCAGACGGTCCACGCGCTCTACGTCCAGGGCGGCGGCGAGTGGGGGCCGCTCGGCGCCCAGGTCGGCCTGCGCCTGGAGGACGCCCGGACGACGTTCGACCTGCGCACCACCGACGAGTCGTTCGACAACGATTACCGGAGCCTCTTCCCGAGCGCGTTCTTGTCGTTCGCGCCGACCGAGGCGACGACGTTCAAGGCCAGCTACAGCCGCCGCATCAACCGGCCGCGGACGCGGGCGCTCAACCCGTTCCCGTCGTTCGACGACCCGCTCAACGTGCGCCAGGGGAATCCGGCGCTCCGGCCCGAGTACGTCTCGGCGGTCGAGGCCGGCGTGACCCAGTTCGTCCCGTGGGGCTCGGTCTCGCTCACGCCCTACTACCGCCACACGACCGACGTCATCCGCCGCTTCTTGACCGTCCGCGACGACGGCGTGACGGTGCGGACGTTCGAGAACCTGGCCACGTCGGACAGCTACGGCGTCGAGCTGGTCTCGTCGTTCGAGGACCTCGGTGGGCTGAGCGGCTACGGCAGCCTGGAGGGGTTCCGCCTCAAGACCGACGGCACCACGACCTCGACGGGCGACGTGGCCAGCGACGGCTTTAGCTGGGGCGGCCGGCTCAACGCGACCTACGACGTGGGCGACCGGTTGGGGCTGGGCGGCCTCGCGCTCCAGACGACCGCCCGCTACAGCGCGCCCATCGAGACCGAGCAGGCCCGGGTCGCCTCCCGGATCTCGGTCGACCTCGCGGTCCGCCAGAAGCTCTTCGACGACCGCGCCGCACTGACGGTCCAGCTCCGCGACCCGTTCAACCAGAATGGGTTCGCCTACACGCTCGACCAGCCCGAGCTTTTCCAGAGGCTCTCGCGGACGTGGGGCGGCCGGCAGGTCGGCGTGACGTTCTCGTACTCGTTCGGCCAGCAGGAGCGCCGTCGCGACCGCGACCGGGGTGACCGCGACGGCGGCGGCGGCGACTTCGAGGGCGAAGGGTTTTAGAGCGACGCCAGATTGGTCGTAGGCCGACCCCCCGCTCCCGCGGCCATCGCTCCGCTCCGTGCCGCAGGAGCTGTCCCCCTCGAAGGGCAGGGTCGTTAAGTTCTGCTCGCCTCTCGCAATCGACCCAGTAAAACCAATAGTCATCCCCGCGCAGGCGGGGACCCATACGGTCCTGCTCGTGGGCGGAGCGCCGCATGGATTCCCGCGTGCGCGGGAATGACTCGTGTTATTTGAGTGGTCGAAAAAGAACTTAACAGCCCTGCCCTCGAAGGGGGACAGGCCGTCCGGCCGCTGAGCGGAGCGAGGGGCGGACGGCCAGGGGGTCCGCTCACGAGCACCGTGTCACGGCGCTAGAGTCGGTACGTCGTTGGGGTGACGGCCCGGCCCCCCGCTTTCCGGCACGTCGCTTCGCTCCCAGCCTGGAACGCTGAGGGATGACGGCGGGGACATCCGCCCGCCGCCCGGCGTTGCCATCTTGCGGCGATCTCCAGCCGTCCGATGCTCGCCCTCGCCCTGCTCCTCGCCGTGACCGCCGCCGACTCCGTCTTGGTCATCGCCCACCGCGGCGCGAGCGCCCACCGGCCCGAGCACACGCTCGAGGCCTACGCGCTCGCCGTCGAGCAGGGCGCCGACGTGATCGAGCCGGACCTGGTGATGACGCGCGACGGCGTGCTCGTCGCCCGTCACGAGAACGAGATCTCCGGGACGACCGACGTGGGCTCGCGCCCCGACTTTGCCGACCGCCGGACGACCAAGACCATCGACGGCGCCGAGGCCACGGGCTGGTTCACGGAGGACTTCACGCTCGCCGAGCTCAAGACGCTCCGGGCCGTCGAGCGGCTGCCCGACCTCCGCCCCGCCAGCGCGGCCTACGACGGCCGGTTCGAGGTCCCCACGTTCGATGAGGTCCTGGCGCTGGCGGACTCGCTGAGCGAGGCGCACGGGCGCCGCGTCGGGCTCTACCCCGAGACCAAGCACCCGACGTACTTCCGCCGGATCGGCTTGCCGCTCGAAGCGCCGCTCGTCGAGGCGCTCCACGGCGCGGGCTACACGTCGCCCGACGACCCCGTGTGGATCCAGTCGTTCGAGGTCGGCAATCTGGAGCTCTTGCGGGGGCTGACCCGGCTCCGGTTGGTCCAGCTCGCGATGCCCGGCGCCGGCCCGGCCGACCGCCCCGAGCTCCGCTACGACGCCATGACGACGCCCGACGGGCTGGCGACGGTCGCCACGGTTGCCGATGCCGTCGGCGTGGCGAAGGCGATGGTGCTCGACCCGGAGACGCTCGCGCCGTCGTCGCTGGTGGCCGACGCCCACGCGGCCGGGCTCGCGGTCCACGTCTGGACGCTCCGGCCGGAGAACGCCTTCCTGCCGCCGCCGCTCCGCGCGGGCGATGACCCCGCCACGCACGGCGACCTCGCGGGCGAGGTGCGGGCCCTCGTCGCCGCCGGCGTCGACGGGCTCTTCGCCGACGACCCGGGCGCCGTGGTCGAGGCGCTCGGACGGACGCCGTAGCCGGCTGCGTCGGCGGCACCGCGTAGGACAGCGCCGTCTTTCCGGGCGGCGAGCCCGGAGCTCGGAACGACCCGGACAGGTTCCGGTATCGCAAGCCTTTCGACGGTTCGGCTTTACCCTCCCCCACCATGCGCCTTGGTCCAGAGTCCGCGTTCGTCTACCGCGTCGACCCCGGGTCCCGGCTCGCGCTCGCCCGGATGACGGGCCGGCTGTCCGGCGAGGACATGCTGGCCATCGTGGAGACCGTGCACGAGGACCCCGACTGGGAGTCGGACTTCGACGCGATCTGGGACTGCTCGCGCGTGAGCGCCCACATCGTCTTGCCTACGGACGTCGGTCCCATCCTTCGAGAGACCATCGAGGGGCAGACCGGGCGCGACGTGCTCGTCGAGAGCCGCTCGCTGGGCGAGAGCCTCTTCTCGAAGATGCTCGCCCTGACGGCCAGGGTACGGGGCAAGGAGGCCCACTCGTGCCACACCCTGGCCGACGCGCTCGCCGTCCTCGACCGGACCGAGCTCCCGCCCGCGCTCGACCTGGCCCCGCCGAAGGCCACCGAGCGAGAGCGAGAGCAGGCGTCGTAGGGCGGCCGAGCGGGCCTCGCTGATCCACCATCGCTTCACCGGGCGCCGAGGGCGCGTCCGGTACCTTGGTCGTCGCCTCGTCCCGGACACCCCGGGCGTGGGTCCGGCCGCTCCGGTGAAGGCTTCGGCACTCTGCGGCTCCGCCCTCGCCCGCGCGACCTGCCCCACTGGCAGCCCCGCGGCCCCCCCCCCGTCCCACCCGGCCCCCTCCGAATGTTCGACACGCTGTCCGACAAGCTCGACGTCGCCCTCAAGAACGTGAAGGGCGAGGGGCGGATCAACGACCTCAACATCGCCGAGACGATGCGCGAGGTCCGCCGCGCGCTCCTCGACGCCGACGTCAACTACCAGGTCGCCAAGGACTTCACCAACAAGGTGAAGGCCCACGTGACCGACGACAAGGTGCTCCAGGCGGTCAACCCGGGGCAGCAGTTCGTCAAGCACGTCTACGACGAGCTCGTCTACCTCCTGGGCGACGTCCACGTCGACCTCAACACGGCCAAGAAGCCGCCGACGGTGATCCTGGTGGCCGGGCTCCAGGGCGCCGGCAAGACGACGTTCGTCGGCAAGCTCGCGCTCTTCCTCAAGTCGAAGGGCCGGAGCCCGATGGTGGCCGCGGCCGACGTGTACCGCCCGGCGGCCGTCGACCAGCTCGAGACGCTGGCGGGCCAGGTCAAGGTGCCGGTCTTCTCGATCCGCGGCGCCGACGGCGTGCCGGTCAAGGACGCTGTCGAGGTCGCCCGCCAGGCCGTCGCCGAAGCGCGGCGGACGGGCCGCGACACGATCATCATCGACACGGCCGGCCGGCTCCACGTCGACGAGGCCATGATGGACGAGGTCGTCGCCATCAAGGCGGCGACCGAGCCCGACGAGATCCTGTTCGTCGTCGACGCGATGACGGGCCAGGACGCGGTCAACACGGCCAAGGCGTTCAACGACCGGCTCGACATCGACGGCGTCGTCCTGACCAAGCTCGACGGCGACACGCGCGGCGGGGCCGCCTTGTCGATCCGCTCGGTCGTCGAGAAGCCGATCAAGTTCGCCGGGACCGGCGAGAAGCTCGACGCGCTGACCGAGTTCTACCCGGACCGGATGGCCCAGCGCATCCTCGGGATGGGCGACGTGGTCTCGTTCGTGGAGAAGGCCCAGGAGCAGTTCGACGAGGCGGAGGCCGAGAAGCTCCAGCGCAAGTTCCGGTCCCAGGAGTTCGACTTGCAGGACTTCTACGACCAGCTCCAGAAGATCAAGAACATGGGGTCGCTGAAGGACCTCCTGGGCATGATCCCCGGCGTCGGCAAGGCCATCAAGGAGATCGACGTCGACGACGACGCCTTCCGCCACATCGAGGCGCTCATCCAGTCGATGACGCCGTTCGAGCGGGCCACGCCGG
Organism: Rubrivirga sp.; assembly: GCF_965213695.1. Classification (GTDB taxonomy): domain Bacteria; phylum Bacteroidota; class Rhodothermia; order Rhodothermales; family Rubricoccaceae; genus Rubrivirga. The sequence continues at coordinate 3,136,789 of NZ_OZ243912.1, read as the reverse complement.
ACCAGATCAACGGCTCGCGCCGCCGCCGGATCGCCAAGGGCGCCGGCCTCGAAGTGCAGGACGTCAACGCGCTTCTCAAGCAGTTCCGCGAGATGAAGAAGATGATGAAGACGATGTCCAAGCTCCAGGGCAAGGGCCGCGCCGTCGACCCCACCCAACTGTTGGCCGGGCGCTAGCGCCCAGCCGGTACGGGGTACGGGGTACGAGGTACACCCCGGTTCACCCCTCGTCTCCCGAATCGTACCTCCGTACCCCGTACCTAGTACCTCCGCATATGTCCGTCAAGCTCCGATTCCGCCGCATGGGGCGGAAGCAGCACCCCGTCTTCGGCTTGGTCGCCACCGACAGCCGCTCGCCCCGCGACGGCCGCTTTATCGAGGACCTCGGCCGCTACGAGCCCGTCGCCGAGCCGGCCACCGTCCGGTTCGACGCGGAGCGCATTCTGTACTGGCTCGGCCAGGGCGCCCAGCCGTCCGACACGGTCCGCAACCTGCTCCAAAAGGAGGGGATCCTGCTCCGCTGGGCCCTCACGCGCCAGGGGAAGGAGGACGGCGAGATCGAGGTGGCCGTCGAGGAGTTCCGGGCCCGCCGGGCCGAGAAGGTCGCGTCGACCGCCAAGAAGACGAACGCCGAGCGCCGGGCCGAGGCCCTCGCTGCCGAGAAGGCCGCGGCTCGGGAGAAGGCCGCCGAGCTCGCCAAGGCCCGCGCCGAGCGCGAGGCCGAGCTCCGGGCCCAGCGCGAGGCGGCCGAGGCCGAGGAGCGCGCCGCCGCCGAGGCCGCCCGCGACGAGGCCGCCGCCGCCGCCGCCGACTCCGAGGCCCTCACGACCGCCGCCGACGCCCCGGCCGCGGACGAGGCCGACGCCCAGCCGACCGACGCCGACCCGGCCGTCCAGGCCGCCGAGCAGGCCGCCGCCGAGGCCGAGGGTGCCGACGCCGCCGTCGCCCAAGCCACGCCGGAGACCGTCGCCGAGGAGGCCCCGGACGCGGCCCAAGAGCAGCCGGCCGTCGAGGCCGAGACCCCGGAGGCCGTCGCCGACGAGACCGGCGCCGAGATGGCCGACCAGACCGACGCCGGGGCGTCCCAGGCCGACGCGGTCGAGGCCGCGCCGGCGACGGAGGCCCCCGACGTCGCGGGCACGGCCGGCGACGCCCCCACCGGCGACACGCCCCCGGGGACGGCCGCCGCCGAGCCGGTCGCCGAGCCCGAGACCGTCGCGACGGAGGAGGCGCCCACCGCCGAGGCCGACGACCTCACCACGGTCAACGGCATCGGCCCGACGTACTCGGGCATCCTGACAAATGCCGGCGTCACGACGTTCGCGGCCCTCGCCGAGACGTCCGTCGAGCGGATCCAGGAGCTCATCGCCGAGGCCGGGTCCACAACGGCCGGCAACGAGGAGACGTGGCCCGAGCAGGCCCGCCTGCTCGCCGCCGGCGACACGGCGGGCCTCGATACCTACCTCGAGTCGCTCAAGTCGTAGGCGACCGGTCACCCGTCGGGCGGGGTCGGCACGCGCCGGCCCCGCCCGTCTGTTTCTGACAGGACGTACGCAGTTGGCTTTCTCCCTCATGCCGTCATTCCCGGGAAAGCGGGAATCCATGCCATCCCGCCCACACCGTGTGGATTCCCGCGTGCGCGGGAATGACGCTCCGGGGGATTGGGGGCGGTCCGAGCTTCAGACTGCGAACGTCCCATCTGAGTCTTCCGTTATGGCACTCGACCCCGACCGTCTGATCCTGATGGGCCGCGTCGGCCGGACGCACGGCGTCCGCGGCGAGATGAAGGTGGTCCCCGAGACCGACGACCCCCAGCGGTTCGCCGACCTCGACCGGCTCTGGGTCGGCGCGAGCGCCGAGGAAGCCCGGGCCGTCGAGGTCGAGGGCGTCCGGTTCCAGTACCCCAAGGGCCGGACCGTCGTCCTGCTGTCGCTGGCCGGCGTCGAGTCGCTCGAGGCCGCCGAGGGGCTCCGCGACGAGCGGCTCTTCGCCGACCCCGACGACCTGCCGACCCTCGAAGAAGGCGAGGCCTACCTCCACGACCTCATCGGCTTCGAGGTCGTCGGCGTGGACGAGGCCGGCGAACCGGGCGACGTGCTGGGGACCGTCCGCGACTTCTACGAGGGCGCCCAGCTCCTGATCGCCATCGACCGCGTCGGCGGCGGCGAGGTGCTGCTCCCCGACGTCGACGAGTTCGTCGTCCGCCTCGACCTCGACGCCCGCCGGTTCTACGTCCGCCCGCCCGAGGGGCTGTTCGACGAGTAGGGTTCGGCAGGTCGGGCCGGTTCCGCGAGTTCCGCAAGTTGGGAACCTGCCAAACCCGCCCCACTCGCTCAACCTGCGAACCCTCATGGTCCGTTTCGACCTCGTCACCGCGCTGCCCGAGCTCGTGCGGAGCCCGCTGGAGCACTCGATCCTGAAGCGGGCCCAGGACAAGGGGCTCGTCGAGGTGGCCGTCCACGACCTGCGCGACTGGGCGCCCGGCCGGCACCGCCAAATCGACGACGTCCCGTACGGGGGGATGGGGGGGATGGTGCTCAAGCCCGAGCCCCTGTTCGCCTGCGTCGAGGCGCTCCAGGCCGAGCACGGGCCCTACGACGAGGTCGTCTTCCTGACGCCCGACGGCGAGACGCTCGACCAGCCGATGGCGAATGCGCTGTCGCTGAAAGGCCGGCTGCTGTTGATCGCCGGCCACTACAAGAACGTCGACCAGCGAGTCCGTGACACGCTCGTCACGCGCGAGGTCTCGGTCGGCGACTACGTGCTCTCGGGCGGCGAGCTGCCGGCGCTCGTGCTCATCGACGCCGTGGCCCGCCTCGTCCCGGGCGTGCTCGGCGACGCCGGCTCGGCGCTGTCCGACAGCTTCCAGGACGGGCTCCTCGACGCGCCCAGCTACACGCGCCCGGCCGACTTCCGGGGGATGGAGGTGCCGCCCGTGCTCCGCTCGGGCGACCACGGCGCCATCCTGGCCTGGCGCGAGGCCCAACGCCTGGAGCGGACGCGCGCCCGCCGCCCCGACCTCCTGCCCGACGGCCCGCCCGGCGACCCCGACGCGGCGGGCGAAGAATCCCCGTAGACCGTGCCCTGGCCCCGTTTGGCCCGGCCCGCTCCCTACCTTCCTCGTTCGCGCCCGAGGCATCGGCGCTCACCCACCTCAAGACCGAACCGACCATGGCGACCGATCTCATGGGCCTCGTGGAGGCCACCCAGCTCCGCGACGACATCCCCACGTTCGACGCCGGCGACACCGTCCGCGTCCACGTCCGCGTGATCGAGGGCGACAAGGAGCGGATCCAGCTGTTCGAGGGCGTCGTGATCGCGATCCAGAACGGCGGCGTGGCCGAGTCGTTCACGGTCCGCAAGATCTCGAACGGCGTCGGCGTCGAGCGGATCTTCCCGTTCGCGAGTCCGCGCATCGCCAAGGTCGAGGTCGTCCGCTACGGGCGCGTCCGGCGGGCCAAGCTGTACTACCTCCGCGGGCTCCGCGGCAAGGCCGCCCGGATCACCGAGCGCCGCCGCAGCTAAGGGCACGCGGCCGGGGGCGTGTGGCGAGGGGCTGTCGGACCCTTCCCGTGCCCTTCGCCTCATGCCCCTCGCCCTGACCGATGCGCCTCGCCGTCTGGCCCGTCCCGCCCGCCCGGGCGCTCGCGTCCGCCCTCGCCGACCTGGTGACGGAGGTCGTCGAGATCGAGCCGTACGAGGCGCGGGCGGCCCTCGACGCGGGCGGCGTCGACCTGGCGCTCGTCCCGACGCTCGACGTGCTGCGGGGGTACACCGGCCTGGAGGTCGTCCCCGGCGTCGTGCTGGCGGGCGAGCGGAGCCCGCGCCGCCGGTTGGTGGTCGGCTCGGCGCTCGACGCCATCGAGACGATTGCGTTCGACCCCCGCGACGCCCAGGAGGCGCTCTTGACCCAGCTCGTCCTGCGCGAGCACTACGGGTCGGCGGCCACGTTCGCCCTGAGCGACCCGGCCCGGCCGCTCGGCGACGTGTTGGAGACCTCGTCGGCCGCGCTCGTCGACTACCGCGACGACGTCCCCGAGGGGGCCTTCGTGCTCGACCCCGGGCAGGAGTGGACCGACCTGACGCTCCGGCCGTACCCGTGGGGCCTGCTGGCCGCGCTCGAAGGGACGCTCGACGCCGTCGCCGGCCTGCGCCTGCGCGCCGCGGCCCAGGAGGCGCCCGTCTCGGACGGCCTGTTCCACGACGGCGTCGGCACGTACCAGCTCACGCTCGACGGCTACGCGACGGACGGCCTGGACGAGCTGGCCGAGTACCTGTTCCAGACCGGCACCCTGTCCGAGGTCCCGCCGATCCCGTTCCTCGAACTCCCCAGCGACCCCGACGACGACGAGGACGACGAGGCCTAGCGCCTCCAACCTGCCCTCGCCGGCTCTCGACCCATGGCCGACGGCACCAAGACCATCGTCACCAACCGCCGGGCGCGGTACGACTTCGAACTGGGCGACCACTTCGAGGCGGGGATCGTGCTCACCGGGTCCGAGGTCAAGTCGCTCCGCCAGGGCTCGGCCCAGCTCGCGGAGGCGTTCGTCAAGCTCGGCCGCGACGGCGTCGACCTCGTCAACTGCACCATCCCGCCGTACGAGATGGGTGGGTACGCGAACCACGAGCCGCGGCGGATGCGCCGGTTGCTGCTCCACAAGGCCGAGATCGAGAAGCTCCGCAAGGGGACCGAGCAGAAGGGGATGACCATCGTCCCGCTCAAGCTGTACTTCAAAGGCGGCCGGGCCAAGGTGTCGTTCGCGCTGGGGCGCGGCAAGAAGACCGTCGACAAGCGGCAGACCATCGCCGACCGGGAGTCGAAGCGCCGGCTCGACCGGGTGATGAAGGAGCGGTAGTCCTAGGCGGGCCGGCGCTCGTGCCTTGACCGAAGACGCGACGCGGGCGACGTTGGGCACCGACGGGCCCCGGCATACGGCCGTGCCCGGCCGTCCCGTTCGTGCCGTCCCCACGCCCGCCCGATGCGCCGTTTCGTCTCCGTCGTTCTGCTGCTGATCGTCGTGGCGGCGCCCTGTGCCCAGACCAACGCCTCGCTCGCAGAGGGCAGCGAGGCGTACCGGGAGGGGCGGTTCGACGACGCCGTCCGCCTGCTCGGCCGCGCCGTCGACCGGGCGCCCGAGGACGCGGAGGCGCGCTACCTCCTGGCCCGCGTCCTCTACGACGAGCGGAACCCGGCCCGCGACGAGGGCCGGGCAGGTCGCGAGATCGAGGCGGCCATCGACCTCGACCCGACCAACGTCGTCTACCTCGTCGCCAACCTCCAGCAGTTCCGCGGGCAGTCCTGGAACTTCTTCCAGGAGATGTACCGGCTCCGGCGGCGGCGCGAGCTGGCGGGCCGGCTCCTCGCGCTCGACTCGACGAACGCGTTCGCCCACGAAGAGCTCGGCGTCCAGGCCATCGTCGACTACTACCAGTATCGGAACGCGGTCAAGCTGCCGGGGCTCGCCTTCCGGTCCGTCGGCGAGCGGACTTCCGGCCTCGACTCCGAGCGCGACCGGGCCCTCGACGACGACGGCGGGACCCTTCAGCCGGTCACGGAGGGCCGCCTTCAGCCGGAGCGGGGCGGGGCGGACGAGATCCTGGCGGGTCAGGCCGGCGAGGACCTGACCGACCGCTTCGACGTCGAGGAACTCCGCCGCCGCGGCGTTGCGGTCACCGACTTCGCGCCGCGCGCGCAAGCCGCGTATGACCGGGCCATCGGCCACCTCCGACAAGCGCTCGCCTCCGACCCGCGTCGCCGGGCCGTCTACGACCACGTGGTCCGGCTGGCGGCGTTGTCGGGCCGGTTCGAGGAGGCCCTGCCCGACCTCGCCGAGATGGTCGTCCAGTTCCCCGACGACGCCGGGATGTGGCTCTACCTCGGGCTGGTCAACCAGCGGCTCGGCGAGTTCGACGCCGCCGACGTCGCCTTCCGCCAGGCCATCGAGCGGATGGACGACGAGACGCGCGCGGCGTTCACCGACCTCACCCTCATCCTCCCGCCCGACGAGCACGCCGCCTTCCGCGCCGACCCCGAGGCGTTCGCCGAGCGGTACTGGACCAGCCGAGACCCCCGCTTCCTCAACACCGTCAACGAGCGCAAGACCGAGCACTACGCCCGGCTCGTCACGGCCGACCTGCTCTACCGCTCCGACGACCTCGACCTGGCCGGGTGGGAGACCGAGCGCGGCCGGCTCCACGTCCGCTACGGGCCGCCGGCCACCGACGTCGTGATCGAGGGCGGGTTCGGGCTCGTCGTCGAGCAGTTCGCCGGGCGCGACGAGGCGTTCGCGCCGAACGACGACGCGCCGGCCGGGGTCGAGGTCGCCAACCGGTTCAACGTGTGGGACTACGGCGACGGGTTCCGGTTGGTGTTCGAGGACCCGGGCCGGAACGGCCGGTTCCGCCTGTACTCGGTCCCGGCCGACGTCTACGGGCTCCAGTCGGTCCGCAACCCGGCCGCGATGGACTTCGCGCTCGTCGCCCAGGCCGAGGTCCGGCGCCGGCCCGAGCGCTACGCCTTCGAGGGGCCCGGCCGGTCCGTCCAGCTCCCGTACCGCGTCGCCGCGTTCAAGGGCGACGGCGGGCGGACCGACCTCTACGTCAACTACGGCATCCCCGTCGCCGAGGACGAGATGCCGAGCCAGGGCGTCCAGGACGACGTCGACGTGACGGTCAAGACCGGCGCGTTCCTCATCGGGCCCGACCGCGACCTGCTCGTCGAGCGACGGCGGACGGTCTACGGCCTGCGCGGGGCCCAGATCGTCCCGTTCGACCGAACCCGGCTGTGGACCAGCTCGGAGGCCATGAGCGCCCGGCCGGGCGATGGCTACGAGGTCTCGCTCGAGTTCGAGACGGCCTCGGGCCTCACCGGCGCCGTCCAGCGCCGGGCCGTCGACGTCCCCGACTTCCGCGCCGGCGGGCTCCTGCTCTCCGACGTCCTGCTCGCGTACGACGCCCAGGAGGCCGACCGCGCCGAGCCCGGCCGCGTCTTCCGCGACGGCGTCTCGGTCCAGCCGGCCCCGTGGGGCGTCTTCCGCGTCGGCGACCCGGTCTACCTCTTTTTCGAGGCGTACGGGCTCGGCCTGGCCGACGGCCGGAGCGACTACGAGGTTGAGGCCAGCCTCCGGCCCAAGGACACGTCGACGGGTTTGCGCCGGCTCGCCCGCCGCGTGTTCGGCGGCGACGACCCGGCCGTGTCGTCGGCCTTCGAGGTCCAGGGCGACCGGCCCGACGACACGGTGTACCTCTTCCTCGACGCGACGGGCCAGGAGCCCGGCCTGTACACGCTGACGGTGACCGTCCGCGACCGAGTCACGGGCGCCGAGGCCGACCGCAAGACGGACTTGCTGCTGGAGTAAGCATAGGGTATCTAAAGGTATGAGCATCTGGTCCGGTTCGTCGTCTCGTCCGTCCTGTGGCCCGCGACGGTTCATTCAGAAGTGCTGGTTGAGTTCGCTTCGTGTTCTCGTCATGGGCCTTTGCACAGTGGGGCCCGTGGTCGCCCAGATCGAGTGCTTCCCACCAGATCCGCTTCTGGCCCCTCCGCTCGCTCCAAGCACAGGTCTTGAGTTCGGGATTACGACGACGGAACAGGTGGGTGATGCTGCGGACCCGCAAGGAGAGTGGCTGACCAACAAGCGCTATGAGTACGTACTGAGCGACTCTCGAAACGGTGTGCGGCGTTATTGGAGATGGCGACCGTTCGACGAGAGCTGGGTTTACGAATATGATCAGTCCGTATACGAGCTTGACGAGGCGGGTCGGATCGTCAGAAGCACCTTTGCCACGTCTCCCGATGTCCCTGCAATCCGGTCCACATTCACCTATCAGGACGATGGCCTACTGGCTCTGCACTATGCCGAGAGGCGGTCAGGTGAGCAGTGGGGTCCCGGAAGTAGGCAAATATATGTATATCGATCAGACGGACAGGTCGAATCTAGATTGATTGAATGGTTTGAATACGGAAAATGGCAAGTACAGCGCCAAATCGAAACGGACTACGACGATCAAGGGTACCTAATGTCGTGTGTCGTAACGCCGGGGTGGTATGGGTCATCCAGAGATCAGTGGATCGTCGTTCGCGATGCGGCGGGCCGACGCTCGGAACTGATTCGACAGTGGAGCCGGAACGGCGGCTCTCTTGAAAATAGCGAACGAACTGTGTTTCGGTATGGAGATCATGGTGTCGCTATCCAAGATCATTTCTACTGGGACGAGATCGGGAAATGGTTTCTGTGGAGGCGATTCGAGGTGGAGCACGACGAGGGTACTGGCAAACGGTCGAAGGCTACGCTGTTAGTCTCGGACAGTTCGGGGGACCGGAGCATCCCCTTGCGTCTCGGGGTCCGTGTAGAGTTCAGCTATGACAGCGACGGGTTTCTTTCGGCGCGCACCGAGTTTCAGTTCAACCAGGAGGCGAATACTTGGGAGAACTACCACCGCACCCTGTACACGTACGCAGGGAGACCGACCCCGGCCGAGACGAGCCCGGTGAAGCTGCCGCTCCGCTTGTCACTCGCTCCGAACCCAGCCGGCGGACTCGTCCGCCTCCATTTCGCTCCTGCGGTGATGGGGGACGTGCATGTGGATGTCCTCGACCTGCTCGGCCGTCGACTCCAGACGGTAGAGGTAGGCGGAGGCACCGATACCGTGCTAGATCTGTCGTCTCTCACTCCAGGGCTCTACCTCCTCCATGCGACCACCGAGGTTGGGGTGGTGAGCCAACTGGTCACGGTCGCCCGATAGCTTCGGTCTTCCCTATGACCGGCCAATTTGTCTCACCAACGCGGTTGCGGAGCGCGGCCCGGTGCGCGTCGTGCGCTGACCCGTAGCCGACCCGGACTTGTACGTGCTCGCGGTGTGCGTGCATGGCAGACCTGCCCCTGGGGGGCGCCGGTTGACGCGCGGCGTACCGAGCGCTAGCCTTTGCCCATGCCACGACCCCGCCGTCTTCGCCGCTGGACCCTGCCCGCGCGGCGGCGGTGGCGCCGGGCCGTCCGCCCGCTCCGCCAGCCGGCCCGCGTCGTCGTCGCGCTGGCGGTGCTCGCCATCGCCGTCGTCGGGATCGTTGCGGAGGCCCGGCTCCCCGACCGGACCACGGCGCGCGCGCCCGTCCGGCTCAGCCCCGACAGCACGTCGGTCGTCGGCGACCTCGTCCGGGGCGACTTCGCGCTGGCGGGGCTCCGGCCGGGCGACCGGCTCCTAGTAGTCGACGGCGACACGGTCTCGCGCGGCGCGGCAGCACGGGTGAAGACCCTCCACCTGTACGAGACGGTGGGGGACACGGTGGCCGTGGTCGTCGAACGCGCGGGAGAGCGGCAGACGGTGGAGGTGGTGGTGGGTCGGCAGGACCAGGCCGACGCGCGCCGGTTCGGGCTCTCGAACCAGGCCGTGTATCAGGTGGCGGGCGCGGGGATTGTCGCGGCGCTACTGGCATTCCTGGCGACGGGCCTGACGCTGTTCGTCCGGGCGCGGGGTCGGGGCTACCGCGCCGAGCTTGGGACGGCGTTGATGGCCGTCCCCGCGATCTTCGGGTTCGGACCGCTCAACAGCACCGACTTGGCGAGCGTGATCGGTCCCTTTGCCATCATTGTCATTCTCGCGGTCGTGGCCGTGGCCGTCAGCGCGCTGCCGATGGTGACGAGCGCGCTGGTCCGGTTCCCCGACGGCCGGGTTGGACCGGCGTGGACGCGGCGGATGGGGCGGATCGTGGCGCTCGGTCTGGTCGCTGTGTTCGGCGTGTTCGTCGTGGGAGACGTCCTCGACCTGTCGGAGGCCGTCGGCGAAGCCCTCGTGGCCGTGCTGATGATCGGGCTCCTGGCGCTGCCGGTCGTCGGCCTGGTCCAGAAGTACCGGCGCTCGGCGGCGGCCGACGTCCGCCAGCAGATGAAGTGGGTCGTGCTCCCGCTCGGCGTGTTCGTCGCCATGCTGTGCGTCCTGTACCTCCCCGAGGCAATCCCGGTCCTCGACTCGGACCGCCGGGCGACGGGATACCTGTTCGAGGTCGCGACCTACGTCCTGCTCGATCTCGCGCTCGCGGCGATCCCGCTCGGCGTGCTCGCGGGCGCCCTCAAGTTCCGGCCGTGGGACGCCGACCTGTGGATCGCGCGGTCCGTCGCCGTCGGCGCGGCGACATTGGGGCTGGCGGCCGTGTTCGCCGGCGGGACCGAGGCGCTCCGCCTCGGGCTCCGGGCCTCGATGGGCGACGGGGCCGACTCGGTCGCCGCGGCGCTCGCGGCCGTCGTCGCCCTCGTCGTGTTCAACCCGGTCCGCGAGTGGCTCACGAAGCGGGCCGACGCCGACCTCTTGCGCACGCGCGAGCGTTTGACGGAGCGGCTGCCGCTGCTCCTCGCCGGCCGCCAGGTGGTGGCGTCGCCCCAGGAGATCGGTCGGGTCGCCATCGCCGCCGTCCGCGAGGTGCTCGAGACCGACCGGGCCGCCGTCCTCGACCTCGACCCCGACGGCTGGCAGGTCGTCGCCGCCGAGGGCGTCCCGGCCGACGACGCGCTGGCGTGGGCCCGGGCGACGCTCGACCCGGCGGCGCTGCCGGCGTGCTCGGAGCAGGTCTGGGAGGACCCCGTGTTCGTCTTGCGTGTCCCGCTGCGGTCAGCTGAGGACGAGGTCGTCGGGGTGCTCGCGCTGGGGACGCACGGGCGCGGACGGGGCTACTCGACCGAAGAGCGGCGGGCGCTCGACGCGGCGTCGCGGTCGTTGGCCGAGGCGCTTCGGGTGGCTGAGCGCCGGGAGGAGGGCGAGGCCCGCCACCTCGCCCGGCTCGCCCGCGTCGTCGAGCGGTTCACGGCCGGGGGCGACGGCGCGGCGACGGAGCCGTCCGTCTAGTGCGTTTTGCGACAGGGCCGAGTCACCGAAGGCGAGGTCCAGGGTTCGCTCGGGTGTGGGCCCTCGCGAGCCGAAGGCCGGCGCAGCCAACCCCGACCTCGCTGTACTGGAGGCCTCGGACCGTCACTCTAACCGGCCGCCTTCCCCGCGACCGACCGGTCCATCTCGCCGACGCGGTCGCGGAGCGCCGTCCGGTGCACGTCGAGCGCGTCGGCCAGCGCGGTGTCGGCTGTCGCCAGGATCTGGACGGCCAGCAGGCCCGCGTTCTGGGCCTGCCCGATGGCGACCGTCGCCACCGGGATCCCTCCCGGCATCTGGACGATCGACAGCAGCGAGTCCACGCCCTTCAGCGCCCGCGTCTCGACCGGCACGCCGACGACGGGGAGCGTGGTCGAGGCCGCGATCATGCCCGGGAGGTGGGCCGCGCCGCCGGCCCCGGCCACGATCACCCGGAGGCCGCGCTCGCGCGCCGTCCGCGCGTAGTCGGTCATGGCGTCGGGCGTCCGGTGGGCCGAGAGCACGCGGGCCTCGAACGGCACGCCGAACTCGCGGAGCACGTCGGCGGCGGCCTCCATCGTGGGCCAGTCGGATTCGGAGCCCATCGCGAGGCCGACGAGAGGGGAGGAGGACATGGGGAGCTCAGGGTTGGCTGCGCCTTCGCTGCGCGGTCAGAGTTCGGAGTTCGGCGGCCTACCTGAAAAGGTTCCAACAGCCACCGTAGGGGCACGGCGCGCCGTGCCCCTGCCGGCCGCCGCGCCCCTGCCGGCCGTCGCCCCTGCATCCCTGCCGACCGCCGCGCCTCAAAGCCGCACGGCCGTCGCCGCCGCCTCGGCCCGTCGCCGGGCGTCGGCGACCGAGCCGGCCGTCACCGTGACGTGGCCCATCTTGCGCTCGGGGCGGACCTCGGCCTTGCCGTAGAGGTGGACGCTGGCGCCGGGCACGGCCAGCGCGTCGGCGAGGTCGGGCGCGGCCGGGCCCTCGCGCTGGCCGAGCACGTTGACCATGCACGCGGCCGGGACACGGAGCCCGGGGTCGCCGAGCGGCCACCCGAGCACGGCGCGGACGTGGTTCTCGAACTGCGACGTGTGGCTCGCGTCAATCGTCAGGTGGGCCGTGTTGTGCGGGCGCGGGGCCACCTCGTTGACGAGCACGCCGTCCGCCAGCACGAACAGCTCGACGGTCGCCACCCCGGTCACGTCGAGCGCGGCGACCGTCGCGAGCGCGACGCGTCGGGCCTCGGCCTCGACGGCATCGGGGAACCCGGCCGGCGTGCTCGCCGCCCACAGCCGGTGGTCCCGGTGCTCGCTCCGGACGACCGGGTAGACGGCGGCCTCGCCGTCGGGCCGGCGCGCGACGGTGACGGCGGCCTCGGCCTGGAACGGGACGAACGCCTCGACCAGCAGCCCGTCGTCGGCAGAGAGCGCGTCCCAGGCCGCGTCGACCTCGGCCGGCGTCCGGCAGGTCGCGTTGCCGTAGCCGTCGTACGAGCCCTCGAACCGCTTGAGGACGGCGGCGCCGAACCGGCCGACGGCGTCCTGCGCCTCGTCCCGCGTCTCGGCCCAGACGTGTCTCGGCTGGGGCAGGCCGGCCTCGGCGAGGTGGCGGCGCTGGCGGCCTTTGTGGCGGATGGCCGCCAGCGCGGCGACGCCGGGCTCGAGACGGGTCCCGGGGGCCGCCTCGAGCAGGAGGTCGGCCGGGGCCCACTCGCTCTCGACCGTCACCACGTCGCACCCGTGCGCCCAGTCGCGGAGCACGGCGGGGTCGGACGCCTCGGCGATGGTGACGTCGTCGAAGGGCCGGCCCGTCCCCGTCTCGGCGTCGGCCAAGACGCGGACGGCGACGCCGAGGCGGGTGGCCGCCAGGGCTGTCATCCGGCCGAGCTGGCCGCCGCCGAGGATGCCGAGGACAGGAGAAGACACGTCGCGGGGGGAGGGGCACGCCAAGCTACCCGGACTTTCCAAGCGGGCGCCGCCGTATTGTGAGGGCTGTCCCTGGCGCCCTCGGACACCGCCTCTGCCTCAATGCCCGCTCCCCTCCGCACTTCCCTCCTGCTCTTGACGGTCGTGCTCGGGGCGGCCCTCTCCGCCCAGGCCCAGCCCACGCGCGGCTGCGAGACGCCGTCGCTGGAGGGCGCGCGCCCGGACGAGACACCGCTCGGCCGGCACCTGGAGGCCGTCCGCCGGCTCCCCGGCCGGGCCGACCCCGAGGCCGCGCCGTGCGCCCCCCGGCGCTCCTCGGACGCTCTCGCGCACGCCGCCGCGGAGGACCTCGTGGCCGGCCTCGTGGACAGCTCCACCGAGCTCCAGCAAGTCTGGCGCAACGGGGCGTGGGAGAGGGAGAGCCGGTTCCTCCGGACGTTCGACGCCCAAGGCCAGGTCGTCGAGCGCGTCCGCCAGGTCCCCGACGGCGACGGCTGGCGGAACGCCGAGCGGACCGAGTCGGCCGTCGACGGGGCGAACGAGGTCCTGACGCAGTCGGTCTGGCAGGACGGGGCCTGGGTCCCGACCCGGCGCTTCACCTTCTTCTACCGCGAGGACGGGATCTCGTTCGGGGACCGGACCGAGATCTGGGACGCGGAGGCCGGCGTCTGGCGCGTCGAGAGCGAGCTGACGGTGACCTACGACGCCCAAGACCGCCTCGTCGAAGTGCGGTCGGACGAGCTCGACACGGAGACTCTGGAGACGCTCCCCGTCCAGCGCTCCCTCGCGAGCTACTCCGAGGACGGCCTGGTGGCCACCACCGTCGTCCAGCGCTGGCTCAGCGGGGCCTGGGCCCCCATCTCCCGCACGACCACGACCGCGAACGCCGACGGGACCCCGGCGTCGATCCTGTCCGAGCTGCGCGAGGGCGGCGCCTGGACGCCCGACACGCGGACGCTCTACACGACCACCGACGGCGTCGACCAGGTGCTCTCCCAGGAGTGGGACCCGGCCGCCGCCGACTGGGTCGACACGTTCCGGACGCTCCTCACGACCGACGGGGCCGAGACGGTCGAGGTGACGGAGGCGAACAGCGAGGACGGGTGGGTCCCCGTGACCCGGATCTCGTCCGTCCTGGACGCCGCGTCGCGCTTGGTCGAGTACGTCGTGAGCTACTGGGACGGCTCGGCCTGGGTGTTCGAGCGGCGCCTGCGGCGCGGCTACTCCGGCGACGAGTTGACGACGGAGACGATGGAGGACTGGGACGCCGGGGCCCAGGCGTGGCGGCTCTCGGCCCGCTCGGACGACACGTTCACGCCCGACGGCGACCCGCTCCGGAAACAGTACGTCGCGTACCTGAGCGACGGCGTCCACGTCGGAAGTGGCGACGACACGGTCTGGGAGTACGACGCCTCGGGCCGCGTGACGTCTCGGACGCGGACGGTCTGGGACCCCGCCGCACAGACGTGGGTCAACGACCGCCGCTCGCTCTTCGGCTACGACGGCGAGCCCGTCGCCCGGGACGACGCGCCCGTCGTGGCCCTCGCCCTCTCGGTCCGCCCGAACCCGGTCGTCGCGGGCGGGTCGGTCTGGGTGTCCGGCGTGGCGCCGTCGGCCCGCGTCGACGTGATCGACGTGCTCGGCCGCCGCGTGGCCCAACTCCACGACGGGCCCCTCGCGGGCGGCGTCGCCCTGGCGCTGCCGGCACTCGCGCCGGGGACGTACATCGCCCGCATTACCTCGGGCTCGGAGATCGCCAGCCGGACGATCACTGTCGTGCGCTGACGCTCTACACGCGGGTCGCGACGAAGGGAACAGAATCGACGCCACCGAAGCCGTGCGAGCCCGCGTCGTACTGCGAGAAGGTGAGGCTCCCGGTGAGGGCGGTGGCCGAGAGGTCAAACTCTGCTCGCCTGACGGCGAAGAGACCGTTGATCGTCAGGTGATCTCCGACACGGGAAACTCCTACGGTGGCTATTCCGGCAGCCCTGTTCCCCCCTTCGCAGTCGGGCAGTCCGGCTTGCCGGGTAACCACGGTGTAGAAGATCTCGCTGTTGGACACGGCCTGCCCCTGTTTGTCGATAACCAGGGAGAGGCGGACGGTGCCGGATGTGAGTCGGCGGGCGTCCGAGAACTCGACTCCACAGGCTTCTCCGACGAAAGGGACGTCGAAGTCGAGGGTCCGAGAACCCACCCACCGGCCCTCCGCGACGAAGGGATCGGGACCGGACCCATCGCACCCTGCAAGGCACAGGGCGAGGGCGAGCGGTATGAGGAACGAGCGGGCCATTTGATAGGAGACCCCAGGAGGGGGAGTTAGGCCTCGGCCTCCTCCGGTTCGTCCTCCTCGACCTCGTCCGCCTCGTCGTCGTCGCCGCCGCCGTTGAGCGCGTCGAGGTCGATCTCGCGGACGCCCAGGCCGAGGTCGCCCGACTGGCGGGCCCGCTCGAGCTCCTCGGCCATGAACGGGGCCGTCGGCGTGTCGGCTTGGGCCAGCCCCTCGGGCGTGCCGGCGTACAGGATGTGGCCGCCGCCCGCGCCGCCGTCCGGGCCCAGGTCGACGA
Source organism: Rubrivirga sp. (assembly GCF_965213695.1). Lineage (GTDB taxonomy): Bacteria > Bacteroidota > Rhodothermia > Rhodothermales > Rubricoccaceae > Rubrivirga. The sequence continues at coordinate 3,121,468 of NZ_OZ243912.1, read as the reverse complement.
CCCAGTCGCCCTGCTTGGCGACGTCCATGTTGTGCTCGATGACGAGCACCGTGTTGCCCTTGTCGACGAGCGCCTGGAGCACGAGGAGCAGGTGGCGGACGTCCTCGAAGTGGAGCCCGGTCGTCGGCTCGTCCAGGATGTAGAGCGTCCGGCCGGTCCCGGGGCGCGAGAGCTCCTTCGACAGCTTGATCCGCTGGGCCTCGCCGCCCGAGACCGTCGTCGCCTGCTGGCCGAGCCGGATGTAGCCCAGCCCGACCGCGTCGAGCGTCCGGAGCTTGCGGGCGATCCGGGGGACGGCCTCGAAAAAGCCGAGCGCCTCCGACACCGGCATCTCCAACACCTCCGCGATGCTCTTCCCCTTGTACTTGACCGCCAGCGTCTCGGCGTTGTAGCGCCGCCCCTTGCACGTCTCGCACTCGACGTAGACGTCCGGCAGGAAGTTCATTTCGAGCTTCATGATGCCGGCGCCCTTGCACGTCTCGCACCGCCCGCCCTTGACGTTGAACGAGAACCGGCCCGGCTTGTAGCCCCGGATCTCGGACTCCGGCAACCGCGCGAACAGGTCGCGGATGAGGCCGAACAGCCCCGTGTAGGTGGCCGGGTTCGACCGCGGCGTCCGGCCAATCGGCGACTGGTCGATGGCGATGACCTTGTCGACGTGCTCGAGCCCCTCGACGTCGGCGTAGGGCAAGGGGACCGTCTGGGCGTTGTGGAAGTGGGCCGCCAGGATCGGCGCCAGCGTCTGGTTGACGAGCGACGACTTGCCCGACCCGGACACGCCGGTCACGACGGTCAGCGTGCCGAGCGGGACCTCGAAGTCGACGTCGCGCAGGTTGTGGCCGCGCGCGCCGAGCAGCGTGATCGACTCGCCACTCCCGGGCCGACGCTCGTCGGACGCCGGCGTCGGGACGGCGCGCAAGCCCGCGAGGTAGGCCGTCGTCAACGACTCGGGCGGGGCGCCGTCGCCCTCGAAGGTCGCGATCTGGTCGGGCGGGCCGGCCGCCAGCAGGAGCCCGCCAAACTCGCCGGCGCCGGGCCCGAGGTCGACCACGAAGTCGGCCGCCTCGATCATCTCCCGGTCGTGCTCGACCACGAGCACCGAGTTGCCCAGGTCGCGGAGCGCGGTGAGGCTGGCGATGAGCTTGGCGTTGTCGCGCGGGTGGAGCCCGATGCTCGGCTCGTCGAGCACGTAGAGCACGCCCGTGAGTTGGGTCCCGATCTGGGTCGCCAGCCGGATCCGTTGGGACTCGCCGCCCGACAGCGTCCGCGCGGGCCGGTCGAGCGTGAGGTAGTCCAGGCCGACGTTGAGCAAGAAGTCCAGCCGCTCGCGGATCTCCTTGACGATGGGGCTCCCGATGACGCCCTGCCGGCCCTCCAGGTCCAGGCTCTCGAACCACGCCCTCAGCTCGCGGAGGTCCATCTGGACCAGGTCCGCGATGGACTGGTCGCCGTCGTACGTGTTCGTGTTGCCGATCCGGTAGCTCAGCGACTCCGGCTTGAGCCGACCGCCGCCACACGCGCCGCACGCGCGGAGCCGCATGAACGCCTCGCCCCACAGCCGCTGGGCCTTCGACGAGGCGTTGTCGAGCGTGTGCTGGACGTGGCCGTAGACGCCGCCGTAGCGGTGCTGGTAGGTCACCTTCCGCCCCTTGTACGTGTAGACGATGTCGAACTGCTCGTCGCCGGCCCCGTTGAGGATGACGTCGCGGTGGGCGTCGCTCAGCGCCTCGAACGGCGTGTCGTAGTCGAACCCGTAGACCTCGGCGACGGCCGCGAGCTGGCTGAAGACCCAGACCTCGCGCGGCGTCCCCAGCGGCGCGAGGGCTCCCTGGGCGATTGTCTTGCGCGGGTTCGGGACGACCAGGTCCGGGTCGATCTCCTTCCGCACGCCGAGCCCGTTGCACGCCGGGCACGCGCCGTACGGGCTGTTGAACGAGAACGTGTTGGGCGAGGGGTCGTCGTAGCTCAGCCCGTCTTCGAGCGCCGTCAGGTGGCGCGAGAACAGCCGGTCGCCGGTCGGCACTTCGGACTCGTCGCCGCTCTTGTCGATCTGGACGATGAGCGTCCCGCCGCCCATCCCGAGCGCGATCTCGGCCGCCTGCGCCACGCGGGGCCGGACGCCCTCCTTGACCACCAGCCGGTCGACGACGACCTCGACGTCGTGGACCTTGTACCGGTCGAGCTGCATCCCTTTCGTGATCTCGGTCACCTCGCCGTCGGCGCGGACGCGCTCGAAGCCCTGCTTGGCGATCTGCTCGAACAGGTCCCGGTAGTGGCCCTTCCGCCCCTTCACGACCGGCGCCAGGATCTGGACCCGCGTGCCCTCGGGCATGGCCGCGATGGCGTCGATGATCTCGTCGTCGGACTGCCGCTTCATCGGGGCGCCCGACTGGTACGAGTAGGCGTCGGCGGCGCGGGCGTAGAGCAGCCGCATAAAGTCGTAGATCTCGGTCACCGTGCCGACCGTCGAGCGGGGGTTGCGCGACACCGTCTTCTGCTCGATGGCGATGACCGGAGACAGCCCGTCGATAAAGTCGACGTCGGGGCGCTCCATGACGCCCAGAAACTGGCGGGCGTAGCTCGACAGCGACTCCATGTAGCGGCGCTGGCCCTCGGCGTAGATGGTGTCGAACGCCAGGCTCGACTTGCCGGAGCCCGACAGGCCCGTCACCACGACGAGCTCGTTGCGGGGGATGTCGAGGTCGATGCCCTGGAGGTTGTGCTCGCGGGCACCGCGGATCAGGATGCGGTCGTCCATTCGGGGAGGCGGGGGGCCGACGGTCGTGAACCGGGGCGGGGTGCCCCCGTTCCGCTCGGCGCGTGCGCCGAGGTACCGCCGCCCGGTGCCCCCGTCGTGTCACCGGCCTCCCGCCGACGGGCCCGCCCGGCCTTACCGCCGGTCGATGTACTGGCCGCCGTTGGACGCCGCCAGCTCCGCCAGGAAGTCGCCGTCGTGGTCGGGCCCGAGGCCGACCGTGTGGAGCCGGATGCGGCCGCCGTTCCGGGCTTGGGCGGTCGCCAGGATCTCCGCGGTCGAGGCGTCGGTCGGCTGGCCGTCGGTCATGAGGAAGACCGTCGTCGCGCCGGGCACGGCGAGCGCTCGCTCGAGCGCCTCCTGGATCGGCGTCCCGCCGTTCGCGTCGAGCCCGTTGACGTGAACGGCCCCCAGGTTCTTGGTCGCCCCGGTCGCCTCGACGAGGTCGCTCCGCCAGAAGTCCACGTGGTCCCCGAAGGTCAGGATCGTGAACCGGGTCGTGGGGTCGAGCCCGCGCAGGACCGGGATCAGCTCGCGCTTGGCGCCGCCCAGCTTGGTCGCCTCGCCCCGGACCTGGCCGCCCAGCAGCCGGCCGACGCGCCCGCCGACGGTCCGCTGGACCGCGCTTCCGGCCTGGCGAGCCGCGACCCCGCGTGCCTGGTCCTCCAACGTCCCCTCCTGTTTCCCCTCCATGCTGCCCGACACGTCGACCACGAACACGACGCCCTCGCCGGGGAGGGTCGTGTCGAGGCCGTAGTAGTCGGCCGAGGACTGGACGGCGTAGCAACCGGGGAGGGCGACGAGGACGAGAGCGAAGAGGAGACTGCGCATGGCGGGAGAGGAGAGGGGGTGCGACCTCCACTACCAGAACGGCCCGCGCCGACTGTCATCCGGGCTGGTCACCACCGCGCGGTCACGCCCAGGCGGATCTCGCGCGGCGGCGTCAGCCACGCCACCAGGAGAGGCTCGCCGGGGCGCCCCCGCCGCGTCAGGCCACCCGTGTAGCCGCGAGCGTCGAGCGCGTTGCGGACGTCGACCCGGACCACCACGCCGCGTCGGACGGCGACCTCGGCGCCGACGTCGACGACGGCCTCGGCGGGGAGGACGAGCGTGCTGCCCAGGCTGCCCGTTCGCGCCCCCTGTGCCCAGACGCCGCCGCGGACGGCGAGCGCTCCGCGCCGGGCCTCGACCCACGCGCTGGCCGCGTGGCGCGGGGCGTACGCGAGGGGCGTCCCCGCCGGCACGTTGTCGTCCTCGATCACCTCGGCGTCCAACAGCGTGTAGGTCGCCAGCCCGACCAGCCCGGCGCCCTGGGCCCTCGCCTCGACCTCGACGCCGCGGCTCCGCTGGCGGCCCGTCTGGTCGGAGAACCCGCCGGGCCCGACCGTCAGCGCGTCGTCCTTGCGGATCCAGAACGCGGCGGCCGACGCCGCGAGCCAGCGCGCGTCGAGCTTGGCGCCGCCCTCGACCTGGACGCCCCGCGTGGGCCGGAACGGCTCGCCGTTGCGGTCGACCCGCTCGACGATGGGGTTGAACGAGGTGCCCGACGAGACGTAGAGCGCGAGCCCGGGCCGGGGCTCGACGACGAGCCCGGCCGACGGCGTCACGGCCGTCACCTGGGCCGACCGCTCGCCGATGCCGGCCGGCGCGTCGGGCGTGTCGGCGAGCGCCCGGATCGTGGCGCCGAACCGGACGTGCGACAGCCGCGCCGCGGCGACCGCGTGGACCGTCGCCCGCCCGAGCCGGACCGTCGCCCGGTCCTGGACGAACACGCCCGCGTCGAGCCCGCGGACGGTGGCGTCGAGGTAGTCGACCTCGTCGGCGTTCAGGCCGGTCGGGCGGGGGGCGTCGAGGGCCACCGGATCGACCAAGCCAAAGCGCAAGCCGCCCGCCGTGGCCGGGAGCGGGGCGGTCCCGTCGGCCTGGGCCCAGGCGCGGATGGCCTCGGCCCCGACCGTCACGGTGTGGGCGACCGGCCCGGTCTCCAGCCGGAGGTCGGCGAAGGTGGCGCCCTTGAGGTAGGTGAACCCCAACCCCTCGCGCCGGAGCGACCGGGCCACGGCCGGCGCGCCCACCGTGACCAGGCTGTCGAGGTCGAGCGCGTCGCGGCCTAGGTCGTAGCGGGCCAGCGAGACCGTCGAGCGGACATCGGCGCGAGGCGCGGCGGCCCAGGCGCTCGTCCCAAAAACGCCCACCGAGCGCCAGCGGTGGACGGCCGTCGGCTCGCCAAAGAAGCGGTCGCGGGGCGTGTCGTCGAGCGCGTCGGTGTCGGTGCCGAGCGCGGCGAGCCCGGGGTCGATCGTCGTCTCCGACGCGACGGCCTCGGCGTCGAAGTCGAGCACCCATCGGCCCGACGGCCGCCACCGCGCGGCCGGGGCCACGAACAGGGCCGAGCGAACGGCCTCGCCTCGTCCCCACGCCTCGCGCTCCGCCGACGCATTGAGCCGGGTCGCCGCGGCCCCGACCGGCCCGCCGACATCGACCGCGAGCCGCCCTCCGCCCAGCGTCCCGCCCGATGCCGCGACCTCGGCGTGCCGACGGAGCTGCGGCACCTCGGTGATGACGTTGACCACGCCGCCCGGCTCGAGCCGGCCGTAGAGGACGGACGCCGGCCCGCGCAAAACCTCGACGCGGGCCACGTTCGCCCGGAGCCCGTCGGCCAGGTACGGCACCTCGACCCCGTTCCGACGGACGCCGCCGCCGGTCTGGTCCGTCCGGAACCCGCGCAAGACCGGGAGCGCGCCGGGCTCGCCGACGCCGCGCATCGAGACGCCGGGCACGTTGCGCAGGGCGTCGGGGAGGTCGCGGGCGGCCTGGGCGTCGAGCACGCCGGCGGGCAGCACGGACACGGCTTGGGGCACGAGCAGGACCGGCGCGTCGGCGCGGGTGGCCGTCGCGCTCCGCCGGGCCTGGACGACGACCTCCGTCGCCGTGGTCGTGGCCGGGCGCAAGCGGAGTGCGAGCGTCGTCGGGCCGGCGACCACGAGCGCCGTGTCGAGCGGGGCGTAGCCGACGGCCGTCACGCGCAGGGCGACGCGGCCCGTCGGCACGCCGTCGAGGACGAACCGGCCGTCGGCGCCGGTCGCGCGGCCTCCGCGCCAGCCGCCGGCCGTCGCCAGGACGCTCGCACCGGCGACCGGCTCGGCCGTCTCGGCGTCGGCCACGGTGCCCTCTATGCGGGAGTCTTGCGCCTCAGCGGACGCCGCCAGCGCGAGCGCGACGGCCAGGGCCGCCCACCGGGTCACTGCCGCTCGATGCCGAGCGTGACGTCGCCGGTGAAGTCGATCTGGAGCTCGCCCAGGAGCTGCTCCACCACGACGGCCGGCGCCGTCAGCGTGATCTCGTCGCGCGAGGCGGCGTTGACCTGGAGCGTCGGGGCCAGGCCGTCGACCAGGAGCACCAAGAGCCGAGTGGTGGCCTGCGCCTGGTAGTCGCCCTCGATGGTCACGTCGGCCTGGCCTGCCTGGTTGACGAGCGGGACGAAGTCGGCGTCGAGGCGGAACGAGCGGTCGGCGTCGAACTGAATGGTGAGCGCGTCCAAGAGCGCGAGCGCCTCGGCGGAGCGGTCGCCCGAGCCGTCGGTGATGCGGACGAGCGACCAGGTGCCGACGTAGAAGTCGGCGTCGAGCGTGAGCTCGTCGTCGGCGCTGTCGCAGCCGCCGGCGACCAGGAGGGCCAGCACGAGAGGGAAGAGTCGGAGGCGCATCGGAGTGGGGGAGGGGCCCCGGAAGGTAGGTGCGGCCGGCCCCGGCCCGACCTCAGCCGAGCCCCGACGACACGACGGGGGCCTGGTCCGCCGTCTGCCACCGGACCTCGGGCCACCACCGCTCGGCGGTCGGCGGCGACGCCGGCTCGACGCTCTCGCCCGGACGGGGCACCGCCAGCGGCACGCCCGCCGCTTCCGCGGCCACGATCACGCGCTCGGCCGGCTCCGTCCACCCGTGGAACGACAGGTTGAACGTGCCCCAGTGGACCGGCACCAGCAGCCCGCCGCGCGCGTCGCGGACCGCTTGGACGGCCTGCTCGGGCCCCATGTGGACGTCGGCCCAGTCGGCGTTGTAGGCGCCGACCTCGGCGAGCGTCGCGTCGAACGGGCCGAGCCGGTCGCCGACCTCGGAAAAGTGGGGGCCGAAGCCGCCGTCGCCGGTCGCGTAGAGCCGGCGCTCGGCGCCCAGGATCGCCCAGCCGGACCACAGCGTCCGGTTGCGGTCGTCGAGGAACCGGCCCGAGAAGTGCCGGGCCGGGGTGCAGACGAGCCGGAGCCCGGCCACGTCCGTCTCGTCCCACCAGTCGTGCTCGGTGATCCGGTCGGCCGGGACGCCCCACCGCTCCAGGTGCGCACCGACGCCCAACGGGCACACCCAGCGCGGCACCGACGGCGCCAGCCGGCGGACGGCCGCCGCGTCGAGGTGGTCGTAGTGGTCGTGCGTCAGGACGACGGCGTCGAGCGCGGGGACCTCGGCGAGCGGCAGCGGCGGCTCGAAAAAGCGGGCGACGCCGAAGAGCGGGCCGGGCGAGGCGTTCCGGCTGAACACGGGGTCGATTAAGAGCCGTCGCCCCTCGATCTCGACGAGCGTCGTCCCGTGGCCGAGCCACGTCAGGCGGAGATCCTGCGGCGCGTCGAAGTCGGCCCGGGCGCGGGCGACGGTGGGGACAGGGGCACTCGGCTCGCGCTCGGCGGTGTCGCCGAACAACCACTCCCAGATCATCCCCGGCGACCCGCCGGACCGCATCGGGAGCGGGTTCCGAAACGCCGCCCCGTCCCACTGCGGGGACCGGCGCATCCGGTCCAGGCGGTCGCCGACGGGCGCGGCGCCGAACACGGGGAGGCGGGCGGCCAGCAGGGCACCGCCGGCGGCGGCCCCCGCGAGGGACGCGCCGGCGATCAGTTTCCGAGACAAGGACATGGACAAACAGACGGGGGCAGTCGGGACGGGAGGCCACGAAACGAGGGACGGGCGCGGCGCGGTCCGCCCAGGCCGCTACTTCATCCGGGGGCGAACGAGCCGGGACCCGGCCTGCTCGCTGCGGGCCGGCGACCGGCGCGGCGCGGTGAGGCCGGTGGAGGCGTGCGGTCGCGTGGGGGGCGCCGTCCATCTCGTTGGACGGTTTCGCCCGTTACCGGCCGATCTGGGCTGGAATGGGCCGTCGGCACGGCCGTTGCGTGGGGGGTGTGTGACTTCGCCCGCCGTCGTCGCGGCTCTCCTCCTGCGTCCCACCCAGCGCGACCGTGACCTCCTCATTCCCCCCACTGAGATGAACCGATCGATCCTCTCGACGGCTGCCCTCGCCGGTCTCCTCGCGCTGACCGGGTGCGCCGAGCTCGGCTACGCCAACGGCCGCCACGGCGACTACGGCGACTACCGCCGCGCTCCGAGCGGCGACTACGACGGGCGCTACGGCCGGACCTCCGCCTACCACCGGGCCGTCGAGCGCGACGCCCGCCGCTACGTCGACGACCTCGACCGCTACCTCCGGATCTCGAACCGGGAGGAGCGCGAGATCCGCGACCTCCTGGTCTACCGGACCTACGAGCTCCTCGACCGGACCTCGACCCGCCGCCACGGCGGCGTCTACCCGTTCCCCCGGACGAACGGCCGGGCCCGCGGGTGGTGGGCCCAGATCGACCGCGACATCGAGCGGATCTTGGACCGGCGCTACCACGAGCCGTACCGCTACTACAACCGCTACGGGGCCGCCCGCTACAACGACTACTACCGCCACCGGCGCTACGACGCCCGCCGCGGCTGGTACGACACCCGCCGGTCTGCGGACCGGGGCTACCGCGAGGGGTACCGGGACGGGCGCCGCGCGGAGGACCGCCGAGACCGCCGGGCCGAGGAGCGTCGGGCCGAGGAGCGCCGTGAGGCCGAGCGCCGCGAAGACCGCCGCCGCGCCGAGCGCCGGCAGGACCGTCGCCAAGACCGGCGTCGGGCCGAGCGCCGCGACGACCGTCGCCAAGACCGCCAGGAGGACCGACGCCGTGCCGAGCGACGGGAGGACCGCCGGGACGACCGCGACGACGGGCGCCGCCGGGCCACCCGCGACGACGACCGCGCGGACCGTCAAGCCGAGCGCCAGGCAGCCGAGCGCCGGGCGGCCGACCGTCGCCGCCAGGCTCGCCGCGGCAACAACGACGACTAGCCGACGCCGGCTCGTCCCCCCGCGCCCGCTCCGGCCCCCGTCGGAGCGGGCGTGTTTTGTGGTGGCGACCCGTCGTCCGTTCCCGAGAGGGAGCCTCGCGTCCAGGCCGAGAGCGGATCGGGGCCGTCGAAACCCACGTTGCGGGGTATCGGCCCTGATGTCACGAGACCGAGGACCGGGGACGGCCCGGTCCAGCGGTTTTCCGTCCTCCGTCCCCAACCGCGAGTCCCCGGGGGGCTACAGCCGCTCGCCCGCCGTCACCGCCAGCTCCAACGTGTTCTCGGCCGGCGGCAGCGGGCACGAGTACGACGGGTTGTAGACGCAGTACGGGTGGTAGGCCCGGTTGAGGTCGAGCGCGTAGCGGCCGGTCGGCTGGAGCTCCAGGTCGAGGTAGCGCCCGCCGCCGTAGGTCTCGCGGCCCGAGGTCGCGTCGCGGAAGGGGACGAACAGCCGGGGCTCGGGCCCGCCGACGGGCTCGAACGCCTCCAGCCGCCGCTGGACGCCGCCGGCCTCGAACGCGAGGTGGCCCGCCGTGACGTAGCGCTGGAGCTCGCCGGTCGTCGTCGGGAACGTGACGGTGTCCCGGCCGAGCGCCGGCACCAGCACGGCCGGGACGGCGAACGCCGGGTCGTAGTCGAAGTAGCGGACGCCGTCGAACGCCGCCAGCGAGTCGGGCAGGAGCGGCGTCTCGGGCGACCGGAACAGCGAGTCGCGGTCGGCGGCCCACGCCTGCCAGCCGGCCTCCAGCGCCGCCCGGTCCAGCGCCTCGGGCGGCTCCGACGTGCAGCCGGCCAGCGCCAGGACGAGGACGAGGAGACGGGGCACGGGGGATGGGGCGGACCGCGCGAAAACTACGGCCCTATGTTCTCGGCCTCCCCACCACCGCCGTCATGCCCCGACTCGTCCTGCTCGCGTGTCTTGTGGCCGTCCCCACGGTCGCCGCCCAGTCGCCCGTCGCCGAGATCGTGCTCGCGACGCCCGGCGTCACGTTCGGCCAGCCGCTCGGCGTCGAGGCCGCGCCGGGCCAGGCCGACGGCCGGCTCTACGTGCTCGAAAAGGCCGGCCGCGTGCGCACCCTCGTCCCGGGCGACGCCGCGCCGACCGTGTTCCTCGACCTCCGCGACCGCACGAGCGCGGCGGGCGAGGGCGGCCTGCTCGGGCTCGCGTTCCACCCGGACTACGCGGCCAACGGGCGCCTCTTCGTCTCGTACACCGCCCCCGTCGACCAGCCCGTCGACGGGGTCCGCGTGCTCGTCTCGCGCGTGTCCGAGTTCTCGCGCGACCCCGACGACCCGCTCCGCGCCGACCCCGACAGCGAGCGGGTCCTGCTCGAGGTCGACCAGCCGGCCACCAACCACAACGGCGGGACGGTCGACTTCGGGACGGACGGGTTCCTGTATTTCGGGCTGGGTGACGGCGGCGGTGCGAACGACGAGTTCAAGAACGGCCAGGACCCGACGACGCTGCTCGGCGCCCTCCTGCGCATCGACGTCGACGACGTGCCCGACGGCGCGGAGTACGGCATCCCCGACGACAACCCGTTCGCCCAGACCGACGGGCCCGAGCGCGACGAGATCTTCGCCTACGGCTTCCGCAACCCGTTCAAGTTCGACGTGAGCGAGGCCGGCGTCTGGGTCGGCGACGTGGGGCAGAATGCGTGGGAGGAGGTCGACCAAGTGGTGGCCGGCGGCAACTACGGGTGGAACGAGGTCGAGGGGCCCGAGTGCTTCCAGCCGGGCTGCGACCTCGACGCCTTCGAGGCGCCCGTCTTCTCGTACCCGCACCCGGTGGGGCAGTCGATCACCGGCGGCTTCGTCGCCGGCGGGGCCGACGTGGCGCTCAGCGGGGCCTACCTCTTCGGCGACTTCGTGTCGGGCCGGCTGTGGGCGCTCGATCCCGGCGCGGACGAGGCGACGCTGCTGGCGGAGACGTTCCCCCGGCCCAACGGCCCGGGCCCGATCCAGATCTCGTCCATCGACCTCGCCCCCGACGGCCTCGACATCCTGGTGACGGACTTCGGCGGGTCGATCTACCGCGTCGTCCGCTCGGCGACGGCGGTGGAGGGCGGGCCGGAGGCGAGGGGCTTGGCGCTGGCCGGTCCGAACCCGTTCCGCGAGCGGACGGCGCTCCGGCTCGCCGCGCCCGGCCCGGTCCGCGTCGTGCTGACGGACGTGCGGGGGCGCGAGGTCGCCGTGCTGTGGGACGGCCCGGCGCCCGCCCGGCCCGTTTCGGTCGACGGCACCGGTCTCGCGCCCGGCGTCTACGCCGTCGTGGCGACCGACGCGCGCGGGTCCGAGACGCTCCGGCTGGTAAAGGCGCGGTGAGGGGTGCGCAAGTCGCACGCTGTCCCGCCGATACCCGCCCTTTCTCCGCCGCCTCCATGACCCCGTCCGCCCCCTCCCGACTCGCCGTGGCGCTGGCCGCCGTCGCCGTGGTCGCCGCCGTCGCGCTCGCCCCGGCGCCCGCCGTCGGGAGCTCGGGCGGGGCCAACCCCGGCTTCGCCGGCCACATCACGCGGTCCGACGGGTCGCCCCAGACGTGCAACGTGTGCCACAGCTCGTTCGGGCTGAACGAGGGTGGCGGCGACGTCGCGGTCGAGGTGGCCGGTACGGCGGCGCCGGGCGAGGCCGTGCCCGTCACCGTCACGCTCGACAACCAGACGCCGGAGGCGACCCCGGGCTCGCGTCGCCAGGGCTTCTCGGCGACGGTCCGCGACCCAGAGACGGGCGAGGCCTGGGGCGAGCTCGTCCTGACGGACGCCGCGGCCACGCGCTACGCCGGGGGCGACCCGTCGCACGTCACGCACACGGCCGGCGGGACCGCCCAGAGCACGTGGACCTTCGACTGGGTGCCCGGCACCGACCGGACCGGCGCGGCCCGCGTCTACGTGGCCGGCAACGCGGCCAACGGCAACGGGGGCAGCTCGGGCGACTACATCTACACCGCCACGGCCGACATCGTCGTCGGCGACGTGGCCTCGGCGTCGGCGCCCGCGGCGGCGTTCGAGGTGGGCGTGCCGATGCCGAACCCCGCCCGCGATCGAACGCGGCTCGCGCTGCGCCTCGACCGGCCCGGCCCGGTCGCGGTCTCCGTCGTGGACGGGCGGGGCCGCCGGGTCCGCACGGTCGAGCGCCGGGACCGGCCGGCGGGGGCGTCGGTCGTGGAGGTGGCCACCGGCGGGCTCGCGGCGGGGGCGTACGTCGTCGTGGTCGACGCGCCGGGCGGCCGGCAGGCGCGGCCGCTCGTAGTCGTGCGCTAGGCCGGCCGCCGGTGGAGACGAGAGGTTCCCTCCCCGTCGTCTGTTGAGGCCGGGTGGGGGGCGGCCGATACCCCGCGCGACCGCCCGCCTCCGCATCCCCTGGCCCCTCCCGACCCCCGCGGACCGCGTCCGTCCGGGGCGACGCCCGAGCCGACCTCGCCCGCCGAGGCCGGCCTCCGGCTGATCGCCGACCGGCTCGACGTGCCCGCCGCGCTCCTCTTCGCGACCGCCGCCGGGTCCCTCCGCGTCGTCGCCGCCGCCGGCTCGTGGGGCGGCAACGACGCGGCGATCCGCGCGCTCGCCGAGCGGCTCGGAGACGCCGGCCTCGACGCGCTCGACGGGGCCGTCGACGGCGCCCGGTTCGCCGCCAGCGCCCGCCTGGGCGACGGCGAGGGCGCGCTCCTGGTGTTCGCCCCCGACGACCGGGCCCTCGACGAGGCCTGGGCCGAGGCGTTCGCGACGTCGGCCGCGCTCGCGCTCGGGCTGGTCCGGGCGGCGCCGGGCCGGCTCGACCCGGGCCGCCTGCTCCACGAGGTCGCCGTCCACCCCGGCACGTTCGAGGAGCGGCTCGACCTGGCCCTCCAGCGGGCGACGGAGGCGCTGGGATTGGACGGCGCGGTCTTGGCCCACGTCGACGGCGGCATGTGGACGCCCCACACCGTGTACGACCCGTCGCAGCGGCTCATCCCGGTCCGCCCGGTCCCGCTCGACCAGACGTTCTGCGCGGTGACGTCGCGGACCGACGGCCCGTTCGCCGTCGAGGACGCGGCCCAGGCGGCGCTGGACGTCGACGGGCCGGCGGTTTACCTCGGCGCCCCCGTGTTCGTCCACGGCCGGTGCGTCGGAACGTTCTGCGTCGTCGGCGGGGCGCCCCGCTCGCGGCCGTTCTCCCCGGACGACCGGGCGCTCGTCGAGTCGCTGGCGCGGTGGGCCGGCTCGGCGCTCGAGGGCGCGACCACGGCCCGGCTCCTGGCCGACCGCGAGGCCGACCTGGCCGCGTTCTTCGACGGGGCCCCGCTAGGGATGGGCGTGATTCGTCTGGTCGACGGGGCCGTCGAGTTCGTCCGCGTCAACGCGACCGCCGCGGCGGCGCTCGGCACGACGCCGGCGGCGCTGGCCGGCCGCTCGGCCGCCGACGTCGGGCTGGGCGGCGACCTCGAACGCCAGTGGGTCGCGGCGTGCCGCCGGGCGCTGACCGAGGGCCACGCCCAGCGGTTCGAGATGGTGGGGGAGGGAGACGATGGGGCCCGGACGCTGTCGACGACGGTGGCCCAGATCGACGCCGACGAGCACGCCCGGTTCGCGTTCGTCGTGGAGGACGTCACGGGCCGGCACCGGGCGGCCGAGCGGGCTCGCGAGCGCGAGGCCCAGATCGAGGCCCTGATGGCCCACGCCCCGGTCGCCCTGTTCGCCGCCGACGACCAGGGCCGGTTGGTGATGAGCCGGGGCCGCGCGCTCGACCTGCTCGGGCTGTCCATCGAGACCTCCGAGGGCCGGCCGCTCACCGAGCTGTTCGACGGGGCCGAGGCCGCCGCCGGCATCGAGGCGGCGCTCGTCGGCCGCGACGCCGACTGGACCGTCGAGGCCGGCGACCGGACGTTCGAGGTCCGCGTGCTGGGCCACAGGGACGGACGGCCGTCCGGCCTGATCGGCGTCGCCCTCGACGTCACCGAGCACCTCGACGGCGCTCGGGCGGCCACGGCCGCTGCCCACGCGCGGCAGGCCCTGCTCACGCACCTCGACCGCGAGATCCGCTCGCCGCTCACGTCGATCCTGGGCTACGCCGACCTCCTGAACGACCAGCCGACGCCCGAGGAGCTCGCCGAGCTCCGGGGCGTCATCGGGCGGGCCGGAGACCGGCTCCGGGCGGCCCTCGACGAGCTGACGCTGCTGGGCGGGGAGGCCGTCGCCTCGCCCCCCGTCCCGACCGACGTGGCCGCCGTGCTGGCCGCCGTCGCCGACGCGAGCCGGCCGGCGGCCCACGCCCGCCGGGTCGCGCTCAACGTGTGGTGCACGCTGCCCGAGGCCCCGCTCTTGCTCGACGCGGCCCTGTTCGAGCGGTTGGCGCGGACCCTCGTCAGCGGCGCCGTCGCGAGCGCCCAAGGCCCGCGCGTCGACGTCCGCCTCCAGCCCGCGGACCGGGCGACGTTCGAGATGACGGTGACGGGCGGCGCGCCGGCCTCGGCGTTCGGCTTGCGCGAGGGCTACGTGCCCCGCCTGGCCGAGGCGCTCGGCGGGCGCGCTTGGCTCCTCGACGGCGAGCACGCGGGCTGGCGGCTCCGGTTGCCCCGCCGGTCGGCGCCGGTCGTGGAGTTCCCGGCCCTCAACTCCGACGCCTCGCCCGCCGACGGGGCCTCGGGTGAAGCGCCGACGGTGGCCGTCCCGGCGACCTCGGCCTAGGTTGGTCGGGCCCCGACCCGACCCGCCGTGTCCGACCCCGTCCCCCCGTTCGTCCCCGAGTACGCCCGGCCCGACGCCCCCGGCGTCCACCTCCGGCCCGACAACTCCGTCTCTGTCTACCACATCATCGGCGCCGAGGACACGTTCGAGCAGGCGGCCCAGGCCGTGTTCTCGCTCCTGGCCGAGGCCCAGCGCCGGTTCCCCGACTGGCCCCGCGTCCTGACGCTCGACGTGGTCGGCCACGCGGGTGAGGCGGCCGGGTTCGACCCCGACTTCTACGAGTTCCAGCAGGACTTCCTGTTCTCGACGCTGGCCCCGTTCGTGACCGCGCTCGAGACGCCGCTAACGGGCCCGCTCCTCAACCCCGAGCCTCAGCGGAACGACGTCCCGGACCGGCTCAAGATCGGCGGCGACACGCGGCCCCACGCCGGGCAGGTCATCGGTGACCACTAGTGTCGTGACCCTTCGGTCGTGGGCCGGACCCCCCGTCCGTCCGCCCCTCGCGGAGCCGAAGGGCTCAGCGGGCGGACGGACAGTCCCCCTTCGAGGGCAGGGCTGCTACGTTCTCAGGCGCGAGTCAGACTCCTAAACGAAACGGCCGTCATCCCCGCGCACGCGGGGATCCATAGGGGGCCGCTCGCTGAGGCGCCGCTGCGTATGGGTTCCCGCGTTCGCGGGAATGACAACTGTGATTCGATTGCTATCGACAGAACGTAGCAGCCCTGCCCTTCGAGGGGGACAGCTCCCCGACCTGGGAGCCCTTCGACTACGCTCAGGACAGGCTCCGCGACCGGAGGGGGAGCGGGGGGCCGGCCCACGAGCAAGCTGGCATCACTCTAGCCGGGGAGCCGGGCGACCCCGCCGGACGTAGGCCCGGCCCCATCGGACCGGACCGTGCGCCTCGCTCTCCTTGCCGTCGTTTTGCTGGTGGCCCCCGCTCACGCCCAGTTTGTCGTCACGGGCGACGTCTCGGCCGGGCCGAGCCTGACGACCCTCGGTGCCAGCGGGACCGTCGAGGCCGCCGGCGTCCCCATCCCGCTCGGCCGCGTCGACGTGCCGGCGTCGGTCGGGATCGACGCCCGGGCCCGGGTCGAGGTCCATGGGTCGACGTGGGGCGGGCGCGTCGGCGTCGGGTACCTCAGCGCGAGCGACGTGTTCGACGGAGCCTCGCTGTTCCGCCAGCGGGGCGTCGACCTGGCGTTCGCGGTCGCCTCGGCCGAGGTCACGGCGCGGAGGGCCTACCGGTCGGGCGCGGTCGTCGCCGGCGTCGGGCCCGAGCTGCGGGTGGTGCTCGACGAGGGGACAGAGGCCGAGGGGCTGCTCGCCGTGCTCGGCGACGTCCGCCAGAGCCACGTCGCCGTCGGTGGATCGGTCGGTGGTCGGTGGGTGGTCGGCGGTCTCGTGCTTGGCCCGGAGGTCCGCGGCGGTTTGTCACTGACGCCGTTCTCGGACGACCGGGTCGAGGCGTTCGGAGGCGTAGTCCGCTTGGCCGGCGACTTCCGGTTCGACCACGTCTCGGTCGGGCTGACGCTGGCCGTCGAGTAGTCCGGGCGGGGCACGCGGAATGGGAGCGGGGCGGCCGTTGACTCCGGCCGGGCCGCGTCGTACATCCGGCCGTCCACTCGTCCCCGCCCCGATGTCCCGTTCCCGTGTTTGGATCCTCGCGCTCGGGCTCGCGGTCGTCGCCCTCGCCGGCTGCGATGGCAGCGACCCGCAGGCGCCCCCGGCGTTCGTGTCGTTCGACGCGCCCTCGACCTACGTCCGGACGTTCGGGCTGGAGGGCGACTCGTACGTCGACGTGGACACGTTCGACGTCGCGAGGGTGGCGGGCGAGCAGGCCGTCGGAGGGCAGCGGGGGCTGATCGAGGTGACGGCCCGCTCGCGCCGGTTCGGCGAGACGGAGCGGGCGTGGTACCGCGCCAGCGACGACGCGCTGTTCGAGGTGGCCTACGCCTGCCCGCTCCTCGCCACCGTCCCGCCCGCCCGGCGGGGGCGCGTGGTGCCCGGGACGCTGCTCCAGCCCCTCGCCCTCGCGTTCGACGACGCCCGCGTCGCGTGCACCGGCGAGCCGATCCTGTGGGACGCCCGCCGGGTGGTGTACCGCTTCCCGCTCGATGTCGATCACGCCTGGCAGTGGTCGCCCGCGCCGTTCCGCCTGGAGCGCCGGGTGACGGGCCGAGAGACCGTGACCGTCGCCGCCGGGACCTACCGGACCTGGGTGATCGAGACCGTGGCGTACCACGACCGCGCCGAGCCGCTCCCCATCGAGTGGACCGACTACGTCGACGCCGAGGTCGGGCTCGTCCTCCGGGTGATGGTGGTCGAGAACGAGGCGCTCAGCGAGACGGGGCAGCCGCTCGGCGTCACGTTCCGAGCGGTGGACCGGATCGAGCGGGTCGGGCCGTAGCCGAAGGAACCGGCGGCGGCCCGGTATCTTCGGGGCTCCACCGCCCCGTCGCCCGTGCGCATCCCCGTCCTCGCCCTGCTGGTGGCCGCCGCCAGCGCCGCCGGCGCCCAAGACCGTCCGGCGCTCACCATCGAGCAGATCACCCAGCGGCCCGAGACCTGGATCGGGGCGTGGCCCTCGGAGCCGTTCTGGACCGACGCCGGCGACGCGGTCTACTTCGAGTGGAACCCGCGCGGCGCGTTCCCCGCCGACTCGCTGTTCCGCGTCGCGCCGACCGGCGGCGAGCCCGAGCAGGTCCCGGCCGACGTCCGCCGGACGCTGCCGCCCCGGTTCCAGGGCTACGCCGCCGACGGATCGTACAGCCCCGACCGGGCGCGCCGCGCGTTCGCCCGCGATGGCGACGTGTTCGTGTACCACCTCGGCACCGGGCGGACCGAGCGCGTCACCCGGACGCCCGCGCGCGAGTCGAACCCACGCTTCCTGGCCGACGGGTCGCTCGTCTACCGGACCGGCGATGCGCTCGTCCGAATCGAGGACGGCCAGATCACGCAGCTCACCGACTTGCGCGAGGGGAACGAGCCGCCCGAGCCGCCGGTCTCCGACCGGGACGCCTACCTCCGCGACCAGCAGCGGCGCCTGTTCGACGTGCTGAGGGAGCGGGCCCGCCTCGACTCCCTCGCCGAGGCCGCCGAGCGCGACGAGCCGGGCGCCCCGCCCGTGTTCTACCTCGGCGACCAGCGCGTCGGCACGCTGGCCGTCGACGCCGGCGGCCGGTTCGTGGCCTTCACCCTGGCCGACGACGTCGCGCCCGACCCGACGCTCATGGTCGATTACGTGACCGAGACGGGCGAGGCCGCCGAGATCCGCGCGCGCCCCAAGGTCGGCACGGCCCGCGTCGGGGCCGACCTCTACGTCCAGGACGCCGAGCGCGACACGACCGTCCGGATCGACCTGACGACGCTGCCCGGCGCCTTCGACCCGTCCGACTATTCCGACGCGCCGGCCGACTCGGCCCGGCTGTTCGTCCCTTGGCTGATGTGGAGCCCGACGCCCGGCGTGGCCGTCGTCGACGTGCGGACGGTCGACAACAAGGACCGCTGGATCGCCCGCCTCGATGCCGCGACGGGCACGCTGACGGCGCTCGACCGCCAGCGCGACCAAGCGTGGATCGCCGGGCCCGGCATCAACTGGGGCGGCGGCCCGAGCCCCGTCGGCTTCCTCCCCGATGGCCGGGTCTGGTTCCACTCCGAGCGGACCGGCTGGAGCCACCTCTATGCCGCCGACCTCGACACCGGCGCCATCCAAGCGCTCACCGAGGGCCCGTTCGAGATCGAGGAGGCCACGCTCACCGCCGACGGGCGGACGTGGATCCTGGAGACGTCCGAGGGCGACCTCGGCCAGCGCCACGTGTGGACGATGCCGAACGCGCCCGGCGGCTGGGACCGGCGCGAGCGCGTCAGCGAGGGCGTCGGCAAATGGGACGCGGCCGTCTCGCCGGACGGCCGGCGGCTGGCGCTGCTCCATTCGACCTCGACCCGTCCGCCCGAGGTGTTCGTCCAGCGGCTCGGCGACGCGCCGGTCCAGGTGACGGACTCGGTCACCGAGGCCTTCGCGGCGTACCCGTGGCGCCCGGCCGAGATCGTCGAGGTCCCGGCGTCCGACGGCGTGGGCGTGCCCGCGCGGATCTACCGTCCCGAGACGCCCAACGGCGCGGCCGTCCTGTTCGTCCACGGCGCGGGCTACCTCCAGAACGCCCACCGCTGGTGGAGCGGCTACCACCGCGAGTACCAGTTCCACAACCTGCTCGCCGACGCCGGCTACCTCGTCCTCGACCTCGACTACCGCGCCTCGGCCGGCTACGGCCGCGACTGGCGGACGGCCGTCTACCGCCACATGGGCGGGCGCGACCTCCAGGACTACGTCGACGCGAGCCGATACGTTGGGGACGAGTTCGGGATCGACCCGGAGCGGGTCGCGATCTACGGCGGCTCGTACGGCGGGTTCATCACGCTGATGGCCCTGTTCACCGAGCCCGAGCACTTCGGCGGCGGCGCGGCCTTGCGCAGCGTGACCGACTGGGCCCACTACAACGACACGTACACCCGCAACATCCTGAACACGCCGGTCCAGGACCCAGAGGCGTACCTCCGCTCGTCGCCCATCGAGTTCGCCGCCGGGCTCGAGGATCCGCTCCTGATGACGCACGGGCTCGTCGACGACAACGTCCAGCCCCAGGACATCTTCCGGCTGAGCCAGCGGCTCATCGAGCTCGGCAAGCGTGACTGGGAGCTGGCGATCGCGCCGGTCGAGCCCCACGGCTACACCGAGCCGACCTCGTGGGCCGACAAGCTCCACCGGATCCGCGACTTGATCGACCACAGCGTCGGGCCCCGCCGCGCGGGCGGCTCCGAGGGCTGACCTCGCCGTTGGACCCCCCGTCCGTGCGCCCATCGCTCCGCTTAAGGGCGCTCGGACTGTCCCCCTTGAAGGGGGACAGCGTTCCGAGCCGGGAGCGGAGCGACCTGCCGGGACGCAGGGGGTCCCCGCGGGGCAGGCTGCTCCGGTCTCCCTCGGAGCGGGCCTCCGGCTACAGCGCCAGGCGGAGCCGCGAGTACACGTAGCGGCCGAAGAAGCCGAACGGCGAGAACCCGTTGTACTCGAAGATCCCGTTGAAGCTGTTCGTCTTGAACTGCCGCTCGGGGTACACGTCGAACACGTTGGTCGCCCCGAGCGCCCCGCGGACGCCCCGGCGCAGCGTCAGGCCCACCTCGAGGTCCGTGATCCAGCGCGGCTCGAACGTCTGGTCCCGCGTCGGGTCGGCGTTGAGCGACGTGACCTCGCCGTAGCGGTTGGTCCGGACGAAGGCGCCGAACGGGCCCTGGTCGTAGTCGAGCTGGAGGAGCAGCTTGCTGTCGGGCTGGGCCACCTCGAAGTCGCCCACGCGGACGCGGCCCACCAGGTCGGGCTGGTTGAGGTCCTGGAGCTGCTGCGGCGCCGGGACCACGCCGTCGGCGTTGAGGTTCGTCACGCGCGTGTCGTTCACGTTGAGCCCGAGCGCGAGCCGGACCGTGCCCGGCCCCAGCGGCTGGCCGTACCGGCCGATCACGTCGAGCCCGACCGTCTCCGTGTCGAGCGCGTTCGTGAAGAACCGGCCGCCCGAGGCGTTGATGCCGCGGCCCTGGAGGAAGGCCCGGACGGCGGGGTCGGTAAAGTTCTCCGTGAACGTGATCCGGTCGTCGATCCGGATAAAGTAGGCGTCGGCCGTGAGCGAGAGCCGCGCGTTCGAGACCGTCACGCCGCCCGAGGCGTTGAGCGACGTCTCGGCGTCGAGGTCGGTCGCCCCGAGCGCCTGCGCGACCGGGCTGTCGACCGGGAACGTCCCGACCTCGAAGGGCACGCCGTCGATGAAGTTGGTCGCGATCGAGGTGAAGTAGGCCTGGGCCAGCGACGGCGCCCGGAACCCGGTCGAGACCGCCCCGCGGACGGCCAGCGCCCGCGTCAGCTCCACCCGCGTGGCCACCTTGGCCGTCAGCGTCGTCCCGAAGTCGGAGTACGACTCGGCCCGGGCCGCCGTGCTGACGAGCCAGCCCGGGAGCACGTCGGCCTCCAAGTTGAGGTAGGCCGCGACGCTCTGGCGGCTCTCGTCCTGGGCGCTGGCGGGCTGGAAGCCCGAGAAGCACTGGGACCCCGGCGACGTCGCCCCGCCCGCGCTCGGGCCGTCGGCCACGCGCCGGCCGCCGTCGAGGTACGAGTTGGCCTCGCCCGGCTGGACCTGGTAGTTCTCGTACCGGTACTCGAGCCCGACGCCGAGCCCGAGCGGCGAGGCCGCCCCGATCTGGAGCGCTCGGAACAGGTCGAGGTTCGTCGTCGCCTGGGTAAACGCCAGCGTGCCGGCGTCGAACTCGGTCTGCCCGTCGTTCATCGAGGCGTTGTGCGTGTCGACGATGTTGAACGTGAAGTCGTTCGTCCCGACCGTCTCGCTCAGGTCGAACGCCCAGCCCCGGACGCCGCCGCGGAGGCCGGTCGCCAGGGCGAGGTCGCCGACGACCGCGTTGATCTTGGGCAGGAACCCGTCGGGGTACAGCGCCCGGTTCGTCCGGTTGTCGAGCGAGCGGCGGTAGAAGCACCCGGACTCGCCGTCGCGCGCCGTGGCCCCGCCGAAGGCGTAGACCTCGAGCCCGCCGCGGTCGGCGTCGGTGAGCGGGATGGCTGTGTTGGCGAACAAGCTGAGCTCGGTGAACTCGCCGTTCCCGTAGCGGTGGTTGAGCCGGTCGAAGGTGGCCTCGGTAAAGTCCGGGTCGAACTGCGGGTCGGCGTCGAAGCCGGTGTAGTACTGCGAGCGGGGGTCGAGCCCGGCCCGGTTGGCGTCGTCGCGGTAGCGGACCTGGCCGGTCACGTAGACCGTCCCCCGCCCGACGAGGGCGCCGTAGCCCGCGTGGGCGTTGAGCGTCTGGCCGTCGGTGTAGGTCACGTCTTGGGGCGCTCCGGCGAGCTCGTAGCCGCTCTCGCCCGGGTCGTCGAAGCTGTAGTCGGCCGCGCCCTCGCCGGGGAGCAGGCCCTCGTCCGGGAGGTAGCCCCGGCGCGTCGTGCTGAGGTACTGGCCGTAGGTCACGCCCACGTCGAGTCCCGGGTCGTCCTTGAGCACGATGTTGATGACGCCCGCGATGGCGTCCGAGCCGTACTGGGCCGCGGCCCCGTCGCGCAACACCTCGACGCGGCCGATGGCGCCGGGCGGGATCGCGTTGAGGTCGATCCCCGTCGAGCCGCGCCCGACCGACCCGTTCACGTGGACGAGCGCGCTCGTGTGCCGCCGCTTCCCGTTGACGAGCACGAGCACTTGGTCCGGCCCCAACCCCCGCAGCGTCGCCGGGCGGACGTGGTCGGACCCGTCGGTGATCGACGCTTGCGGCGCGTTGAACGACGGGACGACGGCCTGCAAGATCTGCTGGGTCTCGCTAAACCCCGTCGCCTCGATCTCGGCCGGCGAGATCACGTCGATCGGCACGGCCGACTCGACGACCGACCGGGCCTCGCCCCGGCCCCCGAGCACGACCAGCTCGTCGGTCCCCACGAAGTCGTCGGCGAGGGTGAAGTCCTGGACCGTCGTCTGGCCCGCGGCGACGCGGACGGAGACGCGCTGGGGCGCGTAGCCGAGGAAGCTGGCGCGGAGCTCGTAGCCCCCCGCTGGCGCGGCGAACCGGTACCGGCCGTCGGCGTCGGTCGCCGACCCGACGGTGAGCCCGATCAGGGACACGTTCGCGCCCGCGAGCGGGGTGCCGACGGCGTCCACGACGCGGCCCGACACCTCGCCGGTCTGGGCGGCGGCGCCTGCGACGAGGAACAGGGAGAGGAACAGCGGTCCAAGGCGCATGACGGTGGGGGAGGGTGGGGTCTCAATATGAGACCGAAATCGGGTGTGTGTTGGTTTTGTGAAGAAAAACAGTCCCCCATCTCCCGGCCCCGCGCCGTCGCGAGCACGAGACGCTACGTTGAGCGTCCGAGCCATCCCCTCCGTCTGTGACCTGCCGCCGCCTCGTCCCTGCCCTCTTCGTCGTCCTTCTGGTCACGTCGGCGTGCCGCGCGCAGCGGTCGCCGACGGCCCCGCCTGCGCGCGCCGAGCACGGGATGGTCGTCTCGGCCGAGATCCACGCCTCCCGGGCCGGCGTCGAGGTGATGGAGGGCGGCGGCAACGCCGTCGACGCGGCCGTGGCGACGGGCTTCGCGCTCGCCGTCACGTTCCCGGTCGCCGGCAACGTCGGCGGGGGCGGGTTCATGGTGATCCGCTTTCCGGACGGGACGGCCACGACCATCGACTACCGCGAGACGGCGCCGGCTGGGGCCACGCGCCGGATGTTCGTGGACCCCGAGACCGGCGAGGTCCGGCCCGACCTGAGCCAGCGCGGGGCGCTCGCGTCGGGCGTGCCCGGGGCCGTGGCCGGGCTCCTCCACGCCCACGAGCGCTACGGCCGCGCCCCTCTTGCGGAGGTGTTGGCGCCGGCCATCCGCTTGGCCGAGGGCTACCCGCTCAGCCGCGCCGAGGCCGAGCTGATGAACGCCTTCGCCGACCGCTTCGCCCGCTACCCCGGGACCGTCCGGCACTTCACGCAAGAGGGCGGATTCGAGGCCGGCGAGACGTTCCGCCAGCCCGAGCTGGCCGCCGTGCTCCGCCGGATCCGCGACGACGGCCGCGACGGGTTCTACCGCGGCGAGACGGCCGACCTCCTCGTCGCCGAGCAACAGCGGGGCGGCGGGCTCATCACACACGAGGACCTGGCGAGCTACCAGCCCGTCGAGCGCGAGCCCCTCGAAGGCACGTACCGCGGCCACCGGATCCTGTCGATGCCGCCGCCGTCGTCGGGCGGCGTGGCCTTGATCCAGATGCTGGACGCCGTCGAGCCGTTCGACGTGGGCGGGCTCGGGTTCAACTCGTCGGCCACGGTCCACCTGATGGGCGAGGCCATGCGGCGGGCGTTCGCCGACCGCGCCGAGTTTTTGGGCGACCCCGACTTCAGCGACCTCCCCACGGCCGAGCTCGTCGACCCAGACTACACGGCCGCCCGGATGGTCGACTTCGACCCGGCGAGGGCCGACGTCAGCGAGGTGCTGGGCGCCGGCCAGCCCCGGCCCGAGTCGCCCCAGACGACGCACTACTCGGTCGTCGACGCCGACGGGCTCGCCGTCTCCGTCACGACGACGCTCAACGGCGGGTTCGGCTCGCTCGTCGTCGTCGAGGGCGCGGGGTTCTTCCTCAACAACGAGATGGACGACTTCACGTCGGCCCCGGGCGAGCCCAACATGTTCGGCCTGGTTCAGGGCGAGGCCAATGCCATCGCGCCCGGCAAGCGGATGCTGTCGTCGATGACGCCGACGATTGTCGAGGACCCCCAAGGCCGGCTGATGCTGGTCGTCGGGTCGCCGGGTGGGCCGCGCATCATCACGGCCGTGTACCAGACGATCTTGAACGTGATCGACCACGGGATGGACGTCCAGGAGGCCGTGGCCGCGCCGCGCGTCCACCACCAGTGGTTGCCGGACGTCCTGTTCGTCGAGAACCAGGGGCTGGCGCTCGACGCCGTCGTGGCGCTCATCGAGCGGGGCTGGGCCGTCGACGAGTCGTCGGGCTACTGGAGCCGCGTCGACGCCATCGAGGTCGTCTACGACGAGGCGCGGGCGACGACGGACCCCTCGGGCCTGGACGCCGTCGAGGCCGGGACCGCCGGCCGCGTGCTCCTGGGCGGGGCGGATCCCCGCGGCGAGGACGCCGCCGTCGGGTACTGACGGGTGGGACGCTGTTGGCGAGACGGAATTACCTCTGGGTTACCGGTTCGTGAGGGCGGCGCGAGGGCCGTGTTAAGCGTCCGTTGCTCCACGGGATCTGAACTGTGACAACCTGGAGCGGGAGATACGTTCGCCTGTGTCCTAGCGGCTGCGGCCGCGACCACCGACTCCCCCCCATGCGTCACTCTACCCTCTCCTGGCTCGGCCTCGCCCTCGCGGTGCTCGCCGTCGCCGCCGGCACGCCCGCGTTCGCGCAGGGCGTCACGACTGCCGCCATCAACGGAACGGTCCTCGACGAGGCCGGCGTCGGCCTGCCGGGTGCCTCCGTCCTCGCCGTCCACGAGCCTTCGGGCACGCAGTACGGCGTCTCGACCCGGGCCGACGGCCAGTTCAACCTCCGCAACTTGCGCGTCGGCGGGCCCTACACGGTCACCGTTTCGTTCGTCGGCTACACGACGGTCCAGCGGACCGACATCACGCTCGAGCTGAGCGAGAACGAGCGGGTCGACGTCCAGTTGACGCCGGCCAACGTCACGATCGGCGAGGCCGTCGTCACGGCCGAAGGCAACGCGATCATCTCGTCGTCGAACATCGGCACGGGCACCAACGTCTCCGAGGAGGAGATCGAGCGGCTGCCGACGATCTCGCGGAGCCTGACCGACTTTACGCGCCTGACGCCCCAGTTCTCCCAGGTTGGGACGGGGAGCGAGGCCGGGACGTCGGTCGGCGGCACGGCCAGCCGGTACAACAACATCCAGGTCGACGGGGCCGCGCTCAACGACGCCTTCGGGCTCGAGAGCTCGGGCACGCCGGGCGGCTCGTCCGGCACGCAGCCGATCTCGCTCGACGCCGTCAGCGAGTTCCGCGTCGCCATCGCCCCGTACGACGTGACCCAGGGCGGCTTCACCGGCGGCAACATCAACGTCATCACGCGCTCGGGCACGAACACGTTCACGGGCTCGGTCTACGGGCTCGGCCGGAACCAGGACCTCGTCGGCTCGGGCGTCGAGGGCGACGAGTTCGGCGACTTCACGGACGCGACCTACGGCGGCCGGCTCGGCGGCCCGATCCTGCGCGATAAGCTGTTCTTCTTCGGCAGCGTCGAGATCGGCGACACCAACGAGCCCATCGTCGCGTCGTTCAACGCGCCCGACCAGGCGGCCGAGATCCAGAGCATCCTGTCCACGCAGTACGGACGCGAGACGGGGACGCTGGGCGCCTTCGACGCGAGCACGACGTCGACCAAGCTGTTCGGCCGGCTCGACTACAACCTGAACCAGGCCAACAAGCTCACGGCCCGGTTCAACTACGTCGAGGGCTCGAAGGACGACGGCATCTCGCGGAGCTCGTCGTTCTACACCCTGGAGGACCGGCTCTACACACGCCAGAACACGAACACGTCGTCGGTCGTCGAGCTCCGGAGCATCCTGGGCCAGAACGCGGCCAACCTGTTCCGCGCCAGCCTCCAGACGAACCGCCAGCCGTCGGTGCTGGAGTTCCCGGCGTTCCCGTCGATTGAGATCCGCGGGCTCAGCGCCGACGGCCGTTCGACGGTCGTGGCTGGCCCGGACCAGTTCCGCGGGGCCAACAACATCGACGCGAACGTGGTCGAGCTCGTCAACGACTTCAACTACTTCGTGGGCGACCACGTGGTGACGGTCGGGACGCAGAACACGTTCTCGGCGTTCGAGAACCTGTTCATCCGCAACTTCTACGGGTACTACCGCTTCAACAACCTCGACGACTTCCGCGCCGGGCGGGCGTCGCTCTACGAGCGGAACTACTCGGCCATCCCCGGCGAGGACCGGCCGCTCGCCGAGTTCGCGTACGCCAACTTCAGCCTGTACGCTCAGGACGAGTGGTCCGGGATCGAGAACCTGAAGGTGACGGCCGGCCTCCGGGTCGACATGGCGAACTACTTCGACTCGCCGTCGCGGGCCTACGACGCCGACGGCGGGGCCTCGTTCGAGAGCCTGTTCGGGTTCGACAACACCGAGGTCCCGAACGGCAACCCGGTCCTCCAGCCGCGCGTCGGGTTCAACTACTCCTTGCCCGAGTCGGCGACCCAGGTCCGCGGTGGCACGGGCTTGTTCAACGGGTCGAACCCGGCCGTCTGGATCTCGAACTCGTTCTCGAACGACGGCACGCTGCTGGGCGGCGTCTCGGTCCGCGACGCCGACGACATCCTCGCGGCCGGCGGCTTCCGCACGGACCCGACGAACCAGTACACGGCGGCCGACTTCGGCTTTTCCGAGGGCTCGGCCGAGATCAACCTGACCGACCCCGACTTCAAGTCGCCGACCGTCTGGCGCTCGAACCTCGCCGTCGACCAGGCGCTCCCGGGCGGGTTCGTGGCGACGGGCGAGCTCCTCTACACCGACGTCGTGGACGGCGTCCAGTGGAAGAGCCTCAACCGCCAGCCGTTCGCCCTCAACCCGAACACGGTCGACGGCCGCGGCTTCCCCGGCGCGACCGACCGGAACACGCGGCGCCCGGCCATCTCGGGCGACTACCAGGACGTGATCGTGCTGACGAACACGGACCAGGGCTACGCCTTCAACGCGACCGGCCAGCTCCAGAAGCCGGTCGGCACGGGCGCCATGCCGGCGCTGGGCGCGAGCCTCAGCTACACGTTCGGCCAGGTCAAGGACATCAACTCGGTGACGAGCAGCCAGGCCCGGTCCAACGTCCGCGACCTCACCATCGGCCTGGACGTCAACGACCCGCCGCTGGCGACCTCGAACTTCGAGGTGGCCCACCGCGTGCTCGCTACGGGCTCGTACCGGCTCGCCTACGCGGACCGGTTCTCGACGACGTTCTCGCTCATCTACGACGGGCAGGCCGGCCGGCCGTACTCGTTCGTCTACTTCCGCGGCGACGACGTCAACGGCGACGGGTTCGACCGGGCCGACCTCATCTACGTCCCGAGCGACCGGAGCGAGGTCGAGATGAGCGACGAGGACTTCGCGGCGTTCGACGCCTTCATCGAGTCCAACGAGGCGCTCCGCGAGCAGCGCGGCCAGATCTTCGAGCGGAACTCGACGCGGGCCCCGTGGCTCCACTTCCTCGACGCCCGCATCGCGCAGAGCATCCAGACGCTCACGGGCCAGGACGTCGAGATCACGCTCGACATCCAGAACGTGTTCGACCTGCTCGGCTCCGACCTCGGCCAGGTCGAGACGGTCGGCGACAGCTTCAACTTGGTGGACTTCCGCGGCTACACCGCCGACGGCCGCCAGATCCTGGAGTTCGAGACGCCCGACACGATTGCTGAGGTGAGCGACTTCGCCTCGCGCTGGCGGATGCAGCTCGGCCTGCGCTACAACTTCTAGCGCTCGGCTCGCTCTTGCAGGACCGCGCGGCCCCGCTCTCTCCGGAGGGCGGGGCCGCGCGTCGTTCGGGGGCGGCCGAAGTGCCCCGCGCTCCCGTGTGACGAAGGGGTCACTTCACCGGCCCTCCCTTGTGCCGACTCGCGGCCTCGATACATTCCCCACACAGGGCCGGACCGACCGGCCGACGCCTCCCCCAGGTTCTCTCTCCATGACCTTCCGACGGGCCGCTCGCGCGGCGACGCCCCTGGCCGCCGCCCTCGCCATGCTGGCGACCCCGGCCGACGCCCAGCCGTTCGAGCGCGTCGCGACCGACGTCGGCGCGACGGGGCTCTCGGTGACGAACGTGGGCACGCTCGGCCGGCCCGGCATCGCCAACGACCCCGGCGGGCTGCCGTCGTTCGAGTACCCGCTCGACTCGGGCATCGAGCACCTGTTCGAGGCCGGCCTCTGGGTCGGCGGGCGCCGGGCCGACGGCGTGGTCACGGTGCGGACGGGCGCGGTCACCACGTCGGGCGGCTACTCGCCCGGGGCGCCGGGCTTCGAGTTCGCCCAGGAGGACGTCTTTACGCGGCGGTCGTCGCTGGCGACGAGCCCGTTTTTCTCGCCGCGCGCCGTCAGCCAGCAGGACTTCCTGACGAGCTACTCCGACACGGCGGCCGTCCTGCCCGGCACCAACACGCCGCTGCCGGACGTCCAGAACCGGCTGGGGCTCGCGGTCGAGCAGCGGTCCTACGCTTGGAGCTTCCCGTTCACCGAGTACTTCGTGATCGTCGAGTACGAGATCACGAACGTGTCGAGCCAGCCGATCCAGGACGTCTGGGTCGGGCTCTGGGACGACTTGGTCGTCCGCAACGTGGTGACGACGACCGAGGGCGGCGGGGCCTTTTTCAACAAGGGCGCGCGCGGCGTGCTCGGCTACCCGATCTACGACGCCAACACCGGAGCCCTCCTCGACGCGGCGCCCGACAGCCAGTTCGTGAGCTACGCCTTCAACGCGGGCGGGTCCGAGGAGAGCCTCAACACCTACGGCTCCATCGCCTTTCTCGGGGCTGAGTGGGACGACGCTGGCGGCGCCGGCCGTCCGGCGGCGACGCGCTTTTTCCACCCGTTCGTGGCCGACGAGTACCGGGCGCTCGGGCTCCCGCCGCCCGTCTTCAACCCCCGCTTCTGGCTCTTCGCCGACGCCTCGCCCAACCTGGGCCGCCCGGCTGACGACTTGGAGCGGTACCAGCGGATGCAGCGGCCCTTCCCCGACCCGACGGCGTTCGGAACCCAGGACGAGTACGCCGCCGCGCGCGCCGCCTTCCTGGGCGCGGGGCAGGGCGAGGGCCGGCTCCAGACCGACGGCCGGCTGGCCCAGGGCAACTGGATCGGGCTCACCTCCGTCGGCCCGTTTGCGGAGCTGGCGCCGGGGCGGAGCGTGACGGTCACGTTCGCGCTCGTGGCCGCGCTCAAGCCCGACGCCTTCCAGACGGTCCCCGCCGGCCGCCAGGCCGACACGCCCGAGTCTCGCGCGCTGCTCCGCAACAACGTGTTCTGGGCCCAGGAGACGTATGCCGGCGAGGACGCCAACTACAACGGCGCGCTCGACGCCGGCGAGGACCTCAACGGCAACGGCGTGCTCGACCGCTACCTCATCCCGTCGCCGCCGGCCTCGCCCGCGCTCCGCGTCGAACTCGAAGCCGGCACGGCCGTCTTGTACTGGGACGACGCGGCCGAGGGATCGCTCGACCCCGTCACCGGCCGCCAGGACTTCGAGGGCTACCGCGTCTACCGCTCCGACCCCGGCGACGACGCCGACGGCAACATCCTCGGCGACGCCGGGCTCATCGCCCAGTACGACCGCCCAGGCAACGACGTCGGGTTCAACAACGGCTTCGAGGCCGTCCGCCTCCAGACCCCGGCCACCTTCCCTGGCGACCCGACGACCTACGAGTACCGCTTCGAGGCCGACGGCCTGCTCGACGGCTGGCAGTACGCCTTCGCCGTGACGGCCTTCGACGGGGGCGACGTCCAGAGCGGGCTCCGGTCCCTGGAGTCGTCCGTCGCCTCGAACGCCGTCCGCGTGTTCCCCGGCGCGGCGCCGTCGCCGGTCGGCGAAGAGCGGACGGTCGGCGTGTTCCCCAACCCGTACCGCGTGCGCGCGGCGTGGGACGGGCCGCTCTCGACCCAGCGCAAGCTGTACTTCACCGGGCTCCCGGCGCGGTGCGAGATCCGCGTGTACACCCTCGCGGGCGAGGTCGTGACCGAGCTCGACCACGACGCGGCGACCTACGTCGGCGACACGCGGTGGTTCGAGGACTTCTCGGCGCCCGGCCGCGAGGTGGCCGGCGGCGTCCACGCCTGGGACCTGCTCTCCGACAACTCGCTCCGGCTCTCGTCGGGGCTCTACCTGTTCTCCGTCCGCGACCTCGACACGGGCGAGGTCGACACGGGCAAGTTCGTCATCTTGCGCTGACGAGAGGCCCGCGAGTCCTCCCGTGACCCGGCGCCCCGGCGCCCTTTCTCTCCCTTCCCTGCACACTCCCATGCGACTCTCTACTCTCCTCGTCCTCGCCGCCGTGCTGGCGACGGCCGCGCCCGCCGCGGCTCAAAACTGCACAGCCTCGACTGCCCAAGAGGTCACCATCCGCGAGATCAACGCGATCCCGCAAGACAACGTTGACCAGCTCAACGCGGCTGGTGCGGATGTGACCATTGAGCAGGCTCAGATGCTCTTGACCAACGACCTCGAAGACGCCTGCGTCACGTTCACTGCCGTCCTTCTCACGGACCCGTTCCTCTCGGGCTTGGCCAGCCTCAACGCCGAGGGCATTCCGGGACGCATTCACGCCTTCGTGCGAGACGTGACCGCCGCGACGGAAGGCGTCGCTGGCATGGGTACGCAGATCGTTGATGGCCGCGGCAACGGTGAGATCCAGCAGTTTTTCCCCGGTGATGAGATCGTCGTGACGGGCACGGTGTCGCCGTTCGAGGGCAATGGAGGGAAGGCGATGCAGATCGCCCCCGTCTCCATCGTCGGCACCGGCAACGCTTATGGGGAGGATGATCCTCTCCGCCAACCTGTCGTCGTTACGACGGAAGACATCCACGACGTGTACGGAACGGGGACGGAGTCCAGGTCGCAGATCGACTGGTCGGCATACTCGGACTTCAACGGTCAGTACGTCCGGTTCGAGACGACCAACCTCGTTCAGAGCACGTCGGGGGGTGGTCGCGTAGACGTTCTGCTCTCGTCGCCCAGCGACGACGCGCAGATCAACACATACGACACGTCCGTCTGCTTCCGGAATGACATCGGAGTCGAGTATTACCCGAACGGCAACATGCCGTCGTGCCTCGACAACCCGTTCAATCCTCCTGTCACGGGAATCGTCAACATCCAAGGGTTCCTGAGCTTCCAGGGCGACGACGGCTCCTTTGACTACGCTACCCCCGATGAGGCCAACTACGTCCTGGTCCCGTTCGAGGACGACGACTTCGAGGTCGCTGTTGCTCCGCCGATCGTGACCTTCGAAGACACGGGCCTGGCCACGACGGACGGCGCTGATGTTCGCGTGACGGCCGTGCCGGGCACGTCCGGCAACACGGTCGCCTCGGTCGTCGTGAGCTACGAGACGTCGAGCGGGATCACGGGCACGGTCGACCTGACGAACACGTCGGGCGACGTCTACGAGGGGACCATCCCCAACTTGGTCGCCGGCGACTTCGTGACCTACTCCATCGTCGCGACCGACAACCAGGGCGCGGCGACGCCGGCGTCGGCGCCGATCACGCGGCTCGTCGTGGACGGCCCGATCACGTCGATCTTCCAGGTCCAGGCGACCCCGAACGGCGGCGTCGGCGGGAGCGGCATCACGACGGCCGACCCGGTCGAGTTCGACCTCGACGCCGTCGTCCAGAGCGTCGTCCGGGTCCGCGACAACCTGACGCTGGCGACGATCCAGGACGACCCCGACCTCGGCCCGTTCACGGGCGTCTGGGTCGAGTTCGCGCCCGGTGCCGAGCTCGAGCCCGGCGACCGGATCACGATCACGAGCGCCCAGGTGGTCGAGGCGTTCACCGTCACGACGCTCCGCAACGTGAGCTACGTCGAGACGGCCACCGGCGACATCCTGGGCTACAAGGAGGTCACGACCGACCTCTTCAACGGCGACGACGGCGCGGCCACGGCCGAGCAGCACGAGGGGATCCTTCTCACGTTCGACGACGTGACCGTCGTGGCCACGAACGCCGACGACCCGTCCGGCCCGTTCGGCGAGTTCCTGATCTCGAGCGACGGCACGGCCGCCAACGGCTTGCGCGTCGACGACCTGGCCGACGGCGTCACGTTCGAGGGCAACGACCCGGGCACCGTGTACACGGCCGGCGGCGTGCTCGACTTCGTGCGGGGCCCGCTGTACTTCTCGTTCGGCAACTACAAGCTGGTCCCGCCCTCGGCCGACGACATCGGCGACTTCTCGGTCTCTCGTGAGGGCGACCTCGCGACGAGCGCGGTCCGCATCGTCGGCGCGTTCCCGAACCCGGCGACGGGCGCGGCGCGCGTCCGCTTCGAGCTCGCCACGGCCGGCGACGTCTCGCTCCGCGTGTTCGACGCGACGGGCCGCCAGGTGGCCGTCGTGGCCGAGGGCACCCGGGCGGCCGGCGCGCACGAGGTCTCGGCCGACCTCGGCGGCCTCGCCTCGGGCGTCTACGTCGTCCGCCTCGTGGCCGGTGGCGAGGTGGCCACGGCCCGCATCGCCGTCGTCCGCTAGCTCGGACTGTCTTGCATTCGGCCGGCCGGCGTGTAACAGCGCCGGCCGGTCCTCTCTCCGATTCGTTCTCCCCACCGACGTGCCCCGACCGACTCCGAGCCCTCCGACGACGTCCCCTCTCCCCCCGGGAGAGGGACAGGGTGAGGGGCCCGCGTGGCTTGCCCGCGTGGGGCCGCTCGCACTCGTCGCCCTGCTGACCCTCGCCGCGTGCGACGCCGGCTTCGACGGGGCGACGTCCGACAACCGGGCGCCCGAGACCGAGCTGTCGGTCCGCTCGTCCGACCTGCGCGAGGACCTGGGCGCGCGCCGGCTGATCTCGACCGTCGAGGTCGCGTGGTCGGGGACCGACCCCGACGGCGTGGTCGCTGCCTACGACGTCCGCTCGTTCCAGGTCGACGCGCCGCCGGCGCCCGAGGCCGGGTGGGCGCGGACGGCCCGGCGCGACTC
Organism: Rubrivirga sp.; assembly: GCF_965213695.1. Taxonomy (GTDB): domain Bacteria; phylum Bacteroidota; class Rhodothermia; order Rhodothermales; family Rubricoccaceae; genus Rubrivirga. The sequence continues at coordinate 3,088,692 of NZ_OZ243912.1, read as the reverse complement.
GACGCTCCGGCTCGAGATCCCGCTCGGCGCCTCCGAGGCCGACGTCGTGGTCGAGGTCCGGTCCGTCGACGACGCCGGCGCCGTCGACCCGAGCCCGGCGCGGACCGTCTTCCCGATCCGCAACTCGAACCCGACCGTCCGGCTGGTCGCCGCCGAGGCGCCGCCGGACTCGACGTGGCCCGTCGTCTCGTTCTCGATCTCGGCCGCCGACGTCGACGGCGACGCGAACCTGGCCGGCATCGAGATCGCGCTCAACGACACGACCGCCGGGTTCGTCCGCCTCGACCCCGACGTGACGTTCGTCACGCTCGTCGCCGACGACCCGCAAGCGGCGACGACCTCGGCGACGCTGTTCACGGGCCGCGGCTTCCGCAACGCGGGCGTCTCGCTGCCCGGCCTGCGCTTGAACGCCGACAATGTGGTCTACCTCCGCGCCGTCGACCAGGCCGGGGCCACCAGCCGGACGCTCCGCTACCCCGCGCTCGACGTCGACGGCCAGCCGGTCGGCACGCTGTTCGTCCGCCGCGTGACGAGCAACGTGCTGCTGGTCAACGACGTCCGCGTGGGCGACGACGCCCAGGTGCTCGGCGTGGCCCGGCAGGCGCTGGCGACGTACGGGACCGCCGGCTACGACACGTGGGACCTGAGCGAGACGCCGCAGTCGGCCGCGAGCCCCCGGTTCTCGGCCGCGCTCCCGTCCACGCCCGACCCGACGCTCCGCCAGACGCTGGCGCTGTGGGACCGGATCTACTGGGTCTCGAACGCGGTCACGAACACGTCGGTCGGCAACAACCTGCCACGCGCGGCGAGCGTGATGGACCTGTTCTTCGACGGGGGCGGGCGGATCCTGGTCCAGGTCCCGGTCACGCTGCCCCAGGGCGCCGACGTGGGCGGGACGGCGAACGCGGCCATCGACATCCTGCCCCTCAGCACGCTCATCACGTTCCCCGAGGGCGTCCGCGCGCTCCGGGCCAACGCCGGCACGGCGGTCCGCCCCGCCGCCGACGTGCCGGGCACGGGCCGGGGGCTCCCGCCGCTCCAGGCCGCCCGGCTCATCACGAGCGCGCTCCCGTACGCCGTCGGCCCCGATGACGTGCCGCTGTACCGGATGTCGTTCTACCAAAACAACGTGCCGTCCGACACCTGGGAGGGGGCCGAGGTCGTCGCCTCGATCCGCGCCGACCGCCGCTCGGCCCTGTTCGCATTACCCCTCTTTGCCGGCCCGAGCCCGCTGTTCGAAGGGACCGGGGCCGAAGGCGTGATCGACGCGCTCGCGCTGATGCTGGACGGCCTCGACTTCCCGACCGGCTCCGGCCGCCTCGCCCACCGATGATGACCGACGACCTTCGCATGGACGTTCTTGTGCACCGCGGTCGGCTGGCGGACACGATGAATCGTGTCCCTACCGAGGGTGGGGATTTTGCGCCCGGCCGGACCCCCCGTCCGGCCGCCCATCGCGGAGCCTGTGCTGAGCCCAGCCGAAGTGCTCAGCGGGCGGTCGGACTGTCCCCCTTCAAGGGGGACAGCTTCCCGAGCCGGGAGCGGAGCGACCTGCCGGGAAGCGGGGGGTCCGGGGGGAGCTTGCGGTCGCCGCTCGTCCTCGTGCTGCTGGCCCTGCTCGCCGCCGTCCCCGCCGCGGCCCAGGGCGCCATCGCCGGGACGGTCACCGATCCGGCCACTGACCTTTCGGTCATCAACGCGAGCGTGTTCGTGCTCGGCACCACGCGCGGCGCGGCGACCGACGTCGACGGCAACTTCCGCATCGAGGGGCTGCGAGCCGGCGACTACACCGTCCGCGTGTCGTTCGTGGGGTACCAGACGAAGGAGTTCACCGGGATCGAGGTCCGCAACGGCGAGACGACCCGGCTCGACGTGACGCTGGAGGAGGCGATCCTGGGGTCCGAGAACGAGGTCGTCGTCGTGGGCGAGGCGCCGCTGATCGACGTCGAGCGGGCCGAGAGCGCCTACACGATCACCGAGGAGCAGATCGCGTCCCGCCCGGTCCGCGACGTCCAGGACGTGATCGCCAACCAGGCCGGCGTGACGCAGGACCCGACGGGCCTCTACATCCGGGGTGGCCGGGCGACCGAGACCGGCTACGTCGTCGACGGCGTGAGCGCGAAGGACCCGCTCGCGGGGACCGGCTTCGGGCTCGACCTGGGCTCGAACGCGCTCGGCGAGGTCGAGGTCGTCACGACGGGCGCCGACGCGAGTGTGGGCGACGCGACCTCGGGCGTCGTGTCCATCCGCACGCGCGAGGGGACCGACGAACTCGACGTGCGGACGGCGGTCCAGCGCGACAACTTCGGGTTCAACGACTCGTGGTCGAGCTCGTTCAACGAGGACAACTACGAGGTGTCGGTGGCCGGGCCGATCCTGCCGGGCCGCGTCCGCTTTTTCGCCTCGGGCCAGGGCACGTTCTCCGACGGCTTCGAACGGACCGTGACGACGGCCGACTCGACGTTCTCGTCGGTCCCGGATCAGGTGTCGAGCTCGATCCTCTCGGACGCCTGGGCGCCGCGCCGGGGCAACCGTTGGAACGGGCTCGGCAAGATCGTGGTGCTGCCCCGGGCCGGGATGAAGCTCGTCGGCAGCTACCAGCGATCCCTCGCCGTCAACCAGAACACGCGGATGTTGCAGGTGACAGGCAACGACGCCGTCGTGGCGCCGGGCTTCCAGTACGCCTTCGCGCTCCAGCCCGACCAGGCCAACACGTACACCCAGGACGCGAATCTGAGCTACCTCCTGTGGACGCACGCCGTCGGCGGCAACTCGATCTACGAGGTCCAGCTCTCGCGCCTGTTCACGCGCCTCCGCGCCGACGCCAACGGCCGCGACTGGCGGCCCGAGAACGTCGACTCGGAGCTCGACCCGTTCTCGATCCCGGGCTTCCCCGGCGACATCTTCGGCGACCCGGGCGACATCCCGGCCGATACGGCGCTGTTCGTGCTGCCGGGCCCGGGCTACTTCAACAACGGCGGCGTGGCGACCGACTGGCACGACCACTTCGCCGAGCAGGTCACGGCCCGGGCCGAGTTCACCCGGTTCACTGCGAACGAGTCGTACGAGCTCACGTTGGGTGCCGAGGCGACGCTCAACGACTACCAGTGGATCGACATCGCGCGGCCGTGGGTCGGCGCCCCGATCCAACTCCCCGACGGGACGTTCACGCAGTCGAACCGGCTGGGCCAGTCGTCGGACATCTGGCGGGTCAAGCCCCGGCGCGGCTCGTTCTACACGACGAACCGGTTCCGCTACAACGGGCTGATCGCGTCGGTCGGCGCCCGGTTCGAGACGTGGGCCGCCGGCCAGTACGTCGACGATCTCGTCGCCGACTCGGCGTTCACGATCCCGACGACGATCCGCGAGGCGTACAACAGCGACACGGTCTCGTTGTTGGGGCTGAACTGGAAGGCGCGGCTGCTGCCCAAGCTCAACGTGAGCTTCCCGATCCGCGACAACCAGGTGCTGTTCTTCAGCTACGGCCACTCGATGCGGTTGCCGCACCCGACCTACGTCTACGCCAACCTCGACCCGTTCTATCAAGACCGCTCGTTCTTCTCCGACCTCGGCAACCCGAACCTCGACCCCGAGATCGACATCGCCTATGAGCTCGGCGTCCGCAACCAGCTCACAGCCGACGACGCGCTCAACGTGACGGCGTTCTGGCGCGACAAGTTCGACTTCATCACGGTCGCCTCGGTCACGATCGCCGACCCGACGGGGAGGGAGACGAGCCGCGCGCTCCGCGTCAACGGCGACTTCGCGCGCGTCCGCGGGATCGAGGTGGCCTATACCAAGCGGATCGACCGGTGGTTCTTGGGCCAGTTCTCGGGGAGCTACAGCCGCGCGACCGGCCTCAGCTCGACGAACAACGACGCGCTCCAGGACCTTATCCAGAACGGCAACGCGGACAACACGTTCGAGACGCCGCTGGCGTGGGACCGCCCGCTCGACCTCAAGGCGTCGGTCACGCTGAGCCACGACGAGACCGAGCCGTGGCTGGGCGTCCCCGGCCTCAACCGCGTGAGGCTGTTCGTCCAGACGACGTTCCGGAGCGGCCAGCGGTACACGCCGGTCGAGTTCGTCGGCAACGAGGTCAACCCGTTCACGGGCGAGCGCGACTGGCGGCCGGTCTACGAGACCGTCGACGACCCCGCGCTCCGGTTCTCAGAGACCGGCACGCCGTGGTGGTGGTTCGACGTGCGCGCCGAGCGCAAGATCGGCCTCGGTGGCAGCGACCTGCTGGTCTCGCTCGAAGTCGAGAACCTGTTCGACCAGAAGAACAGCGTGATCGTCAACCCGGTGACGGGCGAGGCCTACCCCGTCATCGAACCGGGCACCGACCCGACGACGTTGCGCGGCAACCCGGAGTACGATGTGCCGGGCTTCCTGCGCGACCCGCGCTTCGAGGACCCGAGCACGAGCGGCCTCCCGCCGTTCAACCCGGCCCGCTTCCTGACGCCCCGCCACGTCGTGCTCGGGCTGAGCTACCGCTTTTGATGCGACGCCGAGATCCCCTGTCTGCCCCAGCCAGCGCGGATGCGTGATACGTGATGCGTGATTCTTCCTACGAGAGATCACGCATCACGTGTCACGCATCCTTCCTCCCATGACCCGACCGCTCTCCCGTCTCGCCCTGCTGGTGGCCTTGCTCGCGAGCGTCCCCGCCAGCGCCCAGATCCTGCCGGCCTACGGCGAGGACCGGGCCGGGACGGCGGGCTTCCAGTTCTTGGAAATCGCCGTCGACCCGCGTGGCGCGGCATTGGGCGGAACGGCGGTGGCCACCACGAACGACGCCTCGGCGCTGTTCTGGAACCCGGCGCTCTCGGCGCGCGGCGGGCGGACGCAGGCGCTGGCGGCCACGCTCGCCTACTTCGCCGACGTCTCGCTCAACTACGCCGCCGTCACCCAGCGCATCGGCACGTTCACGGTCGGCGGCCACGTCCAGACGCTCGACTCGGGCGACATGGCGGTGACGACCGAGTTCTCAGGCCCGGCCGGGACCGGCCAGTCGTTCCGCTACCTCGGCGTCGTCGGGGGCGTCACCGTCAGCCAGGCGCTGACGGACCTGTTCGCCTACGGCGTGACGGCCAAGCTCGCGCGCGAGGCGGCGGCCGACGTCGCGATGACGGTCCCGCTCTTGGACCTGGGCGTCCACTACCGCGTCGGGACGACGGGCGCGTCGATCGGCGTGGCCATCCGCAACTTCGGCCTCAACGGCGAGGCGACGGGCGAGATCGAGCGCCAGACGGTCGGCGGCGAGACCGTCGTCGAGGACGAGTTCGAGGACCTGGTCCCGCCGACGACGTTCATGCTGGGCGTCGGCTACGACGTCGTCCGCGCGGGCGACCACGCGGTGACCGTCTCGGGCCAGCTCACGAACCCCAACGACAACGCCGAGCAGTTCAACGTCGGCGCGGAGTACGTCTGGAACGACGTCCTCTCGCTGAGGGGCGGCTACCGCTTCGGCGTCGAGGAGGCGACGACGCCCACGCTCGGGTTCGGCGTCGAGGTCCCCGGCCTGGGCGACCGCACGCTCCGCGCCGACTACGCCTTCGAGACCTACGAGCGGCTCGGCCCGACCCACCGCATCGGCGTCGCCGTTCAGTTTTGATTCGGGTACGAGGTACCGGGTGCGTGGTACGGCCACCGACCCTTTAACCCCGAGACCCACAACTTCTCAGCCCTGCGCGCTCAACCCCCACCTTGTCATCCTGAACGAACGTGAAGGATCTCAGCTCGATGCCCCAGGTCCACCGACGCCGGCTCCGACGGCTCGGGACGTCGGCGTTGAGATCCTTCGCAAGCTCAGGATGACGAGGTGAGAGAGCGGGAGGTAGCCCCGCCCTGTACCTCGTACCGAGTACCCCGTACCCAACCCCATGCGGACCTCCGCCCTGCCCGTTCTCCTCGCTCTCGTCGCGTGCGGCCTCTCCGGCTGCGACGCCGTGTTCGGGTCCAAGAGCGACCCGACGACCGACGAGATCTTCGTCGAGGGCCAGACCGACCCGACCCTCGTTGACGACGTGGGCTACGTGCCGCTGAACCCGTTCTACACCGAGGGCTTTGGCGGCGCCTTCCAAAGCCCGGTCGACGTCTACGTGGGCTACGACGAGTTCGTCTACGTGGCCGACGAGCGGGGCTTGCACGTGCTCGACCTGGCGGGGCGGCCCCAGTTCCTGCTGTCGGAGGTCGAGGGCCAGCCCTTGCGCGACATCACGGCCATCGTCCAGGACCGCCGCCTCGACGTCTACGTCGCCGCCCGCCGTGACACGACCGTCGCCGGCGCCGACTGCCCCTCGGCCGGCGGGCCCGAGCAGTGCGACCTGGCCGTCGTCTACCGGATCCGCGGGCTCACGACCGGCGCGCCGCGCGTGGCCGACATCCTGTGGCACCCGTTCGACGACGGGAGCCGCCGGTTTACCCGGTTCGAGCTGCCCGACACCTACGCCGGCGCGACGAGCGACGAGGACGTCGAGTTCACCGGCGTCGCCACGCTCGCCGACAACCGGCTCTACGTGACCCGGCGTGGGCCCGTCAACACGACGGCGACGGGGCGGCCGAGCCAGGCGTTCAGCCCGTTCAACGCCTTCTTGCAGTACACGGCCGAGGGCGAGTACATCCAGTACGTCCGCGCGCTCACGCCGGACCGGCCGTCGCTGCTGAGCGCCTACTACCCGTCCGACGTGCTGACGTTCGTCGGGCCGCCGCAGCGGGGCTCGGTGGCGCTCAACGAGGACTTCGTGCTCGCGCTGGCGCCGCCGCCGTCGGAGCCGACCCCGACGTATGGCGTCGTCTCGGTCCAGGTCGTCGAGACGTCCGACGGGATCGAGTACCGCGTCGACTCGGGCCGGCTGGGTGCGGCCGGCAACCCGGACTTGGGCGACGGGGCGCTGTTCGAGGCCGGCCAGTTCGTCCGCCCCACGAGCCTGGCGTACGCGGCCGACCAGACGGGCTACCTCTTCGTGCTCGACGCGGGGACGGACAGCCTATACGTGTTCAACCAGAACGGGATCGAGGGCGTGGCCCCGCCGCCGGGCGCCGGCTCGACGCGGCCCGTCCGCGCGTCGTTCGGCGGGACGGGCGCCGGCCCGCTCCAGTTCTCGGACCCCCAGGGCGTCGCCTACTACCGGGAGGTCGTCTACGTGGCCGACACGGGCAACCACCGGGTCAGCCGCTTCCGCCTCAACACGGACTTCGAGTAGGGGAGGCTCGCTGGCGCTCGCGGAAATGGGAAAGGGGAACTGGGAAATGGCAGAGAGGGGGAGAGCCAACTCGGGCGACCCGTACGGACACCATGCATGGTGTCCCTGCCGATCTCGGGGTCGAAAGCGGACACGATGAATCGTGTCCCTACCGAGGGCTCGCTCTGATCGGCGCTGGCGGTCGTGCGCCGTCGGCCGGAGATTCCACCCGTCCACCCGTCCACCCGTCCACCCGTCCACGTCATGCGCCGTCTCTTGTCCGCCCTCGTCGTCGTGCTGGCCGTGCTCACCGGGGGGCGCCAGCTCCAGGGGTGCGCGTCGGCGGAGGAGGCGCTGGCGGAGCCGGAGGCCGAGCGGGCGCTCGTGCTCGTGTCCGTCGACGGGTTCCGGTGGGACTACCTCGACCGGGCGCCCGAGGGCGGTGCGCTCCAGTGGATCGCCGGGGGCGTCCGCGCCGAGCGGCTGGTGCCGGTCTTCCCGTCGAAGACGTTCCCCAACCACTACTCGCTCGTGACCGGGCTCCACCCCGAGTCCCACGGGATCGTCGGCAACACGATGCGGGACCCGTCGCGGCTCGAAGACGGCGAGCCGGCCCGGTTCTCGCTCTCGAACCGGCAGGCGCTCGTCGACGGCCGGTGGTGGGGCGGCGAGCCGATCTGGGTCACGGCCGAAACGCAGGGCGTGCCGACGGCGACCGTGTTCTGGCCCGGCTCCGAGGCCGAGATCGGCGGCGTCCGCCCGACGACGTGGCTCCCGTACGACGGCGACATGGCGTACCGCGACCGCGTCGAGACGGCCCTCGACTGGCTGGACGCGGGGGCCGGGCTCGCGACGCTCTACTTCGAGGGCGTCGACACGGCCGGCCACCGGTTCGGGCCGGACGCGCCCGAGGTGGACCGGGCCATCGCGGAGGTCGACGCGGCGCTCGCGGCTTTGGTCGAGGGCCTCCGCGAGATCGGACGGCTCGACGACACCGACCTCGTCGTCGTCAGCGACCACGGGATGACGCCGGTCTCGCGCGACCGCGTCGTCGTTCTGGACGGCGCCGTCGACTACGACGCGGTCGACGTGGACTGGGGCGAGGTCGTCGGCCTGTGGCCGGACGAGACGGTCGACGTGGACGCGCTCGTCGCCCGCGTCTCGGCCCTCCCGCACCTGACCGCCATGCGCAAGGCCGACGTGCCGGCGCGGCTCCACTACTCGGCCAGCGACCGGATCCCGCCCGTCGTGGTCTTGGTCGACCCGGGGTGGACGGCCACCTCGCAGGGCTACCTCGACCGGAACCCGTCGCGGCCGTCCGGCGGCGCCCACGGGTTCGACCCCGCCTCGTCCGACATGGGCGCCCTGTTCATCGCGCGCGGCCCCCGGTTCCGCGAGGGCGTCACGACCGGCCCGATCCACGCCGTCGACGTGTACGGGATCCTGGCGGCGGCGCTCGCCCTCGACCCGGCGCCGACCGAGGGGGACCCGGAGGCCGTCGAGCGGGTGCTGCGGTAGGGGCGCCCCGCCAGCCTGGCGGACACGATGAATCGTGTCCCTACGCCCCGCCCTCGCGCATCTCGGCGGCCACCCGCTCCGCGTCGCGCATCACGCGGAGCACGTTGCCGCCGAGGATCTTGCGGACGTCGGCCTCGGAGACCCCGCGTTCCAAGAGGCCGTGCGTGATCCACGGCAGCCGCGTTACGTCGCCCAACCCGTCCGGGAGCGCGGGGACGCCGTCGAAGTCGCTCCCCAGCCCGACGTGGTCGACGCCGGCGACCCGGACGGCGTGCTCAACGTGGTCGAGCGCCGTGGCGAGCGTCGCGCCCGGGCCGAGGTAGTCCGCGAAAAAGTTGATCATGACCACGCCCCCGTTGTCGGCCAGCGCTCGGAGCATGTCGTCGCTCGCGTTGCGGACGTGGTCGTGGAGCGCCCGGCACGACGAGTGGCTCAGGATCACGGGCGCCCGGGTGACCGCGAGCGCGTCTTCGAAGGTGGAATCCGAGACGTGGGAGAGGTCGACGAGCACGCCCAGCCGGTTCATCTCGGTGACCAGCTCGCGGCCGAGGTCGCTGAGGCCGCCCCAGCGCGCGGCGTCGGTCGCGGCGTCGGCGAACGAGTTGGTGTTCGAGTGCGTCAGCGTGACGTAGCGGATGCCGTTCGCCGCGAGGAGACGCAAGACGTCGGGCGAGCCCTGGAGCGCGTGGCCGCCTTCGAGCCCGAGCAAGATGGCGCGTTGGCCCCGCCGGCTCGCCGCGACCACGCCGTCGGCCGTCCGCACGAGCGTGGCCTCGTCCAGCCCGGCGACCTGGCGGTGGACAGCCTCGATCATCGCCAGCGCTCGGTCCGTCGCCGCCTGGCCCTCGCCGTAGCTGCGGGCCACGTAGATCGAGAAGAAGGCGCCGTCGAGCCCGCCCTCGGCCATCCGCGGCAGGTCGACGTGGTCGCGCCGGTGCCGCTCGCCGAGCGCGTAGCCCTGGTCCAGCATCAGCATCGGCGTGTCGACGTGGCCGTCGATCGCGACGGCGTCGTAGTGGATGCGGAGCGCGTCGGCCCACAGCGGGTCTTGGGCCACCAACCGGGCGACCGTCGCCGAGTCGAGCGCGACGGCCCCGCCGTCCGACGTGTCGCCGACGGCCACCGGACCGGCCGCGACCGGCGCAGGCTCGGGTGGGGGAGGGGCGGGCTTGGCGCAGGCGACGCCGAGGCCGGCCAGGAGCACGGCGAGCGGGAGGGGAAGCGAGGGCACGGGTCCGGGGAGCGACGGCGGAGTCTACGCCCCGGCGCTCGTCGCCAGCCGCTCGGCCGTGACGTCCGCCAGCGACGCGCAGCCGGCGAGCCCCATCGTCAGGTCGAGCTCGGCCACCACGTTCTCGACGACCGTCCGGACGCCGGCCTCGCCCGCGATGGCCAGCCCGTAGACGTAGGGCCGGCCGAGCAGGACGGCGTCGGCGCCGAGCGCGCGGGCGATGAACACGTCGGCCCCGCCGCGGACGCCGCTGTCGAACAGGACCGGGGCCCGCCCGTCGACGGCCTCGACCACGCCCGGCAGCGCGTCCAGGCTGGCGACCTCGGCGTCGACCTGGCGGCCCCCGTGGTTGGATACCACAAACCCGCTCACCCCCGCGTCGAGCGCGCGGCGGGCGTCGTCCGGGTGCAGGACGCCTTTGAGGACGATGGGGAGGCTGGTCGTCTCGCGGAGCAGGCCGAGGTCGTCCCACGAGAGCGATGGGCGCGAGTAGGTAGCCACGAACCGCTGGACCGCCTTCCGCGCGCGCGACGAGCGCAAGTTGTCGAGCACGCCGCCCGGCACGCGCCGGGCCTGCCCGACGGCCGCGCGCAGCGTCGAGAGTTGGACCGGCGGCCGAGCGGGCGGGTCGGGCAGCGGGTGGTCCAGCTTCGACATGAACACGGGGTCGCTCGTGTACTGCGCGATCCCCCGGCCGTGCAGGAACGGGAGCGCCGCCAGGTCGAGGTCGCGCGGGCGCCAGCCGAGCAGCGTCGTGTCGAGTGTGAGCAGGATCGCTGCGCACCCGCACGCTTCGGCCCGCCGGACGAACGAGCGGACAAGGTCGTCGTCGGTGCTCCAGTAGAGCTGGAACCACCGCGGCGCGCCGGGGCGGACGGCGTCCATCGCGGCGGCCGTCGCCTCCATCGGGACGCTCGCCTGGCTCGAGAACACGAACGGGACGCCCAGCGCGGCGGCGGCCCGGGCGACGGCGAGGTCAGCCTCGGGGTGGGCCATCTCGAGCACGCCGATGGGCGCCAGCGCCAGCGGGGCCGGGAGGTCCTGGCCGAACAGCGTCGTCGTCAGGTCGCGCGGGTCGGCGCCGCGGAGCACGCGGGGGACGATGGGGTGTCGGCGGAAGGCGTCCCGGTTGGCGGCCATCGTCCGCTCGGCGCCCGCGCCGCCGGCGACGTAGGCGAACCCCTCGGGCGACATGACCCGCCGGGCCGCCTCTTCGAGCGCCGCGTGCTCGGCGGGGACGTCGGGCCGGCGGCCGGCCAGGCCCCCGACGAAGACGGACCGCTGGCGGCGCGGGCCGGAGCCGGTCAGGTCGGACATGGGACGAAAAGGGGAGAGGCCCCTCGTATGCCGACCGTTACTCGATGGTCCAGGTGTCGCCGGCCGCCAGCAGCGCCTTGAGGTCGCCGGGCCCCTTCTGCTCGCGCACGGCGTCGACCTGCTCGTTGAGCAGCGCGTCGTACGTCGGCCGGTCCTCGCGGTACAGGACGCCGAAGGGGCGGGGGAGGTCACCGTCCCAGAACATCTGGTCCACCACCAGCAGCGCGAGCGCCTTGTCGGTCGAGTCGTAGACGACGCAGTCGTCGGCCGTCCGGTCGCCGCCGAGGTCGACGGAGCGCAGGCGCAGGCCGTCTAGGATCAGCCCCTTCTCGCCGTCGGCGTAGGTCATCGGCTGGCCGTCCTCGACGAACACGGCGCGGAGCGGCTTGGACTCGCGCTCGGTAAAGTCGAAGAAGGCCCCGTCGTTGAAGATGTTGCAGTTCTGGTAGATCTCGACGAACGACGTGCCCCGGTGGCCGTGGGCCGCCTTGAGGACCGATTGCATGTGCTTCGGGTCCCGGTCGAGCGTCCGCGCGACGAACGAGCCGTCCGAGCCGAGCGCGAGCGCGGCCGGGTTGAACGGGTGGTCGAGCGACCCGTACGGCGACGACTTCGTCACCTTCCCGACCTCCGACGTGGGCGAGTACTGGCCCTTCGTCAGCCCGTAGATCTGGTTGTTGAACAGCAACACCTGGAGGTCCACGTTCCGGCGCAGCATGTGGGCCGTGTGGCCGGCCCCGATGCTCAGCGCGTCGCCGTCGCCGGTGACGACCCAGACGTCGAGCTCGGGCCGCGTGCTTTTGAGGCCGGTCGCCACGGCGGGCGCGCGGCCGTGGATGCTGTGGAAGCCGTACGTGTTCATGTAGTACGGGAAGCGCGACGAGCAGCCGATCCCCGAGATGAACACGACGTTCTCGCGCGTCTCGGCCAGCTCGGGCAGCGCCCGCTGGACGGCCGCCAGTACGGCGTAGTCGCCGCAGCCCGGGCACCACCGGACGTCCGACCCGGAGACGAAGTCCTTGCGCGTGAGGACGGGCAGGCCGAGTGACGCCCCATCGCCCTCGGGGTCGACGACGCGGGCGCGAGCCGGCACCGGTGGTCGCCGGGCGCCAGGCGGACGGGCCGGCTTCTGGACCGGCGCGCCGGCGCCCGGCGGGCGCGTCGGCGTCCGGGGCGGAGCGCCGTCGTCGGGCTCGGTCTCGGGGATGGGCGGGAGCGCCGGGGCGCCGTCCGAGGCGGGCACGGCGGGCGCGTCGACCGGCTTGCGGGTGCCGGCCGGCTCGGGCGTGTCGGGCCGGGCGCCCTTGTCGCCGCGAGGCTGGGGCGGCGTGCCGCCAGGCCGGGCAGCCGAGCCGTCGGGGAGGGCGTCGTCGGCGGGAGGGAGGGAGGACATTCGGTGTTGCGTGTTGCTGCGCCGTCGCTGGCGCGGTTCGAACGAGGGGCGATCTCGACCTCCCACACCGTGTCATCCTGAGCCTGCGAAGGATCTCAGCGCCGACGTCGCGAGTCGTCGGGACCGGTGAGACAAAGCTCGGGGTCCGAGTTGAGATCCTTCACATCCGTTCAGGATGACACGGTGTGGGAGGGAGGTGCGGCCAGTTCGACGATGCTCGCCTCGACCTCTCTAGCTGAGAAGGGGAGGCCCTGGACCTTCGACAGGCCGACGGCGTCCACCAAGAAACGGTCGCGCAGGACGTGGACGAGCTGGCCGCCGTTGAGCTCGGGCACAAGCACGCGGCGGTACCGACCGATGGCCTCGTCCAGACCCGGCGGCAACGGGTTGAGCCACCGGAGGTGGGCGTGGCCGACGCGGAGCCCGCGCGCCGTCGCGCTCTCGACCGCCTTCTTGATGGCCCCGTACGTCGAGCCCCAGCCGACGACCAGCACGTCGCCGTCGCCGTCGTCGGCGGGGTCGCCCTCGACCTGGACGGGCCCAAAGGCGTCGGCGATCCGGGCCACCTTCTCGGCCCGCGTCTCGGTCATCCGCTGGTGGTTCTCGGGGTCGTAGCTCACGCCGCCGGTCCGCGCGTCCTTTTCGAGCCCGCCGATCCGGTGCTCGAGCCCGGCCGTGCCCGGCCGTGCCCACCCACGCGCCAGCGTGTGCTCGTCGCGGACGTAGGGCAAGAACGCGCCGTCCTCGTTCAACGCCGCCGTGTCAGGCGTAGCGAAGGCGACCGAGATGTCCGGGAGCGCGTCGACGTCGGGGAGCTTCCAGGGCTCCGAGCCGTTGCCGAGGTAGCCGTCGGAGAGGACGATGACGGGTGTCATGTACTGGAGCGCGATCCGGGCGGCGTGGAAGGCGGCGAGGAAACACTCGCCCGGCGTCTTGGGCGCGATGACCGGCGTCGGCGTGTCGCCGTTGCGGCCGTAGATCGCCATCAGCAAGTCGCTCTGCTCGGTCTTGGTCGGCATCCCCGTGCTCGGCCCGGCCCGCTGGACGTCGATGACCACGAGCGGGAGCTCGACCATCGTCGCGAGCCCCAGGAACTCGCCCTTGAGCGCCATCCCCGGGCCCGAGGTCGCCGTCACGCCCAACGCCCCGCCGAAGCTGGCCCCGATGGCGCTCCCGACGGCGGCGATCTCGTCCTCGGCCTGGAACGTCTTGACGCCGTACGCCTTGTACTTCGCGAGGGCGTGGAGGAGGTCCGAGGCCGGCGTGATCGGGTACGTCCCGTAGAACACGTCGAGCCCGGACTTGACGCCGGCGGCGACGAGCCCGAGCGCCAGCGCCTCGTTGCCCTTGATGGCGCGGTACGTCCCCGGCGGCAGGTCGGCCGGGGCGATCTCGTAGCGGGCGACGAAGCTCTCCGAGATGTCGCCGTAGTGGTAGCCCGTGTCGAGCGCGCGGAGGTTGGCGTCGCGGATCTCGGGGACCCGGGCGAACTTGCTCCGGATCCAGGCCCGCGCGGGCTCGATGGGCCGGGTGTACATCCACAACGCCAGGCCCAGCGCGAACATGTTCTTGGCCCGGTCGATCTCCTGCTTGCTGAGGCCGGTCCCGTCGAGCGCTTGGTGCGTCAGCTTGGTCAGCTCGACGTCGTGGCGCTCGTAGCTGTCGAGCGTCCCGTCTTCGAGCGGGTTCGCGTCGTAGCCGGCCAGCGAGAGGTCGCGAGCCGAGAAGCTGTCGGCGTTGACGAGCACGGCCCCGCCGGTCCGCACCCGGGCCAGGTTGACCTTGAGCGCGGCCGGGTTCATGGCCACCAGCAGGTCCACCTCGTCGCCGGGCGTGTGGACGGCGCCGGACCCGAAGTGGAGCTGGAAGCCGGAGACGCCGTAGAGCGTCCCGGCCGGCGCGCGGATCTCGGCCGGGAAGTCCGGCAGCGTCGACAAGTCGTTGCGGGCGTGGGCCGTCGCCAGCGTGAACTGGCTGCCCGTCAGCTGCATCCCGTCGCCGGAGTCCCCGGCGAACAGGACCACGACGTCGTCGAGGGCGAGGGTGGGGGTGGCCGGGGCGGGGGCGTCGGGCATGGCGGACCGTACGCGCGCGGGCGGGCCGTGATTCGGGAGACGTGCTGCCCGAGCGGCCCTGGCGACCTCGAACGCGGGGTTCGCGCCCTTTTAACCCGTCCGCCTCGGACGCCGGCGCGGCGGAGGGGATAGGGGGATTCGCGGGGCGGGGGTGGGGGTATTCACGGAACAGCGGGGGGGCGGAGGCCCATTCAACGACTCCACGACCGGCGCGGGCTCGCGCGCACCCCTCCATGTCCGACCTCGTCCGCGACCTGTTCCCCCGTCCGAAGCCGGTGGTCGCGGTGATCCACGCGGGGCCGTCGCCGGGCGTGCCGGGGGCCGGGTCCGTCCGGTCGGCCGTCGACCGGGCCGTCGCCGAGACGCGGCTCCTCGTCGAGCTCGGCGTCGACGGGCTCTTGGTCGAGAACGCCCACGACGCGCCGGCGCTGCGAGAGGACGAGACGGGGCCCGAGGTCGTCGCCTACATGACGCACGTGGCCGTGGCCGTCCGCCGGAACGCCGGCCGGCTGCCCGTCGGCGTCCGGGTGCTCCACGCGGACCGGGCCGCGCTGGCGGTCGCCGTCGGGGCCCACTGCCAGTTCGTCCGCGTCGACGGGTGGGCCCAGGAGCACGCCGCCGCGGCGCGCTTCCACCGCTACCGCGAGGGGCTCGGCGCCGGGTCGATCCCGGTCCTGGCCGACCTCCGCCCGCCCGGCCCCGACGACGTCCCGGCGCTCGTGGCCGCCGTCGAGGCCGCCCGGCCGGACGCGCTCGTCGTGCTCGGCCCGTCCGTCGGCACCCCGTCCGCGCCCGGCGTCGTCGACGCCGTGCGTGCCGAGGCCTCGCTCCCGCTGTTCTGCGGCGGCGGCCTCGACGGCTACAACCTGCTCGACTACGTCGACGCGGCCGACGGCTTCCTGGTCGGGAGCGGGCTCAAGGAGGACGGCCGGTGGCAGGCCCCGGTCTGCGAGCCCGAGGTCCGCCGGCTCATCGGCGCCGTCGAGTACGCGCGGGGCCAGGAGGTCCGCCAGTAGCCCGATGGTCTCGTACGACGCCACCACCGAGACCGTCCGCGTCACCGTCCGCCCGGCGTACCTCGACGGCAAGTCCGACGCGCTCGCGCGCCAGTTCGTCTTCGCCTACTTCGTCCGGATCGAGAACCAGGGGCCGGGCGAGGTCCAGCTCCTGCGCCGCCAGTGGACCATCACCGACGCCGACGGCCACGTCCAGCGCGTCGAGGGGGCCGGCGTCGTCGGGCGCCAGCCGGTCCTGGCGGCGGGTGAGGCCCACGAGTACCACTCGGTCTGCGTCCTGCCCACGTTCGAGGGGACGATGGAGGGGACCTACCTCATGCAGCGCGAGGGCGGCGCCCGGTTCCACGCTCGGATCCCACGGTTCCACCTGGTCGCGCTGGCGAACTGAGGGGCTCGGTCGACGGCGGGCCCCTCGGCGACTCACCCCGCCTGGATGTGGATGAGGGTCCCGTCTTGCGTGGTCACCAACATCTCCGAGCCGTCGTCGCTGAGGCGGTAGCTCTCGATGGCGTCGGGGAACACCTCGGGCGGCGTGCCCATGTGGAAGAGCGCGTCGGCCACGACGCCCCAGTCCTCGGGCGTGAGCGCGACGGTCGCTTGGCCCCCGTCGGCGACGTAGGGGTAGTACGCCAGCACCTTGTTGAGGTGGTTGATCGCTTGCTTGACGTGGAGGCCGGGGTCCATGGGGGTGAGGGATGAGGGATGAGGGGAGGGCCCTGAGCTTCGAAAAGTTCCACCGGCTCGCGCCCGCCGTGGACGGAATGTGGAGACCCCGCCGTCGGATGGCTGGCGCAGGCTGGCGGGAGAGGCCATCTTTCCGCCTTCCGCCTTCCGCCTTCCGCCTTCCGCCTTCCGCCTTCCGCATGACTGACGCCCCGCCCGGTACGACGACCGCCGCCGAAGAGGCCTACCTCGGCGTCGTCGAGCGCGTGCTCGCGACCGGCGTCCGCAAGACGAACCGGACGGGGACCGACACCCTTGCCTCGTTCGCCGAGCACTACAGCGTCGACCTCGCCCAGGGCTACCCGCTGCTGACGACCAAGAAGGTGTTCTTCGGCTCGATGCTCCGGGAGGTCCTGTGGTACCTCTCCGGGGCCGACCACATCCGCGAGCTCCGCCGGCACACCCGGATCTGGGACGCCTGGGCCGACGACGACGGCGACCTCCAGACGGCCTACGGGCGGTTCTGGCGCCGCTTCCCGGTCCCCGAGCCCGGCGTCGCCCTGGGCGGCGAGGTCTGGGTCGAGGCCGGCCACCCCCGCGTCCGCCGCGAGGCCGACGGGTCGCTCTCGTTCGACCAGCTCGGTTACGTCCTGGACACGTTGCGGACGGACCCGATGAGCCGCCGGCTCGTCGTCAGCGCGTGGCACCCGGCGAACGCGGCCGTCAGCCGGTTGCCGCCGTGCCACTACACGTTCGCCTTCCAGGTCACGCCGGCCGACGACGGGCCCGACCTCCTCAACTGCCACCTCACCCAGCGCTCGGCGGACCTCGCGCTCGGCGTCCCGTTCAACCTCGCCTGCTACGCGCTGCTGACGCAGGTGCTCGCCGACGCCGCCGGCCTGCGCCCCGGGCGGTTCGCCCACACGCTCGTCGACGCCCACGTCTACGTCGACCACGTCGACGGCTTGCGCGAGCAGCTCGCGCGGACGCCCGCGCCGGCCCCGCGCCTCCGCATCGGCCGCCACCCCGACGGACGCCCCAAGGACCCCGACGAGCTGGCGTTCGACGACTTCCACCTGGAGGCCTACGACCCCCAGGCTGCCATCCGCTTCCCGGTCGCCGTGTAGGGCTCGCTGGCGCTCGCGGGGAATGGCCAATGGGAACGGGGAACGGGCAGAGGGGGGCAGCGTGGACGCTCCGTGGGCATCTCGGCGGCCCGTCGGTGGTGCGAGTGGCCGGCGACGGACATCTTTCCAGTCCCCAGTCCCCAGTCCCCAGTCCCCAGTCCCCAGTCCCCAGTCCCCAGTCCCCAGTCCCCATGCCCGAAGTCGTTGTCGTCGCCGCGGTCGCGGAGGCCCCCGGGAGCCCGGCCGACCGCCTCATCGGGGACGGGATGGACCTCCCGTGGCACCTCCCGGCCGACCTCCGGCGGTTCAAAGCGCTCACGACTGGCTGGCCCCTCGTCATGGGGCGGCGGACGTTCGAGAGCCTGCTCCACCAGTTCGGCGGGCCGCTCCCGAACCGCGAGAACGTGGTCCTGACCCGGCACCCGTCGTCGGTCGACCACCCCGGCATCCACGTCTACGGCGGGCTCGAGGAGGCCGTCCGCGCGTTCGCCGACCGCGAGCGCCTGTTCATCGGCGGCGGCGCGGGCGTCTACGGCTCGGTCCTCGACCCCGACGGCGCGGTCCAGGCCGACCGGCTTGAGCTGACGTTCGTCGAAGGGGAGTTCGAGGGCGACACGTACTTCCCGCCGTACCGCCACCTGCTCGCCGAGAACGGCGGCCCGTTCCACCTCGACGCCAGCAAACGGCATCCGGCCGAGGGCGACCGGCCCGCCTTCCGGTTCGACACGTACGTCCGTGACCCGACGCTGGGGCGATAAGACAAAATGCCGGGCCTCACGCTCGGCACAGCTCCCCCTCCAGGCCCGTTTCCACCTTTCGGCCCCGGTCGCCGACCCATTTCTAAAGCGCCCTCGCCCCTGGCAGGGTTCGTGCGCGCTTCACCAGGGGGGGCGGTCGGCGCGGCGCGGCGCGTGCGTATCATGGCGTCCGTCGGTTCTGCCGACCTCGGGATGTAGCGCAGCCCGGTAGCGCGCCTCGTTCGGGACGAGGAGGTCGTGGGTTCGAATCCCGCCATCCCGACCCCTAGCGGCCCTCTTGCTTCGGCGGGAGGGCCGCTTTGCGTTGTCGCAGGTGGCTCGCTACGTCCGCCGATCGCTCCGGTCCCTCGCTGGCGAGCTCGTCGCCGATGCGATCCGCCGTCTCCCCCACCAGGAGGGGGGCTGCGTAGGAGGGCTCCGGCTAGCGGGTCCTCACCCGTACATCGCCTCCACGAGCGCGGCGAACCGGGCTTCGATGGCCCGGCGCTTCGGCTTCAGCGTCGGCGTGAGCAGGTCGTTGTCGACGGTGAACGGCTCGGGCGCGAACCGGAACGCGCGGACCCGCTCGTGGCTCGCGGCCTCCCGGTTGTACGCCGCGAGCACGTCGTCGATCAGGGCGGTCGCCTGGGGCGCGTCGAGCAGCCCGTCGGGCACGGGCGCCGGTCCGCGTGCGGTCACCTCCTCGCGGAGCGCGTTGGTGTCGGGCACGACGAGCGCGGTCAGGAACGGCCGGCCCTCGCCGACGACCAGCACCTGGGCCACGAGCGGGCTCGTGGCGAGCGCGGCCTCGATGGGGCCGGGGTACACGTTCTTGCCGCCGGCCGTCACGATCATGTGCTTGATCCGGTCGGTGATCCGGAGGGAGCCCCCCTCGAACCGGCCGATGTCGCCGGTGCGGAACCAGCCGTCGGCGTCGAACGCCTGGGCCGTCTCGTCGGGGCGGTTCCAGTAGCCCGGCATCACGTTGGGGCCGCGCGCCAGGATCTCGCCCGGCCCCGTCGTCACGTCGAGGGGGTAGGCGTCGCCGGCGACCTCCGCCAGCAGCCGGCCCGTGTCGAGGGACCGGACGGCGAGCGTGACGCCGGGCATCACCCACCCGACGGTCCCGTAGACCGGCGCGTCGGTCGGGTTGGCGGCCAGGATGGGCGCCGTCTCGCTCAGCCCGTACCCCTCGATGAGCGGGATGCCGGCGGCGGCGAAGAACGCCCCGATCTCCGGGGGCAGCGCGGCCCCGCCGCTGATGGCGAACCGGATCCGCCCGCCCAGCTTCTCGTGGAGCGCCGAGAACACCAGCCGCTGCGCGAGCGCGTGCTGGGCCCGGAGGGGCGGCCCCACCGTCCGCCCGGCCGCTTGGCGCGCGGCCACGGCCGTCCCCACGCCGACGGCCCACGCGAACAGCCCCCGCTTGACCGCCGAGCCCTCGGCGACCGACCGCCGGATCGCGTCGTACATCCGCTCGAACAGCCGGGGGACCGACACCATCACCGTCGGGCGGACCTCGGGGAGGTTCTTCGCGACGGCGTCGATCGACTCGGCGTAGACGATCTGGGCGCCGGCCGCGAGCAGCGTCGTGTAGCCGGCCGTCCGCTCGAAGGCGTGGCTGAGCGGCAGGAACGAGAGGTGGACGTCGGTCTCGCCCACGTCGATCCGGTCGAGCGCGGCCTGGGCGTTCGACATCAGGTTCCGGTGCGTCATCATCACGCCCTTCGGGTCGCCCGTGGTGCCGGACGTGTAGATGAGCGCCGAGAGGTCGTCGGGCCTGACGACGTCGGGGTCGAGCGGGAGGTCGTGGCGGGCGCCCTCGGCGAGCGCGTCGGCCCAGGTCGTGACGGGGGTCTCGGGGCGGGCCTTGCGCGGCTCGGCCATCGACACGACGGCCACGACGTCGGGGCACGAGTCGGTCGCCCGGTCGGCCTTGCGGAGCTGCAAGCCGGTCGAGACGACGAGCACGCGGGCCCCGCTGTCCCTCACCACGTACGCGACCTGGCTGGCCGGCGTCGTCGTGTAGAGGGCGACCGTGACGGCGCCGAGCACCTGGGCGGCGAGGTCGGCGACGGCCCACTCGGGCCGGTTCTCGCTCAGGATCGCGACCCGGTCCCCCTTGCGGACGCCCCGGGCGTGCAGGAACCCGGCGAGCGCGCGGACCTGGGCGTGGAGGTCGTCCCAGGTGACGTCGGCCCACGCCTTGGTGGTCTTGTCTTTGTAGCCGAGCGCGGCCTTGCCGGTCCCGGCGTAGTGGGCCGCCAGCCGGGCGACGAGCTGGGGCGCGGTCTCGAACGGGACGACGGCGGGCATGGCGAGGGCGGCGGACCGGCGCAAGCCTACGCACGACCGCGCCGTTGGCCGCCGTCCCTTCGGTCACCGGGCGGACGAGCGGCGGGCGACGAACCCGGCGCCGAGCGTGTCCCGGTTCGTGGCCTCGCCCGTTGATGTGATTCCCGGCCCGGCGCCCCGGGCGAGCGGGAGGTCCGAACGGCGCGCGGCCCCCGCCCGGAGAGGACGGAGGCCGCGCGAGTCGGGATCAGGCTGAGGTCGCTAGCGGGCGACGGTGAGGCGCCGGGCCTCCCGGACCGTCTCGCCGGCCACGTGCACCACGTAGACGCCGGGGGCCAGCCCGGTCGCGTCGAGCGCGACCCGGAGCGGGGCGCCCGGGGCCGCGGGCCCGTCGAACGGCACGAGGACCACCCGGCCGACCGCGTCGAAAACCGTGACCCGGAGGGCCTGGGCCTCCGTCACCTCGACCTCGACCGTGACCGCTCCGGCCGACGGGTTCGGGTACGGGCGCCCGACGCGGTCGACGAGCGACGGGCCGTGGCCCGAGGCCACCGCGACCTCGCGGCCGACGCGGAGGGCGAACCGACCGGTGAGGTCCTCTTCGGGCCCGACCTCGAACCGGTAGGCGTCGACGGTGTCGAGCGCGACCTCGGCGTCGCCGTCGAGGAGGACGACCTCGAAGCGGTCGTCGTCGGGACCGCCCACGGGGCGCGTGAGGGCGAGCGTGTAGAGCCCGGGCCCGCCGACGGCAACCGAGAGCGGGACGGTGACCGTGCTCTCGAAGACGACCGACGCGGTGGCGAGCGCGAGCGCGCCCTCGGCGCCGCCCGGCACCGTCAGCTGGGCGTCGCGGGCGGCGACGTCTTGGAGGTCGTACCAATCGGGGGGCTCGGCGAGCCCGCGCGTCTGCCCGTCGTCCGAGCGGAGCCGGACGACGGCGCGGTCGCCGACGTGGGACCGGCCCGGCGAGCCGAGCGCCAGGCACACGACGCCCGCGTCGCCCGGGGCCCGGCCGCAGGCGTCGGCGCGGAGGCCCGTCGCCGGGAGCGCGCCGTCGGCCTCGTCCGGGTCGAGCGTCACGCGGACGTCGGCGGGGTCGCCCGAGGGGTCGACTTCGACCAGGACCGTGGCGTACGGCGGCAGCACGGCCTCGCCCGCGGCCAGCGCCGACAGCGACACCGGGACGAGGGCGCCCGTGGCCGGGTCGAGCACCA
The DNA here is from genome assembly GCF_965213695.1 of Rubrivirga sp. Classification (GTDB taxonomy): domain Bacteria; phylum Bacteroidota; class Rhodothermia; order Rhodothermales; family Rubricoccaceae; genus Rubrivirga. The sequence goes on along the minus strand of NZ_OZ243912.1, from coordinate 3,066,919 downwards.
GGACGACGTCGGCGAGCGTGCCGCCCTCGACCCGGAGCCGGGCCAGGTCGACCGGCGCGCCGGCCGGGTTCGACACGGCCACGCGGACGCGGCCCGTCTCGGCGTCGGCGCCGCCGACGAACGTGACCGGGCCGTCCGGGGCCGAGCCCGTCAGCGTCAGCGCGTCGCCGGTGGCGCCCTCGACGTAGACGGCCTGGCCGGCGTCGAGGACCAGGGCCGGGTCGGGCACGACGAGCGCGCCCCCAGCCGCGTCGACGACGTAGACCGTCGGGGCGGGCTCGCCGCCCAAGGCCGCGGCGAGCTCGGCCACGGTCAGCCCCCCGACGGGGACCCCGAAGAGCCGGGCGCCGACGGCGCTGGGGCTCGTGGTGGCCGGGACCGTCGCGACGTCCGTGCCGTCGTTGCCGTCGTTGTCCTGGACGATGAGCGCGAACGAGTCGTCCGAGGAAGAGACCCCGTCGGGCGCGTTGCCGGTCGGCTCGGAGAGGGCGAACACGAACACCTCGACGCCCTCGCGGAGCCGGTCGTCGGTAATCGGGATCTCGACGACGACCTCGTCCTGCTGATCGTTGCCCCACGGGAGGTCGACGCGCTTCTCGGTGAACCCGCCGAGGTCGGCGGGGCTGCCCGAGAGGAGCGACACGAGGACCGACGCCGGAGCGGCGAGGTCGCCGTGGACCTGGAGGACGACCTCGACCGTCCCGGCGTTCTCGGTCGCCGGCTGGTGGTTCGTCGCGAACGAGACGAGCGCCCCGGTCCTCCCGACCGAGAGCGTGGCCGTGGCCGGCGTGCCGGGGTCGAGGAAGGTGGCGCCCTGGAGCGCGAACGTGAACGTCTCGTCGTCGTCGGCCACCCCGTCCTCCGTGATGGGGACGGCGACGGTCGCCGTGGTGGCGCCGGCGGCGAACGGGACGGTCTCCGACGTGAACCCGCCGAGGTCGGCCGGGTCGCCGCTCGTAAGCGCGACGGTGACCGACTCGTCGCCGAGCGCGGGGCTCGACAAGGTCACGACGAGCTGGACCGTCTGGCCCTCCTCGGCCGACAGTGTGGACTGGGCGAAGGCGGCCTCGGCGTTGGACCGCGCCACGGTCAGCGTGAACGTCTGCTCGCCGTCGGGGTCGAGGACCGCGCCGGACACGTCGAACGCGAAGGTCTCGGCCGCCTCGGCGCGGCGGTCGGTGGTGACCGGGACGTCGAGCGTGGCGACGCCGCCGGTGAACGTGACCGTCGCCGACGTGAACCCGCCGAGGTCGGCCGAGGTGCCCGTCGAGGACGCCCCGTCGAGCGTGACGACGGCCGTGTCGCCGTCGTCGGCGACCGCCGACGTCAGGGTGATCGTCGCCGTGCCGCCCTCGGCCGCGGAGCCGGTGGCGGCGGCGAAGGCGACCCCGGCGCCGGACGCGCTGACGGTGAGGTCGAACGTGTCGGGGTCGCCGAGGTCGAGGTGGACCGCGTTGGCGAGCGCGAAGCGGAGGAGCTCGTCGCCCTCGGCCCGGCCGTCCTGGACGGCGTCGAGCGTGGCCGAGGCCGTCGTCGCGCCGGCGGCGAACGCGAGTGCCACGGTCGTCTCGTCGACGTCGGCGGCGCTCCCCGTCGTCGGGGCGCTCGGGGCGAACACGAGGTCGACCGACTCGTCGCCGACGGCGGCGTCGGTCAGGGTGACGGTGACGGTGACCGAGCCGCCCTCGTCGACCGTGGCCGAGACGACCGTGCCGGAGCTCGTCTGTCCGGCGCCGGCCGTGAGGGCGCCCGTGGCGAGCGACGCGGCGACGTCGAGGTCGGTCGTGGTCTGGCCCGCCGGCACCACGCCCGCCGACGGGTCCTGGAACGAGAACGTGAGCGTCTCGGCTCCCTCGCGGAGCCCGTCGTCGGCGACGGTGAACGAGGCCGAGCCGGTCGAGGCGCCGGCCCCGAAGGAGATCGTCTGGACGGCGTAGGCGTCGAGGTCCGCCGCCGCGCCGCCCGTCAGGGCGACCTCGACGGACAGGCCGCCGGCCGGCGCCGCGCTCGAGAGCGTGGCCGCGAGCGCGACCGTGTCGCCCTCCGATGCGGTCGCCGAGGCCGCGTCGAACGAGACGCCCCGCACGACGGCGGCGTCGACGGCCGGCGCCTCGTTCTGCCCGCTGTCCGTCGTCACGGTGACGGCGGCGAGCCTCGCCGTGCCGGCCGAGGCCGGGGTCACGTCGACGGTCACGGTGCAGACCTGACCCGGCCCGACGCTCCCGCCGGACGCGCTCAGCGTCTGCCCGCTGACGCCGGCCGCGCCGCCGCACGTCGAGACGACGTTGGCAGGCGCGTCGACCGGGAGGCTCGCGGGCAAGGCCGTCGAGAACTCGATGCCGGTCGCCGTGACCCCCCGGCCCGTGTTGTCGATGGTGACCGTGACCGTGGCCGGCTGGCCCTCGACGGCCGGCGTCGGCGCCAGGCTCTGGGAGAAGGCCGGGAGCGGGTCCCCGATGGTCAGCGTGAACCGCTGCCCGACGGCGTAGCTGTCGGCGAACGACCCGGTCGCCGCCGTGATCTCGAACACGACCGTCTCGCCGTCGTCGGGGAGGTTGTCGTCGGTCGTGCGGATCGGGAGCGCGGCGATGTTGTGGCCGTCGACGATCGAGACGGCCTGCGACGTGAACCCGTCGACGTCGGCCGAGCCGCCCGTCCCGCCGGTGACGGCGACGGTGACCGAGCCCGCGCCGGTCCCGTCGGTCCGGAAGAGGAGCCGGACCGTCTCGCCCTCGACGGCCGAGTCGGCCCCGTCGACGTTGTCGCCCGGGTCGCTGACGGTGCCGTTGAGGTCCGCGAACTCGGCCCCGGCCACCTGGTTGACGTCGGCCGTGATGAACGAGTCGAACCCGAAGTACTCCGAGCTCGGGCCGTCGGCGCTCGTCAGCGTCGTGATGTCGACGCGCTCGTAGCGGGTGGCCTGGTCGGTGAACCCGAAGAACAGGATGCCGCCGGACGGCGCCGAGATGCCGTCGACGACGCGGGTGGCCGTCGGCGTCGTCGCGCCGACGGGGTAGAGGTCGAGCCGGACCTTCTGGGTGGAGCCCTCGCCGATGTCGGTCCCGTAGAACCCGAAGGCCGAGACGGGCTCGTTGAAGGTCACCTTGATGTTGCCCTCGGTCGAGGCGAGAAACTGAGTCCCGAGCGCGGGGAACGTCCCGTATTTGCGGTCGCTCCGGATCGAGTACTGGGTGCCGGTCCCCTGGAACGTCCCGCCGATGGTCTCACTCGTCTCGGGGCTGTTGCCCGAGCCCTGGAACGAGACGGGGACCGTGGCGAGGTACCCGCTGCCGTCGCCGGTGTTGTTCGCCGTGAACGTCGGGGACTCGAACGACTCGACGCCGACCGAGGGCAGGCGGATGCGGCCGTCGAAGGCGGCCCGGGCCGCCGCGGCGTCGCCGCCGGCGATGGCCGCCTGGATCTGGGACTCCGTCGCGGGCGAACTGTCGCTCCCGCCGATGGGGCTCGACGGCTTGTCCTGGCCGAAGTAGAACTGGAGCGTGCTGGACTGGGCGTGGGCCGGCGTGCTGGCGGCTCCGAAGAGGCCGACCGCCACGATGAGGGTGAGGAGGAACTGTACGGGGTGCTGTACGACGGACATGAGGGCTGCGCTGGTGGAGATAGCGGCCGGGAAGCACGAGGCAACAGGACCGCCATCGGTATCGGGCAAGGGTCGGCCCGGTTAAGGGCCGTTTGGGGTCGACGTGCCGAGCTGGCCCAGATCGGCCGAGAGGCGGGCTGGAGGCCCACGCTTCACCGGCTCTCCCCGGGGCCCTCGCTAGCTTCGGCGGCTCACCCGGGCCGCCTCCGGCCGAGCACGACGATGGAGATCCCCCGCGACCGCGGCGCCCAGCCCGCGATCCCCGAGACGCCCGCCCCGGCCTCTGCCGACGGCCCCTACGAGCCCGAGGCCGTCGAGGCCACCTGGTACCGCTACTGGGAAGACGGCGGCTTCTTCCACGCCGAACCCGACGCCGTGCTGGAGGGCGGCAAAAAGCCGTTCGTCATCCCGATGCCGCCGCCGAACGTGACCGGGCGGCTCCACATGGGCCACGCGCTCCAGGACACAGTCCAGGACCTCCTCGTCCGATTCAAGCGGATGCAGGGGTTTGAGGCGCTGTGGATCCCGGGCATGGACCACGCCGGCATCGCGACCCAAAACGTGGTCGAGCGCCAGCTCAAGAAGGACGGGGTCCGCCGCAAGGAGATCGGGCGCGAGGCGTTCCTGGAGCACGTCTGGGCGTGGAAGGAGGAGTACGGCGGGATCATCCTGCGCCAAAAACGCCGGCTGGGCGACTCGTGCGACTGGCGCTACGAGCGGTTCACGATGGACGAGGGGCTGTCGCGCGCGGTCCAGGAGGTGTTCGTCCGGCTCCACGAGCAGGGGCTCGTCTACCGCGGCGAGTACCTCGTCAACTGGGACCCCGACAACCAGACGGTGATCTCGAACGAGGAGGTCGACAACGTCGAGCGGCCCGGCCACCTGTGGACCGTCCGCTACCCCGTCGTCGACGCGGACGGGACCGAGACGGGCGAGCACGTCGACATCGCGACGACGCGGCCGGAGACCATCCCCGCCGACACGGCCGTCGCCGTCCACCCCGAGGACGAGCGGTTCCGACACTTGGTCGGCAAGACGGTGCGCGTCCCGGCGGTGGGCCGGATCGTCCCGATCATCGCCGACGAGACCATCAGGCTGGACTTCGGCACCGGGGCGCTCAAGGTGACGCCGGGCCACGACGAGACCGACTACGCCATCGGCCAGCGGCACGGGCTGGAGACGGTCTCGCTGATGAACCTCGACGGGACGCTCAACGAGCACGGCGGCCCGTACGCCGACATGGACCGGTTCGACGCCCGCAAGCGGATCGTGGCCGACCTGGAGGCGTCGGGCCAGCTCGTCAAGACCGAGGACTATCCGCACACGGTCCCGGTCTCGTCGCGGTCGAAGGCCGTCATCGAGCCGCTGCTGTCGCCGCAGTGGTACGTCGCGATGCAGCCCCTCGCGGACCGCGCGCTGGCGGTCGTCAACGACGGGACCATCACGTTCCACCCGGCCCGGTGGGCCAACGAGTACCGGCGCTGGCTCGAGGACATCCGCGACTGGCCCATCAGCCGCCAGCTCTGGTGGGGCCACCGGATCCCGGTCTGGTACCCCGTCGACCCAGCGACTGGCGAGCGCGACGAGGCGGGGTTCGTGGTCTCGGTCGACTCGCCCGGCCCAGGCTACGTCCAGGACGAGGACGTGCTCGACACGTGGTTCTCGTCGTGGCTGTGGCCGTTCGCGACGCTGGGCTGGCCCGAGAAGACGGACGCGCTCCGGGCGTTCTACCCGGGCTCCGTGCTCGTCTCCGGGTACGACATCCTGTTTTTCTGGATCGCCCGGATGATCATGGCCGGCACGCATTTTTTGGACGCGGTCCCGTACACCGACGTGTTCATCACGGGCATGATCAAGGACAAGCAGGGCCGGTGGATGTCGAAGTCGCTCGGCAACGGGATCGACCCGCTCGACATGATCGAGACCTACGGCGCCGACGCGGTCCGCTACACGCTCGCCGTCCTGTGCGCCCAGGGCCAGGACATCAAGTTGGACCCGGGCAAGTTCGAGGGCGGCCGGAACTTCGCCAACAAGCTCTGGAACGCCGCGAGGGTGTTCGGCCGGTTCGTCGCGCGCGACGACGCGGGGCGCCCGACGGAAGACCTCCGCCGCGAGCGGAGCTTCGACGAGCTGGAGCTGGCGGAGCGGTGGCTGCTCACGCGGCTCCGCGACACCGTCGAGGCCGTGACCGCCGCGCTCGACGCCTACCGCATCTCCGAAGCCGCGCACCTGGCCTACGACTTCGTCTGGCGCGACTTCTGCGATTGGTACCTCGAGGTGTCGAAGGCGCCGCACGGCGAGACGCCGTCGAAGGAAACGCTGGCGCTCTCGACCGAGGTGTTCGAGCAGATCCTCCAGCTGCTCCACCCGTTCATGCCGTTCGTGACCGAGGAGCTGTGGTGGACGGTGCGCCCCCGCCAGCCCGGCGACGCGCTCATCGCCGCCGACTGGCCGGCGCCCCCGGCGAGCGAGACCGACGCCGACGCCGCGGCCACGTTCGGGACGGTGCAAGACCTAGTGACGGCCGTCCGCCAGGTGCGGGCGCAGTACAACGTGCCGCCGTCCCAGGACGTCCGGGCCCTCGTCGTGGCCGGCGACGCGGCGACGGCCGCCGCGCTCAACGACGCCCGCGGGTACGTCGAGCGGCTAGCCGGCTTGTCGGACCTCACCCTCGGGGCCGACCTCCCGAAGCCGGCCGCTAGCGCGGCCGTCGTCGTCGGGGCCCACGTGGTCTACGTCCCGCTCGAAGGGATGATCGACCTCGACGTCGAGCGCCAGCGGCTGACGAAGGAGATCGAGGCCAAGCGCGGCTTCCTGGGCGGCGTCGAGAAGAAGCTCCAGAACCAGGCGTTCGTCTCGCGCGCGCCCGACGCGGTCGTGGCCAAGGAGCGCCAGAAGGCCGACGACGCCAAGGCCGAGATCGCCGCGCTCGAAGCCAACCTCGCGGACCTGGGGTAGCGGCGGACAGCCCGTGCCGGACCCCCGTCCGGTCGCCCGTTGAGTGGAGCGATGGGCGACCGGACGGTCCTCCTGAACTCAGGGGGACACCGCGAAGGGTCGGCGCAGCCAGCGTTCCGAGCTGGGAGCCCCACCCTTGTCGCCCTGACCGCGCAGCGAAGGCGCAGCCAACGAAGTGAAGGACTCAACGTGGGGTTCCAAGCCGTAGGAAGCGGTGCCGGAGGGGTCGGCATCGTGCTGAGACCCTTCGCTCTGCTCAGGATGACACGTAGGGGAGAATGCGCTCGCGCTGCGACGGACCAACCGGGCGCCGCGCTCGTTACTCGGCCCGTCCCCCCGCGCCCGTCATGGTCCGTCTCCTCCTCGCCGCCCTCCTGATCCCGCTCGCGGGGTGCCCGGCCCCGGCCACGGTCGAGGCGCCAGACGAGGGGTTCCCCGACGGCCCCGCCCTGGGCGGCGCGCCCGCCGAGCGCTCGCCCGACCTCGACGCGGCCCGCGCCCGCTGGGCCGATGCCGGCCTCGACGCCTACGCGATGACGCTCCAGCGGATCTGCTTCTGCCCGTCGCCCGACTACACCGGCCCGTTCGCCGTCGTCGTCCGCGACGGCGCCGTCGAGTCGGTCCGCCTGGACGGCGCGGCGGTCGACGACGAGCGGGGGGCGACGGTGGCCGACCTGTTCGACCTGATCGACGAGGCCTACGAGAAGGGCGCCGCGGCCGTCGACGTCACCTACGACCCGGAGATGGGCTACCCCACGAGCGTCGGGATCGACTACGACGCCAGGATGGCCGACGAGGAGATCGCCTACCGCGTCTCCGACCTCCGCCCCGCCGACCGCTGACGTGCGCGCGTTCCCCCTGGTCCTCCTCCTGGTCGCGGCCGGCTGCGACTCGGACTCGGTGGGCGGCGACGTCGACCTGAGCGCCGACGCCGAGGTGACGTCGGCCGAGGACCTGGCGCGGGCCCGGGCGGAGTGGGCCGACGCCGGGCCGGACCGCTACCGGATGAGCTACGAGGTCCTGTGCTTCTGCCCACCCAACACCGTCGAGGTCCTCGTCGAGGACGGGCGGGTGGTGGCGTCGAGCGCGACGAGCTACGAGACCGAGCCGTTGGGCGTGCTCGGGCTCTACGACGTGGCCCTCGACGCCTACGCCGCTGGCGCGGCCTCCGTCACCGTCCGCGTGACCGAGCGGGGGCCGCCGGTGCCCGTCCAGGTCTCCATCGACTACGACGAGGGCCTGGCGGACGAGGAGATCGGCTACCGCGTCGTCTCGTTCCGGGCCGAGTAGCCTGCCAGCCTGGCCGGCGACCACGCAGTCGGTAAAGGGTGGCCGAGGGCGGCCCGCGCCGCGCTCGTCGGTCGACCCGACGTGGGGCCGACCCGCGAGCCAGAGCGGTAGACCGCCCCCCGCCCATTCTTCGGCCGCCAGGCACCCTTCCCGTCTCGGAGCGTTCTTACGACCATCGCCCCCGGTCTCGCCCGTGCCCCGTCTCCTCCTGGCCGTCCTCGTCGTTGCCCTCGCCGCCTGCGGCGGAGAGACGTCCCAGATCGACGTCGCCGACCTCCGCCTCCAGCGGGAGGGGGGCGACTACCCGACGCTGACGGGCGTCGTCGTCAACCGGGGGGCCGAGGCCATCTCGTCGGCCGACGTGTTCGTGACGCTCTACGACGACCAGAACCGGGTGCTCGACGACGTGCTCGTCCAGGTCCGGCGGGTGGCCGCGGGCGACTCGTCCCGGTTCGAGCAGCAGCTCGACCTCCGAGCGAGCGCGGCGAAGCTCAAGTACGTCGGGGTAAACTAGTGGGTCTCCGAGCCATCTGCGGCGGGGGTGCTCGGCTGTGTTTCGTGATTCGGTTGCGTCTCCAGTTTGATCCACGCAACACCTGGGGTGAACCGGTGGGATCCTCCTGAATCGGCACTGCGAGCCGGAGCTGGCCGCCAGCGCAACGGCCCGTCAGGAAATCGCTGAGCGAGCTGGGGAGGGCGTGGCCGGTGGAACGTCGCGCGTTCGGGCCGGGTCTACCGCCCCCTCCATGAGCCCGCGCGCCTACCTCTCCGTCCGTCCGCTCGACTTCGGGTACGACCTCGACCAGCCGTCGGGCGTGGAGTGGATGAAGGGGGCCCTCCGCCGCGCGGCGGCCGAGGACGACACGATCGACGCGGACCGGGCGGCCCGCTACTACGACGTCGTCGCGCGGCGGTCGAGCATCGAGAGCCGGCGGTCGGCCATCGACGACTACCTCCACGATGACTGGGACCGGATGCGGCTCCACGCGCCGGGCGCCCGCGGCGACGGGGCGCCCGCGGCCTGGCACCACGCGACGCTCGACCGGCGGATGGAGCTGTTCGCCGAGACCGCCGAGGCCGTCGCCCGCGACGCCTTCGCCGCCGACGACGCCCCGCCCGACGTGGCCATGCAGGTGTCGTGCACCGGCTACGACAGCCCGAGCGCCGTCCAGAGGGCCCTCGCCGAGCGCGGGTGGGTCGACGAGGTCCGCGTGCTGAGCGTCGGCCACATGGGGTGCTACGCGGCGTTGCCGGCCGTGGCCACGGCCGCCGACGTGGTCGCGGCCCAAGCCTCGCGCAAACCGGGCGGCAACGCCCGCGCCGTGCTCGTCGATGTCGAGTTCTGCACGCTCCACCACTACCCGGCCACGACCGACCCCGAGCAGGTCGTCCAGCAGTGCCTGTTCGCCGACGGCGCCGTCCGGATCGACGTGACGGCCGGGCCCTACGGCGCGTCGTTCGCGCTCCTCGACCACGCCGAGGCCCTCGTCCCGGACACGCTCGGCGAGATGACGTGGCGGCCGGCCTCCGACGGGTTCCGGATGACGCTGAGCCGGGCCGTGCCCGACCACATCCGAAAAAACGTGGCCGGCGTGGTCGAGCGGTTCCTCGCCCGCCACGGCTTGGCCATCGCCGACGTCGACGTGTGGGCCATCCACCCCGGCGGCCCGCGCGTGATCGAGAGCACGGCCCAAGCCCTCGGCGTCGACGACGCCGTCAAGGCGACCCACAGCCACGCCGTCCTGCGCGAGCGCGGCAACATGTCGTCGACGACGCTCCCCCACATCTGGGACCGGATCGCCCGCGACGAGTCCGTCCCGGCGGGCGCGCTCGTCTGCTCGGTCGCCTTCGGACCGGGCCTGACCGTGGTCACGAACCTGATGCGGAAGGAGGGGTGAGCGGGTTTCACAGGTTTTGCAGGTTGAGCGGGTTCGGTCGACGAACCTGCCGGGCTCGCCAGACTCGTCCGACCCGCTGAACCTTGAAGACCGTCAACAACGACTTCTACGACGACCTCGGCGAGCGGTGGTTCGAGGACGACGGCCACGCGATCGCGCTGCTGCGGGCGGAGGGCCGGCTCAAGCTGGCGTACGCCCGCGAGGTGCTCGCGCGGCACGAGATCGGGCCCGGCGCCCGCGTGCTCGATGTGGCCTGCGGCGGCGGCCTGGTCGCGCTCCCGCTCGCCGAGCAAGGGTTCCGCGTGACTGGCGTCGACCTGTCCGAGCGCTCGTTGGAGGAGGCCCGCCGCCGCGTGCCGCCCGGCGCCGAGGCCACGTTCCGCGTCGGCGACGCGACCGCTCTCGACGCCGAGGACGGGGCCTACGATGCCGTGCTCCTGTTCGACATGCTGGAGCACGTCGAGGACCAGGTGGGCGTGATTGCCGAGGCGGCCCGGGTCGTCCGGCCCGGTGGCGTCGTCCTGTTCAACACGTTCAACCGGACGCCGCTGGCGTGGCTCGTGGCCGTCCAGGGGTTCCGGTTCGTCGTCCGGGAGGCGCCGAACCACATCCACGTCTGGCGCCTGTTCTTGCCGCCGTCGACGCTGGCCGAGTACGCGCGCGACGCCGGGCTCGAGGTCGAGGAGGTCTTGGGCGTCCGCCCTCGGCTCGACGGGGCGTTCTGGCGGTCGGTCCGGCGGCGCCGCGTCGATCCCGCGTTCGCGTTTACGACCACGCGGTCGCTCGCCGTCGGCTACATGGGGACGGCAGTTCGTCGGTAATCCCCACTTTCTGTGACCTCGACGCAGTGCTCGGCGGCCGGCTTTGCGAACTCTAGCCTCGTGATGCCTCGCTTTCTCATCCTTCTCGTGGTCCTCATTTCCGCTTGCGACACGATGGCTCCGGTCGTCCGCCAGCCTGTCCCGTTCGAGGTGCTGTCAAACTCAGGGGACCTGTTTGAGGCTCTCAGCGATGGCGAACTCGTGGCCCCGCTATCTGAAGCACTCAGGTCCGACGCGGAGCAGAAAAATCTCTTATCTGTCTATCCGAGGCGGACTTTCTATGTAGATGAAAGGAAAGTCGTCAGTCCTTTTCCCGAGATCGACTACTCCATTGAGACGGCACTCGTCCTGACCGAGGTCCCCGCCGCGAGCACCGTCACTCTCCGACTCGACTCGGTGATCGCTGAGGGAAACACGGCGACCGTCTACGCGACCAAAGTCGTCCCTTGCATCAACACGCGCGACCTCGTCAACAAAACGCTCGTCGCCACGATTCCGGGACCCGGTCGCCGCGTGGCGTTCGCAGCGAGGAGGCTGGAAAGGGGGGAGTGCCGCTAGGGCGTGTGGACAATCACCCAGATCGGCTCTCACGGGCCAGATCCCGCCCTCACCGCGTCGCACTCGTCGTCCGGGGCTACGGCCCCGGACTCCTCGCGCTCCTTGCGAGGCCGAAATCGTGACCTCGTGCGAGCCTGACCTCGCGAATGTCCACACGCCCTAGGTCGGGCGCGGCGACCCGTGCTGTTGTAGCTCCGCGCCCCTTCTCTGCCGGAGTCTCTGGAGCGACTCGCCGCGCTAGCCGCCGATGGCGGTCCGCGCTCGCTCGATCTGGCCCTGGTGCGCCAGGTCGTGGGCCGCCAGCAGCGTCGCGATCCGGCGGACGCTCTCCTCGCCGCGTTCGCTGTGGAGCCCGACGCGGTCCCACCGCCCAGCGTCGAGGGCCCTCAAGAAGCCCAGCGTCATGCGGCGGCCGGCGGCGAGGTCGTTGATCGCCTCGGCGACGGTCCCGCGGTGATAGTGGAGCGCGTTGGCCCAGGCGTCCTGGTCGTAGCCCGGAATCGCGGTCCGGTCGGCGGCCACGATGAGGCGCAGGCGGTAGCCGTAGACGACCTCGGAGTCGGCGAGGTGGCGCAGGATCTGGAGCACGGACCACGCGCCCGGCTCGGGCGCCCGGCGGGCGTCGGTCTCCGACAGCCCGGCGACGGCGGCTTCGAGCCGGTCGGGCGCGGCACCGAGCAGCGCCAGCGGGTCGCGGTCGCCGACGAGCGCCAGCATGTGGTCGACGTAGGCGCGCGCGTCGGCGGCGTCGTAGCGCGGGGGGCGGGCGAAGTCGCTCATCGCGTGCCGGGGACGCGGGGGATGGTCGGGTCCGGGGCGACCGTCTCGGGCGGCGGACCGCACAGCGCGACCAGCCGCGCCGTGCCCTCGTCGAGGTCGAGGCGAACCGCGTCGACCGTCGCCGCGACGTCGACCGGCCCGGCGTCCCAGGTCTCGGACGCGGCCGGGGCAACGTAGCGGAACAGGACCTCGCCGGTCCGCACGGGCCCCTCGAACACGCCCGTCTCCTCGATGCCGTCGCCCCGGAGCGGCGGCACGCCCTCGACGTCGGACGGCGTGTCGAGCGGCGTCAGGACCGTGTAGCCGTGGTTGATCGTCCGCGCGAGCAGCGCCGGGCAGTCCGGCCGGAGCTGGTACACCACGTGGGCGTCGACCTCGCCGCCGACCTCGCCCGGCCCGAACACGCCGGCCACCGTGTCGACGACCGTCGTGCAGCCGCCGAGGGCAAGGGGCAGGAGGCAGGCGGCGAGGGGCAGGAAGCCGTTCCGCCCCATGCCCCTTGCCCCATGCCGCGTGCCCCCATCAAACATGTCGTTCGGCGTGGTACGAGCTCCGCACGAGGGGCCCGCTCTCGACGTGCTCGATGCCGAGCGCCTCGCCCTGCTCCTTGTACCACGCGAACACGTCGGGGTGGACGAACGCCTCGACCGGCAGGTGGTGGCGCGTCGGCTGGAGGTACTGGCCAATCGTCATCACGTCGACGCCGTGGGCGGCGAAGTCGGCCATCAGGCTCACGACCTCGTCTTGGGTCTCGCCCAAGCCGACCATGATGCCGGACTTGGTCCGCAGGTCGTACTCGGTCTTGGCCAGTTTGATGACGTCGAGCGACCGCTGGTAGTCGGCCTGGGGGCGGACGCGGCGGTACAGGCGCGGGACCGTCTCGACGTTGTGGTTGAGGACCTCGGGCCGGGCGTCGAACACCGTCTCGAGCGCCGGCCGGAGCCCGCGCATGTCGGGGATGAGCACCTCGATGGTCTGGCCCTGGCCATGGACGAGCCGGATGGTCTCGGCGAAGATCGGCGCCCCGCCGTCCTCGCGGTCGTCCCGGTTGATCGACGTCACCACGACGTGCTGCAACCCCATCAGCCGGGCGGCCTCGGCCACGCGGCGGGGCTCGTCCCAGTCGAGGTCCTTCTGCTCGGGCCGGCCCGTGAGCACGGCGCAGAACGAGCAGCCGCGCGTGCAGACGTTGCCCAGGATCATGAACGTGGCCGTCCCGGCGCTCCAGCACTCGCCCATGTTGGGGCACCGGGCCGACGAGCAGACCGTGTGGAGGTCGAACGCCTCGATCGTCTTTTGGACGTCGCGGAACGCCTCGCCGTAGGGGAGCTTCGCCCTCAGCCACGCGGGTCGGCCGCCGGGCCGGTTGGCCACCTGCGGTTTCTGGACGACGGGCAGCTCGAGGGCGAACGTCGGAGACGTCGGCGAAGCCGACCCGTCGCCTTCGGACTCGACAGCGAGGTCGGCCGCGACCGGCGCTTTCTTGAGGGCGACCTGTCCGGGACGGCGGGCGGGGGCGGGCGTGGCCATGCGTGCAGTGGCGGGGGGAGGAGCCGACGCGGCGTCGCGCCAACCTCGTACGCCGAAAGTACGGCCCGCCCGGTGGCGTTCGTGTGGAGCCAGGATCGGTCTCAGGGCGAGCGCATTCTCGGCTCGCGGCTCGGAGACGGGTTCGGAGGGTGGGGGCGTGTGCGTGTGGGAGCGGGTGTCCCCCCACACTCTGGTTCCGGCTCGTGGGTTGGAGAATGCGCCCGCCCTGGGATCGGCCTGGGGCGATTGTAACCTCCCCCACCTTGTCCTCCTGAACGGAGTGAAGGGTCTCGACGCCGACGGTGGAGGCCATCGGAGCCGGCGCGGCAGGTCTCGGAGTCCGAGGTGAGACCGTTCGCTGACGCTCAGGATGACATGCTTGATGGGCCAGCGTCGAGCGTGACGGTCCACCCCCGGAACGGGAGCTTGGTCTAGCTCCGAGCCCTGCGTCCGGCGCGGTGCCGCTCGTCCAGATCGGGCGCGTCGTCGAGGTCCAGGAGGCCGAGGCGGACGGGCTCGACCGGCTCGCGCGTCGGCGTCGTGTCGGCGGCGACGGCGCGGGCGGTCCGCTGGGCGCGGGCGGCGACGGCCTCCATCTGGCGCTCGCGCGTGCCGGACCACACGAGCTGGCGGCCGACGGCGAACGCGAGCGCGAAGGCGGCCGTGAGGGCGAGGAAGACGACCGGGTCCTCCTCCGGCCCGAAGACGTTGAGCGAGAAGACGACCGCCAGCACGGCGTTCACGACGGCGACGGTGAGCAAGCTCTGGGTGTCCTTGCGCCGGTTGGACTGGAGCCGCAGACGCGAGCCGTCGCCGGACGGGCTGAGCGTCGCGCGGAGGTTGCCGTTGCGCCAGGTCCGCGAGGCCCCGATCCGCTCGACCTTGCCCTTGGCCGAGAACGTCTCCTGGAGGTCGGCCACCAACGTGTCCCACAGCAAGTCCGACGGCGGCGCGTCGAGCGTGGCGCTCCGGCGGACGCCGACGGGCACGCCCACCAGGGCCTCGCGCTTGTCGTCGGGCTCGCCGGCCGCGACGGCCCGGGCGGCGGCGGCGACGTGGGCCGGGTCGAGGCCGGCTTCGGCGCCGACGGCCTGGAGCTCGTCGAGGGTCAGGCCGAGGTCGGTCTGGCGGTCGCGCTCCTGGGCAGCGGCGGCGCGGGCGAAGACCTCCTCGATCTCAGGCTGGGAGAAGCGGTGGGCGGAATCCATGGCAGCGGCGGCGAAGCCTCGCGCTACGACCGAGCCCAGACGCGGTTGCGCGTAGGGGCCCCGCCCGCAGGGCCTGCCGCCCGGCAGGACGCAACCGTCCTCGGAAGAGCGTCTCCCTCTCCACCCCTCGGGGCTGGTAGGGGAAGGCGTTCACAGAGGGCCCCGTTTCCCGACCCTGTCGTCCCCGCGAAGGCGGGGGCCCAGAGTGCCGAGCGCCGGTGCGCCCTGACGCCCTGGAGTCCCGCCTACGCGGGACCGCGAAGCGACGGCGCCAGCCAATGACGGCGTGAGAGAGAGGGGCCGGATTGGGAAAGCCTCCCCTTGTCAGCCCTCTCCGGCGGGGAGAGGGGACGTTGCCTGGGGAGGATGCGACAGCCCCACCGCCCGGCCCGGGCGAGGAGGCGGTCGCCCGCCGTCCGCTATCTTGACCGTCCGCTGGCGCGGGCCGCACGCCGCCGCACGCCACGTCCCTCGTTCACCGCCTCACGTCCATGCAGATCACCGCCCCCGACGCCCGGAAAGCGCTCCCGGACTCCGCCGCCGTCCGCGACATCCTCGGCCGCCACATCCTGGCCGACGGCTACCCCATCGTCCTCGACATGGAGAACAGCCAGGGCGCCCGGCTCCGCGACGCCGTGACGGGCAAGGACTACGTCGACTTCTTCACGTTCTACGCCTCCAACCCGCTGGGCATGAACCACCCCGGGCTCGCGGGCCCGTCGGACGACGCGGTCGGCTTTCGGGAGCGGCTGATGGACGCGGCGCTCAACAAGGTGGCCAACTCGGACGTCTACACGCCCCACTTCGCCCGGTTCGTCGAGACGTTCGGCCGCGTCGGGATCCCGGCCGAGCTGCCCCACGCCTTCTTCGTGTCGGGCGGCGCGCTCGCCGTCGAGAACGCGCTCAAGGTGGCCTTCGACTGGAAGGTGCGGAAAAACCGGGCCAAGGGCTACTCGGGCGACCGGGGCTCGAAGGTGCTCCACCTCCGCGAGGCGTTCCACGGGCGGAGCGGCTACACGATGTCGCTCACGAACACGGACCCGAACAAGGTCGCGCACTACCCGAAGTTCGACTGGCCCCGGATCTCGAACCCCAAGATCCGCGGCGGCGACGTCGAGCTCCGCGAGGAGATCGCCATCCGACAGGCGAAGCAGGCGTTCCGTGACCACCCCGACGAGATCGCGGCCGTCATCCTGGAGCCGATCCAGGGCGAGGGCGGCGACAACCACTTCCGCCCCGAGTTCTTGCAGGCCCTCCGCGACCTGGCCGACGAGGCCGAGGCGCTGCTCGTGTTCGACGAGGTCCAGACCGGCGTCGGCCTGACGGGCGCGTTCTGGGCCTACCAGGCGCTCGGCGTCACGCCCGACATCCTGGCGTTCGGCAAGAAGACCCAGGTCTGCGGCATCCTCGCTGGCCCGCGCGTCGACGAGGTCGACGACAACGTGTTCCAGAAGTCGAGCCGGATCAACTCGACGTGGGGCGGCAACCTGGTCGACATGGTCCGCTTCGACCGGATCCTGGAGGTCATCGAGGCCGAGGACCTCATCGGCAACGTTGCCCGGCAGGGCGAGCGCCTGATGGGCCGCTTGGCCGAGATGGAGGCCCGCTACGAAGGCGTCGCCGACGCGCGCGGGCGCGGCCTGTTCTGCGCCTTCGACCTGCCCGACACGGCGACGCGCAACGCGGTCCTCAAGGCGGCCTACGCCGACGGCCTGATGGCGCTCGGCTGCGGCACGCGCTCGGTCCGCTTCCGGCCCGCGCTCACGATCCAGCGGGGCGACCTCGACGCCGGGCTCGACATCTTGGACGGCGCGCTGGCGTCGGTGCTGGAGGGCTGACCTCCCCAGCGGGCTACGTCTGTGGCGGCGGTCCCTGGTGGCCGCCGCCGCTTTCTTTGCCCCGCCCCGCGCCCTTCACCATGACGAGGTAGGCGAAAAAGACCACGAGCGCGAACGTGACGACCCCGAGGATGACGTAGAGGGTGCCGCCGAGGGAGAGGCCGAGGACCATGGGAAACCAGGTGGGGGGCCGAGCCTACGTGGCCACCGACGTCCCGCTCCCCGCCGTCCGAGAATCGGGCGCTCCCCGACCCGCCTACGGCCGGGGAATCAGCAGCAGCGCCTCCTGGCGCGGGTCGATGTAGCGGACCGCCTCGCCGTCGAAGAAGGCGTCCTCCTCCAGCATGAACCGGACCGTCTGGCCGCCCCACTCCGGCACGGCGACGGCCGCGTTGAGCTCGATGGAGTGGGCCGTGTTGGGGAACAGCGGGTAGTCGCCGCGGCCCGGGACGCCGCCCTGTTGGTCCCACAGGCCAATCGTTGGCCCGGCCCCGTGCCCGTGCGCGCCGATGGGGTGCGTGTAGATGGTGGCCGCCAGCCCCTCGGCCCGGGCGCCGTCGAGCGCGGACCGGAGGATCTCGTTGCCGCTCCGGCCGGTCGCGAACTGGCCGGTGAGCAGGTCCTGGACGCGGTTGGCCGCCTCAAGGCCGGCCACCAATCCAGCGGGCGCGGCGGTCTCGCCCGTGCGCAGGACGTAGGCGAGCTGCTGGGTGTCGGTCTGGAGCCCGAGGTACGAGATCCCGAAGTCGACCCACACCAGGTCGCCGGGCCGGATGACGTCGGCGTCGGGGCGGCCGGAAAAGTCGTCGGACGTGCCAGGCGCGTCGGCGCGCTGGACGGAGACGCCGGGGTGGAACCACGTCGTCAGGCCGCGCTCGCGGACCCGGTCGCGGTACCACCACGCGAGGTCGTCGGTGGTGGTCACGCCGGGCGTGATGGCCGCTTCGGACAGCCCCTCGTGCAGGATGCCGCGCGCGATGCGGACGACGGTCGGATACACCGCCATCTCGGCCGGGGTCCGCGTCTCGAGCCAGCCGACGGCCAGCCGCTCGCCCGACACGATCCGGTCGCGGTAGCGCGCGGGCAGCGCCGCCCGCAGCCCGTCGAGCTCCGACGCCGTGATCCCGTCCGCCAGCGCGAACGTCTCGGAGCGGTTGACGGCGATCCGCCGGGGGTCCCGCTCGGCGACGATCTCGGCCACGCGCGCCCACTGGTCGGGCTGGGCCTCCGGGTCCCACGCCCGGGGGAACGGGCCGACGTCGTAGCGCGCGACGGCCAGCCGCTCGACGGTCTCGCCGTCGTCCCAGAACACGAGCACGGTCCGGCGTCGGGCCGCCAGCCACGTGGCCGGCAGCATCGTCTCGATCACCGGGTCCTCGTTGTACTCGCGCGCCGCGACGATCCACAGGTCGACGCCCTCGCGCCGCATCAGCGCCGGGACGACGGTGTCGAGGCGCTCGGCGAGCCAGCGGTCCTGAACCTCGGCCCGCTCGCGCATCGGGAGGACGGCCGGGGTCTCGATCTGGGCCCGGACGAGCGGGGTGGCCAGGACGACGAGGGCGAGGAGGGCGCGGCGCATGGCGTGGGGATGCGGACGGCGGAGGATAGCGGTCTCCCGGCCTGCGCGCGCGTCGCCGTCAGTCGTCCCGGCCTGGCCCCCCGCGGAACACGACCCACGCCAGGACGGAAGCCAGGACGACCATCACGGCCCCGAGGATGACGGCGACGAGGGTGCTGGTGGTCATGAGGGGGGCAGGCTGCGCCTAGCTCTCGTCGGGCACGGGGTCCTCGTCCTCGTCCAAAAACGGGACGCGGGGCGGGGCGGAGGCCGTCCGCGTCTCCTTGTCGTAGGTGCAGCCGGCCGCGAGCACGTGGACGCGGAGCCCGATGAGCGAGACCGGCTGGCCACGCCGCGCCGAGTCCATCGACGAGTAGCTCAGCTCCGACGGGTCGACGACGGTCACGGTCCCGCTGCCGATGATCTCGAACGTCCGGTCGGCGGTGAGCACGAGGGCCGTGTCCTCGTCGATGCCGACGCCGATGGCGAACGGGTTGTACGAGACGGCCGTGAGCAGGCGCCCCAACCGGTCGCGCTGGCGGAAGTGCTGGTCGATGATGAGCCGGTTGGTGAGGCCCAAGCCCGGGGCCAGCGTCACGCTCTCGGTGGTCGGCGTGGGGCCGGTCGAGCCCGACGCGATCATGTGCTCGGGGATGACGGCGGCGCCGGCCGAGGTCCCGGCCACGACCGTCCCCGTCGCGTTCTGGCGCCGGATGGCCTTGGCCAGCGGCGTCCCGCCCAGGATGGTCGAGAGCCGGAGTTGGTTGCCGCCGGTCATGAAGATGCCGGTCGCGCGCTCGACGGTCTCGACGGCGCCCGGGACGCGGGCGTGCTCGCGCGTCGTGATCTCGATCACGTCGACGCGGCCGGCCCCGAGCTCGGTGAACAGCTGGGCGTACCGGTCGCCAGTGTCGGGAAGCTCGGAGGCCGTGGGGATGACGGCGATGCGGGCCTCGGACCCGCCGGCGAGCGCGAGGACGCGGGCCAGGATGTCGCGCGTCCCGGTCTTGGCCTCGGCCCCGCCGATGGGGACGATGGGGCCGCGAGGGGTGTCGGTAGGGGGGGAGGGCATGGGGCGGGGGCCGTGGTGCGTGTCGTGTATCGGCCGTCCGCCGTGGCTCCTCGACGCGCAGCAGGAGAGGGGCCTCGCAGCAGTCGCTACTCGGCGAGGGGCTCGAACGTGCCCCGGACGACGGGCCGCCCGTCGCGGACGTGCCAGCGGCCGAGCGCCATCACGTCGGCCGGCCGGCCGATGTCGTCAAGCACGACGAGGTCGGCGTCGGCGCCTTCAGTGATCCGGCCCTTGCGGGGCAGGCGGAGGTGCGCCGCGGGCGTCGAGGTGAACGGGAGGAGCGCCCGGTCGAGCGGGACGCCGCGCGCGAGGAGGTCCGCCAGCAGGTCGGCCAGGGCGCCGGACGTGGCGAAGTCCATCCGCTCCAAGACGCCGTCGCGGAAGTGGGGGAGGCAACCGCCGCCGTCGGACGAGACGGTGAGCCGGGCCGGGTCGAGGTCGCTCTCCAAAAAGCGCATCACGGCGTCGGCCGCGAGCACTTCGTCGTCCGTCGCGAACGCGGGAGGGAACGCCGTCACGTCGATGGTCACGCCGTCGACGGCGAGCGCGAGCGCTTCGTCGAACAGGCCCGAGCAGCGGTTGACGTGCGTTGGGTGGAGCGCCCGCGCCGGGACCTCGGTCTCGGCCAGGACCCGGCGGAGCATGTCGAGCCCGCGCGCGCCGTCGCCCAGGTGGAGGTGCAAGACGCCGGCCTTGCCGGTCATCAGCCCGGCGACGTGGCAGTCGGCCGCGACCCGGGCCACCTCCTCAAACGTCGGCTGGGACGAGCGGTGGTCGCTCACCGCCAGCTCGCCGAACCCAATGACGGGCTCGACCGTCGCGACGTCGGTGCGGACCGAGCCGGTGAGCGTGGTCGGGGGGAGGTGGTAGCCGCCGGTCCAGGCCCAGGCGCTCAGCCCTTCGCGGCGGAGGCCGTAGACCTGGCGGAGCAGGCCGGCCGTCGTCCGCGTCGTGTCGTCGGTCCCCAGCAAGCCGACGACGGAGGTCACGCCGGCCGTCGTGTAGGCCGTCAGCGTGGGGGCCGGGGCCGCCGTCTCGGGTCCGGCCTCGCCGCCGCCGCCGGTCACGTGGACGTGGGCGTCGACGAGCCCGGGGGTCAGCCGTCGCCCGCCGAGATCGACCGTGTCGACCGGGACGCCGGTGATTCCAGGCCGGCTCTGGGTGATCGCCACGACACGCTCTCCGGCCACCAGCACGTGGCGCCGCCCGAGCGGGGCGGGCGCGTAGACGTCGGCGTCGAGGAGGAGCGTGAGCACGGCGAGTCCGGGGGGAGGCGCAAGCTACCCGGGCCGCGATGAAGCGTGCGGGGAAGTCCGGCTGAGCGCGTGCGGACGTGGGCGCGGCCGGCCGTCGGCTACCGTCCGGCGGCGTCGCGGACCATCGCCAGCACCTGGTCGCGCTGGCTGAGGGCGAGCAGGACCGCGAGGTCGTCGGGCTCGGCCCAGTCGAGCGCCCAGCGCGTGCCCTCGACCGGGTCGGCAAGCGTGACGCAGGCGTCGGCGTCGATGCCGCGTTGGCGCAAGAGGTCGGTGAGCAGGGCGGGCACCTCGCCTCGGTCGCGGCCCCGGAGGTAGCCCGGGATGTCGACCAGCACGTAGCGGTCGGCGTCCAAGCTGGCGAGCACGTCGGCCATCGCCGCGAGGTCGTCGTCGGAGCGGTCGCCGGCGCTGCCGAACAGGACGAGGCGGCGGCGGGCGGGCCAATGCGCCGCGAGGTCGGCGAGGGCGCGCAGGCCGTGGGCGTTGTGGGCGTAATCGACCACGACGCGGGCGCCGCCGACGTCGAAGCGGTTGGCCCGGCCCGGGTTGTCGGTCTCGTCGCTGCGGAACGCCCGGAGCCCGGCGGCGATGGCGTCGTCGGAGAGCCCCAGTGCTCGGGCCAGCGCCGACGCCGTGAGCGCGTTGCGGACCACGTGGCGGGCGGCCCCTCCGAGCGCGGCCGGGACGTCGGCGACCGGGCAGATCGGCCGCCAGGTCCCGTCGGTGCCGAGCGAGATGGCCCCGTCCACGACGGACGCCGCGAGTGGCCCCGGCTCGGTGGCCGGGTCGAGCGCGGTCCACGCGACGCGGACGCCCCGCGCCCGGAGCGCGTCGTGCTGGCGGAGCGCGGCGGCCGTGGCCTGGGGCTCGTCGGCCGGGGCCACCAAGACGCCGCCCGGCCCGAGCGCCTTGGCGACGACCAGCTTGGCGTCGGCCAGGTCGGGGACCGTCTCGACGCCGTAGTCGCCGAGGTGGTCGGCGGCCACGTTCGTCAGCGCCGCCGCCGTCACGAGCGGGACCGGCACGCCGCGCCGGAGCAGGCCGCCGCGCGCGCTCTCACAGATGGCCAGCGTCACGCGCGCGTCGCGCATCACGGCCCGGGCGCCGAGCGGGCCCGAAAAGTCGCCGCGCTCGACGACCTCGTCGCCGACCGTCACGGCGTCGGTCGTCGAGAACCCGACGGTGTGGCCGCCCGCCCGCGCCATGCCCGCCAGCATCCGGACCGTCGTCGACTTCCCGTTCGTCCCCGTCACGAGCGCCGTCGGGACCGGGCCCACGGCATCCCAGTCGAGCGCGTCGGGCGCGGGCAGCGCGTCGGGCGCGAACGTCTGGCCCCGGCTCCCGAGCCCGACCGTGATCGCGTCGTCGTCCCAGACGAGCGGGACGCCGCGCGACTCGGCCGCCGCGATGAGCGCCGCCAGCGGTGGGTCGGCCTCGCGCTCGGCCTCGTCCCGCAAGCGGGCGACGGTGGCCTCCAGGTCGGGCAGGTCGCGGCCCTCGACCTCGGCTCGGGCCCGCTCCCACGCGGCCTCGTTGACCTCGGCGGCCGTGTACAGCCGGTCGACCGGCGCGCCGAGCGCGACCGAGAGCCCGCGCGGGAACCGGCGGACGGCGAGCGGCGCGTCGGTCCAGCCGAGCGCGTCGCAGAGCGTCCGTGCGTGGCGGCGCCAGGCGTCGGCGGCGGCGTCGCACTGGGCCTCGGGGACGAGCGCTTCGAGCGCCGCGCCGGGGCCGTCGAGGAGGAAGCCCGCGCCGGTCTGGCGGCGGCTGTCGAGGGGGGCGGAGAGGGCAGGGTGATGAGCCAAGGGTGAGGAGTGAAGGGCGGTTCAGGAAGGGGCCTCGGGGTTCGATGCGGAGCACGGCTCTTTACCCGTCGCTCCTCGCCCGTCACTCAGTCCGCCTCCTCGTCCGTGGCCAGGTGGACGCCGCGGCGGTCGCGGACCAACCGCTGCCCCCGCTCGACCTCGAACGGGCGGGGCGCGTCGTCGTCCTCGTCGTCGGGCGGGTCGACGGGGCTCGACGGGCGCGGCGGCGGCGCGGGCTCGCCGGCGTGGGCCGGGCCGTTGGACGCCTCGGAGCCGGCCTGCCCGTCGCCGGACGGCGCGCCGAAGTGGACGATCTGGTCCCAGCACCGTTCGATCTTGTCGCCGAACACGACGACGAGGTCGCCGGGCCCGGCCAGGCCGAGTGCGTGGTCGACGGCCTGGGCCTCGTCCGGCACGATCTCGATGGCGTCGTCGGCGACGCCGGCCGCGCGGAGCGAGGCCCGGAGCATCTCGGGGATCTCGAGCTCGCCGCGCCCGCGGAGCCGGTCGTCGCGCTTGCACACGAAGTGGTCAAAGTGGCCGGCCGCCGCGCGCGCGATGGCGTCGACGTCCTCGTCGCGGCGGTCGCCGGGCGCGGCGATGGCCAGGATCCGGCGGCCCCTCACGTCGAGCCGGCTCACCAGGTCGGCCATCGCCTGGACGGCGGCCGGGTTGTGGGCGTAGTCCAGGATGACGCGGAAGGGGTGGCCGTCGAACACGTTGAGCCGGCCGGGCGCCTCGTAGAAGCTGGTCGAGAACGTCTGGAGCCCGTGGCGGATCTGGTCGAGCGTCAGCTCGATGGGCCCGTTGCCGAGCGCGTAGGCGATGCCGGCCGCGAACATGGCGTTCTGGACGTTGTGCGTCGCCTTCCCGTCGATCGTGGCCGGGATCGAGTGGGTCCAGACGAGCGGGAGGTGGCGGCCGGCGTCGTGGATCGTGATCATCTCGCCGGCCACGCCCCGCTCGAGGACGACGGCCCGGCCGCCCTCGCGGACGTGCTCGCGCACGAGCGCGTGCTCGGCGTTCATCGTGACGTAGCAGATGTGCTCGGCGTCGGTGTGCTCGGCCATCGCGAGCACCCGAGCGTCGTCGGCGTTCAGGACGGCCGTGTCGGTCGCCACCTCGATGGGGATCCGCTTGATCTCGGCGAGCGCGTCGAGCGTGTCGATCCGGCCCAGGCCGAGGTGGTCGGCCGAGACGTTGAGGCACGCGGCCACGTCGCACCGGCGGACGCCCAGGCCCGAGCGGACCATCCCGCCCCGGGCCACCTCCAGGACCGCCGCGTCGACGGCCGGGTCGCGCAGGACCGTCCGCGCGCCGATGGGGCCCGTCATGTCGCCCTTGACCGATAGCCGGCCGTCGATGAACACGCCGTCCGTGCTCGTCATGCCGGGGACGAGCGCGGCCATCTGCAGGATGTGCGAGACCATCCGCGTCGTCGTCGTCTTCCCGTTCGTCCCGGTCACGATCGCGACGGGGATCCGCGACGGCGAGCCGGGTGGGAACAGCATGTCCATGACCGGCCCGGCCACGTCGCGCGGCGTCCCCTCGGACGGCGACACGTGCATCCGGAAGCCCGGCGCCGCGTTGACCTCGACGATGGCCCCGCCCACGTCGCGCCAGCTCTGCGTGATGTCGTCGGAGAGGAAGTCGACGCCGCCGACGTCGAGCCCGACGGCGCGGACGGCGCGGACGGCCATGTCGCGGTTGTCCGGGTGGACGACGTCGGTCAGGTCGATGGCCGTGCCGCCCGTGGACAGGTTGGCCGTCGAGCGGAGGTAGAACGTCTCGCCGGCCGGCAAGACCGTCTCCGGGCCGTGCCCGGCCTTGGCGAGCAGCCGCTCGGCCTGGGCGTCGAACGCCAGCCGCGTCAGGACCTTCTCGTGGCCGACGCCCCGGCGCGGGTCCTGGTTGACGATCTCGACCAGCTCCTCGATCGTGTGCTCCCCGTCGCCGACGACGTGGCCGGGCACGCGCTTGGCCACGGCGACGAGGTGCCCGTTGACGACCAGCATCCGGTGGTCGAAGCCGGACACGAAACTCTCGACGAGCACGCCCCGGCTCGTCCCGTGCTGGGCCGCGTGGTCGAACCCGGCCTCGACCTGGGCGTCGGTCGTCAGGCGGATCGAGACGCCGCGCCCGTGGTTCGCGTTGAGCGGCTTGGTCACGACGGGGTACCCGATCCGCTCGGCGGCGCGGGCGGCGTCGGCGGGGCCGTAGACGAGCTCCTGGCGGGGGACCGGGAGCCCGAGCGATTCGAGCAGCCCCCGCGTGTCCTCCTTGTCGCTCGCGATCTCGACGGCGATGTGGCGCGTCTGGCCGGTGACCGTCGCCTGGACCCGCTGCTGGTGCTTGCCGTGGCCGAGCTGGACCAGCGAGTAGCGGTTGAGCCGGATCCACGGGACGTCGCGCGCCTCGGCCGCGTCGATGAGCGACTGGGTGCTGGGCCCGAACGCGAGCCGCTGGGCCCGCTTGATAAAGGCGTCGCGCTCCTCCTCCCAGTCGTAGTCTGGCTCCTTCTCCTCGTCGAGCAGCGCCTGGACGTCGTCCGGGAGGAGCCGCAGGATGATCCGCCGTGCCAGCTCCGACGCCTCGAGCCCCACGTCCTTCTGCTGGTACTCGAACACCATGTCGTACTCGCCCGGGGCCCGGTCGGTCGAGCGCGTCTTGCCGAACGTCACGTCGTGGCCGGCGATCCCCTGGAGCTCGAGCGCGACGTGCTCCCAGACGTGGCCGAGCCACGTCCCCTCGTCCTCGCGCATCCGGCGGATAAAGCCGCCGGCCGTCCGGTACGAGCACCCGTGCTCCTGAAGGCCGGGCAGCGTCTCGCAGAGCCGGTCGACGAACCCCTCCAGCTTCGCCGTCGGGTAGTCTTCGAGGGGCCCCAGGTCGATGGTGTGCCGGATGACCGGGAAGCGGGCGTACTGGTTGGGGCCGACGTAGACGTTGGTCGAGACGACGCGCATGAGCGGGGGGGAGGGGAGGGACGGAAGGTGCCCACCGACGGCCCTCCACGCAAGCGCCCCGTTCGGCCCGAACCCAAAAACGCCCCACCCGGCCGTCGCCAGGTGGGGCGTAACGAGCTGAGGCGGGAGGCCGACGCTCGTCGGGCCTGCCCTTCTCGTCCACACGTGCTCTGTCGCGGGATGCCTGTCGTCGAGGTGCGGGCGGCGATCAGGCGGTGCGCCCGAGACCGATGCACACGGGGCCGAGAAGGGAGGCGCCCACGCTCTCCCAATCGCCGTGCCAAACTCGATATCGCGCCCGAAACAGCCCCTGGCCCTTCCGATTCGCCGCTCGCCGCCCGCCGGCCCCGGGTCTGCGCACGCCGTGCCGTCGGCCGCGCACGCGATGCGCACCGCTCGACACGGCGCGTGCGAGGAGCTACAGGCCGACCCTCAGGCTCAGCCCGACGCCCTCCGACGCGGGCTCGACCGCGAGCCGTTCGACGGCCGGCCCGCCAGTGACGAGGGCTTCGAGCGCCGCCGCGCCCCACACGACGGCGGCCCCGTTGAGGAGCCCGTTGCGGACGTCGAGCCACAACTGCTGGCGGTCGTTGAGCGCGTTGAACTCCTCCTCGGTCCTGGGTACGGGCAGGTTGTACTCCCGATGAGCGTCGAGATAGACGACGTGGGCGGCGACCGCGCCGGCCGTCACGGCGCCGGCGGCCACGGCGAAGGCCCAGCCCTTGGCCCGGTCACCCTTGGTAAACTGGCCCCAGCCGGGCAGCACGAGCGAACGGAGGGCCGCCGTCGGGCGCGGGTCGGGCAGGACGACGTAGCGGATGGCCGGCGCCCCAGCCGTCCCCGAGTCCGGCCCGGCCGTCGCGCGGACCTCGTCGAAGAACTCGACCGTCTTGGGCGAGACGAGCACGGGGTCGAGCGTGAGGCCAGGGTCGAGCGACAAGGCGGCCTCGAACTGGCGGCGGGCCTCGACGGGCTGGTTCCGGGCGTAGAGCAGGACGCCCAGCGTCGTGTGGACCGTCACGAGCTGGTCCGGCGAGAGCGCGTCGAACCGGCCGAGCGCCTCGCGCGCCCGGGCCTCGGCGGTCTCGTAGTCGAGCCGGCCCACGGCGTCCTCCATCGCCTGGAGGAGGTCGGCCGGGCCGGACCGCGGCTGGGCCCCCGCGCTGGCGGCCACGAGCAGGGCGAGCACGACGGCCCTCATCGGACGACGGTGAGCGGGACCGACACAGAGACTCCGGGCCCGACGACGCGCGCGACGTAGACGCCCGCCGGCACGCGCCCGTCCCACGTCACGCGGGCGGCGCCCCGCACCGGCCCGTCGTGCAGGACGGCCACCTCGCGGCCCAGCAGGTCCACCACCGAGAGCCGGACGCGCCCGTCGGCCCGGACCTCAAGCGCCGTTCCCGACCGGCTCGGGTTCGGGCCGACGACCGACAGGCCGAGGCCGCCGAGCGGGGGGCGCTCGGCCGCCGTGTCGACGGGCCGCAGCGGGAGCCGGTACACCGAGGAGACCACCCCCCCAAACTGGTCGCCGCCGCCGGCGACGTAGAGGTGCTCGCCGAGGACGCCGGCGACGGCCCCCTCGACCTGACGCGGCAATGGCGCTTGGACCTCCCACTCCGCGCCGGGCCCGAGCGTGAGGGCGGAGACGCTGGCGAGCACGTCGTCGCCCGCGTTCCGGCCGCCAACGGCGAAGATCCGGCCGTCGTGGGCGGCGACGGCCACGCCGCCACGGGCGGACAAAAGGTCCGCGAGCGGGGTCGTGACTCCCGTTGCCGGGTCGAACCGCTCGACGTCCGGGACGGGCCCGACGGTGCTGATCCCGCCGACGATGATGACGGCCCCGTCCTGCTCGACCGCCCCGAACTGGGCCCGCGCGGGGACGAGCCGCCACGCCACGAGCGGGGCCCAGCCGTCCGTGTACGCCTCGACCGACTCGAGGAGCATCCCCTGGGGGCCGGCCCCCCCGATCGCGTAGAGCGTGCTGTCGACGGTGGCCGCCCCGAGCCCTTCGCGCGGGGTCTGGAGCGGCTCGAACGGGACCCAGGACCCCAGGTCCGGTTCGTAGGCCTCGGCGTCCGCGATCGGCTCCCCGTTCGCGTCGGCCCCGCCCATCACCACCACCCGTCCGTCGAGGACGCTCGCCGCCGCGTTGACGCGGGCGACGCTCAGGTTGGTGGTGACGGTCCAGCCGACGCCCGGCTCGAACACCTCGACGGAGGTGAGCGGGCGCCCCTCGGCGTCCCGGCCGCCGATCACGAAGAGCCGGCCGTCCAGGACGGCTCCGGCGGCACCGGCCCTCGGCGTCCGAATCCCGTCGATGCTCTCCCACTCCTGGGCGACGGCGGGGGGCGCCAGCGACCAGGCCAGCAGCAGGGCGAGGAGGGGTGCGAACGGGGTGCGCATTGGCGACAGGATAGAGCGGTTCCGTGGGGGGTGGGACAAAGCCCATGCCGTTTCCCCCTCAGTCCCCGCCCATCCGCACGCGGACGGTCCGCCGCTCGCCGGCGGCCACCTCCAGGCGGATTTCCCGCGCGCCCAGCGTCGGGTGGGCGAAGCCCAGGACGTGGGGGCCCGGGGCGAGCACGAGCGGGCGCGACTGGGGCGGGACCGTGTCCCACTCGGCGCCGTCGACGGTCACCGTCGCCCACGGGCTGACCTCGACCTGGATCCGCCCGACCAGGCTCCACAGCGAGACCACGGCGTCCGTCCGCTCGCCGGGCTCGACGCGGACGCGGACGGTGTGGGTGGGGAACTCCGGGTTCGCGAGCGTCACCACGTGGTCGCCGGCCGGGAGCGAGACGGCCGCGACCGGTGTCGTCCCCAGGTCCCGGTCGCCGATGCGGACGCGGGCCCACGGCTCGGCGGCGACGGTGAGCGTCCCCGTCTGGGGAACGGGCCGGTCGGGCTCGACGGCGGGCACCGGCCGCGGTTGGGGACGGGGCGCCGGCGGCGTGGGCTGAGGGGCTGGCGGCGTCTCTCGCGGGGGAGGGCTAGGTCGGGGGGACGGGGCCGGCTCGACGGGCGGGGCGAGGTCGGGCGCCGGCCGCACCGGGTCCCCGGCCGCCGACGAGTCCGGCGGCCCGTCGTCCCGGACGGCGATGTCGACGGGTTCGACGACGGCGGGCTCCTCCAGCGCGGCCGGCGGCTCGGCCGGTCGGTTCGTGGCGACGGCGAGCCCGACCAGCGCGGAGACGATCACGACGCCGAGGGCGACCGGCCACGCCTGGCGGCGACGACGGAGGCGGGCCGGCCGGGCGGCGGCAGCGGTCGCGCTCTCCGTCGCGCCATCGGCCTTCGGGGTCGCCGCCGGGATCGGCGGGGGCCGGTAGCCGGCGGGGTCGTCGAGGAAGGCGGCGAGGTCGTCGGCGCCGGGCGCCCCGAGGGCCTCGTGGACGGCGGCGAGGCGGTCGGCGGCGTCGGCGGCGGTGGCCGGCCGGGCCGCGGCGTCCTTGGCGAGCAGCGCCGCCGCGGCCTCCGCCAGCACGGCCGGCACGCGCGGGTCGGCGTCGAGCGCGGCGGCCGGGTCGTGGTGGAGGACGGCGTCGAGCACGGCCGACGGGCCGTCGCCCTCGAACGGCGGCCGGCCGGTCAGCGCGTGGGCCAAGACGGCGCCGAGCGAGAACAGGTCGGACCGGGCCGTGGCGGGCTCGCCCCGGACCACCTCGGGCGCCAGCGTGCCCAGCGTGCCCCGGACCTCGTCGGCCACGGCGTCGGCGAGCGAGGCCAGGCCGAAGTCGGTGAGCCGGACCGACCCGTCCTGCCCGACGAGCACGTTGCCGGCCGAGACGTCGCGGTGCAGGACGCCGGCCCGGTGGACGGCGTCGAGCCCGCGCGCGGCTTGCCGGGCCACGAACGCCGCCAGCCCCGCCGGCAGCGGCCCGCACCGGGCCGCGACGGCGCCCAAGTCGGCCCCCTCGACCCACTCGGCGACGAGCTCGCCCTCGCCCACGTGGAGCACGCGGACCACGTTCGGGTGGTCGACGCCGGCCGCGATCCGGGCCTCCTGGGCGAACCGCGCCCGCCGCTCGGGGTCGGCCGCGTGGAGCCGCTTGAGCAAGACGACGGCGCCCGACGAGCGGTCGACGGCCTTGAAGACCGTCGCGACGGGGCCGCGCGCGATCTCGGCGAACGGTCGGACGTCGGGGGCGTCGGTGACGATGGGGGCGGCGGGGAGGGGACCCCGGAACCTACGGGTCCGGCGGACGGGTCCTACGCCTCCGCCCCGTCCGTGGTGCCTGCCGGGGCGTCTCCCGCGTCGTCGGCGGCCCACTCTTTCAGGCGGTACTGGATCCAGCGGCGCGAGACGCCCAGCGTCCGGGCCGTCGCCGAGACGTTGCCGTCGCAGGCGTCGAGCGTCCGCTCGACCGCCAGCCGCTCGACCTCCTTCATGGTCAGGTCCGGCGGGAGGTCGAGCGCGTCGCCGGCCGGGGCCGCCGGCAGGCGCAGGTCCTCGACGGTGACGAGCGCGCCGCGCGCGAGCACGACGGCCCGCTCGACGGCCCCCTCGAGCTCGCGGACGTTGCCGGGCCACCGGTGCCGCCGGAGCGCGTCGAGCGCGTCGGGCGTGAACCCCTCGACCCGGGCCCGCGGACCGACGGCGAACCGATCCAAAAAGTGGTGCGCGAGCAGCGCCACGTCGGCGCGGCGCTGGCGGAGCGGCGGGAGCTCGACGCGGATCGTGTTGAGCCGGTACATCAGGTCCTCCCGGAACGACCCGTCCTCGACCAGGTCGGCGAGCGGCCGGTTCGTGGCCGAGACCACGCGGACGTCGACGCGCCGCGTGGCCGTGTCGCCGACGCGGCGGACCTCGCCGGTCTGGAGCACGCGGAGCAGCGCCGTCTGGAGCTTGGGGCTGAGGTCGCCGACCTCGTCCAAAAAAACGGTCCCGCCGTCGGCCGCCTCGAACAGCCCTTTCTTGTCGGCGGCGGCGCCCGTGAACGACCCCTTTTTGTGGCCGAACAGCTCGGACTCCAGCAGGTCGTCCGGGAGCGAGCCGCAGAACAGGGCTACGAACGGGTGCTCGGCGCGGGGCCCCTCGTAGTGGAGCGCGCGGGCGACCAACTCCTTGCCGGTCCCCGTCTCGCCCTCGATCAGCACCGTCGCGTCGGTGTCGATCACGCGGCGCATCGTCTCGAACAGGCCCTCCATGGCCGGGCTCGTCCCGATGATCTCGGCGAACCCGTGGCGCTCGCGTGCCTCGGCGAGCAGCCGGCGGTTCTCCTCCCGGAGGGCGGCCTCGCGGCGGGCCCCCTCGAGCGCGATGGCGGCCTGGTCGGCCACGGCGCGCAAGAACGGGAGGTGGTCGCGCGTGAACCGGCCCCGCGTCTTGACCGCGTCGAGGTAGATGGCCCCGATCTGCCTCGCTCGCAGCCGGAGCGGGACGCACGCGATGGACTGGATGTGCTGGAGCACGACGCTCTCGACGCCGCCGTAGCGCTCGTCGGCCTCGGCCTCGTAGACGAGCACCGGCTCGCCCGTCCGCAAGACCTCCTGGACGACGCTGGTCGAGAGCGGGCGGACGCCGGCCAGGTCGTCGCCGGTAAAGTTGCGGCTGGCGCGGACCTCGAACGGGGCGTCGCCGGCCTCCGCCTCCAGGAGCACGAACCCGCGCTCGGCGCCGAGCGCGTCGAGCGCCGCGTCGAGCACGGCGTCGAGCACGGCGGCCGGCTCTCTCGCCGAGTTGAGGACGGCGGCGATCTCGGAGAGGGCCGCGAGGGCGCTCCGGGCGTCGTCGGGGGCGGGGGCGGGCACGAGGGGGCGGGGGAGTCAGCGATGCGGAGGGACTCGCCTACCGATCTCGCACCGAAACCGATCCCGCGCGCTAGGGGACGACGAAGCCGGCCTCCTTCGAGCGGCTCCGGTTGCCGGCCTCGTCGACCACCCACAACGTCCAGAAGTAGTTGCCCGGCGCCAGCGTCCGCTGGACGTCGTACTGGAGCGCGCCGGGGTCGATCTGGCGGGCCGTCTCGATAAGGTTGGGGATGCCGGCCCCGTCGATCAGGTTGACGTCGACGCGGTAGGTGTAGGCGAACGGGATCGGCGTCGGGCGCCACGTGAGCGTCGGCGGGTTCCGCATGACCGTCTCGCTCCCCTGGGGGCTCGCCGTCAGCGGCGTCTGCTCGATCACGCGGACGAGCGCGAGCGGGAGGCCCTGGCCCACGTTCCCGCTCAGGTCGGTGACCTCGATCCGCAGCGGACGACCGAGGAGGGCCTGGACCTGGCCGCCCGGGAGCTGCTCGGGCCGGAACGTCGCCTGGAACCGCCCCGGCGACGTCTCGACGAGCGGCGCCCGGAACTCGGGCTCGTCCCCGAGACCCTCCGCGACGATCGCGACCGAGTCGACGTCGGTGGCCCGGTCGGGGTCGGACACGGTCGCCTCGACCTCGAGCCGATAGATCGTCTCGCCCGGAAACCACTGCTCGATGTGGACGGTCCGCACGGCTTGGGTCTCGACGATGGGGAGCGCGTCGAGGCGGAGCAAGACGCGGGCGTTCTCCCGGGCGGTCACCGGGACCGTGGTCTCGGCCTCCCGGAGCCCGGGCCCCTCGGCGCGGACGAGGTAGTCTGTCCCCTCGGGATCGGTGGGCAGGTCCTCGATGCTGAACTCGCCGTTCTCGTCCGTCGTCGTGACGCGCTCGACGCCCCCGTCGACGGGCATCACCCGGACCCGGACGCCGGCCCGGCCGCTGAACTGCCCGTTCGGCTGGGGGTAGATCCCGGTCACGACCCCGGAGACGGTTCCGGCGTCGTCGTAGCGCTCCGAGTTCGGGTCGAACGGGTTCTCGCGCGGGGCGTCGCCCATGCAGCCGGCGAGCGCGACGAGGAGGACGAGGGAGTAGCGAGTCACAGGGGCGGTGGGGGGCGTGTCGAAGATAGGTGCGCGCCCTCTCCGGGACTGCGCCCGGACAGGGCCCCGTCTTTCGGTGGGACCAGCCGCTGAACGGGGCAGCCCGGTGGCTTCGGGTGCGCCCCTACGCAGGTCCCCCCTACGCAAGTGGGGCGGGACCCGTGAGCCGGTCCCGCCCCATCTCACACACCCGGCGAGCGGGCGGAGGAGAGCCCGCGACGGGCCCGCCCCATCCCCAGGGCAGGCCGCGTCATCGCCGAGGTCGAGGGGCCGCTGCGGTCGGAGTCCGAGCCGCGCGGCCGAGTGTCTCTCGTCCGAGCAGGTCGAAGACAAGGACGGTGCCAAACGCATGTGTGCCCGTGGAGCCCGTCGAGGGCGCCCGCCCGCCCGTCAAACGGTCTCGGGTGCCCGGTCGGTGCGCGGGGTGCGCAGCGCGTGCGCAACGGGCCCGACACGGGCGCGCCCCGCCGGGCCGAAGCCGGGCGGGGCGCTGGAGAGGACGCGGAGGCGTCGGCGGCCGGGGCGCTCGTCGGTCAGCTCCGGGTGCGGGACCGCTCGGGGCGGGCGGCCAACATCAGGAGGGCGAGGAGAGCCGCCGGCACCGCGAGTTGGAGCGCGAGAACCATGGCGTGCGGCGGCTGGTGAACGGGGACGGGTAGACATTCGTAAAGACGCCCCAGAGGTTGCGGGCGCCGGCCCGAATCTGTCTCAGCCGTCCGAGGCGTCGGCCGAACGGGCCCGGCGGCGCGGTCAGTCGCCGGTCGGCCGTCAAAAACGATGCCGACGCTCCCCCTCATCCCCCCCGCCATGCCCCGCCACATCACCGCGCCCACACAGATCCCCGGCCCCGGAGGGAAGACCATCGAGGAGCACGTCGGCCGCGTCCACACAGGGACCGCGAGCGTCTCGGTCGCCCACATGGTCGCGCCGCCGGGGTGGCACGAGCCGGCCCAGACGCCGGCCTTCGACGAGGTCACGATCGTCCTGCGGGGGACCATGCGCGTCGAGCACGCCGGCGGGCACCTCGACATCGGCCCGGGCGAGACCGTCTTGTGCGAGGCGGGCGAGCGCGTCCGCTACCTCAACCCGGCCGACGCCGCGTGCGAGTACTGGGCCGTTTGCGCGCCCGCGTTCTCGCCCGAGACAGCCCGCCGGGAGGCGTAGGGCACCGGGGCCGAGGCCGCCGCGTTCGTGCGCCATGCCCGCCGACTTCTACGCCCGCCTCCCGCCGGTCTCCCGGTTCGACCGGCTCGTCGACGACGCCGCGTACACGCCGGTCCCGCCCGACTGGACAGTCGTGCTGACCGACGTCGTGGGGTCGACGGAGGCGGTCCAGGCCGGGCGCTACCGCGACGTCAACTACGTCGGGGCGGCGTCGATCTCGGCCGTTCTCAACGCGGCCGACCGCGCCGACCTCCCGTTCGTGTTCGGCGGCGACGGGGCGACGCTGGTCGTCCCGCCGGAGCACCTCGCCGCCGCGCTGGCGTCGCTGGCGGCGCTCCAGGACCACGCGAGCGTCCGGCTCGGGCTCCCGCTCCGCGTCGGGGCCGTGCCGCTCGCCGCCGTCCGTGCGGCGGGCCACCAGGTGGCCGTGGCGCGGTACCAGGCGTCGGAGACGTACGCCCAGGCCCTGTTCCGGGGAACCGGCCTGGGCTGGGCCGAGCGCCAAGTCAAGGACCCCGCCACGGCCGACCGCTACGCCAGCGACGCCGTCCCCGCCGACGCCGACGACCCGTACGCCGGGCTCGAGTGCCGGTGGCAGGACGTCGCGAGCCCGCGCGGCGAGACGGTCTCGCTGCTGGTCGAGGCCGTCGGCGAGGACCGCGACGCGACGTACCGGGCCGTGCTCGTCGCGCTCGGCGAGATCTACGACGACGAGACGGCCCACCCGGTCGCGCTCGACCGGCTCCGGCTCTCGGCGTCGCCGGCCAAGTTCGGGCCCGAGGTCCGGCTGCGGCACCCCGACCGACGCCTTCGCAAGCGGACCGAGCTGTGGGCCCGCAACCTGCTCGGCCGGTTCCTCATCCGGTTCGGGATCGAGACGGCCGAGACCGACTGGGAGCGGTACCCGTCCCTGTTCCGGGCGGCGACGGACTACCGCAAGTTCGACGGCGTCCTGCGGATGGTGCTGGCCGGCGGGCCGGAGGAGCGGGCCCGCCTCGAAGCCGTCCTCGAGGACCTCTACCAGGCCGGCCGGCTCGCCTACGGCCTCCACGTCTCCGACCGCGCCGTCCTGACGTGCCTGGTCTACGAGCGGATGGGCCAGCAGGTCCACTTCGTCGACGGCGCCGGGGGCGGCTACACGAACGCGGCCGTCGGGTTCAAGGAGCGGCTGAAGGCGCTCGCGGGCTGAGCGGAGGCTCGGGCTCGTATGGAGACGGACGAGCTCCTCGGCGCTGAGGAGGAGCGACGAGAGGACATCCTTCGCCCTGCCCATCTCCGCCGATTTGAGGAGGATGGCCCCGCGGCCGATACCGGCCGGGCTCCACCTCCGCCTCTGATGGTCCTCACCGAGACCGTCCCGCTCGGGCGCCCCTCGGAGTCGCCCGAGACGACGCTCGCCCGGCTCCGCCGTCTCCTCGACGTCAGCGTCGCGCTCAACGCGCTCGGCGACGCGACGCGGCTGCTCGACTACATCGCCCGGACGACGACTGAGGTCCTCGACTGCCAAGCCGCCTCGATCTTGCTGTTCGACGAGGCCACGGGCGCGCTCCGCTTCGAGGCCGCGACGGGCGAGGCCGGGGCCGCGCTCGTGGGCCAGGAGGTCCCGCTCTCGGGCAGCCTGGCCGGGACCACGTTCCGCGAGAACCGGATCCTCCACGCGGCCGACGCCGACGCCGACGTCCGCCGCTACCAAGCCGCCGACGCCGCGACCGGGTTCGTCACGCGCTCGGTCCTGGGCGTCCCCATGCGGATCGACGGCCACCCCGTCGGCGTCCTCCAGGCGCTCAACCCGCGCCGCGCCGCCTTCGACCGGGCCGACGCCGAGGCCCTGCTCATCGTCGCCGCGCAGGCCGCCGTCGCCATCCGGAACGCCCGCCACGAAGCGGCGCTCCGGGGCGCCCACGAGCGGCTCGCCGAGCTCGACCGGCTCAAGACCAACTTCATGTCGATCGCGTCGCACGAGCTCCGGACGCCGATCACGGCCGTCCAGGGGTTCGGGCAGATCCTGGCCGAGGAGGTCCGCGGCGACCTCCACTCGTTCGCCGCCGCCGTCGTCCGCGCGGGCGACCGGATGATGGACGTCGTCGAGACGATCGACGTGATGGCCGAGGCCCAGGGCGAGCTCGGCCTCCACCCCGGCGGTCTGACGGCGCTGGCGACGATCCTGGCCGAGGCCACGTCCGAGCTGGCCCCCCACGCCGTGCTCGCGCTTCCGCCCGGCCCGCTGCTGGTCGACGGCGACGGGCGCCGGCTCCGGCTCGCCGTCCGCAACGTGGTCCGCAACGCCGTCCAGTTCTCGGGCCCCGAGGCGCCGGTCCGCGTCTCGGCGGAGGTGGCGCATGGGGAGATCCGCGTCGCCGTCGCCGACCGGGGGCGCGGCCTGGCCGCGGCCGACCTCGACCGGGTCTTTGAGGCCTACGTCCAGGTCTCGAACCCGGACGAGCGCGACCACGAGGGCCTGGGCGTCGGGCTGACCGTCGCCCGCGCCATCGTCTTGCAGCACGGGGGCCGGCTGTGGGCCGAGAGCCCCGGCCTCGGCGAGGGCGCGACGTTCCACGTGCGCCTTCCGCTGGCGGCGCCCGGACCGGGGGGCGACGGCGCGGCGTAACGGGGGGGCCCTGCCGCTCCGCCCCGTGCCGAACCCGTTCCTGTCCGCGCTCCTGTCCGTCGAGCGTGTCGTCGACCACTCCATCGCCCGCGTCCGCCGCCGGTTCGACCTGTGGGACGACCTCCACGTCGTGCCGTACCACGGCTACGGCGACGCCGGCCGCGTCCGCCTGCGGGGCCGCGTCCTGGACGACGAGGAGGTGGACCACGAGGGCGAGCTGACGCGGTGGGAGAGCGCCCGGCTCACGGCCCGCCGCTACCTCAGCGACGAGGTCCCCGGCGCCCGGCTCGCGGTCACCGTCGCCGGCCGGACGGTCGAGACCACGACCGACGAGGACGGCTACTACGACCTCGCCGTCGAGGCCGAGCTCGCCGAGGGCGACCTGTGGCGCGAGGCGACCGTCCGCCTGCTCGAGCCCGTCGAGGCCGATCATGCGCCCGTCGAGGTGGCCCACCGCTTCCAAGTGCCGCCGCCCGACGCCCGCTTCCTCCTCATCAGCGACCTCGACGACACGGTCCTGCGGACGGGCGCGACGGACAAGCTCCGGTTCGCCCGCGTCGTCCTGCTCAACAACGCCACGACGCGCGAGGTCTTCCCCGGCGTCGGCGCGTTCTACCGGGCGCTGTGCGACCAAGACGGCCGCCCGACGAACCCCGTGTTCTACGTGTCGTCGTCGCCGTGGAACCTGTACCGGCAGTTCGTCGGCACGCTGGAGCACCGGAACGTCCCGCCCGGCGCCGTCTTCCTGAAGGACTTCGGCGTCGACCCGGGCAAGTTTATCAAGACGGGCCACCACGCCCACAAGCTGGAGCGGATCGAGGAGGTCCTCCGGTTCTACCCCGACCTCCCGGCCATCTTGGTCGGCGACAGCGGGCAGGAGGATCCGGAGATCTACCAGCGGGTCGTGGCCCGCTTCCCCGGCCGCGTCCGGGCCGTGTTCGTCCGCGACGTGACCGGTCCGGCCCGAGACCGCGAGGTCGACCAGATCACCCGCGATGTCGAGGCCCGGGGCGTCCCGATGCGCCGCGTCGCCAGCACCGTCGAAGCGGCTGAAGCGGCGGCCGAGCTGGGGCTGGTCGACGACGACGCCGTCCACCGCGTCCGCTGGGCGGCCGAGCGGGAGGCGTGAGGAACATGGGTCGGAAAGCCCAAGGCTGTTACGCTCCCTGCGCGGCGTCGAGGTCGATGAGCATATCCTGTTGCTCCTCCCGGCACGCTTCGAGGGTCGCCGTAGAAGCCGACCCTTGACATCCCCCCCGTTACGGCGGCGGGTCAGCCGGCCCGCGGGCGGCGGCTCACGCTGAGAGAACAGACCCCAGCGTTACCTTGACGCGACGAGCCAACAACGCCATGCCAGCGACTATTTCCAAGCCCGAGATCGTCCGCGCCGTGTCCGAGTTGCCCGACGACGCGACCGTGGAGGACGCCATGGAGCGGCTTCTCTTGCTGAGCCGAGTCGCCGAGGGCCTCGACCAGGCTCGGCGAGGAGAGACCATCCCGCACGCGGAGGTGGTCCGTCAGATGGAACAACGGATGACCCGCTGGCGGGAGGCGACCTGACGTGTCGGACGTCGTCTGGACGACGAGAGCGCAAGTGGATCTGGCTGAGGTTGCGGAGTACCACGCTGCACGGTCCCCCGGATATGCCGAGGTGTTGGTGCGCCGCCTGCTGGGCGCCGTCGGGAGGCTCGAAGCGTTCCCACGTTCGGGCCGCGCGGTCCCGGAGGTCGCCGACGAGTCGGTCCGGGAAGTGGTCTACCGGGACTACCGAATCATCTACCTCTAATGTGACCGGGTCGACGTGCAGAGGAACGGCCCGGCTCCTACACGACGGGCGCGACCTCACGGCCGATCTCCTGCAAGAACTCAGGAGCGAAGTCGGCCCCGTTTGGCCACGTCACCGTCCTCGTCTCCGGGTCCACGTACGCCTCGGCGAACGCGGCCTCGTTCCGGAGCGGCTCGAACACCTCGCCCCCCAACTCATCGCTCAGGTCCACTTCGCGTTCGGTCCCGTCGGTGAAGGCGACCGCCAGCCGGTGGCCTCCGAGGTGACGAACGCTCGTGACGTGGAGGAACGGGTACGGCATCGCAGCGAGGGTCAGGTCAGCGGGTCGATCTGTTCGAGGGGCTTACTCGCTCGGGCGAGGTCCCAGTTCCGCATCAGCTCGTCCTCGTGGAGCGAAGCCCACTCCAAGACGAGCCGGAGCGCTCGCCTCGACATCTTCCCGGTCACGGCGCCGCCGTAGATCTCGACCGTCACCTCGTCCTCACCGTAGCGGGCATGGAAGTGGGGCGGCGCGTGGTCGCGGTAGTTGAGAAAAACGACGATGCCGAAGAAGCGGGAGACGGTGGGCAACGGAGAGGTGGGAGGAGGTGCGCGCTACCTACGAGTCTTGCGGTGGCGCCCCCTCCGCGAGCGGCGCGGCGGCCGGCGGGACCGCGTCGATCCCGGCCTCGGTCGCCTCGATGGCCGCGTCCTCGTCGTCCTCGATCACGACCCGGGCCACGTCGGCGATGGCGTCGTTGGCCTTGAGCGTCAGGATGCGGACGCCCTGGGTGTTCCGGCCGTACTCCGAGATGTCGCCGACGGCCATCCGGATCATGATGCCGCCCTCGGTCGCGATCATCAGCTGGTCGTCGTCCAAGACGCTCTTGAGGGCCACGAGCGGGCCCGTCTTCGAGGTCGTCTTCTGGGTCAGGATGCCCTTGCCGCCGCGCGACTGGATGCGGTACTCGTCGAGACTGGTCCGCTTGCCGTAGCCGTTCTGGGAGATGGTCAGCACCTGGGCCCCGTCGCGGCGGACCGTGATCATGCCGACGATCCGCTCGGCGTCCGGGAGGTTCATCCCCTTGACGCCTCGGCTCTTGCGGCCCATCGCGCGGACGTCGGCCTCGTGGAACCGGATGGCCCGGCCGCCCGACGAGCCGAGCAGGACCTCGGTGTCGCCGTCGGTCAGCTTGGCCTCCAGCAACTGGTCGCCCTCCACGATGTCGATGGCGATGATGCCCGAGACGAGCGGGCGCTTAAAGGCCGCCAGCGCCGTCTTCTTGACCAGCCCGCGCTCGGTCGCCATCAGCACGAACCGGTTCTCGAGGAACTCGTCGTCGCGGAAGTCCTCCTTCTTGATCGCCAGCACGGCGCGGACCCGGTCCTCGGCATCGATCCGGACGAGGTTGCGGACCGAGCGGCCCTTGGCCGTCCGGCTGCCCTCGGGGACGTCGTACACGCGGAGCCAGTAGCACTGGCCGTGGTCGGTGAAGAAGAGGAGGTAGTCATGGGCCGAGGCCGTGAACAGGTGCTCGACGAAGTCCTCGTCGCGCGTGCCCGTCCCCCGGTGGCCGGTCCCGCCGCGGTGCTGCGCGCGGTACTCGTCGATCGACGTCCGCTTGACGAGCCCCTGGTGCGTGATGGTCACGACGACGTGCTCGTCCTCGATCAGGTCCTCGAGGTCGATGTCGCCGCCGCCCATGATGTCGATCTCGGTCCGGCGCGGGTCGGCGTACTTCTCGGCCACCTCCCTCAGCTCGTCGGCGATGATCTGCATCCGGAGCGGCTGGGAGGCCAGGATCGACTGCAACCGCTCGACCTCCTTCAGGATGTCGGCGTACTCGGCGGCGATCTTGTCGCGCTCCAGGCCGGTCAAGCGGCTGAGGCGGAGCGCCAGGATGGCGTCCGCTTGCGCCTCGCTGAGCCAGGGGCGCGGGGTGAAGTCCTCCCGGGTGAGCGCGTAGCCCGTCGACTCGCGCGGGCCCGTGATGGCGACCGGGTCGGCGTCGGGCAGGCCCAGGCGCTCCTTCTGCTCGGCCGTCAGCCGCTGCGGGTAGATGCCGGCCATCAGGTTGTCGCGCGCCGCGTCGGTGTCGGCCGACTGGCGGATGATGGCGATGACGGCGTCGAGGTGGTCGAGCGCGAGTGTCAGGCCCTCCAGGATGTGGGCCCGCTCCTCGGCCTTGCGCAGCTCGAACTCGGTCCGTCGGACGACGATCTCGTGCCGGTGGTCGACGTAGTGCCGGATCATGTCCTTCAGCCCCAGCGTCCGGGGCCGGCCGCCCACCAGGGCGATCATGTTCATCCCGAACGTCTGCTGGAGCTGGCTGTACTTGAACAGCTGGTTTTTCGTGACCTCGGGGACCGCGTCGCGGCGGAGCTCCATCACGATCCGCATCCCGTCGCGGTCGGACTCGTCGCGCAGGTCCGAGATGCCCTCGATCTTCTTGTCGCGGACGGCGTGGGCGATCTTCTCGATCAGCGTCGACTTGTTGACCTGGTACGGGATCTCGGTCACGATGAGCGCGTCGCGGTCGCCCCGGAGCACCTCCTCGTGGATCTTGGCCCGCATGACCACGCGCCCGCGCCCGCTCCGGTACGCCTCGCGCACCCCGCCGACGCCGAAGATGACGCCGCCCGTCGGGAAGTCGGGGGCCGGGACGTGCTCCATCAGCCCGTCGAGGTCGATCTCCGGGTCCTCGATGAAGGCCACGATCCCGTTGACCAGCTCGCCCAGGTTGTGCGGGGGGATGTTGGTGGCCATGCCGACCGCGATCCCGCTGGCCCCGTTGAGGAGCAGGTTCGGCAGCGCGGCCGGCAGCACGCTCGGCTCGGACAGCGACCCGTCGAAGTTGGGCGTGTAGTCGACGGTCTCCTTGTCGAGGTCGCGCAACAGCTCCTCGGAGAGCCGCGTGAGCCGGGCCTCGGTGTAGCGCATGGCCGCCGCCGAGTCGCCGTCGATGCTCCCGAAGTTGCCCTGGCCGTCGACGAGCGGCCCGCGCACGTTGAAGTCCTGGGCCATCCGGACGAGCGCGTCGTACACCGACTGGTCGCCGTGCGGGTGGTACTTGCCGAGCACCTCGCCCACGATGCGGGCGCTCTTCTTGTGGGCCCGGCCGGCCGCCAGCCCCAGCTCCTGCATCCCGTAGAGCACGCGCCGCTGGACCGGCTTCAGCCCGTCGCGGACGTCGGGCAGCGCCCGGCTCACGATCACCGACATCGAGTAGTCGATGTAGGAGGACTTCATCTCCTCCTCGATGTTGATCGGGATGATCCGGGAGGCGCTGTCGGGGATCTCTGCCATGGACTCGGTGGGGGGACGAAAAAGGGCTCGGGCGATCTCGGCGAAGATACCGACGGCGGGTGACCACGGTCGGTCGCAGGGCGCCCCGGGCAGAGCCGTCGCACACGGGCTGGGCCTCAGCATCCGTGGGCGGACCCCCCGTCCCGTTGCCCATCGCTTCGCTCAGGGGCGACGGGACTGTCCCCCTTCAAGGGGGACAGCCAGAGCCGCCTTGAGCGAAGCGATGGCGGAGCTGGCGGGGGGTCTGCGTGGTCGCCCGGTGCCCCGCCGGTCCCGGCGGATACCTCGGGCTCGCGCCATCCCCGCGTGACGCCAGCCGGACGTGTTGAGGCCCGGCGCCGAGGTGGCCGATGCGGGAGGGGACTCCCTCCGCCTCCGCCATGCGCCTCGTCCTCCTCGTTTTGCTCCTCGCCGCCGGCCCGGCCTCGGCCCAGAGCCGGCTCTACTCGTCGTGCATGACGTCGGCCGAGGGGGACGGCGCGTTGCCACCGGGGGTGGCGGAGGCCCTCTGCGCGTGCCTGGAGACGCGGGCCCTGGCGGCGGGGGAGACGGCGGCCTCCATCGACCGCTACCTCGCGTTCGCCGAGGGCTTGGACGCGGACCCGTCGGGCGTGGACGTCGCGGAGGACCCGCCGGGGTGGGCCACCGAGACGTCGTCGGCCCTCAGGGAGGGGATGGCGGCGTGTGTCCTGGACGTCCAACAGCGGGCGTACGCCGAGTCCCACGACCCCGACGTCCCGGCCGTCGTGTCGACGGGGGCGCCCGGGGCCGGCGTGGCCGCGCCCGCCCCGCCGCGCCCGGCCCCCCCGGCCGGCCTCCGCACCGGCGACGGGACGGCGCCCGTCCAGACCCAGCAGACGGGGAAGGGGGCGGCCGTCCGGATCGTCGGATAGGGCACGCTAAAGAGGGTGGAACCGCTTCCATTGATTTGGGCGTCGTCGCCGGAGGGGGGCCGTAGGTTGGCGGTCCCTCTGCCCGCCTGCCCATGTCTCGGCCCACTCCTCGTCGCACCAAAATCGTCTGCACGCTCGGCCCGGCCGTGTCGTCCCGGGAGGGCGTCCGCGCGCTCATCGGGGCCGGGATGGACGTGGCCCGGCTCAACTTCTCGCACGGCTCGCACGACGACCACCGCCGGATGATCGAGGTGGTCCGCGAGGAGGCCCAGGCGGCGGGCCGCGTGGTGCCGGTGCTCCAGGACTTGCAGGGGCCCAAGATCCGGCTGGGGATGGTCGAGGGCGGCGGCGCCGAGATCCACCGGGGCGACGCGCTCGTGCTGACGAGCGCGCCCGTCGAGACCGGGACGGCCCAGCGCGTCCACGTGAGCTACGACGCGCTCGCCGAGGAGGTGAGCGAGGGGAACCGGATCCTGCTCGACGACGGCAACCTCGAGCTCGTCGTCACCCGCGTCGACGGGGCCGACGTCTGGACCGAGGTCGTCGTCGACGGCGTGATCCGCTCGCGCAAGGGGGTCAACCTGCCCAAGCTCAAGTCGTCGCGGCCGTCGCTGACGGACAAAGACCTCGAGGACCTGGCGTTCGGGCTCGACCACGACGTCGACCTCATCGCGCTCTCGTTCGTCCGGTCCGGGGCCGACGTCGACGACCTCAACCGGCGGATCCGGGCGGCCGGCAAGGACGTCCCGGTCATCTCGAAGGTCGAGAAGCCCGAGGCCGTCGACGACTTCGACGCCGTGCTCGCGTCGAGCTTCGGGATCATGGTGGCCCGCGGCGACCTCGGCATCGAGATCCCGATGCAGGAGGTGCCCATCGTCCAGAAGACGCTGATTCGGGCGTGCCTCGAGGCCTCGAAGCCGGTCATCACGGCGACCCAGATGTTGGAGTCGATGATGGAGAGCCCGCGCCCGACGCGCGCCGAGGCGACCGACGTGGCGAATGCGGTCCTCGACGGGACCGACGCCGTGATGCTCTCGGGCGAGACGGCGGCCGGCAAGTACCCCGTCGAGACGGTCCGCGTGATGGACGAGATCGTGCGCCAGGCCGAGGCCAACCGGCGCGGGCTCGGGGGCCGACAGGCCGTCGTCGCCGTCACCGACGCCTCGGACCCGGTCACCGACGCCGTCTCGTTCACGGCCGTCAAGCTGGCCGAGGACACGCACGCCCAGGCCGTCTGCTGCCTGACGCACTCGGGCTCGACGGCCCGCGCCATCTCGAGCCACCGCCCGGACGCGCCGATCTACGCCTTCACCGACGACGCGGCGGCCATCGGCCGGATCGCGCTCTCGTGGGGCGTCGAGCCCATCCTCATCGACTTCCAGCGCCACACCGACGACGGCGTCCGCGCGGTCCACCACGCGCTGTTGGGGCGCGGCGACTACGAGGTCGGCGCTCGGATCGTGGTCACGGCCGGCCTGCCGCTCCCGGCGATGGGGCGGACCAACATGGTCCACGTCTCGTCGCTCGGGGAGGAGTGGGTGTAGCGGGCTCGCTCCGCTCGCGGGAACTGGGAACGGGGAAATGGGAACGGGCAGAGCGGTGGGGGACTGGCGCGGTGGCCGCCTAACGAAGCGCGCGGGAGGCGGAGGCACAGTCAAAGCCGATCCCCCCGCCTCGGCACCGAGGCGGCGGAGCGGAGGCCGACGGCCGCCACTGGCCGCTGCCCGCTCGCCACGGCTCGACCGAGCACGCTCGCGCAGGAACGGCCGTCGGCGGGGGGCCGTTGGGAGGGGCCCTCTCTCCATCCGCATCTGCCCCCATGGCCCGCTTCCTCTGCGCCGTCCACGCCCCCGACGCCGCCCCCCGCTCGTACGCCCTCGTCGAGGTCATGGCCGACGGGCCGGCGCCGACCTACGCCGTCCGCGACCTG
This sequence comes from Rubrivirga sp., assembly GCF_965213695.1. GTDB lineage: Bacteria > Bacteroidota > Rhodothermia > Rhodothermales > Rubricoccaceae > Rubrivirga. The sequence continues at coordinate 3,023,260 of NZ_OZ243912.1, read as the reverse complement.
CGCCGCGTCTCCGGCGACGCCCCCATCCAGGCCGTCCTCGACGCCGTCAACTCCGAGAAGCAGTACGCCGGGCAGACGACCGTCGTGACGAGCGGCGGCCAGCGGTCGGCCGACGCGATCCACGAGGTCGGCCCGAGCGCGGTCGCCGTCACCGTCGGGTCCGGCGACATCGACGCCCACGACGTCTCGGCCCAGGTCTTGGTGGACACGTTCGAGCGGCTCTACCGGGCCGGCGCCGTCGAGGTCCCGGGCACGCTCGACGCGGCGACCGAGGCCATCGACGCGATCTACGGCTCGGCCGACTTGGAGGCCGCCGCGCCCGACTCGGACCGCAACGCCGACGGCGACCTCGTGGACAGTGCCGACGGCGCCTCGACGACCATGGCCGGCACGGAGGTCCCGGGCTCCGGCCCGTCCCCAGCCGTCATCGAGCAGTCAGGCTCCGAGGCGAACGTCTCGACCGAGGTCATCGAGGCGCCGATCACGCCCGACGAGGCCACCGCCGCCGCTGTCGACGCGCGCGAGTCCCGGGGCCGGATCGCGGCCGACACCGGCGCCGCCGTCGACCTGGGCGACCACGAGGACGTGGCGCTGGCGCTGGCGCTGGCGTGCTGGTACGGCGAGGCCTCGCGCGACAACCTCCCCCAGACGGACAAGGCCGACGAGGCGCTCGCCAACCGCGTCAACCGGCCCAACCCCCGGAACTGACCGGCCCGGCCACGACCGCGCCCCGCTGACGTCGCCGTCGGCGGGGCGCGGTCGTGGCCGGGCCCGCCCCTGGCGACACGGCCCAGCCGGGTGAAGACCCGGGGCGAGCGCACGCTACGGATCTCCGGCCCGAACCCCCCGTCCGAGCGCCCCTCGCTCCGCTCAGCGGGCGCGCGGACTGTCCCCCTGAAGGGCAGGGCTACTACGTTCTTTGCCGACCATACAAACAACAGGTGTCATTGGCTGGCGCCGTCGCTTCGCGGTCCCGCGCACGCGGGAATCCATACGCAGCGGCGCCTCAGCGAGCGGCCCCCTATCGATCCCCGCGTGCGCGGGGATGACTGTCATTTTGCTTAGGAGTCTGACTCATTTCGCAGGACGTAGCAGCCCTGCCCTTGAAAGGGGGACACCGCGTAGCGTCGGCGCAGCCAGCTTCCCGAGTCTGGGAGCGGCCGGGAAGCGGGAGGTCCGGGTCTAGATGCGGTCGCCCGGGTGGAGATCTCGCGGGGCCGTCGCCCGGCGCGGCACCTCGGTACCTTGGCGACGCCCCACCGCGCCTCCTGGGCGGCTCATGCGCGCCATCGTCGTCGGGGCCGGGGACGTCGGGTACGACGTCGCCCGGCTCCTGTCCCTCCAACGCCACGACGTCACCGTCGTCGACACGGACCCGAAAAAGGTCGAGCAGGTCCGCGAGACGCTCGACGTGCTGGCCGTGCTCGGGTCGGGGACGTCGGCGCTGACGCTGCGCGAGGCGCGGATCGAGGATGCCGACCTGCTCGTCGCCGTGACTGACATCGACGAGGTCAACGTGATCGCGTCGATGCTGGCCGAGCGCGTCGGCAAGAGCGCCGCCGAGACGACGACCATCGCCCGGGTCCGGAGCGACGAGTTCACCGGTCCGCACGCCGTGCTCACGCTCGGCGACTTCGGGATCGACCACATCATCCACCCCGAGCAGTCGACGGCCAACGAGGTCGTCTCGCTCCTGCGGCGGGCGGCGGCCACCGACATCGTCGACTTCTGCCAGAGCCGGGTCCAGCTCGTCGGGATCCGGATCGACCGGGACTCGCCGCTGGCCGGGACGACGCTGGCCGAGCTGGACCGGTCGAGCGCGCTCCCGTTCCGGATCATGGGCATCTCGCGGGGCGTCCGGACGATCGTCCCGTCGGGGAACGCGACGGTCCAGGGCGGCGACCAGGTGTTCGTGCTCGTCGAGTCGGGGAAGGTGGCCGAGGTGGCCCGGGTGCTGGGCAAGGAGGCCGGGCGGCTCCGCCACGTCATGATCCTGGGCGGGACGAACGTGGGCGCGCGCGTGGCCGCCGGGCTCGCCGGCCGGTCGCGCCGCCAGGGCGGGATGGAGGTCAAGATCGTCGAGAAGGACCGGGCCCGGGCCGAGCACCTCGCCGTGACACTCGAGGGCGTGCTCGTCATCCACGGCGACCCGGCCGACATCGACCTGCTGGTCCGCGAGGGGCTGGCCGAGACCGACGCCATCGTGGCCGTGACCGAGGACGAGGAGTCGAACTTGGTCTCGTGCCTCATGGCGAAGCACCTCCAGGTGCGCAAGACGGTCGCGCTGCTGTCGAAGAGCGCCTACATCCCGATCTCGCAGTCCATCGGCCTGGACGCGGCCGTGAGCCAGAAGCTGGCCGTGAGCCGCGAGGTCCTGCGGTTTTTGCGCGGGTCCCACGTCCGCTCGGTCGCGACCGTCCACGGGCTCGACGCCGAGATCCTGGAGTTGGTGGCCGACGAGGGCGCCCCGATCACGCGCGCGCCCCTCGCCAAGCAGAAGTTGCCCAAGGGCGTCCTGCTCGGAGCCGTCGTGGGGAGCCGCGTCGAGATCGCGACGGGCACGACGCAGGTCCGGCCGGGCCAGCGGGCCGTCGTGTTCGCCACGCCCGAGCGCGTCGCCGACGTCGAGCCGCTGTTCAGCGGGTAAAGCGTGAGGGGTGAGGGGTCAAGGGCCCTTTACCCTCCGCCCTTTACTCATCACCCCCATGATCCTCGACTGGAAAGCGATCGCCGGCCTGCTGGGCGTGCTCCTGGCCGCGCTCGGCGTGACGATGGCGGCGCCGGCGCTGGTGGGTCTGGCGTACGGCGAGGCCGAGTGGTGGGCGTTCGCGGCGACGGCCGCCGGGTCGGTCGTCGTCGGCGCCGCGCTGTGGGTCGCGTTCCGGCCGAAGGAGGAGCTCCGCGTTCGGGAGGGGTTCGCGATTGTGGCGCTGGCGTGGTTTGTCCTGTCACTCGTCGGCGCGCTCCCGTGGGTGATGACGGGCGTGCTGGCCGAGTTCGCCGACGCCTTTTTCGAGGTCATGTCGGGCTTCACGACGACCGGGGCCACGATCCTGGGCGGGGCCGACACGCCCCAGATCGAGGCGGTCCCCAACGCCTTCCTGCTCTGGCGGAGCCTGACGCACTGGCTCGGCGGCATGGGCATCATCGTGCTGACGATCGCCGTGCTCCCGATGCTCGGGGTGGGCGGGATGCAGCTGTTCAAGGCCGAGGTCCCGGGCCCCTCGGCCGACAAGCTCACGCCGCGCGTGACCGAGACGGCCAAGCGGCTGTGGGCGATCTACGTCGCCCTGACGGTGATCCAGACGGTCCTGCTGCTGCCGGCGATGTCGCTGTTCGACGCCGTCAACCACGCGATGGCCACACTCGCGACTGGCGGGTTCTCGACCGAGAACGGGTCGGTCGGCCAGTACGGGAGCGCCTACGTCGACTGGGTGGTGACCGTGTTCATGGTGCTGGCGGGGATGAACTTCGCGCTCCACTACCGGTTGCTCCACCGCGACTGGGCGGCGACGAACAACGAGGAGCTCAAGGTCTACTTCGCGATCCTCGCCGGGGCCGCGGTCCTGCTCACGCTCACGCTGTGGACGCCGACCAGCGACGTCCTCCCGGCGCCCGTCACGCTCGACGGCGAGGTCGTGACCCAGGAGAAGGTGGACGAGGTGACGTCGGGCGGAGCGACCGTCGGCGACGTCGAGACGGAGTCGGCGGACCGGACCGGCGGCGAGGACATCGGCGGCGGCGCCCAGGCGGCCGAGGCGCTGGCCACGCGCGAGGAGCGGGGCCGGACCATCGTCCACTACGACGGCTTCTTGGACGCGCTCCGCTACGGGGCCTTCCAGGCGGCGTCGATCATCACGACGACCGGGTTCGGCACGGCCGACTACGAGGTGTGGCCGCCGCTCGCGCTCGTCGTGTTGTTCGCGCTGTTCTTCGTCGGCGGGATGGCCGGCTCGACGGGCGGCGGCGTCAAAGTCGTCCGCGTGCTGCTCATCCTGAAGAACTCGTTCCGCGAGCTCCGCCAGCTTGTCCACCCCCAGGCCATCCTCCCGATCCGGCTCGACCACCGCGTAGTCCCCGAGGGCATCATCCGGACGGTCCTGTCCTTCATCGTGTTCTACGTCGGGCTGATCGGGCTGGGGACCCTGCTCCTCGGCGTGATGGGGCTCGACATCTGGAGCGCGTTCAGCGCCACGTTCTCGTGCGTCGGGAATGTGGGACCCGCGTTCGGGGCGATGGGGCCGACGGAGAACTACACGCACGTCCCGGTGGCCGGCAAGTGGCTCCTGTCGGTCCTGATGATGGCCGGCCGGCTGGAGATCTTCACGGTGCTCTTGCTGTTCACGCCGGGCTTCTGGAAGCGGTAGGGCTGGGGCGCTCGCTGCGCTCGCGGGAACGGGGAAATAGGAAATGGGAAACGGCAGAGGGGGAGGCCAAAGTCCGTGCGTTGGTTGTCCCGACAGGGACACGACGAGTCGTGTCCCTGTCGGGCACGATGTCCCACTGTACTACCGAGCGCGGTGCCTCTGTCGGGCGCCGCATCCTCGTCGGTGCTGGCGCTCGCACGCCGGTGGCTGGAGATTCCACCCGTCCACCCGTCCACCCGTCCACCCGTCCACCCGTCCACCCGTCCGACCGATGCACCTTGACGACCTCCGAGACCACTGCCTCGCCCAGCCCGGCGCCACCGAGGACCTCCCGTTCGGGCCGGACACGTTGGTGTTCAAGGTGGGCGGCAAGATGTTCGCCCTCGCGAACGTCGAGTGGGCCGAGCCCGCCGTCAACCTGAAGTGCGACCCGGAGCGGGCCGTCGAGCTCCGCGAGGCCTACGCCGACGTGGCCCCGGGGTACCACATGAACAAGACGCATTGGAACACGGTCGGCCTGCGCGGCGACGTGCCGGGCGACGTCGTCCGCGAGCTGGTGGACCACTCGTACGCGCTCGTCGTGGCCGGGCTGTCCGCCCGCGTCCGCGCCGAGATCGGCCGGGCGAACTGAGGGCGCCGCCCGGCGTTGACCGGGCGCCCCGACATTCCCCCTGATGCGCCTCCCCCTCGCCGCCCTCGCCCTGCTCGTCGCCGCCGGCTGCGCCGACGACGCCACGCCCACCACCGAGCCCGTGGCCGACGCCGTGGCCGAGATCGTCCCCTCGGGCCCCGACCGCGCCGTCGCCCAGATCGCCGAGGTCGACGGGTCCGGCGTGTCCGGGAGCGTCGAGTTCATCGACCTGGACGACGCCGTCGAGATCCGCTACAACCTGTCCGGGCTGAGCGCCGGGATGCACGGGTTCCACGTCCACCAGACCGGCGACTGCGGGCCGGACTCGACGGGGACGCCGGCCGGCGCCGCGGGCGGCCACCTCAACCCGCTCGCGAGCCCGCACGGGGCGCCCTCGGCCCGGCCGGTCCAGCGCCACGCCGGCGACCTCGGCAACGTCGAGGCCGACGCCTCGGGCCGGGCCGTCGGCGTCCGCGTCGACTCGGTCCTGGCCTTCGACGGGCCGACATCGTTTCTCGGCAAGGCCATGCTGGTCCACGGCGGCGAGGACGACCTGGCGAGCCAGCCCAGCGGCGACGCCGGGGCCCGCGTCGGCTGCGGCGTGATCCGCCGGGCGGACGAGGCCGCGGCCGACACGACCGGCGCCGACACGGTGGCGACGCCCGCTCGCTGAGCGGGCGCCCGGGCTCAGGACGCCGGCTCGCCGCGCTCCCAGAACGGGGGCGGCTCGGCCCCCAGCACGCGGAGGTACACGTAGGCCTGCGCGCGGTGGTGGACCTCGTTGTCGACGGCGTAGAGGAGCTGCCAGTACCCGGGCCCCTCCCACTGCCCGAAGGCCGTGTCGACCTCCTCGAAGCGGTGCGCTGGGACCTCGGGCCACAGCCGGTCGATCTCGGCCGTCGCGTGGTCCCACTGGCGGAGGGCCTCCGCCCGCGTCGGCGGCGGCTCGACCGTCTCGCCCGACCAGTCGCCCGTCGCGACGCCGCGCAGGATCGGGGCCGCGATCTGGAGAAGCTCGGCGACCATCGCCGCGAAGGGCCGCATCCCGCCGACGGAGAACGTGGTGAAGGCATCGTCGTCGGGGAAGGCCTCGATGACGCGGCGCGTGAGGTGGCGGTGGCCCTGCCAGTGGGCGAGGAACGGGGCGGCGGTGAGGACGGAGACGTCGGGCATGGGAAAGGGGGAGGGGAGACCGGTGAGTACGGCGGGGCAGTGCCACCCGCGCGGCACCCTTGGCCGCCCGCTCCGTGACGTCGGCCGGTCTCCGGCCCGCGCCGTCGGCAGATCCCTGAGATCGGGCGGCCGGGCGATCTCCGGCCCGCATGGCGCGTGAACGGGACGTCCTCATCCCCACCACTCCCATGCGAACCCTCCTCCTTCTTACGTCGGTCGTCGCCCTGGCGGCGTGCCAGTCCACCGAGCGCGCGGCCGACCGGGCCGCCGAGGGCGTCGAGGACGCCGCCGACGCTACGGCGACGGTCGCCCGCGGCGCCGCCGACGCCGTCGAAGACGCGGCCGGCATGACGTACTCCGCCGCCGCCGACCTCTTCGACGACGACCCGGCCACGACCGCCGCCGCCGTCGTCCGCCCCACGACCGCCCCCAACGCTCAGGCTCAGGGCACCGTCCGGTTCCACGAGATGGACGGCGGGCTCATGGTGATGGTCAGCCTGAGCGGGCTCGCGCCGGGCCGTCACGGGATCCACATCCACGAGAACGCGGCGTGCGGGCGCGGCGACGCCGACGGCGACGGCACGATGGAGCCCGGCGGCGCGGCCGGCGGCCACTGGGACCCGCTCGGGACGATGGACCACGGCGCGGCGACCGAGGACCTCGACGACAAGCACCTCGGCGACCTCGGCAACGTCACCGCCCGGGCCGACGGGACGGCCGAGGCCTCGTTCACCATCGCCACCTTCCCGATGGACCAGAGCGTGGCCGGCCACGCCCTCATCGTCCACTCCGGGGCCGACGACCGCGAGTCCGACCCCGGCGGGATGTCGGGCACGCGCGTCGGCTGCGGCGTGATCGAGGGGCGGATGTAGCCTACGTCGGGGGTTCTCTGAGGCCGGCGCCGGGCGAGTCCGGAGTCGATCCGTGGGAGGCCCCTGACGCGCCGTCGCGGGCGAACGGAGCGCCTCAGGGGGGGTTGGAGCGGCCTCCTAATCCCCCCACCTCCCATGCATCGCCTCTCGCTCCTTCTCCTCCTCGCGCTCCCGCTCGCGGCGTGCGACAGCGACGACCTCAGCCAGACCGCGACCGCGTCGATCTCGGCGCCGACCGACACGACGACCGGCGTCACCGGCACCGTCGACTTCACCCAAGACGGCGACGAGCTCGAGATGCGCGTGACGGTCAACGGCCTGGCGGCCAACAGCACGCACGGGTTCCACATCCACGAGGTCGGCGACTGCGGCCGGGGCGACCACGACGACGACGGCTTCTCGGAGGTCGGCGGCGCGGCCCGGGGCCATTACGACCCCTACGGGACGATGGACCACGGCGCCCCGACCGACGACGTGGACTCGAAGCACGCGGGCGACTTCGGCAACCTCACGGCGAACGCGAGCGGGACGGCCACGGCCACGCTCACGACGGACCTCCTGTCGCTCGACGGAGCCCGCCCCGTCGAGGGCCGCGCCGTCATGGTCCACGCCAACCGCGACGACCTCGAGTCCGACCCCGGCGGCATGTCGGGTGACCGGATCGGCTGCGGCGTGATCTCGATGGCGACCGACTCGGACGACGACTGATCGGCCCCGCCTACGGCGCCCGCTGCCGCAGTGCTGGGGGCGGGCGCCCGGTTCTGGTTTGGGACCGTCCACTGGGACGAGAGAACCGTTGGGGGAGGCCTCGTATCAATTTGAGAATCCGCTGTGCGAAGGATTGGGGAAGGGGATAGGTTGCGGACCGTCCACGTCGCCCCATCTCCTCCCATGGTCCTTTCTACCGTACGGTCAGCGCTCGTCGCTGCCCTGTTCGTGCTCCCGCTCGTCGCTGCCGCGCAAGGCACCGTCCGCGGCACCATCACCGACGCCGAGTCCGGCACCACGCTCCCCGGCGTGACGGTCTTCGTGCTGGCGTCCAACATCGGCACCACGACCGACATCGACGGCCAGTACGAGCTGGTGCTGCCTCCGGGCCAGCGCACGCTGACCGTCTCGTTCGTCGGCTACCGGACCCAAGAGGTCGAGGTGCCCGCGGGCACGACCGTCCTCGACATCGCGCTCGAAGAGGACCTGCTCGGGCTCGACGAGGTCGTCGTGACCGGCCTGGGCACGTCGGTCCGGCGGGCGAACCTGGCCAACTCGGTCGAGACCATCTCGGCCCGCGAGCTGTCCGAGATCTCGACGCCCCAGACCCTCGATGGCGCGCTCAACGGCAAGATCACCGGGGCCGTCGTCAACTCGAACTCGGGCGCGCCCGGCGGCGGGATCAACGTCCGCCTGCGCGGGATCACAACGATCAACGGCAACAGCCAGCCGCTCTACGTCGTCGACGGCGTGATCATCTCGAACGACGCGGTCGCGAACGGCATCAACGCGGTCACGGCCGCGGCCGGCGGCGGCAGCGCCTCGAACCAGGACAACCCGGTAAGCCGGATCGCCGACCTGGCGCCGGAGGACATCGAGTCCATCGAGATCCTGAAGGGGCCGTCGGCGGCGGCCATCTACGGCGCCCGCGCGGCCAACGGCGTCGTCGTGATCCGGACGAAGCGGGGCTCGGCCGGGGCCACGGAGGTCCGGTTCGCGCAGACCGTCGGCGTGACGTCGATCGCGCGCACGCTGGGCACGCGCCAGTTCACGGCCGAGACGGCAGTCGGCCAGTTCACGACCCGCCCGCGGGCCGACGCGACGCCGGAGCAGATCGCCGCGTACAACGCGAGCGTCGAGCGGATCCGCGGGCTGTTCCAGGCCGGGCAGGCCGCCGGGTTCTACGACTACGAGCAAGCGCTCTACGGCAACGACGGGTTGCTGCTCACCTCCGACCTCTCGGTCTCGGGTGGCAACGAGAACACGCAGTTCTACCTCTCAGGCATCGTCAAGGACGACGAGGGGATCGTCGAGAACACGGGCTACGAGAAGCAGTCCGGCCGGCTCAACGTGACGCACCGGCTGAGCTCGATGTTCTCCGTCGACGCCAACCTCAACTACGTCCGGTCGGTCGCCGCGCGCGGGATCACGGGGAATGACAACTCGGGCACGACGTTCGGCGTCGGCCTGGTGGCCACGCCCAACTTTGTCGACCTCTTCCCGGACGCGGACGGCGTCTACCCGGACAACCCGTTCAACTCGTCGAACTTCCTCCAGACGCGGGACTTGGCGACGATCCAGGAGACCAACAACCGGTTCCTCGGCTCGAGCCGGCTGACGGTCAACCTGCTGGCGACGAACACGCAGTCGCTCCAGCTGATCGGGATCGGCGGCGTCGACTTCTACGCGCTCGACCAGGAGAACCTGTTCCCGGTCGAGCTCCAGTTCGAGGACGACGACGGCCTGCCGGGCACGTCGGTCCAGGGCACGACGACGAACCTCAACACGAACGTCCAGGCGCTCGCCGTCCACGGGTTCGCGCCGGAGGGCCAAGCGCTGAGCTTCACGACCCAGGTCGGGTTCTCGGCGTTCGACCAGGACTTCAACAACGTGTCGAGCGTGGCCCAGGGCCTGATCCCGAACCAGACCAACCTCGACCAGGCCTCGGCGCTCCAGACCAGCCAGGGCCGCCTGTTCCAGAACGACCGGGCCGTCTTCGCCCAGGAGGAGATCAACTGGCGCGACGCCGTCATCGGCACGGTCGGCGTCCGGGCCGAGCAGTCGTCGGCGAACGGCGACGTCGACCAGTTCTACGCCTACCCGAAGGCCGGGCTCGCGGTGAACCTGACCAACCTCGGCCTGTTGCAGGGCGGCGCCTTCGACCTGGTCAAGCTGCGGGCGGCGTTCGGCCAGACGGGCAACACGGCGCCGTTCGGGGCCAAGTTCACCACGTTCGGAACCCTCGCCGTCGGCGGCACCATCGGCCTGTCGATCGGGGGCCAGCGCGGGCTGGCCGATGTCGAGCCCGAGCGGGCCAGCGAGGTCGAGGCCGGCCTCGACCTGACGCTCTTGGACGGCCGCGTCAACTTCGAGGGGACGGTCTACTCGAAGACGGTCAACGACCTGCTCCTGACGCGGCAGGTCCCGCTCTCGTCCGGGTTCGGCGTCGAGACGTTCAACGGCGGCCAGCTCCGCAACAACGGGATCGAGCTGGGCCTGAGCCTGATCCCGGTCGACGGGCCGATGGTCCGGTGGATCTCGCGGACGAGCTTCTGGGCCAACGACGCCGAGGTGACCGAGCTCGACGTCCCGGCCTTCCAGGCGAGCGGCGGCGGGTTCGGCGCGACGCTGGGCTCGATCCGGATCGAGCAGGGCAAGAGCCCGACCCAGATCGTCGGCATCGACGACGGGGAGGTGGTCGCGCTCGGCGACGTCTCGCCGGACTTCCAGATGTCGTTCTTCAACGACGTCACGGTCATGCGGCGGCTGCGCCTGACGGCGTTCGCGCACTGGAAAAAGGGCGGCGACATCATCAACCTGACCGAGCTCCTGTCGGACCTCTCGGGCACGTCGCCGGACTTCGACGCGGACGACGACGGCGACGGCGTGATCAACGGGGTCCAGCGGGTGAACTCGCTCGGCGTGAGCGCCCGCCCGTTCGTCCAGAACGCCTCGTACTTCCGGCTCCGCGAGGTCCGGCTCGACTACGACCTCGCCCCGACGCTCTTCGGCCCGTTCGCGGGCGCGCTCTCGAGCGTCCGGTTGGGCGTCTCGGCCACGAATCTGTTCACGATCACGCCCTACAAGAGCTACGACCCCGAGGTCAGCAACTTCGGCAACCAGCCGGTCGCGTCCGGGGTCGAGGTGACGCCGTTCCCGTCGTCGCGGAACCTGTTCTTCCACGTCAACCTCGGCTTCTAGGCCGCCCGCGGTTCCCCTTGATCTCCCCCGACTGTCCCCCTCTCCCGATGACTCTCTCCCTCCGCATCGCCGCGCTCGTCGCCGTCGTCGGCCTGGCCGGCTGCGACTTGGTCGGCATCGACGACCGGCCGAACCCGAACGGGCCGGCGCTCGACGACATCATCGACAACCCGACCCAGGCGGCCATCGCGAACGTGGCCGTCGGCGTCGAGGCGTCGTCGCGGCTCGGGCTGGGCGCCTACCTCGTCGACGTCGGCGTGCTCGGCCGCGAGTACTGGCGCGTGAGCCCGTCCGACCCGCGCTTTACCCAGGACCTGCTGGGCCGCGCCGAGTCGGTCTTGGACAACAACACGTTCTACACCACGACCCCGTGGGCCGCCCGGTACACGACGATCCGGAACGCGAACACGATGCTGCTCGCCGTCGACGCCAACACGGTGCTCTCGGACGGGCAGAAGGCGGCGGCCCGCGGGTTCGCCAAGACCTGGATCGCGTACTCGTACCTGCTCAACCTCAACCTGACGTTCGAGAACGGCATCCGGTTTATCGAGCCCGGTGACGACGAGGCCGGCCCGCTCGTCGGCTACGACGCGGCGCTCGACCGGATCGCGGCGCTGTTCGACGAGGGCTTCGCCGACCTCCAGGCCGGCTCGTCCTTCTTCTTTGACACGTCGATTGGCCAGGGCGTGCCCAACACGGTCGCCGGCTACGCTCGGATCAACCGGGGCCTGGCCGCCCGCGTCGACGCCTACCGCGAGGACTGGGCCGGCGTCCTGACCGCGCTCGACGGCTCGTTCCTCGACACCGGCGCCCCGCTCACCATCGGGGCGTACCACCAGTTCTCGACGGGCGCCGGCGACGTCACGAACCCGTTCTTCTTCCCGCTCGACGGCGGCGGCGACGGCGTCTTGGCCCACCCGAGCTTCGTGGCCGACATCGCCGACGACGACCGCCGGATCTCGAAGGTGGCCGAGCGGTCGGCCTCGCGGACGTTCGACGGCCTGACCTCGGGCTTCGACGTCGACGTGTACGAGACGCCGACCTCGCCCATCCCGATCATCCGGAACGCCGAGCTGGTCTTGCTCCGGGCCGAGGCCAACGCCCAACTCGGCAACGCCGGGGCGGCGACGGACGCCCTCGACGTGATCCGCAACGCAGCGGGCCTCGACGACTACGACGGCGACGAGGGCCAGGGTTCGCTCATCGACGAGGTGCTCCGCCAGCGGCGCTACGAGCTCTACGCCGAGGGCCACCGCTGGCTCGACCTCCGCCGCTACGGCCGGCTCAGCACGTTGCCCATCGACCGCCCGGGCGACGACGTGTTCGACCGGTTCCCCGTGCCGGAGAGCGACGACCAGACGCCGTAGACAGCTCGCGGCCTTCACGGCTGGCGCCCCAGAGCTATCCCACAGTGTCCCACCTTGTCATCCTGAGCTTGCGAAGGATCTCAACGCCGACCTACCAGATCGACGGGGCCGGCGCCGACGTGCTCGGGGCCCGAGTTGAGATCCTTCACGTTCGTTCAGGATGACAAGGTGGGGGCCGGGTGAGTTAGGGAGAAAGCGCTCGTTCCGAACCGGCGCCCGCTGCCACGACGCTGGCGGCGGGCGCCGTCTATTTTGGGCCGGGCGAACCTACCGGGCACCGTGGCCGACCAGAACGACCTCTTCCTCAGCGACAAGGACCGCAAGCGGCAGAAGCAGACGCCGCTCATGCGCCAGTACTGGAAGATCAAGGACCGCCACCCCGGCGCGCTCCTGCTCTTCCGCATGGGCGACTTCTACGAGACGTTCGAGGACGACGCGGTCGTGGTCGCCGACGTGCTCGGGATCACGCTGACCAAGCGGGGCAACGGGGCGGCCGAGGAGATCCCGCTCGCCGGCTTCCCGCACCACGCGCTCGACCAACACCTCCCGAAGCTCGTCCAGGCCGGCCACCGCGTCGCCGTCTGCGAGCAGCTCGAGGACCCCAAGATGGCGCGCAAGATCGTCAAGCGCGGCGTGGTCGAGGTTGTCACGCCGGGCGTCGCGTTCCGGGACCCGCTCCTGGACGCGCGCCACTCGACGTTCCTGGCGGCCGTGGCCTGGGGCGAGGGGCGGGACAAAGACACCGTCGGCGTGTCGTTCGCGGACGCCTCGACGGGCGAGTTCTTCGTGACCGAGGCCGCGCAGGAGCGGCTGGGCTCGCTGCTCCAGACCATCGCCCCGGCCGAGGTCGTCGTCGACAAACGCGAGGTCGACCGGCTCCGCCAGGCGATGCGGGCCGTCCAGGGCGGCGACCCGCCGTTCGCCGTCACGCGCCAGGAGGACTGGGTGTTCGGGCTCGACTTCGCGACGGAGACGCTGCTCCGCCACTTCCAGACGCACAGCCTCAAGGGCTTCGGCGTCGACGGGATGACGGTCGGCGTGACGGCGGCGGGCGCGGCGCTGTACTACCTCGGCGAGACCCAGAAAGGGCGGATCCCCCACGTCCGCCGCTTGCAGCGCTACCGGGCCGACGACCACATCGCGCTCGACCCGGCCACCAAGCGGAACCTGGAGCTCGTCGCCTCGATGCAGGACGGGCGCAGGGACGGCTCGCTCGTCGGCGTGCTCGACGCGACGCTGACGCCGATGGGCGGGCGGCTCTTGCGCCAGTGGCTCGTTCGCCCCCTCCGCGACGTCGGCCGGATCCGCCAGCGGTTGGACGCGGTCGACGCGCTGTTCACGGCACCCCGCCTGCGGCGCTCGATCCGCGAGGAGCTCCGGCACGTGGGCGACCTGGAGCGGCTGTGCGGCAAGGTCTGCACCGGCCGGGCCACGCCGCGCGACCTGGTGACGCTGGGCAAGACGCTCCGCCAGATCCCCCCGATCCAAACCCTGCTCGACGGGGAGAACGCCGGGCTGCTCGACCGGCTCCGCGACCGCTTGGAGCCGTGCGACGAGACGGCCGACGCCATCGCCGCCGCGCTCGTCGACGAGCCGCCGGCCCAGCTCGCCGCCGGCGGCACCATCCGCCCCGGGTTCGACGCCGAGCTCGACCGGTTGCGCGACGTGGCCGGCTCGGGCAAGGAATACCTCACCGAGCTCCAGGCGCGCGAGTCCAAGCGGACCGGCATCCCCAGCCTGAAGGTCGGTTACAACAAGGTGTTCGGGTACTACCTCGAGGTCACGAACGCGCACCGTGAGAAGGCGCCCGAGGAGTGGATTCGCAAGCAAACCCTCGTCAACGCCGAGCGCTACATCACGCCCGAGCTCAAGGAGTACGAGGAGACGATCCTGACGGCCCAGGACCGGATCGGCGAGATCGAGGCCCGACTTGTCGACGCGCTGCGGGAGCAGGTGGCCCAAGCCGTCGGGCCGATCCAGACGAACGCCCACGCGCTCGCCACGCTCGACGTGGTGGCCGGGTTCGCCGAGGTCGCCGAGCGCCACGGCTACGTCCGCCCCGAGGTCGACGACTCGGCCGTGCTCGACATCGTCGACGGGCGGCACCCGGTCGTGGAGCGGGTGCTGCCGGCCGGCGAGGCGTTCATCCCCAACTCGGTCCGCGTCGCGGCGCCGGTGGGGGACGAGGCCGAGGCTGCGACTGAGGCCGGGCAGATCCTGCTCATCACCGGGCCCAACATGGCCGGCAAGAGCGTCGTGCTGCGGCAGACGGCGCTCGTCGTGCTGCTGGCGCAGGTGGGCGCGTTCGTGCCAGCGGCGCGGGCCCGCGTCGGCGTGGTCGACGCCCTGTTCACGCGCGTCGGCGCGAGCGACAACCTGGCCGCGGGCGAGTCGACGTTCCTGGTCGAGATGAACGAGACGGCCAACATCTTGAACAACGCGACGGCCCGGTCGCTGATCTTGCTAGACGAAGTGGGCCGGGGGACGAGCACGTTCGACGGGTTGTCGCTCGCGTGGGCCATCGTCGAACACCTGCACGAGACGCCGGCCGTCGCCGCGCGGACGCTCTTCGCGACGCACTACCACGAGCTCGACGCGCTCTCCGAGCGGCTGTCTCGGGTCAAGAGCTACAGCGTCCGCGTGCGCGAGCACGAGGGGAAGGTCGTGTTCCTGCGGACGCTGGCGCCGGGCGGGGCCGACCACAGCTACGGGATCGAGGTGGCCCGGATGGCCGGGCTCCCGCCGTCGGTCGTGGCCCGGGCAAAGCGCGTGCTGGGCCACCTCGAAGCGCACGATGTGGCCGCCGAGGTCGGCGTCCAGGCGTCGGGCGACGGGATGCCCCAGCCGGCCCGGCCGTCGGTCGGCGCGCTGCCCGCGCCGGACGCGCTCCCGGTCGCCCTGGCGGCGCCCGACCCCGTGGCGACCGAGGTCCTCGACCGGCTGGCGACGATCGAGCCGGACCGGATGACGCCCATCGAGGCGCTCATGGCGCTCGCCGATCTCAAGAAGACGGCTGAGGGATAGCGTGACCCCGCGGTGAAATCCTGGCGGGCTCGGAGCCGGCGGCCGAAGCCGCCGTTGATTCCGGCTCACCCACCCCGCATCGCCCATGCGCGCTTTTATCCTTTCGCTCGCCCTCGCGGTCCCGTTCGCTCTCACCGGCTGCCAGTCGGAGGGGACCGACGCCGTCGAGGAGCAAGGCGACGTCATCGAGGAGGACTTCGACGCCACGACCGACGCTATTGAGGACGTCGATCCGACTCCCTTCGAGGGGGACACGGCCACCGTCGTCGACGACGACGTGATGGACGACCCGCTCGTCGATGCCGATCCCGATACGACGGGCCTGTAGGGCCCCCGTCCGTACCCGGCGAAGCGCCCCCGACCCTGAGGTCGGGGGCGCTCGTCGTTCATGGAGCGGCGCCGGACCCCGTGGCGACCAAGGTGATGGACCGGCTCCTCGCGCCCGAGCCCGACCGGATGACCCCATCGAGGCGCTCATGGCGCTCGCCGACCTGAAGAAATCGACGGAGGCGTGGGGCCGCCCGCACGGCGGCGCCGCTGAAAGACGACCCCTGCGGCCCCTGAGGCGGCCTCGCGTGGGGCCAAGCCCCAGCCGAGACCGGCCCCCGGACCTTCCCGGAGGGGGCCGCGTAGACGGGGCTCAGGGCCTCCGGCGCATATCGCTCGCGCCGTCGGCCCTCCTGTACCACCCACCCCCGCACTCTCATGCGCGCATTCATCCTGACCCTCGCCCTCTCGCTCCCGCTCGGCCTCGCCGCCTGCGCCGACTCCGCCACGGAGGAGGCCTACGAGGAGGGGGCCCCTCCCGGTGACATGGAGGACGTGATCGGCGACGGCGAGATCATCGACGAGCCCGGCGAGCCCGACGCCGACGTCCTCGGCGACGGCCTCGTGACCTACGACACCGACGCCGACGGCATGCTCTCGGAGGACGAGTACAACACCGGCATCGGCGACGGCGCCTTCGGGACTTACGACACCGACGCCGACGGCTTCCTCAACGACGACGAGTACGGCGTCTACGAGGAGAGCCTGGAGATGTAGTCTTACGTCCGGCTCGCACGATCGGCGGGGCGCCCCTAGAGGGGCGCCCCGCTTTTCGGGTGTGGACCTCCGGTGAGCGTCGTGTGGAGGCGGGATGCATTGCCTTCCACATCGAAACGGGTATGTTCGGTGCGCTCCCGCCGGGGGCCCGGTCCCCGCCGCTCATCGCTCGCGTCGGCGGCCGGTCGACACCCACACCACCCCAACAGCATCATGCGCGCATTCATTCTGGCCCTCGCCCTCACCTTCACCGTCGGCCTGACCGCCTGCCAGTCCGAGACGGCCGAGGCCGTCGAGGAGCAGGGCGAGGCCATCGACGAGACGTACGAGGACGCCGGTATGGACGAGACCGGCGACGCCATCGAGGAGAACTACGACGACGCCGCCGACCGGATCGACGAGCAGATCGAGGACGGCGCCCCCGCCGGTGACATGGAGGACGTGATGGGCGACGGCGAGATCATCGACGAGCCCGGCGAGCCGGAGATGTAGAGGTCTCCGCTCGTGCCTCTGGGCGCCTCCCGACCTTCTGGGAGGCGCCCTTTTTTTGTTTCAGACAGCGCTCGGGGACTCTCCCGGTGCCGATGCGTTCACGCGCCATGAGCCGAGCCTTTGTCAAGGAGGGGGCCCCCGAGGTCCCCGTCGTCGTCCCGCCGCGCGCGCCGCTGCCGGCCGGCGTCCCCAACTACGTCACGCCGGCCGGGCTGGCGGCGCTCCGCGCCGAGAAGGCCGAGATCGAGCGCGAGCGGGCCGCGCTCGACCCCGAGCACCCCGACGCCGGCCGCGACCGCGAGCTGCTGACGGGCCGGCTCCGCCTGCTCGTCGAACGGATCGCCCGGAGCCAGGTCGTCGACCCGGCCGCCGTGGCGTCCGACCAGGTCCGGTTCGGGGCGACGGTCACCGTCCGCCACGACGACGGCGCCGAGCGGACGGTCCGGATCGTCGGCGTCGACGAGGCCGACTCCGAGGCGGGCACAGTCGCGTTTACGTCGCCGCTGGCCCGGGCCGTGACCGGCAAGCGGGCCGGCGACGCGGCCGTGCTGAGCACGCCGTCCGGCGACCGCCCGCTCACCGTCGTCGCCGTGAGCTACGGCTGACGCATCGGGTCAGTGCGGGTTGAGCGCGGTCCCCGGCGTCTCGTCGCCCGGCACGTCGTGGACGTCGTCGGACACGTCGGCGTCGCCTTGCGGGCGGTCGCTGAGGTCGGGCGCCGCGTTGACCGTGCGGAGCTCGGGGTCGCCGGGCGTCCCGTCGACGTCGGTCGAGATGCCGGCGATCTCGTCCGGCCGCGAGCCGCCGGCCAGGGCGATGCCGGCCGCCTTGACGTAGCCGCCGAGCCGGCGGAGCGGCGCCTTCAGGTGCTCCTCGTCGATGGTGTCGGCGGCCTCGGCCGTGTGGGCGCCCAGCCGCTTCATCGTGTCGCCGATGTCGGCGGCCGTGGCCGGCCCCTCGGCCTGCTGGCCTTCGAGCTGGCGGGCCAGCGTGACGAGGCCGTCGCGGATGCCCAAGAGGTCCGGCCGGTTGGCCGCTTCGATCTTGGCCGCCCACCCGCGGCACACGTCGGCGGCGGCGGTGGGCGAGAGCGTCGAGGTCAGCCCGTCGTTGAACGCTTCGAGCGTGCTGAAAATGGACATGCCGTCCTGGGTCGGACGGTCGGACGTGCTGGACATGGAGTCGAGAGGGGAGTGAGTCGGGGGAGGGGTCAAGCGCCGAGGGCGGTCGCGGCGCGGTCGAGCCCGGTCGCGATCCGCTCGAGACCGGGCTGGACGCGCTCGTCAGGCGCGAGCGCCGCCGCAGCACGGGTGGCCTCGGCCAGGCCCGCCATCGTGTCGGCGATGGCGCGCCCGTCGAGCCGGTCGCCGGACAAGAGGGCACGGAGGTCGTCGAGCCCGGCGGCGACGCCGCTCAGGTCGAGGTCGTCGGAGCCCAGGCACGCCGTCCGCCAGTGGTCGACGAGCGTGAGCGCGGCCGACGGCGTGAGCGCCGTGATCGGCCCGGCGAGCGCGGCCTCGGTCTGGTCAAGGGCCGCGCGGTCGGTGTCGGGGGTGGATCCGCGCATGGCTCAGGAAGGGGTCGAGGAGCCGCCGGTCGAGGAGCCGCCCAGGGCACCGCCCGCGTGGCGGAGGAGCGAGCCGAGCCGCTTGAGGCCCTTTTTGAGGTCCTCGTTCGTGTCGCCTGTGGTCGAGGGCGACACGTCGCCGGCCGCGGCCTCGGTCTGCTCGCCCAGGCGGACCAGGATCGCGCCGATGCGGATGCCGTCGATGTGCTCGCCGACGAGCGATTGGTGGAGCTCGCCGAGCGCCGCCGCGATGGGCAGGAGGTCGGCCCGCTCGGTCTGCTCGACCTTCCGCTTCCAGTCGTCGATCTTGTTGATGGCCTTCGAGAGCGGGATCTGAGTCAGCCCACGCTCGATCTCGTCGGTGGTGGCGGCGACCTCGGCCGCTTCGGTTTCGTTGGGGATCGTGTCCATGTGAGAGGGGAGTGAGAAGGGGCCGGGGTCGCGCCAGCCGGTCGTGCGATCGACGGCCGGACGGCCCGGGGACCGGCGAGGGTGGAGAGGCCGGACGGGGCAGGGGAGTCCCTCTCCGCCCCCTCGCGCGTCGAGGCGGAGAGCGTCTCCGGCGTCTTGGGCTAGGCCGGCGGGCCGGGGGCCGGCACGACGCCCGACGGCACGCCGTCGCCGGAGGACGGGGAGAAGTCGGGGGAGGAGGGCTCGTCGACGCCGC
The DNA here is from genome assembly GCF_965213695.1 of Rubrivirga sp. GTDB lineage: Bacteria > Bacteroidota > Rhodothermia > Rhodothermales > Rubricoccaceae > Rubrivirga. The sequence continues at coordinate 3,004,147 of NZ_OZ243912.1, read as the reverse complement.
CGAAGAACTCGTCGCGGGCGGCCTCGGCCACCTTCATCGTGACGTAGCCGTCGGACGCCGCGCCGATGAAGCCGCCGACGAGCGGGATCCCGCGGAGCACCCTCCGCTGGACCCGCCCCGCGACGACCTTCTTGGCGCCCCACTTGGCCGCGCCGACGGTCGAGGACACGACGAGGTTCAGCCCGCGCTCGGCCAGCTTCAGCCCGAACCGGTCGAGCGTCTCCTGCTCGGCGTCCCGGGCGGGGTCGGCCGGGCCCGAGCCGATGAGGCACGATAGCACGCGCTCTCGCGTGGCCGGCAGGCGCGGGTCGTGGCCGGCGAGCGCGGCGACCGACGCGGCCATGTGGAGCTGGACCGAGGCCACGGCGGCCAGGTTGGCCGGCAGCAGGACGGGCAGCGTGATCCACCCGCCCAGCCCGCTCAGGAACCCGGCCGAGGCCGAGACGGCGACGTGGCGACGGACGAGTCGGTCGACCTGCTCGTCGAGCGTGCCGCCGCCGGCGCGGGCCTCGGCGGCGCGGTCCTGGGGCGAGCCCAGGCCGGGCACGCCGTCCAAGACGGTCGGGTACAAGCGGTCGAGGACGAACCGGCGGACGGTGGCGGACATGGAAGTGGGGGTCAGGGGAGGGGGGCGAGCCGGTCGAGCTCGGTCTCGATCTCGCGGCGGAGCAGGCGGCGGAACGGCCGGGCCGTCAGCCCGAGCGTGGCCTCGACGCGGACCGCGTCGGCGGCGGCGTCGAGCCGGCCCCGGACGCCGCGGCCCTCGACGAAGACGGTGTCGCCCTCGCGCCGCGTCGTCACGCCGAACTCGCGGCGGAGCCGCTCGGCCACCTCGTCGACGGCGCGGCGGGCGGCCTCGAGGCCGAGCGCGTGGGGGCGGGAGACGACGATGTCGGGCATGGGGGCGGGGCGGGCCGGAGGTACGCGGGGCGTGTGCCCGGGGTCCGAGCGGCGCGCGGGGAATCCCCTGAGTCCGCCGACGGCTGGCGTTGCCGGGCCCGCGGTGGCACCTTCCGCTTTCCCCCGCACGCTCCATGATCGACACCTTCCTCGGCCGCTCGCCCGTCGTCGGCGCCGGCGTCTACGTCTCCGACACCGCCGCCGTCGTCGGCGACGTCACGCTGGGCGACGGCGCGAGCGTCTGGTTCGGGGCCTCGCTCCGGGGCGACGTCCACTGGATCTGGGTCGGCGCCGGCTCCAACGTCCAGGACAACGCGACCGTCCACGTCTCGCGCGGGACGCACCCGTGCTGGATCGGCGAGAACGTCACCGTCGGCCACAACGCCGTCGTCCACGGGTGCACCGTCGAGGACGACGTGCTCGTCGGGATGGGCGCTGTGGTGCTGGACGGGGCCGTGGTCGGGGCCGGCTCGTTGGTCGGCGCCGGCGCCCTCGTGACGGGCGGGACCGTCGTCCCGCCCCGGTCGCTCGTGATCGGCTCGCCCGCTCGCGTCGCCCGGGCGCTGTCGGACGACGAGGTCGAGCGGAACCGGGCGAACGCGGCCCACTACGTCCGCATGGCCCGGATGTACCGGGGCGTCGACCGGCCCGACGTCAACCCGTTCTACGACGGGCGGCCCGGGCCGGACACCCGCTGAGGGACTCCGCACAAGAGCGCCGTGCCGGGCCCGCCTCCGGCAGTCGACGACCTGTGGGGGGCGGAGGCGGACTCCTCCGCGCTTCCGGGTCCGCGTCAGCTCACGCGCCTCGTCGTTGTCCCGGGGCGGTCCGGCGAGGGGACGGGAGGAATCGGAACGCGGGCCGCGCGGCGGCGGCGGAGCGAGCGCCGTCCAGCCGTGGGGGCGGCCCGTTCGGCGCCCTCGTGGCCCCGTCCGACGGGATCCGGCGGGCGACGGCGGCGATGGCGCGATCTTTGGAAGCGCTTCGGGCACCTTCGCTCCCCTTGCCATGACCGCTTCGCGCCTCCGCCTTCTGGCCGCGCTCGGCCTCGCCTGCCTCGCCTCGTCCGTGCTGCTCATCAAGACCGCCTCGTCGTCGCGCGCGTCGATCCTTGACTCGATCTACAGCTAGGACGTCCTGAACGGACCCCGTCGGCCCCGACCGCTCCAGGCGGCGCGGGCCCCCGAGTCGTGACCGGTCGGCGTGCGCACCGGCGGGGCGCCGATGCGCAGGGTGTGCGCGGCGGGGGCGTCGCCTACCTTGGCGTGGGGCGTAACCCGGCCGTGCGTCCCGTCGTACCGGGCTCTCACTCGCCTCCCCGCTCTGATGACGACGGTCTACTGGATCTGCCTCGGCGGCGGCGTGGCCGTCTCGGTCCTGCTCGTCGTCCTGGGCGACCTGTTGGAGGCGGCCATAGACGCGCTCGACGGGGCGCTCGAGGCCATCGACCTGGGCGGCGCGTTCGACCCGCTCTCGGCCGTGTTCGGCGTGACGCTGTTCGGGGGGGCGGGGCTCGTGCTCGACGCCTACACGGAGGTCGGCCCGACGGCCGAGATCGCCATCGCCGCCGCCGTCGGGCTGGTGGCCGCCGTCGTGCTCCACACGGTCTACGTCAAGCCGATGAAGGCGAGCGAGAACTCGACGGGCTTCTCCGTGAGGGAGTACGCCGGCAAGACGGGCGAGCTCACGACGGGCGTCCCGGCCGACGGGTTCGGCGAGGTCGTCGTCCGGATGGGCGCGAGCACGACGTTCCAGACGGCCGCCTCGTTCTCGGGCCGCCCGATCCCGTCCGGCACCGCCGTCGTGGTCGTCGAGGTCGCGGCCGACGGCGTCCTGCGCGTCGCCCCGCTCGACACCGACGACCTCGAAGGCGCCGACCGGCCCGCGCTCCCGCCCCGCTTGCAAACGCACTGACCCTGGCGGTTCGGGGGCCGGAGGTCCGGGGGTTTCTTCCACCCGCGGCCTTGCGAACCCTGAACCCGTGAACCCTGAACCCCCATCCCCATGCTTGAGCTCCTCGGAGTCGGCGGCGTCGTCGCCCTGGGCGTCATCGTCGCCTTCGTGTTCCTCGTCCTTCTCGTCGCGAGCCGGTACAAGACGGTCTCGCCGGACGAGGCCATGATCATCACGGGCGCCGCGCTCGGCGGCAAGAACGTGCTGACCGACGAGAGCGCGCGGAAGGTCAAGATCGTCCGCGGCGGCGGCGCGTTCATCGTCCCCATCGTCCAGCAGCGCGAGCACCTGTCGCTGCTGAGCCACAAGCTCGACGTCATGACGCCCGAGGTGTACACGGCCGAGGGCGTCCCGGTCATGACCGACGGCGTGGCCGTGATCAAGGTCGGGAGCTCGGTCGAGGACGTGGCGACGGCGGCCGAGCAGTTCCTGGGCAAGCCCGACACGGAGCTCCGCGCCGAGGCCCGCGAGGTGCTGGAGGGCCACCTCCGCGCCATCCTGGGCACGCTGACCGTCGAGGAGGTCTACCGGAACCGCGACAAGTTCGCCCAGGAGGTCCAGTCCGTCGCCGCGCGCGACCTCAAGAAGATGGGGCTCCAGATCGTCAGCTTCACCATCAAGGACGTCCGCGACAAGAACGGGTACCTCGAGGCGCTCGGCCGCCCGCGCATCGCCGCGATCAAGCGCGACGCCGACATCGCGGAGGCCGAGGCCACGCGCGACGCGCGCATCAAGAAGGCCAACGCCGACGAGGAGGGCCAGAAGGCCGAGCTCGTCCGGGACACGAACGTGGCCGAGGCCACGCGCGACCGCGAGCTCAAGGTGGCCGCGTTCAAGCAGGACGAGGACACGGCCAAGGCGTCGGCCGACCTGGCGTACGCCATCCAGGAAGCGAGCTCCCAGCGGGCCGTCGTCGAGGAGCAGATGCAGGTCGAGCTCGTCCGCAAGCAGCGCGAGGTGGACTTGGAGAAGCTCGAGATCGAGCGGCGCGAGAAGCAGTACGACTCGGAGGTCAAGAAGAAGGCCGACGCCGACCGCTACGCCGTCGAGCAGGCCGCCGAGGCGTCGAAGCTCCAGCAGGTCCGCCGGGCCGAGGCCCGCCAGTTCGAGATCGAGGCCGAGGCCAAAGCTCGGGCCGAGGGCGCGCGTGCCGAGGGGCTCGCCGAGGCCGACGTCATCCGGGAGCGCGGGCTCGCCGAGGCCGAGGCCAAGGAGAAGCTGGCCGAGGCGTTCGAGAAGTACGGCGAGGCCGCCGTCCTCGACTTGCTCGCCAAGATGATGCCCGAGCTCGCCAAGGAGATCGCGGCCCCGCTCGGCTCCATCGGCCAGCTCACCGTCGTCGACACGGGCTCGGGCCAGGGCGCGGCCCGCGTCACCGACACGGTCGCCGGGCTGATGGCGACGACGCCGGAGCTGGTCAAGAGCATCGTCGGGGTCGACCTCGCCGGGCTCGCCCAGCGGCTCACGGCCGACCGCTCGGTCCCCGCCCTGGGCGACGGGGCCCCGGCGCTCGTCGAGCGGGCCGCCGACAGTGAGACGGACGCGGCCTAGCCGCCTGGCTCGCCCCCGATCCCGCCCCGCTGGCGCTGGCCGTCAGTGGGGCGTTTGTGCTGAGACGGTCTCGAGATTCTGAAGAGACACCCCCTCCCTTTCTTATCCTATTCGGACAAGGGAGAGGGGTTCGCAGGGCCGGCCGGAGGGTCCTCTCTGCGGTGCGGGGGGCCTAGAAGTCCATAAGAGTTACGGGCTGGCAAGGGTGAGGTGCAATGTGGGCCGAATCCCCCTTTCGCGGTATCCTCCGGCTCATCCGAACTGTTGACGTGGCTCACGTCTCGACCCGTGCGCTCGGAGGGCTCACTGGAGTCGCCTCGTCGCTCGCGACAGGCGTCCTCGGCACGTACCTCTATGAGGTGTGGGGCGAGTCACCCCCGGGCTGGCTCCCAACGTTCCTGCACGGGCCGGGTCTGTGGATCGGGCTCGGGGCCGTGGCGGTCGCGGTGGGTGGGGCGAGCGCGCTGGTAGCCCGGCGCCAGGCGTGGACAGCGTGGCAGGCCGCGGTTCGGGCGACGCTGGCGCGGAGCCTTCGGCTCAGGACGGCGACGGTCGGCCAGCGTGAGTCGGCCGTCGCGTTCGTCAACGAGCCGCGAGCGGTCGAGGACCGCCACGGCGCCATCGTCGAGCCCGACTTGTCGACAGCACTCGACGAGTGGACGCAAGGGCGTGTCGGGCTCCCGGCGATCGTTCTCTGGGGTCCAGCCTACACCGGGAAGACGCGGGCACTCGTCGAGTGGCTCCACGCCCATCGCCCCGGGTATCTCGTGGTGATCCCCTCCCTGACCCAGCCCGCGCTGATCGCCGAAGATGTCCCGGCGCGGATTCGGCGGCCCGCCGTCGAGGGCATCTGCGTCCTCTTGCACCACGTCGACGAGCATTACCGGAACGGAACGCTGGTCCACGTTGCCGATTTTGTAGGGACGTGTCGGGACCGGGGCGTGCCCGCCCTCGTCCTCGGCACGGTCGACGCGGGAGGACCGATGAACGCGCTTTCCAGAGACGACAATGCGTTTCTCCGCGAGGCCGATCTCGTCCGGCTCGCGCTCCCCTCGGAGGATCTTCTCCGGGCTGTGGCTCTCCGGGCTGGCATGCCCCTCCCGGACGGTCACGACCCCTCGTTCCGGTTCCTCCACACGGAGACGCTCAATGAGTACCAGCGGGCCTACCGGCGGCTCGTCGACGACCGGTACACCGACGCGCTTGCGCTCCTCGACGCTGCCCGCGCTGCGAGCGACCTCGGCGCCCTCCTCTCGCACGACCTCGTGGAGTCGCTCGCGCGCGTCCTTTTCGGGCTCCGGCCTGAGGAGGCCGACCGCGCCTGGCATCGCCTCTTCGATGATGGGCTCCTCGGCGTCGGCCGTGTCGAAGTGGCCGCGCCGCTGGTCCAGATCCTCCCGCATGTCGTCGTGCCGTCGCCGGTCGGGGACCACTCGGAGACGTCACGGGCGAAGCGGGCCGAGGTGGCTGCCTGGCTCACGGGTTGGGAAGACCACGACGCCGGGCTCGACGTCCTCCGCTCGGCCGTCGAGGCTGCCCCGGACCCGGCCGCCCGGGCCGAGGCGGGGTACTCCCTCTCCGAGCGGCTCCACGAGGTCGGCCACCTCGACGAGGCAACGGCTGCGATGGAGGAGGCCGCCGCCGATGGCCGCCAGTCCGACCGCCCTGAGGGCTGGGTCTGGGCCTCAAAGGCGCTCCGCCAACTCGGCAAGTGGTCATACGAGGACGAGCGGTTTGACGACGCGGACGATCTCTACGAGGCGGCGCTCGCGCAGGCCCGGCGGGCCGGGACGCCCGGCGGTCGGGTCGCCGAGGCCGTTGCGCTCAGGAATCAGGGCAGCCTCTGGGTCGCACGGCCGGATCGGTTCGTGAGTAGAAACGTTGCCCACGAACGTGCGCTAGCTGCGTTCGAAGCGGCGCTCGACGTGAGCCGGCGGGTTGACCGCGCAGATGCATGGGTCCAAACAGCGAGGGCTCTCTATGGTATCGGGTGGATCCGGGGGCTCGTTCTGAAGTGTCGCTTGGAGGCTAGGAATGCGTACTCGCACGCCATCGCCGTCGGCCGGCAGGCCGGAGAAGCCGGGGAGGCTGGGGGGTGGGCGGTGATCGCGAAGGCTGGGGTCTCCCTCGGGAAGATGTTGATTGATGAAGGCGATCAAGCATCGGAGGCGGAGGACATGCTCCGGCAGGCGATCGAGGACGGCAGGAGGGCCGGGGAAGCCGGCGAGGCCCAGGGGTGGTGGGCGGCCTCGTGCGCGGGTGTGATGCTGGGATTTCTGATCAGCAAGCAGCGTGGCCGGCTCCCAGAGGCCGAGTCGTTCTACCGGGGTGCCATTGAGGGCGGGCGTCAAGCCGGGGAGGCGGGTGAGGTCGACGGGTGGGCTTCTGCCGCGAATGCAGGGGGCAACCTGTCGGTCAACCTGTGGTCGAGCCGCCCGCACGAGGCTCAGCTCGTACTCGACCACGCTGTCGCCGACGCCGAGAAGGCGGGATTGGCAGGAGGCGACGATCTCGCCTTCGTCCTCTGCGTTCGGGGCGGCCGTCAGCGGAACCCCGGAGAGTGGGAGAACGCGCGTGCCTCCTTTATGAGGTCCATCGAGGCCGGACTCCGGACTACTGAGAGAAGCATCACTATAGCGGCCATGGGTCTCCGGTGGGCGGCTCTGTCGTCCCGCTGTCTAGGCGAGATGGATCTCGACGAAGGCAACCCGAAGTCTGCACGCATCTGGTTCGAGCAGGCGGTCGACCTCGGCACCCGGTCTGGAACGGATGAGGGCAAGGAGATCGCCGACGAGGCGGCCAGGCTGCTCTCGCGGCATTGCGGCTCCCCGGAGACCAAGGAGTGACACCCTTCTCCGCCCGGGACGTGAAACCCCCAGGTGAAGCTGCTCGACTCCTTCCTCTCGTCCGAGGAGAGGAGTGCCGGAATCAACCACGAGGCCCGCTGAGGTCGCCTACTCCGCCGGGACGATCTGGCCGGTCTCGCTGACCGTCATCCCCTCCGGCGGCGGGCTCGTCGGGAAGTCCGAGATGCTCGTCTCGCCGTCCCACCCGTTGGGGACGTAGTGCGTGTGGCTCCCGTGCGAGATGCCGACGTAGCCGGTCGGCGAGACCACGCTCGTGTCCGACGCCCGGAGCCCCAGCACGTCGGTCAGCACGAAGCCGACGACGACGGCGAGCACGGCGAACACGGCCAGGCGGGCGATGCGACGGGACGACACGGCGGGGGATCGGGGACGGACGCCAAGAGTACGCACCGCCCGCCTCGTCTCCCGCGAACCCTCCGTGACTCACGCCCGCGTCGTACTCCTGATGGGCGTCTCCGGGGCCGGCAAGACGACCGTCGGCCGGGCCCTCGCCGACGCGCTCGGCTGGGCCTTCGAGGACGCCGACGCCTACCACGACGCCGCGTCGCGGGCCAAGATGGCCCGGGGCGAGGGGCTCACCGACGCCGACCGGGGCCCGTGGCTCGACCGCCTCGAGGCCCTCGTCCGCCGCCGCGTGGCCGACGGGCCGCCGACGGTCCTGGCGTGCTCGGCGCTCCGCGAGGCGTACCGCGAGAAGCTGGCGGGGCCGCCCGGCGTCGCCGTGGCGTGGCTGGACGTGCCCCGGGACGTGCTGGCCCGCCGGCTGGCGTCCCGGGACGGCCACTACGCCGGGCCGGACCTGCTCGCGAGCCAGTTCGAGGCCTTAGAGCCGCCGGACGCCGTGCTCCGCCTCGACGGGACGGCCCCGGTCGGCGTGCTGGTCGACGCGCTCCGGGACCGCTTGGCGCCGGCCCCCGGCGCCGGCTGACTCGGCACGGTTACGAGTCCACCGCCTGCTGGCGCCGCTGCTCGGCGCGGGCGTCGACGGCGGCCTTCTGGCGGTAGAGGTCGAGGTAGCTCTCGACGTCGTAGCGGTCGCCGTAGATCTCCTTCATCTTCTTCCACCGGAGCTCGCAGGCGAGCCGGAACGCCGTGTCCTCGCCGTAGCGCTTGATCGAGTACGACGTGCCCCGAGCCACGCCCGGCTCGGGGTTCCACGAGACCGCGTACACCTCGTGGCGGATGCCGCGCCGGTCCCGCTTGTACGTCCGCGACACGCCGACGACGCCGCTCGTGTTGCTCTTGTTGTGGCGGATCAGCCGGCGCCGGCGCGGCTTGGCCGGGAGCTGGGCCACCTCGTCAAGGAGCACCTGGCGGTAGCTCCGGGCCGCCTCGAAGGCTTGGTTCCGCCCGCCCCACTTCTTGTCCGAGAACAGCCGTGAGAACGTCTTCCCGTCCCGGTACACCCGGACCTGCCAGCCGTGCGTGGAGTCGGAGTCGATCCGGATGACGCCTTTCGCGCGGGGCATAGGACAAGGGGTGGGCCGGGGTGGCGGGTCAAGCTACGGAGCCTACTTTTCTGTTTCAACTGGGTTTGTGCATGAGCCAGGGCGACCGCGCGCGAGTCTGGCCACCCGCAGGGGGCGGGGCCGTCGGAGGCGCCGAGGCCGGGGGGCCGAATCGGCGGGGCCGCCACCGGCCACTGTCCACCCGCCACGGGCTCGCCAGCGAGCTCCGGGTAGCGCGTGCTCACCCCGGTGCGCGAGTCGTCACTGCCCTTCGTACGCCCGGTAGGCCGCGTTGACGCCGCAGTAGACCCCGTACATCACGAACCCGACGGCGACGAGCGCGAGCAGCCACGGGCCGTACGGCTGCCGCTGGAGCGCGCTGAGTGCCTGGTCCAGCCCGCCCGCTTTGTCGGCGTCGGAGCGGAGGGCGGCCTGGGCCATGAAGAGCCCCGTCAGGACGTAGACCACGCCGCGCGCGCTCAGCCCCCACTGGCCGGCCTTGCGGACCTTGTCGCGGTGGCGGGCGACCTCCCCCTCGAGCCGAAAGTGGTCCATGAACGAGGCCCGGTACGCTCGGACAAACTGGTAGACGCCGTAGCCCAAGAGCGCCAGCGCGAGGCCGCCCACGATCCAGCGCCCGCCGGGCAGGCCGAGCAGCGTCTGCGCCCGCTCCTCGGTGCCGCCCCCGCTCGCGCCGGCCCCGGAGACCACCTTGTAGGCGGTGTACGCCAGGCCCCCGTAGGCGAGGGCGCTCACCACGTAGAACGCGCGCTTGCCCGCGCCCTCCAGGTCGTCCCCCTCGCCCTCGGGGTCGGTGATCGCCAGGGCCACGCGCCACACCGCGTACGCCGCGAGCCCGACCACCAACACCCAGAGCAGGACGGCCCCGAACGGCTGCTGCGCGAGCGTCTGGAAGGCTCCCGCCTGCCCCTCGGCCTCGCCAGGCCCAACGGCCGCGTCGAGGGCGAGCACGCCGAGCACCGCGTACAGCACGCCCTTCACGCCGTAGCCGACCCGACCGAGGACTTCGAGGGGATGCCGACGGACGTGTTGAGAGGAGGCCATGAGAGCGAGGGGAATGGAGGACGTGGACGGCCCCGCTCTCCGCCGAGATCCACCGTCTCGATCCAAGCGTTCCCGCCGGTCCGCGCCATCAGCGAGCCGGGACGGTCGTCGTGCCAGAGAACCTGCGGAGCTCGTATCGCCTTCGGATCCCTGACGACCGGCGTGCCGCCTACCGGCCCTAATGGCTCCGGCCCTTCCACCCGATCTGGGGGCGGAGCACCAAGGCGACCGGCAGCGTCACGAGGTACACCGTCACGAAGACGGCCATGCCCAGCAACGCGCCCGGCCGCACGCGACCTCCGGCACGCCGACGGACCGCCGCCAGCGCGATCCCGTCCGCGGCGGCCTTGGCGCCGAACGCGGCCAGGCCCGCCAGCGGAGCGACGACGACGGCGGCCACCAGCAGGGCGTGGACGGCGAACAGGACGGCGTAAAGCGGGAGCACCCAGCGGTCGCCGCTCAGGCCACCCCGCGCCCACCGCCGCCGCTGCCCGTACGTCGCAGCCACGCCGTCGGCGGGGAGCGACCAGACGACGGAGCCCGCGGCGAGTGGGAACCGGACGCGCCAGCCGGCCTCGGCCACGGCCTGGACCAGGATGAAGTCCTCCGTGACCGAGACCGGGAGCGCCGGGTACCCGCCGACGCCCTCGTAGGCCGCCCGGCGAACGCCCATGTTGTTGCCCATCCCGGTCGCCGGTGCCCCCGCTTCCGCCGCCGCGCTGACGTAGCCGAGCAGGAGCTCCCAGTCGAGCGCCTGGACCCGGTCGAACGGGCGGCCCGGCCGGGGCGCCAGCCGCGCCAGCCCGCACGCGATCCCGACGGTCTCGTCGGCGAACGCGGCGGCCAGCGTGCGGGCCCACGTCGGGACGGGCGCGCAGTCGGCGTCGGTGATCACGACGACCTCGGCGTCGACGGCCTCGAAGGCGGTGTGGAGGGCCTGGGCCTTGCCCCGGAGCGGCCCGTCGGGGTCGGGCACGCGGAGGTAGCGGACCGGCGGGCCGTCGCCGGCGGCGTGCTCGCGGACGACGGCGGCCGTCCCGTCGGTCGAGTGGTCGTCGGCCACGACGACGGTGAGCCGGTCGGCGGGGTAGTCCTGGGCCCGGAGCGCGTCGAGGCACCGCCCGAGGCAGTCCTCCTCGTCCCGAGCGGCCACCACCACGGCGACGGTCGGCAGGTCGGCGTCGGCGAGCGGCGGCGGGACCGGGGCCGTCAGGATCCGCCCGGCCACCAAACACGCCAGCACGGCGTAGCCCCCGAACACCAGGGCGAGGGCGAGCGTCATGGGGGCGGAAGGGCGGGAAAGCGCCACCCGGCGGCGGCGAGCCGGGGCAGGGCGAGGTCGAGCGCGGCGATGGCGCGGGGCGCCGGGGCGCCGTCGTGGAGCGCCACGATCGAGCCCGGCCGGGCCAGCCGGACGACCTCGTCGGCCAAGGTCGAGGGCGACCGGGAAGGTAGGAAGTCGCCCGGCATCACGTCCCACAGCACGATCCGCCGGTTGCCGGCCCGGGCCCACCGGACGATGCTGGGCGTCACGCGGCCGTACGGCGGGCGGACGTCGCGGACCGGCTCACCGGTCAGGTCCTCCAGCACCCGCTCGGCCCGCTCGAAGCCGGCGCGGACCTCGCGGGGCCGCGTCCGCCACGCGCTGACGTGGGCGTCGCCGTGGTTGCCGACGCGGTGGCCGGCGTCGACGATGGCGCGGACGAGATCGGGCCGCGCCTCCGCCCGCCCGGCCGACAAGAAGAACACCGCGCGGGCGCCGTGACGGTCGAGTGCGTCCAGCCAGCGCGGCGTCCCGCTTGCGTCCGGCCCGTCGTCGACGGTGACGTAGAGCGTGCGCTCGTCGCCGCTCGGCCCACGCACGACAGCGCCGGGCACGAGCGGCCCGAGCACCCGTGGGAGGAAAGAGTCGCGGAGAGTCAGTGGGCCAGTGCGTCAGTGATCAATGGGTCGGTGGCCGGACACGGTTTAGACGTCCCGACTCGGTCCCTCCGGCCGATACGCGCCGCCGAAGGTGCGGGTCGGCCTGGATCAGACCCGATCTCCTGCATCACTGACGTACTGGCCCACCGGCTCACTGATCGACCTGCCGGCTCTTCCACTCGAACCCGCCGAACGGGCCCCGAGCGAACGCGGCGACGGACTGCGGCGCGTGGAGGACGAGGTGGAGCGGGTACACCGCCAACAGCCGCGTCTGCCCGAACCGCTGGGCGGCCGGGACGAGGACCGCCAGGTCGCCGACGGCCTTCAGCGCCAGCGCGCCGCCGACGAACGGCCACAGGCCCGGGACGAACGGGGCCGCCCCCATCGCCACGACGAGCGCTACGAAGAACGCGCCGATGCCGGCCAGCGTCGCCTTGAGGTGGCCGGGGTAGTTCAGGCTCTTCGACGCCCACCGCCGCCGTTGGTGGCTGAACTCGCGGACGGTCCGCACCGGCTCGGTCACGACGAGCGCGCCCGGCTCGGCGCAGAAGCGGACGTCGAGCGGGGTCGTGTACGCGATCTTCTGCATCAGCAGCTCGTCGTCGCCGCTCGTGACGTGGTCGATGCCCGAGAACCCGTCGAGCGCCTGGAACGTCTCGCGCCGGTAGCCGACGTTGGCCCCGTTCGCCAGGCTCGGCCGGCCCAGCCCGATGCCGCCGGCCCCGCACGCCATCACCCCGAAAAAGTCCATTGCCTGGAGCCGGACGAACAGGCCGTCCGTCGGGCGGACGGTGAACGCGACGGGGCCGGACACGAACGCCACCTCGGGGCCCTCGAACTGGGCCGCCATCGCGCGCGCCCACCCGACCGGGACCACGCAGTCGGCGTCGGTCGTCAGGATGAGCTCGCCGCGGGCGTGGGCGACGGCCTTCTCGATCGCCCGCTTTTTGTGGGCCCGCTGGCGCCGCCGGTTCTCCGGGATCTGGACGAGCCGGAGCCGGCCGGCGCCCTCGGACTCGTCCCAGTCCGCCTCGGCCAGCTCGTGACCGGCCGTCGCGAGCGCCGGCGCCGCCGCCATCCGCGCCCGGACGACCGCCGCCGTCGCGTCCGACGAGTCGTCGTCGACCACGATCACCTCGAGCTTCTCGCGCGGGTAGTCCGCCGCCAGCACCGAGTCGACGCACGGGCCGATGGTGGCCTCCTCGTCGCGGGCCGGGACGACGACGGTGATCGTCGGGAGCGCGGCGTCGGGCCGTGCCGGGACGGCGTCGGAGCGGGCGGCCTCGCGGCGGAAGCCCCGGGCCCACAGGCCCAGCCGGGCGACGTAGGCGAGGCCGAGCGCGAGCAGGAGGAGGCCGAGCGCGCTCGTCATGCCGTCGGGGCGGGCTGGCGGAGGGGGGCGGCGTCGGGCTCGGCCCCACCGCGTTGGGGCAGGCTGTCGCGGCGCAGGCGGAGCTGGAGCAAGAGCGGCGTCCCGGCGAGCGCCGGCAACAAGAGGTTCAGCCCGAACAGGGCCAGCGAGGCGTCGAGCGCGGCGGCCGGCGCGACGCCATAGGCTCCGAGGAAGAACACGGCGGCCCCCTCGCGCACGCCGAGGTCCCCGAGCGTCACCTGGGGGATGGCGCTCTTGGCGAAGAACACCAGGGCCACGCCGATCCACAGCCCGAGCCACGGCGCCTCCGGCGCGACGGCCCGCGCCAGCAGGACGAACTGGCCCGAGAACACGACGTAGCGGACGGCCGACAGCGCCAGCAGCGTCACGGCCTCTTCCTGGGGGATCTTCGAGAACGACGCGGCGGCCCGGCGGACCGGCGCGAATGGCAGGACGGTCGTCAGCGCGACGTGGGCCAGGCCGGGGAACAGGATCAAGGCCACCAGCCCGCTCGTCGCGAGCCACCCGACCACGAGCACGGCCGGCCACAGCGGCGAGGCGGCCTCCTGCACGCGGAGGTACGGGCCGAGCGCGACCAGCCCGCCCACCAGGCACGCCGCCAGCGTCGCCATCCGCTCGCCGAACGTGAGCGCGGCGCTCGCCGACGCCGGGATCTCGCGGAGGTAGACGGCCCGCCCCACGTAGTCGCCGATCCGCCCCGGCGTCAGGAGCCCCAGCGGGTACGAGCCCACGACGGCCCGCAGCACGTCGCGGTGGCGGACCGACGGCTCGATGGTTCGGACCAGCCGGCCCCACCGGTACGCCTCCAGCCCGATGTTGACCGGGACCAGCGCCAGCGCCACGAGCGCCCACCGCGGGTCGGCCTGGGACACGGCCCGCCACACCTCGGCCGGCTCGACGACGTGGACGAGCGCGGCGACGGCGACGACCGCCAGCACGCCCTTCAGCGCGAACAGCCAGGGGGGGGTCTGGGGGAGGGGCACGGGCGGACGTCCGGGGGAGGGGCGGCGCAAACTACCGGCCGGCCGGGGCCGGGCACGCCGAAGAGCCCGTGAGGGGAGGGAGGAGAGGGGAGTGTGGGGGTGTGGGAGGGCGAGGGGCCAGCGTCATCACGTCATCCTCACCCCACCCCCAGACGGCTCCCGGAGTTCAGCATGGGGTTGGAACCTTCGGTGTCCCGGAACGGGGCCGGTGCGCCTCTGCCCGTTCCCCGTTCCCATTTCCCCATTCCCGCGAGCGCCAGCGAGCCTCTCACCGGAACAGCGGCCGGGCGTCGCGCAAGTCGTACGCGATCCGCAACGTGGCCACGGTGACGCCCCCGGGGCCGACCCCGAGCAGCGTCCCCAGCACGACGCGCTCCTTGTCCAGGTTGACCAGCCCGAACCCGAGCGCGAGCGACGGCCGGAGCGCCGCCGTCCCGTCGTCTTCCAGGAACGAGCCCTCCTGGAACGACACGCGCGGCGTGAACTGCTCGAACACGTTGTCGTAGGCGTTGCCGAGGTAGCCCATGACCACGGCGTCGACTCCGTAGATGCCGAGGAAGTCGTACACCGGCACCCGGATGCCGACGCCGCCGGCCACGACGTCGCGGCCCGTCAGCCGGTCTTGGCGGAAGGCCGTCGCCACGCGGGCGTCGAGGGTCGGGAGGTAGTAGAACGGGATCGGGTCGTCCTGGCCGTCGCCGTCGGCGTCGCCGCTCCGGGTCAGGATGCCGATGGCCCGCGCGAGGACGGCCGTCCGGCCCCGGATGGGGACGTAGCCGATGACCGAGCCCGCGTACCGGGCCAGCGTCAGGTCCGTCTCGTCGAGGGCCACGAACCGTCGGTGCTCGACGGTCGCGTACATCCCCTGCCGTGGGTATGCCGGCCAGTCGCGCAAGTCGGTGGCCACCTCGATCCCGAACGACGCCCCGTAGCGGTCCTCGCTGTCGGCGACCTCGACGGCCTCCCGGGAGGCGTCGCCGAACCCGGCGAGGGATCCCGGGCCCGCCCCGTCGTTGATCCCGCCCGAGTAGTCGTAGAGCAGGCGGACGCCCGGCTGGACGTACAGCGCCGTCGTCCCGAGCGGGTAGATGCCGGCCCGGACCTCGGCCTGGGCCGCGTCGTGGAACAGATTGACCTCGCTCTCGGGCACCGTGTTCGGGCCCAGCCCGAAGTACCGCCGCCGCGCCGTCGTCGACCCACCGACCGAGACCAGTCCGTGGACGACCGAGTCGTACGGGTTGTTCGTATAGACCGTGACGTCGGCGCCCTGGTAGTGCTGCTGGAGCGTGAGGTCGACCGTGAGGTCGGTCCCGGTCCAGCCCACGTTCCGGACCCCGACGCCGCCGCCGATCCCGAACCCCCGGTTCGTCGAGTACAGCGCCGACGGGGCCACACGGGGGCGGAACTGGATGCCGGGGCCGCTCTCCTCGTCGGCGGGCACCGGGCCTTCCTCGAACACCGACGTCACCTCCTCGACGGCCTCGGCCGCCGGCGCGTCGGTCTTGGGGGGGCGGTCCGTCGTGTCCGCAGGGACCGGGGCGGGCGTCTGGAGGAGGGCGGCGAGGACGAGGGAGAGCGCGAGCACGGGCCGGGGGGTGGGACAGGACGACTGCCCTCTCGAGAGGCGAGGCTCCCTCTCCACCCTTCGGGGGGAGAGGGCTGGGGTGAGGGGGGCCGTCCGAGTTCGGTGCGCGGCCGGGCCCCTCACCCTGTCCCTCTCCCAGAGGGAGAGGGGACGTCGTCGGGAGAGGGTGCGATAGCCTTGTGGAGGGGGAAGACGGGGGGTCTACGCGCCCGGTATCTTTTCGCTCCATCCCCCAGATCCCCGTGACCGTTCTCGTCGTCGGCGGCGGAGGCCGCGAGCACGCGCTCGTCGCTGCCCTCGCCCGGAGCCCGCGCCGGCCGCACCTGCTGTGCGCCCCAGGCAACCCTGGGACGGCCGCGTCCGCCGAGAACGTGGCCGTCGCCGCCGACGACCTCGACGGGCTCGTGGCCCTCGCGCTCGACCGCGGCGTGGACCTGGTCGTCGTCGGGCCCGAGGTGCCGCTCGTGGCCGGGCTGGCCGACCGGCTGGACCAAGCCGGGGTCCCGGTCGTCGGGCCGTCGAAGGCGGCGGCGCGGCTCGAAGGCTCGAAGGCGTTCGCGAAAGACGCCATGGCCCGGTTCGGCGTCCCCACGGCGGCCTCGCGGACGTTCGGGCTCGGGTCGCTCGACGAGGCCCGCGCGGCCGTCGACGGGCACCCGCTCCCGGTCGTCCTCAAGGCCGACGGGCTGGCGGCCGGCAAGGGCGTCGTCGTGGCCGAGACCCGGGAGGCCGCGCGCCAAGCGCTCGGCGACATGCTCGACCGGGGCGCGTTCGGCGCGGCCGGCTCGACGGTCGTCGTCGAGGAGTTTTTGGAGGGCGAGGAGGCCAGCGTGTTCGTCTTGACGGACGGCGAGGGGTTCGTGCTGCTCCCGGCGGCCCAGGACCACAAGCGGATCGGCGAGGGCGACACCGGGCCGAACACGGGCGGGATGGGCGCCTACGCCCCGGCGCCCGTCGTCACCGAGGCCGTCCGCCAGCGCGTCGTGGCCGAGGTCGTCCGGCCGATGCTCGACGGGATGCGGGCCGAGGGCCAGCCGTACCGCGGCGTCTTGTACGTCGGCCTGATGATCGGCGCCGACGGGGCGCCGCGCGTGATCGAGTTCAACTGCCGGTTCGGCGACCCCGAGGCCCAGGTGCTGCTGCCGCTGCTGGCGTCGGACCCGCTCGACCTGTTCGAGGCCATCGCCCACGGCCGCGTCGCCGAGACGACGGTCGAGGTGATCGACGGCGCCGCCGCGTGCGTCGTGCTGGCGTCGGAGGGGTACCCGGGCCCGGTCGAGACCGGCCGGCTGGTCACGGGGCTGGACCGGGCGGGCGAGCTCGCGACCGTCTTCCACGCCGGCACGGCGCGGTCGGCCGAGGGCAACGTGGTCACGGCCGGTGGCCGCGTGCTCGGCGTGACCGGCGTCGGCGACACGTTGCAGGCCGCCCTCGACGCGGCCTACGCCGGCGCCGACGCGGTCGCGTTCGAGGGCAAGACGCTCCGCCGTGACATCGGCCAGAAGGGGCTCCGCCGGCTGGCGGACTCGTGAGCGCCGCCAGCACGGGGGCGGGCCGTGGCGTGCACCGGCTGGCGTCCTACGGACGAACTCCGGTCGCTGTGGAGGGGGCGGCGGGGGATTCGGTAGCCTCTCGGATGGTGACTCCACCGCACGAGTCATCCCCGCGAAGGCGGGGATCCATGCGAGGCCGCGTCGGGCCCGAGAGACGCCGACAGACAGGGGGAGCGTTCCCTAGTCGACCTCGGTCGCCGGTCACGTCGGCGACCGTCACTCTGGGTCCCCGCCTTCGCGGGGACGACGGTGGGGGAGAGAATGAGCTCGACAGTGAGAGACTGTTGAGGTTCTCAACCTCCTCCCTTGGAAGAGGTGTCCGCCAAGCGGACGGAGGGTGTCTGCCGATCCCCGCACCCCGCTCGACACCCCCACCCGCTTCGCGGGAGCCCCCTCCAGGGGGCGGGCCGAACGCCGGCGGCCAATCCTTAACAGGCTCTGAGGCCCGTGCTCTCCCCACGCGCCGATCCGGTCCTGCCCGCTCATTGGGCCGTTCCATCGTACTCCTCGCGCTCGCGCTGGCGGCCTGCGCTGGCCCCACGCCGGCCCCGGACGCCCTCTTCCAGGACGCCCGCGCGCTCGCCGTCACGCCCGACGGCACGCTCTGGGTGGTCGATGCCGACGCGGTCGTCGCGCTCCGAGGCGGGGTCGTGGTCCGCCGGCTGAGCGGCGTTGGGACCGGCGACGGCGCGTTCCTCGACCCCGTCGATGTCGACCCGACGAACGGGCAGACGATCTACGTCGCCGACCGGGCCGCCGGCACCGTGTTGCAGTTCACGGCCGAGGGCCGGCTGGTCCGCGAGATCGTCGTGCCCGACGTGGATCCGGCCGAGGTCGTCCGCCAGTCGGTCGGGCCGGTGCGGCGGCGCGGCGTGCCCGTCGCCGTGGCCGCGGGGCCGGGCGGCACTCTCTACGTCGCCGATGCCGGCCGGAGCCACGTCTTGGCCCTCGACGCCGAGGGCGCCGTCGACCGCGTGCTCGGCGCGGGGCTGCTGGTCGAGCCCGTCGACCTCGCCGTGGACGGCCAGACGTTGTGGGTGGCGGACGCCGGGCGTGGCGGGCTCCAGGCGTTCGACCCGTTCGGCGCGCCGGGGCGGTTCCGGCCCACCTCGACCGAGCTCGGCCGGCTGGTGAGCGTGTCGGTCTCCCAGGGCCGGTTCGTGATCGTCGGGGTCGAGGGTCCGGTCGAGCAGGACGGCGACAGCCTCGCGTATCTCGTCGACGCGCCCGGTCTCCGTGGCGGAGTGTACCTCGGCGCGCGGACGCTCTATCTCACCCCGACCGGGTTCGTCGGCAGCGCGGTGGCCGACGTCGGACTGGGGGACGCCGAGCGGGATTGAACGTGAGCGGCGGGCGCGGGTACGTTGGCCGCTCGTCACCCCGCCGCCGCCCGCCCTCCGCTACCTCGTCCGCCGCGTTTCCGTCTGGCCCGATGAGGTCGTTGCTGAGGTCGCTATCCGTCGTCCTGCTGCTGGGCGCTGTCGCCCTGCCGGCGTCGGCGCAGACGGTCCGGCGCGACACGTTCGCGCTGGCGCCGGGCCAGGCCGTCGCCCGGCTCGACGCGCGGCCGATCCCGGGGACCGAGACCGTCGAGGTGTTTCGGGACACCGCGTTCGTGGCCCTCGGCCCGGACGGGTACACCCTCGACGGCACGGGCCGGTTGGAGCTGGCGACCGTCGCCGACACCGTCCGCTACGTCGCCGTGGCGTACCGGGGCGCGCCGGTCGTCGGGCCCGTCCGCGCGCGCGTCCCGTCGGTCGACTCGCTGCGGGCGTTGTACGCGCCGGACACGACGGGGCGGAGGCGCGGCCCGCCGGTCAGCACTCGGCCGCCGCCGTCGATCCTGACGACCGGGTCGATCACGCGCGGCGTCGTGGCCGGCTCGAACCGCGACGTGTCGGTCACGTCGGCGCTCCGGCTGTCGCTCGAAGGCGAGGTGTCGCCCGGCGTCGCGCTCCGCGCCGCGCTGACCGACGAGGACACGCCGATCCTGCCCGAGGGGACGACGCGCCAGCTCAGCGACCTCGACCGGGTCTACGTCGAGGTCGAGAGCGCCGCCCTCCGTGCCCGCTTGGGCGACGTCGACCTGGCGCTTCGGGGGACCGCGTTCGCGCCGCTGACGCGCCAGGTGCAGGGCGCCGTCGTCGAGGCCCGCGTGCCGTCAGTGGGCATCGTCCGCAGTGGGCGCGTGCTCGGCTCGGGGTCGGCCACGCGCGGGCGGTTCCGGAGCCAGGACGTCGTCGCCGTCGAGGGCGTCCAGGGGCCGTACCGGCTGGAGGGCGTGGCGGGCGAGGCGTTCGTCGTCGTGGTTCCGGGCAGCGAGCGGGTCTACCTCGACGGCCGTCTCCAGGAGCGCGGGGCCGGCGGGGACTACACGGTCGACTACGGAACCGGCGAGATCACGTTCACGCCGACGCGGCTCATCACGGCCGAGCGACGGATCACGGTCGACTTCGAGTACACCTCGGGCGGGCTCACACAGACGCTGCTGGCGACCGGCGTCGACCTCGACCTGGGCTCGGCCGAGCGGTCCCGCGCCCGGCTCGGCGTCCGCGTCTTCCGGGAGGCCGACGCGCTCGGCGGCGTGTCCGACCTCGGCCTGACCGACGCCGACCTCGACGCGCTCCGCGACGCCGGCGACACCGACGTCCTCGTCCCGGGCGAGCAGCGCGTGGCGTTCGACCCGGAGAGCCCGGTCGTCCTGTACACCCGCCGCGACACGACCGAGGCCGGGCAGCCGGTCTCCATCTTCGTCCCGGCCACGCCCGCCGACGCCGACGTCTTCCGCGTCCGGTTCTCGCGCGTGGCCCCGTTCACCGGGACGTACCGCCGGTCCGGCGCCGTCCGCAACGGGATCCTGTACGAGTACGTCGGGCCCGGGCGCGGCGACTTCGTCCCGTTCCGGATCCTGCCCCGGCCGGCGAGCCGAACCTTGGTCGACCTCCGGGGCGCGGTCGACCTCGTCCCGGGCGTCCAAGCGTTCGGCGAGTGGGCCCGGTCGGTCGACGACGGCAACACACTGTCGCCCATCGGCGATGGCAACGACGGGGCGGGCGCCGTCGAGCTCGGCCTGCGGCTGGCGGACGTGACCGTGGCCGGCGGGGCGCTGTCGGGCGAGGTCCTCCACCGTGACCGGGCCGATGCGTTCCGTCCCCTAGAGCGGGTTCGGGCGGTCGAGTTCAACCGTCGCTGGAACCTCGCCCGGGCCGGGACACCGTTCGCGGGGATCGACACGCTGGGCGAGGCGGTGACCGAGGGCGTGTTGCGATGGGCCCGGGAGGGCGCGGCGGTCGAGGCCGGCGGCGGCCACCTCGACTTGGACGGGTTCGCCTCGACGCGCGCCGAGGTGACGGCGGCGCTGGGGCAGGGGGGAGGGCCGACACTCGCGGTCGAGGGGAGTCTCACGGAGACCGGCGGGTCCGGCGTCGTCGCCGACCAACTCGGGAGCGGGTCGTTCCGGCGCGTGCTCGTCCGGGGCGCGGTCCCGCTGGGCGTCACGCGGCCGAGCCTGGCCGTCGAGCACGAGCGCCGCCGACAGGCCGGCGGGCTCCGCGTCGATTCGCTGCTCTCGGCGTCGTACGCCTTTTGGGCCGTCCGCCCGGGGCTGGGCGTGGCCGTCGGGCCGGCCGAGGGCGAGGCGACGGTCGAGCTCCGCCAGGAGTCCGAGCCGCTGGGCCCGCTGGGGCAGGAGCTGGTCGGCTCGGCGCAGTCGGTGACAGTCGAGGCGACGGGCCGGGTCCGAGGTGGGCCGGTCCCGACCGAGGGCCGGGTGGCCGTCCGCAGCAAGCGGTACGACGCGGCGTTCCAGGAGCTGGGCCGGCTCGACGGCGAGTCGGTCGCGCTCCGGCTCTCGTCCCGGACGACACTGGGCGGCGGGGCGCTCGACGGCCGGCTCGTCTACGACGCGCTGACGGAGCGGGCGCCGATCTTGCAGGAGACCTACGTCCTTGTCGGACAAGACCTCGGCGAGTTCGTCTGGCGCGATGGCGAAGGGGAGCCCCGGGCCGGCGAGCCCGACGGCGTCGCCCAGGTCGACGAGTTCTTCCCCGAGACGACGCCGCTCGAAGGGACCTACCTCCGCACGTTCGTCCCCGGCACCGACCTCGCGCCGACCGTCGGCGTCGGGCTCGGGCTCCGCGCCGACGTCCGGCCGGGGCGGCTGGCGTCGGGCGACGGGCTGGCGGCCCAACTCGCGCGCGTCGTCGCGTTGCGGACGACGGTCGACGTGCGGGAGCGGACGCGCGAGCGCGACGTGCTCCGCGTGCTGCTCCTCGACCCCGGCGTGTTGCAGCAGTCCGGCGCGGACGCCGAAACGGTCGAGGGCCGGCTCCGGGTCGAGCAGGAGGTCCGCCTGTTCCCCGACCTCCCCGACCGCGGCGGTCGACTCGTGGCCGACCACGCGCGGTCGACGAGCCGGCTGGCGGCCGGGCTCGAAACGCGCCTCATCCAGACGGGCCGGGCCGAGGCGTTCGGCCCGCTCGGCGGCGCCGTCGACGGGCGGCTCGCGGTCGTCGCCGGGCGGCGGCGGACCGTCAGCCAGGCGTTCGCCAGCCGGACGTACGACCTCCGCAGCGTCGGCGTCGAGGGCGCGCTCCGGTGGACGCCCTCGGGCCGCGTCACGGTCGCCGTCTCGCCGACCGTCGCCGACCGGACGGACGCGCTCGCCGGCCCGGGCCGGCCGACCGGCGCGCTCGTGGCCCGGCTCCCGGCCGAGGCGCGGTGGACCCGGTCGGGCCGGTTCTCGGCCGCCGCCCGCGCCGAGCTCTCGGTCGTGCGGTTGCGCGGCGACGGCGTGGGCGGGCTGTCCCTCTTTGAGCTGACCGACGGGCGCGGCCCGGGCACCTCGGCGCTGTGGGGGATCGACGCCCAGGTCGGGCTGACCGAGCGGCTCCGGGGGTCCGTCGTCTACGACGGCCGGGCGCCGGCCGACGGCCGCGTGGTGCAGACGGTCCGCGTCCAGGTCTCGGCGACGTTGTAGGCGGCCAGCGGCGGGCCCGTTACACTTTCGTAACGCCCGGTCGGCATCTTCGGCGTGCCGCCCGCTCCCACTCCTCGCCGGGCGGCCTCGCCATCCCTCCCCCCTCGTGCCGCTCTCCGCAGCGCTCCGAGCTCCGCGCGTGACGGCGCCGGGCGTCGGGGCCGTCCCCCCCGGGGCCACCCGGACCGCCGTGCGGTGGAGCGGGCCGGCGTCGGTCGGCGGGGCGGTCGGGGCGTGTCGTGGCCGAGGGGCCGCCGTGGGCGGCGGGGGCCCCCCCGGTGAGATCGTCGAGCGGATCGGCACGGTCGGGCGCGCCGTACTGTCGGCCACCGCCGCCCGCCCGGCCTCCGCCGGTCGGCCCCTTCGTCCTGTGCGCTCCGACGTGACGAGTCCCGCGCCCGCCCCCCTCCCACGATGAACCTCTTCAACTTCCTCACCGGCTCCCGCCCGCCCCTCGTCGAGCAGAGCATGACCGACCTCGGCGTGATGCTCGACACGGCCGACTCGATGTTCGCCGCGGCCACCAACTGCCTGCTCGACAACGAGCCGGTCCACGTCGACCTCGCGGAGCAGGACGACGTCATCAACGAGCGCGAGCAGAAGATCCGCCGGTCGGTCCTGGAGCACATCCTGGCCGACCCCCGGGCCGAGCTCGCGCTGAGCCTGCTCCTGGTCTCGATCGTCCAGGACGCCGAGCGGCTGGGCGACCTCGCCAAGAGCATCTCGAAGGCGTCGGCCTTGGCCTCGTCGCCCCGGATGGGCCGCCACGTCGAGGCGCTCCGCCCCATCCGCGACCGGGTCCAGAGCGCGTTCCCGCGCGTCCGCCGCTCGTTCATCGTCGGCGACGCCAAGGTCGGCCGCGTGGTGATGGACGAGCACACCCAGACCAAGGCCGACGTGGGCGGCTTCCTCACCGAGCTGGCCGCGGCCGACGACGTGACGTCGAACGAGGCCGTCGTCCTGTCGATCTCGGCGCGGATGATCGGCCGGACGTCGTCGCACCTGTCCAACATCGTCTCGGCGGTCGCCCTGCCGTTCGACCAGGTCCGCAACGCGCCCAACTGGGCCGACAACGACTAGAGCACCCCCCGGGTGGGTACGGGGTGCCGGGCACCGCCGGATCCGTCCTCGTCGCTCGCGCACCGAGTCCCCCGCACCCCCCTGCCCTCCGCCCCGGCGGCCCCTTCCCCCCCGACATGGCCCACGACCACGACCACACCGACGCCGCGACCGGCCTGCCGCCGATCACCGACGACGACCTCGACCGCGACCCGCTCACGCCGGCCCGCCGGCCGCTGTGGGTCCGCCTGTTGGGGCTCTTCGCGACGATGGTCGTGTTCGTCATCGCGCTCGAGCTGATGGGCGACGGGATCAAGGCGATCGGGCGGGGGAGCTTCGACCTGGAGGGGTTCCTGCGGACGGCGACCGACAGCCCGCTGCTCGGGCTCATCACGGGGATCCTGGTCACGAGCCTGGTCCAGTCGTCGTCCACGACGACGTCGCTCGTCGTGACGCTGGTGGCGACGGGCACGCTGCCGGTGCCGAGCGCGATCCCGGTCATCATGGGCGCCAACATCGGCACGACGGTGACCAACACGATCGTGTCGATGGGCCACATCACGCGGCCCGACGAGTTCAAGCGGGCCATCGCGGGGGCGACGGTCCACGACTTCTTCAACTGGATGTCGGTGCTGATCCTGCTGCCGCTGGAGCTGTTGTTCGGGGTGATCTCGCGGCCGGCGCTGGCCCTCGCCGAGGCGATTCCGGGCGTCGACAGCGGCGGCCTGGGCGACACGCCGTTCGACCAGCTCGCGGGGTGGCTCTTCGAGAGCGTGCTGGGCGAGAACGGCTGGGTCACGGCGGCCGTCGGGCTGACGCTGCTCTTTATCGCGCTCCGCTACCTCGTCGTGTTCCTCAAGTCGCTGGTCCTGGGCCGGAGCGAGGGGGCCCTCGACCGCTACGTGTTCGGCAACCCGCTCGTGGCGATGGGCTTCGGGATGGTCTTGACGTTCATGGTCCAGTCGTCGTCGGTGACGACGAGCCTGGTGATCCCGCTCATCGGGGCCGGCGTGCTGACCGTGCGGAAGGTGTTCCCCTACATGCTCGGGGCCAACGTCGGGACGACGGCGACGGGGATGTTCGCGGCGGCCATCGCGATCTCGTCGGGCGAGCCGGAGGCCGTGGCCGGGCTCGAGATCGCCCTGTGCCACACGCTGTTCAACGTGTTCGGCATCGTGCTCATCTACCCGCTCCCGTTCGTCCGCGAGGTCCCGATCCGGATGGCCGAGTTCGTCGGCGAGCTCGCGTTTAAGAACCGGCTCTACGCGGTGGCCTACGTCGCCGGCCTGTTCTACGTGTTGCCGGTGATCCTGGAGTTCATCTTTTAGAGGGGTACGAGGTGCGAGGTGCGGGGCACGAAGAGGGAGCGGCCGGGCGTACCCTGTACCCCGTACCCGGTACCCGACGCATGCGCCTCGTCCTCTGCCTCGTCCTCGCCGTCTCCGCGTGCGCCCAGACCGGCGAGAAGCCCGACGCCGTGGCCTCCGACCGCGACCGCCGGGCCGACTCCGTCGTTACCCGGCCGGACGTGCGGGCCGACTC
Source organism: Rubrivirga sp. (assembly GCF_965213695.1). Classification (GTDB taxonomy): domain Bacteria; phylum Bacteroidota; class Rhodothermia; order Rhodothermales; family Rubricoccaceae; genus Rubrivirga. The sequence continues at coordinate 2,979,347 of NZ_OZ243912.1, read as the reverse complement.
GTTGGCGACGACGGACCTGGCGGTGACGTTGGGGGAGGGGACCGTCGGCGTCCGCGTTCACACGGCGCCGATCACGGACCCGCTGGGGAGCCCGGGCTTCGAGCGGTTCCCGCTCAACGCGCTCAACCTCCACGACGACGAGGGCACGTCGGTCGAGGCCGCGCTCGACGTGATCGGGCGGCGCGGCGGGCGGCTCGTCGAGCTGGTCCACACCGGCGAGCGGAACGTGGCGTTCACGGTCGACGGGCAGACGGTCCGGGCCGACCCGAACCGGATGTTCACCCCGGCCGGCCGGGCGCGGACGCTGGCGTCGCTCTCCCAGGCCGACGCCGCCGCCGAGGCCGCCCTCGCCGCTTTCGCCGACTCGGTCCTGGCGGTCTACGCGGCCGTCCCGCCGGCCGTCGTCGTGACGCTCCACAACAACACCGAGGCCAACTACTCGGCCGCCTCCTACGCGCCCGGCGCCGAGTACGCCGACGACGCCGAAGCCGTCACGGTCCACGACGGCACGGACCCCGACGACTTCTTCTTCGTCACCGACCGGGCGCTCTACGCCGCGCTCGCCGCGCGCGGGTTCAACGCGGTCTTGCAGGACAACGCCGCGGCCACCGACGACGGCTCGCTCTCGGTGTGGGCGGCGCGCGAGGGCGTGCCGTACGTCAACGTCGAGGCCCAGCACGGGCACCGGGCCGAGCAGGCGGCCATGATCGACGCGCTCCTCGACGTGCTCGGCGACCGGCGCTGAGGGCTGCGCACCAGAGGGCTGAGGGCTGCGCACCAGAGGGAGGAGGGAGAGGGTGGAGGGGGGTGTCTTCGCCCCGCCGTCCCCTCCGCGCTCTCCATCCGGGCCACCCTCCGGATCTGCGCGAGGCGCCGGGCTGAGATTTCTGTGGACCCGCCGGGGGGGGAGGGCCGTAGGACCGGGACCCTTCTCTGCGCTCGCTCATGTTTCGGAAGTCCTTCGCCGTCGTCGCCGTCCTGATCGTCGGCGGGCTCGTCGCCGCCGCCGTTGGGTCCATCGCCGACCCCGAGTCCGTCGTCATCCCGGACCCCATCGAGCGGGACCTCGGCGACATCCTGGAGCGGGACACGCTCGTCGCGCTCACGTCGTACACCTCGACGAGCTACTTCCTGTACCGGGGCCAGGCGTTCGGCTTCGAGTACGAGCTGCTCCGGGACTTCGCCGAGGACCAGGACATCGTGTTCGAGATCAAGGTGGTCCCGCCCGACAGCATCCTGTACTACCTCAACGCGGGCCTGGGCGACATCGCGGCGGCCCGGCTCCAGCCGGTCGACGAGGACACGTCGCGGTTCGGGTTCACCGTCAACCTGTACGAGACCCAGCCGGTCGTCGTCCAGGCGACGCCGTCCGCCGACACGGCCGACGTCGTGGCGCCCGAGGTCCCCGAGGCCATCGCCGAGCGCCGGGGCCAGGTCCAGGGCGGCGACGTCCCGACCGAGCCGGTCACCATCAAGGCCCGCCCGGTCCGCCGGCCGGCCGACCTCGCCGGCCAGGAGGTGTTCCTGCCCGAGGACGACCCCTACGTCGACCGGCTCGTCGAGCTCCAGGACCGGATCACGGGCGACATCCGGGTCGTCGAGGTCGACACGACGAGCGAGGCGCTCATCCGGAACGTGGCCGTCGGCAACATCGAGCTGACGGTGGCCCAGGAGAACGTGGCCCAGCTCGAGGAGGGGTACTACGAGAACTTGGTGGTCCAGCCGGCCGTCGGCTCCCCGCACGGGGTCGCGTGGGCCGTCCGCGACAACGCGCCCGCGCTCCGGGCCGCGCTCGACGAGTGGATCGTCGAGAACCGCGAGACCCAGCGCTGGAACCAGCTCTACCGGAAGTACTACGTCGACCGCCGGGGCTACCGCGAGCGGATCGAGACGGGGTTCTTGACCGGCGAGACCGGCAACCTCTCCGGCTACGACGACCTCTTGAAGCGCTACGCGCCGACCGTCGGGTGGGACTGGCGCCTGCTGGCGAGCCAGATGTACCAGGAGAGCCGGTTCGAGCCGCGGGCCCAGTCGTGGGCCGGGGCCATGGGGCTCTTGCAGATCATGCCGGCGACGGCCCAGGACCTCGGGCTCGAGGACCCCTACGACCCCGAGGCCAACGTCGAGGCCGCCGCGCGCTACCTCAAGTGGCTCGAAGAGAACTACTGGGCCGACGAGATCGCGGACCCCGCCGAACGGATCAAGTTCATCCTGGCCAGCTACAACGCCGGGGCCGGCCACGTCTTGGACGCCATGCGCCTGACGGAGGCCGAGGGCGGCGACCGGGCCGTCTGGGACGACGTGGCGTACTGGCTCCTCCAGAAGTCGGACCCCGACGTGTACAACCGCCCGGAGGTCCGGCACGGCTACGCCCGCGGGCTCGAGCCGGTCCACTACGTCTCGATCATCCTGGAGCGGTTCGCCCACTACCAGCAGTTCGTCGAGGGCGAGGAGGGGGCCGACGCGGTCCCGAGCCAGGAGCGCGTCGAGAGCTGACCGCGGTCGGACGCGGAGGGCCGGGCCTGGGGGATGTGCTGAACCCCATGGGGCACACCGTCCGGCATCCCCGCGCATCCCGTGCGCGCCTACCTTCCGGCGTGCCCCTCACCCCGTCCGCATGACCGAGTTCGCTACGACCGACGCCGCCCGCGCGGCGATGAAGGAGGCCCTCGTCGACGCGCTCCACGACAACCGCGAGTGGTTCCGCGAGCTCGTCCAGGAGGCGCTCGTCGAGGTGGCCACGGCCGAGGCCCGCCGCGAGGCCGACGTCCGCGCCGCCTACGCCGACCGCCAGCGGCCCCACGCCCTCCCCCACGGGCAGGCGTAGGCGTTCACGCGCCCGGGAGCAGCGGCGCCCCGTCGTCGTCCGACGCCGCCTCCGGGGCGAGGTCGAGGTCGATGACCACCACGTCCTCCTCCTGGACCGACGCGGGCGGCTCCTCGTCCTGGATCGAGTACGTCACGTTCAGGTTTCTCACCGACGCGTACGGGAGCACGAGGTAGTCCCCGTCGATCGGGTAGAACCGCTCGTCCTGGGGCGGCGGCGGGGCCCCGTACACCCGCGGCGCGGCCACGTCCAGCGACCGCCGCTGGGCGTTCGCGAGCACCAGCCGGTCCAGGTCTCCGTCGGCGAAGTAGTAGTCGACGAGGACGCCCCAGTAGAGCACCAGGCTCCCGCCGTGCTCGACCAGCGCGGAGACCATGGCGAACCCGAACTTCCGCTCCATCTCCTGCCGGATCTCGGCGAGGGGGAGCGACTCCTCGCCGGCCCGGAACACGCGGGCCTCGCCCGAGAGGAGGTAGTACCAGTCGTTGTCGAACCGGAACATCCGGTAGCGCAGGTCGAGCCGCAGCCGCCGGACCGCCCAGTGAAACAGGAGGCCGAGCCCCGCCGCCGCGGCCGTCGTCACGAGGACGTAGAGCGCGATCGGGAGAAGGTTCCGGTGGACCGCGGCGAAGTCGGCCGTGAGGCCGCCCGATGCGTCGCCGGGCCATCCCGACAGGAGCGCCAGAAACGCGCTGGAGTCGAGGTCCGTCCACGGCAGGGCGCCCACGACGAGCGCGCCCGCGGCGTGGACCCCCACGGCCCACACGATGCCCCGCCCGACCTCGTTCGGGAACGACCCCAGCGAGAGCGGGCTCTTCCCGAACAGCCCCCGCCGGTAGGTGTAGCTCAGCAGGACGCCGGGCAGGAGCAGCAGGGTGATGACGAGGGCCGGGAGGGCGAGGTTCATGTGCGCCTCCGGCCGGGCCCGCTACCCCGTCGTGTACTCCTTCCTCGACGGGCGGAAGTAGACCACCTTGTCGCCCGTTTTGACTTTGACCACCTTCCCCGCCCGCGTCGCCCCGAGCAACTGGGACGCCCACTCCGGACGGGACAGGACCTGCCGCGCGATCTTCGACACGGTGGCTTTGTTCGTAGACATCGGTCTGGGGGAGAGGAGGCGTTGGGGAGTCCGTCGAGGGGGGCCGCCGAGGAGGCCACGGTCGGACGGTCCATGATAGGCAACGAGCCCGCGTTCGGTTTCGGGCCGGCCTTGCAATTCTTAACCCCGCCAGGCCCGGCTACCGTGACGCCTTCGACCCGAGCCCCGCTTGGCAGAACGAGCGGACGGTGTGGGGCCCGACGCGAGCGTTACCCGGCGCGTCTTGACGGCACCCGCTGCTCGAACGTGACGGCCACCTCGTCGCCTGGCCGGGCGTCCGCCAGCGCGGCCGTGAGGTCGTCGGCCGAGCGGGTGGGGGACCGTGAGGAGCCGGTCACCGGACGCGAGCCCGGCCTGAGCCGCCGGCGTCCCCGAGCGGACGGGCCGTGTCACGAGCGCTCCGGCGTCGTCGGGCGCGAGGGGGGCGGCGCCGACCGCTTCCTTGGATGGCGGCCGGGAACGCGGGTCGGCCCCGGTCGATAGGCGCGGACCTCCCCGCCCCCGCCGTGCCCCGACTCGCCCTCCTCCTCGCCGCCGCCCTCGCGCTCTCCGCCTGCGCCGGCGACGGCCGGACCCCGCTCCTGGTCTACTCGCCCCACGGCAAGGAGATGCTCCGGGCCTACGAAGAGGCGTTCGAGGCCGAGCACCCAACCGTCGACGTCCAGTGGATCGACCTCGGGAGCCAGGAGGTCTACGACCGGATCGCGGGCGAGCGGGCCAACCCCCAGGCCTCGGTCTGGTGGGGCGCGCCCCAGACCCTGTTCATGCAGGCCGCCGCCGACTCGCTCTTGGAGCCGTTCACGCCGTCGTGGGCGAGCGCGGTGCCGGCCTCGGCCAAGGACCCGCAGGGCCGGTGGTACGGGACCTACCTCACACCCGAGGGCGTCCTCTTCAACACCGACGCCGTCGCCGAGGCCGAGGTCCCGGCCGACTGGGACGCGCTCCTCGACGACCGCTGGCGCGACCGGCTCCTGATCCGTTCGCCCCTCGAGTCCGGCACCATGCGGACGATCTGGGGCGCGCTCATCTTGCGCCAGCCGACCGTCGAGGACGGGTACCGCTGGCTCGCCCAGCTCGACCAGAACACGAAGGGCTACGCGGCCAACCCCACTCAGCTCTACCTCCGCATCGCGAGGGGCGAGGCCGACCTGACGCTGTGGAACCTGCCCGACACCTACCTCCAGGCCCAGGACTACCCGTTCGGGTTCCACGCGCCGACCTCTGGCACGCCCGTGCTCGTCGACGCCGTCGGCATCCCGGCCGGGGCGCCCCAGCCGGAGTTGGCCCGCGAGTTCATCGAGTTCGTCACCACAACGGACGCGCTCGTCCGCCAGGCCGCCGACTTCCACCGGATCCCCGCCCGTACCGACGTCCCGGCCGACCGCCTGCCGGGCTGGATGGGCGAGGGCACCTACACCCCGATGGACCTCGACTGGGACCGGCTGGCGACCGAAGGCCCCCAGTGGATGCAGGTCTGGGACGAGCAGATCAAGGGCCGCGGCGCCGAGTACCTCGCCGAGAACGGCGGGTGAGCGTGTGGACGGGTGGACACGTGGACCTGTGGACGTGGGACGATCACGTACTCGGCCCTCGATCCCCCCGCCGTGTCGTCCTGAGCTTGCGAAGGATCTCAGCACGGTCCTCGACCTACCATCTCCTACGGCTCCGTCACCGCTCCTACGGCTCCGTCACCGCGTTGAGGTCCTTCGCTGGCGCTCAGGATGACAAGCTGGATGCCTCATCAGAGGTCGCAATAGCCCTGCTCTGGACGTGGGGGCGCGCGGCGGAGCGTGGCAGGCGGGGTATGTTCGGCACCCGGACGCTCCGACCCCGCGCCATCACGCTCCGCCCGTTCCTGCTCGTGGCCCTCGGCGGCGCCGTCGGCGCGGTGCTGCGGTACGGCGTGGGGCTGGCGGCGCTCCGGGTGGCCGGCCCCGGCGTGCCGTGGGGGACGTGGGCGGCCAACGCCCTCGGCTGCCTGCTCATCGGGCTCGCGCTCCCGCTCGCCCGCGGTGACGACGTGCGGCTCGCCCTCCTCGTTGGCGTGCTCGGGTCATTCACGACGTTCTCGACTTACTCCGCCGACACGCTGTTGCTGTGGGAGGCCGGCCGGCGCGGGCTCGCGGTCGCGAACGCGGCGGGGAGCGTGGCCGTCGGGCTCGCGTTCGTGGCGGTCGGGCTGGCCGTCGGCCGGTCGCTCGCGGCGGGCTAGGGAGCCCTCACTGCGGGATGCTCACCTCGGTGTCACGAGACCGAGGACCGAGGACGGGCTCGTCCGGCGGTCCCCGGTCCCCGACGTCCCGAAGGCCTCGACCGCCCGCGCGGAAGGATTCGGCGCGGACGGCGCGGCGCGGGTCCGTTCGCCTTGCCGGGCCGGGCGGACGGTCGGATCTTGCCGGCCCCTCTCGCCCGCTCCCCGCCGCCGTGGCCCGCCTTTCCCGTCTCGTCCTGCTGCTCGCGCTCTGCGCCGCCGGCGCCGCCCACGCCCAACCGGCGACGGCCGAGTCCGTGCCCGCCGCCGAGGCCGCTTTCCAGAACGGGCTCGCGTCGTACGGGCAGGGCGAGTACGCCGAGGCCGAGCGCCTCTTCACCCGGGCCGCCGACGAGTTCGGTTACAACGAGCGGACGACGGCAGCCACGCTGATGACGGCCAAGGCGGCCTACGCCGACGGCGACTTCGCCGCGGCCCTCGCCGCCGCCGACCGGCTGGTCTCGGTGTACCCCTCGAGCCGGTACGCCGACGAGGCCCGGCGCGTCCGCGACCTCGCCGTCCAGGGCGGGCCGGGCGGGCGCGGGCGGCCGTTCGACCTGGGCGTGGTCCTGCCCGTCGCCGGGGCGGACGGGTACCTCGGCCAAGCCCTGTTCAACGGGATCCGGATCGCGGTCGACGAGCGGAACGCCTCGGGCCGGGGACGGCCGGTGCGGATGGTGTTCCGCGACTCGCGCGGGACCGGCGACGGGGCGAGGGCTGCCGTCGAGGGCGTCGTCGGCCAGGGCGCCGACGCGGTCGTGGGGCCGCTCTTCAGCGACGAGGCCGAGCCCGCTGGGGCGGCGGCCGAGGCCGCGGGCGTCGTGCTGGTGGCCCCGCTGGCGACCGACGAGGCCGTCGGGCAGGGCCGCCGGTTCGTGTTCCAGGCCAACCCGACGTTCCCGGCGCGCGGCCGGGCCATGGCCCGCTACGCCGTCGGCCGGTTGGGCGCCGACCGGTTGGGCGTGGCCTCGCAACGGGGGACGCTGGGCGCCGACATGGCCGGCGCGTTCGCGACCGAGGCCGCCCGGCTCGGCGCGTCCATCGCGTTCCAGGAGTCGCTCGCCGACGCGACGATGTGGGAGGACCTCGACCGCGCCGTCGGCGGGTCGTTGTTGCAGGGCGTCGACGCGGTCTACCTCCCGGTGACCGGCCGCGACGCCCCGCTCTACGCGGCCGACGCGCTCCGGGCCCTCGACGCGCTCGGCCGCCCGCCGCGCCCGCTCGGCAACACCGAGTGGGAGGGGCTCTCGTCGTCGACGGCCCGCGCCAGCCGGCTGGGCGCCGTGTTCACCCAGGACTTCTTCGTGGCGCCGGGCGCCGCCGACGCCTTCGGCCGCCGTTACCGCGCGCTCGCCGGGATCGGCCAGGACCGGCTCGCCATCATCGGCTACGACATCACGCGGTTCCTGCTCGCGACGATCGACGCCGACGAGGCCGACCTCGCCGACGCGCTCCGCCAGGCGGCCCTGTTCGAGGGGCTCGGCCACCGGTTCCGGTTCGAGGGCGGCCAGGTGAACGAGGCCCTCTACGTGCTCGGCTTCCGCGACGGCCAGGCGGTGCTGCTGGAGTAGGTCGAGGAGCCAGAAATCAGCGCGGGCGGGAGACGGTCCGGTGGGGAACCCGTCGGCGCCTCGTCGGAGGCCCGATTGCCGTTTCCTGACTCCTGTTTCCGCCCCGCCCGTCTTCGCCGCTTCTCGTCGGCGTCGGCGCGGGGCGGAGGGCGAGATTGGGCTGCAATAAGCCGTCACCGGTCCCGTTCGTGCCCGCATCGCGCCCCGCCTCCTCCCGACCGTTTATGCCGATCCGTTCCGGGCTCCTCGCCTTCGTCGTCGTCGCCTTGGGGGCGTGCGGAGGCGGCCCCACGACGTTCGGCTCGGCCCAGGAGGCGTACGACCGGGGCGTCGAGGCCGCCGAGCGCGGCAAGCACGCGCTCGCGGCCGAGTACCTCCGCGCCGCCCTCGACTTCGGCCGGACCGGCGAGCTCGCCGACGACGCCCAGCTCGCGCTCGCCCGGGCCTACGCCGCCGACGGGCAGTACCTGCTCGCGGGCAACGAGTTCACCCGCTTTATCGAGTTCTACCGGACCGACCCGCGCGTCGAGCAGGCGGCGTACGAGCGGATCCAGGCCTACGCCGCGCTGAGCCCGCGTTACGAGCTCGACCAGACCGACACGCGCCAGGCGCTGAGCTACATCCGGATCTTCCTCCAGCAGTACCCGGCGAGCCCCAACGTCCCGGCCGCCGAGGCGCTCGCGGCCGAGCTGAGGGAGAAGCTGGCTCGCAAGGAGTACCAGGGCGGCCGGCTCTACGAGCGCCGCGAGTACTACGAGGCCGCGGTCATCAAGTACCGGGGCGTCCTCGACGAGTACCCGTCCAGCGTCTACGCCGACGACGCCCTGCTCGGCGCGCTCCGCGCTCAGGTCGCCTACGCCGACGGCAGCGTCCGGGACCGCCAGCTCTCGCGCTACCGGGCCGCCCTCGACCTCTACGACCAGCTGACGACGCTCTTCCCCCAGAGCCCGGTCCTGGCCGAGGCGCAGGACCTCTACGACCGGGCCTACGGCGGCTGGCGGGCGGCCGGCGGGGACGAGACGGCCGCCGAGTAGCGGGCCGACGAGCCCCGCCAGTCCGTCTGACCTGCCAGTGAGGAGCTCCCTCACCCAGGGAAACTGTAGGGGCACGCCGGTGGCGTGCCCTCGGACGAACGCGGTGCGACGCGGGCACGCCACCGGCGTGCCCCTACGCAAGCCTCCCCCCAGGACGCAGGCGTCTGTGGCGCCGCGCGCGCCCTGTCCCGAGATTCGTCGTCCGTCGTCCGTTGTCTGCTCGGGACCGCGTGTGACTCCGCGAGGTCGAGCGGCGGCTCTCCCCGTGTCCCCCTTCCGGGGCGCCCTGCCCATGCCCTTCCACCCCGACGCCGTCTCCCGCGCCCAGGCCGGCGACGCGGCGGCCCGCGAGGCCCTGCTCGCCGCCGTCACGTCGCCGATCCAGGCCTTTTTTCGCAGCCGGATCGGGGCCGCGCCCGAGGTCGACGACCTGGTCCAGAACGCGCTCCTGCGCGTCCACCGCGGCCTCGACGCGCTCCAGCGGCCCGACCGGTTCAAGGCGTTCGCCATGAAAGCGGCGCTCTTCGAGCTCCAGGACTTCTACCGCGGCCGCTACTCGACGCGCGAGGCCCTCTTCGACCCCGACCTCCCGACGCCGGGCTCGGTCGACGCCGACGACGTCGGGCTCCGGCTCGACCTCGAAGCGGCCCTCGCCACCCTCACTGACCACGCCCGGACCATCATCGAGCTCCGCGAGCTGGGCTACCCCTACGCCGAGATCGCCGAGACGCTCGACACGACCGAAGCCGCCGTCAAAATGCAGGTCAAGCGGGCCTTCGACAAGCTCCGCGACGTGCTCGCCGACGGCACCGTCCAGACCCTCGCCGTCCTCGTCCTCGCCGCGCTCGCGGCCTGACCCCCCTCCCCATGAGCGACCTCGACGCCCTCGCCTTCTACGACGCGCTCCCGCCCGACGAGCGGGCCGCCCTCGACGCGGCGCTCCGCGAGCACCCGGCGCTCGCCGAGGCGTTCGCGCGGTGGCAGAGCCTGCGGGCCAGCGTCCGCGCCGAGCTCGCGCGCGACCTGCCCGACCGCGCGCTCCTGGTCCTCTACGCGCTCGCCGACGACGACCTGCTGACCGACGCCGAGCGGGCCCAGGTGGACGCAGCCCGTCCGGCCCTCGACGCCGCGCTCGACGCCCACCCCGGCTTGGTCGCCGCCGTCCGCCGGATCCGGGCCGACCGCGACGCCTTCGACGCCGCCTGGGCCGACGCCCTCGCGCCGGACGGTGTCCGACCGACCGCAGAGGGCTCGCGAGTCGGCACGTCGTCGCTCGCGGCGTCCCCTCTCCCCGTGGGAGAGGGACAGGGTGAGGGGGAGCGGGGGCCACGTCCCGTCCGGCGGCTCGCGTCTGCCGACCGTCCCGCGCTCCGGGCCGCGCGCCCGACGCGGTGGATCGCCCGTGTGGCCGCCGTCGCCGCCGTCGTCGCGTTCGCCGGGGTCCTAACGTTCCTCGCGATGCGCGACGCGGGCTGGGAGACCGTGGCCGGCGCCCAGACCGTCACGCTCGCCGACGGCTCGACGATCCAGCTCGCCGACGGCGCCCGCCTCCAGCTCTCCGACGACGACCCGCGCCAGGCCCGGATGCTCGGAGGTCGGGCCCTCTTCCGCATCGCCCACGACCCGGCCCACCCGTTCGAGGTGACGACGCCGAACGCCGAGGTGATGGTGCTCGGCACCACGTTCACCGTCGACGCGACCGACGTCGAGACCGAGGTGACCCTCGTTCAGGGCGCCGTGACGCTCATGCCCCGGGCGACGCCCGACGCGGCGGTCCGCCTGGCGCCCGGCGAGCGGAGCCGCGTGCTCGCGCTCGACGCGCCGACCACGCCCGAGCCCGCCGACCTCGGCACGCTCGCGTGGACCGGGTCGGTGTTCGCCCGCGACCTGACGCTGGGCGAAGTCGCCCGCCAGCTGGCGGAGCGGTTCGACACGCCGGTCGCCGTCGCCCCGGCGCTCGACGGCGAGCGCGTCTCCGACGGCGAGTACGGCGCCGACGGCCTGCGCGACGCGCTCGACAAGCTGGCGCTGGCGCTCGGCGCCCACGTCGAGGCCGAGGGCGGCGGGTTCCGGATTGTGGAGTAGGGGCCGGGCGCGGACGTGCGGGGGCCGTCCGTTGAGCCCGTCTCTATCCTCTGCCGATGCGCCTCTCCGTCTCCGTCGCCGTGCTCGCGGCCGTGCTCGCCCTGGGCGCGGCACGCCCGGCGGCGGCCCAGGCCGAGGCCGAGTTTGTCTGGGTCGGCGCGCCGCTGGCGGAGGCGTTGTACGAGCTGGCCGAGGCGACCGGTCTGGAGCTCGTGTTCGCGTTGCGGCTGGTCGATGACATCCGCGTGACCGGCCGGTTCCGGGCGTCCGACGACCCCGACCGGGCGCTCCGGTACCTGCTGCGCAGCACGGGCGTCCGCGCCGAGCGGATCCGCGAGGGCCAATACGTGCTCATCCGGGAGCCGCTCAACCTCCGGCCCGACATCGAGACGACGCGCGAGGCGTACACCGGCACGCTCGACGGCCGCGTGGTCGACGCCGAGACGGGCGCGGCGCTGATGGGCGCCCACGTCTGGCTCGTCGACCTGGGGCTGGGCGACGTCGTGGCCTACGACGGTGGGTTCGCCGTGCCCGACCTCCCGACGGGCCGCTACGTCGTCCGCGTGTCGCACGTCGGGTACAAGCCGGTCCGGCTCGAGCTCGACGTGTTCCCCGACTCGCCGCGGCTCCCACCCACGGTCCGGCTCCAGGCCGAGACCCTCGAGGCGCCCGACACGCCGGTCGTCGCCGGGCCCGACCCGCCCGGCCCGACGCCCGGCATGACGGAGCTCGGCGCGCGCCAGGCCGCCGCGATCCCCTACGCGCTCGGCGAGGCCGACCTCGCGGCGACGTTGTCGTGGCTCCCCGGCTTGTCGCGGACGGGCGGGGCCTCGGGCGCTCTCGTCGTCCGCGGGGCCGACCCGACCCAGACGCGCTACGTCCGCGACGGCGTCCCGCTGTACGAGCCGTGGCACGCCTTCGGGCTGTTCTCGGCGTTCCAGCCTGAGGCCCTGTCGCGCGTCCGGTTCCACCGGGGCTCGCTGCCGGCCCCGCTCGGCGGCGGGCTCGCGGCCGTCCTGGACGTCGAGACGACCGACGCGCTCTCGGGCGACACGCTGCGGACGCTCGGCCTCGGCGCCGTCGACGCCCGCGCGGTGGCGGATGTGCCGCTCGGCGACCGCGTCGGCGTCCACCTGGGCCTGCGGCGGTCCGTCCTCGGGCCCATCCTGCGCCCCGGCCTCCGTGCCGAGGGCGGCGCGTGGGTCCTGGACCCGACCGGCGGCGACCCCTTCCGCCGCGGCGACGCCCCCACGGTCGCGTTCGCCGACGCCGACGTCAAGCTCAGCGCGGCCGTCGGCGCGCACGCGCACGTCGACGTCGCCGGGGCGCTCGGGACCGACGCCGTCCGGATCGACCTGCCCGGGGCAGCGGGCGGGCTCGACTACGGCTGGCGGACGCACGCGGCGTCGGCGCGGTACCGCGGGCTCCAGGGCCCAAAAACGCTGGTGTCGGCGCTGGCGTACCGGACGGGCCACCGAGCGACCGAGGAGCGGCGGTTCCCGTCGGCCGTGGCCCGGACGGATCAGGCGCTCGTCGAGCACGGCGCCTCGGTCGACGTCGACCGGTTCGTGTCGCTCAAGCACCAGGTCCGCGCCGGCGTCCAACTCGCCCACCGCGAGGTGACCGGAACCCAGCGCCGTCCCGACGGTGCCGAGAGCGGCACGCAGCGCGTGGCCGAGGTCGCCTTCTACGCGATGGACACGTGGCGCCCGGCCGAGGGGTGGCAGGTCCAGCCCGGCGTCCGCGCCGAGGTCCGCGTCGACGGGGCGCGCGCGCTGAGCCTCGACCTCAGCCCGCGCCTCTTCGCCCGGTGGACGCCCGACGCCGACCGGCTGGTCGTCCGCGCTGGCGTGAGCCGCCAGACCCAGGCCGTCCAGCGCGTCCGCGACCGGGCCGACGGCCGCTACGCGCTCGCGGCGTCGCGGTGGCTTTTGACCGACCGAGACGTGCCCCTCGCGCGGGCGTGGCAGGTCGGCGCCGGCGTCGAGTGGGCCCCGTCGGACCCGTTCGCGTTCAGCGTCGACGTCTACGGCCGGCGGTCCCGGGGCTTGCTGGAGCCGCTGGCGGTGCCGGCGCGCGAGGCCGGCGTCGTCCCGGCGGACCTGTTGGCGGCGCATCCCGCGCACGACGGGCGCGCGGCCGGCGTCGAGCTGGCGGCCCGCTACGGCCGGGGCGACTGGACGCTCGGGTTCAGCGGCGCGCTCGCCCGGGCCCAGGTCCGCCCCGAGGTCGGCGGCGACTGGCGGCCCTCGGCGTACGACCGGCCCGTCGCGCTCGGCGTCATCGCCCAGCGCGGCCGGGGCCCATGGACCGCCGCCCTCCGCCTCGACATCGAGTCCGGCCTGGCCCGCCCTGACGGCCGGCGCGACGCGGTGCAGGTCCGCGCAAGCGCCGCCGTCGGCGCGAACGCGACGGCGTGGGGCCTGCGGTGGACCGCGCTCGCCCAGGCGACGGCCCGGCCCCGCGCCTCATCCGCCAGCCCAGGCGTCGGCGGCGTCGGCCTGCCCCTCGCGACCGACCCCCGCGGCCTGCCCGGCTGGCCCATCGTCAGCGTCTCGGCGAGGTGGTAGGGGAGGTCGAGCGGGTTCGGCGAGTCGGGCGGGTTTGGCGGGTTGCCGACCTTGCGCGGCCTGTGGAACCTGCCCGACTCGCGTAACCTGCCCCACCCGCTCAACCTCATGTTCAACTCTCAGCGCCGCGAGCGCCCCGACCCCGCCGACCTCGACCTGGTCAGTGGGACCGTCACGCGCGTCGCCCAGCAGAAAAAGGACCTCGACCGGGCCAGTGTCTTCATCGACGACAAGTTTGCCTTCGGGCTCGCCGTCGACCTGGTGATCGAGGCCGGCCTGCGCAAGGGCGTCGTGCTGACGGCCGAGCAGCAGCGAGCGCTCTTGGTCCGCCAGGAGACGTTCGCAGCCAAGTCGTCGGCGATGGCGGGCTTGTCGAACCGGGCGCGGACGGCCGACGAGGTCCGCCAGTCGCTGCTCCGCAAGGGGTTCGCCGAGGCCATCGCCGAGGACACCGTGGCCGACTTGGAGCGGATCGGGCTGGTCGACGACGAGGCGTACGCCCGGGCGTTCGCGAAGGACCGGTTCAACGGACGGGGCTACGGGCCGGCCCGGCTCCGCCAGGACCTCATGCGGAAAGGAGTCGGCCGGGCGACCATCGACGCGGCGCTCGCGGAGCTGACCGAGGCCGAGGACCTGGGCGCCGAGGCGCGCGAGCAGGCGGCCAAAAAGTGGCGGTCGCTCGCGTCCGAAGACGACCTCCGCAAGCGGAAAAAGAAGACGCTCGACTTTTTGGTCCGCCGCGGGTTCGGGTTCGACACGGCCCGGGCCGCCGTCGAGGCTGCGGCGACCGACGAGGACGCCGACGGCTGGGACCAAGCGTGACGCCGGCCGGCCTCCGCTGGGGGGCGACCGCGACGGCGGCGCTGGTCCTCATCGTCGGCGCCGCGTTCCCGGCCGTCGTCGCCGAGCGCGCCGGCGCAGGCGTGCCGTGGGAGACGGTCGCCGACGGAGCGCTCTACGCTGCGCTCCCGGCCGTCGGCTTGGTGTGGACCGTCCGGCTGGCGCGCGACCACCGGCTGGCGTCGTGGGCCGCCTTGGTCGGCGCCGTGCTGACCCTCGGTCTCGGGGTGGCCCTCTACGCCGCCGCCCTCCGTCCCGACGCCCGGCCGAGCGCGCCCGTCCTCGCGCTCGCCTTCGTCCCGCTCCGCCAGGCCGTCGCGGTCGCGTTCGTCGCGTGGGCCGTCTGGCTGGCGAGGCGGACGCGGTGATGGGGGACGGGAGGCGGTGAAACGGTCCGGTCGTCTCCCAGCGTTGATCGCGGGGCGGGGATCTTGCCCACATTTCTTCGGTCGGGCTGAGGGGGCTGGACGTCGAACAGCGATAGGGGAATAGGCGAGTCCTCGTTTGGCCGCCTTCTTTTTCAACCAGATCCCCCGAGGTCCGCCATGGCCGTGTTCACCGTAGCTGACTACGCCTGCCTCTCAACAGGAAGCCGCCGGCTGACGTTCAACGAGTTCATGTCCTTCGAGTTTAGGAGGCCCGACGGGTTCGTCGACGGGGTGAACCTTGCCCGGAGCGTCCTGTTCTTCGAGGCCAAGCCGAACGGTCCGACGCGCCTCAGCATCCACACGGGGATCCCAGGGCGGTCCGGGCGATTGGACGAGTTCGGGACCCACGTGACGGCGAACCCCATCGAGATCGGGACGGGCGACAACGACGACGAGCAGCAGCGGACGCTCCACCAAATTATCTCCCCGGAACGGATGGCATTCGATCCGGTCACGTTCGAGATCCAGGTGGACACCGGCGAAGTGGTGATCGCCGATGTCGTCCTCTTCTACCAAGTGCGGATCGACACGGCAGCAGAGTAGGCGAGCCCCCCGGTCTCTAATGCTCTCTATACTCGGAGGGCGCGCCTTACCGCGCGGGCAGGCATATCTCTACGGCGGCGCCTCGGGCGCCCTCCTGGCGGCCCTCGTCTCCCCGAACGAGCAGAACGCCAGCCTCTCCGGGAACGCCCACTTCTTCAGCAGCCGGGGTCCGTCGCTGTTCTGGTGGACGAGTCTCGACCGGCGGGGACGGTCGGGTCCCGTTTGAGGCCGGGCAGTCCCTGGCCGGCGTGTACGTCGTCTGGCCGGAGGCCGGCGAGCGGGCGGCCACGCAGACGGTCCTCATCGTCCGGTAGCGGGGTCCTCGTGCGGACCCGGTCGCGGGCGAGGGCCCTGGCCAGAATTCTTGCGACCGATTGAGGGGAGAGAGCACGGAACGGCGATGAGGAGACAAACACCCTCTCTTCCCATGCGCATGTCCTCTCGCTCCCGCCTCGTCGGGGCTCTCGCGGCGGTCCTGTTCGCCGCAGCACCCGTCCACGCCCAGCTCGCCGGCTCGCTCGACCCGAACGACGCATTCGGGAGCACGCTCGCCACCGGCGACTTCGACGGCGACGGCTTCGGCGACCTCGTCGTCGGCGTGCCGTATCAAGACGTCCGCGGCGTGATCCGGACGGGGAGCGTCCACGTGATCTACGGGGGCGCCAGCGGCTTGTCCGCCAGCCGGAACCGGATCTGGACCGTGGCCGACCTCGGGGTGAGCCCGGACCTCTTCGACCTGTTCGGGTTCGCCCTCGCCACAGGCGACTTCGACGCCGACGGGTTCGACGACCTCGCCGCGGGCGCCCCCTACCGGACGGTCGGGCCGTACCTGTCCGCGGGGGCCGTCGGCGTGCTCTACGGGTCGGAGGCGGGCCTCACGGCCGACCGCGCCCAGCACTGGACGCAGGACGACTTCGGCGCGCCGAACGAGGCGAGGCCAGACGAGTCGTTCGGCTACGCCCTCGCGGCCGGCGACTTCGACGGCGACGGCCGCGACGACCTCGCCGTCGGGACGCCGTTCGAGCCGCTCGCGAACGTCGAGCGGGCCGGCCTCGTGGACGTGCTCTACGGCACGGCGGACGGCCTCTCCGCCGACGGCCACCGTGCCCTCACACAGGCCAGCGCGGGAGGCCTCGGAGCGGACGCGAACTTTGGCGAGGCACTCTGCTCGGGCGACTTCAACGGCGACGGCTACGACGACCTCGCCGCCGGATCGCCAGGGCACCGGGTGAATCCGTACTCGTCGGGGCACAGAGCGGGAGCCGTGACGGTCTTCGACGGCTCCGAGAACGGCCTGGCGATCTCCGCTGCTCAGTCCATGACGCGGGGCTCTGACTTCCAAGCAAACGCTCGCTACGGGTCGTCCCTCGCGTCGGGAGACCTCGACGGCGACGGATTCGCAGACCTCGTTGCAGGGGTGCCCCTTTGGGATAACGGGGCTAATGCCGTCGATGCGGGCCTCGCCGAGGTCCTCTACGGAACAACGAGCGGGATCTCGACGCAGGGGCCGGTCACGTTCCGTGAGATCGGCAACAGAACCCTCATGGGGGCTGCCTTCGCCTTCGGCGACTTCGACGCCGACGGACGGGTCGACGTGTCCGTCGGATCTCCGGGGGGGTGGTATTCCACCGACCCCAGCCATATCCCTGGCGTGGGGCGGGTGTTCCATTTCCCTGGACGCTCCGACGGCCAGATCGGGTGGTCGAACTCGTTGTGGTTCCAGCAACCGGACCTCGGCGAGGTTCCGGAGACCGGCGACCGCTTCGGCGACGCGCTCGCGGCCGGTGACTTTAACGGCGACGGCTTCGAGGACCTCGCCATCGGCGTCCCGAACGAGGACCTGGACGGCGTGAGCAACGCGGGGGCCGTCCACGTGATGTACGGCGGCAACGGGGGGCCGTCCGTCGACAACACTCTGTTCCTCTACCAGGGGGCCGGCCTGCCCGTCGCCGACGAGGCCGGCCCCGAGGCCGCCCTCGACGTGTCGGCCGCGCCGAACCCGTTCCGCGACGGGACCGCCGTCCGGTTCGCGCTGGCCGCCGCCGGCCGCGTCCGGCTGGTCGCCTACGACGTGCTGGGCCGCGAGGTCGCGCGGCTGGTGGACGGCCCGCTCGGGGCCGGTCCGCACGAGGTCCGCTTCGAGGGTCGGGGGCTCCCCGCCGGCCCGTACCTCCTCCGCCTCGACGCCGGCGGGCTCTCGCAGGCGTGGACCGTCACCCTCGTCCGCTAGCCCGCTGGGAGCGCGTCGTCGGCCGCTCCCCATCCTGCGCAACCCCTCCGCCCATTGCCATGCGCCTTTTCGCTGCCCTCTGCCTGTGCGCGGCGGGCCTCCTCACGGCCTGCGACTCCGACGGCCGCGACGACGCCTTCGCCATCCGCGACGACGCCGTCCAGGTCTCGGTCGGGCGCAGCGTCGTCGTCAACGTCTTGGCCAACGACGCCGCGCCCGACGGCCGCGACCTCGACCTCGTGACGGTCGCCAGCCCGACGTGCGGGAGCGTCGCCGACACCGACGTGGAGACGGGGGCGGTGACGTACCGGGCCTCCTCGTCTCCCCGCTCGGCCCCCGAATGCGTCTTCGACTACACGGCGTCGGATGGGAGCCAGACGGGCACGGCGACTGTGACGGTGACGGTCGAATGAGCGAGGCCGGCCCCTCCCGCCTTGACGCCCTCGACGCGCTCGTCCTCGGACGGCCGCCCGGAGGGGACCGAAAGCGCCGCAGAGCGCCGCAGATCGCTCCCGTGAGAGCCCGAGGGGCGGTTTCCCGTGTCCACTGTGACCTGACCCTGGCCCCATGACCCGCTCTCTCCTCGCCCTTGCCGGCGTCGTTGTGCTCGCTGGATGCGACGCTCAGCCCTCGACGCCCGACCTCGACGCCCAGCTCCTGGACGCGGTCACGGCCGCGTCGGGTGGAGAGGGGGCGGGCGCGTTCCTCCTCCCCGAGGCGGACGACCTCGCCGCGATCCCCCAAGACCCCCGCAACCCGCTCACGCCCGAGAAGGTCGCGCTCGGCCGGGTCCTCTTCCACGAGACGGCGCTCGCCGTCAACGCCACCAAGCCTGAGGGCGTCGGGACCTACTCGTGCGCCTCGTGCCACCACGCCTCGGCCGGCTTCCGGGCCGGCGTTCCCCAGGGGATCGGCGAGGGCGGCGTCGGGTTCGGGCGGTTCGGCGAGCGCCGCGTCCCGAGCCCGGACTACGCCGCGGCCGAGCTCGACACCCAGCCGATCCGCTCGCCCTCAGCGCTCCACAGCGCGTGGCAAGACGTGATGCTCTGGAACGGCCAGTTCGGCGCGACGGGCACGAACGCGGGCACCGAGGCGTCCTGGACGGCCGGGACGCCGATCGAGACGAACAGGCTGGGGTACCAGGGGGTCGAGACCCAGGCCATCGCCGGGCTCACGGTCCACCGGTTGCAGGACGGTCCGGCCGCCGTCTACGCCACCGTCCCTACGTACCGCGTCCTGTTCGACGCCGCCTTCCCTGGCTGGCCGGCGGGCGCGCGGGCCACGGCGGAGACGGCCGGGCTCGCGATCGCGGCCTACGAGCGGACGCTCGTCGCGACGCGGGCCCCGTTCCAGCGCTGGCTCCGGGGCGAGGCCGGCGCCATGAGCATGGCGCAGAAACGCGGGGGGCTCGTGTTCTTCGGGCGGGCCAACTGCGCCACGTGCCACGCGGGGCCGACGCTCGCCTCGACGTCGTTCCACGCCCTCGGCATGGGCGAACTGGTCGGCCCCGGCGTGTTCTCGGACTTTAACCCGACCGACCCGGTCCACCTCGGCCGGGCGAGCTTCACGCAGCGCGACGGCGACCGGTACCGGTTCAAGACGCCCCAACTCTACAACCTCGCCGACGACGGGTTCTTCGGCCACGGGGCCACGTTCAACACGGTCCGCGAGGTCGTCGAGTACAAGAACGCGGCCGTGCCGCAGAGCGCGCTCGTCCCCACCGACCGGCTCTCGCCGGAGTTCCGCCCCCTCCGCCTGACGATGGACGAGGTGGACGACCTGGTGGCGTTCCTGGAGCGGGCGCTCTATGACCCGGACCTTTCCCGGTACGTGCCGCTCTCGATTCCGTCCGGGCAGTGCTTTCCGAACAACGACGCCGAGACGCGCCGGGACGTCGGGTGCGGGGCCACCGCCGCGCGCCCGCTCCGGCCCGTCGGCCGCGCGCTCCGTACGGGGTGGCGGTAGTCCCTGAGCACTGGCGTCCCCCCTCAACCTCGCCTTCTCCCCCCAGGGGGTGGAGAGGGGACCTGATACCAGGTCGCTGGTTTTATGCCTCACCCCACCTTGTCATCCTGACCCCGAAGGGACGGCGCAGCCAACGCAGCAAAGGGTCTCAACGCTGGCGTCAGAGACCATCGGAGCCGACGCGGCAGGTCTCGAAGTCCGAGTTGGGATCCTTCGCAGGCTCAGGATGACAGCAGGCTCAGGATGACAGGAGAGCAAGGCACAAATTCCGAGAACGGGAATGATCTTCTCGTACCAAACAGCTTCTCATCTTTCGGGCGGCCTCGCGTCAGAGGCGGAGGGCGCGGAGTTGGCGCCGGGCCTCCCGCGTGCGCGGGTTGGCCGAGCCGTAGTGGGCCTCGGTGATCTCGGTCACCTCGCGCAGGAAGGGCGCCGCCGCTCTGGCCCGGCCCTGGGCGGCGAGGCACGCCCCGAGGGCCGTCGTCGCGTGGAGGACCGCCCGGTCGTGCCGGGCCGCCGTCTCGGACCGGAGCGCGGCCAGGGCCTCCCGAAGAAGAGGCTCCGCCTCGGCGGGCCGGCCGGTCCGCACGAGCCACTCGGCGTACGACGTCTGGGCTCCGTAGTAGAACCGAGGGGCTCGGGCCGGGTCGATCCGGCGGAGGGCCTCGCGGAAGGCGACGCCGGCCTCCTCGATGTCTCCGGCGTCGCTGAGCGTGCGGCCCCGCTGCGCCAGGGCCACCCCCACCCACACGCTGCGGTCGTCGAGCGCGCGGCGGTAGGCGGCCTCGGCCCGCGCCGTCGCGTCGAGGGCCCGGGGGAACGCTCGGCCCTGGCGGAGGACGTCGCCCCAGATCAAGGTTCGGAACGCCGTGGTGGTGTGGTCTTCCCCGAGCACCTGGCCGCTCATCGCGACGCTCCGCTCGATCCACCCGGCGGCCTCCCGGTACCGGCCCCGCTCGTTCGCGAGGAGGCCCAGGCCGAAGAGCGACTCGGCGACGTCGGCGTGCTCGGGGCCGAGTAGGCGGCGTTGCAGGGCGAGGGCGGAGGTGATCTCGGCCTCGGCCCCCTCGAAGTCGCCGCGGTCGGTCCGCACGAGCCCCAGCCACAGCCGCGCGTGGGCCACCTCGGGGTGCGCCTCGCCGAACCGCTCGCGGCGGAGGGCGAGCACCTCGCCGAGCGCGCCCTCGGCGTCGGCGTATTTGCCGCGCATGTAGAGCACGCGGGACAGCTTCCAGACGGCCACGATGTGGGCCGGGTCGGTCGGGCTGTGAACGCGGCGGCTGAGGGCGACGATGGACCGGTGCATCCGCTCCGCCTCGTCCTTCCGCCCGTCCAGCGCCTCGACCTGGGCGAGCAGGCTGAGCGTGACGAAGACCTGGGGGGCGTCCGGCCCGTACAGGTCCCGCTCCATCGCCAGCGCACGTCGGTAGGCGCGCCGCGCGTCCGCGTGCCGGCCCGTGTCGGTGTAGAGGCCGCCGAGCTGGCGGTACGCGTCGGCGGCGCCCGGGGACGGCGGGGGGAGGGCGGCCTCCGTGATCTCCCTTGCCTGGTCCAGGAGCGCGCCGGCCTGCTCGTACTGGCCCCGCTCGCGGTAGACGCGGCCGAGGACCGTGAGCAGCCTCGCCTGGAGGTCCGGCTCCCCGGCGAGGTCGTCGGCTACCAGGTCCTGGCCCCTCGCCAGGAGGAGCGAGTCGCCCCGGCGTCCGCTCAGGGTGTACGGGTCGGCGGTCTCGAGCAGGCTCCCGAGGACGGCCGTCATGCGCTGCGCCCGGGCCGCCTCGTGCTGGGCCGCCTCCTTCTCGTGCTCGATCCCGCGCACGTAGAGCACGGCCACGACGGCGGCGAGCACCGCCAGCGCCGCCGTCGCCACGACCCCCGCCCGGTGGCGGCCCGCGAACCTGCGCGCCCGGTACCCGACCGTCGCGGGCCGGGCGCGGATGGGGAGCCCCGCCCGGTACCGCCGGACGTCGTCGAGGAGCGCGCCGACGGAGGCGTAGCGTTCGTCGGGCCGGTCGCGGAGCGCCGTCTGCACGATGGTGTCGAGGTCGCCGCGGAGGCGGCGCCGGAGGCGGGCGTCCTCGACGGCGGCGCTCGGCGGGCCGGGGGGCGACGGCGGCCTCCGCCCCGCGAGCAGCTCGTAGAGGAGGACGCCGAGCGCGTAGACGTCGGTCGCCGTCGTGACGGCCTCGCCCCGGCGCTGCTCCGGTGCCGCGTAGGCGGGCGTGAGCGGCCGACCGGTCCGGGTCACCGCCTCGTCCGTGTCGAGGAGCCGGGCGATCCCGAAGTCGAGCAGCTTGACGTGGGGCTCGCCCGCCTCGTCTTCGACGACGAGGACGTTGGACGGCTTGAGGTCGCGGTGGACGACGAGCCGCCGGTGGGCGTGCTGGACCGCCTCGCACGCCTGCTCGACGAGCGCCAGCCGGGCCTCGACCCCGAGTCGGTGGCGCTCGGCGTAGCCCGTGATGGGCTCGCCCTCGACGTGCTCCATCACGAGGTACGGACGCCCGTCGGGGGCGGCGCCGGCGTCGAGCAAGCGGGCGATGCCGGCGTGCTCCAGCCCGGCCAGGATCTGGCGCTCGCGCTGGAAGCGCCGGAGCACCTCGTCCGTGTCCATCCCGCGCTTGACCAGCTTGAGCGCCACGCCCTTCT
Source organism: Rubrivirga sp. (assembly GCF_965213695.1). Classification (GTDB taxonomy): domain Bacteria; phylum Bacteroidota; class Rhodothermia; order Rhodothermales; family Rubricoccaceae; genus Rubrivirga. Next base: position 2,957,255 of record NZ_OZ243912.1, on the reverse strand, counting down.
CGAACGTGCCGTCGGCGCGCGTGGCCCGGTAGACGACGCCCATGCCGCCACGCCCGCACTCGCCCTCGATGCGGTAGGGGCCGAGGCGCGCTCCCGACGCGAGGTCCGGCTCTTCCGGCGGTCGCTCGGCGCCCGCCACGAGCGGGCCGGCGAACTCGACGGCCGTCTCGCCGACTGCCCGGGCCGCCGCGTCGGAGGTGTCGAGGAGGGACCGGACCTCGGCGCCCAAGTCGGGGGCGTCGGCGCAGGCCGCTCGGAGGAAGCGGTCCCGGTCGCCCGGCTCTCGCTCGAGGGCTTGGGCGAGCAGCGCGTCGACGCGCCGCCAGCGCTGGAGGGCGGGGTCGCTCATGGGGGCGGGGGCTCTCTCTCCATCGCCGGACCGGCGCCCGGCCCCTCATCCGCTGGCGATTCGGGGTCCTGGAGGGCGCGGTAGAGCCACAGCCGCGCCCGCACCCAGTCCCGCTCGACGGTCGCGACGGAGCGCCCGGTCACCTCGGCGATCTCGGCGTAGGTGAGCCCTCCGAAAAACCGGTACTCGACGACGTCGGCCAGGCGGGCGGACCGCTCGCGGAGCGACTCCAGCGCCCCGTCAAGAGCGATCACGTCGACGGCGCGGTCGTCGGCGGCGACCTGGACCGCGTCGAGGGACAGCTCGGGCGCCCCGCCGCCCCGCTTCTGCCGCAGCCGAGCGCGGGCCCGGTCGAGGAGCACGTAGCGCATGGCCCGGGCGGCGAGGGCCAGGAAGTGGGCCCGGTCCACGGGCTCGACCGACGCCCGGTCGACGAGGCGGAGGTACGCCTCGTGGACGAGCCCTGTCGTGTCGAGCGTGGCCCCGGGCCGGTGCGCGTGGAGGCGCGCGCTCGCGAGGCGCTTGAGCTCGTTGTAGAGGCGGCCGTAGAGCGCGTCGGCCGCTCCAGGACGCCCCGCTGCGGCGTCTCGGAGGAGCGTGGTGGGGTCGGCCGGAGATCGCTCCATGTCGATGGAGGGGACGGGGCAAGCTAGGGGGCCGGGCGCGCTCCACCAACTCGGCGGGCTCGCCCCCTCCTGGAGCGTGAGCGCTGCCGGCGTCCCCTACTCTCCGGCCCGAGATTCCGGACATCTTGCGGCCGGCGGCCTGGCGCCGGCGAGCGGCTGTCGGCACCTTCCCGTCCCCCGTCCCCCGTCCCCATGACCGACCCCGCGCTCGACGCCCGCCAGATCGCCGAGGCCGTCGCCGCCGTCCGCGCCCACACCGATCTGGTGCCCCGGCTGGCGCTCGTGCTGGGCTCCGGCCTGGGCGCGCTCGCCGACGAGGTCGAGGACGCCGTGACGCTCTCGACGGCCGACGTGCCCCACTACCCGGTGTCGACGGTTGAGGGCCACGCAGGGCGACTGGTGCTCGGTCCCCTCGCGGGCACGCCGGTGCTCGTGATTCAGGGGCGAATCCACGGGTACGAGGGCCACGACGCCCGGGCGCTCGGCTTCCCGGTCCGACTGGCGAAGGCGCTCGGCGCTCGGGGGCTGGTGCTGACGAACGCGGCGGGCGGGATCAACCCCGCGTTCGGGCCAGGCACGCTGATGCTCATCACCGACCACCTCAACCTGTCGTTCCAGAACCCGCTGGCTGGGCCGGTCGGGGAGGGGGAGGTCCGGTTCCCCGATTTGTCCAACCCGTACGACGAAACGTGGCGGGTGGAGGCTCGTAACATTGCGATAACACAGAAAATTCCGTACCGTGAGGGGGTGTATGTGTGGACCTCCGGTCCCTCGTACGAAACGCCCGCTGAAATCCGCTTTTTCGCCCGTGCCGGGGCTGACGCCGTCGGCATGAGTACTGTGCCCGAGGCCTTGCAAGCCGCCGCGCTCGGCCTGCCCGTCCTCGGGATTTCGACCATCACCAACCCCGCGGCCGGCCTCGACCCGGCGCCCCTCGACCACGCCGACGTGCTGGACGTGGGGCGGCAAGTCCGAGACCGACTCGCTGCCTGGGTCCGCGGCATCGTCGCCGAGACCAGCCCCTAGGCTGGGGGGCCCGGGACTCCTTCGGGAGACACGCCTCGGGACCCATGATCCGCCTCTCGACCGCCGTCCTCGCCGTCCTGCTCGTCGCGCCCGCCGTGGCCGCGACGGGCGACCCGCTCCGGGCCCAGATGTTCAGCGGGGTCGACCGGGAGGCCGTCGAGGTGGGGGGGCTGATCGAGGTCAACATCGAGGTGCTGGCGGTGCCGGCCACGGCGGAGGCCCGGCGGGCGCTCGCCGCCGCGTTCGGGTCGTGGGACGTCGGCCGCCAGCTCGGCGACGGGCTCGCGCTCGCACGGGACAGCGCGCCGATGGAGAAGGCGACGGGCGACATCGTAGAGCTCCAGCGCCGCGTGATCGTCCGCGTGACGAGCGACGCCGTCGACGCCGTTCCGGGTCTTCGGCTGGACGTCGTGGTGGGCGGGCGTCGGTGGTCGCTCGCGACGCGGGTGCACCCGATCCGGACGTACGTCGGCGACGCCGCGGTCGGCGCGGCCGAGCGGTCGGTCGTCGCCATCACGGCCGAGGGCGAGATCGACGGGGTCGGGTTCGAGCGGATCGGCTCGGCGTTCGCCGTGGGCGACGACGCGCTCGTAACGGCGTACCACGTGGTCGTCAGCGCGCGGCGCGTCCGGGTGACGCTGCCCGGAGGGCGCGAGGTCTCGATCAACCGGGCGTGGGCGCTCGACCCGGTCCGCGACGTGGCCGTGCTCCACCTGCCGGCCGAGGTCGGGCGGCGGGCCGGGCTTCGGCCCTTGGTGATCGCGCCAGACGTGGCCGAGGGCGGGGTCGCGTTCACCGCCGGGTGGCCCGCCGGGGTCCAGCGGCGGACGGTCGCCGCGCGGTTCTCCGACCTCGTCCTGGACGGCCAGCGGGTCCGCATGGCCGCCAACGCCGTCCAGCCCGGCGACAGCGGCGGGCCCCTGCTCGACGAGGCCGGCCGCGTGCTGGGCGTCGTCGTGTCGGGCCGCCAGACCGGCGGCGTGCCGGACCTGTTGGACGAGGCCATCTCGCTGGCCTCGGACCCCGGCCCCGCGCTCGGCCGCTACCAGGCCGCCGAGGGCTCGGCACGGCTGACGAGCGCGCTCGCCGAGATCACGCGGATGCTGCCGGCCGCGCGGGCCCACGCCGCCGTCGGCGCGATCCAGGTCCCGGCCCGGCGGTCCGACTGGGACCAGCGGTCGCACATCTCGCTGCTCTGCGAGGCGCTGCGGCAGTCGCCCGACGACGCCGTCTTGCAGTACACGGCCGGGATGATGCTCGAGGAGGTCGGCGAGGTCGGGCTGGCGGCCGGGGCGCTCGACGCCTCGCGCCGGGCCGGATACGTGCCCGCGGGTTACTCGCTGGCGCACCACCTGCTGAGCCGGGGCGAGCTGGCGGCGGCCGTCGGCCTGTTCGCCGAGACGGCCACCGCCGGTCCGTACCGTCGGCTGAGCGCGTTCGGGCAGGCCCAGGCGCTCGTCGGGATGGGCCGCTACCCGGCGGCCGAGCGGGCGCTCGAGGCGGTCCTGGACCACGATGCCCGGTTCGCGCCGGCGCTGTACCTGCTCGGGATCGTCCGGCTGGCGCAGGGCCGGGTCGACGAGGCCCGGGCGCTGTCCGTCCGCTTGGGCACCCGCCCCGGCTGGGCCGACGCGCTCCGGCTACCCATCGAGGCCGAGGCGCTTCGGCCACCGAGGATCGAGCCGCTGCCCCGCGTCGCGTTGCGGTAGGGTTGCTGCTCGCTGACGCTCGCGGGGAATGGGAATGGGGAACGGGGAAAGGGAGGGCGTGGGGCGGCCTGAGGGGGCGTGTGAGAACATCTTCCGCTCACCGCTCACCGCTCACCGCTCACCGCTCACCGCTCACCGCTCACCGCTCACCGCTCACCGCTCGCGGCCCAAGAAGGGGTGAACGGCGGATCGCGGATCGGAGGGCGGGGTAGGTTGACGCATGTCCCCCCTGCTGCCTCTCGTCCCGTACGCCGAGCGCCGTGCGCGCCTCGTCGCCGTGCTCGACCGACGCGCCGTGTTCGACGACGCCGTCGAGGCCTCCGTCCGCGCCATCCTGGACGACGTCTGCCAGCGGGGCGACGCGGCGCTGCTCGACCTGACCGAGCGGTTCGACGGGGTCCGCCCGGAGGCGCTTCGGGTGCCGACGGACGCGCTCGACCGGGCCCTCGACGCGCTCGACCCGGCGCTCCGCGAGACGTTCGAGCAGGCCGCCGCCAACGTCCGCCGGTTCCACGAACGCGAGATGCCGGCCTCGTGGACGCACGACGACGGCGACGGCGTCACGGTCGGCCAGCGGATCTCGCCCGTCGAGCGGGCCGGGCTCTACGTGCCCGCCGGGACGGCACCGTTGCCGTCGAGCGTCATCATGAACGCCGTCCCGGCCCAGGTCGCTGGCGTCGACGAGGTCTGGGTGTGCAGCCCGCCCGGGCCCGACGGGCTGCCGCACCCCCTCGTCCTGGCGACGGCCCGGCTGCTCGGGCTCGATCACGTGGTCGCCGTGGGCGGGGCGCAGGCCGTCGGGGCACTGGCCTTCGGGACCGAGACCGTGCCGCGCGTCGACGTGGTGGTGGGGCCGGGCAACGCCTACGTCGCGACGGCCAAGAAGCTCGTCGTGGGCCAGGTCGGGATCGACTCGGTGGCCGGGCCGAGCGAGGTCGTCGTGCTGGCCGACGACTCGGCCGACCCCACGTGGGCGGCGGCCGACCTGCTGGCCCAGGCCGAGCACGACGAGCGCGCCAGCGCCGTCCTGGTGACCCCGAGCCGCGCCCTCGCGGAAGCCGTCCGGGCCGAGGTCGACCGGCTCGTCCCGACGCTGGCGCGTGCCGACGTGCTCCGCGCGTCGCTCCCCGCCTTCGGCGCCGCCGTCGTGACCGACTCGATGGACGACGCCGTGGCGTGCGTCGACGAGCTGGCGCCCGAGCACCTGGTCATCCTGTCCGACGACGCCGACGCGCTGTGGGGCCGGGTCCGCCACGCGGGCGCCGTCTTCCTGGGCCACCTCACGCCCGAGCCCGTCGGCGACTACTTCGCCGGTCCGAACCACGTGTTGCCGACCGGCGGCACGGCCCGGTTCGCGTCGGCGCTCGGCGTCGGCGTGTTCCTGCGGCGGCAGTCGGTCGTCCGCTACTCGGCCGCCCGGCTGGCGGAGTCCGGCGAGGCCATCGCCCGGTTCGCCGAGGCCGAGGGGCTCGACGCCCACGCGCTCGCCGTCCGCGTCCGAATGGGTGACGAGTCAAGGGCGAAGGGTGAAGAGCCCGTCCCCTCGACCGCGGCGATCAAGTAGCCGGCTCGTCACTCTTTACCCATCACTCCTTACCCGATGCCCCCCGTCCACCTCGTCCGTCCCGAGATCCGTGCCGAGCGGGCCTACCGCGTCCCCACGACGATCGACGTGGAGGCGAAGGTGGACCAGAACGAGAGCCCGTACGACCTGCCCGACGCGATCAAGCGGGCCGCGCTCGACGCTTTCGCCGAGACGCCCTGGAACCGGTACCCCGACGACCGGCCGCACCGGCTCGTCCGCGCCGTCGAACAGCGGGAGGGGCTGCCGGCCGGCTCCGTCATCGTCGGGCGCGGGTCGAACGAGCTGGCGCAGACGCTCGGGCTCTGCTTCCTCGACGCCGGCACGCCAGTCGTCCTGCCGAGCCCGATGTTCGCGCTCTACGCCAGCGTCGCCCGGATGCACGGGGCCCGGGTCGTCGACGTCCCCGCCGGGCCCGACCTCCGCCACGACCCCGACGCCGTCCTCGACGCCGCCGTCGGCGCCGACGCGCCGCTCACGATTGTCACGACGCCCAACAACCCGACGGGCCAGACCCTCGCCCACGCCGACCTGGGGCGGCTGGCGGCTGGCGTCCCCGGCGTGCTCGTCGTCGACGAGGCATACCACGAGTTTTTGGACGGCCCGACGGCGACCGACCTGCTCAAGGCCCACGACAACGTGCTGGTGATGCGGACGTTCTCGAAGGCGTTCGGGTTGGCGGGCGTCCGCCTGGGCGTGCTGATGGGGCACCCCGACCTGATGGCCGAGATCGAGAAGTCGCGGCTGCCGTTTCTGGTGGGCCGGCTGGGGGAGGAGGTGGGGCTGGCGATCTTGGACCGCCGCGACCTCGTCGCCGAGCGCGTGGCCGAACTGAAGGCCGAGCGCGAGTCTCTCGAAGCGTGGTTCGCCGCCCGCGACGGCGTCGAGGTGCTGCCCGGCGCCGCCAACTTCTTCCTCATTCGGACGCCGATGGACGCCCACGACCTGCAACGGCGGCTGGCCGAGCGCGGCGTCCTCGTCCGCGACGTCACCGGCTACCCGGCGCTGGCGCCCCGCGACGGCAAGCCCGGCTGGCTCCGCGTGTCGGTCGGCGCCCCGGCCGAGAACGCGGCGATCCGCCGCGCCTTCCTCGCGGTGGTCGGAGAGACGGGGGACGAGTGACCCCGGCAGCGCGCCCGTACGCCACCCGCCCTCACCCTCTCCCACAGGGAGAGGGGACGTCGTAGGCGAGCTCTCCTCCACCGAGCCGAGAGGGCTCGGCTCCAACCGCCGAAGCTCTGGACGACGAACCCTGAACCCCGAACCCTGCCATGACCTTGCTCGACGACCTCCGCTGGCGCGGCGTCCTCTACGACCACACGCCCGACCTCGACGACCACCTCGCCGAGGGCTCGCGCGTGGCCTACTGCGGGTTCGACCCGACGGCCGACAGCTTGCACGTCGGCTCGCTCGTGCCGGTGATGGGGCTGGCGCGGTGGCAGCGACACGGCCACACGCCCATCGCCCTCGTCGGCGGCGGGACCGGGCTCATCGGCGACCCGTCGGGCAAGGCGAACGAGCGGTCGCTGCTCACGCGCGAGCAGGTCGACGCCAACGCGGCCGGCATCCGGCGCCAGCTCGAGCGGTTCCTCGACTTCGACGGCCCGCACGCCGCCCGGATGGCCAACAACGCCGACTGGCTGACAAGCATCCCGCTGACGGACTTCCTGCGCGACGTCGGCAAGCACTTCACGGTCGGCTACATGACGGCCAAGGAGTCGGTCCGGAGCCGGGTCGAGAGCGGGCTGTCGTTCACCGAGTTCAGCTACATGCTGCTCCAGGCGTACGACTTCCTCCGGCTTTACCAGACCGAAGGGGCCACGGTCCAACTCGGCGGGAGCGACCAGTGGGGCAACATCACGGCCGGCACGGAGCTCATCCGGCGGAGCGCGGGCGGCAAGGCGCACGGGCTCGTGATGCCGCTCGTGACGAACGCCGCCGGGACCAAGTTCGGCAAGACCGAGGCCGGGACCGTCTGGCTCGACCCCGAGCGGACGTCGCCGTACCGGTTCTACCAGTTCTGGCTGAACACCGACGACCGCGACGTGGTCGCCTACCTCAAGTTCTTCACCTGGCTCGGCCGCGACGAGATCGAGGCGCTGGAGGCGGCGATGGCCGAGCGGCCCGGCGCGCGCCAAGCCCAGCGGGCGCTGGCGCGCGAGGTCACGACCCTCGTCCACGGCGAGGCGGCGACCGAGGCGGCCGAGCGGGCCGGGCGGGCGCTGTTCGGCGGCGACCTCTCGGAGCTGAGCTCGGCGGCGCTGGCCGAGGTGTTCGAGGAGGCCCCGTCGGTCGAGGTCCCGGCGTCCCGCTTTGAAGGCGACGGCGTGGGCGTGGTCGACCTGCTGGTCGAGGCCGGGCTGGTGTCGTCGCGGGGCGAGGCCAAGCGGGCCGTCACCGGCGGCGGCGTCCGCGTGGGCGACGCGCGCGTCCAAGATCTCGGGCAGACGCTGACCCGGGCCGACGCCGTCGACGGGGCCGTCGTGGTGCTGCGGAAGGGCAAAAAGTCGGTGGCCCTGGTCCGCCTGGTGTAGTGCGCCGAACCGCGCGCGCCGTGCCCGGTTCGGGGATGAGCGCGGGCGGCGGACCGTATCTTGCGCGCCTTACCGGACCGATCTACTGACTCTCCATGGACTACATCCAGGTCGACATCATCGGGCTCTCGACGAGCCCCTCGTCCGGGGGCGCCTACGCCCTGGTGCTCGGCGAGGTCGGCGGCAACCGGCGGCTCCCCATCATCATCGGGGCGTTCGAGGCCCAGGCCATCGCGTTGGAACTGGAGAAGATCCAGCCGCCGCGCCCGATGACCCACGACCTGCTCCGGTCGCTCTTCGACACGCTCGGCGCCGACGTGACCGACGTCGTCATCGACGACCTCCGCGAGGGGACGTTCTTCGCCAAGATCCGCTACGTCCACGACGGCGAGGAGGCCACGCTCGACGCCCGCCCCTCGGACGCCGTGGCCCTCGCCGTCCGCACCGACGCCGACCTGTTCGTGGCCTCGGGCGTGCTCGACGAGGCCGGCATCCCGGCCGACGACGAGGGCGAGCCGGTCGAGTCCGACGCCGAGCCGGAGTTCGAGAGCGCGGCGTCCTCGGCCATGTCACGGCTCGACCGAATGGAGAACCAGCTCGAAAAGGCCATCGCCGACGAGGACTACGAGGCGGCGGCCCGGCTGCGCGACGAGATCGCGCGGATGCGCGAGGGGAACTAGCGGGTGAGGGGCCACGGGTGATGAGTGATGCGTCCGGGGTGACGGGGGGAGCCCTCGCCACGCCTCAGCCCTCGCTCCTCCCGGGTCCCGCCGTCGAGACGATTCCGCACGCGGTGCTGGGCGGGTCCGCGCTGTTCCGGGCCTACGTCGGGGCCGAGCCGGCGGCGCTCGCGTTTTACCGATGGTCGCCCCACGACCCGGCCGACCGCGCCCGAGCCGCTTGCGTCGCCGCCCAAGCCGCGACCGCCCGGGGCACGCGCGACGCCGTCGCCGACGTGCTCGCCGAGCAGAACCGGACGTGGGGCGCGAGCGACGACGTGCTGGCGCTCGTCGAGACGCTCCGCCGGCCCGACGCCGTGGCCGTCGTCACGGGCCAGCAACTCGGGCTGTTCGCCGGCCCGCTCTACACGGTCTACAAAGCGCAGACGGCCGTCCGCCTGGCGGCGCGGCTGGCGGACGAGGCCGGCTGCCCGGCCGTCCCCGTGTTCTGGCTGGCCGACGAGGACCACGACGTCGCCGAGATCCGCCGGGCGGCGTTCGTCGACGGCGAGCACGTCCGCTATTGCACCTACGACGACGGACGCCCGCCCGACGCCGACCGCGGGCCCGTCGGCCGGATCGTCCTCGATGCGGCGGCCACCGAGCGGGCGCTCGCCGAGCTGGAGGCCGCGCTCCCCGACGGGCCCGGCCGCGCCGACGCCTTGCGCTTGGCTCGCGACGCCTACGTCCCCGGCCGGACGATGCGCGACGCCTTCGCCCACCTCTTGCGCGCGCTCGTCCCCGACATCGTCCTGATGTCGGCCGACGACGCGCGGCTCAAGCGGCTCGCGGCGCCCGTCTTCGAGCGCGAGGCGCGGGCGTGGCCCGAGACGCTGGCGTCGTTGGAGGAGCGGAGCCGGGCGCTCGTTGACGCCGGGTTCCACGCCCAGATCGGGCCCACGCCCGTCAACCTGTTCGTGATGGGGGAGGGGGCCCGGACCCCGCTCGACCCGGACGACGGCGGCGGCTTCGTCCGGCGCGGCACGGGCGAGCCGATCTCGACCGACGACCTGCGGGCACGGATCGACGCCGACCCCGTCTCGATCAGCCCGAACGTCGTGTTGCGGCCGCTCGTCCAGGACACGTTGCTGCCAACGGCGGCGTACGTCGCGGGCCCCGGCGAGGCGGCGTACTTCGCCCAACTCGGCCCGGTCTACGAGCGGTTCGGCGTGCCGATGCCCGTCATCGAACCGCGCTTGAGCCTGACCGTCGTCGAGCCGGGCGTGGCCAAGGTGCTCGACCGCTACGGCCTGTCGGTGCCCGATCTCGGCGCCGGCGCCGTGGACCCGCAGCAGCGGTTGCACGCGCTGTGGCGCCGCCTCGCACTGGAGGCGTCCGACACCGATCTCGAAGCCGCGTTCGCCCAGGCCACCGACGCCGCGCTCGGCGCCGTCGACGCGCTCGGGCCCGTTGTGTCGGAGGCGGATGCGACGTTGACCTCGACCGTCGGGTCCACGCGGCGGGCGGTTGAGAAAGCGCTCGACGTGCTCGCCACCAAAACCATTCGGGCGGAGAAGCGGACCCACGAGATCGTCCGCGCGCGGCTGGCGCGGGCGCAGGCGGCACTGTGGCCCGACGGCGCGTTGCAGGAGCGCGCGCTCGGCCCGCTCGGCGTCGTCGCGCGGCACGGGCTCGGCGCGCTCGCAGAGATCGTCGACGCGGTCCCGCTCGACGCGACGGTCCACCACGTCGTCCGCCCATGACCGAGCTGTTCTCGCCGCTCGTCGAGCGGGCCATCGAGGTCGCGGCCGAGTGGCACGACGGGACGTACCGGAAGGGCCGGTGGAGCGACCCGTGCGTTCAGGACCCCGGCGGCACGCCGTCGCGCGTCCCGGCGATGGCCCACGTGACGACCGTCGCGCTCACCGTCCAGCGGGCCGGCTGGGGCGACGACGCCGTCGCGGCGGCCTTCCTCCACGACGCGCTCGAAGACGCCAACCGCCACGGCGACACGCTGGCGCGGGCGACGTTGGTGGCGCTCGTCGGCGAGACGGTCACCCGGATCGTCGAGGCCGTCAGCGAACCCAAGCGGGACGCCGACGGGGCGTGGCTGCCGTGGCGCGTCCGGAAGGAGGCGTACCTCGCGGCGCTGGCGGCGGGGCCGGTCGAGGCCGTCGCGGTCTCGCTCGCCGACAAGCTCCACAACGCCTACTCGATGGCGTCGAGCCTGGAGACCGGGATCGACATCTTCACGTCGGCGCCGGGCCGCCGCGGGCTCTCGGCCGGGGCGGTCGATCAGCGGTGGTTTTTCGAGGCCGTCCTCGACGAGAGCCGGTCGGCCGACGACCCGCGCCTGGTCCCGATGCGCGAGCGGCTCCGAGTTGAGGTCGCCCGGTTCGTGGCCGCCGCCGGGATCGGGTAGCTAGGGGAGGAGCACGATCCGCCGGGTCTCCCTCGTCGCGGGCGTCCGGACGACGCAGAGGTAGAGGCCGCCGGGGAGCGTCGCGCCGGCGTCGTCGGTCCCGTCCCACTCGACCGTCCGGAGCCCCGCTGCGAAGGGCCGCCCGTCGGCGAGCTGGCGGACCCGGCGGCCGTGGACGGTGAACACGGTGACGGTGACCTCCGTCGGCTCCCGGAGGACGAACTCGACGGTGGCCGGCCCGGCCGTCGGGTTGGGGTAGCTCCGGAGGCCGAGGGTCTCGCCCGTCTCGGGGTCCACGTCCGGGTCGAGGGCGACGGCCACGTCGTGGGCGGGGAGCTGGGCCTCGAGCTCGGCCCGGACGTCGGCGTAGTCGGGGTGGCCGGCCACGTTCGTCCACTCGAGCGGGTCGACCTCGTGGTCGTAGAGCTCCTCGGTCCCGTCGCGGTAGCGGATGTAGCGGTACCGCTCGGTCCGGAGCGAGTGGTTCTGGTACATCCAGGTCGAGAGCGCCGGCCGGTCCCAGGGGGCGTCGGGGTTGGCGAGCAGCGGCGCCAGCGACTGCCCGTCGCACTGCTCCGGCGTCGGGAGCCCGCAGAGGTCGGTCAGAGTCGGGAACAGGTCGACGAGCTCGACGGTGCGCCCGGAGACTTGGCCGCCGGTCCCGGAGCCGGGGAGGGCCAGCGCCTCCGGGACGTGGACGAACAGGGGGATCCGCGTGGCCTCCTCCCAGAGCGCGTTCTTCTCCCAGTGGAGCTTCTCACCGAGGTGGAACCCGTGGTCGCTCCACACCACCACGATCGTGTTGTCGGCGTGGGGGCTCGCCGCGAGCCCGTCGAGCAGGCGGCCGGCCTGGTCGTCGGCGTAGGCGATGGTCGCGAGGTAGGCCGCGACGGCGTCGTCCCAGATCCCGTACGTCGAGACGTGCTCGGTCCGGGTGTAGCGCTCGACCATCCGCCAGCCGATCCGCGGGACGTCGACCAAGTCGTCCTCGATCACCTCGGGGAGGACCACGTCCTGAGGCGGGAAGAGGTCGAAGAACCGCCGGGGCGCGTACCACGGGAGGTGCGGCTTGAACAGGCCGGCGGCGAAGAAGAACGGCCGCGTCCGCGGCTGGGCCAGCTTGTCGAGGCACCAGTCGACCACCTTGTGGTCGCCGTACTCCTCCTCGGGCGCGTCGGGCGTCCCCCAGTCGAACCCGCGGATGGCGGGGAGCCCGTTGAGCGACCCGTCGAGGTTCGGGTTGTGGACCAGGCGCGGCGGGAACAGCTGGTGGTCCCAGAGCCAGGTCTCGCCGGGCGGCCCGAACTTGTCCGTGTGGTGGTACACCTTCCCGCCGGCGAGCGTCTCGTACCCGTGCGACCGGAAGTGGTCGGCGAGGTGGACGGCGGTGGGGATCTGGTCTTGCCACCCGATCTGGGCCGTGTACACGCCGGAACTGTGCGGCCGCATCCCCGTCATCGTGGCGATCCGCGACGGGTGGCAGAGCGGGACCGAGCAGTACGCCCGCGTGAACATCGTCGACCGCTGGGCGAGCCGGTCGAGGTTGGGCGTGTAGGCCTGGGGGTGCCCCCCGTAGACGCCGATCCAGTCGTTGATGTCGTCGATCGAGAAGAAGAGGACGTTGGGAGGAGCCCCGCGGTGGGGCGCCGCGTCGGCGCTCGAGGGGGCCAGGCCCAACGCGGAGCCGAGGACGGTCCCTCCCAACGAGGTCAGAAATTGGCGGCGGTCGGGCATCAGGCGGTGGGGGCGCGTCGCGCGTCAATGTAGAGCGCGCGGGGCCAGGACGGCCCGGCGGGCGTGGCCGGTCGGCCGGGGGCTCGGGACCTGCGACAGGCCGTGTCCGTATCGAAGCGGTCCCCCTCCGGTCTCGTGCTCCGCGCTGCCCTCGCCTGCCTCGTCATCCTGGTCGGCTGCGGCGACCCGCCGCCCGCGGACGCCCCGCCGACCGAGGCCGCGGTGCGCTTCGACGCCCCGGCCCGGGACGTGCGCCCCGGCGTCCGGCTCGACCGGATCCTGGCGGCCAGCAGCGACGCAGCCGCCCTCGTCGAGTCCCTCCGGCCACCGCGGGGTCAGCGGGCGGAGCCGGTCGCGAACCGACACGTGGCCGGCCAGGTCGACACCGTTCGGACGTGGGCCTACGACGGCTTGGCCCTCGAGATCTACGACGTCACCGGCGGCCCAGCGCTCGTGCAACGGCTCACCGTGACGTCCGGCGCGTACGGGACGGCCGACGGGCTGGCGGTGGGGGAGACGCGCACGGCCCTCGAAGAGACGCTCGGCCGGGCGGTGTCGGAGGCCGACCGCGTCGCGACGTACGAGCTGGACGGGGCGCTCCCGACGACGGTGCGGGTGACGTACGAGCCCGACCGAGAGGGCGTCCCACGGGCGAG